>NZ_LMKZ01000018.1:47898-105778 GCF_001422525.1 Sphingomonas sp. Leaf30 | reverse complement strand
AGCGCTCCCCCCTAGCGCTCCCCCCTAGCGCTCCCCCCTAGCGCTCCCCCCTAGCGCTCCCCCGCCAAATCCGCGATGGCTGGTACACGGACCGGACGGGGGAGCAACCGCATGACGTTACGCGAAAAGATCGGCTGGGGTGCGATGAGCCTGCTCGGGGCGTGCGCGCTCGCGGTGGTCGCGTTCCAGCGCGGCGAGCATGTCAACGCGCTGTGGATCGTCGCCGCATCGGTCTCGGTCAACCTGATCGCCTATCGCTTCTACGCCCGCTATATCGCGCGCAACGTCATGCAGCTCGATGCGACGCGCCCGACCCCGGCGATCCGCCGCGCGGACGGGCTCGATTATGTCGCGACCGACCGCAACGTCCTGTTCGGTCACCATTTCGCGGCGATCGCCGGCGCCGGACCGCTGGTCGGGCCGGTGCTCGCGGCGCAGATGGGCTATCTCCCCGGCACGCTCTGGATCCTCGCCGGCGTCGTGCTGGCGGGCGCGGTGCAGGACTTCATGATCCTGTTCATCTCGATGCGCCGCGACGGCCGCTCGCTCGGCGAGCTGATCCGCATGGAAATGGGTGCGGTGGCAGGCACGATCGCGCTGATCGGCGCCTTTGCGATCATGGTCATCATCCTCGCGGTGCTCGCGCTGATCGTCGTGCGCGCGCTCGCGGGCAGCCCCTGGGGGCTGTTCACCGTCGCGGCGACGATCCCGCTCGCCTTCGCGATGGGCATCTACACGCGCTGGATCCGTCCGGGCCGCATCGGCGAAGTCTCGATCCTCGGCGTCATCGGGCTGCTGCTCGCGATCGTCTATGGCGGCCAGGTCGCCGAGTCCGCCTTCTGGGGCCCGGTCTTCACGCTTACCCCGGTCCAGCTGTGCATACTTATGGTCGGCTATGGCGCGGTCGCGTCGGTGCTGCCGGTCTGGCTGCTGCTCGCGCCGCGCGATTACCTGTCGACCTTCCTCAAGATCGGCGCGATCGTCGCGCTGGCGATTGGTATTGCGGTCGTTGCACCGCCGCTGCGCATGCCCGCACTTACCAAGTTCATCGACGGCAGCGGTCCGGTCTGGTCGGGCGGGTTGTTTCCGTTCCTGTTCATCACGATCGCCTGTGGTGCAGTCTCTGGCTTCCACGCGCTCATCGCCAGCGGTACCACGCCCAAGCTGATCGCCAGCGAGGCCGATGCACCCTTCATCGGCTATGGCGCGATGCTGATGGAAAGCTTCGTCGCGATCATGGCGCTGGTCGGCGCAACGATCCTCGATCCCGGCATCTACTTCGCGATGAACAGCCCCGCCGCGGTGCTCGGCACCGACGCAGCGTCGGCGGCGGCCGCGGTCACCAATATGGGCTTTGCGATCACGCCAGAGGCGCTGGCGCAGGCCGCGCGCGACGTCGGTGAGACGACGATCATCAGCCGCACCGGCGGCGCCCCGACGCTGGCGGTCGCGATGGCGGAGATCTTCAGCAACCTGATCGGTGGTCAGGCGATGAAGGCGTTCTGGTACCACTTCGCGATCCTGTTCGAGGCGCTGTTCATCCTGACCGCGGTTGATGCCGGCACCCGCGCCGGCCGCTTCATGCTGCAGGACCTGATCGGGCTCGCGGTGCCGTCGTTCCGCAATGCCTCGGCGATCGGCCCGGGCATCGTCGCGACCGCGCTGTGCGTCACGGCCTGGGGTTTCTTCCTCTATCAGGGCGTCACCGATCCGCTCGGCGGCGTGAACACCTTGTGGCCGCTGTTCGGCATCTCGAACCAGATGCTCGCCGCGGTCGCGCTGATCCTGGCCACGGTCGTGCTGTTCCGGATGAAGCGCCAGCGTTATGCCTGGGTGACGATCCTGCCCGCCGCGTGGCTGTGCCTGTGCACGATCACCGCGGGGCTGCTGAAGCTGTTCTCGAGCGATCCGAAGGTCGGCTTCCTCGCGCATGCGTCCAAGTTTGCAGAGGCAGCGGCGCGCGGCGAGATCCTCGCGCCCGCCAAGACGATGGCGGAGATGCAGCGGATCATCTTCAACGACCGGATCGACGCGGCGCTGATCGCGCTGTTCCTCGGCGTCGTCGTGTCGATTCTCGCCTTCGGCATCCGCAGCTGCCGCGCCGCGCTGAAGGTCGATCGCCCGACCGTGACCGAGGTTCCGCCCATGCTGGTCCCGGCCGAATGACGCCGCGCATCCGCCACCTGCTCGCTCGCGCGCGTGAGACCGCGCTCATGATGGTCGGCCAGCCCTCCTACGCCGCCTATCTGCAGCACATGGCCGAGAATCACCCCGGCCATGCGGCGATGGATCCCGCGGCGTTCTTCCGTGACCGCGAACAGGCGCGCTACGGCGGCAAGGGCGGTGGCCGATGCTGCTGAACGACCCGCCACGCTCGATCGTCGCCGCGCTGCGCAGCGAGACCGGCGGCGATCACGACCGCGTCGACACAGCCTATGGCAACTTCGACCTCGCCGCGCCCGACAGCTATCGCGCGTTCCTCCACGCGCACGCGCGCGCGCTTCCTGCAGCCGAGGACGCGCTCGCCGCCGTCCCGGGCCTGCCCCCCTTCCGCCCCCGCACGCCCCTCCTCGCCGCCGACCTCGCGGCGCTGGGCGAGACGATGCCTCTACCCCTGCCCTTCACGCTGCCCGCGGGCGACGCGGCGGCCTGGGGCGCGCTCTATGTCGTGGAGGGATCGCGGCTCGGCGGCATCATGCTTGCGCGCACCGTGCCCGACGGGCTGCCGACCGCCTATCTCGGCGCGCGGCATCTGTCGGGCGAATGGCGCGAACTGCTTGGTGCACTCGACCGCGCCGCGACATATGCCGGATCGGACGTCTGGATCGACGAGGCGATCACCGGCGCGCGCGCGACCTTCGACCTGTACCGCCGCGCCGCCGCCGCGCGCTGAGCCTCAATCCTCGATCGGGGCGGTCATGATCACGCGCAGCCCGGGCATGTTATCCTGCTGCGCGATCGATCCCGACAGACGTCCGACCACCGCGTTCATCATCCGGCTGCCGAACCCGACGCGCGTGCCGGTCTGACCAACGCCCTTGTCCGCGACGATCAGCCGGATCTGGTTGCGATATTGCTCGAGCGCGATCAGGATCGGCCCGGGCTGTCCGCCATAAGCATATTTGCTGGCATTGATGACGAGCTCGGTCAGGATCAGCCCGACATTGACCGCACGGTCGGTCGGCATCAGCACCGGTGCCAGGTCGAGCCGCATCTGCGCGCCCCACTCCTGGCCCAGCGTCCCCTTCATGTCGCCCGCCAGTTCCTCGAGATAGCGCGCGAGGTCGACCGACTGGACCTGGTCGTCGCGGTACAGACGCCGATGCACCAGCGCGACCGCAGACAGCCGTGCCTGCGCCTCGGCAAGATGCGCGGTGACGTTCGCGTCGCCTGCCGCCTTGGCCTGCAGCGCGAGGAACGCGGAGACCATCTGCAGGCTGTTCTGCACACGGTGATTGACCTCCTTCATCAGGACGTCCTTCTGCTCGATCAGCACGTCCTTTTCGGCCAGCGTCCGCTGCAATTCGCGGTTGAGCGCGCGCATCCGGTTGCTCGCATAGCTGTCGTGGAACATCCGACGCAGGCGATAGCCGGCCTCGATCTCCTCGAGCGACCAGCGCCGCGATTCGCCGCGCACCTCTTCGGTCCATGACGCGAACGACGTGCGCGGCGTCAGCTGTTCAGCGGGATCGCCCGACGTCGCCTTATGCGGATTGCCTGCCCATTCGATCTCGGTGATCCGCTCGGCGCGGAACCACAACAGCACCGCGCCCTCGTCGATCAGCGGCATCGCAAGCAGCCCGCTTGCCTTCGACCGATAGCGTTCCGCAGGTGGGTAGAGCGTCGACAGCGCATGCGTCGAAACGATGTCGCCTGTCCCGCGGCTGCGGATCCATTCGACCAGGTCCAGTACGTCTCTGTCGTCCGGACACTGGCCGTCGCGCTGCACCGCGCCGTGCTGGACGAGCGCGAAGCCGTCACTCGCCAGCATCCGGCGCAGGTCGTCGCCGACCGCCGCCGCGGTCCGCTGTGCGCTGCCCTCGGTGGCCATCTTGAGCACGACGACGTCTTCCACCGACCGCAGCCGCAGGCGTTCGCGGTATCCCTCGGCCTCCTCCTTCGCGCGGATCTGTCGGGCGAGGCTGCTCGCCAGCGTGCTCGCGGTCGCGCGGATATCGGGCGCCAGCGTCCGCGGCGTCATGCTGTGGCAGGCGATCATCCCCCACAACAGCCCGTCCTTGACGATCGAGATCGACGCGGACGCCGCGACGCCCATATTGGTCATGTAGCGCAGATGGATCGGCGACACGCTGCGCAGCGCGACGTCGCTCAGGTCGAGCGTCTCGAACCCTGCGGGGCGCAGGATCGCAGGCGTATAGACCGCATGCGGGATCGCGCGCGTCCGGTTGCGGACATACAGCGCGCGCGCCTGTTTCGGGATGTCGGTCGCAGGAAAATGATGGTTAAGGAAGCTGTGCAGCGCGGGATCGCGATCCTCCGCCATCACGCGTCCGGATTCATCGTCGAGAAAGCGATAAACCATGACCCGGTCGAACCCGGTCAACGTCCGGAACGCGACCGCCGCCTGTTCGCACAGCGCCTGGAGACTGCCCGACCGCTCGAACGCGGTCGCCATCGAATCGAGCCAGCCGAGCACGGTCGCGGCGCTCGACGGCGCCGTCGTGGCGGGCTCGAGCTCGACGAGGACGTGTTCCTCGCTCGCATGCAGGACCATGTGGAACTGCTCGCTGGTACCCGCGACCAGCGTGCCGACGGCAGCGCCGATCATGCTGCCGCGCCCCGATCGCTCCGCCAGCAGCGCGGCAACGTCCTGGCCGATCATCGTCGCGAGGTCTGCGCCCAGCCAGTCGGGGGTCAGCCGCGTCTCGATATCGCCCGCGCCCGCAACGACGCGCAGGCTCGCCGCATCGGCGACGAGCAACAGCCCGTGCGGCTGGATCGCGCCGGGAATGTGTATGGGCTCCCGATCGCAGGCCGTAAGGTCCAACGCGGTATCAGTCACAGATGCTGGGCCTTTCCGTCAAGCCGCGACCATGTCGTTTCGCGCGTGGAAAAGCAAATAAGCCAAGGCAGTTACGCCACCGGTGCCATCGCCTCCACGCGCGCATCAGCCCGGTCTGCATAGCGGCGCGCGATAACCGCACAGGCGATCAGCTGGATCTGGTGGAACAGCATCAGCGGCAACAGGATCACGCCGACCTGCGCCGCGGGGAACAGCACGCCGGCCATCGGCACCCCCGACGCCAGGCTCTTCTTCGACCCACAGAACAGCAACACGATCGCATCCTCGCGCGGCAACCGCATCAGCCGCGCGATGGTCAGCGTCAGCGCCAGCACGATGGCCAGCAGGGCACAAGAGAGCAGGCCGATCAGGAGCAGGTCGCCGAGCGACACACGGCTCCACAGCCCCTCAACCACCGCAGCGCCGAATGCACCATAGACGACGAGCAGGATTGATCCGCGATCGACGATCGTCAGCATCGCCTTGCGCCGCGCCACCCATGCACCGATCCAGGGCCGCAGCATATGCCCCGCCACGAACGGCACGAGCAGCTGGACAATGATCGTCTCGACGCTCTCGATCGACATCCCGCCGGCGTTGCCTGCGTTCCGCATCAGCAGCGCGACCAACGCTGGTGTGATCACGATGCCCAGCAGGTTGGAAAAGGACGCGCTGCACACCGCCGCCGCGACATTGCCGCGGGCGATCGCGGTAAAGGCGATCGACGACTGGACCGTCGAGGGCAGCAGCGTCAGGAACAGCACGCCCGTCGCCATCCGCGCGTCGACGAAGGGCAGCGCGGTCAGCCCAACTCCGAGCGCGGGAAAGGCGACGAACGTCACCCCCAGCACGGCGAGGTGGAGCGGCCAGTTGCGCAGTCCGTCCCAGATCGCCGCGCGCGACAATTTCGCGCCGTGAAGGAAGAACAGCAGGAAGATTGCGACGTCGGCGACATAGCCGACGATCGTCGCCGCCTGTCCCCGCGCCGGCATCACGCTCGCCAGCACGACGGTGCCGAGCAGCATCAGGATGAACGGCTCGAAGATCGATAGAAAGCGCCGGATCACGGATGCGCGGTCACATAGGCCTCGAGGGTCGCCAGATGCCCGGCGATCGCCTCGTCGTCGAGGAAGCTGCCGAGGAAGCTGTTGCGCGCCAGCGTCACGATCTGCCCGCGCGACAAATTGCGCGCGCGCGCGGTCTGGCGGTAATTTTCGCCGATATAGCCGCCGAAATAGGCCGGGTCGTCCGAATGGATCGTCGCACGCAGGCCGAGATCGAGCATCCGGTCGATCGGATGGTCCTCGATCCGGTCGACGTTGCGCAGCGCGACGTTCGACAACGGACACACGGTCAGCGTCATCGCCTCGCGCGCGAGCCGCGCGACCAGCACCGGATCCTCGAGCGCACGATTGCCGTGATCGATCCGGTCGACGCGCAGGATGTCGAGCGCCTCGTGGATATAGGCGGGCGGGCCTTCCTCGCCGGCATGCGCACACAGCAGCAGCCCGGCTTCCGCCGATGCTTCGAACACGCGCGCGAACTTCGATGGCGGATGCCCCATCTCGGACGAATCGAGCCCGACGCCGATCATCTGGTCGAGCCAAGGCTCGGCCTGTTCAAACGTCCTGAACGCATCTTCCTCGTCGAGATGCCGCAGATAGCTCATGATCAGGCCGATGCTCATCCCGTGCTTCGCTCGCGCGGCATCGATGCCTGCGAACAGGCCGTTGGCGACGACGTCGAACGGGATGCCGCGATGCGTGTGCGTCTGCGGATCGAAGAAGATCTCGGCATGGACCACGCCGTCCTGCGCGACCCGGTCGAAATAGGCGAGCGCCAGATCGTGGAAATCCTCCTCGGTCTTCAGCACGGCCGCGCCCGCATAATAGATGTCGAGAAAGGTCTGGAGGTTGGTGAAGCTGTAGGCCGCGCGCACGTCCTCGACGCTCTTGAACGGGATCGCGACCTTGTTGCGTTCGGCAAGCGCGAACATCAGCTCGGGCTCGAGGCTGCCCTCGATATGCAGATGCAGTTCGGCCTTGGGCAGGTTGTTGATGAAGTCGTCTGTCATGCTCGATCCCGTCGTGATGTGCGTCACCGCGCAACCATTCCGCGCGTCACGCACTTTGCGCAAGGTCGAAACCCGTTGCATGACATCGCTGTCACGTTACCGCGGACCGGCTATTGCCGCCTCTTACCGATCACGCGAAGGACCCATCGATGCCCACAGGACTGGTCGCACTGCTCGACGACATTGCCGGGATCACCAAGCTGGCCGCGGCCAGCCTCGACGATATCGGTGCTGCGACCGGCAAGGCGGGCAGCAAGGCGATCGGCGTGGTGGTCGACGATGCCGCGGTCACGCCGCGCTACATGGTCGGATTCTCGCCCAAGCGCGAATTGCCGATGATCGGCAAAATCGCACTCGGCTCGTTCCGCAACAAGCTGCTCTTCATCCTCCCCGCAGCACTCGCGCTCAGCGCGTTCGCACCCTGGGCCCTGACCCCGCTGCTGATGCTTGGCGGGACCTATCTCTGCTTCGAGGGTGCGGAAAAGATCCTCGAAGCGCTCGGCGGCGGCCATGCCGAAGCCGAAGCCACCGCCCCGATCGATCCGAAGACGCTCGAGGACCAGAAGGTCTCTGGCGCGATCCGCACCGACTTCATTTTGTCGGCGGAGATCATGGTGATCGCGCTGTCGGACGTTGCCGCCGAACCGATCTGGGAACAGGCGATCGTGCTTGCACTGGTCGGCGTCGCGATCACGATCCTCGTCTACGGCGTCGTCGCGCTGATCGTGAAGATGGACGATATCGGCCTGCATCTGACCGAGCGGAAAAGCCCGGCCGTGCAAGCGTTCGGCCGCGGCCTGGTCAAGGGCATGCCCGTCGTCATGTCGGTGCTGTCGGTGGTCGGCACTGCGGCGATGGTCTGGGTCGGCGGACAGATCATCGTCCACGGGATCGAGGATTTCGGGCTGACGACGATCCCGCACTTTATCCACGATGCCGCCGCGGGCGCCGCCGCCGCGGTGCCGGTGGCCAAGGGCGTGGTGAACTGGGTGGTCAATGCCGCGCTGTCGGGCGTCGTCGGCCTCATCCTCGGTGGCGCGATCGCACTTGGCCTCCACGCGGTGAAGAAGCCCAAGGCGCACTGAGCCACCCCCATACGTCATCCTGACGAAAGTCAGGACCCAGGGTAACGGGCACTGACGTTCGTGGCTCTGGATCCTGACTTTCGTCAGGATGACGGGGAAGGATCAGCGGATCCCTATTTCGCCGTCCACTTGTCCATCCAGCCGATCACCTCGCCATACCATTGCAGGCTGTTCTTCGGCTTCAGCACCCAGTGATTCTCGTTCGGGTTGACCAGCAACCGTGACGGAATCCCCCGCCGCTGCAACGCGGTGAAGCTCGCGAGCCCCTGCGTATAGGGAATGCGGAAATCCTTCTCGCCGGTGATCACCAGCATCGGCGTCTTCCAGTTGGCGACGTAGTTGACCGGGTTCCATTTCTCGAACGCGGCAGGATCCTCGTAATAGGTCTTCCCGCCATGCTCCCACTCGTCGAACCACAGCTCTTCGGTCTCGTACGCCATCGCACGCGCATCGAAGACGCCGTCATGCTGGACGATGCACTTGAACCGGTCGGGCCACTTCCCCTCGATCCAGTTCATCATATAGCCGCCGTACGACGCGCCGAGCGCGCAGGCGCGGTCGCCGTCGAGCCAGCCGAATTTGGCGGTCGCCGCCGCCAGCCCCTTTTGCAGATCCTCGAGCGGCCAGCCGCCCCAATTGTTGCTGATCGCGTCGGTGAAGGCCTGGCCATACCCCGTCGACCCGTGGAAATCGACCGCGACCAGCCCGTAGCCCGCACCCGCGAACACCGCCGGGTTCCAGCGATAGGACCAGCTGTTGTTGCTCGACCCCTGCGGTCCGCCGTGCACCATATAGGCGACCGGGACCTTCCCATTCTGGGTCGAGGCCGGGCTGCCATACGGCTTCACCGCATAGCCCCAGACGGTGTCGTCGTTCGCGCCCTTGAAGTTGAACCGCGTGACGGTCGGCATGTCGATGCCCGCGAGCTTTCCCGCGTTGACCGAGGTCAGCCGCTCCGGCTTCGGCATCCGCGTGCCCTTCACCGCCAGCGCATAGAAATCATCGGGCGCGGTCAGGCTGTTGATCGCGACGACGACACCGTTGGGCGTCGGCACGACCGCACCGACATGGCCCTCCTGCGTCAGCCGCGTCACCTTGCCCGTCATGGGATCGACCGCGAACACCGGCGTCTCCTGCGTGTCGTCCGCGGTGACGTATATACGTTTGCTGTCGGGGCTCCATGCGATTGACGCAACCGAGCGATCCCAGCCCTGCGTTACCGCGCGCACCTGACCGCTCGCCAGATCGCGCGTCATCAGCACCTGGCGATCCGCCTCGAACCCCGCGCGCGCCATCGCGAACCAGGCGAGCGTGCGGCCATCGGGCGACACCGTCGGCAGATTGTCCATGCCGGTGTTCGCCGCCGTCAGGTTGACCGGCGCTGCGGAACCGTCCGCGGGGACCGAGAAGATGTCGAGATTGGTCGAGGTCGCTTCGATCCGCCCCGCCTCGCGCAAAGCGAAATACAGCGTCCGGCCGTCCGCGCTCCAC
This sequence comes from Sphingomonas sp. Leaf30, assembly GCF_001422525.1. NCBI lineage: Bacteria > Pseudomonadati > Pseudomonadota > Alphaproteobacteria > Sphingomonadales > Sphingomonadaceae > Sphingomonas > Sphingomonas sp. Leaf30. Next base: position 96,105 of record NZ_LMKZ01000018.1, on the reverse strand, counting down.
GACACTTCCTCGCCGCCGCCGAACGGCTTGGACGGCGCATCGCCGATCAGACCGCCAGTCACCGCGACGCCGTCTCCCTGCGCGCCCGCGGCCGTCAGCGGCAGCACGAACAGCTGCGATCGGTCGCCATTCGACCATGTGTCCCAGTGCCGCACGAACAGCTGATCGTAGGTCCGCCCCGCCCCGGCATTCGGGTCCTTCTTGACGATCGCGGGCGCAAGGCTCGGCGCGCCGGGCTTGCGATCGGCCCACACCACGAGCTTGTCGCCGGTCGGCGCGACCTTGAACCCGCCGAAACCGCCCTCGAAGCTTGTCAGCTTGCGCGGCGTGCCGCCGGCGATCCCGATCGACCAGACCGCGTCGCTGCCGCCCTTGTCCGACTGGTAATAGACGGTTGCGCCATCGGCGGAGAATTGCGCGCCGGTCTCGTTCACATCGGCTTCGGCGATCAGCGGCTCGGGTTTCGCACCCTTGCGCGTCAGGTCGAGCCGCCACAGGTCGAACCGGCCGCGATCGGCGGCGAGATCGGTCTCGCGCTGTTCCCACACCAGCCAGCGGCCGTCCTTCGACACGGCGGGCGAGGACACGCGCGACAGCTTGACGACATCGTCGATGGTCAGCTGGCGGGCGGTGGCGGGGGCGCTTGCAAGAGCGAGCACGGCGAGGCTTGCGGACAGCAGGATCTTCATGCGCGTCTGCATAGAATGCTTGCACGATCGCGCGCAATCGCCACGTCGTCGCGCACGATGACGCGTAAATCCTCCTTCCCGCCCGTGGCCGCCGCCGATGCGCGGCTGCTCGTCCTGGGCAGCCTGCCCGGCGACCGTTCGCTCGCCGAAGCTCGCTATTATGCGCATCCGCAGAACCAGTTCTGGGCGCTGATGTCGGGCGTGGTGGCGCGCGATCTCGTCGCGCTGGCCTATGACGAGCGACTGGCCGCCTTGCGCGATGCGGGCGTGGCGCTGTGGGACGTGATCGGGTCGGCGCACCGCATCGGTAGCACCGACGCCGCGATCCTCGATGCGCAGGACAATGCGGTCGCCGAGCTGGTCGCGCGCCTGCCCGATCTCCGCGCGATCGCGTTCAACGGCGCAACCGCGTTGAAGCTCGGCCTCAGACAGGGGCTCGGAACGCTCGGCCCGCAGATCGTCGCGCTGCCCTCGAGCAGCCCGCTCCACACGATCGGCCGCGCCGCCAAGCAGCCCGCCTGGGACGCGCTCGCCCCCTTCCTCGCCGTGTCGCGCTAGATCCGCACCGCGCCCGCCGCACGGACATCGGCGATCGTCGGCCAGCCATTCACCGCCATCAGCAGATCCGCCTCCGCCAGCAGGCACCGCAACACATGCGCCGCCCCCGCCGCCCCATCGAGCGCGAGGCCATACGCATAGGGCCGCCCGACGCCCACGGCACGCGCGCCGAGCGCGATCGCCTTCACCACGTCGCTGCCCGACCGGATCCCTGAATCGAACAGCACGGGCACGTCGCCCGCCGCCGCGACCACGCCCGGCAGCATGTCGATCGCCGCGATTCCGCCATTGGCCTGGCGCCCGCCATGGTTCGAACAATAGATCGCATCCGCTCCCGCATCGATCGCGCGGCGTGCGTCGCCGGGATGGCAGATCCCCTTCAGGATCAGCGGCAGCGTAGTGAGCGAGCGCAGCCACGCCATGTCGTCCCAGGTCAGCACCTTGCCGAACACGCCCGCCCATTGCCGCACCGCCGCTGCGCCATCCTCCTCGGGCGGCTTGGCGAGCATCGCGCGAAAGACGGGATCGGAGAAATAGTTCATCAGCACCGCGCCGCGCAGCTGCGGGAAGTTCGCGACGTTCAGGTCGCGCGGCCGCCAGCCCGTCACCCAGGTGTCGAGCGTGACGACGATCCCCTTATACCCCGCTGCCTCGGCGCGGCGCACCAGGCTCTCGGCCAGCGCCTTGTCCTTGGGTGTATAGAGCTGGAAAAACCCCGGCGTCTCGCCCAGCGCCCCCGCCACGCTTTCGAGCGGATCGTTCGACAGCGTCGACGCCATCAACGGCACCCCCGTCTCGGCCGAGGCACGCGCGGCGGCGAGATCGCCGTGACCGTCCTGCGTGCAGATCCCGATCACCCCGACCGGCGCCATGAAGATCGGGCTCGGCAGCCGCATTCCGAACAGGTCGATCGACAGGTCCCGCCTGCTGCAATCGACCATCATCCGCGGCGTCATGCCCCAGTGGCGGAACGCATGTGCATTGTTGTCCTGCGTAAATTCGTCGCCGCAGCCCCCCTGGACATAGCCCAGCACCGACGGCGGCATCGCCGCGCTCGCGCGCTGTTCGAGCGTCGCGTAATCGACCGGCAGCTTCGGGATCACGCCGCTCAGCCCCGCATTGTAGATCGCGTTCTGGTAATCGCCGTAATGCGGCATCCGCCTACTCCTATCGACGGCGTTAAACCCGTCCTGACGGCGAATGTAGCGCTCAGCCGTCGAGCCGCGCCAGAAATTCCTTTGCCTGCGCCAGCGTCGCGTCTTGGTCCGCCGGTTTCATCTTCGCCCAGTTGCGATACGGCATCGCCAGTCGCGGGTTGCGATCAAGCTTCTCCGCGTTGCGCACCAGGAAATCCCAGTAGAGCGCGTTGAACGGGCAGGCGTCGGGGCCGACGCGCTGCTTCACGTCATAGCGGCAATGCCCGCAATAATCCGACATCCGGTTGATATACGCCCCCGACGCCGCATAGGGCTTCGACCCCAGCAACCCGCCATCCGCGAACTGGCTCATCCCCAGCGTATTGGGCAGCTCGACCCATTCATACGCATCGGCATAGACCTCCAGATACCATTCATGGACCTGTTTGGGGTCCGCGCCGATCAGCAGCGCGAAATTACCCGTCACCATCAGCCGCTGGATGTGATGCGCATAGGCATGGTCGAGCGTCTGCCCGATCGCCTGCGACAGGCAGTGCATGTCGGTCTCGCCGGTCCAGTAGAAGCCCGGCAGGTCTCGCCTCGCATCCAGGAAGTTGCGCTCGACATAATCCGGCCCCTCGCGCCAGTAGATGCCGCGCATATATTCGCGCCAGCCGATGATCTGGCGGATGAACCCTTCGGCGCAGTTGAGCGGCACGCGCCCCGCCGCATATTCCGCCTCGACCGCGCGGCACAGCTCGACCGGATCGAGCAGTCCGGAGTTGATATAGGGCGACAGCACCGCGTGCCACAGGAACGGCTGGTCGGTCAGCATCGCGTCCTGATAATCCCCGAACCGCGGCAGCGCGTGCTTCAGGAAATGCCGCTGCTGTTTCAGCGCATCGTCGCGGGTCGTCGCGAAGTCGAAGGCATCGAGGCTGCCTGGATGCTCGCCGAACCGCGCCGCGACCATCGCGAGCACCTCGGTCGTGATCGCATCGGGGGCAAAGGAGAGCGGGCGCGGCATCAGCAGGTCGGCCTTGGCGGGCTTGCGGTTCTCCGCATCGTAATTCCACTCGCCCCCCTCGGGCTTCTCGCCATCCATCAGCAACCCGGTGCGGCGGCGCATCTCGCGGTAGAAATACTCCATCCGCAACTGCTTGCGCCCCTCCGCCCAGGCCTCGAACTCGGCATGGCTGGCGAGGAAACGGTCGTCGGCGCGGATCTCGACCGGCAGGCCGAACAGCGTTTCCCACGCGTCCAGCATCCCCGCAACGCGCCACTCGCCCGCTTCGGTGACGATGATTCGCGCCGGATCATGCCGCCCGATCGCGCGCGCGACCTCGCCGGTGAAGCTGCCGGTCGACTCCGGATCGTCTAGCGTGACGTAGTCGACGGTCCAGCCCGCCTCGCGCAGTGCCTCGGCGTGATGCCGCATCGCCGACAGGATATAGGCGATCTTGCGGCGATGATGGCGGACATAGGTCGTCTCGTCGGCGACCTCCATCATCAGCACGATCGTCGCCGCCGGGTCGGCCCCGTTGAGCGAGGCGATCTGCAGCGAGAGCTGGTCGCCGAGGATCGGCACGAGCGTGGTTTTCTTGGAGCGCATCGCATCCTACATGGCGGACCATGACCGCTCCTACAAACCCGTTATATCTGGGCCAGAACAGCGCCCTCCCCGCCTCGCCCGAAGAGGCCGTGCTCGATTACGTGCCCAACCCGCGCGTCGGCCGGACCTATCTGGTGCGGTTCGCGGTGCCCGAATTCACCTCGCTCTGCCCGGTTACCGGCCAGCCCGACTTCGCGCATCTCGTCATCGATTATGTCCCCGGCGAGACGATCGTCGAATCCAAGTCGCTCAAGCTGTTTCTCGGCAGCTTTCGCAACCATGCCGGCTTCCACGAGGACTGCACGGTAGGCATAGGCGAGCGGCTGTTCGACGAGATGAAGCCGGTCTGGCTGCGGATCGGCGGCTATTGGTATCCGCGCGGCGGGATCCCGATCGACGTCTTTTGGCAGTCGTCCGCACCCCCCGCAGATCTCTGGCTGCCCGATCAGGGCGTCGCCCCGTATCGTGGGCGTGGCTGACGCCGTCGCCGCATGCGGCGACGTTGATAAAGTTTAACATCAAAGCGTGTGTTGCAGTGCAATATTAATGCAACTTTCATACCTTGTCAGCCGTTGGGGGTGAGCGCGATGTCGGGTTAGCCCGTTATGCGCGCTCAGACAAAGGACAGGGTATGGCGTTACCGGCGGACGGGACCAAGATCACGCGGCTGGCACTCATTGGCAATTTTTTGCCGAGGCGGTGCGGTATCGCGACATATACGACGGATGTGTTCACGGCGATGCGGGCGCGCTTTCCCGAGGTCGCGGTCGACGTCTATGCGATGGATGATCATCCTGGCCTGTACGAGTATCCGCCGGAAGTCGTTGGAACGATCCCCGAAACCGATTTGACCGCCTATCTGGATGCCGCACGCAAGATCGATGCGAGCGGCGCCCAGGCAATCTGGGTTCAGCACGAATACGGCATCTATGGTGGCCCGGCCGGGGACTATCTGCTCGCGCTGCTCGACCGCACGACGCTGCCGGTCGTCGTTGCGTTGCATACGATCCTCGAACGCCCCAATCCCGACGAACGCCGCGTCATGGAGGGCCTGTTGCGCCGTGCCGCGCGCGTCATCGTGATGGCGGAGCGTGGCCGCGATATCCTCCAGCGCGTCTATGGCGCCAGCCCGCGGCAGATCGTGATGATCCCGCACGGCGTGCCCGATCGTGACCTCGTCGAACCCGACACGCTGAAGGCGCAATTCGGCTGGGAAGGCCGCAAGGTCGTGCTGACCTTCGGACTGCTCGCGCCGAACAAGGGTATCGAAACGGTGATCGAGGCGCTGCCCGCGGTCATCGAACGCCATCCGAATCTCCTCTACGTCGTGCTCGGCGCGACGCACCCCAATCTCGTCGCGCATCAGGGCGAGGCATATCGTGATCGTCTCAAGGCGCTGACCGAAGCCCGTGGCGTGGCGGGCAATGTCGCCTTCATCGACGCGTTCGTCGAACATGACGAGTTGCTGAGCTATCTGCAGGCGGCCGATATCTATGTGACGCCCTACACCAACCCGGCACAGATCACTTCGGGGACGCTCAGCTACGCCATCGGCGTCGGCAAGCCCGTCATCTCGACCCCGTACGTCCATGCGACGGAGATCCTCGCCGATGGGCATGGCGTCCTTGTCCCGTTCGGAGATGTCGCTGCCTTCGCGCGCGAGATCGACATGCTGCTGTCGAGTGATCGCGACCGCCATCGCTTGGCCGAACGCGCCTATGCGCGCGGTCGTACGATGATCTGGCCACAGCTTGCCGAAACATCGATGGCAGAGATCCGCGCGGTGGTCGCGGCACGCCCTTTTCGTCTGGCAAAACCTTCGCCCCCGTTGAAGCCGCTTGCGCCTGACTTCGCGGCCGTCGAACGGATGAGTGATTCGACGGGCATGCTTCAGCATTCGATCTACTCGATCCCCGATCGCCGGCATGGCTATTGCATCGACGACAATTGCCGTGCGCTCATGCTGATGAGTGCGATGCCGGACATGGATGAGGTCCAGCGCGACAAGTGGACGACGATCTATGCGTCGTTCGTGCAATATGCCTGGAACCCCGACGAGCGTCGCTTCCGCAACTTCATGAGCTTCGACCGGAGCTGGTGCGAGGACGTCGGGTCCGAGGATTCGAACGGGCGCACCGTCTGGGCGCTCGGTATCACCGCACGCGATGCGCAGCTGGCCAAGCATCGTGACTGGGCGACGGCGATGTATGACTCGACCGCATCCTGTGCGCTCGAGCTCGGCAGCCTGCGCGCCCAGGCCTTTGCGATGCTCGGCGCGGCGGCGATGCTCGAGGCGAGCCCCGGGCATCAGCTCTCGCTGTCGATCCTGGCAAAGTTCCCGGATGTCCATCTGGCACTGCTCGAGAAGACGCGACGTCCCGAATGGCAGTGGTTCGAGATCGTCCTAGCCTATGACAATGCGCGCCTGCCACAGGCGCTCATCCGTGCGGGCCAGGCGCTCGGCCGCCAGGACCTGATCGATTGCGGTCTGGCGACACTCGAATGGATCGTCGCCAAGCAGACCTCGCCCGAGGGTCGCTTCCGCGCGGTTGGCACGGAAAGCTTCGGACGCTCCTATGAGGATCCGCTGCAGTTCGACCAGCAGCCGCTGGAGGCACAGGCCACCGTCGATGCCTGTATGGCGGCGTTCGAGGCCACCGGCGACCTGCGCTGGCGTGACGAGGCCGAGCGTGCCTATCGCTGGTTCCTGGGCGGGAATGACCTTAATCTGCCGCTCGCGAGCATTGCCGATGGTGGCTGTTTCGATGGATTGATGCCGACGGGATTGAACCGTAACCAGGGTGCAGAGTCGATTTTGGCGCTGCAATTGGCCAATTGTGCGATTTCGGGGGTATCAAACGCAGCCCAAAGCGTGGCAGGAGCCTCGCGCGTCGTCGCATAGCCTCGCTAGCGTCGGCGTCCCAAGGTGGAACGGCACGCGAGGCATAAGCACGATGGACCTGTTTACCCACCAGCTGCGGTTGCACGCCGACCCGTCACGGGTCGTCGTCCGGCCCTTTCATATCGCCTGGGCCGGCAATGCCGGTGCACCCAGTCGTACCGAGCGACTGGTCGGCGAAGTCCTCGAGATGACGAGCGCGGAGGCGCGGATCCAGCTCGAGGTGGTGCTGAAGGATTTCGAGGCGCGGCACTGGCAGACGCGGCGCGTGTTCATGACGCGCTACGACCAGATCGAGGACATGCTCGGGCTCAACGGCGCGGATATCGGCGACGAGAAGCGCCAGTTGATCGGCGCCTATTTCTGTCATGAATACAGCTATGCCGCCGCCGCGCTGATGAACCCCAGCGCGGTGCCGCATTTCGACCAGTCGGGCATGCCGCCGGGCAGCCTGCGCATCCTGATGTCGATGCGCGCGGTCGGCGAAGGTCACATCTCGTCGGTTGCCTTCCGCGAAGGCATCATCACCGACCAGAATCTGATGAAGCTAGCGCCCGAGCCGCCTTTCGCGACCGCGACCGACGCGGTCGGCAGCGGCGAAGACGAGATGCCGCAGGGCCCCGTCACCGTTTATCGCCACCGCGACAGCACGCTGAGCGGCACCGTGATCTTCCCGATCACGCAGGCGCAGTCGAAGGGGCTGGAGGATCTACGCATCGTCCGCTTCCAGCACGACAATGGCGACTATGAATGGATCGGCACCTACACCGCCTATAACGGTTCGGTCATCCAGTCCGAACTGATGCGGACGCGCGATTTCCGCGCGTTCGATCTCGTCCCGATGACTGGCCCCGCCGCGCGTAACAAGGGCATGGCGCTGTTCCCGCGCAAGGTGAACGGCCAGTATATGATGATCGGCCGGCAGGACGGCGAGAACCTGTTCCTGCTGAAGTCGGACACGCTGACCGACTGGGACGACGGCGAGAAGATCCTGACGCCGCTCTATCCGTGGGAGCTCGTCCAGATCGGCAATTGCGGCCCGCCGATCGAACTCGACGAGGGCTGGTTGCTGCTCACGCACGGCGTCGGCGCGATGCGCAAATATTCGATCGGTGCAGTGCTGCTCGACAAGGACGACCCGTCCAAGGTGATCGGCCGCACGCAGCAGCCGATCCTCGCCGCCAAGGATCAGGACCGCGAGGGCTATGTCCCCAACGTCGTCTACAGCTGCGGCGCGCTGCGCCACGGCGATGCGCTGTTTCTGCCTTACGGCATCGCGGACAGCTCGATCGGCTTCGCCTTCGTCAAGATCACGGAAATGCTCGCCGCGATGGAGTGAAGGCCGGCCGCTCCGTCTTTAGGATTCCACCCCGGCGAAGGCCGGGGCCCAGTTGGGATACGGAGATAACGACGGACCGCGCTTCGTAACGTCGGACTCCCCAACTGGGCCCCGGCCTTCGCCGGGGAAGTGCGCTCAACCACGCAGGCCGTTCCCCTCACTGGGCTACCGCGAAGGCGGGAGCCCTGCCTGGGTCCCCGCCTTCGCGGGGAACCAGCCTCCTACCGCGATGCCGCCATCGTCCGCCGGTACATCACCCAGGTCAGCAGCGCGAACAGCAGGGTCCCGCCTACCAGCGCGATGGGCACGAACGCCTCCCCGACCAGCGCCAGCGGCGTCTCCTGGTTGGTGAGATAGACGATCCCGGCAAACCCCACGCCCCACAGCGACTCGCCGACGATCATCCCCGTCGCGGTCAGCACGCCCATCCGCCTGGCGAGCTCGGGATCGCGCGCGCGGTCTGCCCAGCGGTCATAGGCATAGCCGACCACCGCGCCGATCGTGACCGGCAACGTCACCGCCATCGGCAGATACACGCCCAGCCCGACGCCCAGCGGCGGCAACCGCAGCTTGCCCGCCTTGCCCAGCAGTTCGTCGAGCGCGATGACCGCAACACCGGTCATCGCGCCATAGCCGATCATCGCCCAGTTGAGATTGCCCCCCAGCACGCCCTTGGCGAGCGCGGAGATCAGCGCCGCCTGCGGTGCCGCCAGCGCATTGGGCCCGGCCCCCGGCGCACCCGCAAAGCCAAGCGTGCTACCGAGCAGGTTGAGCACCGGTGGCACGACGATCGACCCGAACACCACGCCGATCAGCAGCGCGACCTGCTGCTTCCATGGCGTCGCACCGACCAGCTGCCCGGTCTTCAGATCCTGGAGATTGTCGTTCGAGATCGTCGCGATGCCGAACACCACGCCCGTCACGATCAGGCCGTAGGCGACCAGCGCCTGCGTCGTCCCCGGCTCGACCGCCCGACCGAACCACGACACGAGCAGGATCGATGCGGCGAGGATGGCGAGGATGCCGATGCCCGACACAGGAGAGTTCGACGCGCCGATCAGCCCCGCCATGTACCCGCACACCGCCGCGATCACGAGGCCGATGACCAGGATGAACGCGAGACTCCCTGCGATCAGCCCGATCGCCGACGCCTCGAGCGGCCCGCCCTGGAGGACCGTCCACAGCAGGATCCCGATCGGGACGAGCATCGCCAGCGACGCGATCCCGACGATCCCGATCGGGATGTCGCGCTCCTCGAGTGCCAGCACTTCGCCGCCGCGCTTGGCTGCCGACGCCGCCAGCGCCGATCGCACGCCGCCGACCACGGGTCCTGCGATCTTGAGCAAGGTCCAGATCGCCGCGACGCCGATCACGCCCGCACCGAAGAACCGCACGTCCGACCGGAACACGGTCGTCGCGATCACCTCCGCGGTCCCGGTCACGCTCCCCGCCGAGGTCAGGATCGGCAGCAGGATCCACCAGCCGATCACCACGCCCGTAAACATTGCCATCCCGACCGAAATGCCGACCAGATGCCCCGCACCCAGCAGCGCGAACGACAGCCCGCCCGAAATTCCGGTCGCACCTGCGCCGACGCGGAACCACGTCGCGGCCTCGGCAGCGACCAATTTGGTCTGCGTCAGGATCGCGAACCCGGCCGACACCAGCGCGTTGACGACGATGATGCCAAGCCCGCGTGCGCTCTCCTCGCCGCCCTCACGGCTGCCCGCGCCGACCTTCAGCACTTCGGCGGCGGCGCGGCCCTCCGGATAGGGCAGCACCGTGTCGACGACGAGCGCACGGCGCAGCGGGACCGAGAACAGCACGCCGAGCACGCCGCCGAACATCGTGATCGCCGCTGTGGTGAAGAACGGAAACCCCTGCCACCAGCCGATCATGACGAGGCCGGGCAGCACGAAGATGATCGCCGCCAGCGTGCCCGCCGCGGACGCGATCGTCTGGACGATGTTGTTCTCGAGGATCGTCGAATCCTTGAACAGCCGCAGCACGGCCATCGAGATCACCGCGGCGGGGATCGACGTCGCGAAGGTCAGCCCGATCTTCAAACCCAGATAGACGTTCGCTGCGGTGAACAGCAGCGTAATGATCGCGCCAAGCACGACCCCGCGAAAGGTAAGCTCGCGCATGCTCGTCTCGGGCCCGGTCTCGGATACGCCCCGCGTCGCGTCGGTCATCAGATCGTCCTAACCAGAAACACGTGCCCCGGCGGAGGCCGAAGCCCAGTCGGAACGTCCTCCAACCGGGCCTCGGCCTCCGCCGGGGTCCTAGCCGTCAGGATGCCGCGCTCTTGCCGTGAGCGCAACCGGCCGGATCAGCGCGCTACCATCCGCCGCGCGAAATGCACCGTGACCGCGCGCGTCACGCTCTCCGCAATCCGCTGCCGCCCCTCGTCGCTGTCGAGAAACGCCGCGTCCTGCGGGTTCGAAATATAGCCCGTCTCGAACAGGATCGAGGGCATGTCGGGCGCCTTGAGCACCATCAGCGACGCCATGCGGTGGAAGTTCGGCTTGAGCGGCATCAACGGCTTGGCCTCGCGTCCTAGCAACCGCGCGAACGTGGCCGACGCGTTCATCGTCTCGCGCTGCGTCAGGTCGATCAGGATCGACGACACGTCGGCAGGCGCCTCGCCCAGATTCACCCCGGAGATCACATCCGCCTTGTTCTCGCGCGCGGCTAGCCGCGCCGCCTCCTTGTCGGACGCCACCTCGGACAGCGTATAGGCAGTCGCGCCGCTCGCGCCTTCGGATCCGGTACTGTCGCAGTGGACCGATATGAACAGGTCCCCCTTCAACCGCCGTGCGACGCCGTACCGCTCGCGCAGCACGAGGAACCGGTCGTCGCTCCGCGTGAGCGCGACGCGCACCCGACCAGAAGCGAGCAGCGCGTCACGGATCGCCTTGGCGACCTTGAGGGTCACGTCCTTTTCGCGCAGCCCGTCAGGGCCGATCGCGCCGGGATCGACCCCGCCATGCCCGGCGTCGATCACCACCAGCGGACGCATATCGTCGCCCTCGACCCGCGGCAGTGCGATCCCGCGTGCGCGCGGCGGCACCGGGATCGATACCTTGTACCGCGGCGCCGGTCGTGCGGCGAAATTGAACGGGAAGAAATTCAGCGGACCGGCGATACTGGCCTGCGCGAACGTCGCATCGTCGACGCGGCGCAAGGCCAGCGTCAGTTCGCGTCCCTGCGAATCGAACCCGCCATCGGCCACGATCACCGGCTCGGACAGGTCGAACAGCATTCGCAGCCCGGAGCCGCCGTGCCGGCGCTGCGTGATGCGGGTCACGACGCCGCCCGGCCTCACGGGTCCGCCGGGCGTCGCGTTCGCGATATCGACCGCGATCTGCCGTCGGCCGGTCAGGATCTGGCTCGCGCCGCTGCCGACCGGTGCATCGAAGCGGATCACGATCTGCGTTCTGCCGATCGCGATGCTCTGTACGGTCGCCGCCAGCGCCGGAACGCCGGACAGCCAGCCGAGCAGCAGGGCGATGATCGCAACCATCCTGCGTCCATGCCGTGCGACCGCGCCGCCGGTCCAGCGAAAAGCCATTCTACACTCCCTGGATCGGTCGAGCCCGACCGAAACGAGACGCCTACGCCACGCCCCCGCAAGAGGATCTTGCGGAGCAGGGTTAATAGCCTGTTTGCCTTGGTTTTCCCATATCCGTGGCTGCCGGCGCGGCTGCCGGACAGATCGCTGCGCGGAAATACAGCGTGTGAAAATGCCGGGTTTCAAGGCTTCGGACGGCCCCGCGGCGGGCCAGTTGCGGGATCTGCAATGCGGTGCTAGTCCTGCCGTGCACCCGTGCGTCGCTAGAGTTTGCCAGCGACGCGCCGGTCTCAACGCCCGCCTTCGGATCCTCGACGGCGCGGCAATTTCAGGTTGACGCTCGAATGACGCATTCCCCCCGCCCCGCTCACCGATCGGCCTTCGCCGACGGGATCGCGGTCGTGCGGGCGCCGCAGGGTGAGTTCCCGCGGCATGCGCGTCGAGCAGAGGCAGTTTCGCATACCTTCCGCGAGTCCGGGCGTCCGTGTCCGACCGCACCACCATCAAGCGCGCGACGGCTGCCATCAGGCCCGGCGCGCGCGCGGAGAATCTATTATGACAACGCGTATGCTGATCGACGCACGCCACCGGGAAGAAACCCGGATCGCCGTCGTCAAGGGTAACCGGATCGAGGAATTCGATTTCGAAAGCGCCGAGCGCAAGCAGCTCAAGGGCAATATCTACCTCGCCAAGGTCACGCGGGTCGAGCCGTCGCTCCAGGCGGCGTTCATCGATTACGGCGGCAATCGCCACGGCTTCCTCGCGTTCAGCGAGATCCATCCCGATTACTACCAGATCCCCAAGGAAGACCGCGACGCGCTCCTCCGCGAAGAGGCCGAGCATGCCGCCGAGGAGGCCGCCCTGCGCGCCGACTATGACGCGGACGACGAAGAGGGTGACGACGAGGACGATATCGAGCGCTTCGAGGACGATGGCGGGGTAGATCCCGATGTCGCCGACGAGCTCGAAGGCGGCGAAGAGACCGGCGAGGCCCCGCGTCGCAAGCGCAAGCCGAACGGCGACGAGGCCGCGGTCGAGGATCTGCGCGAGCGTCGCATGAACCTGCGCCGCCGCTACAAGATCCAGGACGTGATCCATCGCCGTCAGGTGCTGCTCGTCCAGGTCGTCAAGGAAGAGCGCGGCAACAAGGGCGCAGCCCTGACCACGTACCTGTCGCTGGCCGGCCGCTACTGCGTGCTGATGCCCAATACCAGCCACGGCGGCGGCATCTCGCGCAAGATCAGCAACGCGGGCGATCGCAAGCGCCTGAAGTCGATCATGGCCGACATGCAGCTGCCGCCGTCGATGGGTTGCATCGTCCGCACCGCCGGGCTGCAGCGCAGCAAGGTCGAGATCAAGCGCGACTTCGATTACCTCGCCCGCCTGTGGGACGGGATCCGCGAAGCCACGCTCAAGGCGTCGGCACCCGCGCTCGTCTACGGCGACAGCGACCTGATCAAGCGCGCGATCCGCGACATCTACAACAAGGAAATCGAAGAGGTCATCGTTGAGGGCGAGGACGGCTATCGGCAGGCGCGCGAGTTCATGCGCCTGCTGATGCCCACGCACGCCCGGCGCATCAAGCATTATGCCGACCCCGTGCCGCTGTTCCAGCGCGCAGGCGTCGAGGATCAGCTGTCGGCGATGTACCATCCGGTCGTCCAGCTGAAGTCGGGCGGCTATCTGGTCATCAACCCGACCGAGGCGCTTGTTTCGATCGACATCAACTCGGGCCGCTCGACGCGCGAACACAGCATCGAGCAGACCGCGACCGCGACCAACCTCGAGGCCGCACAGGAAATCGGCCGCCAGCTGCGCCTGCGCGACATGGCCGGGCTCGTCGTCATCGACTTCATCGACATGGATAACAATTCCAATGTCCGTAAGGTCGAGAAGGCGATGAAGGAGGCGCTGAAGAACGATCGTGCGCGCATCCAGATCGGCCGCATCTCGTCGTTCGGCCTCATGGAAATGAGCCGCCAGCGGCTGCGCACCGGCGTGCTCGAAGCATCGACCCGCGCCTGTCCGCATTGTGAGGGCACCGGGCTCGTCCGCACCGCATCGTCGTCGGGCATTTCCGCGCTCCGCCTTATCGAGGACGAGGCCGCCCGCGGTCGCGGCTCGCTGCTGACGCTGCGCGCGAGCCAGGAAGCGGCCGTCTACATCCTCAACCGCAAGCGTGCCGACATCGCCGAGATCGAGGATCGCTACGGCGTGATCGTCGAGATCATCCCCGGCCAGGACGAGGAAGGCGCGCACATGACGGTCGAGGCCAGTGGCCCGCCGCCCGCGCATCCGCCGAAATTCGTCCAGATCATCGAAGAGGACGAGGACGATCTTCCCGAGGAGATCGAGGACGAGATCGAGGAGGACGAGGTCGAGGAGGACGAGGCCGAACAGCCGCGTCGTCGCGAGGGGGGCCGCGAAGGCGGTCGTGAGCAGACCGCACCACGTGAGGGCCGCGATGCCGATGGCGAGGGCGGCAAGAAGCGCCGTCGCCGCCGCGGTCGTCGGGGCCGGGCACGCCCGGGTGAGGACGGCGCCGTCGGTGGTACGAACGAGGATGGCACGTTCGAGGACGTCGACACCAATGTCGAGGAAATCGACGAAGGCGTTGGCGAGATCGTCGAAGTCGGCGGTGGCGAGGAGATCGAGGGTACGACTCCGGCCGAACAGGCCAACGGCGTCGAAGGCGAAGGCCGTCGTCGTCGCGGACGTCGCGGACGTCGCGGTGGTCGGCGCAACGAGCAGGGCGGCGAGCAGACCGGCGCCGAGACGGGCGAGTCGATTGCCGTCAGCAGCGTCGACACCGCGGCACTGATCGCCGAGGCGCCCGAGCCGGAGGCATTTGCGCCGGTCGAGACGTCCGAGGCCGAGTCGGTGTTCGAGGAGGCGCCGTCCGCGCCGGTCGCCGAGGCTCCCAAGATGCGTCGTCGCCCGCGCGCCCGTGCGGCCGCCGCGACGATCAACGCTGACCCGGTCGCCGAAACGGCGCCCAAGTCGCGTCGGGGTCGCAAGCCGCGTCCGGTCGAGACGGCCGACGAGACGACCATGGCACCAGAACCGGTCGTATCCGAAGTGCCCGTCACGCCCGAGCCGCAGGAACAGGCCGCTCCCGATCCGGTCGCGGCAGAGCCGGCGCGCAAGCCTGCACGGCGTCGTCGCGAGGCGGTTGCCGATGCGACGATGGACGAGGTCGGCGCCACGCCGGCCGAGACGCTGGAGGCGTCCGCGCCGAAGCCCAAGCGCGCCCGTCGCAAGGCGAGCGATACGGCGGTCGAGCCCGCAGCCGTCGAGGAGGCCCCTGCCAAGGTCGCCAAGCCGCGTGGTCGGCCGCGCAAGGCCGCGGTGATCGAGGCCGGCGACGCCGCGCCGACCAGCGAGGTGCTCGCCGCGCCGGTCGAGACCACGCCGCCGCAGGTCGAGGTCCAGCCGCAGGATGCCGACGCGCCGGGCACGAACGACGACCCCGATGGCGCGCCGCGCCGCGGCTGGTGGCAGCGCACCTTCGGCTGACGCCGGAGCATAGCCGTTGAGACGGGCGCGATCGAAAGGTCGCGCCCGTTTTCATGTCGGCGCGCTCGGACCAATTGCCTCCCGCGATCGGCGTCTTGGGTCACGCGACGTTCTGTGGCTCACCATCGGGCGTCGGCGCCGCGCACCTCATCGTCCCCGCCATTGCTCCCCCGCCGCCGATCGACGATACTGCGCGATATGAAGCGCTTCGTCGCGGCCCTGACCGCCACCCTCCTGCTCTGGGCGCAACCCGCGCAGGCGCAGTCGATCCTCCGCGATGCGGAAACCGAAACGATGTTCGCCGAAATGTCCGGCCCGTTGATCACCGCGGCGGGCCTGTCGCCGCGCGACGTCAAGGTCGTGCTGATCAACGACGATTCGATCAACGCGTTCGTCGCGGGCGGCCAGACCGTCTATGTCCATTCGGGCCTGCTCCAGGCGGCGGACAATGCGAACGAAGTTCAGGGCGTGATCGCGCACGAGCTTGGCCACATCGCCGACGGCCATGTCGTGCTCTCCGATCGCGGTACCAAACCCGCCATGGGCATGTACCTGTTGTCGATGGTGCTCGGCTTGGCAGCGATGGCGGCGGGCAGCGGCGAGGCGGGCGCGGGGATCATGGCCGCCGGGCAGCAGGCGGCAATGGGCAACTACCTGGCGTTCAGCCGCACGCAGGAATCCACCGCGGATGCAAGCGGCGCCAAATATCTGCGGGAAGCGAACGTCACCGGTCGCGGCATGCTGAGCTTTTTCAAGAAGCTGCAGCAGCAGGAATATCGCTTCGGCACCGCCAATATCGACCCGTTCATGCAGTCGCATCCGCTGTCGGGCGAGCGCGTCTCGGCGCTGACCGCGGATCTCCAGGCGTCACCCGCATGGGCGAACAAGCCCGATGCTGCGCTTGAGGAACGCTTCCGCCGCGTGAAGGCCAAGCTTGCCGGGTATGTCCTGCCCGCGCCGCGCACGCTGCAAAGCTATCCGCCGAGCGACCAGTCGATCTACGCGCACTACGCCCGGGCCTATGCCTATCATAAATCGGGATATCCCGACAAAGCGGATGCCGAGGCGAACGCGCTGGTGAAGGCCAAGCCCGACGATCCCTATTTCCTCGAGATCAAGGGCCAGATCCTGCTCGAAGCGGGCAGGCCGGTCGAGTCGCTCGTCCCGTTGCGCGAGGCGACCGAGGGTTCGCGCAACAACCCGCTGATCGCCACGACGTTCGGCCACGCGCTGATCGCGACCGAGGACAAGGCGAATTATCCCGAGGCGACGAAGGTCCTGCGCACGGCGGTCGGCCGCGACGATCAGAACCCGTTCGCCTGGATGCAGCTCGGCACCGTCTACGAACTGACCGGCGATACCGCGCGTGCGGCGCTCGCCACCGCCGAGCGCGCGAGCATGGGCGGCGACATGCGGACCGCATCGGCCAGCGCGCAATATGCGCTCGCCAACATTCCCGCCAACACCCCCGACTGGATCCGCGCGCAGGATATCGCAATGGCCGCGCAGAACGAGATGGACGACAATCCCAAGCAGTATAAGCGGCGCCGATGAACAAGATGATGTTGCCCGCCATCGCGGCGGTCGGGGCGGTCCTGGGCGGATTCGCGGTTTGGGGCTATGATCGCCAGGGCGGTGGCGTCGAGCGTGCGCAGGTCGAGGCGATCGTCCACGATTACATGCTCGCGCATCCCGAGATCCTGCCCGAAGCGATGGAGAAGCTGCGCGACCGTGAATCGGGCAAGACGGTCGCCGCCAATCGCGACGCGATCGTCACGCCGTTCGGCAGCGCCTGGGCGGGCAACCCCAAGGGCGACGTCACGCTCGTCGAATATTTCGATTATAATTGCGGGTATTGCCGCGCGAGCCTGCCGATGATCGCAAAGCTGATCGCCGCAGACCCCAAGGTCCGCGTCGTCTTCCGCGAATTGCCGATCCTCAGCGCGGAAAGCCGCGTCGCTGCCCGCGCGAGCCTCGCGGCCGCCCAACAGGGCAAGTTCGCGGCGTTCCACGACGCGCTCTACGCCGGCGGCCAGGTCAGCGACGCGACGATCGCGGCTGCAGCGGCGAAGGCCGGGGTCGACATCAATCAGGCCGGCTTCACCAAGACCGCCGATGCCGAGATCGGCAAGAACATGGAAACCGCGGCCAAGCTCGGCATGACGGGCACGCCGAGCTGGGTGGTCGGCGACCGCATCCTGTCCGGCGCACTGCCGCTCGAGGACCTGCAAAAGGCGGTCGCCGCCGCCCGCGCCGGATAAGCCGACTTCGCAAACCCCCATTTCGTCATCCCCGCGGAGGCGGGGACCCATATCGGCGAACGTCCGAGTCTATGGATCCCCGCCTCCGCGGGGATGACGATGGGGTCGCGTCAGGCCTTACTTTCACACCCCATCGCCCCCATCTTCCCTTCACTTAAAAGGGGCCCCAATGACCGAGCCGATCCTGTCCGTTGCGGGCGTCACGAAGACCTACAAAAGCGGTACCACCGCACTCCACCCCGTCGATCTGGACATCCGCAAGGGCGAGATCTTCGCGCTGCTCGGGCCCAATGGGGCGGGCAAGACCACGCTGATCAGCATCATCTGCGGGATCGTCACGCCCAGCGCAGGAACGATTACCGTCGCGGGCTTCGATGCGATCCATGACTATAAGCAGGCGCGCAGCCGCATCGGTCTGGTTCCGCAGGAGCTGAACGTCGACATGTTCGAGACGGTGCTCGCCACCGTCACCTTCAGCCGCCGCCTGTTCGGTCGCTCGGGCCACAGCGCCTATATCGAACAGGTGTTGCGCGACCTGTCGCTCTGGGACAAGCGCCATGCGAAGATCATGGAATTGTCGGGCGGGATGAAGCGCCGCGTCCTGATCGCCAAGGCGCTGAGCCACGAGCCCGAGATCCTGTTCCTCGACGAACCCACCGCGGGCGTCGACGTCGCGCTGCGCCGCGACATGTGGACGCTCGTCCACCGCCTGCGTGAGGGCGGCACGACGATCATCCTGACCACGCATTATATCGAGGAGGCCGAAGAAATGGCCGACCGCGTCGGCGTGATCAACAAGGGCAGACTGCTGCTCGTCGACGACAAGGCATCGCTGATGAAACAGCTGGGCAAGCGCGAACTCGATCTGGCGTTGCAGGAGCCGATGACCGCGATCCCGCCCGAGCTCGCCGAATGGGACGTGTCGCTGCAGGACGAGGGCAAGCGCCTGCGCTATGTGTTCGACGCACAGGCGGACCATACCGGCATCCCCTCGCTCCTGCGCAAGCTCGCCGAACTCGGCATCGGCTTCAAGGATCTCGAAACCAGCAAGTCGAGCCTCGAGGACATCTTCGTCGATCTCGTCGGAGAGCGCGCATGAACACCCCCTTCCTCAACTGGCACGGCGTCTGGGCGATCTATCGCTTCGAAATGGCGCGGGCCTTGCGCACGCTGTGGCAGAGCCTCGTCACCCCCGTCCTCACGACGTCGCTCTATTTCATCGTCTTCGGCGGCGCGATCGGCAGCCGGATGCAGGAGGTCGATGGCGTCGGCTATGGCAGCTTCATCGTCCCCGGCCTCATCATGCTGTCGCTGCTGACGCAGAGCATCGCGAATGCATCGATCGGGATCTACTTCCCCAAATTCACCGGCACGATCTACGAACTGCTCTCCGCACCCGTGTCCGCGATGGAGATGGTGATCGGCTATGTCGGGGCGGCGACCACCAAGTCGGTGATCATCGGCCTGATCATCCTGGCGACCGCCGCCTGCTTCGTGCCGCTGCATATCGCGCATCCGTTCGCGATGTTCGCCTTCCTGATCCTGACGGCGGTCGCGTTCAGCCTATTCGGCTTCATCATCGGCGTCTGGGCGAACGGCTTCGAACAGCTGAACTTCGTCCCCGCGCTGCTGATCACGCCACTGACGTTTCTCGGCGGCGCCTTCTACTCGATCGACATGCTGCCCCAGCCCTGGCGCACGCTCAGCCTGGCCAACCCGGTCGTCTATCTGATCAGCGGGTTTCGCTGGAGCTTCTTCGGGCAAGGCGACGTCGCGGTCGGCATCAGCCTCGCGGTGACCGCGGCGTTCCTCGTCGCCTGCCTCGTCGTGATCGCGTTGATCTTCAAGACCGGCTGGCGGATGAAGAACTAGGCGCGCCACGCCCCGCGCGCCATCGGCCGCACGACCAGCGCGTTGATGTCGATCGCGATGTGAAACGCGATCGCCATCCACACGCTGTTCGTCAGGCCGTAGAGCACGGAGAGCGCCACGCCCGACAGCGTCGTCGCGACGACGCCGCGCCATCCCTGATAGCGGTGCACCCCGCCAAAGCATAAGGCGGCGATGATTGTCCCGGCCAGCGCGCTTCCGGACACCAGCGCGATCAGCAGCGGGAGGAACAGGCGGAAGAACAGCTCTTCGCTGATCCCGGCACTGATCGCGAGGGCGATGGCCGGGAGAATGTCCTCCCGCGTCTTCGGCAGGACATCGGGGAAGGTGCCGATCTGGAACGCGCGGCGGCCGCGGCGCCACAAGGCATGCGTGATCGCCGCGTTCGCGAGCGTGCCGAGCGTCATGCCGAGGATCAGTGGCGCGATCGGCAGGCGCGGCCAGTCGTCCGGCACCAGCGCGATTGCCGCCGGCTGCGCCGCCGCGAGCGGATTTTGGCCGAGCAGTACGAGGCCGATCAGCGCGGGCAGGCCGAACGACACCGCCAACCCGACCGCCCAGGCCGTCATCCGCCTTGCGGGGCTACGGCCCGGTCGTGTCGGCAGGCGAACGCGAAACGTCCGCCCCCGCCACAGGATCGCCAATACGTAGACGGCGACGATCGCGAGCAGTGTCTGCGCGACGATCACCGCGGCCGGATTAGTCGCGCAACAGGTCGTTGATGCTCGTCTTCGACCGCGTCTGCGCGTCGACGCGCTTGACGATCACGGCGCAGTAGAGCGCGGGCTTGCCGTCCCCGCCGCCTATCGAACCCGGCACGACGACCGCATAGGGCGGCACTTCGCCCTTGAAGACTTCGCCGGTCGCGCGGTCGATGATCTTCGTTGACGCGCCCAGATACACGCCCATCGACAGCACCGCGCCCTCGCCGACGCGGACGCCCTCGGCGACCTCGGCACGCGCGCCGATGAATGCGCCGTCGCCGATGATCACGGGGTCGGCCTGAAGTGGCTCGAGCACGCCGCCGATGCCGGCACCGCCCGACAGATGGACGTTCTTGCCGATCTGCGCGCAGGATCCGACGGTCGCCCAGGCGTCGACCATCGTGCCCTCACCGACATAGGCGCCGATATTGACGAAGCTCGGCATCAGGATCGCGCCCTTGGCGATGAAGCTGCCGCGGCGCGCGACCGCGCCGGGAACGACGCGCATGCCGGCCGCGCGGAACTCCGCCTCACCCCAGCCCGCGAACTTCGACGGCACCTTGTCGAACGCGGGTGCGCCGCCCGATCCGCCGTCGATCACGACATTGTCGTTGAGGCGGAACGACAGCAGCACGGCTTTCTTCAGCCACTGATTGACCTGCCACCCGTCGCCGGCGGGCTCCGCGACCCGCGCGGTACCCGCATCGAGCATCGCCAGCGCGCTGTCGACCGCATCGCGGATCTCGCCCTTCGTCTCCAGACCGAGATTTGCCCGGTCGTCCCAGGCGGCGTCGATGATCGTCTGCAGGCTGCTCATGATGTCTCCAGGATGGTTTCCAGCCACGGCGCGAGCACCGGGATGGTGAAATCGATATGGTCGCGTTCCGCGCCCGGCGACTGTTCGGACCCGTTGTCGACCCACACCGTCGTCATGCCGATCGCCTTGGCGGGCAGCAGATTGCGGACCATGTCGTCGACGAACAGCGATTGCGCGGGGTCAATGTCGAACGCGGTACAAAAGCCTGCATAGGCCGATGCATGCGGCTTGGGCATCAGGTCCATCGCATGAATGTCGTGGATCGCCTCGAAACTCGCGCCAAGCCCGAGACGATCGAGGATCTTCAGCGCATAGGGCGTGTCGCCGTTGGTGAAGATCAGCTTGCGCCCGGGCAGCTTGGCGATCGCCGCGACCAGCGGCGCGTCATGTTCCAGCACGTCCATCTCGATGTCATGGACATGCGCGAGGAACGCGTGCGGATCGACCTGATGCTCGGTCATCAACCCCGACAGCGTCGTGCCGTGATTGTGGAAATAGCCCTTCTGCACGCGCCGCGCCTCGTCATGCTCGAGCCCGAGCAGGTCCTGGATGAACCCGGTCATCCGTGCGTCGACCTGCGAAAACAGATCGGCGCTCGCCGGATAGAGCGTGTTGTCCAGATCGAAGATCCAGTTGCGGACATGGTCAAGTCGGGCAAGCATCGGAGCGAACCTCTAGGCATCGCCGCGCGCAGGGACAAGCCGGCGCGGTGGGATCGAGCAGAGCGCTACGCAGCAAATTTGGCGGACACTGGATAAGCTACCGCTCGGTACCTATATCCGATGCATGACACGCTATTCCCTGCTCGATCTCGTCCCCGTCGTCGAAGGCGGCACCGTTTCACAGTCGCTCGCCAATGCGGCCGATCTCGCACGCCATGCCGAGAGCGTCGGATTCCAGCGTTACTGGGTTGCCGAACATCACGGCATGACCGGTATCGCCTCCGCCGCCACTGCGGTCGTGATCGCGCATATCGCCGCCGCGACCAATACGATCCGCGTCGGATCGGGCGGGATCATGCTCCCGAACCACGCCCCGCTGGTGATCGCCGAGCAGTTCGGGACGCTCGACGCGCTGTTCCCCGGCCGGATCGACCTGGGTCTCGGCCGCGCGCCCGGCTCGGACCAGAGGGTGGCCCGCGCGATGCGCCGCACGCTCGAAACCGACGCGAACGCTTTCCCGCAGGACGTGATGGAGCTGCAGAGCTATTTCGCCAATGACGGCCAGACCGGCATCGTCGCGACGCCGGGCGCGGGCGCAGATGTCGAGATGTGGATTCTCGGCTCCAGCACCTTCGGCGCGCAGCTCGCCGCCGCACTCGGCCTGCCCTATGCCTTTGCGTCACATTTTGCGCCCGATGCGCTCGATGCGGCGCTCGCCATCTATCGTCGCGATTTCCGCCCATCGGCGCGGCTAGCAAAGCCGCACGTCATGGCGGGCTTCAATGTCTTTGCCGCGGATACCGATGCCGAGGCCGAGCTGCTCGCCAGTTCGCAGCAACAGTCGTTCGTCGCGCTGCGCACCGGTAATCCGCGTCAGTTGCCGCCGCCGGTCGCGGGCTATCGCGAGTCGCTCGGCGCGCAGGGCAATCAGATTCTCGACCATGTCCTGCAATGCTCGGCCGTCGGCAGCCCGGCCAAGGTCGCGCGCGGGATCGCTGCGTTCGTCGAGCGTACCGGCGTCGACGAGGTGATGGTGACGAGTGCGATCTTCGACCACGAAGCGCGCAAGCGAAGCCTGTCGATCACCGCCGACGTGATGCAGGAGTTGAAGATCGCGGCCTGATCAGCTCGCGGCGGGCAGTCTCAGGCGGACCATGAGTCCGCCGAGGTCCTCACTCTCCTCGAGCCCGACCGTGCCCTCGTAGATCTCGGCGACGTCGCGGACGATAGCGAGCCCGAGACCCGTACCCGGCTTGCCCGTATCGAGCCGCACCCCGCGGTCGAAGATGCGGACACGCTGTTCCTCGGGAATCCCGACGCCGTCGTCTTCGACCAGGAACTCGACGAACCCGGCCTGCGCGCCGACCGTCACGAAGACGCTGCCACCGCCATATTTCGCGGCGTTCTCGATCAGGTTGCCGAGCATCTCGTCGAGATCCTGGCGTTCGACATGAACCTTGAGCGTCTTGTCGCCGGTAATGTCGATGCGGACGTGCCGATACAGACGGGCGACCGCACGTTCGACCGATTCGAGGCTAGGCCAGACATCGGCGCGACTATGCGCCGAACCGCGCCGGCCGACCGCACGGGCTCGGGCAAGGTGATGATCGACCTGGCGCCGCATCGTCCGCGCTTCACGAATGACGGTATCGGCCAGATCGTCCGATTGCGCGGTCGCGGCGTTCATGATCACGGTCAGCGGGGTCTTCAGCGCATGCGCGAGATTGCCCGCATGCCGCCGCGCCTCCTCGGCCTGACGTTCGTTATGCTCGATCAGCGCGTTCAGTTCCTCGACCATCGGCGCGACCTCGATCGGCATCGCACTACCCACCCGGTTGGACTGGCCCGCGCGCATCCGTGCAATCTCCTCGCGAACACGGCGCAGCGGCCAGAGCCCGTAGAACGTCTGCATCGCGGCCATGATGATCAGGCCGAGACCAAGCAGCGCGAAGCTGCGAACCAGCGTGCGCCGTAGCGTCGTGATCTGCGCATCGAGCCCTTCGCGAGCCTGCGCGACCTGGAAGCGCCAGTGGATCTTCGATCCGGGCAGGACGACGTCGCGTTCGACGACCCGCAGCGATTCGTCGCGAAACTGTTTGCTGTCGTAGAAATGCACGTTCAGATCGTCATGCGACGACCCGAACGCCAGCCGTCGGTCCCAGAGCGAGCGTGATGGGAAATCCTCGCGCCCCCGGCCCGATACCTGCCAGTACAGGCCGGAACCGGGCTCGAGGAACCGCTGGTCGGCGGCGGCCTCGCGGGTGAAGATTACTTCGCCCTCGGGCCCGATCTCGGACGAGCTCAGCAGCGAGCGGAGGACATACTCCAGCTGGTCGTCGAAATTGCGCGTCACCGCGCTCGACAGGACACGGTCGAGCGCGAACCCGCCCGCCCCCAACAGCACCGTGATCCACACCGCGGCGATCAGGATCATGCGTCCCGACAGCGATCCCTTCGCCCGGGCCTGCACGTGAAGCGGCAGGTCGGCAGCCAGCGGGGGCGTGTTCATCAGGCGTCCGGCGCAATCATGTCGGTCAGGCGTCGGGATCTTCGAGGCTGTAGCCAAGCCCGCGGATCGTCGTGATCACGTCCTGACCCAGCTTCTTGCGGATACGCGTCACGAACACCTCGATCGTGTTCGAATCGCGATCGAAATCCTGGTCGTAGATATGCTCGATCAATTCGGTGCGGCTGACGACCTTGCCCTTGTGATGCAACAGATAGCTCAGCAGCTTATATTCCTGCGCGGTCAGCTTCACCGGCTCGCCCGCACGCGTCACCTTGCCGCTGCGCGTATCGAGGCGGATGTCACCGGCGGTCAGCTCGGACGAGGCGTTGCCACTCGCACGGCGGATCAGCGCCCGCAGGCGCGCAATCAGCTCCTCGCTCTGGAACGGCTTTGCCACATAGTCGTCGGCACCGGCATCGAGCCCGGCGACCTTGTCCGACCAGCTGTCGCGCGCGGTCAGCACGAGGACGGGCATGACCTTGCCCTCCTTGCGCCAGCGGTCGAGCACGGTGAGGCCGTCGATCTCGGGCAAGCCGAGGTCGAGCACGACGGCATCGTAATTCTCGGTCGAACCCAGGAAATGCCCCTCCTCGCCATCGACTGCGAGGTCGATCGCATAGCCGGCGCCCTCGAGGGTATTCTTGAGCTGAGCCCCGAGATTCGGCTCGTCCTCGACGATCAGAACGCGCATGATAATCCTCTCGCTTGAATTGCTCGCGGCCAGGCTACTGGCCGGTGCGGCCGATGATCTGGCCAGTCCGGCCATCGACGTCGACCCAGATCACATTGCCATTGCGCAGGAACTTCAGCGTGTAAATGCCGCTGCCCGCATCATAGTCGAAGCCAAGATACTGCGCGCCCTGCATCATCGGCATCACCCGCGCCTCGATCTCGCGCAGCGACAGCGACCGGCCGGTCCTGCGCGCTTCGAAGGCGGAACGCTGGTCGCCATGTCGCTGATCGGGAGCCTGCGCCACCGCAACGCCCGCCGCCAACGGCGTCAGCATCGGGAAAGCAGCAAGAGTTGTCAGGAACAGCAGCATCTTCATGGAGGTGGCATAGGCCCGGCGCATTGAACAGCCTGTGAATGAGGGCGACAGCAGGACGACAGCATAGTGTAACTTGCCTGCATCACCCGGCGACCCTAGGTGACGCGGACATGGCAGCACCTATTCTCGCATTCGAAGGCCTCGGCCTTGTCCAGGGTTCTGGATGGCTTTTTCGCAACCTCGACATCCATATCGGTCCGCGCGATCGCCTCGCGCTGATCGGCCGCAACGGCGCGGGCAAGACGACCTTGCTCAAGCTGCTCGGCGGCAGCATCGAGGGCGACGAGGGCCGCCGGACGATCGTCCCGGGCACGCGGGTCGTCATCCTCGAGCAGGAGCCCGACCTGCGCGGCTTCGCGACCTTGCGCGACTATGTGATGGGCGGCGGCGACGCACCGGTCAGCTACGAAGCCGACTCGATCGCCGATCAGCTCGGCATCGATCTGTCGCGCGAAGCCGCATCCGCCTCGGGTGGCGAGCGGCGCCGCGCCGCGATCGTCCGTGCGCTGGCGCAGGACCCCGACGTGCTGCTGCTCGACGAGCCGACCAACCATCTCGACATCGGCGCAATCGAATGGATCGAGGACTGGCTCAAGCGCTTCCGCGGCGCGTTCGTCGTGATCAGCCATGACCGTACCTTCCTGACGCGCCTCACCAAGCAGACCCTGTGGCTCGATCGCGGGGCGATCCGCCGCGCCGAGGTTGGTTTTGGCGGGTTCGAGGCGTGGACCGAACAGGTCTATGCCGAGGAACAGCGCCAGGCCGAAAAGCTCGACGCGCGCCTGAAACTGGAGGAACATTGGCTGCTGCGCGGCGTCACCGGGCGCCGCAAGCGCAACCAGGGACGCTTGACCAAGCTGCACGAGATGCGCGCGGAACGCGCCTCGATGATCGGGCCGCAGGGTTCGGCCAACCTCGTCACCAGCAGCGATGACACCAAGTCGAAGGTCGTGATCGACGCGAAGCACGTCACCAAGGCTTATGGCGACCGGACGATCATCGGCGACCTGACGTTGCGGGTCACGCGCGGCGACCGGATCGGCATTGTCGGCCGCAACGGCGCGGGCAAGTCGACGCTGCTGAAGTTGCTGACCGGCGAGATCGAACCCGATGGCGGGACGATCAAGCTCGCCAAGACGCTCGATGCGGTCGTCATCGATCAGCAGCGCAGCCTGATGGCGCCCGAGAAGACGGTCCGCGAAGTCGTTGCCGATGGCGGCGACTGGATCGATGTGCTCGGCGTCCGCAAGCATATCCACGGTTATCTGAAGGAGTTCCTGTTCGACCCGAACATGGTCGACGCCAAGATCGGGTCGCTATCGGGTGGCGAGCGATCCCGGCTGCTGCTCGCGCGCGAATTCGCCAAGCCGTCGAACCTGCTCGTGCTCGACGAGCCGACCAACGATCTCGACCTCGAAACGCTCGACCTGTTGCAGGAGGTAATCGGCGATTATGACGGCACCGTCCTGATCGTCAGCCATGATCGCGACTTTCTCGACCGGACCGTGACGATCACGCTCGGGCTCGACGGGTCCGGGACCGTCGATGTCGTCGCCGGCGGATATGAGGATTGGGAAAAGCGCCGTGCGAGCCAGACCAGCGGCAAGCGGGCCTCGAAGAAGGTCGCCGCGACCGCGCCGCCGGCCCCTGCGCCCCGCGCAAAACTGACCTACAAGGATCAGCGCGACTACGAACTCCTGCCCAAGCGGATCGAAGCACTCGACGCCCAGATCGCGAGCGATGCCGCAAAGCTTGCTGCGCCGAACCTGTACATGCGCGACAATGCGACCTTCGTCAGACTGACCGCCGCGATCGAGGCTGCGCGCGCGGAAAAGGAGGCCGCGGAACTCCGCTGGCTGGAACTGGCCGAACAGATTGGCGGATAGCGACAGCGAAACCGCTTTGGAGCCTGACTGGTAGCGCGCTCGCTAACGCCATGATGTCCACGTCGGTTGCAACGTTTGCCGCGCCAAGCCGTCGTCGAGCCGGTTGGTTCCGAAGGCATGCGTCTGTTGAGCAATGACGGGCAAGACGAGGCTACCGACGGTGGCGTGATTGCCGGCCTTGTCGCAACGGGAACTATTGCGATTGGCATCGTCGCCGTAGACAGGACGACAACTTGGAACAGCAAACTCGGTTATTTGGAGTCGACGCTTCGGAGCCGGCCCGTTTGATCGTCAGGTAATCGTGCGCCCGGACCGCCCTGCCAGATCGACGATATACTGCCACGCAACGCGTCCAGACCGGCTTCCACGCCGTGTCGCCCAGGATGTGGCCTCATCAGGCACATATTGTAGATCGTGCAGCGCGGCATAGCTCGCGACGATTGCCAGATAACCGTCCTGATCGACGGCATGAAACCCCAGACTGAGTCCGAACCGATCCGCCAGCGCGAGCTGGTCGTCGATCGAATCGCGTGGATTGATGGCACTTTCCTGTTCGGCGATATCGCGTGGCGCCAGATGCCGGCGGTTCGCCGTCACGGCCAGACGCACATTGGCGGGACGCGGCTCCGCACCGCCTTCGAGCACCGATCGCAGCACGCGCGCCTCGGACGGAGTATCGATGCCGAGATCGTCGACGAAGACGATGAAGGCGCGGTCCACGGGTGCCAGCATCGCAAACAGGTCCGGCAGCGCGGTCATGTCGGCGATCTCGATCAGCGCGACATTGCCCTGTTCGGCCTGGACCGCGGCGACGACGCTTTTCACCAGCGCCGATTTACCGGTACCGCGCGCACCCCATAGCAGGACGTCATGCGCCGCATGGCCGCAGGCGACACGCCGGACCATCTCCAGCAGCAGGTGCTTCTGCCGATCTATGCCAATCAGCAGATCGAGTGGCAGCGGGGCGAAACCGCGGATCGGGACAAGCGCCCGGTTGCGCCACACATAGGCAGGAAACGCCAGACAGTCCGCTACTGGCGGCGGCGGCGGCGAGAGGCGTTCGAGGGCGGCGGCGATCCTGTCGAGCGGGTCGGTCATCGCGCGGTCATGACGGCACCGCCGCCGTGCGACAAGGTCTAACGGAGCTGGGCGAGATGGCTGGCGATGGCGCGATCCCCGGGGGCCAGCGCCACCGCCTTGGTCAGCACCTGCCGCGCACCGTCCAGCTTGCCGACGCCCGCCAGCGCGATACCATAGGCGTCGGTCGCCGCTGCATTCATCGGCGCAAGCGCATGGGCGGCGCGCGCATAGCGAAGCGCTGCCGTATCTGCGCCGTCACGCGGCGCCGCCCCGGCATAGGCGCGCGCGAGATCTGTTAGCAGCCCCGCGTCACGATTGCCGATCCGCCGGCGCACCGCTTCGAGCGTCTCGATCGCCGCAGTCCAGTTGCCCGCCATCACGTGCCAATAGCCAAGGATTCGCTGGCCGGTCGGGCTCTGCGGATTTTGCGAAAGATACAGGGCCAGCGCGGTCGACGCCTGGCGTTGGCGCGACACCCGGCTCAGCGCGTCGACCAGGCGCAGCATCGTCGGTTCGTCGAAGCTGAGATCCGCAGCACGCGCATAAAGCGGTACAGCGTCCGCGTAACGCCCCGTCACCGCAAAGGTGTCGCCCAGCGCCAACTGGGCGGCGGGCGCGCCGGGGCTTGCCCGCGCAAGGCTGCGCGCGCGGGCAAGCGCATCACCCGGCGCGCGCGCCTGGATCCGGCCACGGATCGCCGCCAGCAGCGCGCCCGGATCGCCCGGGGACTGCAGGATCGCCGCGTCGAGCGTGCCGACCTGATCGTCGATCGCGAAGGCCGTCGCCATCCCGGTGGCACCGCGGTTGGCGCGATCGAGATCCTGCGCCACAGCATCGCGCTCCCGATCCGTCGTTGCGGTAGCGGCTGCCGCACGCGCGAAAAGCACGAGCGCATAGCTGTCGGCGTCCGCACGGGTGACGATCGGCCTCAGCACCTCCTGCGCGCCGCGCGGATCACCCGACCGCAGCAATGCGGCCCCCAGCAGCCGGCGCACGCTGACGTTGAGCGGCTGTTGCCGCGCGAGACCGCGCCACATCGCACCGGCCTGTTCGAACCGCCCCTCGGCATAGTCGAGCGCACCGCTAAGCAGGATCGCACCGGGCAGGCTATCGATCGCCCCACCGGTCTTCTGGAGCAGCCCGCGCGCGAGTTCGGTCCGGCCCGCGCGCGCCGCGAGCACCGCCTGGAGATATAGCGCCTGCGGGCTGCCGGATCGCGCCCGCTGCGCGCGTCGCGTCGCCGCCAGCATGGCGCGATATCGCCCGGCATCGCCGAGCGTGGCGGCATATTCGATCAGCGCCGGATGATAATAAGCATCGCGTGCAAGCGCGCGCTCGAACCAGGGGAGTGCTGCGACCAGGCCGTACCGCCGGCGGACAATCTCGCCCTGCAACGTCAGCGCCGCGGGCTCATCCGGCAACAGCGCGACCGCACGCGTCGCAGCATCCGCGGCGGTACCGACATCGCCGATAGCCAGCGCCACGCGACCGAGCGCGGTCCAGTTGCGCCCGTCGCGCGGCTGCTCTGCTACCAGCCGACCAAGATCGGCGCGGGCTGCGGCGCCATTGCCCAGCAACGCCAGGGCGGCGGCGCGGATGCGGCGGGCATAGGCGGCCTGGCGCGGTGCGGCGCGGTCAGCCGCCTCGATCGCACCGACCGGGTCATTCTGGAGCAGCCGCGCCTGCGCCTGGAACGGGTAGAGCGTGGCGATCGCGATGCCGGCATCGCGCGCGCGGGTCAGTTCGGCCTCGGCCGCGAGTCCGTCGCCTAGTTCGAGCAGCGCGCGCGCAAGGACGACATGCGCAGGCCCGTTCGACGGTGCCGCCGCGATCGCCGCCTGTGCATTGGACCGGGCCGCGCTGTAATTGCCCGACTGCAACGTGATCCGCGCGTCGCGGAGCAAGCGTCGCGCATCGGGGGGATCGCGCCGCAGCGTCAGCAGCGTCGCCGTCCCCGCGACCGCCACCACGAGCAGCGCGATCGCCAGCAGACGGGCATGGCTCCGCGTGAACACACGCCGTCGCCGGGGTGCGCGTCTGCGGCGCAACAGCGGATATTGCGGGTCACGCATGGAGATCATAGCTTTTCAGCAGATCGTAGAGCGTCGGCCGGCTGATCCCGAGCAGCCGGGACGCGCTCGAGATATTGCCCCCGGCACGGCTCAGCGCGCGACGGATGGCCTTGCGATCCGCCACCTCCCGCGCCGCCCGCAGGTTCAGCCCATCGGCCGTGTCGGCGGTACCGCCAAGGTCGAGATCCGCAGCGGTAATCAGCTTGCCGTCGGCCATGATCACCGCGCGCTTGATCCGGTTTTCGAGCTCGCGGACATTGCCCGGCCAGCTCCAGCCATCGATCGCCGCGCGCGCATCGGGGGCGAGGCCGGTCACGCCGGCATTCATCGTCCTGGCGTACTTCGCCAGAAAATGCCGCGCGAGCAGCGCCGCGTCGCCGCTGCGCTCCGCTAATGAGGGGATCCGCACGACGATTTCCGCCAGCCGATAATAGAGATCCTCGCGGAACCGGCCCGCCGCGACCATCGCGTCGACATCCTGATGCGTCGCGCAGACGATCCGCGTGTCGACCGGGATCGCCTTGCGGCCGCCGACCCGCTCGATCACCCGTTCCTGCAGGAACCGCAACAGCTTGACCTGCAGCGTCAGCGGCACGTCGCCGATCTCGTCGAGGAACAGCGTGCCACCCGCCGCCTGTTCGATCTTGCCCTCGGTGGTCTTGATCGCGCCGGTGAACGCCCCCTTTTCATGACCGAACAGCTCGCTTTCGAGCAACGTCTCGGGAATCGCCGCGCAGTTGATCGCGACGAACCTGCCCCGCGCGCGCGGCGACGCATCGTGGATACCGCGCGCGAGCACTTCCTTGCCCGTGCCGCTCGCGCCCAGCAGCATCACCGCCACATTGGCGGGTGCGACCCGTTCGAGCGTCCGCGTCACCAGCGCCATTTCGGGCGAGGCAGCGATCACGCCGCCAAATCCCGTCCCGCTCGCTGCTACCCGCGCCGCAAGCCGCCGGTTCTCCGCCTCGAGGCCATGGACATGGAATGCACGCGCGACGATCATCCCGAGCACGTCGATATCGATCGGTTTGGCATAGAAATCCCACGCCCCCTCCGCGATCGCGAGCAGCGCGCTTTCGCGGGCGCCGTGCCCGGAGGCGATGATCACCTTGGTATCAGGTTTCAGCGCGAGGATTTCGCGCAGTGTCGCAAAGCCTTCGGTGACGCCGTCGGGATCGGGCGGCAGGCCGAGATCGAGCGTGACGACGGCGGGTTCGTGCGCACGAACCGCTTCGATCGCGGTGGCGCGGTCGCTGGCGACGACGATCTCATAGCCCTCAAACGCCCAGCGCAGCTGTCGCCGCAGCCCGAGATCGTCCTCGACGATCAGAAGCACCGGGCGCGCCTCCACAGGGGATGCCAATGCGCTCATGCCGCCGCCTCCATCGCATCGGCCGCCGGCAACGATATGCGGAACCGCGTCCCCTCACCTTCCCGGCTAAAGACATCGAGCGACCCGCCCATCGCCTCGACCAGTTGCAGTGCCTCGAACGCGCCGATCCCGAACCCCAGCGGCTTTGACGAGGCGAACGGCCGGAACAGCTGATGGCGGACGAAGCCCGGGCTCATCCCGCACCCCTGGTCGATCACGTCGATCGCGATGGTCGCGCCGTTCGCCGCAACCGCGACGACGATCGGAGCGTCGCGGTCGCTCGCTTCGATCCCGTTCTGGATCAGATGGCCCAGCACCTGTTCGAGCCGTGCCAGCTGCGCCCGGGCGAGCACCTGTCCGGTTGCCTGTGCCGCGATCGGATGCTGTGCGCGACGCGCGCCGACGACGCGGTTGACCAGCGCTGCGACATCGACCGGCTGGAACGGCTCGCCGGGGGCTGCGTGCGTTTGTGAAAGCCGGCCGAGCAGCGCGTTCATGCGATCGGCTGAGTCCTGAAGAGTGGCGACCATGTCGACGCGGAACGCCGGATTGTCGGCGTGACGCTCTGCGTTGCGCGCGACCAGCGTCAACTGGCTGACGAGGTTCTTGATATCGTGCAGGATGAACGCGAAGCGGCGGTTGAATTCGTCGAACCGCTGCGCGTCCGCGAGCGCTGCATGCGCACGGTCTTCGGCGAGGTAGCTCGCCGCCTGCCGGCCCGCGACCCGCAACAGGTCGAAATCCTCCCAGTCCAGCGCGCGATCGACCGGCGGACGGGCGAGGATGATCGCGCCGACCAGCGCACCGCCATGCACCAGAGGGACGATCGCCCAGGCCGCGGGGCACGCGCTGAGCCAGTGCGGCACGCTCGCGATTTCCTCCGCCGGCGCCGTGCCGCGTCGTACGGGGTCGAGTTCGATGATCCGCGGGCTGAGACGAAGACGTTCGGCCAGCGCCCGATCCGACATCGATGCCGGCGCCGTTGCCATCTCCCATTTCCAGGCGGCGGCGCTGCTCATGCCGAGGCCGTCGGGGACGAGCAAGAGACCGCCCGGGCTGTCGGTCAGGTCCGCCACCGCCTTCACGATGCGCCCGTCGAGCGGCGCGGCGCCGTCGCCCGGTGCGCCCAGCGTCTCGGTGAAACGCTGCCACTCTGCGCGATAGTCATAGCGATGGCGAAAGAGGTGCTTGGCGATCTTCACCTTCGCCCATGCGCGCAGCCATGACGTCGCCAGCAGCCCGAACAGTGCGGCGGTCGCACCGCAGATGATCGCGGTCTGGATCAGCCGCGCATGTTCGCCGCCATAGGCATCGGCGACGCTAGTCGCGACGGCGGTGATCCCGACATAGCTGATCACCGCGATCGCGCCGAGCGACCGGGTGGCGACGCGCCGCGACACCGCGAACGTCCAGTCGCCGCGACGGGTGACCGTGACCAGCAGGAGCAGCGCCATGCCGATCATCGCGACACCGCGTGCGGCAACGATCACGGGCGTCCAGCGCGGCGCGACATAGGCGCTGACAGCCAGCAGCAGATCGACGCTCCACATGATCGTGACCGCGACCACGACCAACCGCCCGCCGTGCCACGCCGCGTCGGGCAAGGCCCGTGCTGCCTGATGCAGATGATGGACCAGCACCAGCGCGCTGATCGCCACCATCATCCCGAACACCAGCCGCGCCGACTCGGTCTGTGCCTGCGCATCGGCGTCCATCGGCACCAGTTCAACGACCGCGAGCAGCGCGCCGATCACCGCGATCGCCACGACGGTGCCATAGACCGCACCCAGCGCACGATTGCCGGTGCGTTCCCAGCGTACGAGCGCGAACATGAAGCCGAGCCAGGCGATGGTACGTGCACTCTCGGCGATCCGGGTGCTGACATCGCGAAAGTCTATGCCCGACACGGCCAGCGCCCAGAGCGTCGTCAGGATAAGCGGACCGACAAAGGCCGCATTCGACCAGCCGCCGGCCGGCCGCTGCGCCTGCCTGAACACGAGCGCGCCGAACAGCAGCGCGGCCAGCGCGTGCGTCCACAGGATCAGCAGCGCGATCATGCGAAGTTCAGCGCGCGCCGGTCGGCCACAGGACAACCCGGAGCGTCTGCAAAATGATCAGCATGTCGAGGAAGGGCGAATAATTCTTGGCGTAATAGAGATCATATTCGAGCTTGTGCCGCGCATCCTCGATCGATGCACCGTAGGGATAGTTGATCTGCGCCCAGCCCGTGATGCCCGGCTTCACCATGTGACGCTCGGCATAATAGGGCAGCTGGGTCTCAAGTTCGTCGACGAATTGCGGCCGTTCGGGGCGCGGGCCGACAAAGCTCATCTCGCCGCGGAGCACGGTCCAGGTCTGCGGCAGTTCGTCGATGCGGACCTTGCGGATGAAACGACCGATCCGCGTGATGCGGGGATCGTCCTCAGCCGCCCAGACCGCCTTGCCGGCAATCTCGGCATCCTGTCGCATCGAGCGGAGCTTCAGGATGTCGAACCCCTGATTGTAGAGGCCGACGCGCCGCTGGCGATAGAAGGCGGGGCCACGCGACTCGAGCTTGATCGCAAGCGCGGTGACCAGGATGACCGGCAGCGTGGCCGCGAGCAGGATCAGGCTGGCGACGATGTCGAACGCGCGCTTGAACACGCTCGACAGCATCCGGCCGCTGGCGAAACCGTCGGAAAAGATCAGCCAGGACGGGTTCACGCTGTTGAGATCGATCCGCCCGGTCTCGCGTTCGAGAAAGGTCGAAATCTCGATGACCTGAACGCCGGTCGTGCGGACACGGAGCAGATCCTTGAGCGGCAGCGCGTTGCGCCGCTCCTCGAGCGCGAGGACGACTTCGCCTGCGTTCAGGTCGACGATATGCGCCGCCAGGTTCGGAATGTCGGCGCGGGGGATCGCGCCGCCGACCACCGCCTCCGCCTCGCCCATCGCGACGAAGCCCGCTGCGACGAAGTTGATCCCGGGCTGCTGCGAGAGCGCGAGGATGCGTGCGGCACGATGGCCTGCGCCGAGGACGACGATCCGTCGTTTGAACGTGTCGCCGCCCAGAGCGCGGCCGAGCACCGCGCGGACCGTCACCAGCAGGATTGCGGCGATCAGCGTCGCATAGAGCAGGTTCGACCGCCAGAAGGTGAGCGCGGGGACCAGGAAGAAGATCAGCGACTGGAAGATCACGCCGAGCGAGAAGGCGACCGCGAGCCGCGCGGCGGCGAACCGCAGCGACAGGAAGGAGGCGACGCCATAGGCGCCGACCGCGACCAGCGCGATTTGCAACGCCGCGGCGAAGGTCGCGAGCTGGAGCACGCGCGTGTGGATCGGCTCGACCGCCATGCCGATCTGATGCGCGCGGACCACCCAGCCGATCTCCCCCGCCACGACCAGCAGCACGGCGTCGACGATGCCGAGCAGCAGCACCGCATAGGGGACGTAGTGTTTGAAGAGCCTGATCATCGTTCGGCGGGATCCCGACAGGGTGACTGTAAACGCACCCGACACCTAGCTGTCTCTTTGCACCAATTCGCAAACAAAGGCTGAAGACCGCGCGCTGGCGGGGTGGTTTGCGATTGGAAGTCCCGGATTGGTCGTTATACGGTCTCCCGAGTGGAGGTCGCATGACAGTTCGAACGATTATACCCGTGATTCTGTCCGGCGGTTCCGGCACCCGGCTGTGGCCGATGTCGCGTCCCGAAATGCCCAAGCAGATGCTCGCGCTGACCGCGGACCAAACCATGTTGCAGCTGACGGCAGGCCGCGCGCAGGGCGAACGCTTCGCCGCGCCGATCGTCGTCGCCAACGCCGCGCATGCCGATCTGGTCGAAGCGCAGCTGGCAGACGCAGGCGCCGAGGCACAGGCGCTCATCCTCGAGCCGATGGGCCGCAACACCGCGCCCGCGATCGCACTCGCGGCGATCGCCGCGGGCGAGACCGGTGCCGGCAGCGGCGACGCGCTGCTCGTCATGCCGTCCGATCACGTCATCGCCGACCTGCCTGCCTTCCACGCCGCGATCGCCGCGGCGTTGCCGATGGTCGCGCAGGGCTGGCTGGTGACGTTCGGCATCGCCCCCGACGCGCCTCAAACCGGCTATGGCTGGATCCAGGTCGGCGAAGAGCTGGCCGCGGGTGTCCACCGCGTCGCGCGCTTCGTCGAGAAGCCGCCGCTCGACAAGGCGGAGGCGATGCTGGCTTCGGGCGACCATGCCTGGAACGGCGGCATCTTCCTGTTCCGCGCCGATGCCTATCTCGCTGCCCTTGCGCAGCATGATCCCGGCATCCTGGTCGCGACGACCGATGCGATGAAGCTCGCCCGTCGCGAAGGCACGCGGGTCTATCCCGACGCCGAGGCCTTTGCCGCGTCGCCCGATGATTCGATCGACTATGCGGTGATGGAAAAGGCCGACCGCGTCGCGGTGGTGCCGGTGGCGATGGGGTGGAACGACGTCGGCAGCTGGGACGCGTTGCATGCGATCAGCGCGCGCGACGCGGACGGCAACGCGCATCGCGGCGATGGCGATGGCAGCGTGCTGGCGATCGACACGAAGAACTGCCTGGTGCGCAGCGACGGCGTCAAGGTCGCGCTGGTCGGGGTCGAGGACCTGATCGTGGTGGCGAGCGGCAACGACGTGCTGATCATGCCGCGGGGTCGCAGCCAGGAAGTGAAGAAGCTCATCGCGGCGATGAAGAACCGCTGAGGCTTTTTCGGCAGTAGTGAGAACGGACAAAGGGCCGGGGATCGCTCCCCGGCCCTTTTGCTTTGGGTCGTCTTGGTCGGAACGGAGGACCGGCAAAGCCGGCCCTTTTCGTCGGACGGGACTGGAGGCTTTCGCCGCCCAGCCCGCCGGCCGTTCTGATCCTGTGTCCGGGGCAGGTTGCCCTGCCCCGGTCCAAGATCAGAAGTCCATGCCGCCCATGCCGCCCATGCCGCCGCCGCCGCCCATGGGCATGGCGGGCTTGTCTTCGGCCATTTCGCTCACGGCCGCTTCGGTCGTGATCAGCAGGCCTGCGACCGATGCCGCGTTCTGCAGCGCGGTGCGGACGACCTTGGTCGGATCGATCACGCCGGCTTCCACCAGGTTCTCGTAGGTGTCGGTCGCGGCGTTGAAGCCGATGTTCGAGTCGTTGCCGTCGAGCAGCTTGCCCGAAACCACCGCACCGTCATGACCCGCATTCTGCGCGATCTGGCGAACCAGAGCGGTCAGCGACTTGCGGACGATGTCGATACCGCGCGTCTGGTCTTCATTCGCGCCGGTCAGGCCGTCGAGGACCTTGGTCGCGTACAGCAAAGCCGTACCACCACCGGGAACGATGCCCTCTTCGACGGCTGCGCGGGTTGCGTGCAGCGCGTCATCGACGCGGTCCTTGCGCTCCTTGACTTCGACTTCCGACGAACCGCCGACCTTGATCACGGCAACGCCGCCGGCGAGCTTGGCAAGACGCTCCTGGAGCTTCTCCTTGTCATAATCGCTGGTGGTGTTCTCGATCTGGCGACGGATCGCTTCGGTACGGCCCTTGATCGTCTCGTGATCGCCGGCACCGTCGACGATGACGGTGTTGTCCTTGTCGATCGTGACGCGCTTGGCGGTGCCGAGCATGCCGAGCGTGACGGTCTCGAGCTTGATGCCGAGGTCTTCCGAGATCATCTCGCCCTTGGTCAGGATCGCGATGTCCTCGAGCATCGCCTTGCGACGATCGCCGAAGCCCGGTGCCTTGACCGCTGCGACCTTCAGGCCGCCGCGCAGCTTGTTGACGACGAGCGTGGCAAGTGCCTCACCCTCGATGTCCTCGGCGATGATCAGGAGCGGACGACCCGACTGGACGACGGCTTCCAGGATCGGGAGCATCGCCTGCAGGTTCGACAGCTTCTTCTCGTGGATCAGGATGTAGGGATCCTGAAGCTCGACGGTCATCTTCTCGGGGTTGGTGATGAAGTAGGGCGAGAGATAGCCGCGGTCGAACTGCATGCCTTCGACGACGTCGAGCTCGAATTCGAGACCCTTGGCCTCCTCGACGGTGATCACGCCTTCCTTGCCGACCTTCTCCATGGCTTCGGCGATCTTCTCGCCGACTTCACGGTCGCCATTGGCCGAGATGATGCCGACCTGCGCCACTTCCTTCGAACCGGAAACCGGCTTCGAACGCGCCTTGACGTCCTCGACGACCTTGACGACGGCGAGATCGATGCCGCGCTTCAGATCCATCGGGTTCATGCCCGCTGCGACCGACTTCATGCCCTCGCGGACGATGGCCTGCGCCAGGACCGTCGCGGTGGTCGTGCCGTCGCCGGCGATGTCGTTGGTCTTCGAGGCCACTTCGCGCAGCATCTGCGCGCCCATGTTCTCGAACTTGTCCTTGAGCTCGATCTCCTTGGCGACGGTGACGCCGTCCTTGGTGATGCGCGGTGCGCCGAAGCTCTTGTCGATGACGACGTTGCGGCCCTTGGGCCCCAGGGTCACTTTGACCGCGTCGGCGAGGATGTCGACGCCGCGGAGGATGCGCTCGCGCGCGTCACGACCGAATTTTACGTCCTTGGAAGCCATGTCAGCTACCCTTTCAAACGAATGTTGTGAATGTTGAGACGAAAACGGTATTTTTGAGCGCGGTCCGGACCAGCCCTAAAGAGCGATCCAGGCCACGTCGGCGTCAGCCGACGATGCCCAGAATGTCCGATTCCTTCATGATCAGCAGATCTTCGCCATCGACCTTGACCTCGGTGCCCGACCACTTGCCGAACAGGATCTTGTCGCCAGCCTTGACGTCGAGTGGGGTGATCGTGCCGTTCTCGGCGCGGGTCCCGGTGCCGATGGCGACGACTTCGCCTTCCTGCGGCTTTTCCTTGGCGGTGTCGGGGATGATGATGCCGCCAGCCGTCTTCTCTTCGGCTTCGAGGCGCTTCACCAGCACGCGGTCGTGCAACGGACGAAAGTTCATGGGATCCATGTCCTTTAGGTTTGTGACAGATTTCTGGCACTCGACGATACCGAGTGCCAACAGCCGTCATATGTGCCGCGTCCCCGGCATCGTCAACGGGCGTCCAAACGAAAATCGCGTCAATCGTTACATTCCGCGGGTCAGGACGAGCCCCAGCCGATCACGCCGCGACCAGCGCCACAGCAGCAGCACCGACACGACCGCGAGCCCTGCGAACAGCCCCCACCACACCCCCTCGCCCGCAAGCGGCGTGCGGAAGCCGAGCAGGATCGCGGTGCCGAAACCGATCACCCAATAGCCGAACAGCGCGATCAGCATCGGCGTCCGGGTATCCTGCAACCCGCGCAGCACGCCCGCCGCGACCGCCTGTGCGCCGTCGACGAGCTGGAACACCGCGGCCACGCCGAGGAACCGCAGCGCGAGCGCGACGACGACCGCGTTCTGCGGCAGGTCGGGATCGACATAGACGCCGATCATCAGCCGCGGCACCGCCCAGATCAGCAGCGCGCTGGCCGCCATGAAGCCAATCCCGACGACCAGCGCGACATTGCCCGCGCGGGTGATCCAGACCCGGTCCTGCGCGCCGTACGCCATGCCGACGCGGATCGTCGCCGCCTGCGCGACGCCGAACGGCACCTGAAACGCGACCGCGGCGATGTTGAGCGCGATCGCATGCGCCGCGACCTCCGCGACGCCGATCAGCCCCATCAGCAGCGCCGCGCCGCCGAACAGCGCGCCCTCGAAGATCCAGGTCAGCATGATCGGCGTGCCGAGCCGGACGATCTCGTGAAAGCGTGACCATTCGGTCCGCCACCAGCGGCCGAACAGGTGGAAGCGCCGCAGCCGCCGGTCGGTCGTCAGGATCACGCCATAGGCGATCATCATCACGCCGAGGCTGGCGACGCTGGCGAGCGCCGAGCCCTCCAGCCCGAGCGCGGGGAAGCCGAGATTGCCGAACACCAGCAGCCAGTTGCCCGCGATCCCGACGAGCAGCGACAGGCCGGTGACGAGAAACGCCCAGCCCGGCCGGCCGAGCGCCGCCGCCGCGGTGCGCATGACGCCCGCGAGCACGCCGGGCAGCAGCGCAAAGGCGATGATCGTCATGAACCGGCCGGCGCGGCGCGCGACCTCCGGGTCCTGGCCGGCGAGCCGCATCAGCGTTTCGCCCTGCGTGAGGATCAGGATGACGGGCAGCGAGCCGAGGATGCCGAGCCACAGCGCCATCCGCACGCTGCGCCGGACCTCGCGCACCGCATGCGCGCGGCGGCCGAGTTCGGCAGCGATCAGCGGCGCCGCCGCGCTGGTCAGCCCGATCAGCGCGAACATCAGCAGGTTGAAGACGAACACGCCGAGCGTCGCGGCGGCAAGATCGACCGTGCCGAGCCGCGCGACGAAGATCACGTCGACCGCGGACACCGCCATCTGGATCAGGTTCGCCCCGACCAGCGGCGTGGCGAGCCGCAGCAGCGCGCGAAACTCGGCGCGGGCATCGGCGGGCGCCGGGCCGGTGGCGATGGGAACGGGTTCGATCACCCGGCCGCCCCTAGCGGGATTTGCGGCGTGGGACACCTGGGATCTGTGCGGGGGGTGTGCGGGGGGTTGGGGTGGGTCGGGCGGGACTGGCTGGCCAGTGCCGTAGCCGTCCTCGGACGGATTGGGGTTGAGCGTTTCCACCCCCGCCCTCGTCATCCTGACGAACGTCAGGACCCAGGGTTACGAAGCGCTGTCCTGTTTGGCTCTGGATCCTGACTTTCGTCAGGATGACGGAATTGGGGGCGGTGTGGTGTGATCGGGGCGGCGGTTTGCTTGGAGAGCGTTGCGGCGGGCGGGGTTGGCGGCCCTGCCCTTTCCACTCGTCATCCTGACGCAGGTCAGGATCCAGGGTTACGGGGCGCTGTCCGGCTTGGCTCTGGGTCCTGACTTGCGTCAGGATGACGGATTGCGCTTGCCGGCGCGCGCGGGGCGGCACCGGCGGGCGACCGCCGTGCGATACGGATAAGCGTATTGCTCCCGCATGACACACGCGGCTATCGTCGACGGCGAACCGGCGTTGCCGGCATCGCACCAACCGGCCGTGCCGGTATGAGGAGACGCAGGTGAAGCTGGTACGCGGCGCATGGAAGCTGTTGGTCGGGATCAAGGACGCACTCGTCCTGATCGCGATGCTGCTGTTCTTCGGTCTGGTCTTCGCGGCGCTCAACGCGCGGCCGGGGACCAAGGCGATCAAGGACGGGGCACTGGTGCTCGACCTGAACGGCTCGATCGTCGAGCAGCCCGCCGAACCCGCCGCCTTTGCCGCGCTGTCGGGACAGAATACGCCGAAGCAGTTCCGCCTGCGCGACGTGGTGCGCGCGATCGATACCGCACGGACCGATGGCCGGGTGAAGGCGCTGGTGCTCGAGCTCGACGGCTTTACCGGGGCCTATCCCGCCGCGCTGGGCGAGATCGGCGACGCGATCGCGCGCGTCCGCGCCGCCAAGAAGCCCGTGCTCGCCTATGCCACCGCCTATACCGACGGCAGCTACCGGCTGGCCGCCAATGCGAGCGAGGTCTGGGTCAATCCGCTCGGCGGCACGCTGTTCATGGGGCCGGGCGGCAACCAGCTTTATTACAAGGGGCTGATCGACAAGCTGGGGATCACGACGCATGTCTACCGCGTCGGCCGCTACAAGTCGTTCGTCGAGCCCTATACGCGCACCGACCAGAGCGACGATGCGCGCGCGGCGAGCCAGGCGCTGTACGGCACGCTGTTCGACCAGTGGCGCGAAGCGGTCGCCAAGGCCCGCCCCAAGGCGCAGATCGCGCAGTTCCTCGCGCGTCCCGACGCCCTGGTGCTCGCCGCCAATGGCGACATCGCGACCGCGAACCTGCGCGCAGGGATCGTCGACAAGCTCGGCGACCGGACCGCGTTCGGCAAGCGCGTCGCCGCGATCGCCGGCGCCGACACGAGCAAGCCTGCGGGCAGTTTCAACACCATCACCTATGATTCCTGGGTCAAGGCCAATCCCCTGCCGACCGGCGGCGACGCGATCGGCGTGCTGACGGTGGCGGGCGACATCGTCGACGGCGAAGGCGGCCCCGGCACCGCGGCGGGCAAGACGATCGAGAAGGCGATGCTCGACGGGCTCGCCAAGAAGAACCTCAAGGCGCTGGTCGTGCGCGTCGATTCGCCGGGCGGGTCGGTGCTCGCGTCCGAACGGATCCGGCTCGCGATCCTCGAGGCCAAGAAGAAGGGCCTGCCGGTGGTCGTGTCGATGGGCGGGCTCGCCGCATCGGGCGGATACTGGGTGTCGACGCCCGCCGACGTGATCTTCGCCGAGCCCGGCACGATCACCGGGTCGATCGGCATCTTCGGGATCATCCCGACGTTCGAGACCGCGCTCGCCAAGATCGGCGTCACCACCGACGG
Source organism: Sphingomonas sp. Leaf30 (assembly GCF_001422525.1). NCBI lineage: Bacteria > Pseudomonadati > Pseudomonadota > Alphaproteobacteria > Sphingomonadales > Sphingomonadaceae > Sphingomonas > Sphingomonas sp. Leaf30. Next base: position 54,144 of record NZ_LMKZ01000018.1, on the reverse strand, counting down.
CGTGAAGACGACGCCGCTGTCGGGGCAGCCCGATGTCACCGCCGGCACGACGCCGATGTTCGACACGCTGATCCAGGCGGGGATCGAGAATGGCTATCGCCAGTTCATCGCGCGCGTCGCCGCGTCGCGCAAGCTGAGCCCGGCGCGGGTCGACGCGATCGGCCAGGGCCGCGTCTGGGACGGCGGCACCGCGCGCCAGATCGGGCTGGTCGACCGGTTCGGCACGCTGAAGGACGCGATCGCCGAGGCCGCCCGCCGCGCCAAGCTCGATCCCGCCAAGATCCACGCGGAATATCTCGAAAAGCCGCCGGGTGTCCTCGCCCAGCTTGCCGCCGGTTTCGACACGGGCGACGACGACACCACGACCGGCAGCGACGCGTTCGGCCGGATCGCGCTCGACCGCCGCCAGATGGTCGCGCGTGCGGTCGGCGACATGAAGCGGCTGGCGACGTCGGGTTCGATCCAGGCACGCTGCCTCGAATGCGGCGGCATCGGCCCGAGTGCCGGCGACGGCGGCGATGCGCGGCTGCTCGACCTGCTGCTCGCGCGGATCGGCCTGTAATGCCGGGCGCGTCGCCCGCGATCGGGACGGCCGGGGCCATCACGATCCGGGCGGCGCGACCCGAGGACGCCGCCGCGATCGCCGCGATCTATGCGCCGCACGTGCTGGTGGGGACGGTCTCGTTCGAGACGGACGCACCCGACGCGCGGCAGATGCGGACGCGGATGGCGGCGTCGGACGGGCTCTATCCCTGGCTGGTCGCGACGGTGGGGGATGCGGGCGGGGTGATCGCGTTCGGCTATGCCGGACGGTTCCGCGAGCGCGCCGCCTATCGCTTCGTCGTCGAGACCACGGTCTATGTCGCGGATGCGGCGCAGCGCCAGGGCGCGGGGCGGCTGTTGTACGAGGCGCTGATCGACACGCTGCGCGCGCAAGGCTTCACCCAGGCGATCGGGGTGATCGCGCTGCCCAATGACGGATCGATCCGGCTGCACGAATCGGTCGGGTTCCGCCGCGCCGGCGTCTACCGCGCGGTCGGGTACAAGAACGGCCAGTGGATCGATGTCGGCCACTGGCAATGCGCGCTGAACGACGCGGCGGTGCCACCGGTCGAGCCGCGCCGCTTTGCCGAAGTCGGTGTCGTGCGGGGCTGAATGCGGACTAGCGGCGTGCGCGGTAGGCGGGCAGCGCGAGGTGGAAGCGGATCGCGGCGGCGCGCAGGCTGAACCCCGCGCTCGCCGCGACGACCGCGGACCAGCCGATCGGCACGCCCAGCAGCACCAACCCGACATAGCTCGCCGCGGCGAGCGCCGCTGCGGTGACATAGAGTTCGGGACGCATCAGGATCGAGGGTTCGCCCGCGAGCACGTCGCGGATGATCCCGCCGAAGCAGGCGCTCATCACCCCCATCAGCACCGCGGGCACGGGCGGCACGCCGTAACCCAGCGCCTTCGCCGCGCCGAACACCGCATAGGCGGCGAGCCCGATCGCATCGAACCAGCCCAGCGCCTCGTCGCGCCACCAGCGTTCGGGCGTGATCCAGATCACCAGCGCGACGATCAGGCACATGCTGGCGGCGCGCGCGTCGTGCACCCAGAAGACCGGTGCGTCGATCAGCAGGTCGCGCACCGTGCCCCCGCCGACCCCGGTGATCAGCCCGAAGAAGATCGCGGTGACGACGGTCTGCCCGCGCTTGGCCGCAGCGAGCGCGCCCGAGGCGGCGAACACCGCGAGCCCGGCGAGATCGAGCCAGCGCGCGGCGGCGGGAAGGACGTCGGGCGACAGGATCGTGGCGGGCAGCATCCCCACGGCCTAGCCGCTGTGGCGCGCGACACAAGCGAGGCCTCACCCGCGACCGGATTTTGCGCGATTTCCCGGCTGAGGACGAACTTATCCACAGGCGGGGATAATTCTTTGTGGATAACGGGGAAAAGTGCCCGGACAGCCCGTGTGCGAGGCACAATTTTGCCGGTTCTTATCCTTTTGTGCACAGCCTGTGGATAACTTGCTGTGGATAACGGGGACAGATTGCGTGCCCTGCACGACCCAGGATGCCCGGAGCGAAGATGAACGCGACGTTGTTTTGGGTTCATGCAACCGGGGGTAAACGCCGGCCGTTACGGACACAGATCATTACAAACGGGAGTAGATTTTATGCGTAAGTTGATCATGGCACTCAGCGCGACCGCCCTCGTCCTGCCGACGCTCGCGGTGCCGATCTCGGCTGCGGATGCGCAGCGCGGCAAGCGCGAATGGCGCGGTCGCGACGGCCGGACCTATTGCAAGAAGAGCAATGGCACGACCGGCACGATCATCGGCGGCGTCGGCGGCGCGCTCCTCGGCCGCACGGTCGACACGCGCGGCGACCGCACGGTCGGCACGCTCGGCGGCGCGGTCCTGGGTGGCCTGGCCGGTCGCGCGATCGACAAGGGCACGAGCAACAATAATCGTCGTTGCCGCTAAACCACGCACCGCATTGCGGACTGATGCGTTGAAGGGGGGCGTCGCGGGAAACCGCGGCGCCCTTTTTCATGTTTCGAAGGATCCGAAAATGACGACACGCAGCGGTTCGGCCAGCTATGAAGGCCTTGGCAAGAGCGGCAAGGGCCATGTCTCGACGCAGTCGGGCGTCCTGTCCGACTCGCCTTACGGCTTCAACACGCGGTTCGAGAACGAGCCCGGCACCAACCCCGAAGAACTGATCGCCGCCGCGCATGCGAGCTGCTTCACCATGGCGCTGAGCTTTGCGCTCGCGGCCAAGGGCTATGAGGCGGGTACGCTCGAGACGAGCGCGAAGGTGACGCTCGACAAGGATGGCGACGGGTTCAAGATCACCAAGTCGGCGCTGACGCTGAACGCGAAGGTCGAGGGCATCTCGGCCGACGAGTTCGCGACGATCGCGGCGGATGCCAAGGCGAACTGCCCGGTGTCGAAGGTCTTGAACGCCGACATCACGCTCGACCACACGCTTGCCTGATCGACGCGCCGGCATGCGGATCGCCGCGACCGTCGCCCTCGTCCTGCTCGGTGCGGGGTTAGAGGCGGGGGTCGCTGGTGCCGCCGCGGCCGGTGCACAGACGATCGCCGGCGGCGCACGACGCGACGCCGGCGACTGGCAGCGATACCGCGCCTATGATCATGATCGCCCCGAACCGGGGCAGCGCGGCTATTTCGCGGACCGGTATTTTCGCGACGGCCGCTATTATGCGGTGCGCCGGCTGAGCCGGGCGGATCGGCTGTATCGCGGCGCCGACCGTCGCTATTATTGCCGCCGCGAGGACGGGACGACCGGGCTGATCACCGGCGGGCTGGCCGGCGGTGTACTTGGCAACGTCATCGCGCGCGGTGAGTCACGGCTGATCGGCACGCTGGTCGATACGCGCGGCGGTGCGCTGCCCGGCGGGTCGGTCGATCGCGGCCGGATTCGCTGCCGCTGACCCCAGGACTCCTGCGATCAGATGATGCCGCCGCCGAGCATCAGCCGCAGCGTGAAGATGATGATCAGCACGATGTTGAGATTACGCCCGGCATTGCTCGACGACAGTGCCCCGACCGCAGCACCGACGATGCCGATCGGGATGACCAGCCAGTTCATCCAGCCGAGCAGCGGGAAGAAGGCAACGAGACCCAGCGCGAGGGTGACGAGGCCGATGAGGATCGAGACGAGGTTGAGCATGACCCAAACATGGCGTCTCGGCAGGTCGCAGGCAAGATCGCGGGCCGGCCGGCCGCGCACACCGCGACAACGCTTTCTTCACCCACGCTCCGGCATTGATGGCGGGTGATGACCCGTTCCACCCGCACCATCCGCCTGCCCGCCCTCGCGCTTGCCCTGCCGCTCGCGCTGATCGCATGCGGCGAGCCCGCGGTCGATGATCAGCAGGATCCGACGCGCCTCGAGGCGGACCCTGGCAACGGCAATGCGGGCGACCCGGCGCTGAACGCCGCGCTCGCGGGTCAGATCATGGTCGACCCGACGCTGACCCAGTCGTCGAACGACGACGCGATCCGCCCGCCACCCGAGCCGATGGGCGGGGCGATGCCGAGCGAGGAGGCAGGCCGCCGCGCCGATACGGTCGATCCGCGTACGCTGAAGCGCGCGCCCGCCGCTGCCGGTGACTGTTCCGCCTGCCGCACTGCCGACGCGGCGCTGACGCTGGGCGCGCTGGCCGAGCGACAGACGTTTCCCAACGCGGCGACGTGCGCGCGGACGATCGGCTATTCGGCGCTGTGGGCGAATCGCCTGCCCGCCGACCTGCCGCTCTATCCCGATGCACAGCTGTCGGAGGCGGCGGGATTCGACCAGGCCGGGTGCCGGCTGCGCGTCGTGCATTTTTCGAGTCGGGCGACGCCGCAGCGGCTGCTCGACTTCTATTATACGCGCACCGCCGACACGGGCTATTCGGCCGACCACCGCAGCGATGGCCGCCGGCACGTGCTCGGCGGGCTGCGCGGTGGCGATGCCTATAGTGTGTATGTCACGCCGCGCATGGGCGGCGGCAGCGACGTCGATCTGGTCTCCAACGCCGGGCGCTGACCACCGCGACCGCGCCCAAGGGCGAGCGCCGCGCATGCCCGTCAAGCGCGGCTTTCCGTTTTCCGCGATTCGCGCTAGGGCGCGGGCATGTCTCCCCTTCTCTATGTCATGGTCGGTGGCGCGGTCGGATCCGGAGCGCGCTATCTGACCGGGCGCGCGATGACTGCGCTGCTTGGTGCCGGCTATCCGTTCGGCACGCTGGCGGTCAATCTCGTCGGCGGGCTGCTGATGGGCGTGCTGGTCGGCGTGCTTGCGCGCCATTCGGCGCCCGAAGGCTGGCGGCTGCTGCTCGGCGTCGGCGTGCTCGGCGGGTTCACGACCTTTTCCTCCTTCTCGCTCGACGTCGTCACGATGATCGAGCGTGGCGCGCCGGGCCTCGCGCTCGGCTATGTTCTGGTGTCGGTGATCGGTTCGATCGCCGCGTTGTTCGCGGGTCTCTCCGCAGTAAGGGCCGTCGCATGACTGCGGGCAAACACGATAGCGATACGAATTTCCGCGAGTTCAACGTCGGGTTCGACGATGACGGCATCCGGCTGGACCGGTGGTTCAAGCGGCATCTGCCCGAGACGAGCTTCACGACGGTGGCGATGTGGGCGCGGACCGGCCAGCTGCGCGTCGACGGCGCGCGTGCGACGCCGGGCGACCGGATCGCGGCGGGCCAGATGCTGCGCGTGCCACCGCCCGAGGCGGACAAGGCCACCGCCGACGTCGACGCGCCGCGGCGCGTGCGCGAGCGGGTGATCCTGTCGGACGAGGAGACCGAAGCCGCGCAGGCGATGGTCATCCACAAGGATTTCCAGGCGTTCGTGCTGAACAAGCCGCCGGGTCTGGCGACGCAGGGCGGCACCAAGACGACGCAGCATGTCGACGGGCTGCTCGATGCGCTCCAGTATGACAATGAGGGCCGGCCCAAGCTGGTCCACCGGCTCGACAAGGATACGTCGGGCGCGCTGCTGGTGGCGCGGACGAGCCGCGCGGCGGCGTTCTTCGCCAAGGCGTTTTCGGGGCGGACCGCGCGAAAAGTCTATTGGGCGCTGGTGGTTGACGTGCCGTCGATCGAGGACGGCATGATCGAGCTGCCGATCGGCAAGCAGCCCGGCACCGGCGGCGAGAAGATGCATGTCGACGAGGCCGAGGGCGCGCCCGCGCGGACCCGGTACCGCGTGATCGAGCGCGCGGGCAACCGCGCCGCCTGGGTCGAGCTGCAGCCCTTTACCGGCCGCACGCACCAGCTGCGCGTCCACATGGCGGCGATCGGCCACCCGATCGTCGGCGACGGCAAATATGGCGGCGCGGCGGCGTTCCTGACCGGCGGGATCTCGCGCAAGATGCATCTGCATGCGCGCCGCATCAAGGTGGACCATCCGGATGGCGGGTCGATCGACGTGACCGCCGAACTGCCGACGCATTTCGCGGAAAGCCTGAAGCAGCTGGGCTTCGAGGAGTCGCTCGGCGATGCGCTGGTGCTCGACGAGAAGACCGCGCCGTCGCGCGAGGAGATCAAGTCGCGCGCCAGGGCGCATGCCAAGTCGGTCCGCAAGGAGCGCCGCGGCGAACGTCGCGGGCGCGGTGTGGTCGAGGAGAAGACGGCGGGGGGCAAGCCTGCGGGGCCGAAGACGGGCGGTTCGCGGACGGGCGCGGGGTCGAAGTTCGGCGCGCCGCGGAGTGGGCCGCGGGTCGAGGGTGCAAAGCCTGGTGGCCGCGGTCG
>NZ_LMKZ01000018.1:47654-47830 GCF_001422525.1 Sphingomonas sp. Leaf30 | reverse complement strand
TCCGGGGGGGAAGCCGGGTGGGCCCCGGAGTGGGCCGGGGTCGCGGTGATCTAGCGGGGTGGTCTCGCCCATATCCACTACCACCCCGGCGAAGGCCGGGGTCCCTTTGGAGAGTTTGCAGTAACCGGGTGCTGCCCTTCGTCAGTAGCGTCCCCCAACTGGACCCCGGCCTTCGC
>NZ_LMKZ01000018.1:0-47580 GCF_001422525.1 Sphingomonas sp. Leaf30 | reverse complement strand
CGGGGTGGTTATTATGGTGATGGTGAGGCTCCGCCTTGCTGCCCGTCCCCCGCGGGGGCGGGGGTCCAGGGGGCATGATCGGCAGCTCTGCTTAAGTCAGTCCCCCGCCTTTGCGGGGGAACATGACGGCGCGCGTTCCGGTTTGGCGTTCCCTCGTTCGCCCGGCTGATCTACGAGACGGGGATGCGCTGGAAAATCTCATGATCCGCCTCGCCGTGTTCGATTGCGACGGGACGCTCGTCGACAGTCAGGCGAATATCTGCGTCGCGTGCGAGCGGGCGTTCGAGACGGCCGGGCTCGTCCCGCCGCCGCGCGCCGCGATTCGCCGGATCGTCGGGCTCAGCCTGGTCGAGGCGATGCAGATCCTGGTGCCGCAGGGCGACGAGGCGCTGCACCGCACGCTCGCGACGGACTACAAGGCCGCGTTCCATGCGATGCGGACGAGCGGCGAGCTGATCGAGGAGCCGCTGTTCGAGGGGATCGCCGACGTGCTGGCGACGCTCGCCGACGATGGCTGGATGCTGGGTGTCGCGACGGGCAAGTCGGACCGCGGGCTCGCGCATGTCCTCGCCGCGCACGGCATCGCCGACCGCTTCGTGACGCTGCAGACCGCGGACCGGCATCCGTCGAAGCCCGATCCGGCGATGCTGTTCGCGGCGATCAAGGAGGCGGGCGCGACCCCGGCGACGACCGCGATGATCGGCGATACGAGCTATGACATGGCGATGGCACGCGCGGCGGGGGCCCGCGCGGTCGGCGTCACCTGGGGCTATCACGCGGTCGACGAGCTGGCGGAGGCCGGCGCGGACGTCGTCGCCGAGACGGTACCGGCGCTGCGTCATCTGGTGACCGCGTCGTGACGGAGGCCGATCGCCTGGCGCAGCGGCGCTGGTTCGTGCTGGTCGGCGTGCGGCTTGCGGGCGTGGCGGGCGCGGTGCTCGGGCTCGTGCTGATCGCGCGCGCCTATAGCTGGGGGCCGAAGATCCTCGGCACCGCGATCGTGCTGTCGGCGATGGCGATGATCGCGATCGTGCCGCGCAGCCTGGCGCAGCGCTGGCGCACGCCCACCGAATGACCGGACAGGACGCATGAAGAGATTCTGGACAGACGTGGCGATCGATGCGGATCGCGTGGTGACGCTCGACGGCAAGCCGGTCCGCACGCCCGGGCGACGGCCGCTCGCGCTGCCGACCGATGCGCTGGCACAGGCGGTGGCGGGGGAATGGCGCAGCGTCGGCGAGACGATCGATCCGCGGACGATGCCGCTGACCGGCCTCGCCAATGCCGCGACCGATCCGATCGCGAACGATCCGGCGCAGTTTGCCGCGCGGCTGGCGGCCTATGGCGAGAGCGACCTGCTCTGTTACCGTGCGGACGGGCCGCCGCCGCTGGTCGAGCGGCAGGCGGCACGCTGGGACCCGCTGCTCGACTGGGCGCGCGCGCGGTATGACGTGACGTTCGCGGTGACGGCGGGGGTGATGCACGTCGCACAGGCCCCCGCGACGATCGCGCGGCTGCACGAGGCGGTCGCCGCGCATGACGATTTCCACCTTGCCGGGCTGTCGCCGGTCGTCACGCTGACGGGGTCGCTGGTGATCGGGCTGGCGCTGGTCGAGGGAGAGATCGACGGCGATGCGGCGTGGGCGGCGGCGGGGATCGACGAGGACTGGTCGATCGAGATGTGGGGCGAGGACTGGCAGGCGGCGCAGCTGCGCGAGCTTAAGCGCCAGGAATTCGCGCGTGGCGTGGCGTTTCTGGGGATGCTGTAGGCTTTCGTCACCCTGGACCGGATCCAGGATGACGGGGGGTCAGCGCGTCAGGCGGCGGATGAAGCCGATCAGGCCGGTCTGGCGCGAGCGCTTGAGGCGTTCGGCGGCGAGGATCGTCTTCACGCCGCGGATGCAGCTGTCGACGTCGTCATTGACCAGGACGTAATCATAGCCGTCCCAGTGGCTGACCTCGTTCGCGGCGCGCGACATGCGCGCGTCGATCACTTCGGTCGAGTCGGTACCGCGGCTGGTGAGGCGGCGGTGGAGTTCCTCCATCGACGGCGGGAAGATGAAGACTCGAACGACGTCGCCGCCGGCGATCTGGAACAGCTGCTGCGCGCCCTGCCAGTCGATGTCGAACAACACGTCCTTGCCGGCGGCGAGCATCTCCTCGACCTGCGCGCGCGGGGTGCCGTAGCGGTGGTTGAAGACATGCGCCCATTCGAGGAATTCGTCCTTCGCGACCATGTCGCGAAAGCCCTCGAGATCGGTGAAATGATAATCCTTGCCGTCGACTTCGCCCGGGCGCATCGCGCGGGTCGTCACCGACACCGACATCTCCAGCTCATGCTCGTCGGCGAGCAATCGGCGCGCGATCGTCGACTTGCCGGCGCCCGACGGCGAGGACAGGACGAACAGGACGCCGCGGCGACGGAAACCATGCGGGTCGGACGGAAGTGTGTGGGGCATGCGCGCCCTTGCCGCGGACTGCGCATGGGCGTCAACCCATGCACAGCCCGCGCGTGTCATTCTGGCGGCGGATCAGTAGCCCGACTTGCGCGCCCGGTTGCGGTCATAAGCCTTCTTGGCAGCATAGCCGCCGCCGAGGATCATGCCGAGCGGCCCCATGCGACGCAGCACGCTCATCGCGACCACGCCCTTGACCGCACCCGAGGTGCCGCCGCTGCCGCCGCTGCGCCGACCCATTTCGCGGCCAACCAATGCACTAATGATACGTCCGATCATGACTTAACCTCTCCGAAAACCTGGTCCTTGAGTTCCGTTGCACCGCGCAGCACCGCCCAGCCGATCGCGTAGGTCACGGCCAGCGGCACGACGATCTTGAGCACGTTGGCGGTGACCGCACCGATGATCGCGCCGTCCGCATTGCCGTCATCGCCGCTGAGCGAGTCGATGCCTGCGCCGATCAGCGCGCCTATGGTCGTTGCGCCCACGTAATTTCTCCTTCGCGTGTGGCGGGTTAGCGCGCGAACCGCGTTTGGGTTCCCCGCCTCACCACCATCCGTCATCCTGACGAACGTCAGGACCCAGAGCCACGATCGTCTCGCTGAGTAATCCTGGATCCTGACTTTCGTCAGGATGACGAAGGGGGAGGTCGTACAGACCATCCGTCATCCTGGACTTGATCCAGGATCCAGAGTTACGACGCGCACCGTTTATGGCTCTGGGTCCTGACTTTCGTCAGGATGACGGGGTGGGTCGGTTAGCGGCCGAGCATCGACTCGGGCCGCACGACCCGGTCGAACGTCTCCGCGTCGACCAGCCCGAGTGCGAGGCCGGCCTCTTTCAGCGTCAGCCCCTCGACATGCGCGTGCTTGGCGATCTTCGCGGCCGCGTCATAGCCGATCTCGGGCGCGAGCGCGGTGACGAGCATCAGCGAGCGGTCGAGCAGGTCGGCGATGCGGTCGCGATTGGGTTCGATGCCGTCGACGCAGCGTTCCGCGAAACCCTCCATCGCGGTCGCCAGCAGGTCGATCGAGCGGAGCACGTTCGCGCCGATCAGCGGCTTGAAGACGTTGAGTTCGAGATGCCCCTGCATCCCGCCGATGGTGGCCGCGACGTGATTGCCCATCACCTGGCCTGCGACCATCGTCAGCATCTCGCACTGGGTGGGGTTGACCTTGCCGGGCATGATCGAGCTGCCTGGCTCGTTTGCGGGCAGGTCGATCTCGCCAAAGCCGCAGCGCGGGCCACTGCCCAGCAGGCGGATGTCGTTGGCGATCTTGGTCAGCGCGACCGCGAGCGTGTTGAGCGTGCCCGACAGGTGGACGAGCGGGTCGTTCGAGGCGAGCGCCTCGAAGCTGTTCTCGGCGGGGATGAACGGATGGCCGGTCAGGTCGGAGACCGCCTTGCAGAAATCCGCGGCGAACCCCCTGGGCGCGTTGAGCCCGGTGCCGACCGCGGTGCCGCCCTGCGCGAGCCGGTTGGTGCCGTTGGTGACGCCCGGCTCGATCCGGCGGCCGCAGCGATAGACCTGATTGGCATAGGCGCCGAATTCCTGCCCGAGCGTGAGCGGCGTCGCATCCTGCAGATGCGTGCGGCCGATCTTCACGATGTCGTCCCACGCATCCGCCTTGGCCTGCAGCGCGGTCTTCAGCCGGTCGAGCGCGGGGAAGAGACGGCGCGTAACGGCGAGCGAGGCGGCGATGTGGAGCGCGGTCGGGAAGCTGTCGTTCGACGACTGGCTCATGTTGACATGGTCGTTGGGGTGGACCGGCGACTTGCCGCCGCGCGTGCCGGTGAGCAGCTCGTTGGCGCGGCCGGCGATCACCTCGTTGACGTTCATGTTCGACTGGGTGCCGCTGCCGGTCTGCCAGATGACCAGCGGGAACTGGTCGTCGAGCGTGCCGTCGATGACTTCCTGCGCGGCGGCGTCGATCGCGTCGGCGATTGTGGCGTCGAGGCCGTGCGACCGGTTCACGCGGGCGGCGGCCTGTTTGACGAGCGCGAGAGCGTGGACGATCTCGATCGGCATGCGTTCGCGGGTACCGAACGGGAAATTCTCGACCGATCGCTCGGTCTGCGCGCCCCAATAGGCCTGGGCGGGGACTTGGATCGGGCCGATCGAGTCGGTTTCTGTGCGGGTGTTGGTCATAGCCTACCTACGCCGTCATGCCGGGCTTGTTCCGGTATGGCGGCGTACAGCAGAAGCCCGACATGGGAGTAAATCCCATGTCGTCGACCGCGCGGTGCGCGTCGGCCGGCCGTTCGCGTCGCTTTGCGACCGGCGATCAGCTTTGCCTGATCGCCTCGCTCCAGCTCACTTCTTCCGTTTGAAATCCACGGCGACGACGTTCGAGCCGTCTTCGATCGGCACCGCGGTCGGGCCGTCATTCTCGGCCGGGTCATGCTCGCCGAGCGACTCGTCCGCGCCTTCCTGCGCCTGGAAGCGCAGTTCGAAGCTGACCGCGGGATCCTGGAATGCGGTGATCGCCGAATAGGGGATGACCAGCTTCGACGGGACCTGGTTGAACGACAGGCCGATCGAGAAGCGCTCGTCGTCGACGACGAGGTCCCAGTAGCGGTTCTGCATGACGATCGTCATCTCGTCCGGGAAGCGTTCGATCAGCCGCTTGGGGATGTCGACGCCGGGCGCCTGCGTCTTGAAGGTGATGTAGAAATGATGCTCGCCGGGCAGCCCGCCGGCCTCCGACACGGAACCGAGCACGCGGCCGACGACGGCACGCAGGGCTTCTTGCACGATCTCGTCGTACGGAATCAGGCTATCGGGCAGTCCATCACTCATTCCCTCTGGGTAGCGGTATTCGGATCGCGGTCAAGATTGCATGCGTCGTGGCGCACGTTATGGGAGGTGGCATGCGCACCGCCACGATTTCCCGCTCCACCGCCGAGACGGCGATCGACGTCACCATCAACCTCGACGGGACCGGCGTTTACGACGTCGAGACCGGCGTCGGCTTCTTCGACCACATGCTCGAACAGCTCTCGCGCCATTCGCTGATCGACTTGCACGTCCGGACCAAGGGCGACCTGCATATCGACGAGCATCACACCGTCGAGGACACCGGCATCGCGATCGGCCAGGCCTTCGCGCAGGCGCTCGGCGACAAGCGCGGCATCGCGCGCTACGGCGATGCGCTGTCGCCGATGGACGAGACTCTCACGCGGGTTGCGCTCGATATCTCCGGGCGGCCGTGGCTGGTGTGGAAGGACCTGTTCTCGCAGACGCGGCTGGGCGGCATGGACACCGAGATGTTCGAGCATTTCTTCCACAGCTTCGCGCAGGCGGCGGGCATCACGCTGCACGTCGAGACGCTGTACGGCACCAACAACCACCATATCGCCGAGGCCGCGTTCAAGGGCGTCGCGCGCGCATTGCGCACCGCGATCGAGATCGACCCGCGCAAGGCCGACGCGATCCCGTCGACCAAGGGGATACTGTGACGCTCGCGCTGATCGATTACGGCGCGGGGAACCTGCATTCGGTCGAGAACGCGCTGCGCACCGCGGGCTGTAGCGACCTGATCGTTACCGCCGATGCGGACGTCGTCGCGAGGGCCGAGCGGATCGTGCTGCCCGGCGTCGGCGCGTATGGCGCATGCGCGGCGGCGTTGCGCGCGGTGCCGGGGATGGTCGAGGCGATGAACCGGCGCGTGCGCGACGAGGGTGCGCCGTTCCTCGGCATCTGCGTCGGCATGCAGCTGATGGCGGACGCGGGCGAGGAAATGGGGACGCATGCCGGGCTCGGCTGGGTGCCGGGGCGCGTGCGACGGCTCGAGCCGGGGACGATGGACGCGAAGGTGCCGCATATGGGCTGGAACGACGTCGTGCCGGCCACCGCGCATCCGCTGATCGCGCCGGGCGAGGCCTATTTCCTGCACAGCTTCGGCTTCGAAGGCGCCGATGTGCTTGCGACCACCGATCATGCCGGCCCCGTCACCGCGGCGATCGGCCGCGACACGATGATCGGCGTGCAATTTCACCCTGAGAAGAGCCAGCGCTACGGCCTGGCCTTGCTCGAACGTTTTCTGGAGTGGCGGCCGTGAGCCTTATCGTTTTCCCCGCGATCGACCTCAAGGCAGGGCAAGTCGTCCGCCTTGCCGAGGGCGATATGGACCGCGCGACCGTCTATGGCGACGATCCCGCCGCGCAGGCGATGCTGTTCGCAGATGCAGGTGCCGAGCATCTGCACGTCGTCGATCTCGACGGCGCGTTTGCGGGGGCTTCGGTCAATGGCGACGCGGTGCGCGCGATCGTTTCGCAGTTTCCGGGGCATGTGCAGCTCGGCGGCGGGATCCGGACGCGTGCGAATGTCGAGGGCTGGTTCGATCTGGGCGTGTCGCGCGTCGTGATCGGCACCGCGGCGCTCGAGGATCCCGACTTCGTGCGCGGCGTGGCGAAGGATTTCCCTGGCGGGATCGTCGTCGCGGTCGATGCGAAGGACGGCATGGTCGCGACCAAGGGCTGGGCCGATGTCTCGACCACCAGCGCGGTCGATCTCGCGCGGCGGTTCGAGGACGCGGGCGTGGCGTCGCTGCTGTTCACCGATGTCGGGCGCGACGGGATGCTGAAGGGGTGCAACGTCGAGGCGACGGTCGACCTCGCGCGGTCGGTCGACATTCCGGTGATCGCGAGCGGCGGGGTGAAGGGGATCGCCGAGATCCACGTGCTGGCGCTGCACGTCCGTGATGGCGTGGAAGGCGTGATCACGGGGCGGGCGTTGTACGACGGGCGGCTCGATCTTGCGGCGGCGTTGAGCGTGGCGAAGGCGGCATGAGGGTTCACGCGGAGACGCGGAGACGCGGAGATAGTGGTTTCGCGCAGAGGCGCAGAGGACGCAGAGCCGACCGCGTCAGCGGCCCCTCCATCCTCGCAAACGTTAAAATCCTGCACGCTGCTGCAGGCACGCGCTTCTCTCTCTTCTCTGCGCCCTCTGCGCCTCTGCGCGAAATAGCCTTCTCAGCGGCTCCGCCGCGTCTCCGCGTCTCCGCGTCTCCGCGTGAACCACTTCTTCGAGACGCCGCATGACCGTCCGCGCGCGTGTGATCCCGTGTCTCGACGTCGCCGACGGCCGCGTCGTGAAGGGCGTGAACTTCCTAGAGCTGCGCGACGCGGGCGACCCGGTCGAGCAGGCGCGCGCCTATGACGCCGCCGGGGCGGACGAATTGTGCTTCCTCGACATCGGCGCGAGCCATGAGGGCCGGGGCACGATCCTCGACGTCGTGCGGCGGACCGCGGCGGTGTGCTTCATGCCGCTGACGGTCGGCGGCGGCGTGCGGACCGCGGACGATGCGCGCGCGCTGTTGCTGGCGGGTGCGGACAAGGTCGCGGTCAATTCCGCCGCGGTCGAGCGGCCGGAGCTCGTCGCCGATATCGCCGAACGTTTCGGCAGCCAGTGCTGCGTCGCGAGTGTCGATGCGCGGCGCTCGGGCGAAGGCTGGGAGGTGTTCACGCATGGCGGCCGGCGCGCGACCGGGATCGACGCGATCGCGCATGCGGTGAGGCTCGCAGACCTCGGCGCGGGCGAACTGCTGGTGACCTCGATGGACCGCGACGGGACGCGCAGCGGCTATGACCTCGACCTGATCCGCGCGATCGCGGACCGCGTCGCGGTGCCGGTGGTGGCGAGCGGCGGGGTCGGCGGGCTCGACGATCTGGTCGCCGGGATCCGCGACGGGCATGCGAGCGCGGTGCTCGCCGCATCGATCTTCCATTTCGGCCAGGCGTCGATCGGCGACGCGCACGCCGCGCTGGCGGCTGCGGGTATCCCGGTGCGGACCCCGTTGCGGTCGGCCTGACCGGCATGGCGACGCTACCGCTGGTCGCGGTGCAGTCGGGGCATAGCGGCGTGGTGCATCCGCGCACCGGCCCCGAAGCGTCGGACATCGCGCTGTTCGCGGTCGCCGCGATCGGCGTCTGGCTGGTCCGCCGCGCGCTGCGCAAGCGGTTCCTGAAGCGGCCGCCGCGCGCAAAGGATTGACCCGCCCGCGCGCCTGCGTCAGCACGCGCGGCATGGCAGACCCCGTTTTCGACCGCCTGGAGGCGACCATCCGCGCGCGCCGCGATTCGCCCGCCGACACCTCCTACACCGCCAGCCTGTTCGCGCGCGGCCGCCCGAAGATCGCGCAGAAGCTCGGTGAGGAAGCGGTCGAGACGGTGATCGCGGCCTGTTCGGGCGACGAGGCGAGCATCGTCCCCGAGGCCGCCGACCTGATGTTCCATCTCGCGGTGCTGCTGGCGGACGCCGGGCTGAGCTTCGACGATGTGCGGGCCGAGCTGGAGCGGCGCGAGGGGGTCGGCGGGTTGGTCGAGAAGGCCGCGCGAACCGGCTGATCCGCCAGCTCCGTCATTCCTGCGGAGGCGGGAACCCGGACTGGCTGGCCGTGCCGCGGGATCGCTGACGTCCGAGGATATGGATCCCCGCCTTCGCGGGGATGACGAAGGTTGGTAGGATGCCTGAAAAGGAGCCTGCCCCATGCCGATCGACGCCACCCAGCCCTATGACGACCAGAACATCTTCGCGAAGATCCTGCGCGGCGAGATTCCGTCAAACCGCGTCTATGACGACGACTTCGCGATCGCGTTCCACGACATCAATCCGCAGGCGCCGACGCATCTGCTGGTGATCCCCAAGGGCGCCTATGTCTCGTGGGACGATTTCTCCGCGCGTGCGGGCGATGCGGAGATCGCCGGGTTCATCCGCGCGGTCGGGACGGTCGCGCGCGCCGCGGGGCTGGTCGAGCCGGGCTATCGCCTGCTCGCGAACATCGGCCAGCACGGGCATCAGGAGGTGCCGCACCTGCACGTTCATGTCTTTGGCGGGCGTCCGCTTGGCCCGATGCTGGCCGGATAGCGCGGCTTTCCGCCACTAAAGGATTGCGCGTAATAAAATTGCCATTAGGCTTCCCGGCTTGAGCAAGGGGGCCAGTGAACCGGCCCTCACAACCCCCGGGGGGAACCGAATTGATTTTTGGTCGCGTTAAGTCACTGGACGCCATTCTGGCGACGGCGGAGAAGAAATCGCTCCACCGATCGCTGGGCGCGTTCCAGCTAACCATGCTCGGCATCGGTTGCGTGATCGGCACGGGCATCTTCGTGCTGACCTCCGCCGCCGCGCAGAAGGCCGGGCCGGGCATGATCCTGAGCTTCGTCGTCGCCGGCGCGGTCTGCGTCGTCGCCGCGCTCTGCTATGCCGAGATCGCGGCGATGGCCCCGGTCGCGGGCTCCGCCTATACCTACACCTATTCGGTCATGGGCGAGCTGCTCGCCTGGACGGTCGGATGGGCGCTGATCCTCGAATATGCGGTGGCCGCGAGTGCCGTGTCGGTCGGCTGGTCCGGCTATTTCGCGGGCTCGATATTGCACGAGACGTTCGGGATAACACTGCCGACCTGGCTGTCGCACGGGCCGTACATGCCCGGCGGGTTCATCAACCTGCCCGCGGTCGTCATCTCGCTGCTGATCACCTGGCTGCTGATGATCGGCACGACCGAGAGCGCCCGCGTCAACGCGGTGCTGGTGACGATCAAGGTCGTCGCGCTGACGGCGTTCGTCGCGCTGACGCTGCCCAAGACGCATGGCAGCAATTTCGAGCCGTTCCTCCCCACCGGCATCCTCGGCAGCAACGGGCTGGGCGTGGTCGGCGCGGCGGCGACGATCTTCTTCGCCTATGTCGGCTTCGACGCGGTCTCGACCGCGGCCGAGGAGACCAAGGATCCGCAGCGCAACGTGCCGATCGGGCTGATCGCCTCGCTCGGTATCTGCACCGTGTTCTACATGCTGGTCGCAGCGGGTGCGATCGGCACGATCGGCGGACAGCCGCTGTTCGGCGCCGACGGCGTGCCGTTCACCACCGGGTCGGCCGAGCTCGCGCGCGCCTGCCTGATCCCCGCCAACGCGCAGGCGCTGGTCTGTTCGAACGAGGCGCTGGCGCATGTCCTGCGTCAGGTCGGCTATGCCAATGTCGGCAACTGGATGGGCTATGCCGCCGGTCTTGCGCTGCCGTCGGTGATCCTGATCCTGATGTTCGGCCAGACGCGCATCTTCTTCGTGATGAGCCGTGACGGCCTGCTGCCCGAAGTGCTGAGCCGCGTGCATCCCAAGTGGAAGACGCCGCATATCGTCACCGCGATCACCGGCGTGTTCGTCGCGTTCGCCGCCGCGTTCCTGCCGGTCGGGCAGCTCGCGGACATCGCCAATGCGGGCACGCTCTACGCGTTCATGATGGTCGCGATCGCACTGCTGATCCTGCGCAAGCGCGAGCCGAACCGGCATCGTCCGTTCCGCACGCCGGCGGCCTGGATCGTCGCGCCGCTGACGATCGTCGGCTGCATCGGGCTGTACTTCTCGCTTCCCTACGAGGCGATGGCGGTACTGCCGATCTGGGGCGCGGTCGGCCTCGTGATCTATTTCCTCTATGGCTACCGCAAGAGCTATCTCGGGCGCGGCATGGCCGACGGCGGCGAGCCGATCGACATGGCGCCCCCGGGCAGCCACTGATCCGGGACGCAGCAAAAAGGGCCGCGGGAGGAAACTCCCGCGGCCCTTTTTTTGTGCGTAGTACCGAACGCGTCATCCCCGCGAAGGCGGGGATCCCTATCCTCCAGCGGTTGCGAGTCTATCGCGCGGCCGGCCAGTATGGGTTCCCGCCTGCGCGGGAATGACGGTTCGGTTCGTCAGCCGATATGCTTGGCGGCGAGCGCCTTCATGTCGACCATCGGGCGGGCGCCGACATGGCTGATGATCTCGGCCGCGCAGACCGCACCGAGCTTCAGCGAGGCGTGGAGGTCGTGGCCCTGTGCCTGGCCGTGGAGGAAGCCCGCCGCGAACAGGTCGCCCGCGCCGGTCGTGTCGACAACCTTGGCGATCGGCTCGGCCTTCACTTCGGCGCGCGTGCCGTTCTGGATCGCGCAGGCACCGTGTTCGCCGCGCGTGACGACCAGGGTCGGGACCTGGGCCGAGATCTTCGCGACTGCCGCGTCGAAATCCTCGGTCTCGGCGAGGGCCGCCAGTTCGCTCTCATTGGCGAACAGGATGTCGATCAGGCCGTCCGACAGCAGCTGGCGGAAATCGCCGCCGTGGCGCGAGATGCAGAACACGTCGCTGAGCGTGAAGGCGACCTTGCGCCCCGCACCGCGTGCGCAATCGATCGCGGCGCGCATCGCGGCGCGCGGCTCTTCGGGATCCCAGAGATAGCCCTCGAGATACAGGATCGCGCTGTCGGCGATCATCGCGGTGTCGATCGCCGCGGCGGGGAGGAACTGCCCTGCGCCCAGGAAGGTGTTCATCGTCCGCTGGCCATCGGGCGTCACGAAGATCAGGCAGCGGCCGGTGGTCGGGTCGCCGGCGCGGACCGGGGTTGCGAACTCGATGCCGATGCTGCGGACGTCATGCGCGAAGACCTGGCCGAGCTGGTCGTCGGCGACCTGGCCGATGAAACCGCACTTGCCGCCGAGCGCGGCGACGCCGGCGACGGTGTTGGCGGCCGACCCGCCCGAAATTTCCATGCCCGGCCCCATCTTGGCGTAGAGCGCATCGGCTTCTTCCGACGAGAACATCAGCTGCATCGAGCCCTTGGCGACACCGATCTCGGCGATGAAGGCGTCGTCGGCGCTGCTTAGAATGTCGACGATGGCATTGCCGATCGCGACGACGTCATAGGTAGGCGTGCTCAAGGGGAGGTCTCCGGACCGAACGGGAAAAGCCCGCCGTAATTGGCGCAGGCGGCAGGCGCAACCGCTGCGGCGCCGGGTGCCCGGACCGCGGGCGTCAGCGCAGATAAGCGACGAGGCTGAGCCCGGCGACCTTGCCGAACACCGAATAGCTCGCCTCCAGCATCGTCTTGCGCTGCATCAGGTCCATCGAGATCTGGCCGTAATCCGCGTCCTCATTGTCCGAGACGATCTTCTCGAGCAGCGCGGCGCGATCGGCCGCGCGCGCGCCGAGCGTCTCGATCTGCGCCTGGCGGAGGCCGTTGGCGGCGTTGAGCCCGCGGACCTGCGGCAAGGCGGCGTCAAGCTGCGCGATCGCGGTCTTGAGCGCCGCGGCCTGGCCTGCGCTGGGGGTGGCGCCGATCGGTCCGGCTTCGGCCAGCGTCCGGAACGCGGCGAGCACGCCATCGCCGAGCTCGCTCGCGGTGACGCCATAGGTCAGCGTCGCGCCGCCGCCGATCGACGCCGAGGCGCGGACGTCGTCATTGCCGAATGCGGCCTGCGTCGTCGTGCCCGCGGTCTCGGCGAGCGTCGCGGGCTTGAACGGGATCGCGTCGCCCTGCGCACCGGCGAACAGCGGCTCGCTGCCATCGGTCGCGTTGAGCGCGGAGCGGAACTGGCTGAAGGCGCTTTCGATCGCGCTGCCGAGCGCGGGCGTCGCGCCGGTACCGACCGCGGTCATCAGCTGCGTCCGGAGATCGCCGGCGATCGTGTCGATCGCGGTGATATTGGCCTCGTAGAGCGACAAGGTCGTGCCGAGCCGGGTCGTCGCCGCGCTCTGCGCCGCCTGCATCGACAGTGCGCTGCGCGCGGACAGCGTGCGGACCGCGGCGCTGCCGAGGTCGGCGAGATCCTTCGCCTTCTTGCCCGAATTGAGCTGCAGCTGCGTCTGCGCGAGCCGCTGCTGCGCCTTCTGGACCGCGTCGGTCAGCGTCCGCTGGAGCGGGATGGTGGCGATGCGGGTCATCGATGCTGGTCCTATCTGATCATGCCGAGAAGCGTGTCGTACATCTCGCTCGCGGTGGTCATGACGCGCGCGGCGGCGGCGTAGCTGTTCTGAAGCACGACCATCTGGCCGAGCTCCTCGTCGATATTGACGCCCGAGACGCTGTCGCGGCGGTTGATCGCGTCGTCGCGGCGTGCGCCCATCTGGTCCGCGCGATCGGTAGCGCGCGACGCGGCGGATCCCGCATCGCCCAGCACGACCGCGGAGAAGCGCGCGATCGTCATCGTCCCCGCGTCGCCGAGATCGACCGCGCTCGCCAGCGCATCGACCAGCGCGGTCGCGCCGCGCCGGTCGCTCGGCCCCAGCGCCTTCGTTCCCACCGCGACGGGCTGGAGCCGGGCGAGCGGGAGGCGGGTCGGATCGGCGAGCACGTCGCGGCGGACACCGGCGCTGTCGAGCCCCGCCCCCGCCGCGCCCAGCCCGGTGATCGCCGCAAAGCCGCGTCCGGTGCCGCCGCGGTCGGTCGTGTCGGACAGGACCGAGAGCATTGCCCCCGATTCGGCCCGGGTGGCCGAGAACCGCAGGCGTCCGACATCGTCGAGCGCGAACTGGCCATAACCGCCGAGTGGACTGGCGTTGAGCTCGTCGATCAGGTCGCCATAGCTCGGCCCCGTCGCCCCCGTCAGCGCATAGCGCGCGACCAGCCGGCCCGACGAATCGCGCAACGCGAAATCGACCGCCTCGCCGGCGGCGAAGCGATGCGGATCGGCGGTGGTGAACCCCGACGGCACCAGCATGCTCGTGTCGCTGCGGACGATGTCGTTCAGCCCGAAATAGTGCGACAGGCCGATCCCGGCCCGCGCGCTCGGCCGCGCGGTGTCCTGCGCCACGGCGACGCCGGTCCCTGCCCCGGTCGCGGCGATGGTGAGCGTGCCGTTGGCGAACGACGCGGTCGCCGCACCGCCCAGGCCGGTATTGATCGCCGCGATCGCATCGTCGACGGTTGCTGCCGCGCCGAGCGCGTCGAAGTCGAGCGTGGTGCCGGCGACCATCGTGCCGTCCGACCGCGTCACCGCGATCAGCGCCGCGCCGGTGAACCCCAGCCGGTCGCCACCGGTCAGCGCGGTCGCGCGGCCGGTGAGTATCGCCGGCGGGGGCACCGCAGAGCCGGTGTTGGACGCGGCATTGATCGTCCGCGCGAGCCCCGTGAACAGCGTCTCGACCCGCGCCGAAAAGGCGGGCAACTGCCGGTCGCGCAGGTCGAGCAGTCCGCCGAGCCGCCCGCCCATCGCCGGTGTGTCGAGCGTCGTCCCGGTCGCCGCGCCGAGCGTGCCGTCCGCCTCGGCGAACCGCACGTCGATCGTCGGATAGACCGGCTGTGCGCTGCCGACGCCGCTGGCGGGATAGGAGAGCTGGCGCAGCCGCTGGTCGAGCAGCGGGACGCCCGAGGCGGTATCGATCGTCACCCGCCCGCTCGGCTGTTCGCGCGCGGTGATGCCGATCAGCGCGCTGAGCTCCTCTAGTGCGGTGGTGCGGCGGTCGGCGGGGCCCGACGCGCTGCGCCCCAGCCCCTGCAGCCGCGAAATCGAATCGTTGAGCGTGTCGACCGTGCGCAGCAGCGCGTTGACCCGCTCGACCGTGTCGCCGACCTCGCCCTCGATATCGCCGCGCAGCACGTCGACGTCGCGACCGAGCTGGCGCATCGATCCGATCGCGTCCTCGACCATGCCGACAAAGGGCGCGGTGACCGCGGAGCCGCCATTGGCGCCGGCCATCGCGGTCGCGGTCGCCGCGATCGCGTCGAGCCGCGCGGGCAGCGCGGATTCGGACCCGGTCGCGCCGAGCAGCGACTGCAACCGGTCGAGATAGCCCGCCTCGACCTCGGCGCGGCCCGCGTCGCCGCTGCGGCCATAGACGGTCGCTTCGAGGAACTTGTCCGCGACGCGGCCGGGTTCGCCGACCACCACGCCGTTGACGCGGCCCGCGGTCACCCCCGTCTGCAACGCGACCGTCTCGCGCGCATAGCCCGGCGTGTTGACGTTCGCCAACATGAACACCACCGGGTTCAAGCGCCAGCGCGCGGCGTTTCAGGACCTGCTCTATCAGCAGGAGACGCGCCCCGGTTCGGCGGCAGGCGGCGACGGCCAGGCCAAGGTGCCGACCGGGATCCAGATCGGCGCGGGCGTGAAGACCGGCGGCGTTTACCGCATCACCGAACAGGGTGCGCCGAACCAGACCGGCAACCGCTATGACATCGCGATCCAGGGGCGCGGCTATTTCCAGGTGACGCTGCCCTCGGGGCAGATCGGCTTCACCCGCGACGGATCGTTCCAGCTGTCCGAACAGGGCGAGCTGGTCACCGCGGACGGCTTCCGCGTCGAGCCCGCGATCGTCATCCCGCCCGAGGCGGTCGACGTCGCGATCTCGAAGACCGGCGAAGTCCAGGTCAAGCTCGCCAACGATCCCGCGCTGCAGACCGTCGGCCAGATCCAGCTCGCGACCTTCGTCAACGAGGCGGGGCTCGAGGCGCAGGGCGGCAACCTCTTCCTCGAAACCGCCTCGTCGGGGCAACCGACCGTCGCTTCGCCGGGCCAGCCGGGCTTTGGCGACACGCTGCAGGGCTTTGTCGAGGCGTCGAACGTCAACCCGGTGTCCGAGATCACCGCGCTGATCACCGCGCAGCGCGCCTATGAGATGAACAGCCGCGTGGTGAAGACCGCGGACGAGATGCTCGCCACCTCGAGCCAGCTCCGGTGAGCCGCCTGGCAATTGCCCTCGTGCTGCTGCTGGCATCGCGGGCTGCGCTCCCGGCGCAGGCGGCGGACCCCGTCGAGACGCCCGTCGCCGTGCTCACCCGCGCGATCGCGCGTGGCGACATCCTGAGCGCGACCGATTTCGAGCTGCAGCCGCGGGCCGCGGTCGCCGCACGCGGCGTGCTGGCGGCCGACGCGGCGAGCGGACGCGAGGCGGTGCGCGCGCTGCCCGCGGGCACGATGGTCCGCGCCGGCGACCTCGTCGCGCCCCGGCTGGTGCGCCGCGGCGAGGCGGTGACGCTGTCCGTGCAGGGTCGCGGGTTTGCGATCACCACCGCGGCGCGGGCGCTGGCGGCGGGCGGCATGGGCGACGTCGTCCGCGTCGTCGCGCTGTCCACCAACCACAGCGTCGATGGCGTCGTCACCGGCGCGGGCAGCGTCCGCGTCGCCGCGCAATGAGGAGAGTTTCGATGACCAGACCCGCGACGATGTTCCTGATCCTCGCCGGCGCGACCGCGCTGTCGGGCTGCGGCACGATCGGCCAGCTCAAGACGATCGGCAAGGCGCCGAAACTCAGCGAGATGACCGCGGTCGACACCCCGCTGACTGAGGATTCGCTCGGCCAGCCGAGCCGTCGCCCGGCCGCGCCGCCAATGGCGCTGGCGCCCCCCGACGCATCGCTGTTCCGCGCGGGCGCGGGTGCGTTTCTCGGTGACCAGCGCGCGGCGCGCAAGGGCGACATCCTGACCGTGCGGATCAACGTGGCGGACCGCGCCGAGGTCGGCAACACGACCGCACGCACGCGCGGCGGCTCCGAGAATGCGGGGCTGACCGCAGCACTCGGGCTCGGCGTCGCGACGCCCGACCCGCTGATCGCCGGCAATTCGAAGTCGCAGTTCAACGGATCGGGCAATATCAGCCGGTCCGAGACGATCAGCATGACGATGTCGGCGATCGTCACCGACGTGCTGCCCAACGGCAATCTGATGATCCGCGGCCGCCAGGAGATCCGCGTCAATTACGAGCTGCGCGAGCTGATCGTGACCGGCATGGTGCGCCCGCAGGACATCAGCCGCGACAACAGCATCCGCCACACGCAGATCGCCGAGGCGCGGATCAGCTATGGCGGCCGCGGCCAGCTGACGCAGGCGCAGCAGGCGCGCTGGGGCCAGCAGATCTACGACGCGCTGTTTCCGTTCTGACGCGCGCGCCCGCGCTGCAAATAATCCGCGCAGCGCGACCAAGTCCCCGGATTTCTTCCCAGAATAAGGAGCGGGTCGGATCTGACCGCTCCGTCGGCGAGCCGCCGTACGGCTCAAGGACGCAGAAGCGACCGACTATTCCAGAAGGAAGAATATCATGGGAATGTCCGTTAACACCAATGTTGGCGCGATGGCGGCCCTTCAGGCCCTCAACGAGACCAGCAAGGGTCTGTCCGTCGTCCAGAGCCGCATCAACAGCGGCCTGAACGTCGCATCGACCAAGGACGATTCGGCAGCCTTCACGATCGCCCAGGGCCTTCGCGGCGATCTGGGTGGCCTCAAGGCGGTCAACTCCTCGCTCAGCCGGGCGAAGAGCGTGGCCGACGTTGCGGTCGCAGGCGCAGAGCAGATCTCGGACGTCGTCAACCAGATGAAGACGCTCGCCAAGCAGGCGTCGGACGATGGCATCAGCGACGAGAGCCGCGCTGCGTATAACAAGGACTTCACCGCCCTTCGCGACCAGATCAGCACGATCGTCGATTCGTCCGAGTTCAACGGTACGAACCTGCTCAAGACCGGCGGCGGCACCGTGAGTGCGTTGCAGTCGCTGACCAACAAGGCAACCGGCACCGACACCTACGATCCCGATACGCTCTCCATCGCCAACCAGGAAATCGACCTGCCGGCGACGGAAACCGCGTCCGCGGGCGTGGGTACCGGCGTGCTCGGCCAGGATTCGGAAATCGACACGGCTGCCAAGGCCAAGGCGATGGTCGATACCCTGGACACGCTGGGCAGCTCGCTCAACACCAAGCTGAGCGATCTCGGCTCGGGGTCGCGCAAGATCGACGCACAGATGACGTTCACCAGCAAGCTGTCGGACGCGATCGAAAGCGGCGTCGGCAAGCTGGTCGACGCGGATCTGGCCAAGGAATCGGCGAAGCTGCAGGCACTGCAGGTCAAGCAGCAGCTTGGCGTTCAGGCGCTGTCGATCGCCAACCAGGCACCGCAGACGATCACCTCGCTGTTCCGGTAAGCCGGTACGAGACACGATCCCGCCAAGTCCCCCAAGCACATCGGCGGGGGGTCGTGGAAACCGGGGTGGCCGATCGGCCACCCCGGTTTTTTCATGCCTGTTTTCAGGCGGCGGCGCGCCTGGATACGGGTAATCCCTTAATAGCCGTGCGGCCCGGTTCGACTAGGGTCGAGCGAACCGGCGGGCGGACCAGCCACGAACGACCGGAGAGGATGAGGTCATGGACTACCGCGTTTCGCTGTCGCTCTCGGTCACCGACCCGCATGCGCTGTGGTCCGCCGCGGCGGCCTGTGCGCTGACCGCGCCGGGCATGACGCTCGACGACGTCGTCGAGACGATCGGCAGCGAGCATGATCCCGACATCGCCGACTGCATCGCGCTGCTACTGCTGTCGCCGCGGATCACCGGCGCGCGGATCGAAGACTTCGCCTGCCGTCGCGCCAGCAGGCCCGAGCGCGTGGCCGACGTCACCCCGCTGCCGACCCGCCCCCGCGCCACGCGGCACGGGCTGAACGCCAACGCCTGAGATACGCCGGGCCGGGGTTCGGCGCAGCGCGCGGGCTCCAGCGCGATCAGGCGCGGCGCGCCGCCACCTCGACCAGCAACACCGCCGCGATCGTCGGATCGACCCGGCGCAGGGCCGTGGAGACGTCCTGCGCCAGTCGCCGTGCATCGACCGGCGTCGACGCGGAGGCATGCAACCGCGCGAATTCGATCGACGCGACCAGCGCCGCCTCGCGCAGTTCGGGCCGACGCGTCTCGATCGCCCCCGCGCCTGCGACATCCGCGGCCTGGAGCACGAGCTTGACCTTCAGCCGTCCGTCCGCACGATCGCCTTCGACGATCGGCACGTCGAGCGGATCGAGCATCACGAACAGCGGCGACGGCCGTACGGGTTCACCTTCCGCCCCGCCCCCTTCGGACGCCGCGGCGCCCGGCGCCATGACCGGCGCGGTCAGCAGCGCCGCGATCAGCAGCGCGATCTGCTTGGGTGAAGGGCGGGTGCGCATCGCTCGGGCTCCGGTTTGTGGTTTCGTCGGGACGTCGCCCCGAATGCCGGCCGACGCCGACGATCCGCAGGTCTTTGCCTCTATAATAGGAGGATAGCGGAGGGATGGAGCGCAAGTGAGCCACGATCAGAAACCCGCGCGCGTCAGGATCGTCGCGA
Organism: Sphingomonas sp. Leaf30; assembly: GCF_001422525.1. Classification (NCBI taxonomy): domain Bacteria; kingdom Pseudomonadati; phylum Pseudomonadota; class Alphaproteobacteria; order Sphingomonadales; family Sphingomonadaceae; genus Sphingomonas; species Sphingomonas sp. Leaf30. Next base: position 28,294 of record NZ_LMKZ01000018.1, on the reverse strand, counting down.
ACGGTGCCGAGACGGACGCCCGTCGGCGCGGCGATGCAACGGCGATCGCGCCGATGCCCGCGGCCGGACCGGGCGATGGTCATCATGCCGCTGCAGGCAACAGGGTCGCGACGATCGTGTTCGCGCTGCTGTTCCTCGGCGCCGCCGCCGCTGCCGCAGTCGCGGTGACGCTGGCCTTCGCATGATCCGCCTCGCCATCGCGCTGGCGATCGGCGCGGGGCTGGCCGGACCGCACCCCGCACGCGCCGCCGAGACGGCGCACCCGAGCGCGCCGCACCCGAGCACGCCGCACCCAAGCACGACGCCCGCGCAACCGTCGCCACCCGCCCCCGCCCGCCCGGCGCCTATACCCTTTGCCGCCGAGCTCGCCGCGCAGCCGCTGCCGCCGGCGCGCATCGCCTGGACCGAGATGAGCGAGCAGGCGGCCTGGGCGGCGCTCGCGACCGCCACGCCCGCGACACGGCAAGCGACACGCTGGCGCTATGCGGTCGCCCTGATCGCGCGCGACCGCGCCGGCGAGGCGCTCGGCGTGCTCGACGTGATGGCGGCCGACGATACCGGGCTTGCAAAGGTCGCCGCGTGGCGGCGCGCGCGCGGCGTCGCGCTCGGGCGCCTCGGGCGGACCGATCCGGCGATCGCGGCGCTCGACGACCCTGCGCTCGCGACCGATCCCGAGACCTGTCTGTGGCGGATGCGGATCCTGGCGGAGGCGGGTCGTGCGGCGCCGGCGCTGGGCGTCCTCGGCTGTGCGATGCCCGCGCTGAACGCGCGTGGCGCCAAGGCGCGCCGCCCCTTCATCCTCGCCGCCGCGCGCGCGGCGATCGACGCAGGGAGGCCCGGCCCGGCGCGCGACTGGCTCGATCGCCTCCCGGCGACCGACGCGGCGGCCGCGCTGTTGCACGGCGAGGCGGACCGTGCGCTCGGCGCCGCGGCGACGAGCCGTCGCTGGTTCGATCTGGCCGCACGCACCGGCGATCCCGAACAGCGCGCCGCAGCCACGCTCGGCACGATCGAGACCGATCTGGCCGCGCGCACGCTCGCCCCGCCGGTCGCGGCGCGGCGGCTGGCGGCGCTGTTGTTCCGCTGGCGGGGGGGCATGGTCGAACGCCGCGGGCTGACGCTGGCAATGAGCCTCGCCACCCGCCGCGGCGACGAACCCGCATTGCTGGCGGCGGCTGCCGCGCTGCTACGCTACGGCAATGTCGGCGCCGACGCGGCGCCGCTGTCGGCGACCGTCCAGGCGCATCTCGTCGCACTGGTGGCGCCGCAATCGACCATGCCGCTCGACACCGCCGCCGGTCTGCTCTGGGATTACCGCGACCTGATGCCGACGGGGGCGGAAGGCGACCGCGTGGTGTGGATGCTTGCCGACCGGCTGCAACAGGCCGGGCTCTATCGCCGCGCCGCCGAACTGCTCGAACGCCGGCTCGGCACCACGCAGCGCGACGTCGAACAGGGCCCCCTGTCGATCCGCGTCGCGACGCTGCGGATCCTGGCGGGCGCGCCCGAAGCCGCGGTCCGCGTGCTGCGCGACACCGCGATGATCCCCTATCCCGACGCGATCCAGGACGAGCGGCGCCGCCTCCAGGCGGTCGCGCTCGAACTGCTCGGCCGCCACGCCGAAGCGGTGGCGACGCTCGCCGACATCCGCGACGCGACGCCGATCCGCGCCGAATTCGACTGGCACGCGCGCGACTGGTCGGGCTTAGCCGCCAGCGGCACCGCGCTGCTGCCCGCCCCCGGACCGCGCGGCGGCCTGTCTGCGGAGGGCCAGGCGATCGTCCTGCGCCAGGCGATCGCCCATGCGATGCTCGGACAGGAGGCCGCGCTGGCACGGCTCAACCGGCGCTATGCCCGCGCCTTCGCGCCGCTGCCGACCGCGCCGGTGTTCGCGATGCTGACCGCGCCGGTCGGAGGCTTCGACCCGGCGCGACTCGATTCCGCGATGACCGCGCTGTCCGCGGCAGGCCCCGCGGGCGCGATCGGCGACCTGCTGACCGCGGGACAGGCGGCGCGGACGTCGACGCGACTGGACTAGGTCGCCGCGCCCCTGCCCACGGATCATGCGCGCCACCTGCGAGTTGACCCTGTTCACCAGGAGAGCCGCATGCCCAGCACGATCGCGCAGATCATCACCGAGATCGCCGCCGAGATCACCGACGACGCCGCGCGGATCGAGGCATCGGCGGACCGCAAGGAGGACGCCGCGCCCGGGCCGATCGGCATCGCGGTCGCGCTGACGTCGGGCACGCTGCTGACCGCGGGCGCGGCGACGACGGCATTCCCGATCCAGAGCATCTCGAAGCTGTTCGCGCTCGACCTCGCGCTCGCGGCGATCGGCGACGACGTCTTTGCACGCGTCGGGAAAGAGCCGTCGGGCGACCCGTTCAACTCGATCGTCGATCTCGAGCGGACCAAGGGCGTGCCGCGCAACCCGTTCATCAACGCAGGCGCGCTGGCGGTCGTCGATATCCTGGTCGAACACCCGCCCGAGGACGGCGACGATCCGGCGGTCGCCCGGCTGATCGGGCGCGAGACCGGGTCCGATGGCGTCACGTTCGACGAGGACGTGATGGCGTCCGAGCAGGAGGGTGGCGATCTCAACCGCGCGATGATGAGCTTCATGCGGCATCACGGCAATCTCCATGCCGATCCCGATGCGGTGATGGCCGCCTATGTCCGCAACTGTGCGATCGCGCTCGATTGTCGTGGCCTTGCCAAGGCGGGCGCGTATCTCGCGGCGACGCGGCGGACGCCCGATGACCCGAAGGCCGACGCGGTCGCCAAGCGCCACCGCACGGTGCTCGGCCTGATGATCACCTGCGGTCATTATGACGGGTCGGGAGATTTTGCGGTGCGGGTAGGCTTGCCCGCCAAGAGCGGCGTCGGCGGCGGCATTCTCGCGATCGTGCCGGACCGGGCGGCGATCGCGGTCTGGTCGCCCAATCTCGACCAGCACGGCAACAGCATCCTCGGCATCCGCGCGCTCGAGATGATCGCGCACCGGACCGGCTGGTCGGTGTTCGGGCCGCCGCTGGTCTGACGCTCAGGCGGCGAGCCGGGTAACCGCCACCCCCGAGGATCGCGGGTCGGTGTCGCCGGGTGCGCCGATGATCGTGTCCCCCGGCAGCTCGGCAAAGTCCGCCGTCGCATCGGTGAACGGCACGACCGGCCGCCCGAGCAGATAGCCCTGCGCCACGTCGCAGCCGATATCGTGCAGCACGTTGAGCTGTTCGCGCGTCTCGACCCCCTCGGCATGCGTCAGCACGCCCAGTTCCTTGCCGATCGCGACGGTCGCGCGCAGCACCGCCATGCAGCGCGGATCATTCGCCGCCTCGGCGACGAAGCTGCGGTCGATCTTGATCCGGTCGAAACGGAAGTCGCGCAGATGCGCGAGCGACGATTGACCGGTGCCGAAATCGTCGAGCGACACCTTGATGCCGAGCTTGCGGATCCGGTCGAGCATCACCGCGGTCCGGCCCGCATCGTCGATCAGCGCGGTCTCGGTGATCTCGATCTCGACCCGCTCGGGAGCGACGCCGTGGATCAGGATCGCCTGCGTCAGGCTGTGGAGCAGCCCTTCCGACTTCAGCTGCGCGGCGGAGATGTTGATCGCGACGTTGAGATGCGGCGACCAGCCCGCGAGGTGGCGGCACGCCTCCATCATCACCCAGCGGCCGATATCCTCGACCAGCCCGCATTGCTCGGCGATCGGGATGAAGACGCCCGGCGGGATCCAGCCGCGCACCGGGTGGTTCCAGCGGATCAGCGCCTCATAGCCCGTCGTGCCCCCGGTCAGCAGATCGACGACCGGCTGGAAGGCGAGTGCGAAGCCGCCCGTCTGGACCGCTTCGTGCAGGTCGTCGACGATCCCCTGACGTTCGGCGAGCCGTTCGGCGAGCCCGGGCAGATAGGCCTGCGCGCGCCGCCGCCCGAGCCGCTTGGCCTCGTACAGCGCCATGTCCGCGCGCTTCATCAGGTCGTCGGCGGAACAGGCGCCCGAAAAGTGGGAAATGCCGATGCTGCAGCTCGGCAGCAGCCGGCAGCCGTTGATGACGACCGCGCCGCTCAATTGCGCGACGATCGAATCGGCGAGCGCCGCCGCCGCGTCACCCGTCTCGCTGGCGAGGATCGCGAGCTCGTCGCCGCCCATCCGCGCGATGAAGCTGTCCTGGGGCAGCAGCCGCGTCAGCTCGGCCGCGACATGGACCAGCAGCTGGTCGCCGACCGCGTGACCAAAGGCATCGTTGATCCGCTTGAAATCGTCGAGGTCGATCATCAGCAGCGAGAAGGGCGTGCCGATCCCGATCCGCGCCTCCTTCTGCTCGCGCAGCGACCGGCGGTTCCCCAGCCCGGTCAGCGGGTCGTGATAGGCCAGGTGCGTCAGGTTGCGCAGCGCCTGCCGCTCCGCGCTGACGTCGTTGAAGGTCAGCACCACGCCCTTGGACTGCATCGGACGGCACTGCATCCGATAGACGCAGCCATCGTCCATCGCCCATTCGCGGTCGAACGTCGCGTCGGTCCGGATCCATTGCTGCATCGCCGCGCGGATCTCGGCGCGCCGCTCGGGCCGCCAGCCGCGATGACGCGCGACGATGTCGATACAGGCGGTGATCGTCATGCCCGGCGCGATCGCCCCGTCCGGGATTGCGTACATCTCGAGGAACCGGTGGTTGAAATGCTGCAGCCGGGCATTGCCGTCGATGAACACCAGCCCGTCCGACATGCTTTCCAGCACCGCTCTCAGCGTGTGCCCCTCTTCCTCGCGCGTCGTCCTGAACCGCTCGAAGGTCAGCAGGCTGGCGAGGCAGGTGACCGACACGCCGAACGCCATGCAGGCGGCGACGAGGCCCGGCGACAACAGGCTGCCGCGCACGTCGCCGATGCTGCCGATCACGATATCGCCCGACAGCGCGACGAAATGCGTCGTGCAGATCGCGAGCGCGAACAGCATGCAGGCGGCGGTGCGCGAGCGCGCCCAGCCGCGGTGGAGCTGCCACGTCGCCATCAGCACCGTCCCGAGCACCAGCCCGGTGATGTTCGTCGGCCAGGAAAACACGTGGACGCAATCGGTCATGCCCGTCAGCCCGACCGCATGCATGCACCAGATGCCCGCGCCCGCGATCGTCGCCGCGGCGATCCGCGCGACGCGGCGGCGCAGGCGGGTGACCGCGACCAGCGGCACGCCGACCAGCGCGATGCCGACCACCGCGGACAGGATCGTGATCGGCACGTCGTAGCGGAGCAGAAGGTCGGGACGATAGGCGAGGATCGCGATGAAATGCGTCGCCCAGACGCCGAGCCCCGCGGCGAGTGCGAGCGCGGCATGCCGCCAGCCGAGCGGTTCGCCGGGCTCTGCCGCGGTCCGGTCGAGATCGATCGCCAGCATCGCCACCGACCAGCTCGCGGTAAGGCAGATTCCAATAGCGACGGCGACCAGCGACCCCGAATGCTCGAAATGAAGATTGAAAAGGGGGACCACGATCTTTGCTCTCAGGAAGTCACTCCCAATCGCATGAATTTATTAAAGAAAGTTATAACCGAAACGGCTTGATAGGGCCCCTTGCCCGGCCGGCACGATCAATTGCCCGCCGAGGCGACGACGGCCCGGGTCACATCGCCCATCAGCCGCATCCGCACCGGAATCGGCTCGCGCGTGCTGGCGATCATCACCGCGACCGCATAGCGATGGCCGTTCGGCGCGACGAGCAGCCCGATATCGTTATAGCCGGTCGACAGGCTGCCCAGATCCTGCCCGGTGCCGGTCTTGTGCGCGAGCGACCAGCCCGGCCGCAGCCCCGACTTCAGCCGCAGCGGCCCGGTCTTGCTCGACCGCATCAGCGTCAGCAGCGATGCGGTCGAACGCGCGCTCAACAGCTTGCCCTGCGCGAGCAGCGACAGGCCGAGCGTCACGCCATTGGCGGATGCACCGTCGTAGGGCGCCGCGAGATAGCGGTTGAGCGCCTTCGCCCGCGCCTCGTAGGTCATCGCCGCGCGCGCCTGGAGAAAGCCCCAGCCCCCCGCCCATTCGGGCCGCCATTCGAGCCCCGCGGTCTTCGCCTGCAGCACCCGTTCACCCGGGCCGAAGGTCACGCCCTCGACACCCTTGGCGTCGAGCATCCGGTTGATCGCCGCGGGCCCGCCGACGCGCCACAGCAGCACGTCGTTGCAGGTATTGTCGCTGCGCGTCATCGCGCCGCGCAACAACTCGTCGATCGTCGTCGTATAGCCGTCCGCGCCGATGAGTGCGCGGATCGGCTGGTGGAACAGCGTCAGGTCGGCACGCGTCAGCGTGACGCGGTCGGACAGCGAAATCTGCCCGCGGTCGACGGCGTCCATCACCGCGATCGCCACCCACAGCTTGCTGACGCTTTGCTGCGGACGCCGTGTGTCACCGTCCCAGGCCACCACCCAACCCTCGTCGATGTCGCGCACGGTGATGCCGACCTGTCCCTTGAAGCTCGCGCCGAGCGCCTGGACGGCGTTGAGCAGGTCCGCCGCGGGCTGGGGTCTGGTCGACGGCCGCGCCGGCGCCGATGGCCGGGGCGCCGGCGCCACGGTCGTGACGGTCAACGGCGGCGGTGCGGGGCGCATCGGCTGGCGCCCCGCGGGGACGCACGCGCCCAGGCTGGTGACCGCGGCAAGGATCCCGGCGAGGCGATGAGACACTGAAATTGGCACGATAAGTTCCCCTTGTCCGCTGCTTAGCGCGCTGAGCGCTGCGCGGAACCCGAAAGCTGCCGCATCCGCCGCGTTTCGGGTTCCGCCGGTCGCACGCCGCCGATCCGCCGCGACGCGGCTTTGGCTCCGGTGGCGCTGCCCGGCCCACCACGTCCACCGCCCCTTGTCTGGCTGAAACCGGGACAATCGATTGCGTCAATTCTGCAACATTATGACGTCCATATGAAAGTCGTGCGTATTTTCGGTTGCAAAGACGGGACCGCTATGGCCGTTTGTTGCCAGGACAGGTCAAGGACGAAGCCGGACAGGCGGCCGTCCTTGCGTGTGACAGGGCAATTTCCGCAGGCGCGCCAAGGGGAATCGGCGGTCTGGAACGGCGATGATGGGGGAGGATCCTGAGAGCCACTTTTCAAAGGGGGCTTAGGATGATCAGATACACGACCTCGACCGTCGCACTGGCGGCCGCACTTCTTGCCGGGTCCGCCGCCTTCGCAGCGACGCCCGGCAGCGGCCAGGATGGCGCCGCGCCCACGCCCGCACCGGCCAGCGCCGTGCAGGAAAGCGTCCCCGACGCCGCCAGCGCGACCCCCGAGCCGTCGAACGACATCGTCGTGCTGGGCACGCGCCGGACCGATCGCACGCTCGCCACGTCGCCGTCGCCGGTCGACGTGATCAGTTCGGCCGAACTGACGTCGCAGCCCGCCGCCAACATGATCGACGCGCTCAAGAATATCGTGCCGTCCTTCTACGCCGGCCAGAATTCGATCTCGGACGCCTCGACCTTCGTCCGCTCGCCGTCGCTGCGCGGCCTCTCGGGCGATCAGGTGCTCGTGATGATCAACGGCAAACGCTATAATCGCTCGGCACTCGTCCAGGTCTATGGCGGCAGCGACACCGGGCTCGGTCGCGGCGCGCAGGGGCCCGACATCTCGGCGATCCCGTCGCTCGCGATCGGCAATCTGCAGGTGCTGCGCGAGGGCGCGACCGCGCAATATGGCTCCGACGCGATCGCCGGCGTGCTCAATTACGGCCTGCGCGAGGATCAGGGGATCGAACTGGTCGGTCGCGCCGGCCAATATTATGCGGGCGACGGCGAAAGCTATCAGATCGCGGGCAACGCGGGCGTGAAGGGCGACTGGGGCTTTATCAACGTCACCGGCGAATATGTCGACGAGGGGCAGACCAGCCGCGGCCGCACCCGCCCGTCGGCCGCCAATTTCGCGCAGAATTTCCCGGCGCTCGCGAACCAGCTCCCCAATTATCCGCTGCCCGTGCAGATCTGGGGCAATTCGCCCTCGCACGGCTTCAAGTCGGTCTACAACTCGGCGATCAACGTCACCGACAGCAGCAAGATCTACGTCTTTGCCAATTATGCGCAGAGCAAGGGCAATCAGAGCTTCAACTACCGCGCCTCGGTGTCGAGCACCGCGGTCGACACGAACGGCGTGGTCCGCAATCAGGGCGCGAACGGCGCGTTCAACAACACCTTCTTCCTCACCCCCTGCCCGGCCGGCAACGCGACCTGCCCGAGCGGCGGCTTCGTGCGCGACGGCAACACCTTCCGCTTCGGCACGCTCTACCCCGCCGGCTTCACGCCGCGCTTCGTCGGCAAGACGCAGGAGGCGTATGGCGTGCTCGGCTACAAGGGCACGTCCGGTGCGTTCAGCTACGACCTGTCGGGCACGCTGGCGCGCAACAAGCTGTCGCTGTCGATGTATGACTCGGCCAATTTCTCTTACGGCCCGGCGACGCAGACCAGCTTCGACTTTGGCGACCTGATCCAGAAGGAAACCAACTTCAACGCCGACTTCACCTATGCCGCCGACCTCGGTCTCGCCGCACCGCTGACCATCTCGGCGGGCGGGGAGTTCCGCAAGGAAACCTACGAACAGACCGCGGGCGACACGCAATCCTATGCCGCGGGGCCCTATGCGATCGCGCAACAGCTCTTCACCCAGACCGCGCCGGGCGTGTACGTCGCCTCCGGCACGACCGCGGCGCAGGGCGTCGGCGCGAGTGGCTATGCCGGCACCAGCCCCGCCACCGCGGGCAAGTTCAGCCAGAAGGCCTATGCCGCCTATGTCGGTCTCGAAACCGACCTGACTGACGCGCTGACGGTCGGTGCGGCGGGCCGGTACGAACATTACAACACCTTCGGCGATGCCTGGGTCGGCAAGGTGAACGCGCTGTACAAGTTCGCCGACGCCTTCTCGGTCCGCGGCAGCTTCGGTACCGGCTTCCACGCACCGTCGCCGGGCCAGTCGAACGTCTCGATCGTCACGACCTCGTTCAACAACGGCGTCGCGTTCCAGGCGGGCACCTACCCGACCAACACCGCGGTCGCGCAATATTATGGCGCGAGCAACCTGACCCCGGAAAAGTCGACCAATTACGGCCTCGGCTTCATCCTCGAACCGGTCCGCGGGATGACGGTCACGGTCGATGGCTACCGGATCAACCTGCGCAACCGGATCGGGCTGACCTCGCCCTTCATCGTCACCGCGGCGGACCTTGCCGCGCAGCCGGCGCTGCTGCCGGTCGGTGTCGGCGGCCAGGTCCAGTATTTCACCAACGGCTTCAAGACGCGGACCCAGGGCATCGACGTCGTCGGCACCTACCGCACGCGGTTCAGCGAGGCGGAGCTGAACTTCTCGCTGGCGTATAACTACAACGACACCAAGGTTACCGAGTTCGATGCCCGGGTGGTCGGCACCGCGCAGCTGATCGATGCGGAAAATCTGGCGCCAAAGCACCGCGTCGTCTTCAACGCCGGCTGGACGCTCGACAATCTGAGCCTGAACGTGCGCGAGAATTACTACAGCTCGTTCACCAGCGCGCAGGATTACGGCCAGACCAACGGCGTGCCGAACCAGGTCTTCAGCGGCAAGTTCGTCACCGATCTGGAGCTCAGCTACACGTTCGCCGAGCATTTCACGGTCGCGGTCGGCGCGCAGAACTTCACCGACGAGCATCCCGACCGGCTCAAGCCGACCTCGACGGTGCAGATCTATCCGCTCACCGGCGGCACGTCGGACGGCCAGGTCTATCCACGCAACGGCGGGCCGTTCGGCTTCAACGGCGGCTTCTACTATACGCGTCTCCGCGTGAAGTACTGAGATTGGACGGGGGGCGCCGCGGTGCCCCCCGTCTTTTCACCACCGGATCAATGCGCGGCGGCGGGGTCCACCGGTCGGGCGGGCCGCGGCGCCAGCCAGATGATCGCGGCGGATACAAAGAAGATCAGCGCGGCAAAGGCGAACAGGTGGTTCGTCGCCAGCGCGAAGCTTTCCTGCTCGACGACCCGCTCGATCAGCCCGCGCCCCTGTTCCGCGCTCAGTCCGTGCTGCTGCGCGTTGGCGATCACCTGATCGCCATTGTTGAGGATGTTGGTCAGCTCGGCGCGGTTCGTCTGCGCGTTGTTCTGCCACATGGTGCTGCCGATCGAGGTGCCGATCGCCGCCGCCAGCGTCCGCAGAAAGCTCATCACGCCCGCCGCCGACGCGGTCTCCTCGGGATTGACCGCGCCCAGCGCGATGATCGTCAGCGGGATGAAGAAGAACGGCATGCCCAGCCCCTGGACGAGCTGCGGGGCCGCCAGAATCCAGAAATCCGCGCCGCTGAACCAGAAGGTCCGCAGCACCGACGTCAACCCGAGCCAGAAGATCCCGAAACACACCAGCGCGCGCGGGTCGACCTTGTTGCTCAGCTTGGCGACGATCGGCGAGAAGATCACCGCGAGCACGCCGTTGAACGCGGTGACATAGCCCGCATCGCTCGCGGTATAGCCCATCGTCGACTGCAGCCATTGCGGGATGATCACGACCGAGGCGAAGAACGTCCCGAAGCTGAAGGCGAGCGCGGTCACCGCGACGGTGAAACCCCGGTGCCGGAACACGCGCAGGTCGACGATCGGATTGCCCGCGGTCAGCTCCCAGATCAGGAAGGTGACGAAGCCGATCGCCGCGATGATCGCGCAGCCGACGATGAAGCTCGACCCCAGCCAGTCATGCTCGCGCCCCAGATCGAGCATGATCTGCAGCGCCGCGATCCACACGACCATCAGGAACAGGCCGAAACGGTCGATCGGCACGATCTCGGTCTTGGTCTCCGATTTGCGCAGCAGCGTGAAGACGCCGACGATACAGAAGATCGCGATCGGCAGGTTGATGTAGAAGATCCACGGCCAGGACCAGTTGTCGCTGATCGTCCCGCCCAGGATCGGCCCGAGGATCGGCGCGGTGACCGTCGTCATCGCCCAGGCGCCCATCGCCGCCGCGCGCTTCTGCGGGGGGAAGATGGTCAGCAGCAGCGTCTGGGTCAGCGGCATCAGCGGGCCGCCGCAAAAGCCCTGCCCGATCCGGAACGCGACCATCGCGCCAAGCGACGAGGCAAGGCCGCACAGCGCGGAGAAGACCGCAAAGCCGATCATCGCCGCCATGAAGACGCGGATCGTGCCGAACCGCCGGACCAGCCACCCGGTCAGCGGCACGCAGATCGCCTCGGCGACCGAATAGGAGGTGACGACCCAGGTCCCCTGGGTCGGCGACACGCCGAGCCCGCCCGAGATATGCGGCACCGACACATTGGCGATGGTCGTGTCGAGCACCACCATGAAGTTGGTCAGCGCCAGCACGAAGCCCGCAAGGATGAGGCGCGGGCCGGTCAGCACCGGCGCGGACGTGTCGGCGGCCATCGATCCGTTCCTAGCGATCGCCCGAGATGTCGATCTCGGCGTCCATCGACAGCCCGACGCGCAACGGATGATCGCGCAGCTCCTTGGGGTCGAGCGCGATGCGCACCGGCAGACGCTGGACCACCTTGATCCAGTTGCCGGTCGCGTTCTGCGCGGGGATCAGCGCGGACGACGCGCCGGTCCCGCCGGCGAGCCCGACGACGCGGCCGTGATAGACGACGTCGTCGCCGTGCAGGTCGGAGATCAGCGTCGCATGCTGGCCGACGCGGACATGCTGCAGCTGGCCCTCCTTGTAGTTCGCGTCGACATAGAGCTGGTCGACGGGCACGATCACCATCGCCGCGGTGCCGGGCGCGAGCCGCTGGCCGATCTGGACGTTGCGCTGCGAGATCACGCCGTCGATCGGCGCACGCACGACCGCGCGCGACAGGTCGAGCCGGGCCTGGCGCAGCTTGGCGCGCGCGGCGAGGACCTCGGGGGCGTTGTCGCGCGTCGTGCCGCGGGTCAGCGCGGTGTTGGCGGCGCGATCCTCGAGCGCGGAGGCACGCGTCGCGGTCGCCTGCGCGATCCCCGCCTGCGCGATCGCGACATTGGCGCGCGCGGTGCGCAGCGCGTTCGTCGCCGCGGTCACCTCGTCGCCCGATACCGCGCCCGCCGCGACCAGCGCCTGGCGACGCTGATAATCGATCTGCGCGCGGTCGAGATTGCCCTGGGCGAGCAGCAGCTGCGCGCGGGCGGCACCGATATCGGCACCGCGCGCATTGGCCTGCGCCTGGAGCGCATCGCCCGTCGCCGCGGTCTGGCCATAGCGCCGCTCGGCGCCTGCCAGATCGGCTTCGGCCTGCGCGACCGCGATCTGCAGGTCGGCATCGTCGAGCCGCATCAGCACCTGCCCGCGCTTGACGGTCTGCGTGTTGCTCACCGTGACCGCGATCACCTGCCCGCTGACCAGCGGCATGACCTGCGCGGTTTCCGCCGCGACATAGGCGTTGTCGGTCGTCACGCGCTTCGAGAGCACGAGCGCATCGTAGACGAAATACAGGACGGCGATCACGACCAGCACGGCCGCGAAGATCAGCAGCAGCCGCTTGCGCTTGCCGGGGTTGGCGGTGTCGACCTTGGGGCTGTCCTTGGGATCGGCCTTGGGCTCCTCGGCGGGAGTCTGGTCGCTGTCGTGGGATGGGGTGTCCATCATCGTGTCCCGCTGGTCTGGATAAGGGGTTGGAAGCCGCCGCCGAGCGCGCGCACCAACTGCACGTCGAGCGCGAACCGGCGCGAATCGATCGCCGCGACCGAACGCCGCGCGGTCAGCACCGCTTCCTCGGCGCTCAGCACGTTGAGAAAGGTCGACAGGCCGCCGCGATAGCGCAGCTGCGCGACCTGATACGCGCCTTCGGCATCGACCAGCGACGCGCGCGCATCGCGCATCTGTGCGGCGACCTGGCGCCGGCTGGTCACGACATCCGCGACCTCGCGCAGCGCGTTGATCACGATGCGGTCATAGCTGCCGACCGCCTCGTCATACTGGCCGCGCGCCTGCCGATACTGGCCCTGCAGCGCGCCGCCGCGAAAGATCGGCAGGCTGATCGCCGGGCCGACATTGCCGATGCTCGATCCGCCCTTGAACAGGTTGTCGAGGCCGAGCGATTGCAGCCCGATCAGCCCCGACAGGCTGAGATTGGGGTAGAAATCGGCGCGGGCGACCTTGATCCGGCTCGCTGCCGCTTCGGCGCGGGCGCGCGCGGCGGCGACGTCGGGACGCCGGCCGATCAGGCCGATCGCCGCGTCGGCGGGCAGTTCGGTGGTGAGCACGGGCACCGCCGGCCGGGTAATCGTCAGTGCGCGATCGGGCCCGGCGCCGAGCAGCGCGGCGATCGCGTTCTTGGCGAGCGCGATCTGTTCGGCGTTGCTGGCCAGGTCGACCCGCGACGCCGGCACCGCGGAGCGCGCCTGTTTGAGCTCGGCCTGCGTGTCGAGCCCGATCGCGACGCGCTCGTTCACCAGCCGCTCGCTCGCGCTGCGCACCGCGTTCGCCCGCTGCAGCACGTCCTGTTCGGCATAGAGCCGCGCGAGATCGGCATAGCGCGCGGCGATATCGGTCGCGAGCGTCAGCGCCGCCTGCTCGCCATCGAGCCGCGCCGCCTCGGCCTCCGACGTCGCCGCGACCAGCGCCGCGCGGTTACGCCCGAACAGGTCGAGATCGAGACCTGCGTCGAGTGCCAGCCGGCCCGTGTCGTTCCAGCCCTTCGGAATGAATTCCGCGGGGATGCCGTTATTGTAGCTCTGCTTGTTGAGCCCGACCGTGCCCTCGGCGTCGAGCCGCGGCTGGTTGGCGGCGCCCGCCTGCTGCACCGCGCCGCGCGCGGTCCGCACGCGGGCCGCCGCGATCGCGATATCGGGCGATCCCGCCAGCGCCTCGGTAATCAGCGTGTCGAGCTGCGCATCGCCGTAGCCCCGCCACCACTGCGCCGCCGGCCACGCCGCATTCGACGCCGGGCCGTTCGACGCGAGGCTGTTGCGCGATGCGTAGGTGTCCGCGGATGCCAGGACGGGCGGCGGTCCCAGATCGGGCACCGCGCAGCCGGCAAGCCCGGCTGCGATTGCAGTGCAGCCGGCGAATCGAATCAGTCGCATTGAATCATCGTACTCCTGCGTACGCTCGGCAGATGGTCCCGGGTCGCGGACTTGTCAATAAATAATCGTACCGTATAGTACGGCTATGTCCGAGCCGAAAACCCGCCGCGATCTGAACCGCGAAGCCCGTCGCGAGACGATCGTGGCGACCGCGCGCGAGGCGTTTCTCGACCATGGCTATGCCGCCACCTCGATGTCGACGATCGCCACGCAGCTCGGCGGGTCGAAGGGGACGCTCTGGGCGTATTTCCCCTCCAAGGAGGATCTGTTCAGCGCGGTGCTCGACGACGTCACGTCGAACTTCCGCCAGAGCCTCGAGGATGCGCTGCGCCCGGGGCGCGACTGTGCGACGACGCTGCTCGATTTCCTCGAACGCTTCCAGGCCAAGCTGCTGCATCCCGACAACATCCGGCTGCACCGGCTGATCGTCGGCGAGGGCGGGCGGTTTCCCGAGATCGGTCGCATCTTCTATGCCCGCGGTCCGCAGATCGTGATCGAGCAGCTTTCACTCTATCTGCGCGGCCGGATGGACGCCGGCGACCTGCGCGCCGATGATCCAGTGCAGGCGGCAATGCACCTGCTGCTGCTCGCCCAGACGCAACAGAATCTGCGGCTCTGGGGAGTGGTCGGCATGCCCGGTCCCGACGAAGCGCGCCAGCAGGCGGCGCGCGCGCTCGATCTGTTCACGCGCGCTTATGGGGCAGAGGTCGCGCCGTAACGGCGTTACGCGCGGGCACCGGGAGCCGGAGCGTCCTCCCCCGCTGCAACCGTGTCGCCGCCCCCGCCGCCGCCGCCCTGTCCACCACCGCCGCCGCCACCGCCCGCCCCCCGGCCTGCAGCGGCCCCCTCGCGCTCGCCCTTGCCGCGTCCGCCGCCGGCAGCGGGCCGCGTCGGGCCCTGCGCGGGCAGGATCAGGTCGGTCGGAACGGGGGCGAGATCGAGCGCGGCGCGCACGAAATCGCGCAGTGACACGACCAGCGCGTGCGTCGGGACCGGCCGGCCCGCTGCAAGTTCGCCCGCGGCCTGTGCGGCCAGCCGGACCTGCTCGTCGGTGCCGAGCAGGATGATGTCCGACAGCGCCGCCTCGACCGCGTCGCGGATCCGCCGGCCGCGGTCCGATCCGGTGTCGATCGCGACATCCGCCGCATCGGCAGGGACCGCCTCGCCCCGGCGACGCAGGTCGCGGCGATGCGCGGGGTCGACCGTCAGCGTGCCCGTGAACGAGCCGCCCAAGGTCTTGTAGGCCGCGATCAGCGTGCGCAGCCGTTCGTTGATCTGCCGGTTGATCCGTTCGCGGCGCTGCTGGATCGTCATCATCGTGACGAGGCGGATGCCGACACCGATCGCCGTCACCAGCGCGAGCCCGAACAACGTCAGCAACGTGGTCTGCCAGGAACTGAAGTCGATCGTGCGCATGGTCGCTCCGCTATTCCGGGTCTGCGTGAGTCCCGATGCGGCACCAACGCGCATCGCGGGTCGATGCCCCCGGGATATCGTCAGGGCCGCTGGGCGTCGTCCGGTCGACCCGGAAGCCATATCGTGCGATGGCAAGTCTCGTGACGTCGCCGGGAAACGATCTGCCATGCTCCTGATGCTCCTGATGGTGCTGCCGTTCGCGGCGGCGCTGATGCTGGCGCTCGGCGCACGTGGCGGCCGTCGCATGCATGTCGGGATCGCTGCCAGTGCGAGCGCGGCGGGGCTCGCGCTGCTGTTTCTCGCCGCGCCCGCGGTCCTTGCGGGAACCCCGCTGACCGCGCGGATCGCGTGGATCCCGGCGCTCGGGCTCGATCTCAGCCTGTGGCTCGATCCGCTCGGGCTGCTGTTCGCCGGGCTGATCCTCGGCATCGGCCTGCTCGTCGTGATCTATGCGCAGGGCTATCTCGCCGTGTCCGAGCCGACCGGGCGGTTCCTGTCGTTCCTGATGCTGTTCCAGGGCGCGATGATCGGCATCGCGCTGTCGAACAACATCTTGCTGATGCTGATATTCTGGGAACTGACCAGCCTGTCGTCGTTCCTGCTGATCGGCTTCTGGCGCGACCGCGCCGACGCGCGGCAGGGCGCGCGGATGGCGCTCGCGGTGACGGGCGGCGGCGGGCTCGCGCTGATCGCGGGGATACTGCTGCTCGGCCAGGCGGCGGGATCCTATGAGCTCGCGACGATCCTGACGCGCGGCACCGCCGTCCAGGCGTCGCCGCTCTATCCTGCGATCCTGACGCTTGTCCTGCTCGGCGCGTTCACCAAATCGGCGCAGTTCCCGTTCCATTTCTGGCTGCCGCACGCGATGGCCGCACCCACGCCGGTCAGCGCCTATCTCCATTCCGCGACGATGGTGAAGGCGGGCGTCTTCCTGCTCGCGCGGCTGTGGCCAGTGCTCGCGGGCAGCGAATTGTGGTTTTATCTGGTCGCCTCGACCGGGCTCGTGACGATGCTGTTCGGCGCGGGCGTCGCACTGTTCCGCAACGATCTGAAGGCGATCCTCGCCTATTCGACGATCAGCCAGCTCGGGCTGATGGTGATGCTGCTCGGTTTCGGCACGCCCGCGGCCGCCGCGGCGGCAGTATTCCACATTCTCAACCACGCCGCGTTCAAGGCGGCGCTGTTCATGAACGCGGGCATCGTCGATCACGAGACGGGGACGCGCGACATCCGTCGGCTGGGCGGGCTCGCCGCGCTGATGCCGCTGACCGCGACGCTCGGCACGCTGGCGGTCGCGGCGATGGCGGGGCTGCCACCGCTCGGCGGGTTCATCTCCAAGGAGATGATGCTCGAACAAAGCCTGCATGCCGCGCACGATGGCCGGTCCTGGCTCGTGCCCCTGCTCGCGACGATCGCGGCGACGCTGTCGGTCGCCTATTCGCTGCGCTACGCCACCGGACAGTTTTTCGGGCGTCGCGCGACGGGGAATGTCGCCGCGCCGCACGATCCCGGGATGGCGATGATCGGACCGTCGATCGTGCTCGTGCTCGTCGCGCTCGGTTTCGGGCTGTTGCCGATGACGATCGCCGGGCCGCTGGTGCGCGCCGCGACGGGGGCGGTGATCGGTGGCAGCCCGCCCGCGCTGGATCTGGCGCTGTGGCACGGGATCAACCCCGCCCTGGGGATGAGTGCGCTCGCGGTCGTGATCGGTGCGCTGCTGCTGTGGCGTCGCGCGCCGGTCGCGCGCTGGCTGGACGGGCGGCGCACACTCGATGCCAAGCGGCTGTTCGATGGCGCGATGGCGGTGATCGTCGCGCGCAGCCGCGACGCCTCGCTCGCGATTCACGCGCCGTCGCTGCAACGCTATCTGTTCATGCTGTTCGCGGTGGCGGTGCTGTTCGGGATCGATGCCGCGCTGACGCCCGGCGGGCTGCCCGCGGGGACGCGCGCGACGCTGCCCGCGTCGCCGGTCGCGGTCGTCGCCTGGTTCGCGCTGGTCGTCGCGACCGGCATCGTCGTGGCCATGCAACGCCAGCGCTTCCTCGCGCTGGTCTTCATCAGCGTCATCGGCCTCGTAATCGCGCTCGCCTTCGTCCATCTTTCCGCCCCCGATCTGGCGCTGACCCAGATCGCGGTCGAGGTCGTGACGATCCTGCTGATGCTGCTCGCGCTGCACCTGCTGCCCAAGGTTCCGCCGCAACTCTCGAGCCTGCCGCGCCGCAGCCGCGATGCGCTGCTGGCGGGGGTCGCCGGGATCGGCACCGGCTGGGCGGCCTGGGCGGTGATGACGCGCGACCTGCGCGACACGGTCTCGTCCTTCCACTGGGCGAACAGCTATCCGGGCGGCGGCGGGACCAATGTCGTCAACGTGACCCTGGTCGACTTCCGCGCGTTCGACACGCTCGGCGAGATCATCGTGCTCGGGATCGCGGGGCTGGCCATCTATGCGCTGCTCGAGCCCGCGGCGCGCGGCACGGCGGGGCGGCGGTTGCGCGAATGGCGGCACGACATGCCGCATTCGCCCGAGCGCCACCCGATGATGTTCGTGATGGCGACACGGCTGCTGCTGCCGCTCGCGCTGCTGGTCGGCCTCTACATCTTCCTGCGCGGGCATAACCAGCCCGGCGGCGGGTTCATCGCCGCGCTGGTCGTCTCGATTGCGATCCTGCTGCAATATCTCGCCTCGGGCTTCGACTGGACCGACGACCGCCGCCGGATCGGCGAACATCCGCTGATCGCGGTCGGCGTCTTGATCGCAACCGCGACGGGGCTCGGCTCGCTCGTCTTCGGCGCGCGGTTCCTGACGAGCAGCTTCGGCTATTTCCACATTCCGCTGATCGGCGAGGTCGAGCTGGCAACCGCGATGTTCTTCGATACGGGCGTCGCCTGCGTCGTCGTCGGCGCGGTGATGATGGCGCTCGCCCAGCTCAGCCACGTCGCGCAGCGCGCGGCGCGCAACCGCGATCAGGCCCACGAGGAGACATCGGCATGAGCCTGGAATTCCTGATCGCCAGCGGAATCGCGGTGCTGACCGCGGGCGGTGTCTATCTCGCGCTGCGCGGCCGCACCTTTCAGGTCGTGCTCGGGCTGACCTTGCTGTCCTACGCGGTGAACCTGTTCCTGTTCGCGATCGGCCGGCTCGTCGTCGACCGCCCGCCGCTGTTCGCCAAGGGCGTGACCGACCATGCCGATCCGCTGCCCCAGGCGCTGGTGCTGACCGCGATCGTGATCACCTTCGGGATGACCGCGCTGGTCGTCATCCTGTCGCTGCGCAGTTTCCTCGAAAGCGGATCGGACCAGGTCGACGGCATCGCCGACGCCGTCCCCGGCCCGGAAGAGGATCGCGCATGACGCTGCTCGACCATCTCGTGATCGCGCCGGTCGTGATCCCCGCGATCATCGCGCCGCTGACGCTGATGGTGATGCGGCGGCGGCGCCATGTCGGCGTCGCGCTGTCGCTCGCCGGCTGCGTCGCGATGCTGGTCGTCGCGCTCGCGCTGTTCGGCATCGCGCAGGACGATGCGATCCGCGCCTATCCGCTCGGCGGCTGGCCGGCTCCGTTCGGGATCGTGCTGGTGCTCGACCGGCTGTCCGCCGGGATGCTGGTGCTCGCGGCGGTGCTGGCGCTGGTGGTGATGCTCCACGCGGTCGTCACCGCGGTCGACCGCAAGGGCTGGCATTTCCACCCCCTGTTCCAGTTCCAGCTGCTCGGGCTGAACGGCGCGTTCCTGACCGGGGACCTGTTCAACCTGTTCGTGTTCTTCGAAGTGCTGCTGATCGCCTCCTACGGGCTCATGCTCCACGGTCAGGGCGCGGCGCGGCTGAAGGCGGGGGTCGCCTATGTCGTCGTCAACATCGTCGGCTCGGCGCTGTTCCTGATCGCGCTGGGGCTGCTCTACGGGCTGACCGGGACGCTCAACATGGCCGATCTCGGCCAGCGCATCGCCGTACTGGGCGCGGCGGACCAGGGGCTGATCCGACTCGCCGGGCTGTTGCTGCTCGCGGTGTTCGCGCTGAAGGCGGCGGTCGTGCCGCTGCATCTGTGGCTGCCGCGCACCTATGCCGCGACCACGCCGGTCGTCGCTGCGCTGTTCGCGATCATGACCAAGGTCGGCGTCTATGCGATGATCCGGGTCGTGCCGCTGATCTTCGGCGATGCCGCAGGCGCCGCCGCCTGGGTGCCGGCGCCCTGGCTGCTGCCCGCCGCCGTGCTGACCGCGATCATCGGCTTCGTCGGCGTGCTCGCGGCGCGCGCGATGCGTGAACAGGCGGCGTTCGCGATCCTCGGCTCGACCGGGACGCTGCTGCTCGCGGTATCGTGCTGGACGCAGGCGACGACCGCCGCCGCGCTGTTCTATCTCGTCCACGCGACGCTGGCGGGCGCGGCGCTGTTCCTCGTCGCCGATGTCACGCTGCGCCGACGCGGCCAATATGGCGACGCGATCGTCCCCAGCCCGCGCTTCGCGGGCCAGCAGGCGACCGGGCTGCTGTTCCTCGCCGCGACGATCGCCGCGGTCGGCCTGCCGCCGCTGTCGGGGTTCGTCGCCAAGCTATTCATCCTCCAGACCAGCGTCACGGCCGAGGCATGGCCGCTGATCTGGGCGACGGTGCTGGGCACGACGCTGATCGGCGTGGTCGGCTTTGCCCGCAGCGGCAGCACGCTGTTCTGGAAGGCGGCCGACGATGCCGACCCGATCGCCGGCGCGGACCGGTCGCGGGCCGAACTGATCGCGCCGGCGACGCTGCTCGTGCTGCTCGCGCTGCTGACGCTCGGTGCCGGCTGGGCGACCGCGCAGGCACAGGCGACCGCCGCGCAGATCTATGCCCCCGATCGCTATGCGGCGGCGGTCCTGACGGAGGCGACGCGATGATCAAGCGCCTCCTCCCCCACCCCGCGCTGACCGCGATGCTCGTCGTCGTCTGGCTGCTGATGGCGAACAGCATCACGGTCGGCGGGATCCTGCTCGGTCTGGTCTTCGGGATCGTCCTGCCCAAGTTCACCGAGCCCTTCTGGCCCGATCGCCCCCGCGTCCGCTT
The DNA here is from genome assembly GCF_001422525.1 of Sphingomonas sp. Leaf30. Lineage (NCBI taxonomy): Bacteria > Pseudomonadati > Pseudomonadota > Alphaproteobacteria > Sphingomonadales > Sphingomonadaceae > Sphingomonas > Sphingomonas sp. Leaf30. The sequence continues at coordinate 7,833 of NZ_LMKZ01000018.1, read as the reverse complement.
CGGCCGCGCGCTCATCGGCTATGTCGGCCTCGTGCTCTACGACATCGTCGTCGCCAATTTCGAGGTCGCGCGGCTGATCCTGTTCCGGCGCAACCGCGATCTCCGCTCGCGCTGGCTGGTCGTGCCCGTCGCGCTGTCGTCGCCCGAGGCGATCACCGTGCTCGCCGCGACGATCAGCCTGACGCCGGGGACGGTCTCGTCCGACGTCTCCGCCGACGGGCGCTTCCTGCTGGTCCACGCGCTCGACGTCGCGGACGCGGCCGCCGAGATCGCACGGATCAAGACCCGCTACGAGGCGCCGCTGCTAAGGATCTTCGCATGATCGCCACCGCGTTGCAGATCGCCGCCATCGCCATCGCGCTCGCGCTGCTGCTCAACGGCTGGCGGCTGTACCGCGGGCCCGCGCTCGCCGACCGGATCCTCGCGCTCGACACGATGGTGATCAACGTCATCGCGGTGATCGTCGTGATCGGCATGATGGGCGGCAACGACACCTATTTCGAGGCCGCGCTGCTGCTCGCGATGGTCGGGTTCGTCAGCACCATCGCCTATTGCAAGTTCCTCCTGCGCGGGGACATCGTCGAATGAGCGGCCTCGTCGAGATCGTCATCGCCGGGCTGATCCTGCTCGGCGCGGCATTCGTGCTGATCGGCAGCTGGGGGCTGGTCCGCCTCCCCTCGACGATGGAGCGGCTGCACGGCCCGACCAAGGCGACGACGCTCGGGCTTGGCGGGCTGTTGCTGGCGTCGGTCGTATTCTTCCAGGTCCGGCTCGGCGTCTGGACCGCGCACGAGCTGCTGATCTCGCTGTTCCTGTTCATCACCGCACCGATTTCAGCGAACATGATCGCCAAGGTCCATCTCCACCGCGCGCGGACCGGCGACCGCCCCGATCACGACGGCGTTGCGGGGCCACCGCCCCGGCCCGACCCGGATGGCGAAGGCGAATGGGCGACGTTCGAGGCGCCGCATACCGACACGCAGGCCTCGATCGAAAACCACTGAGATCGAAAACCACTGAGCGTCGGCACGGGGTCGCGCAGCCACGTCAGGCCGGCTGTGGCCCGGGCTGTTTCGGATCCACCACGAACTTGGCGAAGGTGGAGATCGACCCGCCCGGCCGATCGACCTGATCCATCACCTTCACCTCGGCAAGCCAGCGGTCCGGCGTCACGGTGAACAGCTGATAGCCGCGCTGGTTGTTGAGCAGGCTGACGTTCGGATTATGGTCGAGCGCGCGCGTCTCGCCCGCATAGCGCGCACCGCCGGTGCCGCCCGACGAGATCGAGGTCGCGAGGAACTCGGTCGCGATCGCGGGACCGCCAAGGTCGTTCGCGTCGCGCGGGACCGAACCGACGACATTCTGGTGCAGGTCACCGCTGCCGATCACGACATTGGTCAGCCCGCGCCGCGCGATGCCGTCGACGAGCCGCTGCCGCGCCAGCGGATAGCCGTTCCAATTATCCTTGCCGACCACCGGCGTCGTCGCGCCGTCCTTGCGCGCGTCATAGGGCATGAACAGCACCTGCTGCGCGATGAAGTTCCACCGGGCGTCATTGGCGAGCCCGTCGTCCAGCCAGCGCTCCTGCGCGGCCCCCAGCATCGTGCGCCCCGGCCGGTCGACGGGCACGCAGGCGTCGAGTTCGCCCCGCGCGATCCCGGGCCGCTCGCAAAGCTGGTCGCTGCGGGCCGAGCGCGTGTCGAGCACGTGCATCCGCGCCAGCGTGCCGTAATCGAACCGGCGATAGGCGCGCCCGGTCCCGGGCCGTTGCGCGCGGCGGACGGGGACATGCTCGTACCAGGCCTGCAACGCCGCGGCCTTGCGCGCGGCGAACACCGGCGGCGGGTTGCCGTCCTTGTCGAATTTGCCCGCCCAATTGTCGTCGATCTCGTGATCGTCGAACGACATGATGAACGCGACCGCCGCGTGCGCCGCCTGCAGGTCGGGATCCGCCTTGTACTGCGCATAGCGGCGACGATACTGGTCGAGCGTATAGGTCTCGGCGCCGAGGTGCTTGCGCGGACTGGGCTCGGCCCGGGTCGCCATCTCGTAGATATAGTCGCCATAATGGAAGACCGCGTCGAGATCGGGCTCGCGCGCGACATGCGCATAGGCGGTGAAGAAGCCCGTCTCGAAATCCTGGCACCCCAGCATCGCCAGCCGCAGCCGGTCGAGCGACGCGCCCGCCGCAGGCGCGGTGCGCGCGGTCCCCACCGGGCTCGACCCGGCACCCTGGACGAGGAAGCGATACCAATAGGGCCGATGCGATCGCAGCCCGTCGACCTCGACATGGACCGAATGCGCAAGCGCCGCGTCGGCGACCGCCGCGCCCGTCCGGACGATCTTGCGGAAACCGGGATCCTCGGCGATGTCCCAGCGGACCGGAACATCATGCGGCGGCATGCCGCCATCCGGGGTCTGCGGCTCGGGCGCCAGCCGGGTCCAGATCACGAACCCGTCGGGCCAGGGGTCTCCGGAGGCGACACCGAGCGTGAACGGATCGCGCGTGAACGTCGCCTTCGCGAGCAGCCGCGGCGCCCCCGCCCCGCCCAGCATTGCGAGCGAGAGGCCGGCCTTGACCAAATTGCGGCGATCGAACTGAGCCATAAGGACACTCCCTGCGGCAGCGCGCGCCTGCTGCGCCCGACCGGCGTCGCAGCGCGACCTGCTATGCCGGAAAGACGGAGCAGCCGGGCAAAACCCGACAGACAAAAGAACGGGCGGCGGCGATCCTACGGATTCCCGCGGTCACCCGCCGGGCGGATGGCGATCGCGTCTTTCCCGTAAGCGACATCGACCTGATAGGCCGCCTGCACCGCCTGCAATGCGCGGTCGGTGTCGGAAATATGAAAGCGGCCGCTGATCGGAAGCGCCTGCAGGCGGCGATCCTGCAACAGGATCGGCCGCGCCGAGTAACGCTGCACCTTGCCGATCAGCACCGCGAGCGGAACGTCGGACGCCTCGAACCACCCCGACTTCCACTCGGGCGCGCTGGCCGCGATGCGCGGTTGCGCCGTGACCTGCCCGTCGACGACGCGTGCGCCGTCGCCCTTGTGCAGCACCAGATCCGCTTCCCCGGCGACGCCGACCTCGACCGCACCGCGGTAGACGACCACGGCGGTGCGCGTCGGCGACTGGCGATCGACGTTGAACGCGGTGCCCAGCACGCGGACGGACGTGGTGCCGCTCGCGACCCGGAACATCCGGCTGCGTTCGTGGCGGATATCGAAATAGGCCTCGCCGCGGACGAGCTCGGCACCGCGGTGCCACGGCAGAATTCGCACGCGCAGCTCGGTGTCGCCGCTCAGGTCGACGCGCGACCCGTCCGCGAGCACGACGGTGCGGCTCTCGCCAGGGCCGGTACGATAGCGCGTCGTCACCAGCATCGGCACGAGCAGGAGAATCGCGACCAGCATCGCGCAGGCCGCAACGGCCAGCCGCGCCGCCGATCGCCGACCGCGACGCGCGCGATCGACCCGCGGGGCCGGCGGGATCGCAGCCGCGGGGACGCACGCCGCGGTCCCGAGCGCCTCGACCAGCGCCTCCGATTGCCAGAGCGCCTGCATTTCGGCGAACACCGCGCGGTGCCGCGGTGACGCTGCCATCCATGCATCGAAGTCCGGCCCCGCCGCGGCATCGAACGCCGGCTGGTTGAGCCGGTCGATCCACGCGGCGGCGTCCTCAGCGATCTGGCTCTCGCGGCTCATCGTCCGCGTCCGCACGCGATCGCCTCTCCCGGCATCGCCTTGTGAAGGTCTGCCAGGCCGCGGGTGATGTGTTTCTCGACTGCCTTCGGGCTCAACCCCAGATCCCTCGCTATCGCCGCACAGCTTTGCCCCTGCAAACGCCGGCGAACAAGCACGTCGCGGCGCAGCGGCGGCATGGCGTCGAGCGCCTCCCGGAGGATCGCGACCGCCTCGCGGCCGACCAGCACCCGGTCCGGCAGGGGCGCCTGGCTGACGGGCTCCTCCGCGCGTTCGGCGACATAGCGGCGGTCCCTGCGATGATGGTCGACCAGCAGGTTCGCGGCGATCCGGAAGCCCAGCGCATAGATGCTGACCAGCTTCTGCACGCGCCCCTGGTGCACCAGCCGCGACAGCGTCTCCTGCACGACGTCCTCGACGACATCGACGCGGCTGGTGCGCGCGCGGACATAGCGGCTCAGCGTCGCCGCGATCGCGCGCCAGTCCTCGACCGCGGGCTCGCCCGCGCGGGTGTCGATCTGGGGAAGCGTCGCTGGCATGGCTCGTCCGGGTTGTTGATCCCGGCGACCTAGGCTGCGTTTGTGACAATTTCGGAGAGGGTGCGACAAGGAGTTCGCGCGGACGCTGCCCGATCCCCCAAATTGCGCAGCGCCACCGTCAGTATACACACCGACCTGCATCAGACTTCAGTGTCATATAACTGAAACGAAATACTTTGTCGGGTTTCCGGGCGCCTGCCCGTCTTGCCCTCGAACCATCTCGGGGGGAAATCATGTTTCATAGAATTCGTCTGGCGCGGCGTCTGCTCGCGTCCGTCGCACTGTCCGGCTTTGTCTGCGCGCCTGCGATCGCGCAGACCGCACCACCGGCACCACGCCAGTTCAGCTTCGACGTTCCCGCACAGGGTCTCGCCGACGCGCTCCTCGCCTTCTCGCGACTGACCGGGCTGCAGCTCGCGACGTCGCCGTCACTGCTGCAGGGCGCACGCAGCCAGCGCCTGCGCGGCCGGATGACCGCGGAACAGGCGCTCGCGCGGATCACCGCGGGCAGCGCGGTCGACGGCAGGATCGTCGGCGGTACGGTCACCGTCGCACGGCACATGGGGCCGGTGACGACGGCATATGCTCCTGCCGCATCCCCCGGCGGGACCGAAGCCCAGGCGATCGCGCAGGCCACGCAGCCTGCCCCCCTCGCCGATGACGGTGCCGACATCGTCGTCCGGGGCTACCGCCAGAGCGTCGCCAAGGCGCAGCAGATCAAGAAGGCCGCAACCGGGTCGCAGGAGGTGATTCTGGCGCAGGACATCGCCGCGTTTCCCGACCAGAACCTCGCCGAGGCGCTTCAGCGCATCCCCGGCGTCGCAATCACCCGCGACAGCGGCGAGGGTCGCCAGATCTCGCTACGCGGCCTTGGTGCGGATTTCACCCGCACGCAGCTGAACGGCATGGAGGTGCTGACCAATACCTCCTCGGGGCTCGACAGCCGCTCGTCGGTCAGCCGATCGCGCGCGTTCGACTACAGCATCTTCGCGTCCGAGCTGTTCAACAAGGTCGTCGTCGAGAAATCCTATGCGGCGCAGCAGGACGAGGGCGGCATCGGCGGCACGGTCGGGCTGCACACCGCCAAGCCGTTCGACTATGACGGGCTCACCGTCGTCGCCTCCGCCCGCGGCCAGGCGAACCAATATACCAAGACGGTCACACCGCGCCTCGTCGGGCTGATATCCGATCGTTGGGGAGATTTCGGCGTCCTCGCCTCGGTCGCGTACAGCACCGCCGAGACCGTCGAGTTCGGCTATCGCAACTGGAACTGGTCGCAGATCAAACTCGGCGCGGCCAATGTCGGGCCCGCCGTGTCCGCGGCGGACCGTGCGCTCCTGGTCGGAGCGACGGGTGCCGCGCGCGTCTGGAACAGCCGTGCGCAGACTTACGCCACCTTCTTCAACAAGCGCGAACGCCTCGGCGTCACCACCGCGCTGCAATATCATCCCGACGACCGCACCGACGTCTCGCTCGACCTCCTTTATGGCCGGCTGAACAACGACCGGCGCTCGGGCGTGATCGGCGCCGCGGGGACCAACGGCGTCGCCGCGAACAACGTCACGGGCACGCAGGTGCTGACCGGCGTCACCTTCGACGATTTCAACGACATCGTCGGCGCGTCGTTCGACCGCGTCGACATGCGCACCGAATCCAAGGTGACGCATGACCAGACGACCTTCTGGCAGGCCGCGCTCAACGCGCATACCGATCTCAGCAGCAACCTGACGCTCAACGTCCTGGGCGGCTGGTCGCGATCGACCTTCGCGTCGCGCTATGCCCAGGTCTATCTCGAGGCGGTCGGCAAGAGCTATTCCTTTTCCGGGCTGAACACCGCCTCGCCGCGGACCGACTATGGCTTCGACACCACCGACGCGTCGCAATGGGATCTGCAGGGCCTCGAAACCCGCGCCGACCGGATCGAGAGCGAATTCTACAACAGCAAGGCAGAGCTTGCCTGGACGGTCGCCACGGGGTCGACGATCAAGGCGGGTGCGGGGTTCAAGCGCTTCACCAATGGCGGCTGGCAGCGCAAGGTTGCGCCCAGCTACGAGAACAAGCCGGGCGTGCCCGACGTCCCGACCAGCGTCCTGACCGACAGCACGCTCGCCCCCTATGTGATCGGTGATGTCGCCGGCACCTATGCGCTGCTCGGCCAGAGCATGACCGTCGACGCGAACAGCACCGTCGCCGGCACCGCCTATGACCTGACCGAACGGACCTATGGCGCCTATCTGCAATATGACCTTGCCACCCGGCTCGGCGCGATCGGCCTGCGCGCCAATGTCGGCGTGCGCTATTACCATACCGATCTGGGATCCGCAGGGACCGCGCTGGTCGGCAGCGCGCTCGTCCCGGTCAGCGTGACCAACCGCTATGACGGTTTCCTGCCCGCGGCGAACCTCGCCTTCGACCTCAGCCGGTCGATCGTCTTCCGGCTGAGCGGCAATCGCAATCTGAGCCGCCCTGCGCTCAGCGACATGCGCGCGGCCGGGACGCTCAATCTCGCCTCGTTCGGCGGCACGATCGCGGCCGGCAACCCCAATCTGAAGCCGTTCATCGCGGATTCGATCGAGACGTCGCTCGAATATTATGACGGCACGCGCGGATCGCTCGCGATCGGTGCCTTCTACAAGCACATGGACTCGTACATCACGTCGGAAACGCGGCTCGTGTCCTATGCCTCGACCGGTTATCCGGCCGCGCTGCTGCCCGTCGGCGTCGACCCTGCGGTGCTGGTGAACTATACGCGCCCGATCAACGGCCCCGGCGCGTCGATCAAGGGGATCGAGGTCGCCGCAAAGCGCGACTTCGACTTCCTGCCCGCACCGTTCGACAAGCTGGGCGTGCTCGGCAACGTCACGGTCGCCAGCGGATCAACCGACGTCTTCTATGCCGGCGTGCCGGTCCGCTTGCCGCTGCCGACGCTGTCGAAATTCTCGTCGAACGCAACGCTCTACTACGACACCGATCGCTGGGGCGCGCGTGGCTCGATCGCGACCCGGTCGCGCTATCGCTGGGGCGATGGCGGCAACGGCAATATCGGCGAGTATATCAAGGGCACCACGAACCTCGACGCCTCGGCCTATGTCAATCTGACGCCGCGGTTCAAGCTGACGCTCGACGTGATCAACATCACCGACGAGCCGATCGTCCAATATGCCGACGGCACCGCCAAGCGGGTGATGACCAACACCGTCAGCGGCCGCACCGTCGCGTTCGGCGGGACGATGCGCTTCTGAACGAGCACAGGGGCAGGTCGGTCACCGGCCTGCCCCACGCACCGGGATCGTGTGGCCCTTCACCGATCCGGAGCATCATCTGCCCCCTGGGGCCCGCAATCGAGCGATACCGACGATAGCGCGCGCGCCGTGCGGCAGCATTATCCTGATGCCGGGATCCCACAAACGAACACCCGCACCGGCACGGCCGGTTCGGCATTCCTGTCGAGCGGTCTGTCGCGACCGGCGAAGGACACCGCAAACGACGACAGCCCCGAAGCTTTCGCTTCGGGGCTGTCGTAGGATTTGGTTGCGGGGACAGGATTTGAACCTGTGACCTTCAGGTTATGAGCCTGACGAGCTACCGGG
>NZ_LMKZ01000017.1:63105-163170 GCF_001422525.1 Sphingomonas sp. Leaf30 | reverse complement strand
CCTCTAGGGCCCATCCGCAATCCCGTCAAACGCAAATTTCACTTTTATGGCAATTTTCGCGCCCTGACGCGTTCTGGGCCCCCGTGACGCTTATACGGGGCTACCGAGCGGTGGCAGACAACACCGAAGTTCGGACGCCAGCTCGATCCTTCCCTTACCTTGTAACGTAAATGATTTGCCCGACGGCCCGCTGCGGCGATAGCAGGGTGGCAATGCCCGGGGGCGTCGGCATCAGTCGAAGCGCTTCGAACCGGGATCAGGGAGATAAGGATGTCGACGGGTTTCTCATCGGTGACGATCGCACTGCTGCTACAGACCGCGGCCGCGCCGATCGCGTCGCGACCGCCAGCCTCGCCGCCCCCTGCCCCTGCCCCTGCCCCGACATCTGCTCCGACATCTGCCGTGCCAGCCGCGAGCCCGGCGTCCACACCGCTTTCGGCGGTCGCGAATCCAGGTCTCTGGCCGACCGCCAAGGCCATGCCTTTGCGCGATGCGAAGATCGAGACGCGGCTCGACGGGATCGTCGCGCGCATGTCGATCGAGGACAAGGTCGGCCAGCTGATCCAGGTCGACATCGCCAGCATCACCCCCGCCGACCTGCGTACCTACAAGCTCGGCTCGATCCTAAACGGGGGCAATTCGGGGCCGAACGGCGACGATCTTGCGCCGCCGATCGAGTGGCTGAAGCTCGCGGATGCCTTTTACGATGCGTCGATGGAGCGCAGCGACGGTCGGCCCGCCATTCCGGTGATCTGGGGTACCGACGCGGTGCACGGCAACAACAACATCCCCGGTGCGACGCTCTTCCCGCACAATATCGGCCTTGGCGCGACGCGGGACCGTGACCTGATGCGCGAGATCGGTCACGTGACCGCGATCGAGACCGCCGCAGCCGGGATCGACTGGACCTTCGCGCCGACGCTCGCGGTGGTTCGCGACGATCGCTGGGGCCGCACCTATGAAAGCTATGCGGAAGAACCCGCGGTCCAGGCCGATTTTGCCGGCGCGGTGATCGAGGGCGTGCAGGGCAAGGTCGGCACCAGGGATTTCCTTGCCCCCGACCGCGTGATCGCGACGACCAAGCATTTCCTCGGCGACGGCGGCACCGGCGGGCGCGACCAGGGCGATGCGCTGATCCCCGAAACGGCGTTGCGCGACATCCATCTCGGTGGCTACCCCGCCGCGATCGAGGCCGGCACCCAGTCGGTGATGGCGAGCTTCTCGAGCTGGAACGGCGCCAAGATGCACGGCAACAAGAGCCTGCTGACCGGCGTGCTCAAGGACCGGCTCCATTTCGACGGCTTCGTCGTCGGTGACTGGAACGGCCACGGCCAAGTCGAGGGCTGTTCGAACGAGAGCTGCGCCGCTGCGATCAACGCTGGGCTCGACATGTTCATGTATTCGGGCAGCGGCTGGAAGACGCTCTACGCCAACACGCTGAAACAGGCGCAGTCGGGCGAGATCTCCGCCGCTCGGCTCGACGACGCGGTCCGCCGCATCCTCCGCGTCAAGCTGCGCGCCGGCACATTTGATCGCGGTCGCCCGTCGTCACGCGCGCTCGCGGGCAAGATGGAGCGGATCGGCGCGGCCGACCATCGTGCGATCGCACGGCGGGCGGTGCGCGAATCGCTGGTACTGCTCAAGAACCAAGGCGGGCTGTTGCCGCTCAAGCCCTCGGCCAACATCCTGGTCGCGGGCGGCGGTGCCGACGATATCGCGCAACAGGCGGGCGGCTGGTCGCTGACCTGGCAGGGTAGCGGCCTCACCAATGCGAACTTCCCCAATGCCCAGTCGATCTGGTCGGGCATCGACGCGGCGGTCAAGGCGGCGGGCGGCACCGCGACGCTGTCGGCGAACGGCGGCTTCGCGAAGAAACCCGATGCGGCGATCGTCGTGTTCGGCGAACAGCCCTATGCCGAGTTCAAGGGCGACCGCCCGACGCTCGACTATAGCCCCGACGACAAGGCCGATCTCGCGCTGCTGCGCAAGCTCAAGGCGGCGGGCGTGCCGGTGGTGGCGGTATTCCTCTCCGGCCGGCCGCTCTGGGTGAACGCCGAGCTCAACGCCGCCGATGCGTTCGTCGCGGCGTTCCTGCCGGGCAGCGAGGGCGGCGGCGTCGCCGACGTGCTGTTCCGCACCAAGGACGGGCGCATCGCGAACGACTTTCGCGGCAAGCTCAGCTTCTCCTGGCCCAAACGCCCCGATCAATATGTGCTCAACCGCGCGGACCCCGGCTATGATCCGCTGTTCGCCTATGGCTATGGGTTGAGCTACGCGAAGCCGGGCACCGTCCCGAAGCTCGACGAGACGCGCCCCGCCGGACTCGCCGTGGCATCGAGCGGCATCGTGTTCGGCAAGGGTCGCGTCCCCGAAGGCTGGTCGCTCGTCCTCGCCGAACAGGGACAGTCGAAGGTCCGCCTCCTTGGCGTCAATGCGACGACGACGAACCGGCGGCTCACCGCCTCGGCGGTCGACCGCCGCCGCCAGGAGGATGCACGCAGCCTCGTCTGGTCGGGCGGTGCGGCCGAGGCACGCATCGAGGCGGATCGTCCGCTCGATCTCACGCGGGAGAGCAATGGCGAGTTGAGCCTCGTCGTCGACCTGCGCGTCGATCGCGCCGCCAGCGCACCCGTCACGATCGGCATGGTCAGCCATGACGGTGCCGTGGTGAGCGTCCCGATCACCAGGACGCTCGCGACCGGTACGCCGGGCGAATGGCGCCAGGTCGTCGTGCCGCTGCAATGCTTTGCCAAGCGCGGTGTCGACATGGCGGATGTCACCGCACCCTTCGTGCTCGCGACCGACGGCGCGCTTGGGGTGTCGGTATCCGACGTGAGGATCGATTCGGCGCCGGTGCCGATGACCCAGTGCGGCGACTGAGGTCGATCGGCGTCGCGGCCGCCTAGACGGCGTTCGCGTCCAGCGGCGTCGTCCGCGGTTGGAGGCGGAACGGATCGAACCCCTGCGGCAGCCCGACGCTGACGGGATTCGGCAGGATCCGCCCTACCCGCGTCGCCGCGGCGACGACGTCGGGCGCGGTCCGGACCGCGTCGTCGACCGGGTCCGTCAACCGGTCGAGCGGCGTCGTCGTTGCGGAGCCGGTCGGCTGGACATAGCGCAGCGCCCAGTCGCGGGTCGTCTCGTCAGCGAGCCGGCGGATGACGAGCGCGCGCGCCGCGGCCTGGTCGCCCCGACAGACATACATCTGCATCGCGGCGCCCGGCACCAGCGCTTCGTCCAACAGCACCTCTGCGGTGACGGGTTCGGCGGCAGCGCTCTGTCCAGTCCGGGCGAGCGCACAGGCCTGCCAGGCTTTGACGAGCAGGACGGACGCGCGGTTGACGTTGCTCCCGTATCGTTTCGCCCGATCGAGAAAGACGTCGGCGCGCGTGAGGACCTGCGGCCAGTCGGTCTCCATCGCCGCCAGCTGCAGATAGGCGCCGTCGAGATTGAGGCCATTGCCCTGGTCGTCGGCCGGCACGGTCGTCGCGACCCTGGCCAGCAATGCCTGCGCCTCGTCATAGCGCCCCTGATGCGCCAGCGCCCTGGCGACGATCGGCGCGAGGAACACGCCCTCGCCCCGCGGCGCGCCCGCGGCACGCGCCTCCACTGGCACCGCCGCTCCGGTGTCGATCCCGTCGAACATTGGCAGGAACAGGCCGAGCACCGCGGGATACGCCTCGAGGCGGGAAAGGCGACGCGCATAGGGCGTAGCGGTGTCGAAATCGGCAGCCGCCGCCCAGTCGCCGCGCAGCTCGTCGAGGTAGCGCCGCGACTGGGCAGCGAGATCGGCCCCGGCCCATTCCGCGATCCGCGGCCAGAGCGGCGCATAGCGTCGGTCGATATAGAGTGTGAGCAGATCGTCCGGATCGCCGATCGTCGTGACGAGGTTTGCCGCCTCGTCAGTCGATGCGCCTGTCGACATCCGCATCGCCTCGCGCGTGCGGGACAAGGCTGCGGTCGAGCGTTCGGGCGCGAGCCCCGAACTGAAGCCGATCTCGCCAAGCCGGGCGTTGAGCCGGTCTGCCCGGCTCCGGTCGCCGATCTCGGTCAAACGCCCCGTCAACGCCATGACGACGTAGCGGTCGAAATGCCGCGTCATCTCCGGCGCAAGCCGGCTGGCCTGAATGAGGAGATCCGCGGCGCGCTGCGGCGAACCGGAAAACGTATAGATTCCCGTCGCGACGAGTTTCGGCCGCGGATCATCCGGCAGAAGCCGCAGCGCCTCCTCGATCGCCGCGACCGCGGGGCCGGTCGCCTGCGCGCTTGCGAGAACACCGGCCCGCACCGTCTGCACCATGCCGCGCAGCGGCGTCGGCCGCGGCAGTTTGGCAAGGACCGCATCGAGCCGGGCGATGTCGGGCGATCGTCCGGCAATCGCCGACGCTGCCTCCGCCATCACCTCGCGATCTGCGGGATCGGTCGTCATCGCTAGGGGATCTGCGACCTGGGCGCGGGCCACCCCTGGGGTCATGCCAAAAGCCATCGTCACGGCGACCGCGGTCAGCGCCATTTTAGATCTGAAAACCGGTCTCATGCTGTTCCCCTCTGCACAGATCCGAGCACAGGGGGCGCAGACTGTCCATCGCTCCACCTCCGACTTTTTTTGACGTCGAGTCGCGGCACCGATGAAAGCGCGAGGATGCGGACTGCGCGCGCGCTGCGGCAACCGGCAGCGCGTACAGTCAGGGCGAGCGACGCTGTTCACGGATCGCCGCCGTTATCGGCCGCCTTAACTGGCATCGGCCGCGCGCGAGCGGATCGAACGCCGAGACGGATCATGCCCGGACGGTCCAGCTGGCGATCCTCTAGAACGGGACCTTTCCCCGGCGCCACGACTGACGTGGTTTCGACTCGCCGAGCGCCAGCCCCTCAGGCGGGGTCCGCGCTGCCCTGTTCGGTGATCGGATGGAGCGCGGCGCGCACGTTGACCGACGTCAGCTCCTGTTCGATCCAGTCGACACAATCGCTGATCTTCGCCCCGACCAGCGCGTTGCCGCCCTCGTCAGCGATGCGCAACGCCTCCTCAAGGAGGAAAGCCATCGACCTCAGTCGAGCAACCGTCTGCGCGTAACTCTGCATCGCTCAATCCCTTGATCGTGATCATGACGATATCAGAATTGCGTGCGATTTGAAGGGTCAATGACGGTGTCGGACTGGGACTTTTGGCTTAGACCGTCAATTATCTCGGTCCCGCCCTATGGCGCGGCAGCCGCCTGATACCTATTTTTTCCGAGTTAGGGCGGATTCCGGCGTGGCGACGCAACCGGTTCCGTGGCGATCCGTTCGTTAGCGGATCAGGGAGCTTTAGATCTTTATGAACAGCAATGACGGATTTCCCGTATCGCGCCGTGGCGTGATCGCGGGTGGCGTAGCGACCGCGACCCTGACCGGGACCCCGGTGGGTGCGCAGGTGGCGGCACCGCAACAGACCCCGCCGACGACGATGCCGGTGACGCTCAAGGTCAATGGCCGCAATACCCTGATCGAGGTCGATACGCGGACGACCCTGCTCGACGCGCTGCGCGAGACGATGAAGCTGACGGGCACGAAGAAGGGCTGCGATCACGGCCAGTGCGGCGCCTGCACGGTCATCGTCGAAGGCCGGCGGATCAACAGCTGTCTGACGCTCGCAGTGATGCACGAGGGCGACTCGATCACCACGATTGAGGGTCTGGGCACGCCGGAGAAGCTGCACGCGATGCAGGCCGCCTTCGTCAAGCATGACGGCTATCAGTGCGGCTATTGCACGCCAGGCCAGATCTGCTCCGCGGTCGCGACGCTCAACGAGATCAAGGAAGGCATCCCCAGCCATGCCACCGGCGACATCGCCGCCAAGCCGAAGGTGACGACCGCCGAACTTCAGGAGCGGATGAGCGGCAATATCTGTCGCTGTGGCGCCTATTCGAACATCATCGACGCGATCCACGACGTCGCCGGCACGGAGCGCATGGCATGAAGGCCTTTACCTTCGAACGCGCCAAGACCGCGAGCGCCGCCGCGGCAGCGGCGGTCCGTACGCCTGGCGCCAAGTTCATCGCGGGCGGGACCAACCTGCTCGACCTGATGAAGCTGCAGATCGAGACGCCGCAGCATCTGATCGACGTCAACGGCCTCGATCTCGATACGATCGCACCAACCAGCGACGGCGGCCTGCGGATCGGTGCGCTGGTTCGCAACACCGACCTCGCCGCCGACGCCCGCGTCCGCAAGGACTACGGCGTGCTCAGCCGGGCACTCGTGTCAGGCGCGTCCGGCCAGTTGCGCAACAAGGCGACCACCGCGGGCAATCTGCTCCAGCGGACCCGCTGCCCCTATTTCTACGATACCACCAAGCCCTGCAACAAACGCCAGCCGGGCAGCGGCTGCGCGGCGATCGGCGGCTTCAACCGCAATCTCGCGGTCATGGGGACCAGCGATGCGTGCATCGCGACGCACCCGAGCGACATGGCGGTCGCGATGCGAGTGCTCGATGCGACCGTAGAGACGGTCAATTCGGCCGGCCAGACACGCGCCATCCCGATCGCCGACTTCCACCGGCTGCCGGGCACGACGCCGCATATCGAGACCGCGCTCGCCTCGGGTGAGCTGATCACCGCGGTCACGTTGCCAAAGCCGATTGGCGGCACGCACATCTACCAGAAGGTGCGTGACCGTGCCTCCTACGCGTTCGCTTTGGTGTCGGTCGCGGCGGTCATCCAGCCCGATGGCCGCGGGCGCCTTGCCTTTGGCGGCCTCGCGCACAAGCCGTGGCGGGTCGAAGCTGCCGAGGCGCAACTGCCCAAGGGCGCCAAGGCCACGGCCGCGGCCGTTCTGGCTGGTGCCCGCACGACGTCGCAAAATGCATTCAAGCTGCCGCTGATCGAACGCACGATCCACGCAGTGCTCGAAGAAGCGAAGGCCTGATCGCCATGAAGTTCGACACTCCCGCAACGACCAACCCGATCGACCGCATGAAGGTCGTCGGCCAACCGGTCGACCGCATCGACGGCAAGCGCAAGACCACCGGAACCGCGCGCTATGCCTATGAACGCAACGACGCCGCACCGAGCGCGGTCTATGGCTATATCGTCGGCGCGGCGATCGCCAAGGGCCGGATCGAGCGGATCGATTTCGCCGAAGCCAAGGCTGCACCAGGCGTCCTCGCCGTCGTCACGCATGAAAATGCCGGTACGGTGGCCAAGGCGCAGGCGCATACCGCCCGCATGCTCGCGGGCCCCGACGTCCAGCATTTCGATCAGGCGGTCGCGATCGTGGTCGCGTCGACGTTCGAACAGGCGCGCGCTGCCGCCAAGCTGGTCCGCGTCACCTATGCCCGCAGCGCAGGGAAGTTCGATCTCGCCGCGGAGAAATCCGCCGCGGTGAAGCCGAAGGACGGCAAGCCCGATACCGCGATCGGCGACTTCGCCGGCGCGTTTGCCAAGGCCCCGGTCAAGCTCGACCAGACCTATACCACGCCCGATCAGAGCCATGCGATGATGGAACCGCATGCGACCACCGCTGCGTGGACGGGGTCGAAGCTGACCCTGTGGACGTCGAACCAGATGCTCAACTGGGCGGTGCGCGACATGAGCGAGACGCTCGGCATTCCCAAGGAGGACATCCACGTCCTGTCGCCCTTCGTCGGCGGCGGCTTCGGGTCGAAGCTCTGGATCCGCAGCGATGCGGTGATGGCCGCGCTCGCCTCGCGGGCGATCGGCGGCAAGCCCGTCAAGGTCGCGCTGACCCGTCCGCAGATCATGAACAACACCACGCACCGTCCGGCGACGATCCAGCGGCTGCGGATCGGCGCGCGCAAGGACGGCACGATCACCGCGATCGCGCATGAAAGCTGGTCGGGCGATCTCCCCGGTGGCGGACCCGAGACCGCGCCGAACGTCACCCGGCTGCTCTATGCGGGCGCGAACCGGATGACCGCGACGCGGCTCGCGACGCTCGACCTTCCTGAAGGCAACGCGATGCGCGCCCCCGGCGAGGCGGTCGGGCTGCTCGCGCTCGAGGCGGCGATGGACGAGCTTGCCGAGACGCTGAAGATGGATCCGGTCCAGCTGCGCATCGTCAACGATACGCAGGTCGATCCCGAATCGCCCAAGCGCGCCTTCTCGCACCGCGATCTCGTCGGCTGTCTCAGGACGGGCGCGGAGCGGTTCGGCTGGAACAAGCGCAATCCCGTGCCGGGCCAGGTCCGCGAAGGCCGCTGGCTCATCGGCATGGGCATGGCGTCCGCCTTCCGCGACAATGTCACGATGAAGTCGGGCGCGCGCGTCGGGATCGACAAGAAGGGCGTCGTCACCGTCGCCACCGACATGACCGACATCGGCACCGGCAGCTACACGATCATCGCGCAAACCGCAGCCGAGATGATGGGCGTGCCGCTCGACAAGGTGATCGTCCTGCTCGGTGACAGCAGCTTCCCCGTCTCGTCCGGTTCGGGCGGCCAATGGGGCGGCAACAGCTCGACCGCGGGCGTCTATGCCGCCTGTTCGGCGCTGCGCGACACCGTCGCACGCAAGCTCGGCTTCAACCCGACCGACATCGTCTTCGAGGACGGCAAGGTGAAGTCGGGCAACCGCGGCGTCTCGCTCGCCGAGGCGGCGGGCGATGCGGGCCTGTCGGCCGAGGATTCGATCGAGTTCGGCGATCTGACCAAGACCTATGCGCAGTCGACCTTCGGCGCGCATTTCGTCGAGGTCGCGGTTGATTCGGCGACCGGCGAGGTTCGGGTACGCCGGATGAGCGGCGCGTTTGCCGCCGGGCGGATCCTCAACCCCAAATCGGCGCGCAGCCAGGTCATCGGCGCGATGACCATGGGCGTCGGTGCGGCGCTGATGGAAGACGCGGTCGTCGACAAAAGGTTCGGCTATTTCGTCAATCACGACATGGCCGAATATCATGTCCCGGTTCATGCCGACGTGCCGTATCAGGACGTGTTCTTCATGGACGAGACCGACGCCAAGTCGTCACCGATGAAGGCCAAGGGTGTCGGCGAGCTCGGCATCTGCGGCGTCGGCGCTGCGGTCGCGAACGCGGTCTACAATGCCTGCGGCGTCCGGATCCGCGAATATCCGCTGACGCTCGACAAGGTGATCAAGGGCATGCCGCCCGTCGCCTGAAATACCGTCGCCTGACGGCCTGTCCTGCCGCTCTTGCAGACGATCCCGCCGTATCGCAGACATCGAACCGATGATCTGCGGTGCGGCGGTGTCGTTTCGGGCTTCGTCGCAGCCCGCGGGTTCGACGGAGAGACCTTGCGATGCCGCTTTATGCCCTGGGCGACAAACGCCCCACCTGCCACCCGACCGCCTGGGTCGCGCCAAGCGCGGACCTTATCGCCGATGTCCAGCTCGGAGAGGCGGCGAGCGTGTGGTTCGGGGCGGTCGTCCGCGCGGACAATACGCCGATCGTCATCGGCGCGCGCAGCAACATCCAGGAAGGCGCGATGCTCCATTCGGATCCCGGCGCGCCGCTTCGGATCGGCGAGGACTGCACGATCGGCCACCACGCGATCCTTCACGGCTGCACGGTCGGCGACCGGTCGCTGATCGGCATGGGGGCAATCCTGCTCAACCATGCGGTGATCCCGGAGGACTGCATCGTCGGCGCCGGCGCGCTCGTCACCGAGGGCAAGACCTTCCCCGCGGGCAGCCTGATCATCGGCAGCCCGGCCCGCGCGGTCCGGCAGCTCGATGCGCAGGCGATCGCGGCGCTCCGCGTCTCCGCCCAGCATTATGTCGAGAAGGCCCGCGCCTGCGCAACCGGACTGACGCGCATCGACTAGGGGTGAGCACCGGATCCCGGGACATCGCCCGGGATCCGGCGCCGTTGTGTCAGCCGGCGACCCATTTGGTGACGGCGGGACGCAGCTGGTCGGCGGCGGCCTTGCGGACCGCGATCGTCGACAGCGACCGCGTCACGCCGCCCCGTGACGAGGCGGGCAGATACTTGTCCGCGAAGGCGCTGATCTTGCCCGGCATCGCAGGATCGTTCGAGCCCGCGCCGAGCCCGACGATATAGCCCGATCGCGTGCTCGCCTCGAGGAAGCTCTCGACCAGCTCACGGTTCGCGACCGCCCAGTCGAACGCCAGGTCGGGATGCGCGCCCGCGACGGCGCGGAGCAGCCCGGCCTTTTGCGGCGCGGTGATCGTGTCGGTCTTGAGCAGCGCGAGCGCCCGCCCCGCGGTTGCGGGATCGCGCGCGGCCCCGAGCAGCGTCACGAACCGGTTCTTGGCAACCGGGCTCTTCTCCGCCTTGGCAAGCGCCAGCAGCGCGTCCCATTCCGCCGGGGTCGCATTGACGGCATAGGTCGACAGGATCGGCTGGCGGATCGCCGGCGGGATCGCGGTCGGATCGGTCGCCAGCGCCGCGACGTAGCGCCGCGCGCGGTCCGCGACGCCCATATCGCCATTGGTGCCGAGCCGCCCGACCAGCGTCTCGCGCAAATTGCTCGTCAGCGGCGATTCGCCCGGTTTAGCCTCGAAGCCGATCCGCGCGAGCACGGGGCCGAGGATAGCGACCGACCGCGCGCGCAGCGGCGCTTCGAGCGGTGTGTCGTCGTACAGCCCGGTGATCCGCCCGAGCGCGCCTGCGACCGACGACCATTCGAGCGGATCCGCGTCCGGCCCGACCTTGTCCATCACCGCGAAGTAGCGCGACAGGTCCTGATAGCCGCCGGCCGCGAGTGCGAAGTCATCGCCCAGCGTGCCCAGCCGGTCGGCCAGGTCTAGCCTGGCATAGTCGCGGACGACCGCGGCATGCCCCGCATCGTCGTACATCACGCGGGTATAGCTGCCCTTGCCGCGGTTGAGGACGACCGTACCGCATCCCCGGATCGTGACTCGCGACGGCGCCGCGCCGGTGACGATCGTTGCCGTCTGCGCACCGCCGAGATTGCCCACGACCAGCGGCACGTGCCAGGTCTGCGGCGTCTTCGATGCCGCATCCAGCCCGAACCGGCCCTGCGTCAGCGTGGCGGTGGTAACGCCGCCATTGCAGGTCGCGCCCGTCATCGTCACCAGCGGCACGCCGCCCTGCAAGGTGAAGTCGTGCGCGATCTCGGCGACCGGCTTGCCCGCGGCTGCGGACAATTCGGCCCAGAGCTGTTCGGTGACCGTGTTGCCGTATTTATACTTGGCCATGTAGCTGCGGATGCCCTTGCGGAACACGTCGGGGCCGAGCGTTGATTCGAGCATGCCGATCACGGCCTGCCCCTTCGAATAGGTGATGCCGTCGAACGCTTCGCCGATCTGGTCGACGGTCTCGACCTTGCGGATGATCGGGTGCGTCGCGGACGTTGCGTCGATCCCCATCGCCCCCTCGCGCTCGCCCGACACCGCGGCCGCCTCGGATTTCCACGCGGGCACGAGCACGCCGCTCGACTTGCCCTCCATCCACGAAGCGAACCCCTCGTTCAGCCACAGATCGTCCCACCACGCCATGGTGACGAGATCGCCGAACCACTGGTGCGCCATCTCATGCGCGACGACGGTATAGATGCGCTGCTTGGCGCTTTCGGTCGCGCGCTTCGGATCGAACAGCAGTTCATTCTCGAAATAGAAGATCGCGCCCCAATTCTCCATCGCGCCGAAAAACTGGCTCGATCCCGGCCCCGCGATCATGTCCATCTTGGGCAGCGGATAGGGCTGGCCGAAATAGTCGTTGTAATAGGCCAGCAGGTCCTTCGCGGCGGCGAGCGCATAGTCGCCCTGATCGACGACGCCCTTGCGGCTGATGATGCCGATCTCGGTCTTGCCGGCCATCAGCGTCTTGCGCTCCATGTCCCCCATGCCGAGGAACAGCAGATAGCTCGACATCAGCGGCGTCTCGCCGAACTTGTAGAGCTGTGTGCCGTCCGCCTGCTTCGTGATCGCCGTCGCAGGCATGTTAGAGAAGGCCAGCTGAGCGCCCGGCGCGACTGCGGACAGACGGAACTTCGCCTTGAACGCGGGCTCGTCCCACATCGGTGCGAACCGGCGCGCGTCGGGGGCCTCGAACTGCGTCGCGAGCATCCGCGACGACGAGCCGTCGGCATTGGCATAGTCGATCGCGAACAGCCCGGACGCGGACTGGTTGATTTTGCCCGTCCAGGCAAAGGCCAAGCTGTGCCGCCCGACGCTCGCCGCCGCTGGCAGCGTCACCGTGAGCAGCTGCGCGGCAGCGTCCGCCTTCATGGTGGCGGGGCGGCCGTCGAACGTCGCCGACGTGATGTTCAAATCCGCCGCGTTCAGCTGGATCGTCCGGGTCGCCTGCTTGACGTCGATGGTCACCGTCTCGGTGCCGCTGAACGTCATCGCCTTCGCGTCCGGGCGCACCTGGATATCGTACAGGATCGGCACGACACTGCGCGGCAACTGACCTGCGGCAAGCGCGGGCGCAGACACGGACAGCGCCAGCAGGGCGATAACGGCAAACTTCATGGCGGCACATCTCCGGAACATTCTATGCCGACCGCTCTAAGCATTTGCGGTCACATGGCAATCACACGTGACTGCCGCTCTAACCAGAGTGCTGGCGCAGCCGTTTCGGCTGCGCTATGAAACGCGCCATGACCGTACCCGCTATTCTAAAGAGCCTGCGCCTGCCCGTGATCGGGTCGCCGCTGTTCATCATTTCCGGACCCGACCTGGTGATCGCCCAGTGCAAGGCGGGCATCGTCGGATCCTTCCCGGCGCTCAATGCGCGACCGCAGGCGATGCTCGACGAATGGCTCCACCGGATCACCGAGGAGCTAAGCGCGCACAATCGCGCCAATCCCGATCGCCCCGCCGCGCCGTTCGCGGTCAATCAGATCGTCCACAAGTCGAACGACCGGCTCGAACGCGATCTCGAAACCTGTGCCAAATGGCAGGTGCCGATCGTGATCACCTCGCTCGGCGCGCGCGAGGATCTGAACACCGCGGTGCATGGCTGGGGCGGGATCACGCTGCACGACGTCATCGATGATCGGTTCGCGCGCAAGGCGATCGAAAAGGGTGCCGACGGCCTGATCGCGGTCGCCGCGGGCGCCGGCGGCCATGCCGGACGACTGTCGCCCTTTGCGATCATCCAGGAGATTCGCCAGTGGTTCGACGGTCCGCTCGCGCTGTCGGGCGCGATCGCGACCGGCGACGCGGTGCTCGCGGCGCAGGCGATGGGCGCCGATTTCGGCTATATCGGCTCGCCCTTCATCGCGACGGTCGAGGCGAATGCCGACCAGGCCTATAAGGACGGCATCGTCGCAGGGCGCGCGGCGGACATCGTCTATTCGAACCTGTTCACCGGCGTGCACGGCAATTACCTGCGCGCGTCGATCGTCGCGGCGGGGATGGATCCCGACGCGCTGCCCGAGGGCGATCTGAAGACGATGAACTTCGGGGGCGGTGCCAATGCCGAGGGTGGATCGAAGCCCAAGGCGTGGAAGGATATCTGGGGATCGGGCCAGGGGATCGGCGCGGTCACCGCAGTCGAGAGCGTCGCCGACCGGGTCGACCGGCTCGAGCGCGAATATCGCGCGGCACGCACCCGGCTCGGCCTAGCCTAGGCTAGCCTAGGCCCGTCTGACGGTACGCCCCGCCCGCCGCGCTAGAGCACGCGGGCGAGGCGATCCTGCATCGACAAGGCGGGGCTGGCGGCGGGCCGTGGCGCATCGAGCGCGGCGTCGAGCAGCGCGACGCGCCGGTGAAGCTGCATGCTCGCGGTGATCAGCGCCCTCGCGCTGGGCGGAAACGCTGCCAGCATCGCGTCATCGGTCACAGGCGCCTCGCCGAGCCGCCGCGCCGGATCCAGCGCCTCGCCCCGCGTGAGTTCGCCAGCCTGGACCGCGCGCTGTGTCAGCAACCACGCGAGGACATGGAGCAACCGGGTCGTGACCTTGAGCGATTCACAGCTCAGGCTGACGCGGACGAGCGGTTCGAGCCCGTCCCGGTCGGTCCGTCCCGTATCGTCGAAATAGGCCCGCGCCTCTTCGGCCAGCCGCATCGCCTCACGGTACAGCGCACCGATCATGCGGTCTTGCAGGGGCAGTTCGGGCGGTCGACCAATCATTCTGCCCGACTGCCATAGCCGCATCGCCGCGCCCATCGGGAAAACGCCGCGATGCGCCAGGATGTGTCCCGAAACGCGCCGCTTCGATCGACCTCTTGATCAATATTATGTCGTGATTTGAAGGCGCTGGCCGAAATCACGCCCCGCATTCGTGCCTGCCCGGACGGATCAGGCGATGATGTCGGGGATCAACTGGTCCTCGAACGCGGCAATTTCGTCGCGCAGCCGCAGCTTGCGCTTCTTGAGCCGGGCGATCTGCAGCTGGTCGGGAACGGTGAGCGACCAGAGCGCGGCGATCGCCGAATCGAGGTCGCGATGCTCGGTCCGGATTTCGTCCAGCCGGACCCTGATCTGTGCCTCGTCCACCATCATGTCCTTCGCCCACCCCTGCTACGCGGTCCTTAGCAAATGCATGGCATTGCGCGAGCACCAAAAACTACCCGGCGCGCGCCGTCGGGGGCCACAGGACTCGGGCCGTCGCACGCGACGGCTCGCCCGGTCGATTCACCAATCTTCGTTAAAGACTTTTTGGTGCGGCGATGGTTTACTCGTGACCCCAACACGAATGCAGAAGGAGTTTTTCCACCATGCAAACGACGCACCAGGCTGCGCTGGAAACCAAGCATCAAATGCTCGACCGCCGGATTTCCGAAGAGGTACACCGGCCTATGCCCGACGCGCTGGCGCTCGCAGGACTGAAGAAGCAGAAGCTTCGCCTGAAGGAAGAACTCGCCAACCTCTAAACCCCACGCCGTTCGTGGCGGCGGGCGATCGGCCTGTCGTCACGCGGTTCCGGCTTTTCCGATTCCTTCCCCCTCGGGAAAGCCGGACTGGCGGGGTGCCGGATACGCCACCACCGCCTCTTCAGTCAGCCCCTCTATTAGACCGTCACCGGCAACTTACCGCTGCGCCGCTCTAACAGACGAGGTTACCGTGACCGCGGCTCGCGAAACACGATCGGCTTGGCGAAGGTCGGCGTCGTCTGCCCCTGCCCGACCGACTTGCGCGCCTTCATCGGGTCGATCGTCTCGTCGAGCGCGATTCCCAAACGGCCCTGCGTGCACCACGCCACCCGTCCGGTAACTTCACCGATCCCGCGCAGGTCGATCGTGACCGGCGTATCGACGGCGAGTGGCCGATCGAACTCGATCATCAGCCCGCCTTCCGACAGGTTGCGGACCCGCACCTCGTACACACCCGCACCGTCGGCATAGCTGAACCGCGCGATCATCAGCAGACTGTCACGGACCGGCCGGTTCTGGCCCGGGTCTGCGCTATCCTCGACGGACTCCCCGGCGCCGGCCCCTGCCGCACCCTCGGCGCCCAACGACCCTTGGTTTCTCATGTCCATCCGTGTTCCTGTGTCCCGACGTCGAGATATGCGTCGCATATATCAGAAGGCGGACCACGTGCCTATGCGCTGTTCGCCGACCCGATATCAGTCCTCGCGGGAGATTTTTTCGTTGCGCTCGTGGCGTTCCTGCGCCTCCACGGTCATCGTCGCGATCGGCCGCGCCTCGAGGCGTGCCAGGCTGATCGGTTCGCCCGTGACTTCGCAATAGCCATATTCGCCATCGTCGATCCGGCGGATCGCCGCCTCGATCTTCGAGACGAGCTTGCGCTGGCGATCCCGGGTCCGCAGTTCGATCGACCAGTCGGTTTCGCTCGACGCACGGTCGGTCAGATCCGCCTCGCGCAGCGAATCGACCTGCAACTGCGACAAGGTTTCTTGCGATTCCCGCAGGATAGCGTCCTTCCATTGCTGCAGCTTCTGCCGGAAATAGGCCTGCTGACGCAGGCTCATGAACGGCTCGTCCGCCGTCGGTCGATAGCCATCGGCATCATTGGCTGCTGCAAGATTGGTACCGTGCTCGTCTACGCGATTCATTACCGTTGCCATACCACTCTCCCTCTGGCCGGTCGGCGCGAAAAGCCGCGTCTCGAAGCCACCCCCAAATGGTGAAAGGGCCTATAGTCTTACGTGTTCCGGACCACAAGCGAGCAGACTTGCGCTTGGATCGATAATGAAGACACATTCTTGCGTACCGATGCATCCGGGTTACACCGCCCGCCTACGGCCTCAGCGAGTCCCGCGAACGAGCCCGTCGCCATGATCCTGGATGCGACAACTGTCCCGCCACGGCACGGTCTGCGTATTGAGCGCCCCGCCCGTCGCGATATTGTAAGAATGACCACCAGATCACGTCATGGGCGCTTGCGCTTAACGCTTTGTTTTGCGCTTTGTGCGAACACGGCGTCCGAGTGCCGTGAACGCGATCCGACGTCGTCTGCGCGTCGGCAACGAGAGAGACTTTGAGTATGTCGGTGCGGATGGCCTTGGCCAAATTATGCGCGTGCGCCTGCGGAGGCGCGATCATCGGCGGCGGCGCCGTCCATGTCGCCGAGCGTCCGAAGCGCGCGATTCAGGCCAAGACGATGACCAAGCGCGTTGTCCCCCGCCAGATTGGCGCCGTCGCCCGTCCCCGCATTCGTCGCGTCGTCACCACACGGACGACCGCCTGCGCGCCGGCCATGGTGACGGTCGCCAATGCGCCCCCGGTTCCCGTGGGGTTCGCGGACCCGTTCGTGGGCGGCGCTGGCAGCCCGACCGCGGTGCCGGTGAACAGCGGCGGCGGCTTCTTCGGCGGCGGCGGCCCGGGTGGCGGCTTTGGCGGCGGCGGCTTTGGCGGCGGTTTCTTTGGCGGCGGCGGCTCGGGCGGCAGCATCGTCATCTCGTCGACCTCGAGCGGAGGCTCGTCGAGCACGAGCGGCGGTTCATCGAGCACGAGCGGCGGATCGACCTCGAGCGGTGGCGTCAGCAGCACCTCGTCGACCGGCGGGTCATCCACGGGCGGATCATCGACAGGCGGATCGTCGTCCAGCACCGGCGGCGCGTCGGTGTCGAGCACCTCGTCGTCCGCCAGCGGCGGGAGCAGCGGTAACGTATCGTCCTCGTCGAGCGGTAACGTATCCTCCTCATCCAGTGGCAACGTTTCGTCGTCGTCGAGCGGGAACGTGTCTTCCTCGTCCAGCGGCAACGTCGCCTCGTCGACCAGCAGCAGTTCGGGCGGCAACGTGTCGTCGACCAGCAGCGGATCAAGTTCGACCTCGTCGTCGAGCTATGGATCGAGCAGCGCCGGCTGGAGCAGCAATGGCGGCTGGAGCTCGAACGGCGGCTGGCATGGCTCAAACGGCGGCGGCAATGGCAGCACCGGCTCAAGTGGCGGGCCACCCGCCCCGGTTCCGGCACCCCCGATGGTGCTGCTGTTCGGCGCAGCGGCCGCGGCCCTCGTTGCCCGCCGGCGGTTCACGAAACGCGCCGCGCACTGATCCTGCATAAATCTCGGACATAAAAAAAGGCCCGAAACAACGTGTTGCGGGCCTTTTCAACTATCGGGTGGCAATGATCAGGCGTTCTTGAGCGCCGTCTCGATGTCGGCAATCGTATGCCCGGTGAGATCCTTCGCAAGCTCGCCCGCCAGCCTGCTGCTGACCGCCTTGTGATAATGTTTGCGCATCTCCCCCAGCGTCTTGGGCGGTGCGACGATGACGAGCGAATCGAAGTCGTTCTTCAACGCACGCGTCTTGAGCAGCTCGGCTGCGTCGGCGGCGAACCGGTCTTCCTCGATCTGATGAAAATCGGTGGGTTCGACCGAGCTCTGCGCGGCACCCTGCGGGGACGAGGCGCGGCCGGCCGAGTCGGTCGCCTGGTCGCGCGTCGCGGGGTTCTCTTGCTCGACCGCCTCTTCGACGACGAGGTTAGGAAAGGCGGCATCGCCCTCGTTGCGCAGGAACAACATCTTGCGGCCATCGGCGACCATGACGACGGACTTGTGCGGAAGATCCACGGGCTTTCTCCTCTTTGATCTGTGCCTCTGCCCTCCCCAACGTCCCGCGGGCGCACCGGGTTGCGCGTACCTGCCGGCCTCGGCATAGCCTTGCGCCATGCATGATATCCGTCTGATCCGTGAAAACCCCGCCGCGTTCGACGCAGCCCTCGCCCGCCGCGGCGCTGCCCCCGCCAGCGACCGGCTCGTCGCCCTCGACGAGCGCCGCCGTGCGACGATCGCCGAGGCACAAGCCGCGCAGACCCGCCGCAATGAGCTGTCCAAGGCGATCGGCCAGGCCAAGGCGCAGAAGGACGAGCCGCGCGCGCAGGCGTTGATGGCCGAGGTCGCCGCATTGAAGGCCGCGCTGCCGACGCTCGAGGCCGACGAGGCGGCGCTGACCGCCGAGCTCGATGCGGCGCTCGCGGCGATTCCCAATCTGCCCGCATCGGACGTCCCTGCGGGTGTCGACGAGAGCGGGAATGTGCTCGTTCATGCACGCGGGACGAAGCCCGACTTCGCCTTCGCCCCGCGCGAGCATGACGTCGTCGGCCCGGCGATCGGGCTCGATTTCGAGACCGGCGTTGCAATGTCCGGTGCGCGTTTCACACTGGTCCGCGGCCCCGCTGCCCGGCTGCAACGCGCGCTCGGTCAGTTCATGCTCGACCGCTTGACGCGCGATCACGGCTTCGAGGAAGTCGCGCCGCCGTTGCTGGTACGCGACGAAGCGGTGTTCGGCACCGGCCAACTGCCCAAGTTTGCCGAGGACCTGTTCCGGACGACCGACGGCCGCTGGCTGATCCCGACCGCAGAGGTCAGCCTGACCAACATCGTGCGCGAACGGATCCTGACCGACGGCGAACTGCCGCTGCGCTTCGCCGCGCTGACGCCGTGCTTCCGCTCGGAGGCCGGGTCGGCCGGTCGCGACACCCGCGGCTATATTCGCCAGCACCAGTTCGACAAGGTCGAGATGGTCGCGATCGTCACGCCGGACCAGTCCGAGGCCGAGCACGAGCGGATGACGCAATGTGCCGAGGGCGTGCTCGACGCGTTGCAGCTCCCGTTCAGGCGGATGCTCCTATGCGGTGGCGATATGGGCTTCACCGCGGCGCGCACCTATGATCTGGAAGTCTGGCTCCCCGGCCAAGCGCAGTATCGCGAGATCTCCAGCATCTCGACTTGCACCGATTTCCAGGCGCGTCGCATGAACGCGCGCTATCGCCCCGAGGGCGAGAAGGCGACGCGGTTCGTCCACACGCTCAACGGTTCCAGCCTCGCGGTCGGTCGCACGCTCGTCGCGGTGATCGAGAATTATCAGCAGGCGGATGGCGCGGTCGCGGTGCCGACCGCGCTCCAGCCCTATCTGGGCGGCCTCACCCTGCTCGAGCCCGCTGCCTGATGCGGATCCTGCTGACCAATGACGACGGCTATCCCGCGCGCGGGCTGAAGGTGCTCGAGGCGATCGCCGCGACGCTGTCCGACGATGTCTGGGTGGTGGCGCCGGCGGAGGAACAGTCGGGCGCGGGCCATTCGCTGACGCTGTCGCGACCGCTGCGCGTGCGCAAGTTCGCCGAGAAACGCTATGCCGTCGCCGGCACGCCGACCGATGCGGTGATGATGGCGCTGGCCCGGATCATGAAGGACAGCCCCCCCGACCTGATCCTGTCGGGGGTCAATCGCGGCGCCAACCTCGCCGAGGACGTGACCTATTCGGGCACCGTCTCCGCCGCGATGGAGGGTGCGCTGGCCGGGGTCCGGTCGATCGCGCTGAGCCAGGTCTACAGCCGCGAAGGCATGGGCGATTCGGTCCCGTTCGAGGTCGCGGCCGCCTGGGGCGAACGCGTGCTGCGCCCGCTGCTCGATGCGCCGCTTGCCCCCCGGACGCTCGTCAACGTCAACTTCCCCGTCGGTGCGGCCGATGCGGTGCGCGGCATTCGCGTCGTCGGCCAGGGCCTGCGCGACTATGGCCGGTTGCAGATCGTCACCAACACCGACCCGCGCGGTTATGAGTATCACTGGTTCGCGCTGAGCGGCGCGGTCGAGACGCCGCTCCACGCGACCGATCTGGAGGCCATTGCGGACGGCTATATCTCGGTCACTCCGCTGCATCTCGATCTGACGCATGCCGAGTCGCTGGACATGCTGGGACGCGCCTACGCGTGACGCGCGCCGCCGCGATCCTGGGCGCGGCGCTGGCTCTCGCCGGGTGCATCCCGAGCGTCGACACGCCGGTCCGGTCCGACCGCAGGCCGCCGCCGCAGTCGCTCGAACGGATCCAGCGCCTCCCGCGCGCCGACCCGCAGGACCGCTACGCGAACGACGTGCGCGATCGCAGCGACGCCGACCGATCCGACACCTATGACGCTCCGCCGCGTCGGCGTGCGTATCCGCGCCGCGCGGAGCGGCAGGACGCCAGCCCTGCCCCCTCACCCGTCCGGCGCGCCGATCGCACCCCCGTGCCCGTCTCTACGCTGCCGGCGCCGCGCCCCGCCTGGGAGGAGCGCCCGGTCGCGGCGGATGCGCGGCGTGTCGAGCAATCACTCTATACGGTCCGCCCCGGCGATACGCTGCTCGTCATCGCCGAACGCTCTGGGGCGAGCAGCGAGGCGATCGCGCGCGCCAACGCGATCGAACCGCCCTTCACGATCCAGACGGGACAGCGGCTGACTATCCCGGCAGGCCGCTATCACCTCGTGCGGCGCGGCGAGACCGGGATCGCGATCGCCCGTGCCTATGGGGTCGCCTGGTCGCGCATCGTTGCCGTCAACGCGCTGCTCGAACCCTATGTGCTGCGCGCGGGCCAGCGCATCGTCATTCCCGATACCGAAGGCGGCACCAGCCTCGCCGATCGAGCGGCCGCGTTCACGCTCGACGTCGACGACATCCTGACCGGCGGCGAGCCTGCGCTTGCGAGCAACCAGGCGCCGGTCCGCCCCACCCCGACCCCGCGACGCGTCCTGCCGCCGAGCGCCGTCGTCACCGCCCCGGTACGGCTCGCGGGCGGCGGTTTCCTCTGGCCCGTTGACGGCCGCGTCGTGAAGCGGTTCGGCCACGGCGCCAGCGGGGAACGCAATGACGGCATCAAGATCGCCATTCCCGTCTCGACCCCGATCCGCGCCACTGCCGACGGCGTCGTCGCCTATGTCGGCGACGGCATCGCCGCGCTTGGCGGGCTGGTGATCGTCAAGCATGGCGGCGGCTGGACCAGCGTCTATGGCCATGCCTCAAAACTCCTGGTTCAGCGCGGCCAGAGCGTGAAGCGCGGCCAGACGATCGCGCTGTCGGGCGACACCGGATTCGCCGACCGGCCCGAACTCCATTTCGAACTCCGCAAGGGCCGCACCCCGGTCGACCCGTCGTCGCAACTCCCCCGCAGCTGATCCCCCCCGGTTCAGCGAACGAAAGCTCGCATGACGATTGGGGGCCGGGATGACGGACCGCACAACCGCTGCTAGTGGCTCCTCCATGACCTACCAGTCCGACCTGCTCACCACGCTGACCGCGCGCGGTTATGTCCACCAGATGACCGACGCCGCCGCGCTCGACGCGCTCGCGGGCAAGCAGGTCGTACCCGGCTATATCGGCTTCGACCCGACCGCGCCGTCGCTGCACGTCGGCAGCCTCGTCCAGATCATGCTGCTCCGCCGGCTTCAGCAGACCGGGCACAAGCCGATCGTCCTGATGGGCGGCGGCACCGGCAAGATCGGCGATCCGAGCTTCAAGGACGAGGCGCGCAAGCTGCTCGGCGAAGACGGCATCAAGGCCAACGTCGCTTCGATCCGCCGCATCTTCGAACGCTTCCTGACGTTTGGCGACGGCCCCACGGACGCCGTCATGCTCGACAATGCCGAGTGGCTCGACGCGCTCGAATATATCCCGTTCCTGCGCGACGTCGGCCAGCATTTCTCGGTCAACCGGATGCTCGCCTTCGATTCGGTCAAACTCCGCCTCGACCGCGAACAGTCGCTGAGCTTCCTCGAATTCAACTACATGATCCTCCAGGCCTACGACTTTCTCGAGCTGTCGCGCCGCGCCGGCTGCCGGTTGCAGATGGGCGGCTCGGACCAGTGGGGCAACATCGTCAACGGCATCGAGCTGTCGCGCCGGATGGACGGGACCGAGGTGTACGGCGTCACCACCCCGCTGATCACGACCGCGGACGGCGGCAAGATGGGCAAGACGATGTCGGGCGCGGTCTGGCTGCACGAGGACCAGCTGCCGCACTTCGATTACTGGCAGTTCTGGCGCAACACCGACGACCGCGACGTCGGCCGGTTCCTGCGGCTGTTCACCGACATGCCGCTCGACGAGATCGCGCGTCTCGAGGCGCTCGAAGGCGCGGAGATCAATGCCGCGAAGGTCGTCCTCGCGAACGAGGCGACCGCGATGTGCCGCGGCCGCGATGCCGCCGA
This sequence comes from Sphingomonas sp. Leaf30, assembly GCF_001422525.1. Classification (NCBI taxonomy): domain Bacteria; kingdom Pseudomonadati; phylum Pseudomonadota; class Alphaproteobacteria; order Sphingomonadales; family Sphingomonadaceae; genus Sphingomonas; species Sphingomonas sp. Leaf30. Next base: position 140,912 of record NZ_LMKZ01000017.1, on the reverse strand, counting down.
GCAGGCCGCGGAGACCGCGCGCAAGACCTTCGAGGAGGGCGCGTCGGGCGACGCGCTGCCGAGTCTCGTCTGCACCGGGACCGGCATCGGCGTCGTCGAGGCGCTGGTCGGGCTCGGCTTCGTCGCATCGAACGGCGAAGCACGACGCAAGATCGGCGAAGGCGCAGTCCGTGTCGACGGCGAACCGCTGCGCGACCCCGCCGCCACGATCCCCGTCGCCGCGCCGGTCCGCCTCAGCCTCGGCAAGAAGCGTCACGGAATGCTGCTGCCCGGCTGACCCGCCGGACCGGCACGGTCATGAACACTGCGTTAGGGATGGTTGGTGGCACGGGCTTCATGATGTCGGCCTAGCCCTCGACCGGGGCACAGCGGGGACTGACCGATGCCGAACCAAGCGACGTCTAGGCACGAGACGCGGTCTGAGCCGCGCGACGAAGTGATGCACCGCACGCGTGCGGCGGACAGCGCAGGCACCGAATTGAGGCTTACGTTGGTCAACGTCTCGCCAAGCGGCCTCATGGCGCGCTGCGACGGCGTTTTGGACGCCGGCGAGCGGCTCCACGTCCGCATGCCGATCGTCGGTGACATCCTCGCCCACGTCCGCTGGTCGCTCGGCGGACGGATCGGCTACGCGTTCGACCGGACGATCCCGCCCAAGGCCTATTACGGCATGCTCGCGGCGATGCTCCGCACCAGCTGACCGGGCCGCCCTTCAACCCGATCGCAGCAACGCCACCCCGGCATCGCGGTCGAACAGGTACAGCGCGGTGCGTGCCGCCTGCCCCCGCGGTCCCTCCAGCCCGCCGTCGCGATCGATCAGCAGCCGCGCATCGTCATGCGCGCATTGCAGCAGGTCGGCCATCATGTCGGGCGTCGCGAGCCGGAACGCCATCTCGCCCGACTGCTTCGTACCCAGCAATTCGCCCGCGCCGCGCAACCGCAGATCCTCCTCGGCGATCCGGAACCCGTCATTGGTCTCGCGCATCAGCGCCAGCCGCGCCCGCGACGTCTCGCTGAGCGACGAACCCCGCATCAGCAGGCAGATCGACCGCCCGCTTCCCCGCCCGACCCGACCGCGCAGCTGGTGAAGCTGCGCTAGGCCGAAGCGGTCGGCATGCTCGATTACGATCAGCGTCGCATTGGGCACGTCGACGCCAACCTCGATCACCGTCGTCGCGACCAGCACCGCGGTGCGCGCGGCGGAGAATTCGGCCATCACCGCATCCTTCTCGGCAGGCTTCATCCGGCCATGGACCAACGCGACCTTGTCGCCGAACCGCGCACGAAGGACCTCCGCACGCATTTCGGCGGCGGCAAGGTCGCTCTTCTCGCTCTCCTCGACCAGCGGGCACACCCAATAGGCCTGTCCCCCGTCTGCCAGATGCCGGCCGAGCGCGTTGACCACGTCGTCGAGCCGGTCTTCCGAGATCACGCGCGTCTCGATCGGCTGGCGGCCCGGCGGCATCTCGTCGAGGCGACTGACGTCCATCTCGCCATATTGCGCGAGCGTCAGCGTGCGCGGGATCGGCGTCGCGGTCATCGCCAGCAGGTGCGGCGGCGCGATCCCCTTGGCCTGAAGCGTCATCCGTTGGGCGACGCCGAAGCGGTGCTGCTCGTCGACCACCACCAGCGCAAGGTCCTTGTAGGCGACCGCATCCTGGAAGATCGCGTGCGTGCCGACGAGGATGTCGATCTCGCCGGCTGCCAGCGCCATCAGAGTCGCCTCGCGGACGCGGCCCTTGTCGCGCCCGGTCAGCACGCCGACCTCGATCGGCAGCCCGGCGAGCGTCTTTCTGAGCGTCTCGTAATGCTGGCGCGCGAGGATCTCGGTCGGCGCGAGCATCGCCGCCTGCGCGCCCGCCTCGACCGCGATCAGCATCGCCATCGCCGCGACCAGCGTCTTGCCCGAGCCGACATCGCCCTGCAGGAGCCGCAGCATCGGCGCGGTCTGCCCCAGATCGCCCTCGATCTCCCCCACCGTCCGCGATTGCGCGCCGGTCAGCGTGTAGGGCAGCTTCAGCATGCCGCGCAGCCGCCCGTCGCCGTGGAGCGCGCGCCCCCGCCGCTTGCGCGTGTCCGCGCGGACGAGCGTCATCGCGAGCTGGTTGGCGAACACCTCGTCATAGGCCAGCCGCTCGCGCGCCTTGGCATCCGACGGGTCGGCGTGGATCCGCGCCAGCGACTCGTGCCAGCCCGGCCATTCGCGCTTCGCCTTGAGCCCGGGCTCGATCCATTCGGCGAGGTCCGGCGCGCGCCCGACCGCTTGCGTCGTCAGCGCCGCCAGCCGCCGCGATGTCAGCCCCTCCGACAGCGGATAGATCGGCTCGCGCTCGCGCAACTCCTCGTCCTGCTCGACGATGTCCGGATGGACGATCTGCAGTTCCTGGCCATATTCGTCGAGCCGCCCCGACACGCGCCTGGCCTCGCCGATCGGGAGCAGCTTCTTCGCCCAGCCCGAACTTCCGCCGAAAAAGACGAGGCTGACATAGTTGCCATGCTCGTCGGTCGCCTGCACGCGCGTCGGGCCACGCCCCGCGCTGACGCGATACTCGCGCGCGGTCAGCGTGATGACGATGATCCGCCCGGCATCGCTCGACATCAGCTCGGTGCGGGGCACCCGATCGACATAGCCGGTCGGCAGATGGAAGGCGACGTCGACGACGCGCGCGAGCCCGAGCCGGTCGAGCGGCTTGGCGAGCGCAGGCCCCACCCCTTTCAGGACGAGGGTTTCGGCGAACAGCGGATTGAGGATTTCGGGTCGCATGACTATCTGCCCCCTATAGCCCAGCCGACGCCCGCCGCCAGCGGGTCGCCGGTCAATCGGCGTTGGAGATATGATGGACCACGAAACCCGCCTCAAGCGCCTCGGCTTCCGCAGTTCGCACCGCGGCACGCGCGAAGCCGACATGATGATCGGCGGCTTCTTTGAAACTTATGGCCGCAGCTGGACGCCCGAGCAGCTCGACTGGTTCGAGGCACTGCTCGAACAGCAGGACGTCGACATCATGGGCTGGGCGATCGGCTCGATCCCCTGCCCGCCCGAATGGGACGGCCCGATGATGCAGGCGATGCGCGACATCAACTACGTCACGGTCGTAAAGTAACGCCGAGACACTGTTCCCCGGCGAAGGCCGGGGCCCAGTTGGGGGACGTCGATGATTGACGTCAAAACCTGATTTACGATTGCCTTCCCAACTGGGCCCCGGCCTTCGCCGGGGAACGAGAAGCGAATATGCCAGATCTGAACACGATCCTCTCCGCGACCACCCCGCTGACCTTGTCGGGCGTGCCATCGGGGTTCCAGCCGTCGCTGCTAGCCGACCTCGCCCGCGCCGCGAAGACGCGCGCAGTGTTCATCGCGCCCGATGATGCGGCGATGCGCGCGATCGCCTCGACCGCGGCCTATTTCGCGCCCGATCTCGAGGTGCTGAGCTTCCCCGCCTGGGATTGCCTTCCCTATGACCGCGCCTCGCCGACCCTACGGATCATGGCCGAGCGAGTCGCCGCGCTGCACCGCCTGCAGGCCAAGCCCAAGGGCCCGCAGCTCCTGCTCACCACGGTCAACGCGGCGACCCAGCGCGTCCTGACCCCCTTCCGCGTCCGCCAGCTCGTCGCCCGCCTCGCGCCCGGCGAGCGGATCGGCCGCGACACGCTCGCCACGTTGCTCCAGGCGAACGGCTATGTCCGCACGGACACCGTCCACGATCAGGGCGAATATGCGGTCCGCGGCGGGATCGTCGATCTCTATCCGTCGGGCGAGGACCATGCGCTGCGCCTCGACTTCTTCGGCGACGAGATCGAGAGCGTCCGCACCTTCGACGCCGCCGATCAGCGCACCACCGGCCGGATCGACGGCTTCGTCCTGCTCCCCGCCTCCGAAGCCTTGCTCGACGAGGAGTCGATCAAGCGCTTCCGGACGCGATACCGCGACGCGTTCGGCGCGACCGCGACGGGCGACCCGATGTATCAGGCGATCTCGGACGGCCGCCGCATCGCCGGGATGGAGCATTGGCTGCCGCTGTTCGAGGACAAGATGGCGACGCTGTTCGACCATCTCGGCGGCGACGACGTCGTCGTTCGCGACAGCGGGGTCGGCGCCGCGGCGGAGAGCCGGTTCGAATCGATCACCGACTATTATGCGAACCGCCGGCGCGCCGAGGCCGCGCAGCCCGGCAGCTATCGCCCGCTGGGTGCGACCGCGCTCTATCTCGACGCGCCACACTGGTCCGTCGCGCTCGACGCCGCCACCGCGCATGTCGTCACGCCCTTCCACGAGCCGACCAGCGCCACCGTACTCGACTTCGACGTCGACGGCCCGCGCGATTTCGGCCCCGAACGCGCCGCGCAGGCGAACATCTACGAGGCTGTCGCCGATCATGTCGAGAAACTGCGCAAACAGGGTCGCAAGCCGATCCTCGCCAGCTATTCGATCGGCGCGCGCGAACGTCTGGGGAGCCTGCTCGCCGACCACGGGATGAAGGGCGGCAAGCAGGCCGAAACCTGGCAGGAGGCGCTCGGCGTCTCGGATACCGCGAAAAGCTTCGGCGTCGCACTGGTAGTCCTGCCGCTCGACCATGGCTTCACCGCGCCCGGCGTCGCCGTCCTCACCGAGCAGGACATGCTCGGCGACCGCCTCGTCCACCGCAAGAAGCGCAAGAAATCCGCCGACGCGTTCCTCGCCGAACTGGCGACGCTGACGCCCGGCGATCTGGTCGTCCACACCGAGCACGGCATCGGCCGCTACGAAGGCCTGACCTCGATCCCGGTCGGCCAGAGCCCGCACGACTGCGTCGCGCTGAGCTATGCCGGCGGCGACAAGCTCTACGTACCCGTCGAGAATATCGACGTCCTCTCGCGCTACGGCTCGTCGGAGGAAGGCGCATCGCTCGACAAGCTGGGCGGCGAAGGCTGGCAGCGTCGCAAGTCGAAGATGAAGGAGCGGATCCGCGAGATTGCGGGCGAGCTCATCGCGACCGCCGCCGAGCGCGCGCTCCATCCCGGCGACGTGCTCGAACCCGACGCCAGCGGCTATCCCAGCTTCGTCGATCGCTTCCCCTATGAGGAGACCGAGGATCAGGACCGCGCGATCGAGGAGGTTCTCGCCGATCTGTCCGCGGGCAAGCCGATGGACCGGCTCGTCGTCGGCGATGTCGGCTTCGGCAAGACCGAGGTCGCGCTGCGCGCCGCGTTCGTCGCGGCGATGGGCGGCAAGCAGGTCGCGATCGTCTGCCCGACGACATTGCTCGCGCGCCAGCATTACAACAACTTCGTCAGCCGGTTCGAAGGCTTCCCGATGAACATGGGCCGCCTCTCGCGGCTCGTCACCGCGAGCGAGGCGAAGGCGACCAAGGAGGGGCTGGCGAACGGCACGATCGACGTCGTCATCGGCACGCACGCGCTGCTGGCGAAGAATATCGACTTCAAACGGCTGGGCCTGGTCGTGGTCGACGAGGAGCAGCGGTTCGGCGTCACGCACAAGGAGCGGCTGAAGGCGCTCCGGGCCGACGTCCACATGCTCACGCTGACCGCGACGCCGATCCCGCGGACGCTCCAGATGGCGATGTCGGGCATCCGCGAGCTGTCCGTGATCCAGACCCCGCCGGTCGATCGCCTCGCGGTGCGCACCTACATCATGCCGTTCGACCCCGTCGTCCTGCGCGAGGCGCTGCTGCGCGAACATTATCGCGGCGGGCAGAGCTTCGTCGTCACCCCGCGTGTTGCCGACCTGCCCGAGATCGAGGAGTTCCTGCGCGAACAGGTGCCCGAGATCCGCTTCGTCGTCGCGCACGGCCAGATGTCACCGACCGAGGTCGAGGAGCGCATGTCCGCCTTCTACGACAAAAAGTTCGAGGTGCTCGTCTCGACCACCATTATCGAGAGCGGGATCGACATCGCGTCCGCCAACACGATGATCGTTCACCGCGCCGACCGCTTCGGCCTCGCCCAGCTCTATCAGCTGCGCGGACGCGTCGGCCGCTCGAAGACGCGCGCCTATGCCTATCTGGTCACCCCGCCCGAACGGCAGATGACGGTGACCGCCGAGAAGCGCCTGAAGGTGCTGTCCGATCTCGATTCGCTCGGCGCCGGGTTCCAGCTGGCGAGCCACGATCTCGACATCCGAGGGGCCGGCAACATGCTCGGCGACGAGCAGACCGGGCACATCAAGGAGGTCGGGTTCGAACTCTACCAAGCGATGCTCGAGGAGGCGATCATGGACGCCAAGTCGGGTGGTCTCGCCTCCGCACGCCCGAAGGACTTCTCGCCGCAGATCACGGTCGACGCACCGATCCTCATCCCCGAGGAGTATGTCCCCGATCTCGACCTCCGCATGGGGCTGTATCGCCGCCTGAACGAGCTCGAGGAAGGTCAGGAGATCGAGGCGTTCGCCGCCGAGATGATCGATCGCTTCGGCCCGTTGCCCGACGCGACCGAGAATCTGATCAGGGTCATCGAGATCAAGCTGAATGCGAAGCGTGCCTGCGTGTCGAAGATCGACGTAGGGCCCCGCGGCGTGCTCGTCTCGTTCCACAACGACACCCCGCCCAATATCGACAAGCTGCTCGCCTATGTCGAACGGCTCAACGGCGTCGCGCGGCTGCGGCCCGACAGCAAGCTGGTGCTTCAGCGCGCCTGGGGCGATCCCAAGGCACGGCTGCACGGTGCGCTGCAATTGTCGAAGGGGCTGGCGAAGGCGGCGGGCTGAGCGCCACCGCGCTCAGCTGCTGTGGTCGGCGACGATCTTCCAAGCGTCGCCGCGTCGCTCGAACAGCAAGGTCGTCATCCCCGTCTCGGTCGAGGTCGCGCCGGTCAGTGTCCAGCGCGCGACCAGCAGGGCATGCGTCGGATCGATCCCGCGCAGCTCGGCCGGGGCGAAGCTCAGCTGCCCCCGGGTGTTGCCACCGCCCGTGAAGCTCTGCGCATAGCGCGCTGTTATTGCGGCCTTTCCACGTACCAGACCCTTGGGCGTCACGAAGACCGCATCCTCGGCATAGACCGCGACGAACCGGGCGAGGTCGCCCGCATTCCACCCCGCCGCGCTTGCCGCCATCGCCTCCCGGATCGCCACCGATGCGGGTGCCCGGTCGGGCGCGGCCAGCGCGGGCGTGACGGCCGTCGTTGCGGCAACCGCGACGATCATCGCGGATCTCGCCCGGCTCATGCCCGGGTCACTAGTTCGAGCAAGGCCGCGTCGCCGACCGGCTCGGACAGCAGGAAGCCCTGATACAGGCTGGCCCCGCACGCCGCGAGGAGTTCAAGCTGCTCGCGCGTCTCGACCCCCTCGGCGATCACCGACAGGCCGAGCGACCGCGCCATCGTGATCGCGCCGGCGACGACGACCCGGTCGCGCGGGCTGCCGCCGATGTCGTGGACCAGCGCCTTGTCGATCTTCACATAATCGAGCGGCAGGTCCTTCAGATAGGCGAGGCTCGAATAGCCCGTGCCGAAATCGTCGATCGCGACGCGGCACCCCGCCCCGCGCAATTCGGTGAGCAGCGTCGATGCGCTGGCGAGATCCGCGATCAGCCCGGTCTCGGTGATCTCCACGGTCAGGCGCCCGCGCGGAAAGCCGCTATCGTCGACCCGCGCAAGGAACAGCGTGGCAAAGCCGGGCCGCGCGATATCCGCCGCGGTGAGGTTGAGCGACACGCGCAGCGTCGCCAGCGCCTCGGGCCATGCCAGCGCGCGTGCCAGGACCAGCCGCTGGATATGGTCGGACAGCGCAATCCCCAGATCGGCGCGGTCCGCGGCCGCGAACAGCGCATCCGCGCCCAGCGGTCCGAGCTTGCGGTGATCCCAGCGCGCGAGCGCCTCGACGCCCGTGATCCGCCCGCTCGCAATCTCGACCTGTGGCTGGAAGCGAATGTCGATCTCGTCGAGCTCGATCGCGTGGTGCAGGTCGATCGCCAGCGCGTCGAGCGACATGTCGTGCGCCGCCGATGCGATCTGCAGCATCGCGCCGTCGCTGGTCTTGGCCTTGGCGAGCGCACCGAACGCCCGCCGCATCAGCGTCGCGGCACCGTCCGCCGGATCGCTCGGATCCCCCAGCTGGTGGCTCGCGACACCGAACCGGCAGCCGAGCACCGCCAGCGCGTTGGCGACCGCGAACGGCCGCGCCAGCGCCTCGTCGAGCGCCGCGATCAGCGCGGCGATGTCCGCGGCCCCGGCCCCGACCACGAGCGCGAGATCCGCGCCGCCGAGACGCGCGACGCGAGCGGCGCCCGCCATCGCCTCGGCCGCGACCGCCTCCGCCCGCTCGACCGCGACCTCGATCAGCGAATCAACCGCGGGCCGACCATGCGCGGCGTTGACGATGTCGAGCCGTGACAGCGAGACGAGCACGACGGAGACCGGCTGTCCGTCGCCGATCCGCGCGGCGATCCACTGCTGCGCAAGGTTCGGATCGCGGCCGAAGCGTGCGCCGGCCATCGCGTCGCGGCGGTCGACGATGCCCGGCCGGCCCGGCGCGCGCGTCACATGGCGCGCCGCGAAGCGCAGCGACTGGATCAGTTCGCCGTCGCTCGCCGGGTCGATCAGGAAATGCGTCGCCCCCAGCTCGAACACACGGTCGAGCGCCGTACAGTCGCGGCGCGACAGGACGAACAGCAGCGCCCCGCCATCCTCGGCCACCCGGGGGGCGATCGTCTGCGCCGCCGCCAGCCCCTGCGCGATCGCCCCGCGCGCATCGATCAGCACGACCGGCGCGCCGCTTTCGACATAGGCCGGGTCGATACCGCTGGCGGTCGCAGTGACCACCGCATCCCAACCGCAAGCCACCGCAATATCAGCGATCTCCGCGAAGTGACGGAACGAGCATGCGAACAGCATCGTTCTGTTCAGCATGTCCTTTGTATCCAGTGTGGCCGGTGTCATCACCGACAACCTAGCCACCCCATCGCCCGTCGCCAATCCTGGAACGCACTTGCCGCTCGACACTGCACCACCTAGCTCTGTTGCTATGGCGTCTCACTCCCCTTCGAGCCACTCCGCAACCGTCGATCGTCCGCTGGTCGATCGGCATCAGCGAACGATCAAATATCTGCGGATCTCGGTCACCGACCGCTGCGATCTGCGGTGCCGCTACTGCATGTCCGAGGCGATGACCTTCCTGCCGCGCGCAAAGCTGCTGAGCCTCGACGAGATCGCGATCATCGCCGAGCGGTTCATCGCGCGCGGCGTGACCAAGATCCGCCTGTCGGGCGGCGAGCCGCTCGTCCGCCGCGACGTCGGCGATCTCGTCAAGCGACTGGGTGGCAATCTCGGCCGCGGGCTCGAGGAGCTGACGATGACCACCAATGGCACGCGGCTGGCGGAGCATGCGCCGGCGATGGTCGATGCGGGCATCCGCCGCGTCAATGTCAGCATGGACAGCCGCGATCCCGAACGGTTCCGCTACATCACCCGGCACGGCGACGTCGCGCAGGTGATCGGCGGCATCATGGCGGCGCGCGATGCCGGCCTCGCGATCAAGATCAACATGGTCGCGCTCAAGGGCTTCAACGAGGACGAGATCGCACCGATGCTCGCCTGGTGCCGTGACGAGGGGTTCGACCTGTCCCTGATCGAGACAATGCCGCTCGGCGCGATCGACGAGGATCGCACCGATCGCTTCCTCCCGCTCACCGGCGTGTTCCGCGATCTCGAGACCCGGTTCCGGCTCGAGCGCGATTCGTACAAGACCGGCGGGCCGGCGCGCTACTGGAACGTCGACGGCACCGGTACGCGGCTCGGGCTCATCTCGCCGCTCACCGCCAATTTCTGCGAAGGCTGCAACCGCGTTCGTCTCACCACCGAGGGCAAGCTGTACCTGTGCCTCGGGCATGACGATCAGGTCGACCTCAAGGGTGCGCTCCGCGACGGCGGCATCGCGGGCCTCGACGAGGCGATCGACGCGGGCCTCTACGCCAAGCCCAAGCGGCACGACTTCCGCATCGGCGAGGGCGAAGGCCCTGCGGTCGCGCGTCACATGAGCGTCACCGGCGGGTGACCGACTATGTCCGCCGGGCGCTGGTAGCCTCCGCCACCCCGCCGGCACAGGCCGCCGCCGCTCAGCTCGCCGATCTGGGCGACTGGGTCGAGCCCGAGGAGGCGGATGTCGTCATTGCGCTCGGCGGTGACGGGTTCATGCTGCAGACGCTCCATGCGATGCTCGAACGGCGCAAGCCTGCGGTCCCGGTCTTCGGGATGAATCTGGGTACCGTCGGCTTCCTGATGAACGAGTGGCGGCATCACGGGCTCGAAGACCGGCTTTCGCGCGCTAAGCCGTTCAAGGTCACGCCGCTCAGCATGACCGCGACCGGGATCGACGGACGCACCCTCACCCTCCCTGCCATCAACGAGGTCTCGCTGCTGCGCGAGACGCGCCAGACCGCCAAGCTCGAGGTGACGGTCAACGACCGCGTCGTGCTCGCCGAACTGGCCTGTGACGGCATCCTCGTCGCGACCCCCGCGGGCTCGACCGCCTATAATCTGTCGGCACAGGGCCCGATCCTGCCGCTTGGTTCGGGCATGGTCGCGCTGACGCCGATCAGCCCGTTCCGTCCGCGGCGCTGGCGCGGTGCGATCCTGCCCGACAAGGCCCGGATCGGCATCCGTGTCCTCGACCCCGGCAAGCGCCCCGTCTCCGCGGTCGCCGACCAGCGCGAGATCCGCGACGTGGCACAAGTCGACATCTGCATGGACCGTGCGCGCGAACTCACCCTGCTGTTCGATCCCGAGCATGCGCTCGACGACCGCATCACGATGGAACAGTTCGCAGCATAGCCCCGGCCCCGGCGCAATTTGTTGCGGAAATCGACAAAAACCGGGTTGCATCGTCCAACTGGCCGTTTATAGAGCCGCCTCCGGCAACGTTCCCTGATAGCTCAGCGGTAGAGCTCTCGACTGTTAATCGAGTGGCCGTAGGTTCGAATCCTACTCAGGGAGCCATTTTTACGCCGCGAAATCTCGCTTCTGCCGAGACGCCTGCGCCAGACCGCGGCAAGATCCCCCGATACACTATTTGCAATACAACCCTCGAGGCACGCATCCCGCGCGTCCGACCAGCGTTGACCCCTGACAGCCAGAGCGATTGGGGCAGACGATGAAATCGGTGATTCTCCCGGGCGGCGAGACGGTGCCTGCCCTGGGCCAGGGAAGCTGGATGATGGGCGAGCGCGCCGATCGTCGCGAGGCCGAGACCGCTGCGTTGCGCGCAGGCGTCGAGTGCGGGATGACGCTGATCGACACGGCGGAGATGTACGGCGACGGCGCCGCCGAGACGCTGATCGGTGATGCGCTCCACGATGTCCGCGACACGCTGTTCCTCGTCAGCAAGGCCTATCCCCAGAACGCCTCGCGCGACCGCCTCACGGCCGCGTGCGAGGCGAGCCTTGGGCGGCTGAGGACCGACCGGCTCGACCTGTATCTGCTGCACTGGCGCGGGTCGGTACCGCTCGCCGAGACGATAGAGGCGATGGAACGGCTCAAGACCGCGGGCAAGATCCGCCACTGGGGCGTCAGCAATCTCGATACGCAGGACATGGCAGAGCTCGATGCAGCGGGCGGACAGAGCTGCGCGACCGACCAGATCCTCTACAACCTGACGCGGCGGGGTCCCGAGCATGACCTCCTCCCCTGGCTCGACCGTCACGACATTCCCGTCATGGCCTATAGTCCGGTCGAACAGGGCCGGCTCCTCGCCGATCCGGCGCTGACCCGGATCGCGCGCGACATGGGTAGGACGCCCGCGCAGGTCGCGCTCGCCTGGGTGCTGCAACGTCCCGCGACGATTGCGATCCCGAAGGCCGCGAGCGTGGCGCATGTCCGCGAAAACCGGGCGGCCGCCGATCTCGTGCTGTCTGCCGACGATCTTGCCGCGCTCGACACGGCGTTTCCCCGCCCGCGGTCGCCACAACCGCTCGAGATGCTCTGAGCGCGGCATGGCCGGCAGCACGCCCCCCAAGGCCTATCCGACGACCCCCGACGGCCGCTATTTCGTCGTCCGCGGCCGATTGTGGCGGTGCGCGAATCCATCGCTGCCCGAAGCCGATCGTGCCGATTTGGTGCGGGCACTGATGGCGGCGCGACGCGCGGTCGGCGTGGCCCGACGTCGGGACGATGCCGACGCGGTCGCCGCTGCACGTGCCGACGTCGATGCGGCCAAGCATGGGCTCGGCGAACGCGGCCCGGTCTGGTGGCACGACGGGTCGCCCGACTATAACCGCCACATGGCCGCCAACACCCCCTATGCGGCATGGTTCGCGGGAATTTCGCCGTCGATCTGAGCCGATGCGGCGACTGGCACGTTGAACAGGGATGACAGTGACGACCCTGCGAGCTCGGCTCGCGTCCGGCGCGATGCCGCTTGCACTCCTCCTGACGAACGGCGCCGCCGGTGCCCAGCCCGCCCAGACTGCGCCGAGACGCGCCGCGCCCCCTGCCAAGCAGAGCGCCGTGCCCGCTGCGGTCGGCGGCGTCGTCATCAGCCGGCAGGCGGTGACGGACGCGACCGTTCGCGCCGTCTATACCAAGGCGAAGTGGCGTGCGGTCTGGTCGGATGCAGACGTCGCGGCGCTCAACACTGCGCTCGGCGACCGCAGCCGTCACGGGCTCGATCACGTCGCCTTCCTGCCTGACCTGCCCGCCGACGCGACCCCGGCGGATATCGACGTCGCCCGCACGCGCGTCGCGCTCGCCTATGCCGGTGCTCTGGCAAGGGGCCGCGTCGATCCGGCGACGCTTCATCAGGTCTATACCCTGCCGCGACCCAGCGTCGATCTCGCCACCGGGCTGGTCGCCGCGATCGCGCGGCACAAGGTCGACGACTGGCTCGAAAGCTTGGCGCCGCAGGATGCCGACTATCGCCTGCTGTCCGATGCCTATCGCGTCTTCAGCGAGAAGGCGCTCACCGCACCAGCCGGCCCCGCACCGCTCGAGGCGCCCGCCCAGACGGGCGCTGCCGCGCTGATCCGCGTCGGCACCCGCGATCCGCGCGTTGCGACGATCGTCGAACAGCTGGTCGAGAGCGGCTATCTCCTGACGCCCGGCCCCGTCGCCGCGCCAACGTTAACGCAATCCGCCTCGACCATCGCCGGCCTCCAGCCGGCCACCCCGTCCAGCGCCCCGGCCTATACGCAGGCGATCGCCGACGCGATGAAGGGGCTGCAGACCGATTACGGCATCGCCGCGGACGGGATCGTCGGGCCCGAGACGCTCAAGGTCCTCAATCTCGGACCCGGTGACCGCGCGCGCGCGCTCGCGGTGGCGCTGGAGCGGCGGCGCTGGCTCGAACGGACGCCCCCGGCGACGCGGATCGACGTCAATACCGCCGCCTCGCAACTGCGCTATTACCGCGACGGCGTGCTCGTCGATCAGCGCAAGGTGATCGTCGGCGAACCCGGTCGCGAGACGCCGGCCTTGTCCTCACCCATCTATCGCCTCGTCGCCAACCCGACCTGGACCGTGCCCAAGTCGATCCAGAACGGCGAGATGGCCAATGTCGACGACGCCTATCTGCAGGAGCACAACATGGTCCTGCGCGACGGCTGGATCGTTCAGCAGCCCGGCCCGAGCAATGCGCTCGGCCTCGTCAAGTTCGACATGGCGAACGACCAGGCGATCTATCTGCACGACACGTCCGCCCCCGGGCTGTTCGACCGCAGCCAGCGGCATCTGAGCCATGGCTGCGTCCGCGTCGAGGATGCGATCGGCTTCGCGCAGATGCTCGCCGACGACCAGGGCGTTACCGAGGCATGGCAGACCGCGCAGGCGTCGGGCGAGATGCAGTTTGTCCCGCTGCCGCGCCGCATCCCGGTGCGGCTGCTGTACGAGAATGTCTATGTCGGCGACGCCGGCAAGGTCGCCTTCCGTACCGACCCCTATGGCTGGAACGATCCCGTCGCCGAACAGCTCGGTTTCGAGCGATCGGCGGCGCGGCGTGCCGAGGCCCGCGACATCGATATCGGCCCGTGAGCGTGAGGCGCGACTAGCCCCTGCGCGCGGCGATGTACCGCGTGACATTGCCGGTCAGCACGTCGAGCGGGACGTTGCCGCCAGCCAGCACCGCCTGGTTGAAGTCCCGCACGTCGAACCGGGTACCCAATTCGGCCTTGGCGCGGGTCCGCTGCGCGACGATCTCGGTCTGGCCGATCTTGTAGCCACAGGCCTGACCCGGCCAGGCGCAATAGCGCTCGACCTCGCTCACCGCGTTGCTCATCGGCAGTCCGGTCGCGGCGACGAATTAGCGCAAAGCCTGTTCACGCGTCCAGCCCATCGCATGGATCCCGGTATCGACCACCAGCCGTACCGCACGCCATGACAGTCCCATGAAATAGCCGAGCCGCCCCGCCGCATCGCCGTCATACAGGCCGAGCTCGTCGGCAAGCTGTTCGGCATAGAGCGCCCAGCCCTCGGTATAGGCATTGAACGCCAGCACCGAGCGGATCAGCGGCAGCTGCTGCGCATATTCCCCCTGCCAGACATGCCCGGGAATCCCCTCGTGGAATACCAGATCGGGGATCGTCACGCGGTTGTGGATCGTGGGATCGCCCAGATTGACCCAGATCTTGCCCGGGATCGATCCGTCGAGCGCGCCCGGCCCGCCATAGGCGGCGGGTGCCCCCGCCTCCTGTGCGAGCGGCATCCGCCGGATCTCGAGCCTGGCCGTCACCAGCGTGCGGAACGCCTTTGGCAGGCGCGGCCGGATCGCATCGATCCGGCCCTGCATATAGGCGACGATCTGCTGCCTGCCGGCATCGTCGTTCGGAAAGGCGATGTCCGGCCGACGCTGCAATTCGGCCGCGCGCTCCGCCACCGTCCCCTTGGTCAGCCCGAAGCCCTTGAGGATCCTGTCCATCTGCGCCTGCAGCTCGACGAGCTGCGCACGCCCCAGCGCGTGGATCTCCGCCGGGCTCCGCCGCGTCGTCGTCCCCGCGCGCAGCCCCCAGCCATACCAGGCCGCGCCATGCGGGCGCGATCCCAGTCCGGCGACGTCGGTTGCGACCGCGCGCTGCGCGGTGAGTTCGGCGATCTGCCGCTCGAGCGCGGGGATGACCGCATCGCGCACGATCTGTGTCGCACGCCGGGTCCAGTCGCCGGGGATCGCCTGCGTCTTGCGCGCGAGCGGCCCGATCAGCGGACCGTCGACCGCCGCCGCCTCGGCCAGCGTACGTCGCATCCCGGCCAGCGTCTTGTCGAGCAGGAAACTGGGCGGGACCAGCCCCTGCTCGCGCGCGGTGCGCACCCTGCCCGTCTCGTCATCGAGCTGTTTCGCCATCGCCGCCACGCGCGCGAGATAGGCCTCCGCATCCGCCGCCGTGCGCAGCGGCTGATCGCCGTCGAGCAGCTGCGGCACGTCGAGCCAGGCGCCGACATTCTGGATGACGGCATAGGGCGTGTTGCGCCAGTCGCCGATCGTCGCGACGCCGTAAGGCAGCGCCATCCCGTCCAGCGCGGTCTGGAACGCGCTCTGCGTCACCGAGATGCTGGTCAGCGTCGCCTGATCGATCCCGTCGCGCGGCAGCCGGCCGAGCGCCGCCAGCCCGTCGGTGAGGACGCGTCGCCGCGCCGCGATGCCCGCCGGCGACCGGTCGTCGAGCTGGCCCCGCAACGCCGCATGCGCGCCGGTGTCGAGGCCGAGCCCGGTCGCCTTGCCGGGATCGAGCGTCAGCAACTGCCACGCGAGCCGGTCAAGAAGAGTCGCCGCGTCGGCGGATGCCGGCAAGCGGCCGGCAGTCTGTGCGGAGACGGGTGCTGCGGCGAGCGTGACCGCGATGCCGGCAAGCGCGTCGCGGCGGCGGAACAGGGGTTGGTTCATCCGCGAAACATGGACGTGGCGTCCGCCGCGGTCAAACGCACCGCTGTCCCATCACGGTGGACAAACACCCGCCGCCGCCTAGAGGTCGGCGGGGAAAAGGGCTGAGGCACGTGACGATCGGACTGAAGGACATCGCTGCACGCGCAGGCGTTTCGATCGCGACGGTGTCGCGCGTCCTGTCGGGCAAGCCCGTCCGCCCCGCCTATCGCAGCCGCGTCGACGACGCGCTCGCCGCGCTCGACTATCGCCCCAATCTGGCGGCGCGGCGGCTGCGTTCGACGCGCGCGAGCGTGATCGGTCTGATCGTGCCCGATATCGGCAACCCCTTCTTCGTCGCCTTCGTCCAGGCGGTCGAGGGCTATGCCTGGCGCGAGGGGCTGCGCGTCATCCTGTGCAACAGCGGCGAAGATCCCGCGCGCGAACGCCATTACCTGCAATTGCTCGAGGACGAGCGCGTATCGGGCATCATCCTCGCCCCCACGCGCGCCGGCGGCGTGCCCGAGACCGCGACGCCGCTCGTGCTGGTCGATCGGGTGGAGGGGACGCCGCAGGTCGACAGCGTCCGGCTCGACAATGCCGGCGCGGCGGGCGCGCTGGTCGACGCGCTACACGTATCGGGCTGTCGGCGGATCACCGGTCTGTTCGGCGAACGCGGCAGCACCGCGGTCGACCGCCGTCGTGGCTATGCGGCCGCGCTCGACCGCCACGCGCTTCCAGCCCGGATCATCGACGTCCCGCACGACCCCGCAGCGCGCGCGGCCTGCGTGCGGACCGCGCTCGCCGACACCGCCTGCGACGCGGTGCTCGTCGGCGACACGTTCCTGATGCTCGAGGCGGCGGTCGTGTTACGCGGCCGACCCGAACCGCCGGCATCGCCCGTCCGGCTCGCAGGGTTCGACGACGCCGCCTGGCTGCGCCTGCTCGACGCCGCGCCGATCGTCGTCGAGCAGCCGGTCGACGAGATGGCGCATGCCGCGCTGGCGCTGCTCGTCGAACGCATGACCGGTGCGGGGGGCGACGTCGTCCGGCTAGTCTTCAACGGGACGATCGTCAGCCCCGCCTGAGCTTCAGGCGGCGGCGGCGATCGCGGTGTGCCCGCGCGTCGGGCGGAACCGGCCGCTGCGCAGCGCCGCCTCGATATCCTCGAGGCTCGCGCCCGCCGTCTCGGGCACGAAGAACAGCACGAACACGAACGACGCCAGGTTGACCCCGGCATAGACCCACATCGTCGAGCCGAGCCCGATCGCATGGACCAGCGACAGCGCGGTCCCGGTGACGATCAGGTTGCTACCCCACAGCATCGCCGCGTGCAGCGCGGTCGCGGGGCCGCGCATCGCCAGCGGGAACATCTCCGCACCCAGCAGCCAGCCGCACACCTGGATGCCGCCCGAATTGAAGAGCATGAACGCCAGCAGGAAGCCGATCGTCAGCCAGCCCTGCCACCCGCCATGCGCGCCGCTGGCGAACATGATGCCGAGCCCGATCAGGCTGACGACCGATCCCGGGATCATCACCAGCATCAGCCGCCGCCGCCCGATCCGGTCGACGAACAGACAGCCAAGCAATGTCATCACCGCATAGACGATCGCGACGCCGAGGCTGGCGAGCAGCGCCGACTCCTTGCCGAACCCCACCCCCGACAGGAAGGTCGGCGCGTAGTAGATCATCATCTCCAGCCCGCCGCACTGGGTGAAGAACGCGACCCCCAGCGCCGCGATCAGCGCCGGTCGCGCCCAGGCCTGACGAATGCCGCGCCAGCCGCTATCGGCCGGATCCGCGTCGGTCGTCGCATCGCGGATCTGGGTGACTTCGTGGCGGATCTCGCGGCGTGTGGTCCGCACGCGGCGCAGCACGTCGATCGCGGCGTGAATGCCGATATTCTCTGCGGCCCAGCGCGGGCTGCGCGGCATGAACGCCATCGCGACGAAAACGATTGCGGCGGGAATCGCCGCAACCGCGACCATCGTCCGCCAGCTCCAGACGTCGTGCAGACCGAACCCGACGATGCTGGCGAGCAGGATGCCGACGCCGATCGCGACGTTGAACATCGTCACCAGATTGCCGCGACGATGCTGCGGCGCGAGTTCGGAGATGTACATCGGCACGACCTGCGTCGATCCGCCGACTGCCATGCCCAGGAACACCCGCGCGGTGATCAGCGCGCCGACGCTCGGCGCCATGGCACAGGCGATCGCGCCCAGCGTGAACAGCGCGCTCACCCCCATCACCGACAGCTTGCGGCCGATCCGTTCGGACAGCCAGCTCGTCGCCAGCGCACCGATCACCGCGCCCGCGAGGATCGCCGCGGTGACGATCTCCTGCATGCGGTGATCCAGCCCGAACTCGTCGGTGATCGACAGCAGCGCCCCCGATATGATCCCCGTGTCATAGCCATAGAGCGCCCCGCATACCGCGGCGACGAACGCTGCGGTCCGCAGCACCCGGTCGCCATTGGCATAGGGTTCGGGAATTCTCGGCTCGTTGCGCGCCGTCAGGCTGCGCCGCGTCAGGGATGGGGCGATGCTGTGATCTGTCAAAACGTGGAGGACTCCGTGGTTGTCGAGAGGGTGTTCAGCGGGGGCGCAGCGCGAAGCGGCGACGCCAGGACGGCAAGCGGATCTGCTCGCGCGCCCAGGTCAGCAGACCGGCACCGATGATGACGGCGATGCCGGCAAAGGTCGGCAGGTCGACGCTCTGGTGAAACACGGTGTAGCTGAGCGCGACCGCCCAGATCATCTGGCTGTATTGCGGCGGCGCGATCCGGCTGACCGCGACGCGTTGCGCCGCCAGCATCAGCAGCGCCTGACCGAGGATCGCGAGCAGGCCATAGCCGGCGAGCAGGACCATCTCGGCCCCGTTCGGCCAGCGGAACGCCTGCAGCCACAACAGCGCCGCGCCGTTGATCACCAGCGGTCCGATCAGCCCCGCGCCGAGCATCGACACGCGCTTCTCGCCCGCACCGCCGGCGCGAAACAGCACGATGACGATCGCGCTCGACAGTGCGCACAGCATCGCCGCGCCATGCCCAAGGTCGAACGCGCGCAGCCCGGGACGCAGCACCATCAGCACACCCACGAAGCCGATCGCCACCGCCGCCCAGCGCCAGGCACCGACCTGCTCCTTCAGGAACAGCATCGACAGCAACGTCACCAGCATCGGCATCAGGAAGATCAGCGCGAACGCCTCGGGCATCGGCAGGCGCGTGAAGGCGACGACGCTCGACAGGCCGCTGATCGACGATCCGATCGCGCGCGCCAGCCATAGCGAGCGTCGCGTCGCGCTTAACACGTCAAGCAGACGGTCGCCGGGCGTGCGCACGAACGGCAAGGCGACCAGCCCGAGCAGCGCACCGGTGAACGTCACCTGGAACGGGCTGAACGCGCCTTCGAGCAGCCGCACCGACGCGTCGCTGAATGCGAAGGCGGCGTAAGCGAGGAACGCCAGTGGCACACCACCGATGGCCGCCAGACGCGCGCCATGGCTCTGAATGGTAAGATCGATGCTCAATTGCGTCTCTCGGGCTGGCGTGGACGGTGACGACTCCCCGGAGCCGCGGGCACGAGCGAACGCCGCCACCGCCCCGACGTCACCGGATGGCGGGGCGGCACACAGCTCTGTCTCTTTGCGTATCCCGCTCCTACCGATTGGGCGTGCATGACGCAACAGAAAACGTTTTCTGTTTTGACCTGGCACGTCGGTACTACTGCGCTTCGGCCGCGCGCAATTGCGGCTTGGCGCAGCTGACGGTACGACCGGGCGATCACCCGTGACGATGAGGATATCCTATCGCAATGAAGCTAGCCGATCTGGCCGTGCTCGCCGGCGTTTCGACCGCAACCGTGTCACGCGCGCTGGCCGGGCATTCGTCCGTCAATGCGCAGACCCGCGCACGCATCCAGGCGCTGGCGCAGGAACATGACGTCCGTCCCAACCAGCTCGCGCGCAACCTGCGGCTGAAGAGCACCGGCGCGATCGGGCTGGTCCTGCCACTCGGCCATGCCCGCACGCAGCATCTCACCGATCCGTTCTTCCTGACCTTGCTCGGGCTGCTCGCCGATCTGCTGGTCGAGCGCGGCTATGACATCCTGTTGTCGCGGGTCATCCCCGACGGCGACGACTGGCTCGACCGGCTGGTCGACAGCGGCCGCATCGATGGCCTGCTCCTCGTCGGCCAGTCCGACCAGGGGGCGGTGATCGAACGCGTATCGCACCGCTATGCGCCGCTGGTCGTGTGGGGCGCGTACCGGGCGGACCAGAACCATCTGACGATCGGCTCGGACAATGTCGCGGGGGGCCGACTCGCGGGCCGCCGCATGATCGACCAGGGCCGGTCGCGGCTGATGTTCGTCGGTGACCCCGCCCCGCCCGAATTCGCCGATCGCCACGCCGGGTTCGCCGCCGCCGCCGCGGAGGCGGGGCTGGCGTGCGAGCTGCTCGAAACGCCGATGACCCCGGAGGCCGTGCACGCGGCGATGGCGCAGCGGCTCGCCGCCGCGCCGCCCCCCGACGGCATCTTCGCCGCGTCCGACGTCGCCGCGATGAGCGTGCTGCGTGCGCTCGCCGAAGCCGGGATCGACGTCCCCGCCACCACCGCGGTGATCGGCTATGACGACGTCACGCTGGCCGCGCATACCTCGCCCGCGCTCACGACCATCCGCCAGGATCTCGCCGAGGGCGCCGCGCTGATGGTCGATCGCCTGATGCAGCGGATCGCGGGCCATGCGACCGGATCCGCGATCGTCACCCCCGTCCTGATCGAGCGCCAGTCCGCCTGAACCGCTCCGCCCGAGCCGCTTCACAATCGATTGCATAAGGAGTCTTGCAATCGATTGTGAAAAGCGTATGAGGCGATTCTGGGCTTCATAGAAAGCCACCGCGCAGGGAGGATATCATGAAAGCACGTTACGTTTTGCTCGCCGGAATCGCCGCCACGTCCTTCACGACGGTGGCCGCAGCGCAGACCACGCCCATCCAGGACGCGCCCGTTCAGGCCGCACCCGCACCGGGCGATCAGCCAGTCGACACCGCCGCGACTGCAGCGCCGATTGACGGCCAGGACGACATCGTCGTCACCGCAGTCGCGCGTGGCACCAACCGCCTCAACACCTCGATCACGACCAGCTCGATCGGCTCCGACGCGCTGATCCAGCTCGCGCCGCGCACCTCGGGCGAGCTGCTGCGCAACCTGCCCGGCATCCGCGTCGAAGCCTCGGGCGGTGACGGCAACGCCAACATCTCGGTCCGCGGCCTACCGGTCGCTTCGGGTGGCTCGAAGTTCCTCCAGCTCCAGGAAGACGGCCTGCCGATCCTCGAATTCGGCGACATCACCTTCGGCAATGCCGACATTTTCCTGCGCGCCGATTTCAACGTCCGCACGGTCGAGTCGGTCCGCGGCGGCTCCGCCTCGACCTTCGCGTCCAACTCGCCGGGCGGCGTGATCAACTTCATCTCGAAGACCGGCGAACAGGAAGGCGGCGCGTTCCAGCTGTCGAGCGGGCTCGACTACCGCGAATTCCGCGTCGATTTCGACCAGGGCGGCAAGCTCTCGGACAGCGTCACCTATCATGTCGGCGGCTTCTACCGGATCGGCGACGGCCAGCGCGAAGTCGGCTTCGACGGCGTCAAGGGTGGCCAGCTCAAGGCGAACATTACCAAGTCGTTCGGCAATGGCGGCTATGTCCGGCTCTACGGCAAGTATCTCGACGACCGCGCGATCGGCTATCTCCCCAACCCGGTCCGCGTCACGGGCAGCAACAGCGACCCCGATTACAGCAGCATCGCCAATTTCTCGATCAACAACGGCACGCTGCATAGCGCCAACATCCGTACCGCGCAGACGCTCGACGGCAACAACCGGCTGACCACGCGCTCGATCCGTGACGGCCAGCACCCGGTCGTCTATTCGGCGGGCCTCGAGACGCAGATCCCGCTCGCGGACGACTGGAACATCGTCGAGCGGTTCCGCTACGCCGACATTTCGGGCGGCTTCACCTCGCCCTTCCCTGCCAGCGTCGATTCGGCGCAGTCGATCGCCAACGGCATCGGCGGCGCGGGCGCACAGCTCTTCTACGCCAGCGGCGCGCAGGCCGGTCAGCGCATCGCTGACCCCGCCTCGCTCAACGGCAACGGCCTGCTCGCCAACATCGTCCTGTTCGATGTCGACCTGAAGAGCCTCAACAACATCACCAACGACATCCGCCTGAACGGTTCGCTGCCGTTCGCCGGCGGGTCGCTCGCGGTCACCGGCGGCTTCTATGCCTCGCGTCAGGACATCAAGAGCGACTGGCTGTGGACCTCGTCCGTCCAGACCGTCGCGGACAATGGCCGCTCGGAACTCGTCGATGTCCGCACCGCGGCGGGCGTGCCCGTCACGCAGAACGGCGTCCCCGGCTATTCGGCGAGCTTCTTCGGCAATTGCTGCCGCCGCTCCTATGACCTCGACTACACGACCTACGCACCGTTCGCGCAGCTCGGGCTCGAGCTCGGCCGGTTCAACATCGACGGGTCGCTGCGCTATGATTTCGGTCGCGCGCGCGGCAGCGTCGCCGGCTCCGATCTCGGCGCCGCGTTCGGCAGCGGCATCACGACGTTCGACATCAACGGCGACGGCGTGATCTCGGCAGCCGAGCGTCAGGTCGCGGTGATCCCCAACGCCCGCTCGCCGCTCGACTATAACTATGATTACCTGTCCTATTCGGGCGGCGTGAACTTCCGCCTGACCGACAGCACCGCGGTGTTCGGTCGCTACAGCCGCGGCGGCCGTGCCAATGCCGATCGCCTGTTGTTCGGCCCCTCGATCAACACCGCGACGGGCGGGCTGACCGACCAGGGCGCAGCGGTCGATTTCGTCCGCCAGCTCGAGGGCGGGTTCAAGTTCCGCCAGGGCGGCGTCTCGCTCTACGCCACCGGCTTCTGGGCGCGCACCGAGGAACAGAATTTCGAGGCGACGACGCAACGCTTCTTCAACCGCGAATATGACGCCAAGGGCGTCGAGATCGAGGGCCGGATCGCACGCGGGCCGTTCTCGCTCTCGGCCGGCGGCACCTATACCGATGCCGAGATCACCCGCGACGTGCTTAACCCCGGGGTCGAGGGCAACCGCCCGCGCCGCCAGGCCAAGTTCATCTATCAGGCGACGCCACAGGTCGATTTCGACCGCGTGACGATCGGCGCGAACGTGATCGGCACGACCGACAGCTATGCGCAGGACAACAACGTCCTCAAGATGCCGGGCTATACGCAGGTCAACGCGTTCGTATCGATCCGCCCGGCGGACAATGTGACGCTGTCGGTGAACGGCAACAACCTGTTCGACGTGAAGGGCATCACCGAAGCCGAGGAGGGTGCGATCCCGACCAACGGCATCGTCCGCGCCCGGTCGATTACCGGTCGCACGATCTCCGCCGCCGTCCGCTTCGGCTTCTGATCGGCTGACCCAGGTGCGCGTATCCTCCCCCACCGAGCGTCGCCTCGCGGCGCTCGGGCCCCGCCTGCGCCGCCAGCTCGAACGCCTCTATGGCAGTACCGGGCTGGCGATCTGGCCGCGGCTCGAGGCGATCCTGCGCGAGCGGGCCGCCGAACGCCCCGCCGCAATGGCCGCGCTCGACGAGGCGCGGCTCGCCGACCCCGACTGGTTCGTCGCGCACGACATGCTCGGCTATTCGACCTATGTCGACCGGTTCGCCGGGACGGTCGAGGGTCTGATTGGGCATGTCGACCATCTCGAATCGCTCGGTGTCCGCTATCTCCACCTGCTCGCGCTGCTGAAGGCGCGCGAGGGCGACAGCGATGGCGGCTTCGCGGTTGCCGACTATCTGTCGGTCGAGCCACGACTGGGGACGATGGCCGATGTCGAGCGGCTCGCCGCACGGCTGCGCGAGGGGCGGATCAGCCTGTGTGTCGATCTCGCGCTCAACCATACCGCCGACGATCATGCCTGGGCGCAGGCAGCACGCGACGGCGATCCTCACTACCGCGCCTTCTACCACGTCCTCAGCGACGACGAGGCGCAGGCCTATGAGGCCGATCTGCTGCAGGTCTTCCCGACCACCGCACCGGGCAATTTCACGCATGTCCCGGCGATGGGCGGACAGGTCTGGACGACCTTCTACCCGTTCCAGTGGGACCTGAACTGGGCGAACCCGGAGGTGATGCTCGCAATCGTCGACACGATGCTCCGGCTCGCCAATCACGGGTTCGAGGCGTTCCGGCTCGATTCGATCGCGTTCCTCTGGAAGCAGCTCGGTACCGACTGCCGCAACCGGCCGCAGGCGCATTATATCGTCCGCGCACTGCGCGCCGCGCTCGACATCGTCGCCCCCGCGACCTTGCTCAAGGCCGAGGCGATCGTCCCGACCGCGCTGGTCCCGCCCTATTTCGGCGCGGACGAGGGGTCGGACTGGGATGGCGGGTTCGAGCCCGAATGCCATCTCGTCTACAACAACTCGCTGATGGTCGCCGGCTGGGTCGGGCTCGCCGAGCAGTCGGCCGCGCTGCCCCACGCGATCGTCGCGGCGAGCGGCGGCCTGCCGCGCGGCGCGAACTGGCTCAGCTATGCGCGCTGCCACGACGATATCGGCTGGGGCGCGGTGATCGGCGACCTTGCCGGGATCGACCCGGACCCCGTCGCGCGGCTGACCATCGCGGCGAAGTTTCTCGACGGCGCAGACGGCAGCTGGGCGCGGGGCGAACCGTTCCAGTCCGATGGCTCCGTGCTGCATGGCTCGAACGGGACGATGGCGTCGCTTGCCGGGCTCGAGGCCGCGCGGACCGATGAGGAGCGCGAGCATGCGTTTCGCCGGATCGCGCTGCTCAACGCGCTGTCGATCGCCAGCGGCGGGCTCGCCACGCTTTATATGGGCGACGAGGCCGGCCTGCTCAACGACCACAGCTATCGCGACGATCCCGATCGCGCGCATGAGGGGCGCTGGCTGCACCGCCCGGTGATGGACTGGGACGCGCTCGACCGCGTTGCCGCCCTTCGCATTTCCGGCGACATCAGGGCGCTCCGCACCGCGCGCATCGCCAGCGGCGGGGCCGGCGCGCCCGCGACGATCGCCACGTCGACGTCCGCGCTGCTCGGTATCGCCTGTGGCAGCGACCGCGTCTTCCTCAATTTCTCGCCCCATGCGGTCCGGGTCGGCGATCTCGCCGGCCGGCACGACCGGGTGGCGGATACCCCCATCGGAGACGACGCCATGATCGGTCCCTGGAGCGTGCTTTGGGCAGGACCCTCGGCATGACCGCCGCCCCGCCGCTGTTCGGCTGCATCGAGGCGGGGGGCACCAAGTTCGTGCTCGGCGTCGCGCGTGATCCCGACACCGTCCTCCGGACCGCACGCATCCCCACCACGACGCCCGACGAGACGCTCGCCGCCGCGCTCGAATTCTTCACCGCGGCGCAAGCCGAATGGGGTGCATTCGACGCGCTCGGCATCGCCTCGTTCGGCCCCGTCGATCTCGATCGCTCGTCACCGGGCTGGGGCCGGATCGTCGACACACCCAAGCCCGGCTGGAGTGGCACCGACCTGGTCGGCCCGTTCGCCCGCGCGCTCGACTGCCCGGTCGGGTTCGACACCGACGTCAACGGCGCGATCCTCGCCGAGAGCCTGTGGGGCGCCGCCACCGGCGCGGACATCGCGGTGTACGTTACCGTCGGCACCGGCATCGGCGGCGGTGCGCTCGTCGAGGAACGCCCCGTGCACGGCAGCCGCCATCCTGAAATGGGCCATATCCTCCCCCGCCGGCATCCCGACGACCGCGACTTCGCCGGCACCTGCCCGTTCCACGGCGATTGCCTCGAAGGACTGGCGAGCGGACCCGCGATCGCCGCGCGCTGGGGCGCGTCGCTGTCGGAGCTTGGCCCCGATCATCCCGCGCATGACATCGTCGCCTATTATCTTGCCCAGCTGGTCGTCGCGCAGCAGGCACTGCTGTCGCCGCGGCGGATCGTCCTTGGCGGCGGCGTGCTCGGAACGCCCGGACTGCTCGACCGGGTTCGCGACCATGCCGCGCGGATGGCGAACGGCTATTTCGGCACCCACGATTATGCCACCCTCATCGTCGCGCCGGGACTGGGCGACCGCGCCGGGCTGCTCGGCGCGCTGGCACTCGCACAAAGGGCGCGTCGATGACCAAACCCCGTCTGTCGTTGATCCGCCTCATCGAGATGAATCTCGGCTTTCTCGGGCTGCAATTCTCGTTCGGCCTGCAACAGGCCAATATGGCGCCGATCTACGGCTATCTCGGCGCGGACGAGGCGAGCCTGCCGCTGCTCTGGCTCGCAGGGCCGGTGACCGGGCTGCTGATCCAACCGCTGATCGGCGCGATGAGCGACCGGACCTCGACCCGGATCGGGCGGCGGACGCCCTATTTTCTCGTCGGCGCGGTGCTGTGCAGCCTGTGCCTGCTCGCCATGCCGTACAGCCCGACCTTGTGGGTCGCGGCCAGCCTGTTGTGGGTGCTCGACGCTGCCAACAACGTGACGATGGAGCCCTACCGCGCCTATGTCGGCGATCGGCTGCCCGATGATCAGCGCGCCGCGGGGTTCCTGACCCAGTCGGCGTTCACCGGCCTCGCGCAGACCTTGTCATATCTCGCGCCGTCGCTGCTCGTCTGGATCGGCTTCAACAAGGATGCGGTCGACGGCAACGGCATCCCCGACATCACGCGGATCGCCTTCCTGATTGGCGCGGTGCTGTCGCTCGCGACGATCCTCTGGTCGGTCCTGCGCGTACCCGAACTGCCCCTTCCCGAGGAGGAAAAGGCGCGGCTGGCGAAGGAACCGCTGACGCTCGGCGGCACGCTGCGCGACCTCAAGACCGCGCTGGTCGAGATGCCCCGGCCGATGCGCCAGCTCGCGCTCGCCATGCTGTGCCAATGGTATGCGATGTTCGCCTATTGGCAGTTCATCACCTTCGCGGTCGCACGCTCGCTGCACGGCACGGCCGATGCGAAGAGCGTCGCGTTCCGCGACACCGTGCTGACGGTCGGCCAGCTCGGCGCCTTCTACAATGCGGTCGCGTTCGTCGCGGCGATCGCGCTGGTGCCGGTCGCCCGCCGCTTCGGCGCGAAGACGGCGCACGCCGCCTGCCTCCTCGCATCGGGCGTCGCGATGCTGGCGATCCCCGGCATCCGCGACGAGGCGGGGCTGTTCGTTGCGATGCTCGGCATCGGCATCGGCTGGGCGAGCATGATGGGCAATCCGTACGTCATGCTGATCGACATGATCCCGCCCGAACGCAACGGCGTCTATATGGGCATCTTCAACATGTTCATCGTCATCCCGATGATCATCGAGAGCCTGACCGTCCCGCTCTTCTACCAGTCGCTGCTCGGCGGCGACCCGCGCAACATCCTGTATGTGTCGGGCGCGCTGATGGTGCTCGGCGCGGCCGCGACGATGCGGGTCCGGATGCCCGCGACGGCGACGCGATCGGCATCGTAACGGCGGGACCGGGCGTCAGCCGACCGCGGTCGCGTGGATCGGCATCAGCGCCGCGCCGATCGTCGCGGCCGCACCCTGCAGCGTCGATACCGAGATGCGCGGCGGGACGCTGCAATGGTCGCCGATATGCATCGCGCCGAAGTCGATGTGGCGGACCAGCGCGTCGAGGATCGGCGTCGGCAACGGGCTCGAGATCACGAACTCGCCCGGATCGATCCAGGCGATCCCCCAGTTGATGATCGGCCCGATCTGCCCCGCGGCCCGGCGCACCCACGCATCGACGACCGGCTCATAGCCCTTGATCACCCGGTCGAAGTCCACCAGCGAGTCGATCGCGCAGCCCGCCTCGCGCAATGTCGACAACAGGTCGAGCGTCGAGGGGCGCGGCGCGCTGGTCGGGTAGAGGCAGCCGATCTCCCCCGCGCTCGCCATCGCCCCGCGCAGGATGCGCCCCTCGACGATGATCCCTGCGCCGATCCCGTGCCCGAGCAGGATGACGACCGCGGTCGAACAGCGCCGCATCAGTCCGCCGACATAATATTCCGCGAGCGCCGCCGCGTTCGCGTCGTTCTCGATCCACACCGGGTGGCCGATATGCTCCTCGAACAGCGCCTTCAGGTCAATCCCGCGCCACGCTGCCAGGCTGTCGACCGTCCAGCGCCGCGTCCCCTCGATCGACAGCGCGGCCCCCGGCACGCCGATCCCGACGCCCAGCAGCCGCCGACCGAGCAGCCGGTTCGCGGTCGCCATCTCGTGCATCGCGGTGGTCACCCGCTGCGCGAACACGCGCGGGTCGGGATCGTCGAACGGCGCGGACCGATGCGCGATCACACCGCCCGCATAGTCGACCAGCGCCACCTCGAGCAGCCCGCGGTGGAGCATCGCCCCGACCCCGTATCCCGCCTCGGGCGAGATCTGCAGCGGGACCGCGGGGCGGCCGGGCGCGACCGGGGCCGCCCCCGGGCATTCCTCGATCAGCCCGTGCGCGAGCAGCGTCGCCGACAGCCGCGTGATCTTGGTCGCGCTCATTCCCAGGTCGGCGGCGAGATCCTTGCGCGACCGTGCCCCCCAGGACCGCAGGATCTGCATCACGCGCCGCTCGTCGTCATCCAGTCTCAACCGCGACATCGCCATCCGCACACGCCCCTTCGCCGCACCAGATAGCCGATTAGTTTATTTCGTGAAATTAATTAATTTTGTCATATTCCCCGACCAACGGCTGACATATCAATCGGGTGGGAGAAACAATCATGACAAAACACGGCTTGCGTTCGGGATGTGCGCTGATCGCGCTGGGGATTGCGGCACAGACGCCGGCCTGGGCACAGACGGCGCCGTCGGCCCCCGCCGCCACCACCGCGACCGCTGCCGACCCGGCCAGCGACCCCGCCCAGGGTGATCCCGCTCAGTCCGATCCCGCCCAGGCCGACCCCGTAGCCGGCACCGACATCATCGTTACCGGCTCGGCACGCGAGCAGCGTCGCTTCGACGTCTCCTATGCGGTCAATTCGCTCAGCAATGCCGACATCCAGAAGCTCGCGCCGCTCAACTTCGCCGATCTGCTCGGCAAGCTGCCCGGCTTCGCGGTCGAGAATACCGGCGGCGAGGTCCAGAACATCATCCGGCTGCGCGGTCTGCCCAGCGACGGCGGCCTCGTCACCTTCCAGCAGGACGGGCTGCCGCTGTTCCATGAGAATGACGGCAACTTCTTCCGCGGCGACAGCCTCAACCGCTTCGACCTGATGACGCAGCGCGTCGAAGTCGTGCGCGGCGGCCCCGCCCCCGTCTATGCGAGCTATGCCGCCGCGATCGTCAACAACATCACCGTCTCGGGCACCGACACGGTGCGCGGCAAGGCACAGCTCACGCTCGGCGACACCGGCCTCTACCGGATCGACGGCTATCAGGCCGGGCCGATCGACGACTCGACCTATTACGCGATCGGCGGTTTCCTCCGCCGCCACGACGGCTATCGCGACAACGGCTTCCCCAACGACCGCGGCGGCCAGGTCCGCGCCAACATCAAACATGACTTTTCGAACGGGTCGCTGCGCGTGTCGGGCAATTACCTGAACGACCACAACGTCTTCTACCTGCCGATCCCGACCGCCGACCCGCGCGATCCGTCCAAGTCGCTCAACCAGTATATCGACTTCTTCAGCGGCACGATGAACTCGCCCGCATTGCGCAACGCGACGATCCGCTACCGCGAGGCCGACGGCACGACGCGCAACGTCGGCGCCGATCTCGGCAATGGCCGCCACACGCAGTTCGGCAATATCGGCGTTCAGTACGACGCCGATTACGACGGCTGGAAGGTCGCCGCCAAGGGTGGGATCAGCATCGGCAAGCTCCACTTCAACGCGCTCTATTCGACCAGCAATCCGTCCGACGCGACCGCCTTTGCGGGCAGCTATCTGACCGCCGCGCGCACCGCCTTCGGCGCGGGCGTCACCCGCCTCGGCTATGCGATCGCCGGCACCGACGGCGCCGAGGTCTATGACCCCAATGCGGCTTCCGGCCTGGTCGTCCCCGCGCAGTTCCGCGACGTCACGTCGAAATTCTACTCGACCCAGGGCGATCTCAGCGTCACCCGCTCGATCGCGACCGGCTTCGGCACGCACGACCTGCGCGTCGGCGTCTATGGCAGCCTGTACGGCGAAACCAACGAGGTTGCCTATCAGGACTATCTGCTCGAGGTCCGGGGCAAGCCGCGCACGCTCGACCTGATCGCCTATAACGCCGCCGGCCAGGCGCTCGGCTCGGTGACCGACAATGGCGTGCTGCGCTATACGACCACGCTCAACCGCGGCAACACCGACGCGTCGATGTACGCCTTCTACGCCAACGACACCTGGGAACTGACCCCGGGGCTGAAGATCGACGGCGGCATCCGTCACGAACGCTACAGCTTCGACGGCTATGCCTTTGCGACGACCTCGGCCAATCTCGGCGACCCGACGACGCTCGCCGACAATGCCGTGCGCGCCTTTACCGGCCAGATCATCCGCTCCTCGCTCGCGCCCGACATCACCAACTGGACCGCGGGCATCAACTACGACGTCACCCGCCATCTCGGCGCCTATGCGCGCGCCTCGCATCTCGAAACCCCGCCCTCGACCCAGGTCACCTATCAGATTAACCCGACGATCCTGACGCCCAAGGCCAACCAGTATGAGGTCGGGCTGAAGGCGGCGTTCGGACGGTCCTATCTCTATGTCATCGGCTTCTACACGCGCTACGACCCGCTCAACGCCTCGTTCGTTGCGCTCGACCCGGTCACCGGCCGCAACGACCAGTCGGTGCCGTTCGTCGGCAAGGCGGACATCAAGGGGATCGAGATCGACGGCAATCTCGCGCTGCCCTACGGCTTTGCGATCACTGGCGCGGTCACGGTCAGCGATCCCAAGTACAAGAGCCTCGTCAACGCGAACGGCGCCAGCGCGGGCGATGTCGAGGGCAACCAGCTCGTCCGCGAGCCCAAGGTCTATGGCAATATCCGCCCCTCGGTCGATTTCGACATCGCGGGCAATGCGGTCCAGCTCTATGGTCGCTACGAATATGTCGGGAAACGCTATGTCGATTTCTTCAACAACACCGCGCTGCCCGCCTATGGGACGGTCGGCGCGGGCATCACGCTGACGCGCGACACGTGGCAGATGCAGGTCGTCGGCGACAACATCTTCAACGCCAAGGGCCTGACCGAGGGCAATACGCGCACCGACCAGCTCAGCGGCCAGGGCACCGCGGACGCAATCTACGGCCGTCCGATCTTCGGCCGCAACGTCCGCCTCGTGGTCAGCAAGTCCTGGTGACCGGCCTGCGGATGATCCTCGCGGCGGCGCTGGCAGGCAGCGCATCGGTGCCGCTCGGCGCGCAGGGACCGGCACAGGCAACGACCGGGCAGATCGGGGCAGTCGGGCAATCCCCCGACGCCCCGATCGACGCGCTTTCGCAGCGCCTGTTTCCCCGGCTCGTCGCGTTGCGCACGACGCAGGGCTGGGCGCAGGCGCTCGACCGCGACCCGGCGATGCGCACGCTGCAGGCCGCCCGCACCGCACGGCGCGCGGCATGCGGCACCACAGCCGCCTGCACGATCGAGGCGGCGATCTGGACGACCGAGGACCGCGCCGCACTCGTCGCGATCCTCGGCCGGCTCGCGGCCAAGCGCGGGCTGCCGCCGCTCGCACCGAACGCGGATCTCGCGCCGGTCGCGGCGATCGATGCCGAGCTCGACGGGCTGAACGCGGTGCTGCGCGTCTATGGGCTCGGCCATCCGTCACGCTATCCCGCGATCGACGGCCCCGTCTTCACCCCCGCGGTGCCGCTTTTCGCCGACGGCGTCGCAGTCGGCATCGAGTTCGCCCGCGCCGCCTCGGGCGCCGCACCCGACACGCTCGACGGCAGCGTCGCGCTCGCGCTCGCGCTGCTCGATGGCAACGACGCGACCGCGGCGACGCTGTTCGAACCGCTCGACGACCGCGAAAATGCCGGCGCCCGTGCCGCGGCCGCACGCACCGACTGGGCCGCCTTCCGCTATACCGCGCTGATCGTGCCCGGCGTCGGGCCGGAGGACAGCGCCACACGGCTCAGCCCGCGCAGCAAGCTCCACGCGCTGCTCGCCGCGCAACGCTTTCGCCAGGGGCTCGCCCCGTTCATCCTCGTCTCGGGCAGCGCGGTCCACCCGCGCGGCACGCGCTTCGTCGAAGCCGTCGAGATCCGCCGCGCACTGATCGAGCGCTACGCAATCCCCGCCGATCGCATCATCCTCGAACCCTATGCGCGGCACACGACGACCAATCTGCGCAACGCCACGCGGCGGATGGTCGCGCTCGGCATCCCGCTCGACCGGCCGACGCTGATCGTCACCGACGCGCAGCAGAGCGCCTATATCGAAAGCCCGACCTTCACCACGCGCAACACCGCCGAGCTCGGCTACATGCCCGGCACGATCGGCCGGCGGCTATCCGTCTACGACCTCGAATTCCGCCCGTCGCGCCAGTCGCTCCGCCAGGATCCCCGCGATCCGCTCGACCCATGACCAATGTCCTTCAGCGGTCAGACCCCGCAAACACAAACTCCCCAACCCCAACCCCAACCCCCACCCCGGCGAAGGCCGGGGCCCAGTTGGGAAACGACACTGATCGGGAACAACGCGCGTTCCTCCCCGCCATCCCGACCCCACTCCAACCGCGACGGTCACGCCGCATCCTCACCCATCCGCTCGTCCTGACCATGCTGCTAGTTCCGGCCGCCGCATCCGCCCAGGACACCCCCGCCGATCTCGTCGACCCCTTCGTCGGGACACTCGCCGATTTCGGCCAGCTCACCCCCGCCGCGGTCGCGCCGTTCGGCATGGTCCAGCTCGGCCCCGACACCAGCCCCGCCAACCACGCCGGCTATGATCACGCGGCCACCACGTTGCTCGGCTTCTCGCACACGCGCGGCGTCGGCGTCGGCTGCGGCGGTGCGGGCGGCGACCTGATGATCGCGCTACGCTATGCCGGTAGCGATGCGGCTCCCGCACAGATCGACAAGACCCGCGAACGCGCGCGCGCCGGCACCTACAGCGTCCGCTACGACGGCGGCATCCTTGCCGAGACGACCGCGACGCGCGGCGGCGGCGTGCTGCGCTTCACCGTACCGCGCGCAGGCACGCTCGACCTGCGGATCGACCCGCGACGCAGCTATGCCAAACGGCTCTCGGCCAACTGGGCACGCCTCGACAGCGACGACCTGCGTGCCGATCTCGTTGCGGGCACCGTCTGCGACCAGGGCGCCTATCGCCTCCACACCGCCAGCCGGATCCGGGTCAACGGTCGCCTCGTGCATCGCCGGCTGAGTGTCGGCACCGGTGATCTGGCGACGCTCCGCCTCGTCGCCCGCGCGGGGGACCGGATCGAGATCCGCACCGGCCTGTCGAGCGTCGACGGCGGCGGCGCGGCGCTGACCCGCGACACCGAACTCGGCGACCGGCCGTTCGCGACCATCGCCGCGGCGACCCGGTCCGACTGGAACCGCGTGCTCGGGCGGGTGGTGCCGACCGGTCCGCGCGACCGCCGCGCGCTGTTCTACACTTCGCTCTACCGTGTCATGCAGACCCCGGTCGCAATCGACGATCCGGACGGCCGTCACCGCGACAAGACCGGCCGCATCGCCGTCTCGCCCAAGGGCACGACGCGCTATGCCAGCTGGTCGCTCTGGGACAATTACCGCACGCAGATGCCGCTGCTGGCGCTGCTCCAGCCCGACCGCAGCCCCGACATCGCCGCCTCGCTGGTCGCGCTCTATGCCGGCGGCAAGCCGCAATGGTCGACCCGCGACGAACCGTTTCTGACGGTGCGCACCGAACATGCTGGGATCGCGCTGCTCGACCTGCACCGCAAGGGGATCGCGTTCGACACGGACGCGGCGCTCGCCGGCATGGTCGCGGACAGCGCCACGCTCAAGCGCGGCACCCCAGACGAACAGATCGAGGCCGCCTATGACGACTGGGCGACCGCCGAACTCGCACGCGATCTCGGCCGCACCGATCTCGCCGCGCGCTTCACCGCAAAGGCGCTGTCCTACCGCCCAATGTGGCGCTCGGTGTTCCAGTCGCCCGGCGCGGACAGCGACGTCGTCAAGGCGCGCGGTCTCTACCAGGGCACATTGTGGCAATATCGCTGGGCACCGGTCTTCGATCTCGGCTGGATCACCCGGACCGTCGGGCGCGCGCGGCTGCTGGGCGAACTCCAGACCTTCTTCGGGCAGGGCCTGTTCAACATGACGAACGAGCCCGACATCCACGTCCCCTGGATGTTCGCCGCGCTGGGCGAGCCCCGGCCGACCGCGGATCTCGTCCGGACGATCCTGACCCGGCCGATCGCGCATCCCTATACCAACAGCGGCAAGCTCGCGGTGCCGTTCGTCGGGCCCAGCTTCGCGCTGGCGCCGCAGGGATTTGCCGACGGGATGGACGATGACGCGGGCGGCATGACCGCCTGGTACGTCTTCGCATCGCTCGGGCTCTATCCGCTGGTACCGGGAGAGCCTTGGTACGTCCCGACGACGCCCGCGTTCGAACGGGTCCGTCTCGATCTCGGCAAGGGGCACGTGCTCCTGATCCGCCGCGACGGCCCAGCGGACGGCGTCGTCCAACGGGTGACCCTGGACGGACGCGCGCTGTCGCAAACGCGGATCGATCATGCCGATCTGATGCGCGGCGGTACGCTGGTCGTCACCACGCAGGCGCCGCCCACGCAAAATGTCCCGCAACTGCAAGACAGCCGCGCTAGGGTCGCGGTCGATGGCATGTTCCCCCCCCGATAACGCCGCCGCCGCCGCGCCGCCTGCCACGGCGCGGATGCTCGGCTATGCGAGCGGCAATTTCGGCAAGAATCTGCTCGCCTCGACGATGGACGTCTTCCTGATGTTCACGCTGACCGAATATTGGGGGATATCGCCGCTCGCCGCCGGGCTGATCGTGATGCTCGGGCTGGTCTGGGACGGGCTGTGCAACCCGCTGCTCGGCCGCCTGCTCGACCGCGCCACCGACCGCGCGGGGCTCTACCGCCGCCTCCTCGTCCTCGCCGCCCCTGTCGTCACCATCCCCTTCACCATCCTCTTCCTCCTCCCCACCCCCCAGCCATCCTTCATAATTCCCTGGGCGATCAGTCTCGTACTGGTTTTCCGCACCGCCTATGCGACCTGCGATGTCGCGCATAATGCGCTGATGATGCGGATGACCGGACCGCGCGGTGCCGCGACGACGCTGTCGGCCTTGCGGTACATGTTCAGCTGCCTCGGCGCGCTGGCGGTCGCCGGGTCCGCCCCCGCCTTTGTCGACCCCGCGCTCGCGGGCGGTCATCGCCTCATCGTCACCACGGCCTGTGCCGCCCTCGCCTATGTCGCGACGCTGTGGCTGGCCGCCGCATCGGGGCCGGCCGCCACCCCGCGCCTCCCGCGAACCCCATCCATCCCGCAAACGCCGCTCCGGGTCTGGATCCTCGGCAATCGTCCGTTCTGTGCGCTGCTGGTGTTCGGTTTCGCGCAGGCGCTGACGCTGCCGGTCTTTGCGCGATCCTTCGCCTATATCGGCAAGGGGGTGATCCACGACCCCGACTGGACCGCACGCGCGCTCACGACGCTCGCGTTGTCGCAACTCGTCATGCTGCCGGTGTGGGTCGCCGCGAGCCGGCGTGCCAGCCAGCGCGGCATGCTGGCGGTCGCGCTGATCCTCGTCGCGGTCGGATCGGCGGTGTTCGCGACGGGACCGCGCGGCATGATGGCGGGGATCGCGCTGTTCGGTGCGGGCAATGCCGGCGTGCAGATGATGATCTGGGCGCTGCTCGCCGACGCGATCGATCACGGCGAGCGCCAGACCGGCGTCCGGCTCGAGGCGGTGCCGGTCGCGTTGCTGCTCCTGACGCTGAAGCTGGGTGGCGGGATCGGCGGTGCGCTGTTCGGTCAGGGCCTGGCGCTGGCCGGCTGGACCGGCACCGCCCCGCTCGGCGAGACCGGCGGCGGACAACTGCTGGCCATGGCGTGGGCGATGCCGGTGGCGGGCGCGGTCATCGGAATCGCGATCTTGTGTTGCAGATCCGTACCGGTGCGGAACGTTCCTTCATCCTTGCAGCGCGCAGCCTGCCCAAGAGCGTGAGCAGATCCCGCGCCGGATAGCGGCCGGCCCCGTTGTCATACATCGCCCCGCACGTCGGTATATCGAACCATGCCGCGCATTTCGCGGTCGCTATCTCCGGCGCATCCCCGCGCCCTCCGACGCCTTTCCGGGGGCCGCTCCTTACAGTTGCTGAAACAAAGTGTTGGACGGCAGATACTGTGAAGAATAATAGACAGTGTACAGCCTGGCATGCGGACCCGGCGCTTGGTCGAGAGGAGCAAGATTATGAAATCAGCATCCACGATTCGGTTTGGACATCTGGCACTTTGCGTCGCGCTCTCGGCGACGGCGCTCTCCGCCTGCTCGAAAAAGGCGGCCGAGGAGCCCGCCGCGGGCGAAACCGCTGCCGCCGCGCCGGAAGCCGCTACCGCAAACGCCGCGGCTCCGGCTGCGGCTGCCGCGCCGGCGGCGACCGCATCCGCCGCAGCTCCGGCTCCGGACAATGTCGATACGCTCAGCGGCGTCAAATTCGCCGGCTATACGGGCGATGCCGCCAAGGGGAAGACCGCGTTCATCACCTGCCAGACCTGTCACGCGGTCGAGGCCGGCGTGAACAAGATCGGCCCCTCGTTGTACGAAGTGGTCGGCCGCGCCGCGGGAACGGTCGCCGGCTACACCTATTCCGCCGCCAACAAGAATAGCGGAATCACCTGGACCCCCGAAAAGCTGTTCCAATATCTGGAAAAGCCGCAACGTGTCGTTCCGGGTACCAAGATGGCGTTCCCGGGTATCCCCGATCCGCAGAAGCGCGCCGACGTGATCGCCTATCTGCAAGCCGGCGGCTGAGCCGAACCGCCGCCCCTGCCCCACCGGTCCCGCTCCTGCCTGTTGCGGGACCGGGCGGGATCGGTCGCAGCTTCGCTTGACCGCGCGACCATGGTCGGTCGCCGCAGAGCAGGGTGTGAAACGCCAGGACCGGTCCTGCATCCTGGCATGATCGACATTC
This sequence comes from Sphingomonas sp. Leaf30, assembly GCF_001422525.1. Classification (NCBI taxonomy): domain Bacteria; kingdom Pseudomonadati; phylum Pseudomonadota; class Alphaproteobacteria; order Sphingomonadales; family Sphingomonadaceae; genus Sphingomonas; species Sphingomonas sp. Leaf30. The sequence continues at coordinate 104,066 of NZ_LMKZ01000017.1, read as the reverse complement.
AGCCTCGCGCCGTCCTTGCCAGATCGGCGAGATGGACCGGAAGCGACACGAGGAGCGGTACCGCGACCCAAGGCCAGTCGAGCCCGGTCAGCGCGGCGCGCAGCGCGACCAGCATCAACATGCCTGGCGCCAGCCGGAGTGCCGCGGTCGCCATGCTCCACCCCTGCCGTCGCAGCCAGAGAAGTTCGAGGGCGAGAACCCCCAGCACGATTTCGACCGCGTGCCCGCTGGCGAACAGCCAGGTCAGGAAAAGGGTCCGTTGAGCTGGACGATCGCCAGATTGAGGTAACCCGCGAACCCCACCCACAGCAGATAGGGCAGCAACAGCGCTGCCGCAGACCGCGAATGCCGGGCCAGGATGACGATGAGAAACAGGATCGACAGCCAGAGCACGACCATCTCTGCAACCGCCCAGTCGGGCCGCTGCAGGCGGAAGAAGACGAGGCTCCACAGGATGTTGAGAAACCCGTTTCCCGCGAACAGCCCGAGCAGCCATTCGCGCTCGCGCCACCCCGCAATCGCCCGCCACCCCGTCACGCCTGCCAGGGCCGTGCAGCTGTAGATCGCGGTCCAGGCCAGCCCATAGGCGGCGTCGGGCGGTGCCCAATGCGGCTTGAGCAGACTGGCATACCAGGATCCGGTGTCGATGATCGTCGCGCCCACCAGCGCCACCAATGTCGCGAGCAATGCCGCGATGCACACCGGAAAGATCCAGACCCTATCCATCGTGCATCAGCTCGCGGTCTGCAGCAGATGCTGCATGTCCTTGACGAAGATCCGTGCATAGGCGAGCGGCCGCGCATAGATCAGCCGCTTGTTCATATAGGCGTGCCAGGTCAGATGCTGGACGTCGCGGTCGGCGCACATCGCCACGAAGCGTTCGCGTCGGCGATCGTCGCGGTACCAGAAATGCTGCATGATCGCGAGGATGCGGAACACCAGCCCATGCGCGCGCATGAACCGCCGCCGCGCCGCGCCGAGCGCCTTGGGGTCTCCGCTGGCGAGGAAGGTATCGACCGCCTCGGCGGCGAACCGCGCGGACAGCATCGCGTAATAAAGCCCCTCGCCCGAGGCCGGCGCGACCGCCCCCGCGGCATCGCCGATTACCAGCACGTCGCGGCCATTATCCCATCGCCGCAACGGGCGGAGCGGGATTGGCGCGCCCTCGCGACGCAGCGTCACGCACGTTTCGAGCCCGAGCCGCACGCGCAACCGGCTGGTCGCGTCACGCAAACCATGCCCCTTGTGCGCGCTGCCGACGCCGATGCTCGCGGTGTCGCCGTGCGGGAACAGCCAGCCGTAGAAATCGGGCGAAAATTCGGCCTGATAGAAGACGTCGCACCGGGTGCGGTCGAACGCCGCGGTGCCGGGTTGCGGCGTACGGATCACCTCGTGATAGGCGAAGACGCACGGGTTGCGCACCGCATCGTCGAACACCGCCTCGGCGACGCGCGACCGGGCGCCGTCCGCACCGATCACGCACCGCGCGCGGACGCGATGATCGCCCTCGCCATCGGTATAGCGGACCTGTGCGCCACCATCGCCGTCGCGGACGATCGCCTCGAACCGCCCGGTGCGCCTCTCAGCGCCCTGTTTGGCAGCGCGGTCGCGCAGCCACTCGTCGAACGTGTCGCGGTCGACCATGCCGACATAGCCGCCCGCGCCGCTCGGATCGACCGGCATGTCGACCGCACGCCGCGACGGCGCGATCATCCGCGCGGTTCGCGCCCGCCCGACGATCAGATGATCGGGAATCGCGAAATCACGGATCAGCCGCGGCGGGATGGCGCCGCCGCACGGCTTGATCCGGCCCGCGCGATCGAGCAGCAGCACCGATCGCCCCGCCTGCGCCAGCTCGGCAGCGGCGGTCGCCCCGGCCGGGCCGCCGCCGACCACGACGCAATCATAGGTCGTCATGCCGCCGCCGCGCGCGCGCGCGACTGGCGTCATGTCCTGCCAGCGACCCGGCCTGCGCATCGCCAGCCCTGCGGCGGCGACGAAGACCAGCGCCTCGACCAGGAAGACCAGGGTGAAGACGGTGGCGGGAGAGTCGATCCGGCTCCGCCCGAGATCGACGCCCGTCGCGCCGAGCAGCCCGCCGAGCCCGAAGGCGATCGCCTGCGCCGCGCCCCACACGCCCATGCGGAGTCCCGCCTGCTCCCGCCCCTCTGCCTGCCCGCGTCCCGCCAGCGCGATCATCGCGCCGATCGCCGCGACCGCGAAGACGCCATTGGCAAGCCCGAGCAGCGCGACATTGGCGGTCAGCGGCCAGCCCGGCCCGATCCGCGCCGCCAGCGCGAGCCCCGCCAGCGCCGCCGCCGACCCGAGACACCCGCCACCGATCCACCAGCGCAGCCCGCGCGTCTCCCCGCCTTCACCCCGCCCGCCGCCAAACGCCCCGCCGCCGACCCCCGCGACGATCATCCCGACGAGCACACCCCCGTGCTGCACCCCGGACAACTGCGTCGAGGCACCCGGCGCGAACCCGAACACCAGCCCGGCGAACGGCTCGAGGATCAGGTCCTGCATCGCATAGGCCAGCATCGAGACGAAGACGAAGAGCGTGAAGCGGCGCGCCTCGCCATCGTCCCAGATCGTCCGCAACGCCGTCGTCAGCGTAGCCGATCGCTCCCCTCGCCGCGACGCTTCAACCCGCGTGGCGAGTGCCCTGGACGGTGCAGCCCCCTCGACGCCGAGAAGCGCCACCACGGCCAGCGCGAATGCACACGCCGCGACGCCGGCCGCGACCTGGGTCAGCCGCGCTGCGGAAAAGGGTTTGAGCAGCGCACCGGCTATCCCCGCCGTCACCGCGATCCCCGCGACCATCATGATCCAGGTGATCGCCGCCGCCGCCGCGCGCCGCTCGGGCGCGACTCGGGTCGCGAGCAACGCCAGCAGCGAGGTGCCCGCCGCGCCCACGCCCATGCCGATCATCGCAAACGCGGCAATCGCGAGCGCCAGCCCCCCGGGCGCGCGTGCGGCGAGCAGCGGCAGCGCGGCGACCGCGAGCAAGGCGCCGAGCGCGAGCACCGCCATACCCCCTATGATCCAGGGTGTCCGCCGCGCGCCGCGATCCGAACCATGCCCCCAGACCGGTCGCGACAGCTGGACCGCATAATGCCAGGCGACCAGACCTGCGGGGAGCGCCGCGGGCAGCGCATATTCGACCACCATCACGCGGTTCAGCAGCGAGGTCGCCAGCATCACGATCGCGCCGATCGCGCTCTGCACCAGCCCGAGCCGCCCGATACCGAGCCAGCCGAGCGGGACCGCGCTCACAACCCCGCGACCCCGCCGAGCCCGAACGCCGACGCCAGCATCCCGAGGACATAGAGCGTCGTGCCGGTCGCATTATACCACGGTGTGTTCTTGAGCGGATCGCGCAGCAGCCGCACCATCAGCGCCAATTGCCCCGCCAGCAAGGACGCGACCAGCAGCGCGACAAGCGCGTGCCCCCACAACGCCAGCAAGCCGATCACCGCGACCTGCGGGACCGCCATGACGATACAGGCCAGCCGGGCGGCGCGATCCACCCCCAGCACGATCGGCAGCGAGCGCAGCCCCATCATCCGATCGCCCTCGACCGCCTTGAAGTCGTTGAGCGTCATGATGCCGTGCGCGCCGGCGGTGTAGAGGCCGAGTATGACCAGCACCGCAGCATCGGGCCAGCCGCCCGTCATCGCCGCCGCACCGGTAAACCAGGTCAGCCCCTCATAGGTCAGCGCGACCACCGCGGGGCCCCAGATCCCGCTCGCCTTGAACCGGAATGGCGGCGCGCTATAGGCCCAGGCGCAGGCCAGCGCGACGCCGGTCGCCGCGAACACCAGCGGCCCCATCGCCGCCCCGACCGCCGCCGATATCAGGCTGCCCGCGATCGCGATCCACAAGCCCCAGCTGCCGGCGATCCGCCCCGACGGGATCGGCCGCAGCGGCTCGTTGATCGCATCGACATGGCGGTCGAACCAGTCATTGGCCGCCTGGCTCGTGCCGCAGACCAGCGGCCCCGTCAGCAGGACACCCCCGACAAGAAACGGCCAGCGATCGCCCAGCGGAACGCCCGACGACACGACCCCGCACAGGAACGCCCAGATCGGTGGAAACCAGGTGACCGGCTTGAGCAGTTCCAGCACGTCGCGGGCCGCGGGCAGCGGCATCGCGACACGGGGAGCGGACAAGCGATCCATGCCAAGAAGCTAGGATCAGACGCCCTTATCTGTCAACATATGTTGACACCAATGTTGATGACATTTGCGCGTTCAGCCGTCACCCGACACGAGATTGCCAAGGCCGTGGCGGTGCAGCTTGGAATAGAGGCTTTGCCGACTCACGCCGAGCACTTCCGCCGCGGACGCGCGGTTGTCCGACGTATAGGCCAGCGCCGCCTCGATGCAGAGCCGCTCGATCAGATCGGTGCTCTCGCGCACGATCTCTTTCAGCGACATGCGCCCCACCAGCTCGGTCAGCTGCTCGACCGATCGCGGCGTGTCGTGCGCGACCAGCGGCACCTGGCGAAGGCGACGTCCGACATGGCGGATCGTGAAGCCGAAACACTCGCTGCCACCCATCGGCGCGACCACGCCGGACACCTCGATCTCGGCCTGCGCACCCGCCGCGCCGCGCAGGATCGTCGCAACGTTGCGGACCGAGCCATGTTCGCGCAGCTGCGCGACGATCAGCTCGAGATCGATGCCCGGCCGGCCCAGCCACGCGCCCAGCCGCGCGCCGATCAGCCGCTCGATCGACGGCATTTCGGTCAGCTCGACAAAGGCGGCGTTCGCGGTCAGCACCACCAAGTCGCGATCGACCAGCACGAACGAATCGGGCATGCGCTCGACCACGTCGCCGAGCGTCGCCTCGTGCCGCCGCGCACCGACGACCGGCTCGACCGCCTCGATCCGGACGATCAGCGACGGGCTGCGCGCCTGACGGAACAGCTTCGCATCGATCCGCACGTCGAGCGTGCGATCGTTCAGCCGCAGCGCAACCGGTGCGACATCGTCCGCCGCCTCCGCCGCACCGAGATGCGCGACCAGGTCGTCGCGATCATGCGGGTCGACGATCGTGCTGACCGGTGCACCGACCAGCGTATCGGCGGCGGCATCGAGCAGCCGCAGCGCCGCCGGATTCGCCTCGCGGATACGGCGCGAGCCCGCGTCGACGACCAGGATCGCGTCGGACGCCATGTCGAACAGCATCCGGTACCGCGTCTCGGCCTGGCGCAGGCGGATATAGTCGCGCTCCAGCGCCTGTTGGGTCTGCAGAAGCCGCTGCTGAGTCGCCGCCGCGCCGCGCAGGTCGCGACCGATTGCGACGAGTCGATCGGGTGTGCCCAGCGACATCACCAGATAGCGGACCGGCACGTCGCCACCCGCCGCGGGATGCGTCACCTGTCGCCAGCGCGCGGGTTCGGGACTGCCCGCCGCCGCGAGCATCTCGGCCGCCTTGGGACGGCTTTCGACCGTCATCGTGTCCATCCAGCGTTCGCCGACCCAGCCGGCAAAGCCGTGATTGGCAAGATCACCCTGCGACACCGCAACGTCGAGGATCCGCCCATCGGCGGCGAGGATGAAGGCGACGTCGCCGACGGCCGCGAGCAGCGACGCGGCCACGCGCGCGCTCAGGGCCCCGGGCGCGGCGTCGGGGCGGGCGAAGGCCCGATGCGGGGAAGAGGCGATAGTCTTGTCCATCGACGAGCGTCGCGCTCCAATCTGCAGCAATCAATTACACGCCGTGGTCCCCCATGCGCTTTCGCGGAGAAGATCGCCGGCCATTTTCAGCGCGAGTTTCGCATCGGACGCGGTACCATCGGCGCCGACTTTGGTGGCGAGATCCGGGTCTGCATTGAAAATCGCACCGCCGACCATGATGCAGACACGAGGATTTCGCGAAATCCCTCGCAACGCAGCAATGATCGATGCAAGTCCGGCGATATGGCAGTCGCAACTGATCGTCAATCCGATGATATCGAACCAATCCGCCGTCGCAGCATCCAGCAACACGGGCGTTTCCGCGTCGTTGATCCGGTCCGTCAGCCAGCCGCCATGCCGAAAGACCTCGTCGAGGACGATCGTCCCGAAACTATGGTGATCGCCCTGTAACGACGCGAATAAAGCCCGATGTCGATCGCCCGGATCTGTCCGGATGCTGGGCATGCGACCGGCAATCTCGTGCACGACTTCCTGGAGCCGCCACAACCCCATCGTGACATCGACGAAATCGCAGCGATCATCATCCCAATATTCGCCGAGCAGACGCGCAGCGGGTGCGAGCAGATCGACCATGACCGTCTCGACCGAGACGCCGCGGTCGAGGATCGTCTCGATATGCGCAAGCAGGCGGTCGGCATCGACCTGCATCACCAGCGGCGCGAAGATGCCCACCTCGACACTGTCGATCGGGCCATCCGTCCCGATCTCGGCGGAGGGTATCGCCGCACTGGCATGCGCGGCCATCAGCCGTGGAATGATCTCGCATTCGATCAGCGCAGACAAAGGGCGATCATAGTCCCCGTCATCGCGACGCGGCCCCGGACCAAGATCTCGGCGGCCATCGCTCCAGTCCCGACGTGCGAACGACCCGGTGCTCCACCGGAAACCGCGCGAATAGTGAGTAACCGCTGCCATTACCGGCTCTCCCCAGCCTGGTCGACACGCCAACAACTACAGACCGGGACCTGCATTTGGCAGATTAGCGGCGACTCGCAGCATATCCCACTTGCAATTGACTGACAACCTGACGGTTTTGCTGCATCGCACAACCTGTTCCGGATTGTGGACGTCCAAATAACTTGACACTTTTTGAGGGGCGGGCGTAAGGTCTCGATCGGAACTTGGGCAGGCGGGGCGCGATGCGAGCGAACGACCTTTCTCCGGCAGATCGGCAGGGCGGCGCGGCCGTCCCGGGCTCCGGCCGGGCAGCCGCCCCGCTCTACACGCCGGACCAGCGCGACCGCCGCGACTCGTCGGCCTGGACACTGGTCCAGGGGGTGCTCGCCCCGATCCAGTTCCTGATCTTCCTCGTCAGCCTGACGCTGGTGCTGCGCTATCTCGCGACGGGCGACGGCGTGGTCGCCGCCACGATATCGATCATGGTCAAGACGGGCGCGCTCTACGCGATCATGATCACCGGCGCGATCTGGGAGAAGCAGGTGTTCGGCCGATGGCTGTTCGCCCCCGCCTTCTTCTGGGAGGACGTGGTGAGCATGCTCGTGCTCGCGCTGCACACCGCCTATCTCGTCGCGCTTGCCCGCGACTTCGGCAGCGAGGCGGGACGCATGTGGCTCGCGCTCGCGGCCTATGCGAGCTACGTCGTCAATGCCGCGCAGTTCCTGATCAAGCTGCGGGCCGCGCGGTTGCAGCGTGCACCGGCAAGCATGGCCGCGTCATGACCGCCCCGCTTTCCACCCCCCTGCCCACCGCCCCGCAGCTTGGCCGGACCGGATGCGACGCCGCGCCCGTGCTGCGCGAACGCGGCCAGCGCGAGGTGTTCTGCGGTCTCACCGGGATCATCTGGCTGCATCGCAAGATCCAGGACGCGTTCTTCCTCGTCGTCGGCTCGCGGACCTGCGCGCATCTGCTGCAATCGGCGGCAGGCGTGATGGTCTTTGCCGAGCCGCGCTTCGCCACCGCGATCATCGAGGAGCGCGACCTCGCGGGGATGGCGGACTGCAATGACGAGCTCGACCGCATCGTCGACCAGATGCTGCTGCGCCGGCCTGATATCAAGCTGCTGTTCCTCGTCGGCTCCTGCCCGTCGGAGGTGATCAAGCTCGACCTCTCGCGTGCCGCGGCCCGGCTGTCGGTCAAGCATGGCCGCACGACCCGGATCCTCAATTATTCGGGCAGCGGGATCGAGACGACCTTCACCGAGGGGGAGGATGCCTGCCTCGCGGCGCTGGTCCCCGGCCTCGCCGCTGACGCATCCCCCGCGCCGAGCCTGATGATCGTTGGCGCGCTGCCCGATGTCGTCGAGGACCAGTTCCTCCGGCTGTTCGACGCGCTCGGCATCGGCCCCGTCCATACGCTGCCCGCGCGCCGCGCCGGGGCGATGCCGCCGGTCGGGCCCAATACGCGCTTCCTGCTCGCCCAGCCGTTTCTCGGTGAGACGGCGCGCGCGCTAGAGGATCGCGGCGCGACCCGGCTCGACGCGCTGTTCCCGTTCGGTGCCGAGGGCACGACCGACTGGCTGCACGCCGCCGCCCAGGCGTTCGGCGTCGACGCGATGCAGTTTCGGCGCACGATCGCGCCCGGCCGCGAACGCGCCAAGCGTGCGCTCGCGCATGCACGCCCGCTGCTCGAGGGACGGCGGATCAGCTTCCTCCCCGATTCCCAGCTCGAAATCCCGCTCGCGCGCTTTCTCGCAACCGAGCTCGGCATGGTCCCGGTCGAGGTCGGCACGCCCTATCTTCACCGCCGCCACCTTGCCCGCGAACTCGCGCTGCTCCCCGCCGCGACGCGGCTGAGCGAGGGGCAGGATGTCGATCGTCAGCTCGACCGCCTGCGCGCGGACCGCCCCGACCTCACCGTCTGCGGCCTCGGCCTCGCCAACCCGCTCGAGGCGGAGGGGCTGACGACGAAATGGGCGATCGAGCTCGTCTTCTCGCCGGTCCACGGCTTCGACCAGGCGGGCGACCTCGCCGACCTCTTCGCGCGACCGCTGCGGCGGCGCGACCTGCTGAGGGTGTGATGCAGCTGACCGTCTGGACCTATGAGGGACCACCCCATGTCGGCGCGATGCGAATCGCGACCGCGATGGAGGACGTGCATTATGTCCTCCATGCGCCGCAGGGCGACACCTATGCCGACCTGCTGTTCACGATGATCGAGCGGCGCGGCAAGCGCCCGCCGGTGACCTACACGACCTTCCAGGCGCGCGATCTCGGCAAGGATACCGCCGCGCTGTTCCAGACCGCGGCGCGCGATGCCTATGCGCGCTTCACGCCGGGCGCGATGTTGGTCGGCGCCTCGTGCACCGCCGAACTGATCCAGGACGACCCCGCCGGGCTGGTCGCGGCGATGGACCTGCCCTGCCCGGTCGTGGCGCTCGAACTGCCGAGCTATCAGCGCAAGGAGAATTGGGGCGCGGCGGAGACCTTCTACCAGCTCGTCCGGACCCTCGCGGCCAGCCCCGCGCCCAACCGGGCAACCGCGCGCCCGACCGCCAACATCCTCGGCCCGACCGCGCTCGGCTTCCGGCACCGCGACGACGTGATCGAAGTCCGCCGCATCCTCGATGCGCTGGGGATCGCGGTGAACGTCGTGGCGCCGCTCGGTGCGACCACCGCGGACATCGCCCGGTTGCCCGAGGCCGATTTCAACATCTGCCTCTATCCCGAGATCGCCGACAGCGCTTGCCGCTGGCTCGCGCGCGAACACGGCCAGCCCGTCGTCACCACCGTGCCGATCGGCCACGGCGCGGCGCGCGATTTCATCGCCGAGCTGGCGGCGCTGACCGGGATCGATCCGACGGGCGCGTGCGACCTTGGTCACCTTCCCTGGTGGAGCCGCTCGGTCGACTCGACCTATCTGACCGGCAAGCGGGTCTTCATCTTCGGTGACGCCACCCACGCGATCGCCGCCGCCCGCGTCGCGCGCGATGAGCTCGGGTTCGAGGTCGTCGGGCTCGGCTGCTACAACCGCGAATTCGCGCGCGACCTGCGCACCGCCGCAGCGCTTTACGGCGTCACGCCGCTGATCACCGACGATTATCTGGTCGTCGAGGAGGCGATCCATGCGCTTCAGCCCGAACTGGTGCTCGGCACGCAGATGGAACGGCATATCGCCAAGCGGCTCCGAATCCCCTGTGCGGTGATCTCGGCCCCCGTCCATGTCCAGGATTTCCCCGCACGCTACTCGCCGCAAATGGGGTTCGAGGGCGCGAACGTGCTGTTCGACACCTGGGTCCATCCGCTCGTGATGGGGCTGGAGGAGCATCTGCTGACGATGTTCCGCGACGATTTCGAGTTCAGCGACATGGCCGGCGCGAGCCATCTTGCGCCCCTCCCGGTGGCGCCCGAGACAGCGCCGCAGCCGGTATCGCCCGAGGTCGCGCCCCGCCCCGCCCCCGACGCCAGCGCCGCACGCGTCTGGTCCGCCGATGCCGAGCGCGAGCTGCTCAAGATCCCCTTCTTCGTCCGCGGGAAGGCGCGTCGCAACACCGAACGGTTCGCCGCCGAGCGCGACGTCGCGACGATCACGATCGACACGCTCTATGATGCGAAGGCCCATTATGCCCGATAGCGCCATCCGCCGCCCGGTCCCGCTGCATGTCGTGATCGTCACGCTCGACAACCATCTGTCTGGCGCCGCCGAACGCGCCGCCGCGCGGTTCGCCGCGGACGATAGCGGGATCACGATCGGCTTCCACGCCGCGGCCGACTGGGATCGCGGCACCGGGTCGCTCGATCGCTGCATCGCCGATATCGGCCGCGCCGACATCGTCATCGCGACGATGCTGTTCCTCGACGACCATATCCGCGCGGTCCTCCCCGCGCTGACCGCGCGCCGCGAGGCCTGTGCCGCGATGGTCGGGCTGATGTCGGGCAGCGAGATCGTCCGGCTCACCAGGCTCGGCGACTATCGCATGGACAAGCCGGCCAGCGGTCCGCTCGCGCTGCTCAAGCGGCTGCGCGGATCGGCCAAGCCCGGCGCCTCGTCGGGCGCGGGGCAGATGCGGATGCTGCGGCGGCTGCCCAAGATTCTGCGGTTCATCCCCGGCACCGCGCAGGACGTCCGCGCCTATTTCCTGACGCTGCAATATTGGCTGGCGGGCAGCGACGACAATGTCGTCGGGATGATCCAGGCGCTCGCCGGCCGCTATGCGGGCCACGCCGTCCGCGCCGCCGCGCCGCACGATTATCCCGAGGTCGGCGTCTACCATCCGGCGATACCGGACCGGATCGCCGACCGGGCGGACGCGCTGCCTGTTCACGGAGGCTCGCGCGGCACGGTCGGCGTGCTGATGCTGCGCTCCTATCTGCTCGGTCGTGACACTGGTCATTATGACGGCGCGATTGCCGCATTCGAGGCGCGCGGGCTGCGCGTGATCCCCGCCTTTGCCAGCGGGCTCGACTCGCGCCCCGCGATCGAGCGCTTCTTCATGCGCGACGGCGTGCGGATCGTCGATGCGGTCGTCTCGCTCACCGGGTTCAGCCTGGTCGGCGGCCCCGCCTATAACGATGCCGAGGCGGCGGAGGCGATCCTCGCCACGCTCGACGTGCCCTATGTCGCGGCGCATCCGCTCGAATTCCAGTCGCTCCAGCAATGGAGCGCGGGCCGCCAGGGGCTGTTGCCGCTCGAGGCGACGATGATGGTCGCAATTCCCGAGCTCGACGGTGCGGTCGTCCCCAGCGTGTTCGGCGGTCGTGCCGACGGATCGGGCGCCTGCACCGGGTGCGCACGCCGCTGCACGTTCACCGAATCGGAGCTGACGCGCGAGATGCGCTCCTGCCCCGACCGGGCCGAGGCGCTGGCGGGCAAGGTCGCGCGGCTGGTCGACCTGCGCCGGTCCGAACGACGCGCGCGCAGGCTCGCGGTCGTACTCTTCAATTTCCCGCCCAATGCCGGCGCGACGGGTACCGCGGCGCATCTCGCCGTCTGGGAGTCGCTCCACGCGACACTCACGGCACTCGCGGCCGCGGGCTATGCGGTGGAGGTTCCCGCCGATGTCGACGCGCTGCGCGAGGCGGTGCTCCACGGCAACGCCGCGCGCTACGGTGCCGATGCCAATGTCCATGCGCGCATCCCCGCCGACGACCATGTCCGGCGCGAGCCGCATCTGGCCGCGATCGAGGCGCAATGGGGCCCCGCCCCCGGCCGCCAACAGAGCGACGGCGCGTCGATCCACGTCCTCGGCGCGCAGTTCGGGCAGGTGTTCGTCGGGATCCAGCCCGCCTTCGGCTATGAGGGCGACCCGATGCGGCTGCTGTTCGAGGGCCGCTTCACCCCCACCCATGCGTTCAGCGCCTTCTACCGCTGGCTGCGCGAGGATTTCGCCGCGGACGCGGTCCTGCATTTCGGCACACACGGCGCGCTCGAATTCATGCCGGGCAAGCAGGCGGGGTTGAGCGGCGATTGCTGGCCCGAACGGCTGATCGGCGATCTGCCCAACCTCTATCTCTATGCCGCGAACAATCCGTCCGAAGGGCTGATCGCCAAGCGCCGCTCGGGCGCGACGCTGATCAGCTATCTGACGCCGCCGCTCGCGGAAGCGGGGCTTTACAAGGGGATGACCGAGCTCAAGGCGCTGCTCGAGCGGTGGCGCTCGTCGCCGTCGGACGCGGAGCGCGACCTGCTCGATCCGATGATCGTCGCTTCGGCGGCCGCGCTCGATCTCGACGCGCGTGATCTCGATGCCTTGTCGGCCAATCTCTACGAAGTCGAACGCGAGCTCATTCCCTACGGGCTGCATGTGCTCGGCCAGCCGCTGCCCGAGGCGATGCGCGCGCAGATGATCGCCGCGGGCGCCGATCCGTCGCTGTCGTCCGACAATCCCGAACTCGGCGCGCTGATCCATGCGCTCGATGCGGGGTTCGTCCGCCCGGCGCCCGGCGGCGACGTGCTCCGCAACCCCAAGGCCTTGCCGACCGGGCGCAATATCCACGGCTTCGACCCGTTCCGGATCCCCGGCAGCTTCGCGATGGCGCAGGGCCTCGCACAGGCCGACGAGGTGATCGCACGCCACACCGCCAGCGGCGCGCCATTCCCCGAGACACTCGCCATGGTGCTCTGGGGGACGGACAATCTGAAATCGGAGGGGACGCAGATCGCGCAGGTGCTCGCGCTGATCGGCGCACGCCCGCGATTCGACGGCTATGGCCGGCTCGCGGGCGCCGAACTGATCGCGCTCGACGATCTCGGCCGCCCACGGATCGACGTGATCGTCACGCTGTCGGGCATCTTCCGCGACCTGCTGCCGCTCCAGACGCGGATGATCGCGGAGGCCGCATGGCTCGCCGCGACCGCGGACGAACCGCTCGACCGCAACGCGGTGCGCCGCCACGCGCTCGCTTATGCCGAGCGGACCGGCTGCGACCTCGAAACCGCGGCGCTGCGCGTCTTCTCCAATGCCGAGGGCGCCTATGGCGCAAACGTCAACCTGCTGATCGACGATGGCGCGTGGAGCGACCCCGACGAGATCGCCGAGGTGTTCGAACGGCAAAAGGGCTATGCCTATGGCCGCACCGGCACCCCCGCGCGCCAGGCCGATCTGTTCAAGGCCGCGCTCGCCGGGGTCGACCTCGCCTATCAGAATCTCGACTCGGTCGAACTTGGCGTCACCGATATCGACCATTATGTCGACGCCCTAGGCGGGATCAGCCGCTCGATCACGCGCGCGCGGGGCAGCGCGGCCCCGGTCTATATCGTCGATGCCACGCAGGGCGCGACCAAGGTCCGGACGCTGTCCGAACAGGTCGAGCTCGAGACACGGACGCGCATGCTCAATCCGCTCTGGTATGAAGCGATGCTCAAGCACGGCTTCGAGGGCGTCCGCAATATCGAGGCGCACGTTACCAACACGCTCGGCTGGTCGGCGACGACCGGAGACGTCAGCCCGTGGGTCTATCAGCGGATCAGCGAGACCTATGTGCTCGACGACGCGATGCGCGAACGGCTTGCGACGCTGAACCCCAAGGCGTCGGCGCGTGTCGCCAACCGCCTGATCGAAGCGAGCGACCGGCATTTCTGGTCACCCGACGCAGCAACACTGGCCGCACTCCATGCGGCGAGCGACGACCTCGAGGATCGCCTCGAGGGTATCACCGCGGTCGCGGCATAAGGACGATATTATGGCCCTGCTCGATCCCCCTACCCGCCCCGTTGCAACCCGGCCCGATGGCGCGGGCAGCGTCCAGGTCCGGCTCGACCCCGCCGACCGGATCGGCTCCGCGAAGGTGTTCGCGATCTACGGCAAGGGCGGGATCGGCAAGTCGACGACCTCGTCCAACCTGTCCGCGGCATTTTCGCTGCTCGGCAAACGCGTGCTGCAGATCGGTTGCGACCCCAAGCACGACAGCACCTTCACGCTGACCAAGAAGCTCATGCCGACGGTGATCGACGTGCTCGAGACGGTCGAGTTCCACGCCGAGGAACTCCGGCCCGAGGATTACATGTTCGAAGGGTATAACGGCGTGATGTGCGTCGAGGCGGGGGGCCCGCCCGCGGGCACCGGATGCGGCGGCTATGTCGTCGGCCAGACCGTCAAGCTGCTGAAACAGCATCATCTGCTCGAGGAGACCGACGTCGTGCTGTTCGACGTGCTCGGCGATGTTGTGTGCGGCGGGTTCGCCGCCCCGCTGCAGCATGCCGAGCGCGCGGTGGTGGTCGCATCGAACGACTTCGACAGCATCTTCGCGATGAACCGCATCGCCGCCGCGATCCAGGCCAAGGCGAAGAATTACGAGGTGCGGATGGCGGGCGTCATCGCCAACCGGTCTGCCGCGACCGACGAGATCGACCGCTACAATGCCGCCACCGGGCTGAAGCGCCTCGCGCATTTCCCCGATCTCGATGCGATCCGGCGCAGCCGCCTCAAGAAATGCACGCTGTTCGAAATGGAGCAGACGCCCGAGGTCGCGGCGGCGTGCGATGAATATAAGCGCCTCGCCGCGTTGCTCTGGTCGGGCTGTGACGCGCTCGATGCGGTGCCGATGAAGGATCGCGACATCTTCGAATTCCTGGGGTTCGAATGATGGCCCGCCTGGTTCCCTCCACCGGCTATGCCGCGCGGCGCAACCGGCTCGAGACCTATTTCGACCGCACCGCGTCGCAGACCTGGGCACGGCTGACGTCCGATGCGCCGGTCAGCGGCATTCGCGCCACGGTCCGCGCCGGCCGCAACCGAATGCGCGAGACATTGCTGTCCTGGCTGCCCGCGGACATGACCGGACTGCGGCTGCTCGATGCGGGTTGCGGCACGGGCGCGCTGGCGGTCGAGGCGGCGCGGCGCGGCGCGGCGGTGGTCGCGATCGATCTCGCCGCCAGCCTTGTCGAGGTCGCGCGCGAGCGGTCGCCGGCCGGGCTCGCGATCGACTGGCGCGTCGGCGACATGCGCGACCCCGCGCTCGGCATGTTCGATCATGTCGTCGCGATGGATTCGCTGATCCATTACCGCAGCACCGACCTCGTCGAGCTGGTGGAGACGCTGACCCGACGCACACGCGGTTCGATGCTGTTCACCTTCGCGCCCTCGACCCGGCCGCTGGTCGTCATGCACGCGATCGGCACGCTCTTTCCCCGCGCCGACCGTGCGCCGGCGATCGAGCCCGTCCGCGAACGCGTCCTGCGCGCGCAGCTGCAGGCGAGCGTCGGCCATGCGCGGATCGGCCGCGACGCGCGCGTCGCCAGCGGCTTCTACACCAGCCACGCGCTGGAGATGGTCGCCGCATGAACCGGCTGGTCGCCTTGAAGACCGGCGCATTCTGGGCGCGGCTCGGCACCCGGTTCCTGCCGTTCGCGGACGCGGCGACCGACGACCTGCCACTCGGGCGTCTGCTGCGGCTGTCGCTGTTCCAGCTGTCGGTCGGGATGACCGCGGTGCTGCTGACGGGCACGCTCAACCGGGTTATGATCGTCGAGCTCGGCATGTCGACCAGCCTCGTCGCGGCGATGGTCTCGCTGCCGCTGCTGTTCGCGCCGCTGCGCGCGCTGATCGGGTTCCGGTCGGATCACCATGCCTCGCTGCTCGGATGGAAGCGCATGCCCTATCTGTGGTTCGGAACGCTGCTCCAGTTCGGCGGCCTGGCGATCCTGCCCTTCGCGCTGCTGGTCATGACCGGCGGCGGCACGGGCCCCGCGCTCTTCGGGCAGATCGGCGCGGCGCTCGGCTTCCTGATGGTCGGCGCGGGGATGCACACCACGCAGACCGCGGGGCTGGCGCTCGCGACCGATCTCGCCCCCGACGATGCGCGGCCGCGTGTCGTCGCGCTGCTCTACGTCATGCTGGTCCTCGGCATGATGGTCAGCGCGATCGTGATCGGCCGGCTGCTTGCCGATTTCACCCCGACCAAGCTGGTCCAGCTGATCCAGGGCGCAGCGGTGCTGACCGTCGTCCTCAATCTGGTCGCGATGTGGAAACAGGAAGCGCGGGGGCCTCGTTCGGTCGTGCCCCGGCCCGATCGCCCGAACTTCGGCGCGATCTGGGCGATATTCATCGCCCGGCCACGCACGCTGCGGCTGCTCGTCGCGGTCGGTCTGGGCGCGGCGGCGTTCAGCGTGCAGGACGTGCTGCTCGAACCCTATGGCGGACAGGTGCTCGGCATGACGGTCGGTGCGACCACCGCGCTGACCGCGCTCTGGGCGCTCGGCATGCTGGGCGGGTTCGCACTCGCCGCCAGACGGCTTGGCGAGGGCGACGATCCGCATCAGCTCGCAGGCTTTGGCGGCGTGCTTGGCGTCACCGCGTTCCTGTGCGTGATCTTCGCGGCCGCGCTGTCGTCGGTCGCGTTGCTCGGTACCGGCGCGGCGCTGATCGGCTTTGGCGGCGGACTGTTCTCGGTGGGCACACTGACCGCCGCGATGGCGATCGCCGACGCGGGGCCGCTCGACGGCCGCACCGGGCTCGCGCTGGGTGCCTGGGGCGCGGTGCAGGCGAGCAGTGCCGGCGTCGCGATCGCACTCGGTGCAGTCCTGCGCGACCTCGTCTCGGCGTCAGCGATGGCGGGGGCGTACGGCCCGACGCTCGCGACCCGGGTCACCGGCTATGCCGCGGTCTACGGCGTCGAGATTCTCCTGTTGCTCGGCACGCTCGTCGCGCTCGGCCCGCTCGTGCGCGGTCGGGGCGCGATCGTCGATGCGGTCGGCGAGCGGCCGGTGCCGCGTTTCGGTCTCAGCGAATTTCCGGTCTGAAGGGACGATCATGAACCCGCATCTGACATCCGGCATCGACGTCGCGCTCCTGGTCCTCTGGGCGTTCGCCTTGTTCTTCCTCGTGCTCGTCTTCTATTTGCGCCGCGAGGATCGGCGCGAGGGCTATCCGCTCGAGGACGAACTGACCGGCCGGCTCGATACGGTCGGTGGCCCGCTGCATACCGCCTCGACTAAGTCGTTCCTGCTGCCCTTCGGTCGTGGCCGCGTCACGGCGCCGACCCAGGGGCGCGAGCCCGTCGACATCGCCGCGAGGCGCACCGACCGGTTCGCGGGCGCCCCCTATGCGCCGACCGGCAACCCGCTCGTCGACGGCATCGGTCCCGCCGCCTGGGCCGAGCGCGCGCGGCATCCCGATCTCGACATGGAGGGGCATCCGCGGATCGTCCCGCTCAGCGTGGCGTCGGACTATGCGGTCGCGGTCGGCGATCCCGACCTGCTCGGATGGCCGATGCTGGGCGCGGATGGCGTGGTCGCCGGGACGATCGACGATCTGTGGATCGACCGCGCCGACCGGCTGATCCGCTACATGCAGGTGTCGGTCGGTGGCCGCGCGGTGCTCGCGCCGATGATGATGGCCAAGGTCGATCGTCGCCGCCGCCGCGTCGTCATCGACGCGCTGCTCGCCAGCCAGTTCGCCGACGTGCCGCCGATCGAGGCCGCCGACCGGATCACGCTGTACGAGGAGGAGCGCGTCCAGGCCTATTTCGGCGGCGGCTATCTCTATGCCACGCCCGCACGTCAGGAGCCGCTGCTGTGACCGAGCATGACGTCGAACCGATCCCCGGCCTTCCCGGGGTGCCCCCGCCCGGTGAGCGGATCCTGTGGCAGGGATCACCCGACTGGCGGGTGCTCGCGCGCACCGCCTTCCACACCCGACTGGTCGCGGCCTATTTCGCGGCGCTGACGCTGTGGGCCCTGGCGGAGGCCGGACGGCAGGGGATCGACGGTCCGCGGGACCTCGTCGGAGCGGCGATGACCGCGATCGTCGGGCTGCTGGGCGTCGCGCTGCTCCACCTGCTCGCCTGGGGCGCGGCGCGGACGACGCTCTATACGCTGACCACCCGGCGTGTGGTGCTGCGGATCGGCATGGCGCTGCCCAAATGCATCAACCTGCCGCTGGCGCTGATCGGCGCGGTCGATCTCGCGGAGCGCGCCGACGGGACGGGCGACATGCCGCTGACGGTCACCGGCCGCTACAAGCTCGGCTATCTCGCCTTGTGGCCGCACGCCCGACCCTGGCGGATCGTCACGCCCCGGCCGATGCTGCGTGCGGTGCCCGATGCCGCGACCGTCGCCGCGCTGATCGCCCGGACCTGCCTGACGGTGCACCCGACAGGGCAGTTGGCGGCTTCCGAGACAACCCAAAATGCTTCTGTCGACAGCGTCTTCGCCAAGGCGCAGGCGGCATGAGCGGCACGCATCGCCATCCGGACCTCGTCCCGCGCACCACGCTCATCGGTGCCGGCGCATTGCTGGCCTTCACGCTCGCGGCCACGAGCATCGTCCGGATCGCGAACATCGCCCCGGCGGCCTCGCCCGTCCTGATGCGCGAACAGGCGAAGATCCTCCCCCTCGCGTCGCGCGACCTGCGCTTCGTCGACCGCGCCGATGGCTCGGTGGTGATCGGCAATGCGCGCGGCGGGACCGTGGCGGTGATTGCGGCGGGGCAGAAGACCGGGTTCGTCCGCGGCGTGATGCGCGGATTGGCGCGCGACCGGCGCGCGCGCGGGATCAACGACCGCCCCCCCTTCACGCTGACGCTCTGGCGCGACGGCGAATTGTCGCTGACCGACACCGCGACGGGCCGGACGATCGAGCTCAGCGCCTTCGGCCCGACCAACCGCGCGACCTTTGCCGCGCTGTTGCCCGCACAGGCGCCCGGGACATGACGCTGCTGCGGTCCACCCGGTTCGACACGCCCTGCCGCGTCGAGATCGAGCATAGCGACGCGTTCCTTTGCGCGCATGTCGTGCTGGCGGGCGATGTCGCGATCGGGCCCGGCGACCGGGTCCGCGTGCACGGCGCACCGATCCGGGTCGGTTTCGGCGAGCGCTGCGTGGTCGACCGGATCGCAACGGTCGAACGCGCGGGTCTGGCCGGGCGGCTCTGGACGCAGTTCGCCGGCCACTTCGCGATGACGGAATTATACGAGGTCAGCTTTTCGGATCGGACGATAGCATGAACAGGATTACCAGCCTCGCCCCCGCGCCGCTCGCCGCCCCTCTCGCCGCGTCGCCCGCGCCCCTGCCCGATATGCCCCCGCCCGATACCCCCCTGCCCGATACACTCGCGATCGCCCGCGCCGACACCGTCCTGTCGCCCCGCTTCTACACCACCGATTTCGCGGCGATGGACCGGATCGACGTCTCGGCGGTTCGCGGCGAATGGGATGCGCTGATCGGCGAGATGGCGAGCGATCCCAACCGCCTGCATTTCAAGCGCACCGCCGCATTCGACGGCGTGATCGAAAGCCTCCCCGACGGCCTCCGCGAGGAATTCACCGATTTCCTCGTCAGTTCGCTGACCGCCGAGTTCTCCGGCTGCATCCTCTATGCCGAGATCGCCAAGCGCGTGACCAACCCCGACGTCAAACAGCTGTTCAAGTTGATGAGCCGCGACGAGAGCCGCCATGCCGGCTTCATCAACGACACGCTCAAGGATGCAGGCATCGGCGTCGATCTCGGCTTCCTCACGCGGACGAAGAAATACACCTATTTCCGGCCGAAATTCATCTTCTACGCGACCTATCTCAGCGAGAAGATCGGCTATGCGCGCTACATCACCATCTACCGCCACCTCGCCCGGCATCCCGAGCTGCGCTTCCACCCGATCTTCGACTGGTTCGAACTTTGGTGCAATGACGAGTTCCGCCACGGCGACGCCTTTGCGATCCTGATGCGCACCGATCCGAAGCTGCTGCGCGGCGTCAACCAATGGTGGATCCGCTTCTTCCTCGTCGCGGTCTATGCGACGATGTACGTGCGCGATCACAACCGGCCCGCCTTCCACAAGGCGCTGGGGATCGACCCGACCGACTATGACATGCGCGTCTTTTCGATCTGTTCGGCGATCACGCGGCAGGTGTTTCCGGTCGTGCTCGACACCGACAGTCCGCGCTTTCGCGCCGGGCTTGAGCGGATGCGGCGGATCGCGGGGGCGATCGACGCGGCCAAGGCGGGCGGCGGGGTGCTCGGCGGGATCCAGCGCCTCGGCCTGACCGCGGCCGCCGCCGTCAGCTTTGCCTGGCTGTACCTCACGCCGGTCAAGCGCAACACCGCGCCCGCGACGGTGCGGCTGGTCCCGGCGTGGTGAGCATCCCCCCGCTGCTTTTCGCGCTGCTGATGTGGTTTATCGGGACCGCCGCCGTGGTCTGGCTCGACAGCCGTCCGGCGGCGACCTTCCGCACCAGCCTGACGCTGGCCGGGCTGGTCGCGATCGCCGCGGTCGCGCTGGTCGGGTCGATCGCCGACGATGCGAGCGCCGGCGCCGCCTATACCGGGTTCGCCGCGGCGATCCTGATCTGGGGGTGGCACGAAATGAGCTTTCTCATGGGGGCGGTCGCGGGCCCGCGCCGGACGGAATGTCCCCCCGACGCGACCGGCTGGCCCCGCTTCCGCGCCGCGACCGCCACCGTGATCCATCACGAGCTCGCGATCGCCGCGACCGCGATCCTGCTCTTCGCGGTCAGCTGGGGCGGGCCGAACCAGGCCGCGCCGCTCACCTTCCTGCTGCTGTTCGTGTTGCGGCTGTCGGCCAAGTTCAACCTCTACTTGGGCGTGCCCAATCTCAGCGACGAGGTGTTTCCCGCGCATCTGGCTTATCTCAAAAGCTATTTTCGCAAGCGCCGACTGAACGCGCTGTTCCCGGTCTCGATCCTGGCCAGTGGCGCAACCGCCGCCTGGGCATGGACGGTGGCGGAGGCCGCCCCCACCGGCAGCGGCGCTGCGGCCGCGGGTACGCTGCTCGCGGGGCTGGCGGTTCTCGGGCTCGTCGAGCATCTGTTTCTGGTCCTGCCGATGCGCGATGCGCGCCTCTGGCGCTGGGCCGCTTCCTCCACACGAGCGGCACAGGCCGCCATCACCGACGGACGGGGACGATCGCATGGACTATGAGGCATTTTTCGAAGGTGAACTCGCGGCGCTCCGCGACGATGGGCGCTACCGGGTGTTTGCAGAGCTCGAGCGCACCGCGGGCGCCTTTCCCGCCGCCGAACAGGTCATCCGCCGGACCCGGCGACCGGTGACGGTGTGGTGCTCGAACGATTATCTCGGCATGGGCCAGCATCCCGCGGTGCTCGAGGCGATGCATGCGACGATCGACCGGTGCGGGGCAGGCGCGGGCGGGACGCGCAACATCTCGGGGACGACGCACAGCCATGTGCTGCTCGAGGCCGAACTGGCCGATCTCCACGGGAAAGAGGCGGCGTTGCTCTTCACCTCGGGCTATGTCTCGAACTGGGCCGCGCTGGGCACGCTCGGCGCGCGGCTGCCCGGCTGCGTCATCCTGTCCGACGCGCTCAACCATGCGTCGATGATCGAGGGCATCCGCCACAGCCGCGCCGAGGTGCAGGTCTTCACGCACAACAGCCCCGATGATCTCGATCGCCGGCTGTCGCAACTCGATCCGTCGCGGCCCAAGATCGTCGCCTTTGAAAGCGTCTATTCGATGGACGGCGACATCGCGCCGATCGCCGAGCTGCTCGACGTGTGCGAGGCGCATGGCGCATTGTCCTATCTCGACGAGGTGCACGGCGTCGGTCTCTATGGTCCGCGCGGCGGCGGCGTTGCCGAGCGCGAGGGGCTGATGGACCGGGTCACGGTGATCGAGGGCACGCTCGGCAAGGCCTTTGGCGTGATGGGCGGCTATATCGCCGCGTCGGCGGCGCTGTGCGATTTCGTCCGCAGCTTCGCGAGTGGCTTCATCTTCACCACCGCCCTCCCCCCCGCGCTCGCCGCTGGCGCGACCGCGAGCATCCGTCATCTGAAGGTGAGCCAGGTCGAGCGTGCGCGGCACCGCGATCGCGTCGCGACCGTCCGCCGCAGGCTCGATGCGGCCGGGATTCCCACGGTCGACAATCCGAGCCATATCATCCCGGTGATGGTCGGCGATGCGCATAAGTGCAAACGGATCAGCGACTGGCTGCTCGAACATCACGGCATCTATGTCCAGCCGATCAATTACCCGACCGTCCCCGTCGGCACGGAACGGCTCAGGCTGACGCCGTCGCCGGTGCATAGCGATGCGGATATCGACACGCTGGTGACCGCGCTCAGCGAAATATGGTCGCAATGCGCGCTGGCGCGGCGGGCGATGGCGGCCTGACCGGGTGCCGTCGGCGTCTAAAGCGCGCCGACCGCTCGGGACCGCCGCCGCCGGGCGTCACGCCGCCAGGTGTTTATGCATCCGCCAGCGCCCCAGCGCGACAAGCGCGATCACCACGGGCACCGCCGCCGCCGTGGCGACGTCATGATGGACGCCCGGAATGGCCGTCAGCAGATAGCCGATGAGCGACACCAGATAATAGCTGATCGCAACGACGGAGAGTCCCTCGACCGTCTGTTGCAGCCGCAGCTGCACCGTCGCGCGACGGTCCATCGACAAGAGGAGGTCGCGATTCTGCTTGCTGAGCGCGATGTCGATCCGCGTCCGCAGCAATTCGCTCGTCCAGGCTGCGCGCTGCGACAGATCCTCGAGCCGGGCCGAGAAGGAATCGCAGGTCCGGACCGCAGGCACCAGCCGCCGTTCGGTGAAATCGCCCAGTGTCTGATAGCCGCGCACCCCGCCGATCCGCAGGCTGGCAAGACGGTCGGTGCTCAACTGCGCATAGGCGCGCGTCGCGCTCATCCGGTAGCGTGTCTCGGCGACGAGTCGGGCGAGCCGGGCGGACAGGTAGGTCAGCTCGTCGAGCAGCCGGTCGTCTTCGGATGTCCGTTCGGAGACCGCCTGGGTCAGATGCGCCAGACGCGATTCCAGGTCCGAGACGCTCGGCGTCAGCCGCTGCGCCAGCGGCAGGCCGAGCAGCGCCATGTTCCGGTAATTGCCCAGTTCCTGAAGCCGCATGACGAGCTGCGCCGGTTCGTCCCGCTCGAGGCCCCGGTCGAGCACCAGCAGCCGGCCATAGCCGTCGGGGTTGAGCCGGAAATCCGACACGATCCGCGCTGCCCCGTCCGCGACATCGCACAGGATCGTCGCTTCGGATGCAAACCAGCGTTCGAGATCGTCGGGTGTCGGATCGCCCGCCGCGCGCGGCACCAGCGCGATCTGCGTCGCCCGGATGATCGCACCGGGCAGGTCCTTAAATATGGCCGACAGCGCGGGCTCGAACGGGCCGGGATCGAACAGCGACGGCGCGTATCGCGACGGCGTGCCGGCGGCGGCCCCAGCCTCTGCCTCTGCTTCAGCCCCAGCCTCGGCCTCGCCCGCACCGCCGCGCAACAGCGTATAGGTCGCGAATTCGGTATGGCGCTCCCACACCAGCGTCACCGGCCCCAGGCCCAGCACGCCGTATTTTCCCGCCACGGGTACGATCTCGCGGCCCTGCTCGGCGAGCGTCGCGATATGCGCGCGTGCCGCGTCCGCCGCCGCCTCCTCGATCACGGTCACGATCTGCACCATCCGGCACGGCGCGGCGAAACGCGGCAGTCGCCGAAGATGCATCTCTTCGGCCAGCGCGGCGCGCAGCGGGTGATTGTGCATCGTCAGGCCCGCCCGGCCGATAGCGGTGGGATCCGCGCCCCCGGCGGCGCGGACCACATCACTTTGTGTCCGTCATCGCCGCCGGCCGGGCAAAGGCGGCCGGCACCGCGACGCCGGCGGCCGGTCCACCCTCGGGCACCGCGCGGGCGATCGACGCGCCCCGCAGGATCGGCGCCTGGTCGATCATGCTCACCCCGCCCAGCGGCTTGTTGATGCCCTGGTGACAGGTGGTGCAGTTGACCTTGTAGGGATCACCATGCGGCCCCTTGCGATTGGCCGGGAAGATCGGTTGCAGCGGTGTGATGTAGGTCTGGTTGATGTCGCGGACCATGCGGATACCGTAATAGGCCGTACCGCGCTGCGCACTGCTGAGGTTCCACGAACGGAACGACTGGCTGTTGTGGCAATAGGTGCAATTGACCCCCAGCGCGCCGCTGACATGCATCATCAGCCCATAGGATTTCTCCGCCGCCTTGATCGAGACGATATGGTTGGCGTTCGGGAACGCGCTGCTGCTGGCGACACGGATCTGCGCCCGTCCGCCGAGATATTCGGCAAACGGATCATAGGGCAGCGACGCATAACCGACATTCGGGTTCGGCGCGTTCTGGCCATGCCGGTTGCCCAGCACCTTGCCGGGCTCGGGCGTCCCCTCCGCGATCGCCCATTTATACGCGGGCACCGCATTGCCGCGATGGCAGGTGTAACAGGTCACCCCCGTCTGCTTGACATGGGTCGCCCAGCGTCCGTTGATCGCCTGAGTCATCTGCAGCATCCGGCGCGCGACGATCTTGGTGTATTTCTCGTCCGACGCCATGTTTTCCGGGTTGTGGCAGTAATTGCACCCCTGTTCGGGCGGCGCGACCCACTGCGTCATCTCGGCCATCAGATGGTCGAACCGTTCGCGGCCCAGCCCGGCGAGCACCTTCACATTCTCGTAGCTCTCGCCCGCCGTCGGACCGCCCTCGGGCGGCAACGGATAGGGCGGCTCTGGGATCGTGCTGGCCGCCGCGATCAGCTTGGGGTTGATGATCTGGTTCAGTCCGGCGCCGCGATAGCCCGTCTGCGTCGCTGTCTTGGGGCCGATCTCGCACCCCCCGAGCAGGACGAGCGCCACGCCGAGCACCATTGTCTTGGTGGGCGTCCTGGTGGGCGTCTTGGTGGGTAATGCGGTCATCGTACACCTCCCGGAAGCAAGGCGGGATCGACGACGCCGGTGTCCGGATAGCCCGGCGCATAGCCGTGCAGCACCGCCCAGAGATACCAGTTGTCGACCACGGTCCCGGTCAGCAGGATCCCGATCGCGCCCGTCAGCGGGGTGAGCACCGCGAACCACCAGGCCCAGCGATGGATCGACTCGGCGGTCGCGTTGAACCCCATTGTCCAGCGCCAGAACAGCGCGCCGCGCTCGAATGCGGTCCCGCGGTCGGTGATCTGCTCGATCTCGCGCTCACCGCCATAGCGGCCGATCGCCAGCACCGTCGCGCCGTGCATCGCGAACAGCATCGTCGAGCCATAGAGGAACGCGATCGAGAGACAGTGGAACGGGTTGTAGAACAGATTGCCGTAGCGGATCGAGAAAGCGGCGGTCCAGTCGAGATGCGGGAAGATGCCGAACGGCACCGCCTCCGCCCAGCTGCCCATCAGCATCGGCCGGATGAAGCCGAGTGTCAGGATCAGCAGGATCCCCGCCGCGAACGCCCAGGCGACATGCGTCCCCATGCCGAGCGCGCGCGCGCGTAGGTACGTCCGCACGAACCACAGGATCAGCGACGCGCTCATGAAGAAGCCCGCCATCTGCCACCAGCCGCCTTCGGCAAGCGGCATCAGCAGCTTGAACCCCCATTGCGGGCCGGGCGGCTCGAGCGCGAGCCAGGGCAGCTGGCGCGCGAACTGGACCGGGTCCCAGTTGACGCTGGCGGCCATGTTCAGCCCGATGATCTCGAACGACAGGAACGCACAGATCAGCGAGGCGAGGCCCAGCCTGCCGAGATAGATCGGACCGATCTGGGCCGCGCCGAGCTTGCCCATCCAGTAATTATAGGTCCCCGTGCCGACCCGCGGGAAGCTGCCCGGGGGAAGCCGCGGTCCCGCCTCGAGCGGACCGCGCAGCTGCACCTGGGTGAACATGTTCTGATAGCGCGCCATCGCCATACCCCCTTCAGGACCAGATCGGCAGGTTGAGCCACCACGTCCACCATTCGGGCCAGCCGCGCGTCCAGAGCGGCCCCGAGATGATGATGCAGATCGCGCTCCAGAACCCCGCCGACAATGCGAGGAACAGGCCCAGCCGGTGGATGCCGAGCGTTCCGATCGAGTAGCCGATCGTGTCGCGGAAGAACGCGTCCTCATATTCCGGCGACTTGACCGGTTCGCCCTCCGCCGGGTTGACCGCGGACAGCACCAGCGCGCCGTGGAACGCCAGCGCGCCCCCGGTCGTGAAAAAGAAGCTCACCGCGAGCATGTGCGCGGGATTGTAGTGGAAGTGGAGATATTGGTAGCCGGTGTTCGACACCCAATCGAGATGGCTGAAGATCCCGTACGGAAAGCCGAAGCCCCACGCGCCGAGCAGCCATGGCCGGACGACGACCAGCGAGACATAGGCGAAGATCGCAAAGCCATAGGCAAAGGGCACGTGATAGCCCATGCCGAGCTTGTTGCAGATCTCGACCTCGCGGAGCGCCCAGGATACGAAGGCCACGATCGCGCAGATCGTGATGACCTGCCAGAACCCGCCCTCGCGCAACGGCGCCAGCCCCAGACCATAGGCGATGTCGGGCGGCGCGATGCTGATCAGCCAGGGATTCCAGCTCGGCCCGAGCGACGCGGCGTAGAAGATCAGCAACGTGCCGAGCAGCGCGGAGATCGCGGTCGTGACGCCGAAGAAGCCCACGTAAAAGGGCCCGACCCAGAAGTCGAACAGGTCGCCGCCAAGCAGCGTCCCGCCGCGCACCCGGTATTTTCGCTCGAAGCTCAACAGCGCCATGGCACGTCTCCGTTTCCCCGTTTCGTCACCGCATCCCGTCACGCCGTCCCATCACCCGTGCCGATCGGCCGGGGTCGGGACTGCGGTGGAGCCAGGGGGTATGGGAGGACGGGTTCGGTCTGCCCCCGTCCTCCGCAACCGCCGATCGTCGCATCAACTGCCCGCGGGCGCGGTGACGGCGGGCGCTTTGTGCGGGCCATCGAGCCAGTTGAAGCGATCGGTGCTGAGCAGGATGAAGTGGATCAGCAATGCCAGCACCAGTAGGAACGTGAACAGAGCGACGAGCGAACGCCGCGGATCGAAGATCAGCCAGATTCTCCACATGACGTGGTTCCTCTCATTGGTTTGCGATTAGGGCGTGCGGCTCAAAACCAGGGGCGCCAGTTCCAGACCAGGAAATGCGCGATGACCGCGACGACGGTGAAGATCAGGAAGCTGGTGATGAACAGCTTGTGAAACTCCTTGGCCTCTTCGGGCGTGAGGTAGGTGCCAAGCCCCATCCTCTCGTCCTTGTCTCTCAGGTCGCTCATGATGACGTCTCCGTTGTTCCCGAGGAGAAGGGGAGCGTGAATCGCGCTCCCTGGATCCAGGCGGACCGGATGCCCGCGAGGAAGGAGTCACCCGCATCGGCACCGCTGGGGCCGGACGGGAAAGGCAGTGCCGGGGTCATCGCCCGCGGCTTTCGGTGATTGCGTGCGCGAGGCGGTCCGTGCTGATCGACGCTTCGCCCGCGCGCCGCGCGCCGCGTTCGGCCGCGTCGCGGATGCGCTTGGCGGCAGAGATCCGCACCAGCACCGGCTCGCGCTCGATCACCGCGTCGAGCGCGGCCTTGGCATCGTCGTCCCAGGCCACGTCTCGGTCGATCCGCGCCGGCGTCGCCTCAACCTGGTCGAGCTGTCCGGCGAGCGGAAGGATGTGGAAAAGCGCGTCGAAGAGCGCGTTGCACACCTCCTGGATCAGATAGGTCGCGCCGGCATAGCCCATGAACGGCGTACCGGTGTGGCGGCGGATCACCGCGCCGGGGAAGCTCGCCGGGATATAGACGCCCCGCGCGCCGGCCTCGGCCATGTACATCCGCTCGTTGAAGCTGCCGAAGACCATCAGCGGCGGATTGCCGCGGATCGCATCGATCACAGCCTGATTGTCGGGCTTGACCCCCGCCGACCGCCCGAACGCGAAGTGGCAGGGCAACCCCATGTCGGTTTCGAGGAAGTTGCGAATACCCCGCGCATAGGTTTCGGTCGCGACGATGCCGAAGCTCGCGGTGCCGAAGAAATCCTGCGTGACCGAGCGCCAGAGATCCCAGAGCGGCTTGATCGTCGTGTGCTTCTCGCGTGCGATGAAAGGCTCGGGATCGAGCCCGAGCATCTCGCCGAGTTTGCGGAGGAACAGCGTCGTGCTCTCCAGCCCGATCGGCGCCTGCAGATAGGGCCGTTCGAGTACCTCGCACAGTCCGCGTCCGAACTCGCGGTACAGGCAGACATTGACCTGTGCATCCGCCAGCTTGCGGACATCGGCGAGATGGCTGCCGAGCGGGAAGACCATGCCTACATCCGCGCCGATCCCCTCGATCAGGCGGCGGATCTCGGCGAGATCGGAGGGCATGTTGAAGCTGCCGTACATCGGCCCGATAATGTTGACCCTGGGGCGCTCGCCGTCCTTGAGCGGACGCGGCGCGGGCACTTTTTTCGGGCCGAACTGCGTCCACAGCCAGGTCAGCGCGCGGTCGCCCGACTGCCATTGATCCTCGTCGATCGTGCGCGGCAGGAAGCGCTGGA
The DNA here is from genome assembly GCF_001422525.1 of Sphingomonas sp. Leaf30. Classification (NCBI taxonomy): domain Bacteria; kingdom Pseudomonadati; phylum Pseudomonadota; class Alphaproteobacteria; order Sphingomonadales; family Sphingomonadaceae; genus Sphingomonas; species Sphingomonas sp. Leaf30. The sequence goes on along the minus strand of NZ_LMKZ01000017.1, from coordinate 75,741 downwards.
TGTTGGTGCCCTCGGGCGTGACGCCGCCGCCGATCATCTCGGCGATCGACCCCGTCACGACGACCGCGGGCAAGTCCGGATCGAGCGTCGCCCAGGCGCGCTTCATCGCGCCTTCGGTGCCGTCGCGTCCAAGCTCCTGCTCGCCAAGGCCCGTGACGACGATCGGCAATTCGTGCGGCGGCAGCGCGTCGGTATAATGGAGCACCGAGGTGACCGGGAGATTCTCGCACCCCACCGGCCCGTCGATGATCACCTGCAATCCCTTGATCGCGGTGAAGGCATAGACCGCCCCCCAATAACCGCCCGCGCGGTCATGATCGAGGATGAGGGTCATATCCCGATGCTTTCTTCGGCCTTGGCCGCAGCGATGCGTTTGGCGGCATACTTGGCCTTGAACTCGGGCCGGTCGACCGGCGTGTCTTCCCACACACCCGCGGTGGCGCCCGTGCCGACACCGTCGAAGAACGCGGTCATCCGGTCGAACCGCGCCTGGTTGGCAAGCGCCGCGTTGACGACCAGCGCAAGGCTCCCCGCCCCCGCCGGCCCCATCAGCGGCCGCGCCGAGATGAGGTTGGTGAAATACAGCGCCGGGATCGCCTTCTGCTTGGCGTGCTGCACCACCGGCGTGGTGCCGATCGCGAGATCGGGGCCGAACGCGTCGACCGCGGCAAGATCCTGTTCGAGGCTCGCGCGATACTGGACCTGCACGCCGCGGCTCACCAGCCAGTCACGATCGGGTTCGGACCAGGGCGTGCGCGGGCAGGCCGTGCCGACATAGGGCACGTCCGCACCGCTCTCGATCAGCAGCCGCGCGACGAGCAGTTCGGAGCCTTCATAGCCCGACACGGTGATCCGCCCCTTGATCGGCCGTGCCGCCAGCGCGCCGCAGATCGCCGGGAGGACACGGTTCTTTGCCGCATCGACCTTGTCCTGCGCGATCCCGCACGCCGCGCCGATCGCATCGAGCCACGCCGCGGTCCCGTCCGCGCCGACCGGCGCCGAGCCGACCACCGTCCGCCCCGCCGCCTCGAACTCACGGACGCTGGCGGTGTAGAAGGGGTGTATTGCGGCCACCACCGCGCAGTCGAGCGCCGCATAGAGCTCGCGCCATTCGCGCGTCGGGACGACCGGGCCGGCCGCAAGGCCCAGCGGTTCGAGCAATAGCCCGATTCCTGGCGGGTCAGCCGGGAACATCTCGCCAAGGAGAGTCACGCTCGGCCGGTCCGGTCGTTGCTTGGGCGCGGCGACGGGGCCGCTCTCGGCCTCCTTGCGCGCATAGCTGAGCATCGCGCCCGCCAGCACGTCCTTCGCCTCGGCATGCGTCGGCACGCCGAAACCAGGAACGTCGATCCCGATGATCCGCACGCCATTGATCTGGTCGGGGAGCAATTGCAGCGGCACGCCCGATGCGGTCGGCACGCAGAGATTGGTCACGATGATCGTGTCGTACAAAGCCGGATCGGCGAGCTGGTGGACCGCGTCGCGAATGTCCTCGAACAATTTGCCCGTCACCAGCGTCTCGGACGAGAAGGGCACATAGCCGACGCTGCGTTTCGCACCGTAGAAATGCGAGGTGAAGGTCAGGCCGTAGACGCAGCAGGCGGAGCCCGAGAGCACCGTCGCGGTGCGGCGCATCCGAAGCCCCACGCGAAGCGATCCGAAGGCTGGGCACATGGATTGCGGCTGGTCGTGCGGGCCTTTGGGGTAGTCTGCGTCGTAGCGGGCTAGGATATCGGACTTTCCCGCGAGTTCAGCGGCTGCGCGGAGGGTGCCGGCGCTCGAACAGCTTAGCCCCTCCCCTTCAGGAGTGGCGGGTGAACCGCGCCCCGCGCGGTTCAGATCAGGCTGGGAGCCTGATCGACCTGCCACTGGGTTTGGGGTGGGGAAGTTCGAAATCACGTCCCGAACGCGGTCGGACGTCCCCACCCCAACCCAGTGAGGCGGCTCTTGGCCCTGTCCGGGGGACAGGGCTGCCGCCTCACTCCTAAAGGGGAGGGGCTCAGAGAGAAGAGGAGCATCAGACGGCATCGTACACGACCTCGAGCGTCGGCTTCGCCACATAGGCCACCCCGCGCATGTCCGCCTGGCTCGCAGGCTTCAGCGCATAATCCGCGCCCGTCACATCCGCCGAGAACAGCCCGAGCAACCCGTCCTGGTCGAGCGGTGTCGGACGCAGCGGCGGGGCTTCGGCGACATTGACCGCAAGCTCCTCGAACAGGCTCGCCCATTGCCCGCCGGGCTTGCCGATGATCTGGTAGTTCGCGCTCTTCTTGCGGATGTCCTCGTTCGCGGGGATCGCGGTCAGCACCGGGATGCCGACCGCGGCGGCGAACGCCTGCGCCTCGCCCGTGCCGTCGTCCTTGTTGAGGATCATCCCCGCGACGCCGACATTGCCGCCCATCTTGCGGAAATATTCGACCGCCTTGCAGACGTTGTTCGCGACATAGAGCGACTGCAGGTCGTTCGAGGCGACGACGATCACCTTCTGGCACATGTCGCGCGCGATCGGCAGGCCGAAGCCGCCGCACACCACGTCGCCGAGGAAGTCGAGCAAGACATAGTCGAAGCCCCATTCATGGAACCCGAGTTTCTCGAGCGTCTCGAACCCGTGGATGATCCCGCGCCCGCCGCAGCCGCGCCCGACCTCGGGCCCGCCCAGTTCCATCGCGAACACCCCGTCGCGCTGGAAGCAGACGTCCTCGATCCCGATCTCCTCGCCCGCGAGCTTCTTGCGCGAGCTGGTCTCGATGATCGTCGGGGTCGACTTGCCGCCGAACAGCAGCGAGGTGGTATCGCTCTTGGGATCGCAGCCGATCAGCAGCACGCGCTTGCCCTGCTGCGCCATCATGTAGCTGAGGTTGGCGAGCGCGAACGACTTGCCGCTGCCGCCCTTGCCGTAGATCGCGATGATCTGCGTCTCCTTGGTGACCGGGCCGGTCGGGACCGGATCCGGCTCCTGTTCGGCCTCGCGCCGCAGGGGTCCGGGATCGAACATGCTCATAGCGCTCTCCAGTCGAGGACCATCTTGACGCAATCGGGGTCGGTGAAGGCCTGTGGATAGGCGTCCATCGCCTCGCCGGCGGGGCGGGTGTGGCTGATCAGGCCGTCGAGCTCGAGCAGCCCGGTCTCGATCAGCGCGAGCACCGCGGTGATGTCCGCAGGGGTGAACTCGGCCGCGACGCGCATCCGCGCCTCGCGCAGGAATGCCGGCGGGAAGGCGAAGGACAGCCGATCGTAGAAGCCGGCCAGCACCACCTCGCCGCCCTTGCCGAGCCGCGCAAACGCCAGGTCGAGGATATCGGCGGTCCCGCTCGCGTCGCAGATCGTGCGATAGTCGGAGCGATCATCGTCGGCCGGGTCGATCACGCGGTAGCCGGATCCGATCCGACGCGCCGGCTGGACCTCCCACACCGTCGGCGCACCCGCCCCCGACGCGACCGCGATCCGCGCGATCAGCTGCCCCAATATGCCATGTCCGACGATCAGGTCGGGCGCGCCGCCGACCGCGATCGCGTGGTGCGCGGTCGCGGCGAGTGCGAGCAGCACGCCGTTGCGCCCGAGCGTCGCGTCGATCGGCACCGCGCGCGCACCGGGCAGGATCACCCGCCGGGCCGCCCCCCCGAACAGGCCGCGCGCCTGGCGATAGCAATTGGCGCCGGGGACGAAGACATATTCGCCGATCCGCGCGCGCGCATCGACACCGGCATCGACGATCCGCCCGACCGATTCATATCCCGGGACCAGCGGATAGCCCATGCCCGGAAATTCGGGCATCCGGCCGCTCCACAGCAGCCGTTCGGTGCCAGTGCTGATCCCGCTCCAGTCGATCTCGACGCACAGATCGGCATCGCCCATCGGCGTGAGCGAGAGGGTGCGGAGCGCAAGCCTTTCCGGCGCTTCCAGTATGACCGCCAGTGCGTCCATACGTCCGTTGCCCACCGCCCCGTCCTCCATCAGATCATGGCCGTAATCTGCTCTAGACAGATGAGGTTGTCAACTTGATTGGACACCTTATCGTGTCGCGGTGATCACACAGGCGACGAGCGGCAGCGCGGTGCGCCGGGTGCGGACCTGGCCGAAGCCCGCGGCGTGCAGCATCGCGCGGATCTCCGCGACACTGCGCGGTCGCCCGGTCCCCATGGCGAGCAGGTAGAAGCCGAAATACGCATCGCCGGACCGCTCCGCACCCGGCGTCTGCGCCATCGGTTCGGCGATCAGCATAGTCCCGCCGGGGGGCAGCGCGGCATGGATACGACGCAGCAACGTCAGCGCCACCGCGTCGTCATGATCATGCAGGACGCGCACCAGCGTGATCAGATCATAGCCCTCGGGCAGCGGATCCGCGAGAAAATTGCCCCCGTGCAGCGTCGCGCGCGTCCCCAGCCCTGCCGAGTCGAACCGCCCGCGCGCGCGCTCGGTGACCGCGGGCAGGTCGAACAGCCCGAGACCGGGCGTCGCGAACCGCGCCCCGAGCGCGCAGAGAAACGCGCCCTCGCCGCCGCCGACATCGAGCACGCGGCGATGCCGGTCGAACCGATAGGCCGCGAGTGTCTGGCCTGCGACCATCGGTTGCGACGCCGCCATCAGCGTCGAATAAGCAGAGACCGTGGCGGCATCGCCCTGCCCCGCCGACTCGGCATAATGCCAGTGATCCGACACCGCCCCGCCCCCGCCCCCGCGGCGCAGCAGCGCGACGGGATCGGCCAGATCGGCATAGAGAAGACGGTGATGTGCGATCATCGCGGTGATGCCGGGATTGCCGAGCAGCGCCGCGCCGTCGCTGCCAAGTGCCCAGTCCGCCCCGCACGCCTCGACGAGCCGCAACGCCGCCGCACCGCGCAACAGCCGTTCGGCGCCCGCCACCGGCAGGTCGAGCTGCGCCCCGATCGTCTGCGCGTCCGCCGGGCCGCGGGCCAGCCGCGCGAGCAGCCCGGTTTCGACGCAGGCGGCAAGGATCTGCGAATAGGTGAACCCTGCGACCAGATCGAACAGCGCGCCCGCCCGGCGGCGCGCGATCGGCCGGCTGAGCGAAAAGCGCTGCGCCGCGTGCTGGACGCGCGGATCGGCGAGCAGGCGGTTGCGACAATCCAGCCACCGCTCCCGCACCCGGGCGAAAAGATGATGATACGTTTTCATGTGTCCATATTTGTGGACAGGTGTTAGCATCGCGTCAATTGGAGGATGCCGGTGTCGGATGCGGGCGTGGTGGTGATCGGGGCGGGGGTCGGCGGGCTGGTCAGCGCCGCGCTGCTCGCCGCGCAGGGCCGCACCGTGCGGGTCGTCGAGGCGCAACCCGGGCCGGGGGGCAAGCTGCGCACGATCGCGGTCGATGGCGACGCGATCGATGCGGGGCCAACGGTGTTCACGCTGCGATCGGTCATGGAGGATGTCTTTGCGGCATGCGGCGACACGCTCGACCGCCACGTGACGATGCGCCCCGCCGCGCTGCTCGCCCGCCATGCCTGGGGTCCCGCCCGCCTCGACCTGTTCGCCGATCCCGCCGCGAGCGAGGACGCGATCGGCGCCTTTGCCGGCGCGGCCGATGCCCGCGGCTATCGCGCGTTCCGGGCCGAGGCGAAACGGCTGTTCACCGCGCTCGACCAGCCCTTTCTCCACGCGACACGCCCGGGGCCGCTGACGCTGGGCTGGCGGATGGGCCTGCGCGGCCTTGGCGATTATTGCACGCTGCGCCCCTATACGTCGCTGTGGCACGCGCTCGGCGGCTATTTCACCGACCCGCGACTGCGCCAGCTCTTCGCGCGCTATGCGACCTATTGCGGGGCGTCGCCGATGCAGTGCCCGGCGACGCTGATGCTGATCGCGCATGTCGAGGCGAGCGGCGTGTGGCTGATCGACGGCGGCATGTATCGGCTCGCGCTCGCATTGGAGGCGCTTGGCCGGCAGAACGGCGTCCGCTTCCGCTACCGCGCGCCGGTTCGCGCGATCCTCATCGAGCGGGGCCGCGCCGCCGGGGTCATGTTCGAGGACGGCGAGCGCATCGCCGCGTCGGCGGTGATCTGCAACGCCGATCCCGCCGCCCTCGCCGTCGGCCGGTTCGGCGCCGCGGTCCGTCACGCGGTCGCCCCCGTCCCCGCCGCGCACCGATCGCTCAGCGCGATGGTGTGGACCGGACATGCGCAGGCCGCGGGCTTCCCGCTCGCCCGCCACACCGTCTTCTTCTCGGACGACTATCCGGCCGAATTCGCCGCGCTGTCGGCCGGTCGCGCCGCCGCCCGGCCGAGCGTCTATGTCTGCGCGCAGGATCGCAGCGACAGCGGCGACGACGACCGCCGCGGCGCGCGCGCCCCGGCCCGCCCCGAACGCGTGCAGATCATCGTCAACGCGCCGCCCACCGGCGACGGACCGGACACCAGCCAGGAGGAGATCGCGACATGGACGAGGCGCATGCTCGAGGGCGTTTCGCAGGCGGGACTTTCGCTCGATCTGGCGCCCTCGACCGTCATGACGACGCCGCACGCGTTCGAGGCACTGTGTCCCTCGACGGGTGGAGCCCTTTATGGACGGGCCTCGCACGGGTGGGCGGCGTCCTTCCGCCGGCAGGGCAGCCGGACTCGGATCCCTGGGCTCTATTGCGCGGGCGGGAGCACCCACCCCGGCGCGGGCGTCCCGATGGCGGCGCTTTCCGGCCGGCTAGCCGTCGACTGCCTGCTCAGGGACCACGCTTCGACGTTCGTGTCGATGCCCAGGGCTATGCCTGGTGGTATGTCGACGCGACCAGCGCGGACGGCGCCCACGGGCTGACGATCATCGCCTTCATCGGCAGCGTCTTCTCGCCCTATTACAAGCTTAGCGGCCGGAAGACCCCCGAAAACCACTGCGCGATCAACGTCGCGCTGACCGGCCCGCGCGGCAGCGCCTGGGCGATGACCGAACGTCCCGCGCACCGCGTCGACCGGGGCACCGATCATCTCGTCGTCGGCCCGAGCGGCCTCAGCTGGGACGGCGACACGCTGGTGATCGAGATCCGCGAGCGATCCGCGCCGCTGCCCTACCCTGTGCGCGGCACGATCCGCGTCAGCCCCGCGATGATCGGCACCACCGCCTTCGCGCTCGATCCGGGCGGGCGGCATCGCTGGCATCCGGTCGCACCGCGCGCCCAGGTCGAGGTCGCGATGACGCATCCCGGCGTCCGCTGGTCGGGCCCCGGCTATTTCGATTCGAACTTCGGCGACGAACCGCTCGAGGCGGGGTTCGACGACTGGCACTGGTCGCGCGCGCATCTTAAAAGCGATGTCGCGGTGCTGTACGAAGGGCGGCGCCGCGACGGCACGCCGTTCGACCTCGTGCTCAAATTCGATGCGCAGGGCCGGTGGCACGACGTCGTCCAGCCCGCCCCGGCGGCCCTGCCCCGGACCGGCTGGCTCATAAAGCGGGCGACGCGGGCCGATGCGGGACATCGCCCGCGCGTGGTGAAGACGTGGATCGATGCGCCCTTCTATGCCCGTTCCGCGCTCGCCACGCGACTGTTCGGCGAGGAGGTGCGCGCGGTGCACGAAAGCCTCGCGCTCGGCCGCTTCCGGTCACCGATCGTCCAGTCGATGCTCCCCTACCGGATGCCCCGCGCCTTCTGGTGAAGCGGCGTCGGGCGGTGTCGGGGAGTCTCCGGCGACCTTGTCCCGCGCGATCGCCCGATTGACCGAGACGAGCTGCCACACGCAGAAGATGATGACCGGCGCGCCCGCGATCATCAGGTCGAGCAGGCCGAGAACACCGGTCATATACGGGCCTCCATGTATTGCCGGACGATCGCCGCGACCTCTTCGGGGCGTTCCTCATGCGCGAGATGGCCGAGCCCGTGCAGCGTCTCGAGCCGCCCGTCACCGACCGCCGCCGCCGCCTCGCGCGCGTTCGACAACGGGATCGCCCGGTCGGCGTCGCCATGCACGAGCAGCACCGGCGTCTTCAGGCGCGCCAGATCCCGCCGCAACCCGACCAGATCCCAGGCCGCCATCATGCCGATCGCGCCCGCGCACTGCGCCGACGTGCCGAGCAACGCTGCATAACAGGCCACGCCCGCGTCATCGATCCGCGATCCGGTCGACCGGTACAGGAACCGACCTGTCTCGCCCGGGGTGCGGGCGATCCGCGCGAACAGATGCGGTGCGATCGGATTGACGAACAGCGCGCGTGCCATCGTCGGGAACAGCGTCGCGGCCAGCCCCGGAAAGGGCAGCAGCGCCGCACTCAACCCGATGATCGCCGCGGGGGTCGCCGTGCCGTCGATCGCCAGCCGCGCCGCGATCGCCGCCCCCGCCGAATGGCCGATGATCACCTGCGGCGTGACCTTCAACGTGCCGAGCAACGTCGCGACCGCGCCCGCCATGCCCGCGATCGACAGGCCGTCGACTGGGCGGCCGGTGGTGAAGCCATGCCCCGGCAGATCGACCGCGACGACGTGGTAGTGCTGGCCGAGCAACGGTGCGAGCGTCCGCCAGCTGTGCGTCGCCGCGCCGGTACCGTGGAGCAGCAGGATCGTCGCGGGCGCGTCGCGGGCCTCGGGCGCGAAGGTCTGGACATGCCAGCGCAGGCCACCGGCCGCGACGAAGCGGCTGGCGGCGCGATTGGGCCATCCGCGCCCCTCGACGCTCCAGCGCGGCGCGCTCATGCGGGCTGCACCGCGCGGACCGCCGCGTGCATCCGCACCGCATCCGCGCGCGGCAGCGGCAGATAGCGCGCCTGCATCGCCGCGGCGAGCGCCGCCCCCTCGGGTCCCGGCCGCGCGGAGATGTCGAGGAATGCCGCGGCTATTCCCGCACGGCCGAGCGCGGCGGCGGCGGCGCTCGCATCCGCGGCGGCGACGCTGCGCACCGCCCGGCCATCCGCGGCGATGTTCGCGCGCCCGTCGGTCAGCAGGACGACGAACGGGGTCTGGCCGCGCGCGCGTGCCGCATCGGCGACGTCGATCGCGGCGCGCAGTCCCGCCGCGAGCGGCGTGCCACCGCCGCCCGGCAGCTCGGCGAGCGATCGCCGCGCGCGTGCCAGCGACCGGGTCGGCGGGAGCAGCACCGTCGCGCCGCTGCCCCGGAACGCGATGAGCGCGACCTGCGCGCGCTGAACATAGGAATCGGCGAGCAGCAGCTCGACTGCGCCCTTCGCCTCCGCGAGTCGCGACAACGAGGCGGATCCCGACGCGTCGACGACGAAGATCGTGACCGACTCCGCGCGCGTCTCGAACCGGCGGATCCGCAGGTCGTCGCGGCGGACCAGCACCCGCGACGCGCTGTCCGCCGTGCGCCGCAGCCTTTGCCACGGCGCCGCCGCGCGCAGCGTGTCGATCAGGCTCAGGCGCTGCCCGCCGCCCGGCACGCCCGGGCGCACCCCGACGGGCCGGCCACGCGCCGGCGATCGACGCCGCTCGCCCGCACCGCGCGACGCGCGCGTCCGCCCGCGCCGTACGCCCCCCGCCGCGATCTGCGCCAGCACATCCTTCGGCAGCGCCGCGAGCGCGGCCTCCAGCACGACGTCGTCGAGTGGCCGGGTTTCTCCTTCCGGCTGGTCGCGATCCCCCGCGTCCGGCGGCGGCGCGTCAGGCGGCTGCGGCTCGGGTGGCGGCGGCGCGTCGTCCGGTTGCTCGGCCGGCAGACGCGTCGCACGCGGCGCGATCACCAGCCGCGCGGCGAGCATCAGATCCTCGTCACTGATGACGTCGCGCCCCGCACACCGCGCCGCAGCCCGCGCCGCGCGCAACGCGAACAGCGGCGCGCGCGCGGTCTCGATGCCCAGCGCCGCCGCGGTCGCGACCAGCGTTGCAAGGACCGCGTCGGGCGTCTGCGGCGTCCCCGCGTCCCCGAAATCTTCCCCGCCCCGCATCGCCCCCGCAGGCTTGGCGTCGTGCAGGTCGATGCGAAACGCCAGCCGTTCGAGCAGCGCCGCGGGCGGCCCTTCGTCGGGACCGTCCCCGTCGTCGAGCGCCACGACAAGGGCTCGCCCGACGCCGCCGCCGTCCATCGCCGCGACGATCCGCCCCGCCACCGCATCGGACAGCCGGTCCGCCATCGCCAGCACCAGCACCCCGCCCGCCGCCTCGACGAGCAGCCCCGCGCGCTGCACCGCGCGCGCCTGGGCCAGCGTCGCGACCAGATCCAGCCCGCCGAACAGCCGGTCGTCATCGACATGGACCGGCACCCGCCGCAGCGGCGCATCGGCCGGCAGATGCGACCGCAGCGCCGCGATCACCGCATCGCGCAGCGCGCCGCCGCCGCGCAGCGCGATGCCGCCAAGCCCAGGATCGGCAGCACAGAGTTGCGCCGCGATCAGCGCATCGGCCAGCGGATCCGGCGCCCCCGCTGCCGGCCCGGTCACCCCGCCACCTCCTCCAGCGCGCGCAGGATCCGCGCGGTCGACCCGGTCTCGTCGAGCACGTTGCGCCGCAACCGGTGGCGCAGCGCCATCGGCGCGATCGTCGCGACATGCGCCTGCGTCACCTCCGCCACCGCCTCGAGCGCCGCGAGCGCCCGCGCCGCCCGCATCAGCGTCAGTTCGCCGCGCAACCCGTCAGCCCCCACCGCGATACACAGCCGGGAGGCGAAGGCGAGCACCGCATCGGGCAGCACGACCATCGGCAACCCCGCCCGCCCCCGCGCGATCGCCGCCAGCGTCGCGCGCTCGTCGGCCGCCCAGTGCTCGACAAACGCCGCCGGCGACCGCTCGAACGCATCGCAGCGCCGCAGAATCTCCACGCGCTGGTCCAGATCCTGCGGGGTGCGGACCTCGACCGACAGCCCGAACCGGTCGAGCAGCTGCGGCCGCAATTCGCCCTCTTCGGGGTTACCGCTGCCGACCAGCACGAACCGCGCCGGGTGGCGGACGCTCAGCCCCTCGCGCTCGACGACATTCTCGCCCGACGCGGCGACGTCGAGCAGCAGGTCGACGATGTGATCCTCGAGCAGATTGACCTCGTCGATATACAGGAAGCCGCCATTAGCCCGCGCGAGCAGCCCCGGCTCGAACGCCTTGATCCCGGCCCCCAGCGCGCGTTCGAGATCGAGCGCGCCGACCACCCGGTCCTCGGTCGCGCCGAGCGGCAGGTCGACGAACGGCACCGGCACCTGCCCGCTCCGCGGCGTACCGTCCTGATACCCCGCCTGGTCGGCACGCACCGGCGGCAGCAGCGCGGCGAGCGCACGGACCGCGGTCGACTTGCCCGTGCCGCGATCGCCGAACACCATCACTCCGCCGATCCGCGCATCGATCGCCGCGATCAGCAGCGCGCGTTTCATCTCGTCCTGGCCGACGATCGCCGAAAAGGGGAAAGACACGCGCATGCCAAAGGTGTAACACGCATTGGACACTCGGCAAGATGGACAATGTAATGCTTAACCCGATTGTCGTGAGCGGCAGTGCCGCCATCGCGCTCTGCGTCGTCGGCGGACTGATGACGCCGATCGGCCCCTGGTACCGCACGCTGCGCAAGCCGCGGTTGCAGCCGCCAAACTGGCTGTTCGGCCCCGCCTGGACGATCATCCTCGGCCTAGCCGCCTGGTCCGCGTCGATCGCCTGGACCGCCGCCCCCGACGCCGCGACGCGCGCGCAGGTGGTCACGCTGTTTGCGGTCAACGCGGTCTTCCACCTGCTATGGAGCCCGCTCTTCTTCCGCGCCCGGCGCCCCGACTGGGCGTTGATCGAGGTCGTGTTTCTCTGGGCGTCGCTGGTCGCGCTGGTCGTCGGGCTGTGGCCCATCGACCGCTTCGCGAGCCTGTTGATCGCGCCCTATCTCTTGTGGGTCAGCTTTGCGGCCTGGCTCAACTGGGCGATCGTGCGGCTGAACCGGCCGTTCGGTCACGCCGCCCAACGATACCCCGCATGACGAGGATATACGCCACCCCCTGAACGGAGAGCAGATCATGGCCACCCATCCGCACAGCTTCATCGCGCCAGCACCCGCCATCCCCGAGATCCGCAAGATCAGCACCGCCGACCTGCGCTGGGCCCTCGCCGAGGGGTGGAAGGATTTTCTCGCCAAGCGCGGCGACCTGATCGTGATCGGCCTGCTCTACCCGATCGTCTGCCTGGTCGCCGCGGTGGTGACGTACAACGCGCCGCTGCTCCCGCTGTTCTTCCCGCTGGTCGCAGGACTCTCGATCCTCGGCCCCGCCGCCGCCTCGGGCTTCTACGAACTCGCGCGTCGCCGCGAAGAGAGGCGCGACTCGAGCTGGTGGCATTTCCTCGATCCGCTCAACGGACGCAGCCGCCTGCCGCTTGCGGTCCTCACCGCCGGGCTCGCCGCCCTCATGGTCGGATGGCTGGCGACGGCCTATGCGGTCTATGACCTGACCTTCGGCGCGACCGCGCCGCTGCGGATTGGCGACGTCGCCGGCCGGCTGTTCACCACGCAGGAGGGGTGGACGCTGATCCTGCTCGGCAATCTGGCGGGCGCGCCGTTCGCGATCGCCACGCTCGTCTTCGCGCTGGTCGCGTTCCCGATGGTGGTCGATCAGCCGGTCGATGCAGGCCTTGCGCTGCGCACCTCGCTCGCGGCGGCGCGACGAAACCCGCGTGCGGTGTTCGGCTGGGGTGCGCGCGTCGCCGGGCTGCTGGTCCTCGGGCTGATCCCGCTCGCGATCGGGCTGGCGGTCGTGCTGCCCTGGCTCGGCTATGCGACCTGGCACCTCTATA
>NZ_LMKZ01000017.1:25993-63042 GCF_001422525.1 Sphingomonas sp. Leaf30 | reverse complement strand
CCCCGCGCCGCGCCCGGTGCAGCAGCACCCGGCGCGGCGCGGTCGCCCTCAAGCCCGCGTCGGGCGCGGTCCGGGGTGGTACGACGGCGGACGATCCGCCTTCGCCGTGCCGAAGCGTGACGGCTTGTCCCCCATCACGAAGGCGAGCTCGCCACCCTGGGCGAGGTCCGCGTGCCCGATCCAGTTCTTCGTCCAGGGCTTGCCGTTCCACCGCACCGACTGGACATAGGGCGCCTGCGGACCATTGCCCGACGCGGTGATCCTGAGCGTCTTGCCGCCGCCGAGCGCGACCTCCGCGGCGTCGAACAGCGGCGAGCCGAACACATAGACTGCGCTGACCGGATCGACCGGGTAGAGGCCGAGCGCGGAGAAGATGAACCACGCGCTCGTCTGCCCGCAATCGTCGTTGCCGATGACCCCATCGGGATCCGCCTTGTACATCTCGGTGCACAACCGCCGGACCATCGCCTGCGTCTTCCACGGCGCACCGGCATAGGCATACATGTACGCGGCATGCTGGTCGGGTTCGTTGCCATGCGCATATTGGCCGACCAGCCCCGAAATGTCGGGCGGCGCATTCTTGGGGAGCGTCGAGGGCGCGACGAACAGCGCGTCGAGTTTCTTCACGAACCCGGCATCCCCGCCGAACAGGTCGATCAGTCCATAGATGTCGTGCTGGTTGAGGAAGGTCGCCTGCCAGCCATTCGCCTCGGTATAATCGCGGTGCTTGTCGGGGTTGTGGCCAAGCTGGATCGGATCATAGTCCGCCCACCAGGTCCCGTCCGCGAAGCGCGGCCGCGCGAAGCCGATCTTCGGATCGATGACGTTGCGGTAGTTGAGGCTGCGTTTGCGCAACGCCTGCGCGTCGGCGGAGGCGCCCGCCGCGTCCGCGAGCACCGCCATCGCCCAGTCGTCATACGCATATTCCTGCGTCCGGCTGACCGATTCCCAGACCTTGTCGGCGGGGATGAAGCCGAGGTCGTAGTAATAACCGCGGCCGAGCGTGCTCTCCAGATCGCGAAAGCTGCGGTCGAACGCACGGCGGCGGATCTGCGGCCAGGCGGCGGCATAGTCCGCCTTTACGCCCTTCACGCACGCCTCGGCCAGCACCGACACCGAATGCCAGCCGATCATGCAGGCGGTTTCGACACCCTGGAGCGGCCAGACCGGCGAGCCCGCCGGGCTCTGGATCGTCTGGCGGACCAGATCGCGCGTGAACTGCGCGGCCTTGTCGGGCTGGACCAGATTGAGCAGCGGGTGCAGCGCGCGGTACGTGTCCCACAGCGAATAGGTGCTGTACGCGGTGTCGCCCGCTGCCGCTGTGTGCACCTTGCGGTCGAGCCCGACATAGCGGCCATCGCGGTCGGTGAAGAGCGTCGGCGACAGGAACGTGTGGTACAGCGCGCTCGCCATGATCGTGCGCTGATCGGGCGTGCCGCCCTCGACGCGGACACAGTCGAGCTGCGTCTGCCAGGTCCGCGCCGCCGCGCGCCGGACGCTGTCGAACTGCCAGCCAGGGGCCTCGCCCGCCAGCGCGGCCTTGGCGCCCGCGACGTCGACCGCGGAGATCCCCGTCTTGATCAGGATCGGCTCGCCGCCCGCCTGGTCGAAGAACAGCGCGACCTTCAGCCGGTTGCCGGTGATCGCCTTCGCGCCCGCGGGTGCCGGTGTGTCGTCGTCGCCGAAGAACTCGACTCTGTCGGGGCGGCGCGACAGCTGCATCGCGAAATGGATCCGCCGACCCTTCGCCCAGCGGTGGACGCGGCGGCTGCCGGTCAGCATGCCGTCGGGCGACAGCGCCAGCGATGCCTCGTCGATCAGCACGCCCTTGTCCCAGACGTCGAGGATCATGTGCGCGAAGTCGATCAGGATGTGCCCCGCGCCCTGCGGGAAGGTGTAGCGGTGATGCCCCGTCCGCTCGGTCACGGTCAGCTCGGCGAGCACGCCCGATTCGAGCTTCACGCGGTAATAGCCGGGCTCGGCCAGTTCGTCGGAGAAGCGCTGGCGATAGCCGTCCTGCGGCTTGTCGAGCGCACCGGGTTTCAGCTTGAGCGGCCCGCGCGTCGGCACGACGAGGACGTCGAGCATGTCGCCGATTCCCGTCCCCGACAGATGCGTGTGGCTGAACCCCATGATCGAGCCGTCATCCTGGTGATAGCCCGAGCACGCATCCCAGCGGCTGTTGTCGGTGTCGGGGCCGAGCTGGACCATCCCGAACGGCAGCGACGGCCCGGGATAGGTGTGGCCGTGGCCACCCGTGCCGATGAACAGATCGGGCTTGCCCGCGGTCGGGCGCTGGCCCTGCGCGGTGGCAGCGGCGGCGGGCAGCACGCCCGCAAGGCCGGCAAGCCCGGTTGTGGCGAGCACCTGGCGGCGGTTGGCGGTGGTCATGTGTCTCTCCCGTGGGTCCATGTCAGTAGCGCGCGGCGAGCAAGGCGGGCTTGCGGCGCTCGAGGTCGAGGATCAGTTCGCCGAACAGCCCGTTGGCCCAGGCGAACCAGCTGCGCGTGAATTTCGTCGGATCATCCTTGTGGAAGGATTCGTGCATGAAGCCCGTGCCGCCATGCGTCGTCTTCAGCCATGTCAGGCACTGGCGGATCACGGCGTCGTCATCGCTGTTCATCGCATGCGTGACGATCGACATCGGCCAGATCATGTCGAGGCCGATATGCGGCCCGCCGATCCCTTGCGCGGCCTTGCCCGCAAAGAAATAGGGGTTGCGGTCGCTCCAGGCGAGCGCGGCGGTGCGGCGGAACAGCGGGTCGGCGCGGTCCGCCGCGCCGAGCAGCGGCAGGCCCGACAGGCTCGGCACGTTGGCGTCGTCCATGAAGATCGCATTGCCGAAGCCGTCGACCTCATAGGCCCAGACCTCGCCCCCCTGCCCGTCGGGCATCCGGCCATGCGCGCGCAGCGCCGCCTCGACCTCGGTCGCCAGCGCCTCGCTGTCCGCCGCGCCCGCGGTATCGCCGCGCGCCTCGCGCTGGACCGTCGCCAGCATGCGCAGCGCCGACACTGCGAACAGGTTGGACGGGATCAGGAAGGGGTAGAGGCACGCATCGTCCGACGGACGGAACATCGAATGGATCAGCCCGACCTTGCGCGTCGGTGCGCCATAGCCTTCGAACATCAAGGTCTCGGTCGGCGAGACGTTCAACCGCTGGAAATGATACGGGCCCTTGCCGTCCTTGCGCTGCTGTTCGCGGAAGGTCGCGACCGCGCGGACCATCGCCTGCGCCCACAGGTCGTCGAACGGCGTCTTGTCGTGCGTCGCGGTCCAGTAACCGTGTGCGAGCCGCATCGGGTAGCAGAGCGAGTCGATCTCCCATTTCCGCTCGGCGACGCCCGGCTTCATCTCGGTCTGGTCGGTCCGCGCGCCCAGGTTCGATTTCGCGGTCGGATCGTCCATGAACGCGTTGGCGTACGGGTCGATCAGGATACAGCGCGCCTGGCGTGCGATCAGCCCGACAAAGACGCGGCGCAGCCCCGCATCCTTGGGCGCGAGATGGACATAGGTCTGCATCTGCGCCGAGCTGTCGCGCAGCCACAGCGCCTCGATATCGCCGGTGATGACGAACGCGTCGGGCTTGCCGTCGACCATGCCCAGCCGGACCGTGGTGTCGAGCGTGTTGGGGTAGCAATTCTCGAACAGCCAGGCGAGTTCGGGGTCGGCGATCTTCGCCTTCACGCGCGCGATCTCGGCCTCGACTGCGGCGCTGACGAAGCGACGCTCGCCACGCGGCGGGCGCTTGCTCGCCAGCGGCGCGGCGACCGCCCCGCCGGGCAACGCCGTCGCCAGTGCGAGCGCCGCCGCGCCGGTCATCACGTCGCGGCGGCGGGGGGTGAAGCGCGCGTCGCTCATGGCTTGGCCACCGGTGCGCTCATCGAGAAGGGCGCAGCACTGCTCGCCGCCCCCCATTTCCGGTTCGGCGTCGGCCCCATCACGAAGCGCAGCGTACCGCCCTTCTGCAGCGCCTCGCGCGTCAGCCACGGCTTGTCGTGCGGCGTCCCGTTGAAGCTCGCCGACTGGATATAGACATTGCCCGGCCCGTTGTTCGCCGCCTCGATCGTCAGCCTCTTGCCGCCCGGCATCGTCAGTTTGACGGTGCGGAACAGCGGGCTGCCGATCGCATATTGGCCGACCGCGGGCGTGACCGGATAGAAGCCGAGCGCGGAGAACACGTACCAGGCCGAGGTCTGGCCGTTGTCCTCGTCGCCTGGATAGCCGTCGGGCGTCGGCGCGTAGAGCTTCTTCATCACGTCGCGGACATGATATTGCGTCTTCCACGGCGCGCCTGCCCAGTCATAGAGATAGGGCATGTGCTGGATCGGCTGGTTGCCATGCGCATATTGGCCCATGTCGACGATCTGCATCTCGCGAATCTCGTGGATCGTCTGCCCGTAATAGCTGTCGTCGAAGATCGGCGGCGTGGTGAACACCGAATCGAGCCGCTTCACGAACGCCTCCTTGCCCCCCATCAGGTCGGCGAGCCCCTGCACGTCCTGCATCACCGACCAGCTGTAATGCAGCGCATTGCCCTCGGTGAACGCGTCGCCCCATTTATACGGGTTGAAGGGGGTCGACCAGCTGCCGTCCTGGTTGCGCCCACGCATCCACCCGCTCTGCGTGTCGTAGAGCTTGCGGTAATTCTGCGCGCGCGCGGCATAGAGCTTGGCATCCTCGGTCTTGCCGAGCGCGCTCGCCAGCCGCGAGATCGAGAAGTCGGCGGTCGCATATTCGAGGCTGCGCGCGGCATTCTCATTGATGCCGACGTCATAGGGCACATAGCCCAGCCGGTTGTAATATTCGACGCCCTCGCGCCCGACCGCGCCGACGACCTCGCCCTTCTTGTCGACCGGGCGCCCTTGCGAGGTCGTCGCATTCTTGACCATCGCCTCGTACAGCGTCTCGACGTCGAAACCGCGCACGCCGTTCAGATACGCGTCGGCGATCAGGTTCGCCGAGTTCGACCCGATCATCACGTCGCGGTGGCCGGGGCTTGCCCATTCGGGCAGCCAGCCGGACTCCTTGTAGGTGTTGACCAGCCCCTGCATGATCTCGCTGTCGCGCTCGGGATACATCAGCGCGAAGAACGGGAAGACCGCGCGCCAGGTGTCCCAGAAGCCGTTGTCGGTATAGAGAAAGCCCGGATGCACCTTGCCGTCATACGGACTGTAATGGACCGTCTGACCCTTGGCATCGACCTCGTGGAACATGCGCGGGAACTGCAGCATGCGGTACAGCGCCGAGTAGAAGGTGCGCCGGTTGTCGATGTCGGGATCGCTCACCTCGATCCGGTCGAACTCGCGCTGCCAGACCGCCTTTGCCTTGGCCTTGGTCTGCTCGAAGCCGTCGCCGCCGATCTCGCCGCGCAAATTGCGCTCGGCCTGGTCGAGGCTGATGAACGACGATGCGACCTTGACGCCGACCTGCTCGCCCTTGCGCGTCTTGAAGCTGACGACCGCGCCGACATGATCGCCCTCGCGCACCGGCGTCGCGGCGATCTGGCCGTTGTCGTCCCAGGTCCGACTGACGGTGAAGGCGTGGTCGAATTCGGCGACGAAGTAATTGTGGAAATTGCCCGGCACGCCGCCGTGATTGTTGCGGACATAGCCGGTGATCCGGCGCCTGGCTGTGTCGACCGACACCATCGATCCGCCCGCATAGCCGTCGAGGATGATGTGCGCGTCGTCGCTTTCGGGGAAGGTGAAGCGGAACTGCGCGGCGCGGTTGGTCGGCGCGACCTCCGCGGTCACGTCGTAATCGGCGAGATAGACCTTGTAGCTATAGGGCCGGCTCTCCTCGGCCTTGTGGCTGTACCACGAGGCGCGTTCGTCCGCCTTGACCTTCAGCGCGCCGGTCGTCGCCATCAGCGCGAACGCGGCATAATCGTTCATCCAGGGGCTGGGCTGGTGCGTCTGCTTGATGCCGTTGATCTTGTTGCCGTCATAGGTGTAGCCCCAGCCGCTGCCGGGCTTGCCCGTCACCGGTGTCCAGAAGTTCATCCCCCACGGTACCGCGACCGCGGGATAGGTGTTGCCGTAGGACAGCGTATAGTCGGAGTCGGTGCCCATCAGCGGGTTGACGAGGTCGACCGACGGCTGCGCGTCGGCGCTGGCCGCAGCCTGTGCCGACAGCGGCACCGGTGCGACGAGCGCGATCGACGCGACCGCCGCCACCGTGCCGCGCAATGCGGCGATTACCCTGTGTCTCACATCGCTCTCCCAGATGAATGTTGGTCGCGCCCTGAAGCGGTTGGCCCGGCGGTTGACCCGGCACGGATCGGCCGCGGCGCGACGCCGGTATCGGTCATGACGACGGGCTCGATCGTACCGTCGGCGGCAAAGACCATGCGGTCGACCGCGATCTGCCGGTGTTCGCCGCGATCGGTGTCGAGCGGCCGCCGGTGATAGGCGATGTACCAGTCGTCGGTGCCGGGCACGTTGACGACCGAATGATGCCCCGCGCCGCGCGCGATGCGCAGGTCCTGCGACAGGATCTTGCCCTTCGGCGTGAACGGCCCGGTCGGGCTCGGCGCAGTCGCATAGGCGACGCTATAGTCCGGGCCGGTCCACCCGCCCTCCGACCACATCAGATAATAGACGCCGCGACGCTCGATCATGAACGACCCCTCGACATAGCCGGGGGGCGTGATCTCCTTGAACATCGTCCCGTCGGGAAACGGCAGGACGCGCTTCAGGTCGGGGCTCAGCCGGACGACGTTGCAATGCTTCCACCCGCCGTAGAAGAGGTAGACCTGCCCGTCGCGATCCCGGTACGCGAACGGGTCGATCGGCTGCGCACCATTGTGGAACGCGCCGACCAGCGGCTTGCCCAGCGCATCCCTGAACGGACCGCCCGGCGTCGCGCTGACCGCGAGACCGATGCCGCCGAGCTCACCATCGCTCTGGATGTCGTTCGCGCTGAAGAACATGTAATAGCGCCCGTTCGCCTGGAGCACCGACGGCGCCCAGATCGCATAGGCGGCCCAGCCCGCATCCTGCACGTCGAACACGCGGCGATGCTTTGTCCAGTGCACCAGGTCGGGCGAGGAAAACGCGTCGAAGAAGGTCTGCATGCCATAGGACGGGCGGACCGTCTTGCGCAGTCGGGCGGCCTTTTGCGCGGGCGTGAAGCGGCTCGGCGCTACGGGCTTTCCGGCATGGTCGGAATAGGTCGGGTAGATCCAGTATTGCCCCGCGAATACGCGGATCTCGGGATCGGCATACCAGCCCGGCACGATCGGGTTGGACGCGGTCGCCGCGCCGCAGGCGAGCAGCCCCGCCAGCGTCAGCGCCCGGCGCAGGACGCGGGGATATCTATCAAAAAAACGGTGGCTCCGCGAAGGAGCCACCAGGGGAGAGGAAGGTTTTGGCCCCGCCATCAGAAGTTGAACGACACGCCGACATAGGCGCGGCGCCCGAAGTAATTCCGATAGACGAAGCGATCCTTGGTATCGTTGCCGAGATGCTGGCTCTCTTCCGACTTGGTCAGGTTGATGATCGAGGCGGTGATGTTGAGCCGGTCGGTCAGCGCATAGGCGGCGTTGAGATCGACCTGTTCGTATGGGCTGGTATAGACGTTCAGCCCCGACTGGAGCCCGCCGACGACCTCGCCGCGGCGGTTGTACGACGCGCGGACCAGCACCTTGCCATGTTCATAGAAGACCGAGGCGTTCATCTGCGTCTTCGCGCTCCCGACCAGCGCGGACGAGCCGACCGACTGGCCGTCGAGCGTCACGTCGGCGACCGACGTGTCGTTATAGGTGAAGTTGACCTGCGCACCCAGCCCGAAGGACAGCGTGTGCTGCGCATAGAGCTCGACACCCTGCGACCGCGCGTTGGATCCGTTCGCGACCGTCGAATAGGGCTGGATCAGCACCTGTTCGCCCGCCACCTCGCGCGTGACGTTCAGCACCAGCGGCACGACGAAATCGGACACGTCCTTGCGGAACAGCGTCGCGCCCAGCACCGAGCCGCGATGGAAATACCATTCGATGCCGGCGTCATACTGCCATGCCGAGAACGGGTTGAGTTCCGAATTGCCGCCGCTGCCCGACCAGCCCTCGAATTCGCCGAACTGGCCGCGGTCGAACGCATATTCGGGCGAGCGATAGGTCAGCGACCGTTCGGACCCGAGATTGGCGAAGGACGGCCGTGAGATGACCTTGGCGACCGCACCGCGGACGAGCAGGTCCGGGGTGATCTCGTACGAGATGTTGAAGCTCGGCAGCCAGTCGGTGTAGGTCTTGGTCTGGTCGGCCCGCGTGTTGACGATCGTCTCGCGGACGCTCAGCGGCAGGACCTGGCAATTGCCGTCCGCGCCCAGCGGGCGGTTCGGATCGAACGACCCGTTCGGCCCGTTGACGCAATAGTCGTTCAGATACTGGAGCCGGTCGGACGTGTTGCCCGACTGACGCGTATTGGCCATGCGCACACCGATATTGCCGCGCAGGCCGCCGGTGCCGAAGTTCGCCTGGGCGTACCCCGCGAACACGCGCTCACCCAGATCATAGACGAAGTCGCGCTCGTTGACGCGGACCGCGTCGCCATAGGTCGCGTTCAGATAGCTCAGATATTTGTCGAAATTGATCCCCGGCACGACGTTGGCGTTGAACCCGCCGTTGATGTTGCCGATCGGATTTTCATAGAAGAATTCGGGCCGCGCGACCGCGCCCGCCGCGGTATCCTGATAGCGGATCTCGTTGGCCGCATCGGCATACCATTCATTGCGTCCGGTCTCGCGGTGGATGCTCAGGTCACGCCATTTGCCGCCGATCTGCACCGACTTCAGGAACCCGTCGAACCGTCGCGTCAGGTCGAGCTGGAGATACCGCTGCGCCAGGTCGCTGTTCGTGAAGCTCGAATTGGTCGATCCGACGTCGATCTGCGCGATGCCGTTGCGGATGTTCTGCTGCAATTCGGGCGAGAAGGTGAAATCGGCGATGCCGTTCGAAATGTCCCAGTTGCTGACCAGGTTGCCGTTCTGCTCCTGGCCGGGGATCGTCAGCCGCGGCTTGGAGGCGACGCTGAACCGCGTCGACGGGCCGCCGCTCGACTTGGTCTTGCCGAGTTTCAGCACCGCGTCGAACCGGTCCTGGCTGTACTTCACTTCGGTTTCGAACGTGTTCGAGACCTGCTTTTCGCGGCTGTACGTGCCGCCGATCTGCGGCGTCTCCATCGTGCACGGGGTCGCACGAGCGAGACAGCCCGTCCCCGCCGCCGGGACCGCGAAATTGGCCGACTGGAAGATCGTCCCGCTCTTGTCGAGCGTCGCGCCGGTGAAGAAGTCGTTATAGCCCCATTCGGGGATCTTCAGGTTATTGGCAGTATAGTCACTGCTGTAGCCGAAGCGGAAATAGTTCGACGTGACCGTGACATTTTCGAACGGACGGAACTGCGCGGTCGCCTGGATGCCATAGCGTTCGCGTTCCTGGTCGAACACCTGCGCATTGACCGACTGCGGCGCCCAATAGCCCGAATAATGCGTGCCGTCGCGCGCGGTCGTGCCCTGCCCCGGCCAATAGGAGATTGCGTCGTCATTGGCGAAGGGCTTGCCGTTGACGTCGGTCGCGGGCGTCAGGACATTGCCCTGCGCATCGCGGTCGCTCCACCACAGCCAGCTTTCCGAGCTGCTGCGCAGTTCGCGGTTGGTCCGCTTCTGCCACACGCCGCCGACCAGCAGGCCGAACGTCTCGTCCTCGTTCTTCCACGACAGCTGTCCGCCGAGCTGCGGCTCGAACTTCTCGGTGGTGTCCGAATAGGTGCCCTCGGTCGAGACGAAGCCCGACCAGGCCGGGACGTCGAACGGCTTGCGCGTGTTGAGGATGATCGTGCCGCCGACGCCGCCTTCTTCCAGCCGTGCCTCGGGCGACTTGTAGACCTCGGTGCTGGCGATAAAGCTCGACGGCAGCAGGACATAGTTGAATGACCGCTGTGGATCGCCGCTGTCCGCGCCGGCCAGGAAGTTGCCGTTGAGCAGCGTCAGCGTCAGGTCGGACTGGAGCCCGCGGATGCTGACCCGCGCGCCTTCGCCGCCGTCGCGCGTGATGACGACGCCCGGCACGCGCTGCAACGCGTCGGCGACGTTCTTGTCGGGGAACTTGCCGATGTCCTCGGCGGTGATGACGTCGACGAACGCATTGGCTTCGCGCTTCTGGTTCAGGCTCTTCTCGATCGAGCGGCGATAGCCGGTGACGACGATATCCTGCTCACCCGCGACGGCCGACGCGGTGTCCGCCGTCTGGCCCGAGGGCGCGGTCGCCGTCGATGCGGGCGTTACCGCGTCGGGCGTTCCGGTCGTGTCGCCGGTCTGCGGTGTCGCGGCGGCAGCGGGCAATGGCGGCGCCGCCTCCTGCGCGTGCGCCGTCCCGGCCAGCGCCGCGCTCAGGCTTGCGCCCGCGAGCAGAAACCGCAGCGCGCGGCGGCGATGCGACGGAACGGCATATATTGTCTTGGTTGCGCTCATCAGACTTCCCCTTTTCGGCGTGCGGGACGTCCTTGCCCCCTCACGTCTCCCTGCCGATCGCGTGCCTGCCCCCGTATTCGGGTGGGACGTCCGGTTCATCGGATCGTCACGGTACGTCGTCTTTGCTTGCCTATTTGCCAATTATAAAAGTAAATTGTCAAATGGATTATGCGGAGCAGATTTATGCCGTTTCGGTCTCAACATTCGCAACATTCGCCGCGGCTCGGAACTTGGCCGAACCGGCACTAAACCTGCCGGGCGGTTCGCCGGCGGCGCGCCGTCTTGCCAAATCGCCCCGCAAACTGAATGCTGTCGTCTTTAACTCGGCCGGTATCAGCACCCGGCCTTGCCGCTCCGGCCCCAGACTCCGGAGCCCCTTCCCCTCCCAGACCGGGTGACCGCCATGCCAATGCCCAAGCGTCTCTGCCTCGCCGGATCGGCGCTCGCCCTGCTCGCCGTGTGCCCCGCCCCCGCCCTCGCCCAGACCGCGCCGCGACCGAGCGACTCGGTCGATCCGCTGATCGGCACCGGTGGTGAGGGGCATACCTTCCCCGGCGCCGTCGCGCCGTTCGGCATGGTCCAGCTCTCGCCGGACACCGACACCTCCTGCGTCCTCCGCGACTGCTATCCGCACGCCGCGGGCTATCGCTACGACGACCCGACGATCGTCGGCTTCAGCCACACCCATTTCTCCGGCGCCGGCCATTCGGATCTCGGTGACGTGCTGGTCATGCCCGTCGCCGGCGACGACGTGCCGATGGACCCGGGAACGCCCGCCGCCCCCGGCTACCGATCGCGCTTCTCGCACGCCACCGAAACCGCGAAGCCCGGCTATTACGCCGTCACGCTCGCCGATCGCGGCATCCGCGCCGAGATGACGGCCGGCTCACGGGTCGGCGTGCACCGCTACAGCTTTCCCGCAGGCAAGGCGGCGCATCTCGTTCTCGACCTCCGCTCGTCACTCTACAATTACCCCGGCAAGATCCTGTGGTCGGGGCTGCACCTACGCGACGACGGCGTCCTGACCGGCTTTCGCGAAATCCGCGGATGGGCCCCCGGGCGCAAGCTCTTTTTCGCGATGCGCTTCTCCGCCCCCCTGACCGGCCACGCGCTCGTCAACCGCGAGACCGCCATTCCCTACAAGGGTTTCCAGGGGCCGGGCCGCGACAGCGACGCGCTCGCCGAAAAGCTCGGTCAAGCGCTCGAGGCCCGTCTCGATTTCGGCGTCCTGACCAAACCGCTCGAGGTGAAGGTCGGGATTTCGGGCGTCGACGAAGCCGGCGCGCTCGCCAATCTCGACGGTGAAGCGGGCGGCTTCGACGATATCCATGCGCAGACACAGGCCGCCTGGGACACCGCGCTCGGCGCCGTCACGTTCGAGGCCGAGGCACCGATGCGCCGCATCTTCGCCACCGCCCTCTACCACAGCCTGCTCGCGCCCAGCATCTGGAGCGACCGCGACGGCCGCTATCGCGGGCCCGATGACCAGATCCACCAGGCGACCGATTTCACGGTCCGGTCGACCTTCTCGCTCTGGGACACGTTCCGCGCCGAACACCCGCTGCTGACCCTGATCCAGCCGGAAAAGACGAACACCGACATCGTCCGCTCGCTGCTCGCCAGCCAGACGCACAGCCCCGACGGCATCCTCCCGGTCTGGCAGTTCGCCGGGCGCGAGACGTGGACGATGATCGGCTATCACGCCGTACCCGTCATCGCCGATGCCTATATGAAGGGAATTGGCGGCTTCGATGCCAATGCGGCGCTGGACGCGATGGTCGTGAGCGCCGACCATGCCAGCTATGGCGGTCTCGGCGAGTATATCGCGCGGGGCTATGTGCCGATCGACAAGGAACCCGAAGCCGCCTCCAAGACCGTCGAATATGCCTATGACGACTGGACGATCGCGCGAATGGCGCGAAAACTCGGCCGGTCGGATATCGCCACGCGCTTCGAGAAGCGGGCCGGCAACTGGCGCAACAGCTTCGACGCGTCGTCGGGCTGGCTCCGCGCGCGAAAGACCGACGGACAGTTCCGCACCCCCTTCGACCCGACCGCAATCAACTACGGCTCCGACTATACGGAGGGCAATGCGTGGCAATATAGCTGGTTCGTACCGCAGGATCAGGCGGGGCTCTTCCGCCTGCTGGGCGGCGACGCCAAGACGATCCGGAAGCTCGACGCGATGTTCGATTTCGACCTGTCGAAGATCGACTACAGCCATGCGGAGGACATCGCCGGGCTGATCGGCCAGTATATCCACGGCAACGAGCCGAGCCATCATGTCGCCTATCTCTACAGCTATGCCGGAGCACCCTGGCGTACACAGGAGCGGCTGGGGCAGATCGTCGCCAGCCAATATGCCGACACGCCGGCGGGATTGAGCGGCAACGACGATCTCGGACAGATGTCCGCCTGGCTCGTGTTCACCGCGCTAGGCTTCTATCCGGTCGCACCGGGCGCGAACGAATATGTCATCGGCCGCCCCTTCCTGCCCAAGGCGACGCTGATGCTGCCCGGCGGCAAGCAGTTCGTGATCAGCACGGACAATTTCTCGACCGCCAATCGCTACGTCCAGTCGGTCACCCTGAACGGCCGGCCCCTCACCCGCACCTATCTCCGCGATGATGAGATCCGGCAGGGCGGCGACTTGCGGTTCGTGATGAGCGCCCGGCCGAACCGGCAATGGGGAAAGAGCGCATCGTCGCGCCCGTTCTCGACCTCTACCGCGGTTTCAAGCTCCCCAACACGGCGCTAGCGAGAGCGCCGTCGGGAGGTGCGTGCGGTGGCGGCGGCCTCGCCCGCTTCCAGCGCACGCCAGCGCGCAAAGCGTTCGGGCGTCAAAGTGCCCGCGTCGATCCCCGCGCGCACCGCACAGCCCGGCTCGCCGCCGTGCGCGCAGTTCGAGAACCGGCACTCCTGCGCTGCGAGGGTAAAGTCATCGAACACTTCCGCGATGCCCGCGGCCGCGTCGGACAATTGCAATTCGCGCATGCCCGGCAAATCGAGCAGCCAGCCGCCCTGATCGAGTCGGTGCATCTGGCGCACCGTCGTCGTATGCCGCCCCGTCCCGTCATGTTCGCGGATCGCCTGGGTGGCGATACTGGCGGATCCGCGCAACGTGTTGACGAGCGTCGACTTGCCGACGCCCGACGACCCCAGAAAGGCGACGGTCTTGCCAATACCGCACCAGGCGGCGAGCCGCGCCACAGCGCCAGGTTCGCGGCCGTCGACGGTCTCGACGATCAGCCCGGGCTCAATCGCGCGAACCGCGTCCACATAGGTCTCGGGCACGTCCGTCAGGTCGATCTTGGTGAGGATCACGACCGCATCGACCCCGACCTCGCGTGCCAGGACGAGATAGCGCTCAAGCCGCGCAACGCTGAAATCCTGGTTGCACGACGCGACGAGGAAGACCGTGTCGACATTCGCGGCGATCATCTGCTCACCGCGCGGATCACCCGGCGCACGGCGCTTGAACAGGTTCTTGCGACCGAGCACACGCAGCGCCTGCGCCCTGTCCGCGCTGGTCAGCAGCCAGTCGCCGACGGTCGGGTGATCGTCCGACGGCGTGGCACCGGCGATATAGGGCGACAGATCGCCCGCCCAGCCCGCCCCTGTCACGGCGATCTGGCCGCGGTGGACGGCCATGACCCTGGCGCGGTGACAATAAGCGGCTTCGGCGGTCGAGACCTGGCTCTCGAAATGTGCGTCCCAGCCAAGCTGTTCCAGGGTCTGATCAGCAGAATCCATAAGGGTGCAGCAGCATCTTTCCTTGTGGGCCGATCCCCGGCCCTTCCGTCTACGATCCGGTCGTATACGCCGATAGGAGGCGGTTACCAGTCGCACCCACGATCAAAAACGCTGGCTATTCGGCCTCGTATGTCGAAGCCGCCGCGCTCGCATTCAGGCGAGCCGCGGAAATCCGTACCCGATTGGGGCCAGGTATCAGACCGCGCGACCCACGAGATGCCCGATCGCGGCCGTCGCGGCCATCGCCGCCGCACCCCAGAACAGGACGCGAAGCGCCGGGCGCCACGGGCTTGCGCCGCCTGTTCGCGCCCCGACGATGCCCAGCAGCGCGAGGAAGACCAGAGTCGCTGCCGTCACCGCTAGCAGCCGGTGTGGCGCAGGCGTCAGGATGGCCACCAGCAGCGGCGGTATCGCGCCGACGACGAAGCTGACAGCGGACGCGAATGCCGCCTGGAGCGGGCGGGCCATGACGATTTCGGAGATGCCAAGTTCGTCACGGGCATGCGCGCCGAGCGCATCATGCGCCATCAATTGCCGCGCGACCTCGCTCGCGATCGTCGCATCGAGACCGCGCGCCACGTAGATCTGCGCGAGCTCGTCATGCTCATGCGCCCAGTCGCTGGCGAGTTCGCCGTGCTCGCGCGCCAGATCGGCAGCCTCGCTGTCGGCCTGCGAACTGACCGACACATATTCGCCCGCGGCCATCGACATCGCCCCCGCGACCATAGCCGCCGCGCTGGCCACGAACACGGCGCCGGTCGTTGCGCCCGACGCGGCGACGCCCGCGATCAGGCTCGCGGTCGACACCATCCCGTCATTTGCGCCGAGCACCGCGGCACGAAGCCAGCCGCTCCGCGATACAAGGTGACGTTCGCGATGCGCGCTCATGGCAGTATCCTGATGGTTTCGCCGAGTGTCGCCACCGTCATGCCGAGCTTGCGGACGATCAGCCGGTTCTGCGCGACCCGGGCACCGGGTGACAGCGTCAGCCACTGATCGACCATCATGCCGCCGCGCATACGAAAGGCCAGATGCAGGCGATTGCCGAACGCCTCGCCCGTCACCGGTCCGGACGCGTCAGTCAGCGTGCCCGTGTAGCGCCCGTGCCCGAGCGGAACGATCCGCCATTGCCGATCGCGCGGCGGCTTGCCCTGTTGCTCGATATGCTGGTCCAGGATCAAGGTGCCGTCGGGAGCGACGCGACCGACGCTCGCGACATGCGTCCGGACCGGCGCCCGAAATGCGATCTTGAGCACGCCCGTCCCGTCCAGCCGCCCGGCGAAGAACCGTTCGGCGACAAAGGCCGGTTGCGCGGCGATCGACGCGGTGCTCGGCCCACCCGCGCAGGCGCACGGCAGCAGCGCAAGCGGCACTGCAACGAAAGTCGTCAGACGGGGAACCGGGATCATCCTCTGCTTCATCGCCATCCTCGTCGTCGCATGCGCCGCAGGGCTCTCAGTCCGCGGTCACGCTCTCGCGCCAGGACGTTGCGTTCGGCCGTTCTCGCCGAGCTGGCAATATGTATCTACCCACCCCGCCCGCGGTACGCGCTGCTGATCGTGGAGCTGCCTGACGAACTCCATAACCAAAGCGGCTTTTTAAACTGTGCACATCGCGCCCCTACCCGTCTATCTAACATGATGAAGCATAGGCCTCCGGCCGGCGCGATGCCGGGACGCGATCTGTCGGCGGTCATGGAACGCATGCGGCCGGCGCTCATGGCGTTCTTCGTCCGTCGTCTCAGTGATCCCGTGCAGGCGGAAGATCTGATCCAGGATCTTTTCATCCGCATGGCGACGATGAGGGGGCCGGCCACCGACAATCCCGAAGGCTATATCTTCCAGGCAGCCGCCAACCTGTTGCGCGATCAATATCGACGTGATGCGACCAGGTACCGATATCAGCAATCACGAGCGACCGATGCTGACCTTGGCGTTGATCCGATCGACGCCGAGCGGTTGCTGTCCGCGCGGCAGAGCGTCGGGTGCGTCGCGCGCACGCTGGGCGGCCTGCCTGACCGGACTCGCCAAATTTTCATTCTCTACCGATTGGAAGGCATGCAGCGTAAGGCGATCGCCGATGCGTTCGGCATTTCCGTGAGCGCGGTCGAGAAACATATCGCGAACGCAATGCGCGCGCTGCTTGCCGCCATGGGAGACTCGTAATGACTGCGCCGCAATCCGATGCGGACACCGTCATCGACTGGTGCCTGCGGTTGTCCGACGGGGCCTTGTCTCCAAAGGAGCGCACCGACCTGCACGCGTGGTTGGCCGACGACCCGCGCCGGGGCGAGCGCCTGGGCGCAGCGCTTGCCGCCTGGGACGCGGTTGAGGAGAAGGCCGACGCTCCCGAGATGCTCGCGCTACGCCGCGAAGCCCTCGGTGCCGTACATCGCGCGGGGCAGCGTCGCTGGATCCGGACGCCGATGGTGTCCCGACCTGTGGCTTGGGCGATCGCGGCTGTGCTCCTGCTTGCGCTTTCGCTGGGCTCGCTGGCGTGGCGCCACGGCGGCCGCGACGAATATCGCACCGCGATCGGTGAGCGACGTGTCATCGCGCTGGCCGATGGCTCGCGTCTGTCGCTCGACGCCGACAGCATGGTCACGGTCGCCTTCAGCCCGCAACGCCGCGACATCATCCTTGAGAAGGGCCGCGCGCGCTTCAAGGTCGCAAAGGATCCGCTGCGCCCGTTCGCCGTACGCAGCGGGCGCAACGTGGTGATCGCAACCGGGACCGAGTTTTCCGTCGAAAGGCTCAGCCGCGAAGTCCGGGTCGCGCTGTTCGAGGGTCGGGTCGCGGTGTTGCGTGATACCCCCCAGGGGCAGATGAACGAGGTCGTCCGGCTGGGTGGGCACCAGCTGACCGCAGAGCGCGCGCTGACCCCGGGGCATGAGATCGGCCTGCCGATATCGGGGTTCGTCGGATCCGTGAACTCATCGATCGGAAACGACGGCTGGGGCGCGGAGCAGGTGAGTTTCACGTCGGAGACACTCGTCGCCGCCGCCGAACGCATGAACCGCTATGCCCAGCGCCGCCGGATCATTGTCGATCCGGGTGCCGCGGACATTCGCGTCAGCGGGGTCTTCAACAATGGCGACGTCGATGCCTTTGCCGACGCAATCGCCACAACCTTCCCGGTCGATGCTGCCGTTGACGGCGAGGCGATCCGCTTGAGCCGCCGTCGCTGAAACGGAGATAAAGCGAAATTATAAGATAATTTTCGTAATGAAGTGAGTGTTCGACACCCTCGCACGTCACAAAAGTATAACAGAGGAAGAGGGGCGATCGATGATGTTAAGGGACCGACGAATTCTTTGCGTAAGCTGCGTGGCAATCGCTACGGTGATGGCGGTCTCTCCGGCACAGGCGCAGCGGGTGGTTCGCGTCGACATCAAGGCCCAGCCACTCGGCCCGGCGCTGCGGTTGCTCGGCCGCCAGATGCACGTGCAGATGGTGTTCGACGAAACCCTCCTCGCCAACCGCGTATCCCCGACAATCAGCGGTTCGATGACGCCGGACGTGGCGATCGACCGGCTCCTGCAGGGCAGTGGTCTCGTCACGTCGCGAACGGGACAGGGCGTCTATGTGATCGCACGCCCCGTCGCGCTGACGCGCGTGGCAATGACGGGGTCTCAATCACGGGTTTTGCCGCAACGCCCGGCGAACCAGCCCGACACGGAACAGGACGACACGACGGGTCCGACGCCGCCTGGTGGCGACATCGTCGTGACGGGATCGCGCATCCGGTCGAAAAATCTCGTCGAAACCGCGCCGGTGACCAGCGTCAGCCAGGCGGACATCAAGCTGCAGGCAGCCTTCAGCGTCCAGGAGGTGCTGAACCGCGTTCCGGCGATCAAGAACAATGACACCAATCTATCGAACGGCAACGGGCGCCAGCAGTTCGATTTTCACGGCCTCGGGACGAACCGGACGCTCACGCTGATCGATGGTCAGCGGATCGGTGTCACCGAAGGCATCGATGCGTCCGTCGTACCGGTCGGACTGATCGAGCGCGTCGACCTTCTGACCGGCGGCGCATCTGCCGTCTATGGCTCGGACGCTATCGGCGGCGTGGTGAACTTCATCCTCCGCAAGGATTTCGAGGGCGTCAACGCGAACGTCAATTACGGCTTCTACAACGCCGACAATCGCGACAACATCGCCGCGCAGGCTGCGCGTGTCGCAGGCTTCGCCGTGCCTAGCGGCATGGCCAATGATGGCGGCCGGTTCGACGCCAATATAAGCATGGGCAAGAATTTCGCCGGCGGCCGCGGCAACATCTCGCTTTTCGGGGCCTATAGCCAAGTCGAGCCTGTCTTGGCGTCGTCGCGATCGTTTTCCGTCTGCCCGATCACCTTGTCGGGGCAGTCGGTCGTCTGCGCCTCACCGTCCTCGGCAACGCCGGCGGGCTATTTCCAGGCGCTGTCCGGGCCGGCGCAGGATGGCTCCGTCCTCACGAACGCGGCGGGTGGGGGTCGCGAATTCGTCCCGTTCACGGGGGCCAACGGCTACAACTACAACGACAGCTTCTATTTCCAGCGCGAGAACAAGCGATACAACGGCGCCGTCTTCCTCAACTACGAGGTTTCCCCCGCGCTGCAGCTCTATGCAAACGGGCTCTATCTGAGGTCCGAGTCGCGGAGCCAGTCGGATCCCGCCACGATCCAGCCCGGCTCGATCCCCTATGACATCAACTGCGACAACCCGCTTCTATCACAACAGCAGGCAGGGGCTTTGTGCGGTACTGCCGCGGGGACGGCAACGAACGTCCGCACCGATGTCCGCTACCGCTTTACCGACGCGCAGTCGACGCTGTCGTCCAACGAGATCTATCGCGCGGTGGCGGGGTTTCGCGGCGATCTGGGCAGCGCATGGCATTATGACGTAGGCGGCGTTTATTCGACCACGCTCTATCGCCAGCAACAGCTCGGCCGCATCGACCCCGCCAAGGTCGCCACCGCACTGCAGGTGGTCGACGTCAACGGCACGCCGACCTGCGCCGCGGTGGTCAATGGATCCGACCCGAGCTGCGTCCCGCTCGACATCTTCTCCACCAACGGGCCCAGCGCCGCGGCCGTCGACTATCTGTCATTCGCGCAAGGCGGCGGCGTGTTCCGCGAGCGGTATGAGCAATGGGTGGGCAATGCCAACGTCACCGGCGACCTCGGCGAATATGGCATCAGAAGCCCGTTTTCGACCAAGGGCATCAACATCGCGGTTGGCGGGGAATATCGGTCGAGCGGCTATCGTTCGCGCCCCGACGCCGCCTATCAGGATGCGTTCGGGTCGACGCCCTCGACATTGTCCAACAACGCGGTCGACCTCTACGGTGAGATCAACGTGCCGCTGGTCAGCGACCGCCCCCTGATCCGCGACCTGAGTATCGGCGCCGCGATCCGTGGATCGAAATATTCCGGGGTCGAACGGGTGCGGTCGACGTACAAGATCGACGGCAGCTGGCGGCCGATCGAGGACCTGCTGTTCCGGGCGAGCTACAACAAGGCAACCCGCGCACCGAGCATCTACGAACTCTCGTCGAACGCCAACGCCAGTTACGGTGTGCTCGACACGAACACGCTGGGCGATCCGTGCGCAGGGACGAGCCCCGTTGCCAGCCGCGAGGTCTGCGCAAGCACCGGCGTGACCGCCGCACAATATGGCGCGATCCAGCAATGTCCGGATTTCCTGTGCACTGTCCGCAACGGTTCCGAAGGTCTGGTGACGCCCGAAGTCGCGCACACCTACACCTACGGCCTCGTCCTGACGCCCCGCGTGTTGCGCGGTTTTTCCGCGACCGCCGATTATTACAGCATCGAGATCCAGAACGGCATCGGCTATTACCGCGCGATCGACTTTCTGCAGACCTGCGCGAACACCGGCTATGATTTCTTCTGCGGACAGCTCAAGCGCAACGCCGACGGGACGCTATTCAGCAACGCCGGAGCAGCAACGGGCTATATCAACCAGGGATACAGCAACCTTGGCCGAACGAATGCCCGCGGGTTGAACTTCTCTGCCAATTACGACACGCGGATGGGCAACTGGGCGCGGTTCTCCACCAGCTATGTCGCGACGCTGCAGACCGCCAAGGGCGGTGATCTCGGCCTCCCCGACACCGACTTCAACGTGGTCGGGCTGTTCGGGCCCTATGCCGGGCAGGGCTATCGCCGGTATCAGCACAATTTCCGGTTTACGCTCAGCTCCCCCGAAGCTGCGCAGACCCAGGCGCTGGTCTCGGTCAACTGGAGGCATAATTCGGGGCTGAAGAACTCGCGTCTCGACGGAAATCCGATTTTCGGCGAGGACGATCCGAACGTGCCGGATGCGTATAAGTATCTGCCGGCCTATGACGTGTTCGACCTGAGCGGGAGCGTCACCGTATCGCGGGCGTTGACGCTGCGACTGGTCGTCAACAACGTGCTCAACCGGGCGGCGCCGGTTCGTCCCAGCCCCCCGCTTGAGGCGGCGGAGCGCGTCAACACCTCGCCTTCGGTCTACGATGCGCTTGGCCGGTCTATCAACATCGGGGCGACCCTGGATTTCTAGGGCCGTAGCCAGGCATGGCGGCGCCACCGGACGCGCCGCCATGCGGGAAGGGAAAGCATGACGGGTCAACCACCGGGCGTCGCCGACGCATTCGCCAGCGTATCACGTCGCCGCGTCATGGCAGCAGGGACCGGTTCCATGTTTGCGGGTCTCTTCACGGGGCTGGGCGCCGCCGAAGCCAACGCCCCCGGTGTGGACGAGCGCCACCGGATTGCGGCGGCCGAGCCCGCGAGCGAGTGGCTGCTCGGGCACCCCGTGGGTAACGGCCGGCTCGCCGCGATGATGGGCGGCGGGGTCGTACGCGACATATTGTCGCTCAATCACGATACATTGTGGAGCGGCCAGCCCGACGTGAGCGGCGATCAGGGCGATGCTGATCCTCGAAACCGGGACGCACTCGCGGCGGTGCGCCGCGCCGTGTTCGCCGATGATCTGGTCAGTGCCGATCAACTGAGCCATGCTCTCCAGGGGCCATTCAGCGCGAGCTATGCCCCGATGGCGGATCTCCACCTCGAGATGGATCATCGCGAAGCCCCGCAGGACTATTGCCGGACGCTCGACCTTGATCGCGCGGTTGCATCCGTCACGTATCGCTCTGGCGGGACAGGCTTCGGCCGCGACCTGTTCGCCTCGCACCCCGATGGCGTGATCGTGCTGCGCCTTACCGCGGATAGACGCGGCATGATTGATTGCCGCCTGATACTGACGAGCAAGCTGCGCGCGACGGCGACGGCTACCGCACAATCAGGCAGCAACCAGATAACCCTGCTCGGCAAGGCGCCGACGCAGAGCGAGCCCGATTATCGCGACGTTCCCGACCCCATTCTATATTCGGATAGCCCTCGTCAGGGCATGGCCTTCGCGACGGTCCTGTCGGTCGAAGCAGATGGCGGCACGATCACCGCGTCGGAGGGCGCGCTGCACATCCGCGGCGCCACAACCGCGATCGTCCGCATCGCCGCCGCCACAGGGTTTCGCCGCTTCGACCTCGCGCCCGACACACCGGTCGCCGCGGTCCGCGCTTCGGCCGAACGCGACCTCGCGGCTGCCAGACGTCATGACTATACGACACTAGTAAAGCGTCACGTCAGCGATCATCAGGCGCTCTACCGCCGCGCCTCGCTCGAACTCAACGGCACGATCGGGGACGGCGATACACCGCGTGCCGAACGCCTGTTCCAGCTCGGCCGCTATCTCCTCATCGCCAGTTCCCGTGCCAATACGATGCCCGCCAATCTTCAGGGCGTGTGGAATGCCGCGGTGCGCCCGCCTTGGAGCTCGAACTACACCACCAACATCAATCTCCAGATGAACTATTGGGCCGCCGAGACCTGCAATCTCGCAGACTGCCATTTTCCGCTGATCGATCACATCGAGCGGCTCGCGGTCACCGGCGCGCGCACCGCGCGGCAATTCTACGGAATGCCGGGCTGGTGTGTGCATCATAACAGCGATTTGTGGGCGATGAGCAACCCCGTCGGTGAGGGCGTCGGCGATCCCAATTGGGCGAACTGGCCGATGGCCGGCCCGTGGCTGGTGCAACATGTCTGGGAACATTACCGCTTCAGCGGCGACCGCGACTTCCTCAAGGCGCGGGGCTTTGCGTTGATGCGCGGCTGCGCAGAATTCTGTGCGGCATGGCTGGTTCGCGACCCGCGAAGCGGCCTTTTCACGACCGCGCCGTCAATCTCGCCCGAGAATCTGTTTCTGACCGCCACAGGCAAGTCCGCCGCAATTTCGGCAGGTTGTACGATGGACCTGGCGCTGATCCGTGAATTGTTCACGAACTGCATCGCGGCAATGGCGGTTATCGGTGACGTCGACGGGCTGACGGCGCGCCTCACTGGGTTGCTCGAGCAGCTCGAACCCTATCGCGTCGGCCGATATGGCCAACTTCAGGAATGGGCGACCGACTTCGCCGAGCAGGACCCGGGCCACCGGCACATTTCGCATCTCTATCCGCTCTATCCCGGCGATGCGATCGACCCCGTCCGGACGCCCGCGCTCGCCCGGGCTGCGCGCGCGTCGATTGCGCGCCGCGAGGCGCATGGCGGTGCCAGCACGGGCTGGAGCCGTGCATGGGCGACCGCGGTCTGGGCCCGGCTGGGTGACGGCGCGCAGGCCGGGCGATTGCTTTCCGCGTTCATCGCCAACAGCGTCGCAGCGAACCTGCTCGACACGCATCCGGCAAAGCCACGGCCCGTATTCCAGATCGATGGCAATCTGGGCATCACCGCGGCGATCGCGGAGATGCTGCTACAGAGCCGCGAAACCGAGATCGCGCTGCTGCCTGCGGTCCCCCCGCAATGGACCAGCGGTCGCGTCGTCGGGCTCCGCGCGCGGGGCGGTCACGAGGTTGCGATCGCGTGGAGCGATGGCCATGTCGACGCGACGGTAATTGCCGGCGACACGCGCCTTTCGGTCCGATTGCCGTCAGGGTTCGAATCGCTCAAGATTGTTCACCGGGGGACGATCGTCCGGTTCGAGCAGGATGCACAGTCTATCACGTTCGAGACTGTGAAGGGCCGACGCTACGACGTCGCGCTACGCAGAACCGCTCCGGGCGCCGCCACCAGCACGCCACGCGAGAGCGATGCCACATGACCCGAAACGTTCCAGGAGTCCCCATGTCGATCATCACCCGCCGCGCTATGCTTGCCTCGGGGCTCGCCTCCGGCCTGGCATCGACAGCGTCCTCGAGCGGCTGGGCGCGCAAGCCATCGCCCGGAACTTCACCCGCGTCCTGGGGAGCAACCCCCTCCCCGCGCCAGCTCGCCTGGCACGCGCGCGAGCAATATGCCTTTGTCCATTTTTCGATCAACACCTTCACCGATCGCGAATGGGGCTATGGCGACGAAGACCCCAAATTGTTCGCACCAACCGACTTCTCGGCGGATCAGATCGTCGGAGCGGCCAAGGCCGGCGGCCTGCGCGGGATCGTGCTTACCGCCAAGCATCATGACGGGTTCTGTCTGTGGCCGACGATGCTGACCGAGCATTGCGTCAGGAACAGCCCGTTTCGTGACGGCAAAGGCGATGTGCTCCGCGAATTCGAGCAAGCGGCCAGGCGTGCCGGCCTCGACTTCGGCCTTTATCTGTCGCCCTGGGACCGCAATCACGCCGAATATGGCCGCCCTGCCTATCTCGACTATTACCGCAAACAGATCGTCGAACTCTGTACGCGCTACGGCCCGCTGTTTGAGTTCTGGTTCGACGGCGCCAACGGCGGCGACGGCTATTATGGCGGCGCCCGCGAGACACGGAAGATCGACTCCGAGACCTATTATAACTGGCCGTCGATCTTCGCCCTGGTGCATCAGCATCAGCCCATGGCCTGCACCTTCGAACCGCTAGGGTCCGACGTGCGGTGGGTCGGCAACGAGGATGGTGTCGCCGGCGATCCGTGCTGGCCGACTATGGCCAACCGCAAACCGAGCCAGGCGGACGGCAATGCCGGTCTTCGCAACGGGCCCTTATGGTGGCCCGCCGAAACCAACACCTCGATCCGCCCGGGCTGGTTCTACCACGCCGACGAGGATGCGAAGGTCAAGGATCCCGAACGGATGCTGCAATTGTTCGACGAATCGATCGCGCGCGGCACCAATCTGATCCTGAACCTGCCACCCGACCGGCGCGGGCGTCTGGCCGATCCCGACGTCGCCGTTCTGCAAGCATTCGGTACCGCGCAGCGCGCGACGTTCGCGGACAATCGTGCGACCGGCGCGATCGCGTCAGCCGATCACGATCGCGGGCCGGGCTTTGCGGCGGCCAATGTGCTCGATCGTAACCCCGCAAATTATTGGTCGACCCCCGACACCGTCCACACGCCGAGCCTTGTCCTCGACCTTCCGCCCGACCGCAGCTTCGATCTCGTCCGGATCCGAGAGTTCCTGCCGCTTGGCGTCCGCGTCGACCGCTTTGCGATCGACGTCGATCGCGGCAAGGGGTGGTCGGAGATCGCATCGGGCACGTGCATCGCCGCACAGCGTGTCGTCCGCCTGCGCGCGCCCGTCGTCGCACGACGGCTGCGCCTGCGGATCATCGCCGCACAGGCGTGCCCGGCGATCAGCGAGATCGCGCTGTTCCGCCAGATCGCGCCGATCGCAGTCGCGCTGCCCGCCGCGCGTAGCCGCGATGTGCTGCAGCCCTCCGAGATATCGATCGTCTCGGCATCGGGACAGACTGCCGGCGCCGTGCTCGACAATGATTCGAACACAGTCTGGCAGGTTCCCGTTGCGTCGACTGCGGATCGGCCGACCGTCACATTCAAATTGACCACGCCTCAGCACTTGGCTGGCTTCATCCTGACGCCCTCGCGCGCGGTGATGACGGATACCGCGCCACCGAAGCGATTCCTTGTCGAGACAAGCCTCGACGGGAGGACATGGGTCAAGGCGGCTGCCGACGAGTTCTCGAACATCGCCAACGCGCTCTCGCCGCAGCGCATCGTGTTCGACACGAAAATCGACGCCGTCTACGTCCGCATGACCTTCATCGGTCTTGCATCCCCCAGGACGCATATGGCCATCGCCGGCATCGACCTGTTCCGGTAGAGGGCCGGCAGGCGCGATACGTATCCCGCCTGCGCCCGTCGCTCATCTTCGGATGAACGCCAGCATGTCAGCGTTGATGACGTCGGCGTGTCAGGCTGATAGCCCGGATAGGTCTTGAGCCTGCCGCCCATCGGATACCAGTTCCGGCAAGGCGGGCGACCTGATCATCTTCGCCATGATCACCAGCACAGGCTGGTCTGCGATGCGCGCGACCGGACGTTGCGAGACTATTGGAAGAGCGAATCCAACTTTGTCGATGTCGATCCGACCGCCAGCAGCTTCGATCCGAAGACGGGCGAGCGACGCCTTTCGATGACGGGTAAGGCGCGCACGAACTGGACCTCAGACTGGTATCCAACCGACGGGATGGGGACCGGCTATCGTGCTGCTTTCACCCGCGACGCCGGGCTCGACGGTGACGCACCGTACGCCGTCCCCTATCCACAGCATACGCGCACGGTGGACACGGTCCTGTTGCCGCAAGAACGATATCGCCAGAACAGTCGCGGGCATCGAATATCGCCGCCGTGTCACGTTAAAGGGCGGCATGTTCACCGCGAAGCGCACCCGCCGACGAGTTCGCAGCCTATGGCGTATCGCCCTGAGATGGGTCGCATCGCCGTTGCTCATGATCGCCCACCCACGCGTAGATCACAGTATCAGGACCGGTAGGACGCTCGACGCTGGAAGTGGCGGTCTTGTTCAGGACAGAAAATCTGTGTCCCCTGCCCTCAACAAGAGGCACAATTCCCGAGCTGGTCGGGGCGGTTTCAGTGCTCGTTGGAATGCCGGTCTTCGGCCGGCGTGTAATAGCGCGCGATCTCCGCTTCGGTGAGGGCGTGACCGCTCGACTCTTCAACAAGCGCGGCGATTTCGCCATCGGTCTTCCCGGCGTTGCGCAGCTGCTCGATCTCGTCGCTTACCATGTTGATGAAGGCGGGGACCGGGAACCGTTCCTCACCCAGGCCCAGTGCATCACGCATGTGTTTTTGCGCACGCAAGGCTTCGGGAAGCGTGAACGCGATATCATCAGCCATCGAACGCGCCTTTCATGGACTAGATATGGTCGGGGGGCATTGGCCCCCCGACACCGAAACGCTTATGCGGTGACCGCTTCCGCTTTGACGTTCACGCTCGACGTTGCCATCGCGGTCAACTTGTCGTCGGTCGCATATTCCTCATCGAGCGTTTCTTTCAGGATCGCAGCGATATCGGCGCGGCCGAGCTGGTTCGCCCAAGCGATCAGCGTGCCATAGCGCGTGATCTCATAATGCTCGACAGCCTGTGCCGACGCGATCAGCGCGGCATCCAGAACGGCTTTGTCCTCGATCTCGCCGGCGACTTCGTTGGCTTCCTTGATGATGCCGTCGATCGCCGGGCAGGTCACGGCCTTCGCCTTCTCGCCAAGCAGGTCGAAGATCCGCTCGAGGCGCGTGATCTGCCCTTCCGTCTCACGCAGATGGGTTTCGAAACCCTGCTTCAGGGCTGGCGCCGTTGCCTTGGCCACCATCTTCGGCAGCGCCTTGGTGATCTGGTTTTCCGCGTAATACACATCCTGCAACTGGTGCAGGAACAGGTCGTCGAACGTCACGATGTCTTTGGAAAACAGGCCCATGATAGTATCCTCGCTAAGCAAATGGCTGCGAAGCAGACTGCTCCGGCACCGCCGCAACGCGCCGGCTCCGGGGTAAGTTTCGTTCGGTTCAGCGCAGCCTTCACGCCAGTCCGATCGGTGGCGGCGTGTTGATCCTCGACGCCGATCCGGTTGTCACTCGGCTGATCATGCCGGCAGTCAAGTCGGGCATAGGAACGATCGGAAAAGCCCCCATCTAGCGTCGCATGACCAATAGCATTCTTCATCTCGGGCTCATGGAAGACGGGGAGATCGAGCTCGATCTGGCCGCCCTGGAACTCGCAGCGCTCGATCATCCCGGTATCGATCTCGACGACTATATCGACGAGCTCACTGGCATAGAATTGGCCCTGCGCGCTGCTGACGACAACGCAGCAACCGGCGTCGCTCAGGCCCAGACCCTGCGCAGCGTCATGGTCGAGGATTGCGGATTCTCCGGCGACCGCACGCACTACGACGATCCCCAGAACGCGGACCTGATCGCTGTCGTCGATCGACGGCTCGGTCTGCCGATCAGTCTGTCGATCCTCTATGTGGCAATGGCCCGACGCCTTGGATGGTCGGCGACGCCGCTCAATACCCCCGGCCACGTCCTGGTCCGCATTGGCGACGCACCGGATGTGCTGATCATCGATCCCTTCAATGACGGTCGCATCGTCGCCCCCGAACAGGTGGAAGCCTTGTTGGAGCAGATGACGGGCCAAACGCGGTTTTCCGACGGTATGCTGCCACTGTCGAACCGATCGGCGCTTGTTCGACTGCTGCTCAACCAGGCGACCCGTGCCGAGCAAGCCGGCAATACCGCGCGCGCGCTAGTCGTGTACGATCGCATGACGATCGTGGCGCCCACGCACGCCCATGGTTGGTGGGAGCGAGCTAGACTTCAGCTGGTCGCAGGAGATGTTGCCGGCGCCCGCAACAGTCTCAGCGCGATGCTCGAGATTTCCCGGGACGACGATTTGCGCTTGCAGGTATCGGCAGCGCTCGATGCCCTTCCCCGGCCAACGCCTTCGTGAACGTAGCGGTAGACTGGCTCCACTCCAAGCGCCCTTTGGGAAGGCCTCTGCCCGCAACAAGATCGTCGAGCTCTAGTATACCTCTAGCTCGCCGGCTTTGCGATCCTTGGTAGCTTCGCCGCGCGGAGCTTGCTCAGCAGATCGCGTGCTTCCACGGGG
The DNA here is from genome assembly GCF_001422525.1 of Sphingomonas sp. Leaf30. NCBI lineage: Bacteria > Pseudomonadati > Pseudomonadota > Alphaproteobacteria > Sphingomonadales > Sphingomonadaceae > Sphingomonas > Sphingomonas sp. Leaf30. Next base: position 34,918 of record NZ_LMKZ01000017.1, on the reverse strand, counting down.
GCCGCCTGTTTGAACAGGCTGAACAGCGCGCCATCGTCCAAACCGCTGATGTCAAACCTGATCGACAAGTCAATGGGCTGACGGAGACGAGCACCGGGCTGCGCCTCGAGGACGAGTACGAACCACCGCATTCCGACAGGCGGCTGTCCGATATTCTCGGCGAACTCCCCTGCAACCGCTTGGCGTATCCGGATGCGTCGATCAGGATTATTGTCGAACCAGGCCGCGTCCCCGTGCGTGGCCACCTCTGCGATGCGGTCGTCGATCGAGCGGGGTGTACTGATCATCATGAGGTCCTGACATGCGCCATTGCGGGGCGGCCTGTAGCGGGCCTGGTCACATTGGCAAATGGCGCGATGCGCACACGGCTTCGGCTCAGGCGCCGCTATACTCGCCTTCGATGCTGTCCAATGCCGAGACGGGGCGCCCCCTTCGGAACGCCCCGCTTTTTAGAGCCAGCAAAGCAGAGCGGATTACGCCGACGCGACCTTGGCACGCGTCGATGTGTGACCGCCGGAGCGATACAGCAAATCGGCTGCATCCTCGGGAGCGACCCCTGCCCCGGCGGTATCGACCGACACGAACACGCCACCTTCGTTGATGCGACCCTCATAATAGCTGGCATCGACCCGGCTGACGCCATGATCCGTCATGACTTTTTCCAGCCCCCCGACGGCGCCACCGAGCGCCGCACCGACGACGGCTGCACCGGGGATTGCTGCCGACGCGATCGCGCCCGCTGCAACGAGAGGGCCGACGCCGGGTATTGCGAGCGCCGCGATACCGAGCAAGGTCCCGATACCAGCGCCGGCTGCGACCTTGCCGACAAACTCCTGCGTGTCGCCGTTGCCGTCTGTCGTCGTGTTCTTGCCATCGTGCTGCGCCACGATCGAAATCGCGCTGTCGTTTACGCCCGCAGCGCGCAGCTCTGAAACGGCGCGCTCTGCATCGGCGTGATTGTCGAAAACGGCTGATACGAGGGTCGTGCTCATGATGATTCCTGTCAACAGTTCGGTTTGCTCACGGATCTAGAAGCGGTGTCGAAGGATGATCGTTCCGAATATTGAGGGTTAGCGAAGCGGTAACCATGAATAGCAGCGTCCCGACACAGGACGCCGTGCGCGGGATAGACCATGCCCTTGGGCAGGTGCGACTCAAGTGTCACTTTTTGCTTTTCGCCATTGTCGCATCGCGGCGTCATATCGTTGACGCTCGGCTTCAACTGCAGCCGCTGCCGCGCCGACGTCTGCGCGGTGTTGTTCTTCAAGCTCACGTCGCTCGCGGGCCAGTTTGGCCTCCCGGTCCGCCAACCCCTTCATCCTGCCGCCGAAATCGGCCGCCACCGTCTCCAGCGCAGCCTCCGCCGCCTCGAGCTTCGCGCTGCTGGGCTTCGGTTTCGGTGCAGACTTCGGTTTTTGCGGCTGTTCGGACGTTTCGGGGCGCGCCGAAACATCTCCCCGCGCTGTCCGCAGTTCGGGGGCCGGCATGGCCTTGATCTGCTCCGCGGTCGTGCCCCGAGAATGCTTCACGACCACGCCTGGCGACGCCAAAGGCTCTGCGGTCAGCGCGGGGTCTGTGACGAGCTCAGCTATCCCTCGCGCGAACAGGTCTCGCTCGCTGCCCCAGGCCTCGAGGGCAGCCTTCTGAGTCGTTGCAGCGACATAGGCATCATTGAAGCCAGCGACCGTCCTGTAAACCTTCAGCTTTTGCGCACGAGCCATACGGTCTGATACCGCGCTATGTGCTGAAATAGAAGTTGGCGCCGGTCGCGCTTCCGGTACCGACGCCAATGCCCACCTCCGGGCTTACCGGACACGGATCGCGCTCGGCTGTTCGCGCCATCGTCGGTCCGGTCACGACCTGCCTAGACACTCCTAAGCGGTAAGCGAAGGCGGCACGTCGATGTGCCTCGTCTTAAGCGTGGTTCTGCCGTCAAAGCTTGCATTGGGTCACATTGCTTCAAGCAGCATGGGCGTCCTAGATATATGGAGGAGAAGCGCCGCCATGGCTACGCATTCCATCGATGCTGAAGTTAGCAGTTAACTATATCGGCTTGCGTCGAGAAGCGACTGGAACTGCGATAAAGACCATTTTTTGGCTCAAGCTGTAGGCGACGCTTGCGATCATCGAGCGTTCTATTGTTGAGACGCAAATCGCACTCCCTGCGATGGACGCGAGATGTTCGCCGATCGGCTGAGGATAGAATCGGGGCGATAAATCACGATGTCGATCACGCGAGACCGCTAGCAATTCAGCGGACCCGCTGTACCCGCCCTTGACCTAACGGTGCCCGGCGACCGACAACCGGCGAATGATCAAGCCTCTCATCGCAACCGTCGCGCTGTTCGCGCTCGCTACCGGAACCGCAGCGCAGACCGTGCCGACGCAGCAGGTCGGCAGCGCCACGCTCTCTGGCGTGCCCAATATCCCCGTCGAGGTGCGCGAGGCGGTGCAGCGCTATCAGAATAGTCGGGCGGCGCAGTTCGAGGATTGGCTGCCGGACGGCTCGATGCTGATCGCCACGCGCTTTGGCGCGACGCAGCAATTGCATCACGTCGCAACCCCCGGTGGCGCACGCACACAGATCACGTTCGGCGCCGAGCCGATTGCCGCCGCGACGACGATCCCCCGCAGCGATCGTTTCGTGATGACGCGCGACACGGGCGGTGACGAGTGGTTTCAACTCTATACGCGCGGCCTCACCGGTGTAGCCACGCCGGTGACCGAAGCCGGCACCCGCAACCAGTCGCCGGTTTTCAGCAAGGATGGCGCGCTGATGGCATGGGCGCGGGCGACCAAGGGAAGCGCCGCTTATGCAATCCTGGGGGTCGACCCAAAGGCGGGCGGCAACCCGCGCTCGCTTTACCAGTCCGACGGCGCGGTGGCGCCCGCCGATATCGCGCCCGACGCTGCGCGGCTGATATTTGTGCGCAGCCTTTCCAACCGTGAGGACCAGCTGTTCGAGCTGGATCTTAAGACCGGCAAGGCGGACCGGATCGCGCCGAAGGCAGACGCTGCCGTCTATGCCGACCCCCGCTATCTGCCGGGCGGACGAAAGCTGATCGCCATCTCCGATTCCGGCAGCGACACGCGCCGACTGGTCGAGATCGATATCGCCAGCGGCGCGCAGACGGTCCTGACGCCGGACCTGAAATGGGACGTCGAGAGCTTTGACCTGACGGATGACGGGCGCGTGCTCGCCTATTCCGTGAACGAGGACGGCTTCTCGCGCGTGGTGGTGCAGGATCGGGTCACCCGCCGCGCGCTACCGCAGCCGGTGCTGCCGCGCGGTGTCCTGACCGCGCTCAGATTTTCGCCCGACGGCAGGAATCTGGCGATTGGCCTGACCTCGGCCACTTCTGCCGGTGACGTCTGGAGCTGGGGCGTGACCGGAGGCGGCCTGACACGCTGGACCGTGTCGGAGCTGGGCGAACTCGATCCCGCCACGCTTGCCGAGCCCGAGCTCGTACGCTTCAAGTCCTTCGACGGCCTGTCTGTCCCGGCTTTCGTCTATCGGCCCAAGGGCTTGCCGGCAGGCACGCGGACGCCGGTAATTATCGACATCCATGGGGGCCCGGAGGCGCAGACGCGCCCGATCTGGAACTATGGCGCGCAATATTTTGCCGATGTGTTGAAGGCGACGGTGATCCTTCCCAACGTCCGCGGCAGCGACGGCTATGGCAAGCGCTACCTCAACCTCGACAATGGCGTGAAGCGCGAGGACTCGGTAAAGGATATCGGCGCCCTGCTCGACTGGATCGACACGCAGCCGGGCCTCGATGCAGGTCGTGTCGCGGTTTATGGTCAGTCCTATGGCGGCTATATGAGCCTTGCCGTCATGACGCATTATTCGGACCGGCTGGTCGGCGGGGTCGAGCGCTACGGGATCAGCAACTGGAACACGTTCCTCCAGAACACCGAGGCCTATCGTCGCGACAATCGCCGCGCAGAATATGGCGACGAGCGCGATCCGGCGATGCGCGCGGTACTAACGCGGGTGTCACCGTTCACGAATGTCGCGCGGATCACAAAGCCGATGCTGGTGATGCAGGGCGCCAATGACCCGCGTGTGCCCCAATCAGAATCGGACCAGATCGTGGCGCGCCTGCGCGCAAACGGCAACGACACTTGGTATGTGGTGTTCGCCGACGAAGGGCACGGCTTTCTGAAAAAGCCGAACAACGATCTGCGGCGCGAGGTGGAAACCGTATTCTTGAGGCGTCTGTTTGAGCGGTAGCGTTGGGGGGAATAGGCCTGGGCGGAATTTGCCGCGCGCCTTTGCGATGTTGACCCACAGGCAGACTTTGATGCCGCTGCTTCAGCTGCTTGCGCTCAGACATCGGTTTAGGTTGGCGCCACGTGCTCCTTCGTCGCTTGCCGTACGAACACCGAGAACGCCAGCGTGACGCCTGCGATCATAAGGATGCCTTGGAACGTCAGGGGCTAGCCGTGCGCTTGCCCTGCCCGGCTCGTCACTGCGCTTGCCGCCGACCCCTGGTCCACGAGCATCTGCTAAATCTGTTGCAGCGCCCCAGCGTGTCCGCGGGCGAGGCTGGCATTGGGCACGGTGCCTAGCACCGCCGCCCCAAGCGTGCTGTCTAGATTTCGGGCAAACAAGCTGGAGGCCGTCGTGGCCCCGCTTTGCCAAACCCACGCTGCCCTGGATCAGCTTGAGGCGCTGAAGATCCGCGGCGGGCGGGTTCTGCGCCGCAATCTTCACATAACGCCGCGTAGGCATCCCCAAGGGCGGGTGCGCAGATCAGACGGCCTGCTCTGTTTCGCATGGCGCCGGCCGAACCTCGCTATCGGCGATGGAGCCAAATTTGGAGCAGGCTTCACAACCGATTGAAAATACACCAGTCCTTATGATCCGTTAACCGTCGCCTCCTAGATTTTGCGCATGAACCGAATAGCCCACCGTGTAACCGAGCTCACACGTTTTGCAGCGCTACCGATCGCCACAGGCGTTGGTTACTATCTGGCGGCCTTCGCGTCCCTCTACCTCACCCGCGGTGCTGACGGGATCGCGATGCTGTGGCCGCCCAGCGGCATTCTGTTCGCAGCCTTACTGGTCGAACCTCGGAATCGCATCGTGTGGCACATAGGCGCCGCAGCAATAGCCAGTCTCGCTGCCAACCTCGGCTGCGGGAATGGCGTCCTGCTTTCGATCGGTTTCACGCTCGCTAACGTGTCCGAGTCCGGATTTGCGGCATGGCTTTTACGAAACCGAACGCGGCGTCGTGATTCATTCACCGATCCAAAGGGCTTGGTCTGGTTCTGCATCGCCGCAGCGGCCGCGGCAGCGTTGAGCGCGACGATCGCCGCCTGCGCGACGACGGCTGTCGGGATCAGCTTCTGGCTTTCGTGGTTCACGACTGATCTGCTGGGGATCTTGATCGTTGCCCCGCTCATCCTGATCTCGGGCCGAGCCTTCTATCGCAAAAGGTTTCGCGATGGCTTGGCAGCAGCCCCTCAAGCCATCGCGATATTTCTGCTCGTGGCCAGCGTGTCGATAATCGCTTTCTCTCAGGTCAACTACTCGCTGCTTTTCCTGCCGATGCTTGCAGTCCTTCTGGCAGCGTTGCGAATGGGTCCGTTTGGCGCCGCCGGAAGTGTGCTGATCGTTGCGACGGCCAGCTCACTCGCCCATATTTTCGGCTCTGATCCGCAGGCGATAGCCGACGGTCAGGCGTACGCACGTAGCATCTTTCTACAATTCTATCTGCTGGCCCTGTTTGCGGCTGCCCTGCCGATTGCCGCCCTGCTCGCCACGAGACAACAGCTGATCGATAGCAATGCGAACAAGCTGCGGTTGCTCGAGCTTGCCGAAGGGGCGGCTCATGTGGGTCATTGGCATCTTGGTTTGTTGACGCAACTCATAACATGGTCGGACGAAGTCTTTCGCATTCATGGTGTGGAGAACCGCGTTCCGCCGTCACTCGACACCGCGATAGACGCCTATCATCCTGACGATAGGGATGCGGTTTCGGCACATATCGGGCGCTCCCTCGAACACTGCGTAGGTTTTGAATTCACCGCTCGCATCGTCCGCCCCGACGGGGAGGTACGCCATGTGTTTTCGAAGGGTGAGATTGACCGAAACGGCGTCAATGAGTCGGTTGGCCTGTTCGGCATTATCCAGGACATCACGACCCAGGTTGCGCACGAAGCCGAGATGGAACGGGCCCGCATTCGTGCTGAGACTGCCGCCCGCAACGCGATAATTCTGGCCGAGACGGACCAGCTTACCGGAATTGCAAACCGGCGCCGTACCAGCTTCGTGCTTGAGCAGACGTTGCTGCTCGCCCGCGAAACCGGGCACCCAATGTCCGTCGCGATGTTCGATATTGATCACTTCAAGCGCATCAATGACACCTATGGACATCAGACAGGCGACGAGGTGCTGAAGAGGGTGGCAGCAGGCGCTGCCGCGGAACTGCGCAGCGGCGATACCATTGGCCGCTTCGGCGGTGAAGAATTCGTGATCGTGTTACCGGACGCCGCAGCGGATGCGGCAAGCAAGGTCGCCGAACGGGTGCGTCATGCGATCGGCACGGACAACTGTACGCCGGGCGTCACGGTGAGCATTGGCGTGGCTGAAATGGCGCCTGGGGAGACGTGCGACGCGCTGCTGAGGCGAGCCGATGATGCGCTGTATGGTGCAAAGAACGAGGGTCGCAACAGGATGCGGCTGGCCGCTTAGCGAAAGTCGCCCGTAGCCGCAGCCGTACTTCCATTGTCCGATGAACGCGTAGCTCAATCACGCTAAACGTAAGCGTCGAACCGGTAGAGAGGCAGTCGCTTGGGCGACCGCGCCGAGAGCGCTCCAGGGCAATCGCTTTCCCAAAGCCTGCGCCCAATTGCGCATTCGAAAATGGCCGGTCGGCTGCAAGAAACGGGAAAGATGGCGCTTAACGAATGCCCGTTATCGGGTGCCCATAAAGCCACTCCGAACGTCCGGTATTGCTGAAAAAGCAGCCTGTCCACTATCGGCCGAAGATTACCGTAAACAGCCGTTCGTTCAGGTGGCGATGCAGGGGCTTATGAGGCGGAGATCCTGGAACGCTACATCACCAAAACCAGGGACAAGGATGCAGCGCTCACGTTCATGAAAAGGCGCTGAAGCTTCACGACAGGCCTGAGGCGATCACTACCGACGGACTGCGCCCGTACGGTGCGGCGGTGAAGGAACTGGTCAACCTGAATAAGCAGGAGGTTGGACGCTGGCCAACAAACGGCTCGAGAACAGCCACCTGTCGTTCCGACGAAGGGAGCGCGCAATGCTGCGTCTCAGGCGAATGAAGACGCTGCAAAATCTCGCCTCGGTCCATGCCAACGTTCACAACCAGTTCAATCTCGAACGCCACCTCGTCGACCGGCAGACCTACAATGAACGACGATCCGCCGCCTTGGCGGAGTGTCAGATCCCCGGACGAAGCCTAGGTGTTTTGCAATTGATTTGTCAGTGCAAAGGAGTGTGCTTCCCCAGCATCAGCGCCGACAAAGTCTCTAGGATCTCATCGTAGCGTTCAGTCGTGGCGCGATAACGTATGGCGTCCAATAGAAATGGCAGCCCACCGAGGTAGCGGCGGCGCTTGCGCGCTCGAATTCCTACAGCTCTCTCGATTGCCAGCAAGACTCCTTGCTCGATCCCATCCCGGGTCCGCGCACTCGCCACCAAAAACTTGTTGGGTCCAGTGTAGTGCCGTAGGAACGCATTCGTCCAAGTCGAAACATGCCGGATCGGCTTCTGTGCGTTCCAGCGGAAGTCCAGCGGGGTCCAGTCAAATTCGGCGACAATATTGAAGGCACATTGATCTGCCCCCTTGCAGCCACCGGGATAAAGGCCATGTAGATCATGGCGGTAGGGGCAATGCCGATCATGTTCAAGCAAGGCGTTAATGAATTTTTGGTGTAAGCGTTTGTCTAGCCACTGCCGGCCAGAGATCAAGATAACGCCGGCATTGAAGTAATTCGGCGACCTGTCCGTTTTTAATGCCATGAGCAATGAGGTTTTGTTGATCATACGGCATATACGATACAAAGTCGTAGACGGCAGCGAAACTGGTCGTGAATCCAAACAAACTATTGAACTCGAAAGAGCGACATGGGAGGACATCGCCGTCCATGTATACTATGTCTTCGTGTAAATGCGCCACTTGCTCGATGGCATCAGCTTTTAAAAGTGTCACAGGGCTGATGTGACCGTGCAATTTAATCGATGAATCATCTGCGCCGGAAGTTTGGCCGCAATCCAAGATACGCCTATGAATGGTGAATGATCGCATAGATGCGTAGCGTAGAAGATTGTCGTCTAACGGTACATCGTAGCCCACTTGATAAAAATATACGTCCATCGGCGAGGACGAGAACATACATAGGCCAGCTACTGAAAACTGCGTAAGTTCATGATAATTCTTATCAGTTATAAAAACGGCCGCGACGTTAGATTTTCCCATATAATCTTCCACCCTGTAATGAAAATAACCGTTCGTCTATAAATACGCCCGTATAAAACGAATATAAACGCTATACCGCATCCGTCGGATGGTCCACCCTGTGTTTTGGGCATTACTTCGTTTGAGCGATGTCAATTTTACATCCCTTTCGTTCTCTAGGAAGATGCCACTTGTCTGGAATGTCTCACCGATAAGCGTGGCCAGGCGATTGCGGCGGACGAAATCGGCGAACAGGAACGTGGCCGAGCTGTTCTGTGGCCTGATCAGAACGCGCACGTCGCCCTCATAGCGCGTACCGCGCGGTCTGATCGGGTCGATCCGGTCGCCTTGCGTATCGAGCCGAAGGAACCGGTCGTTGATCCTGGTCGCATTCTCTCCCAGATGGTCGAAACTGCGGTCCCACGTGTCGAGCACAGGGCGCAGGTCTTGGGGCACGGTGCGGTAGCGGATGAGCCTCACGGCGTCT
>NZ_LMKZ01000017.1:363-25907 GCF_001422525.1 Sphingomonas sp. Leaf30 | reverse complement strand
CCCCCCCCCCCTCTCGTTCGCGCGCAGATCGACGACCAATCGCGGCACCCGCGCGGTGACCAGCCGGTCGACCGCCTGATCGAGCCAGCCGCGCCAATCCCACTTGCTATCGTAGAGACCCCAACTCGGCATCAACAGAAGCGCGGCAAGCGCGCGCGCGGCCAGCCGGTTGTGAAACGACGCCGACAAGCCGACCGCCAGCGGAAGCAAAATTGCCGCTGCCACCGTGAGGACAGCCGTGCGCCAGCCAAAGACCAGATCCATGGCGATCAGCGTAGCTTCATCGACACCCAAAGCTAGAGATCACATTTCGGAGGGAGGCCAGTCGCCTCACCTGCGCGCATTCGAGCCCCCTCAGCGCTTGCACAGCTGGAAACTTGCGGCTCACTCCCGCTCGAAAGACGGCATCGCAAAGACTCAGAGCCACTCCTGCAGTAGTGTCTTTGAGCAGCCCGAAAGCGGACGTCCTTTCACCTCTGCCGCTCGTGCGCGAATGTCAGGACGCAGTGTGCGTGGCGGCAAATCCCGCGGGCCCCACTCCGGATTAAAGGTAGCGCGAACAGCTTTGCAGTATTCGGGTTGGTGCTGGCGTGCACCGCCATCGACGCCCATGTCTCGCTTGGCGGCGGTGCGCCCCTCCTCGTCGCCCGACGCACGACGGGGTGGGTCATGAGCACCCCCCGCCGCACCCGCCATCGCCGCTACCGCATCCGTCCGACCCGCAAGCGTCACCGTCGAAGTTCAGATCGAAACGACGACCAGCTCTGCCGGCCTTTAGTCGCGCACCTTGGATCCAGGTGACGATCGCGACGGCAAGGAGGAAAATGGCAACCAGCGCCACCATATCTTGAACGATCAGGACAACCAGGCCGGCGCAAGTGAACCCGACCAACGTCGCCTCTTCCGCGCTCAGAAGCATCTTTCTGGTCCGGTCGATCCGCTGGAAATTCCCCGAGAACCGTTCGGAGGGATCGGGCCAAACATCGTCGGGCGGTGCAGCACCGAAGGTGTCCCGGTATAAATTGAGCGTATGCGCGTAGCGGTTACGATAGTGCTCGCGCTGCTCGGGGCCACCCGATGTCGGCTCGTGATGAATATCGCGCGCGACGATATCGCGGCAGAGGCCGTGCCAATAATCGCGGGTATAAGCCAGATGCAGATGCCACGCCTGATCAACTGCGTCCGACGGCGTAAGCTGCTCATCGCTGATCGCGACCAGCGCGAGGAAGCGACGATATTCCGTCGCGACCCGGTCTGCAAACGACCCGGTCCATCCGTTCTCTGCGGCCAGCCTCCCTTCGAAGCTGAGGGCTGCACCGGGCTGGCCGATGCTCAGGGTCTCGATCCTCCCAATGAGAATCCTTCGCGCCATATGCGCGGGGCTGTTCGGCTCCATACCCCATTAGATTAGTGTGATATTGTTGCAGGATTGTGACGCCGATGGCGACCGAGCGATCCGGAGTCCGCCGCCCGCCTCTCGACCGTTGCGTGGTGCGACAAGGCAGACAATGTCCGACCGCCACTCGCCCTCGACACTGCCGTTGCAGGCTGAGCGATCGCAAGCGCGGCGCCCATATCCTGCATCAACATGGTCCATCTCAGCCTGTAGTCGGCGACGCTCGGGTTGCTCGCCGGGCCGCCCCCCTGTTGCGAGCGGGCGATTTATTGTTCCTGCACGCCCCCTTTTACCGTGCAGGTCAGCCGACCGGGCCGTCCAACGACTCGTTCGACGCTTCCCTGAAGACACGCAACCCGCTCTGGGGCTTACGCGACGGCGTGACGGTGATCGTAGCATCTGACGGGTCCACCACGCTGACTCGCGTCGTCCAAATGCCGGCCAATAACCCTTGGGTCGTTCTACAACGCAATTCGCTACAGACCTGGCCCATGGCAGTCCGAGGGACTGCCGCCACGCACGACCTTCTTTCACCTACGACCCACAAGCAGACGTTGCCGGGCCTTCCCCCGCCGAGCTGCGGACACTCATTCAATGAGGTTTCCGGCTAAGCCACTGCATGCCGCCATTTAGGCGGTTGTCGGCACTGGCGTACATGGAGTGGGGGCGACCTTGTCGGTGCGGCGCGGCCTGTGCGCCGACGCCTTCAAATTACGGAAGCCGTGTCCGAGACTTCACGCCTCCGCGTGACGGACGATGGCCTCACAAACTTCATGCGTTGCGAGAATAGCGGCTGCATCGACCGGCCTTCGCTCACGCGCCGCATGTAGGAAGGCGTCGCACATCGCCGCAAAGCCGCGCTGCTGTCCTACCGAGATCCAATCGCCTCGTCGATGTAAGCGCTGGGTCCCGCTCGTCTCGACGCGATCAGCAAGGTTCAGCACGGTATGACGGGCCCCACCGCCAATGACGTCCAGGCGTTCCTCGTCGAGCCCACTGTTACGATGCATTGTGCCGATAGCGGTAAACCCGTCGCCTGCCAGCGTGAGGGTGATCGTGTGGAGCATGCCGTCTACCACATGGGTTTCGATGTTGCGTCGGCAAACGGGTCCTGGGGCCAGGAACAGCAGCGTATCGACGACATGGATGAAGTCATCGAAGACGACCTTCCGCGGTTCGTCGGGTTGCCGGTAGCGGTGCTTTTCGAGGATGACGAGGTTCGCGTCGATGCCTCGCAATGCGAAATAATCTGGCGCAAACCGCCGGTTGAAGCCGACCATGAGCGGAACGACACGGTCCGTAGCCAAGGCGACAAGCGCTTCGACGTCACCGAGATTATCGGCGAGCGGCTTGTCGACGAAGGTCGGGACGCCTCTCTCAACAAGGAGCCTGACGAGCTCACCATGTGCCTGCGTGGACGCGTGGACGAGGGCGGCGTCGAAGGATGTGGTGAAAAGCGCATCTGCAGCGCTGGTGTGCCGATGCCCGATACGAAACGAGCGGCCGACCTCGTCAAGGACGCCCGCATCGCGCGTCGCCAGGTGAATGTCGAGATCAGCTCGCGTCGACAGAACCGGAAGATATGCTTTGCGAGCGATGTCACCCAACCCGATGAGAAGCACGCGCATATCTATTTCCCGGTCCGGCACGATCGCCGCGTCTGCAGGGCCGCAATAGCTTCACCATTGCGCTCTCCGCAACCAATCGTCGGGATGACTGCGGCGCCAACTGGGGCAAAGATGTCGCGGTGCGCCGCAAAAACGCTTCGCCGCCGATCGTGTCTATTGCCGCACGTTGCAGTGATGTTACCGGTCGGGGTCGGATCCGGGCCACACGGATCGACGCAGGAGGATGTTCGAAGCCCAAGGGGGACCATCCATGATTCGCTTGCCCGTTCGTACGTCTGCCATCGCCCGGCTGCTGGCCGCCAGCGCGCCGTTATTCGTCTGTGCCACACCCGCCGTCGCGCAGGACCAGGCGCCGACAGGGCAAGCCGTCGGCGATCCGGCCGGCGAACAGGGCGTCGGCGACATCGTCGTCACAGCGACCCGCCGTCGCGAATCGGCGAAGGACGTGCCGCTCGCGGTCACCGCGATCAGCGGTGAGAAACTCGACGTGCTCAACTCGAGCGGCCTTGATATCCGGTTCCTTGCCGGCCGCACGCCGAGCCTTCAGGTGGAGTCGTCGTTCGGCCGCACCTTCCCGCGCTTCTACATCCGCGGGCTCGGCAATACCGATTTCGATCCGAACGCCGCACAGCCGGTGTCGGTGGTGTATGACGACGTCGCACTCGAAAATCCGATGCTGAAATCCTTCCCGGTGTTCGACCTGCAAAGCGTCGAAGTGCTGCGCGGGCCGCAGGGCACGCTGTTCGGGCGCAACACGCCAGCCGGCGTCGTGAAGATCAATTCCGCCAAGCCGGATCCGGACAAGGTCTCGGGCTACGCGACCGGATCTTGGGCGACCTACAACACGATCAACGGTGAGGCGGCGCTGAACCTGCCGATCGGCAACGGCTTCGCATTCCGTGCATCGGGCCTGATCCAGTCGCGCGACGATTGGGTCACCAACGATTCCACGACGGGCAATGCCGACCGCAAGCTCGAAGGGTACCGCGATGTCGCCGGCCGCTTCCAGCTCGGCTATACCAGCAGCGACTTCAACGCCTTGCTGAACGTCCACGTTCGTGACCTCACGGGCTCGCCGCGCATCTTCCGCGCCGGGCTGTTCAAACCCGGCACCAACGACTTCAACACCGGCTTCGACCCCAAGCATGTCACGCTCGACGGCTATACCAGCCAGAGCCTGACGCAATGGGGCACGAACCTGCGGCTCGATTATCACCTCGACGGCATCGGCACCTTCTATTCGGTCACCGGCTATGAACAGGCCAAAGTCGAGAGCACCGGCGACGTCGATGGCGGCAACAGCTACCCGTTCACGGGCGGCACGATCGGCGCGATCGGCGTCGGGCTGTTCCCGTCGAACACCGGCGGCCTCACCAAGCCCAAGGAGTTCAGCCAGGAACTGCGCTACGCCAGCGAGGACATGAACGGCATCCGCTTGCAGGGCGGGCTGTATTATTTCTACCAGACGCTGCGCTATCATCAATATGACTATGCGTTCGGCGGTACCGGATCGCGTGCGACCGACCTGACGCAGGACATCTTCCACGACAATCGCAACGAGAATTACGGTGCGTTTGCATCGATCGAGGCGAAGCCGACCGAGTTGCTGACGTTGCGCGCGGGCGTCCGCTATTCGCACGACTATCGCAACGATCTCGTGACCGCACCGATCCCCGGCACCGGGATCAGCGACACACTGCCCGCGCGGGCGGTCGTCCGTGGCTCGAACGTGACCTGGGACGCGAGCGCGACCTATGAGCTGACCCCCGCGATCAACGTGTATTCGCGGCTTGCGACCGGCTATCAAGGGCCGGCGATCCAGGACCGCGTGACGTTCGGCAGCGTCCAGAGCACCGCACCGAAACAGACGACCTTCTCGGGCGAGAGCGGCTTCAAGGGGACGCTGCTCGACCGGAAGGTGAACTTCTCGCTCGACGCCTATTGGTACAGCACCAAGGACCTGCAGATCACTGCGGTCGGCGGCAGCAGCAACTCGGCCCGTCTGATCAGCGCGGACAAGGCGATCGGCTACGGCGTCGAGGGCGAGTTCGAGGCACGGCCGGTGCCCGAATTGTCGCTGACCGCGAGCGGCAGCTACAACTTCACCGAGATCCGCGATCGCTCGATCGGCGTGGGGGTCTGCGCGACCTGCACCGTGCTCGATCCGATCGTGAACGGGTTTGCGATGATCGACGGCAACGATCTTCCCCAGGCGCCACGCTGGATCGCCAACTGGACCGCGCGCTACGGGATCCCGCTCGCCAATGGCGGCGAGGTCTATGCCTATACCGACTGGGTGTATCGCAGCCGCGTCAACTTCTTCCTGTATGAAGCGGTAGAGTTCACCGGCAAGTCGTCGCTCGAAGGCGGGCTCAAGGTCGGCTATAAATCGCCGCAGGGGTATGAGGTCGGCGCGTTCGTGCGCAACATCACGAACCAGTATCGCAGCATCAGCGCGATCGACTTCAACAATTTGACGGGCATGATCAACGAGCCGCGGATCATCGGCGGCCAGTTCAAGGTAGCGTTTTAAGTTAAGACGCCGAACTGGGCACCTTGGGGGTAATCCTGGTGCGAAGGCGAGCGTCGCCGACGAACCCGAACTCCTCGGCAAGGACCGTCGCAAGCGCGGCGGTCTTCGCCCAGCGCGGCCGTCGAACCGCCGGCAACGACCGCCAGCCGGATGGAGATGGCTTCGAGCACGTCATCACAGATAGCACGGTCGGTGTCGGCGTGGTCGAGGAGCGCCCATGCAAGCGCGGCTTCGTCAGGAAGGGTATCATTCTCATCGACCAGGCCAACATGCATCAGAACTTGCGGGTGCCCAACTGCCATCGAAAAGGTTGAGCACTGCTCTATCATTCGGATCGTTATTTCGACGATGCGTGACGCTCTTGGTCATGGCCGACCGAACGCTGCTTTTCGTCTGGATGACCCTGACCAAGAGCTGGAACTGCGTTTTGCGGCGCACTCCCTTTGCGTCTGTAGTCTTGCGAAGGCGCGGTTGGGCGCTACCAATGCCGTCAGGACAGATTGGGGAGGACCAACATGACCACCAGCTTCGACCGCCGCGCCCTCTTGGTTGGCGGCCTCGCAGCCTCGGCTGCTACCGTGGTGCCACTTGGCCAGGCCTTTGCCCAGCGCCGCGGCCGGGTGTCGGCGAACGACCAGGTCCAGGTGGGTCTGATCGGTTGCAAGGGCATGGGCTGGTCGGATCTTTCTGCCATGTGCAAGCGGGCCGACGTGGCGCCCGTAGCCCTTTGCGACGTCGACGCTACGGTCCTTGCGGCACGCGGTGCCGAATTGAAGAAGGTCTCAGGCCGCACGCCGAAGCTCTACGACGACTATCGTCGTATGCTGGACGACAAGTCGATAGACGCGGTGATCATCGCCACGCCCGACCATTGGCACGCGCTTCAGTTGGTCGATGCCATGTCCGCGGGCAAGGACGCATATTGCGAAAAGCCGCTCGGAAACTCCATTGCCGAATGCCGTGCCATGGTCGCCGCCAAACAGCGTCACAATCGTGTGGTTCAGGTTGGTCAGTGGCAACGCAGCAACCAGCACTGGGCAGACGCAATCGCGCATGTTCAATCCGGCGGCATCGGTCGGGTCCGAAAGGTCAAGGCCTGGGCGTACATGGGATGGATGAAGCGCGTCGTTCCCCAACCGGATCAGGCCCCACCCGCTGGCGTCGATTATGACAGCTGGCTTGGCCCCGGACCGCTGCGCCCATTCAACCCCAATCGCTTTCACTTCAGCTGGCGCTGGTATTGGGACTATGCGGGCGGCCTGATGACCGACTGGGGCGTCCATTTGATGGACATCGCGCTGTTGGGCATGAAGGCCGAGGCACCTCGTTCGGTCAGCGCGCTCGGCGGCGCCTATGGCTATCCAGACTCTGCGATGGAGACCCCGGACACGCAGACCGCCATCTACGACTTTGGCGACTATTCCGTGGAATGGGAGCATGCGGTCGGCATCAGTCAGGGCCCCTATGGCGGCCGCGACCACGGCGTCGCCTTCGTCGGCGAGACCGGCACCCTTGTCGTCGATCGTGGCCAGTGGCGTGTCACGCCAGAAACAAGCGATGGCAAAGCCATGACTCGAGAGATCCCGGTCACGAAAGCCAGGGACGAGGGGCTCGACCGGCACACAGCCGACTTCATTGCCTGCGTTAAAGATCGCGCGCGCACGCCAGCGTGTACGATTGAGGCCGCGTCCAACACCGCGATCGTCTGCCAAATGGGAAACATCGCGTTGCGCACAGGCCGCAAGGTGAATTGGGATGCTGCATCAGGTCAGTTCAGGGATGACGCAGAAGCGAACCGACTAATCACGCCCCGCTACCGTACACCCTATCGGCTGCCAGTTACATAAGCCGGCTGGCCGCCTATGCCGACAGGGTGGAACCGTTGCGCCGCGCGCTCGACAGTGGCTCTTGCCATTCGTCGACATGGACTGACCGAAAGTCGGCCGCTCGGTTGCCAGTCTCAGATCCTCAACTCTTGTCGCACTTGCACGCCAGCTGGACAGTCGCTTTTGATGAATAAGCGCTGTCAGCATTTATCTATATATCATAGCGCTGAACCGGTTGACGTCACCCAGCTGACCCATTGGACGCAGGAATGCCGCGCGGTCGGCGAAGGTCGATCATCAGAGGGTACACATCGCGGATTGACGACGGTTGCGGCTTGCGCTCGACTGGCCCGTACGGCTTTGCGAGGACATGATGGCATATCCAATTGATCGACGTTCATTGCTCGCAGGAGCCGCTATGGGCGGCGTGGCGCTTGCAGCTGTCGAGGCTCGGGCTCAATCCCGCGACGCGGCCGCAAAGCTGGAGATCTACGAGCTGCGGACCTATCGGCTGGTAAATGGCCCCATGAAGGACCGTCTGGACGCTTATCTGAGAAACGCCTTTATCCCGGCGGCACGACGCGCGGGTTGCGGGCCGGTGGGTGTATTTACGGTGGCGATCGGGTCCGCAAGTCCAAGCGTCCATGTTCTCGTCCCCTATCCCTCGATTGAGGATTTCGTGGCGTTGCCCGGCAGGCTCACCGCCGATCCGAACTACACCACGGCTGCCGGATCATTTTTGAAGGCGACGCCCGACGCGCCGCCATACGCGTCCCTCGAGGTGAAGCTGATGCGCGCGTTCCCTCACTTTCCTCGTCTCGAGTTGACCGACGCTTCGAGCAGCAACACGCCGCGCATATTCGAACTCAGGACGTATTTCAGCCATAGCGACGCGGCAGGAATGACCAAGATCGGGATGTTCGACACGGGCGGTGAGATCGAGATATTCCGTCGGACTGGCCTAACGCCGGTCTTTTTCGCCCAGGACCTTACCGGAGCTCGCCTGCCGAGCCTGACCTACCTGCTGACGTTTCCCGACTTTGCGACCCGTGAGCGAAACTGGCGTACCTTCGGGTCGGATCCCGCTTGGCGCCGGCTCATCTCGACGCCGGGGCTTACCGACCGCGAAATCACCACAGGAATAGACAACCAGATCCTAAGTCCGGCGTCGTTTTCGCAGATTTGACCCACAAGCGGGCGTTCAGGCACCCTCTGTGCTCCACCAACTTCGGTTGTCCGTCCAGGTAGGTTCCCGGCCGCTTCCGGCCGGCATTGCAGTAGAGCCATTCATCTCGGCAATGCCACCCTGAACCGACCACCGCCTGTCTCGGCTGCGATGCAGCGCACCTCACCACCGTGTTGCCGTGCAATCTGACGGACGAGGCTGAGACCGAGGCCATGTCCGCCATCACCCTCGTTCGCGCCCCGTGCTCTGTAGAACGGCGCGAAGATGGCCTCACACTCGCTGGGCGCGACGCCTGCGCCACCATCGTGGACCTCAAGCGCGATCTCCGCTGCAGAGGCTGTCAGCGTGACGAGAATCTGTGTCCCGCCGCCATGGCGTTGCGCGTTTTCGAGGAGATTGCGGGTCATCCGCCGCAGAAGGACTGCGTCGCCGGACATCTTCACGCGCACGCCCGCGAACTGCGCGGTCGCGCGCGCACATTCTTCGGCAACGAGCGCGGTCAGATCCACGACCGTTCGCGAATTCGCATGCACTGACATCCCACTGCCTCAAAAAGCGTTCGACTCATCGCACTGACGTCAAAGCCCGACCGTCCGTTCATGTTAATGAAATATTAAAACTACAGCGCTGGCGGCGCCGAAGCGCGGCATTTTAACCAGCAAACAAGGGGACCGAGAATGCGTTATTGGATCTTCGACAAGCCAAACAAGTAATTGGCTCGCCCGGCTTGCAAAAGTCGGGCGTTTTATATGTTAAACCGCAGCAGGTTTGAATACGTTACTGATGCGGATTTACCTGTCTGGCAGTGCCTCCGTCTTCAGGCATCGTAGCCCTCCCTGGTCAGGTCGGACGGTTTGATTATTAAGTATCCTGCTACAGTTGTTGCCTGCGCATAGATTTTAGACGCTCCGCACTGGCCATCCAGGCGCTTTAACGTGGTAAGCAGTGGTCAGAATCGAGACACTTTCGCCCTAAGGGTGAAAACTAAAGCTGGTTGCGGGCAGTATTACTGCCATCTCTCGAGCATGATGATTTTGTACGGCGTACTCGCGATCATTTGGGGCCTCCCCATCGCTATTATCCTGGCAACCTCGGTCGGCTATGGCGTCTCTCCTCGCTTCGCGCGGTTTATGCGGATACATCTTGGACTCTGACGCGACCGATCAGCGGCCGAGCTAGCTCAATTAATGCACGACCGTTCAAGGCCCAGTCGAGGCAACGCCTGATACGTAACAAGGCGACTTGCGACGCGCAGTCCGATAGGGTCAGGAGGCTTTATCTCCCACAGCCCGGTGACCAAGGATCGCGCGCGCCCAGCGCCCGCTCTTTAACGTTAAGCGCGATAGCAGGGTGGCGGCGCTCGTCTTCCGGCAGGCGCCGTGACTTACCCCGATTGACGAAGTGGTTCAGGTAGGCGGCGTTATGCTCTATCATCGTTGACAGGCTAGCTAGGCTCCTGCCCTGCTCTCGAGCGAGCTGGTAGTTGAACTCGCGGGGCTTGCATTCTCATAGGCGCATCCAAGCATCGAATCAGTGGCATACCTGAGCTACATCATTCCTGCGGGGGCTGGCCCCTCTCCAGCCTGTACGGCCATCGCGATGATGTGTGCGATAACCGGCTCCGGAATGGCGTTGGCCACGTCGAGCCCGAATTGATCATAATAAGACCAAGCTACCCAACCGGAGTACGTAGCGAGCCCCGGTATATCGATTGAGAGAAACCGCCCCACAGTGGCCCCGTATTTCGAGCGAACCTTGAAGCCCAGGGTAGACACGTCTTGAATGATTGCCGGGTGCTTATCTGCAAGAGACGTGATGAGCACGGCCGGAAGGCGCATACCCGTTCGGTCTGCGTGCCGCCGATCAAGCGAATCTTTGTCGGCACCAGCCACCGGGCGGCGATAGGTGTTCATGGGGCTATCGTCTGTCAGCGTCTCTAAGATCCAGTTAAGTCCCGATTTAACCTCGTTCCGTGACGCATTGCAAAGGCCCACCGCCCCTTGCAATTTCTCGTTATGACACACGTGCCATGACAACACTTTATGAACGATCATACCGCGGGTGAATCACGCAATGATGTGTCAAGTTTGGACTACCCGTTCTGTCAGCGACAACTCACCCGTAAGCGCATGGCCGCCGCAACGTAAACCCGGCGCTGTACCATTCGACTTGATCGCAACTGCGGTTGACAAATTCTGGTCGGGGTATAACCGAGGGTAGATCGGTTCGCCGCATCTGTGATTCGATCAGTCGCTGGATCGAAAATTACTTAACTTTTCGCAAACTATATTCAGCTGATTGTCTGCTTCGTCGTTTCCTGCGATGTAATGGAGACGAACGTGCCGACCAATGCAGATCTCGCAGCAGAGTGCGATCGAGTACAGCGCATCGTTGGAGGACTGAACGATGCGCTTTCCCGCGAACGGCTCGGCGAATACGCAGCCGACCTAATAGAAGCGCAGCAAAGACAGGGGCTCGTCGACCGAAGATCGAACCGTCAAACCTTTCGTTGGTAGGTCATGGGCTGACCCGCGGCGTTTACACCCTGTTTACCGTTTCCCGGCAGGACTAGGATGGGGGACATGGTATGCGTTATAGGATCTATGAACTGGGCCGTTGTGGCGAAATTGTAAGCGGGGCGGACCTCTCCGCGTTGCACGACGAGCAATCGATTGTCGAAGCCGCTGATCACATCAACCGTTGTGGACTTGAGATATGGCAGGGCAGCCGCAAGGTTGCAGTCATAAGTCGACCTAATAATAGCGAGCGAGCAAGTTTTGCAATAGCCTATTGGAATGCCGCAAGCGCATAACCTTATTACTACAATACTGCAATCACGAAGTGAAAAGTCCGCCTGTATAACAATCAAATGGCCAAGTTATTTTGTACGCGGGGGGAAAGTCGCTACTTGCTCATGGCGTAGCTTGATGTCGAACGCGGACCGTCTAAAACTCAACATGACGGGGCCGGGTCGCCCGGGGCGCGAAGATCAAGTTTGCCTCTCGGCAATCGCCGCCCGAGCCAAGGGCTGGAGCTACGTCGATCTTCTGCTGGCAATGTTTTCTGCCAAATGGACGTTTGAACCATCGGACAGAGTTTAGCTGCACAGGCCCTTTACTTGGCGAACACGCTCCTGGCTTACCGCTTCCGGCGAGACTTACGAGTAGGACGTTCAGCGTGTCGTTGGTGCTCTGCAACGTCAAACGCTCGTTCAGGGAGCCTACGGTCACTGCCGGCGAACGAGATTTGCCCCGTGATTGATCGAACGCTGCCTGCGGGTCAAAAAGCCAATCTCCCCATAATTCACCTCTCGTGAGCCGACGTTTGTGCGTGCCGGCAGGCATGGTCACCAGCAAATTGTCGACCTAGATGGCGGCGATGATCGATAAGCAGACTTCCTCCTCCATGCGTCCCGGCGAGTTTGTCGCGTTCGTCGCCGCGCTGATGGCGGTAAACGCTTTGGGCGTGGACCTGATGCTGCCTGCGCTCGCCGACATCGGCCATCAGCTTGCCATCACGACGGCCAACCACCGACAGTGGATCATCACGGTCTACATGCTGGGCTTCGGTGCTGGACAGCTCGTCTACGGCCCGCTTGCAGACAGATTTGGCCGCAGGCCGATCCTGCTCGTCACCCTTGCCGGCTTCGTGGCAGCCAGCATCTTCGCCGCAGGTTCGCAAACATTCCCCACCCTTCTCGGCGCACGCGTACTCCAGGGCCTCATGTCGGCATCGACGCGTGTACTTGCGGTCGCGATCGTGCGTGACCGCTATTCGGGTCGCCAGATGGCGCGCACGCTCTCCGTCGCCCAGATGATCTTCTTCCTGGTACCGATCATGGCGCCCAGCCTCGGCCAGGTCCTGCTGGCCTTCGGCCCCTGGCGCTTTATCTTCTACGCGCTGGCGACCTTTGCGGCCGTCGTCCTCGCCTGGTCTGCGCTGCGCCTGCGCGAATCCCTGCCGGTGGAACGTCGTTCACCCTTGTCGCGCGCGTCTCTCGGCCGCGCGTACCGATTGACGCTGACGAACCGCTTCTCCGCTGGCTATGCCGTGGCGGCTTCGATGACATTCGGCGGCATCATCGCCTTCGTCTCGTCCGCGCAGCAGATCTTCGTCGATGAATTCCATGCCGGTGAACGCTTCACGATCCTGTTCGCCGTCTGCGCCTTCTCGATGGGCTGTGCATCCTTTGCCAACAGCCGCCTCGTCGAGCGGCTTGGCACCCGCCTCATCTC
Source organism: Sphingomonas sp. Leaf30 (assembly GCF_001422525.1). NCBI lineage: Bacteria > Pseudomonadati > Pseudomonadota > Alphaproteobacteria > Sphingomonadales > Sphingomonadaceae > Sphingomonas > Sphingomonas sp. Leaf30. The sequence goes on along the minus strand of NZ_LMKZ01000017.1, from coordinate 13,103 downwards.
CCAGTCCGCATTGCTCGCGCTGATTGCGCTGTCGCTGCTCCACCTCGTCGTGATCGGCGTCGGACGGGAGTCCTTGGAGACGTACATGCTGTTCCAGGCACTCAGCATGACCTGCATCGGACTGTGCGGGTCGAATTTCGGTGCGATGGCGATGGAGCCTGTCGGACACATCGCCGGCACCGCGTCCTCGATACAGGGCTTCATCACCAGCGTCGGTGCGGTGATCGTCGGCTCCGTCATCGGCCAGGCCTATGATGGTACGACCTATCCGCTGGCCCTCGGTTACCTGGCGATCGGCGTTGCAGTTCTGGGTGTCGTTTACTTCACGGAAGGACGAAGCCTATTTCGGGCGCGACATGCAGGTGACAAGTAGAAGTCAGGATACGTCCAGACCCAAAACAGTGCATTCAGAGCTCTCACCCCTTCCCGACTTCGAACGCTCACCCATCTCCGCGGTGACCGCTTTTGGCGCCTGATCTGCCGTCATAAACGTCGTAATGGGGGGCAACCGGCCTGTCTTCTCCTAGACAGTATCTCGCAGTAGGCGGCCGTTTCCTCACTTCGGGACTGGAGCCGGTAGGCCGCCTTCCGGTGAGCGCAGGCGGGCCGCTTCTGGAAGCCGAGCAATTAAAGCTGCCTCCCCACGGACGCTTTCAGGCGCTTCAAGAGGTCTCGGTCGTTCAGCGTGGCGCCGGCAACGAGACACCTGCCTGTGTCTGAACAACCGGCCCCATTGTTCCATCCGGGTTGTAGCACAGCCGCTCCACGGTCACCGCACGCCGACCAATTGCTCCACTCATGTCGCCGATTGCGAGCATAGCATTGTGCAGAAACAAGTAGGACTGCCCCTTGAAGTCGACGATACCGGGATGGATAGTGAAACTGTACTTGCCGGATCCGGTCAGCTCGCCGTGATATTTCCATGGCCCGCGCGGGCTGGTCGCTGTCGCATAGGACACGCGTTCGTCCCGGTGCTTAGATCGATTGAGCGAGGCATATGTGAGATACCAGAGCGCACCGCGCTTGTGCAGCCACGGCCCTTCCTCGAAATTCGGTGGCGTAATCTCAGTGATCGGACCATCGATCTCGATCATGTTAGCCTTCAGCTTGGCGATATACGCCTGCCGGTTACCCCACGCGATCCAAGTCGTGCCCGTCTCGTCCGTATAAACGGTCGGGTCGATATCCTCCCAACTATGCGTACCCTTTGGGGTCATTTGGTTGGTAATGAGCGCTGCGCCCTTCGCATCAACGAACGGCCCGGTCGGCGTGTCCGCCACCGCCACTGCGATCGCCTTTCCCGGGTGTGTAGCATCATGCTCCACCGCAGCATAAAACCAGTATTTCCCGTTCTTCGCGATCGTCTGTGATGCCCATGCATCCTGCTTGGCCCAACGGAAATCACTGACCTTCATGATCGGCCCATGATCCTGCCAATGCGTCATGTCCGTGGTCGAATAAACGAGCCATTCTCGCATGTTGAACATTTCGTCCCGTTGCGCTTGGTCATGTCCGACATACAGATACAACCGGTCGCCAACGACCATCGGCGCGGGATCCGCGGTGAACTTGTCGCGGATGATCGGGTTCGATCCGGGCACGGCGTTTGTTGCGACCGAGCCGGTCTGGCAGAAGCCCGCGGCCCCCATGCCGGCCATGCAAAGCGCGCCTGCCAATTTGCTTATCGCGTATCGCACACAAGATCTCCGTGTTGTGCGCCCAGATTAAAGCACGGTTATTAGGTCTCGTCACCCGACCCGTACTTGTCACCCCTGCAGTGCCGTCAGGCGAAGCGGACATTCGCGCGCTGGCGGCGACGCATGACACCGCCGAGCAGACCGAAGCCAACGATGAACATGGCCCAGGTGGCAGGTTCGGGAACCGCTGCCACGACGGCAACGGGTGTGACGATGGCATCGGTCGCGATGAACGGCGTCGCATTGCCTGCGGCGGTGAAGCTCAGCATCGCACGGGTCGGACCAGCAGCGCTGGCATCGAACGTGAAATAGAAATCGTCGGTGCGGTTCAACAGCGTGTTGCCGCCGTTAAGCGCGCCGCCCACGCCCAGGCGGGGGAAGGTCGCCATCGGACCTGCTGCCGGAAAATAGCCAAAGATCGGCGCCGCCGCGAATGGCCCGGCATTGGGCACACCATTGGTGATGCTGCTGAAACTGGTCGGCGCACCGACAAAGCCGCTCATGCTATCGTCATAAGTCAGCTGAAATGCCGCGCTCAAGGCCGTGATCGGCGACGGCGTGCCGTTGAAGTTTTGAAAGTTGCTCGCCGTCAGCGAGTATGCGCGCGTTACGATCACCGCGTTCGCTGGCGCGACGCCCATTAGTGCCAATATGGTTGCCAGAACGACCCGCATCTCTTCCCCCATTTAACTGTTGTTTCGCACGATCTTAACAGCGTGCTATTCCGACGCAATTGTCCTGTTGAAAGTGTGTCCGCGCGACGATGGCCTTGGGCGACGACGGAGCGTTGCGGCTACCATTGTCGCCTGGCCGACCATCCGCGTCAGTAAAAAGCAGACAGCCCGGGTCCGCCAGCAGGCCTTGGCGCCACCCCCCGCCGTGTCCATGGCCGCGATGCTAAATGTCCGCAATTAGACGATCATTATCCTTCAAGATCAGCGCCAGCCCATTGTCGCGGTGCCGCCTATCGTAGCGGGTTCACCCTTCGCTGCTGTCTTGAGCAACTCGAGCCGAAAAATCTATTTACTATGCTTCGATCATGCAGCGCGCGCCGTATCAATCACCTGATGCCCTTGATTAATCAGGTCAAGCAACGAGTTACGACGAAATGGCGACTATGACCTTTCGGTTAAGAGACGGTATCCCGTTACATTAATTGTAAAAATATTGAAATAATTCTTGGGTCCTACTTTGATCCAGAACTTAAGATCAGGCGTTACTCCGACGATCAGCCTCGCATATGGTTGCTATGGAGTTGTCATGTCATCTATTTTGAATGAAAAGCGCCAGATTAGTCAATGGCTTGCAGAGGAAGCAGCGGCGCGGGATGCGTGCAGAAAAAGTACCAACCCGGTTGAGCAGGAACAGCATTTTATGCGCGCAGAACATTTTGCCGATTACGCCTGGAGCCTTGCTGAGACGAATAGTCACGCGTTTATCCCGTCGGAGATTTGGTATCCAAGCTCCGGCAAGCGCGAGAGAATGGCAGCATAGGACGCAGCTCAGTTCTTGCTATGTAGAACATGCTAAAAATCGTTGGGCTATGGTAGCGCTATCGATATCCTTAAATAAGAACGATAAGATCGGGAGAGCGACCATGGGATACGGATCCCGCTTGAAAGCCACCCCTCGATGGGTTCGGCGCCCTTTTTCGTACCTCTCCAGCTTGACGATTTGCGCAATCTCGCCCGCGCTGGCGCAGACCGATGTCATGGCTCGTATCGCCACCGCGGCGCAGACGAGCCCGGCCGTCAGTGATACGGGTAATCTTGCAGGAGCAAGCGCACGCCCGGCCTCCATCCTGACCGCGCGCGCAGCAGTGGCCGCAATGGCAGAAGCCAAGTGAAACGGGCGGTGCTCATGGCAGTTGCGCTGGTGGCGGCCGTTCCACTGGGGGCACAGGATCCCGCGCCTGAGCAACCGCCGCACTACACCGTGATCAAGCTCTGGCCCAACGGCGCGCCGCGATCGGCTGCGCACCGTGGCGAGGCCGAGATCGCCCGCGACTATTGGGTACGCAACATCCATGATCCGTCGCTGATCGCCTTCCCCGCCGCGCCTGCGCACCGCAACGGGGCGGCGATGGTGATCATGCCTGGTGGCGGCCACAAACTGCTCGTTTGGACCAATGAAGGAACCAAGGTCGCGACCGCACTGAATCGCATGGGCGTCACCGCGTTTGTGCTCAAATACCGGCTCGCGAACGAGCCCGGGTCGAAATACTCGGTCGAGGGCGATGCGGCGGACGATGCGCGGCGCGCGCTGCGCTGGGTTCGCGCGCATGCCACCGACTATGGCATCGACCCGACGCGCGTCGGTGCGATGGGCTTTTCAGCCGGAGGCGAACTCGTGTCGCTGATCGCGGACAATCCAGAGCCAGCACGACGCAGCGCCGTTGATGCCGTCGACAAACAATCCGCACGCCCTGATTTCCAGGTGCTTGTCTTCCCCGGACCGCGCGGCATCCCAGCCACCGCCGTCAAGAACGCGCCGCCGGCCTTCCTGGTCGCCGGAAGCCGCGATCCCTGCTGTGCGGCACCCACGGTCGCGCTCTACGAACAGCTCCGGAAAAGCGGCGTGTCGGCGGAGTTGCACATGTATGCGGATAGCGGCCACGCGTTCAACCTCGACGAGTCGGATCGGATATCGATCCTGCACTGGCCTGATCGCCTGCAAGACTGGCTGGCCGACAGCGGCTGGCTTTCGCCACGAGGGACGAAGTGACGTGCAGATGGTACCGCTCGATCGGATTGACCAGCCTGCGCTGCGATCCGCAGTCTCCATTCACGAACTGGCATTGCCGGGCTTCAGCAACCCGCGTGAGATCCGCTGTCCATTCAAATCTCCGGCTCGAGTTATGATGTCCGCCGTCGCGCTGCTAGCGTGGTCAAAGATGACATCGTCTGCATGGTGTTCGTCTCCGGCGGAGCAGGTGACGACATCATGATACGGTTGATGATGGTCGGTGCTGCGGCGATCACCGCTCTCGCTCCCGCAAGAGGGGACCCGACCCCTGCTGCCGACGCGTTTTCCGTGGTCATAGAGGTCGATGCCGGTCGTCCCGAACGGCCCGTGGACCCTGTGTGGCGCTTCTTCGGCGCTGACGAGCCAAACTATGCGACGATGAAGGACGGACGAACCACGCTGGCGACCTTGGGCAAACTCGCGCCCGACCAGGTGTATTTCCGCACCCATAACCTTTTGACCTCGGGAGATGGCACCCCAGCGCTGAAATGGGGGTCCACCGGTATCTATTCGGAGGATGCGAGCGGTCGCCCGGTCTACGACTGGACCGTGGTAGATCGGATTTTCGACACGTACCGCGCGCGCGGCGTCAAACCCTATGTCGAGCTCGGCTTCATGCCCGAGGCAATGTCGACCAGGCCGGTCCCCTATCAGCATGATTGGCGGCCAGGCAGCGGCGCGTTGCGCACCGGCTGGGCCTATCCCCCACGCGACTATGGGCGTTGGGAAGACTTGATCTACCAGTGGGTGCGTCATTGCGTCGACCGCTATGGCCGCGAAGACGTCGCGAGCTGGTATTTTCAGACCTGGAACGAAGCCAACCTGCCGCAATATTACTGGGGCGGGACGCGCGAGGAGTTCTTCCGTTTGCACGATGCCGCGGTGCGCGGTGTCCGGCGGGCGCTACCCGGCGCGCGGGTCGGAGGACCGGACAATGCCGGAGCCGGTGACGACTTCCTGACGGCATTCATGGCTCACGTACAAGCGGCAGGCACACCGACCGACTTTCTGTCCTTCCATGCCAAGGGCCAGCCCGAGGTGGTCCAGGATGCGAAGGGCGGCCATGTGCGCATGGGCCTAAACACCCACCTCAAAGCTGCCGAGCATGAATTCACCGCGCTCGCGGCCAATCCGGCATTCCGTAACAAACCCATCATCATCGGCGAGTCCGACCCGGAGGGCTGCGCGGCCTGCCAGGGGCCGGCCAATGCGTACCGCAACGGCACCATGTACTCGAGCTACACCGCGGCATCCTTTCCCCGCCTGCTGGCGCTTGCCGACCGCCATCGCCTCAATCTGGAGGGCATCCTGTCATGGGCGTTCGAGTTCGAGGATCAGGCACCGTTCGCGGGCTTTCGCCAACTCACCTCGAACGGCATCGACCTGCCCGTCATGAACATGTTCAAGATGTTCGCGCAGATGAAGGGTCGCTACGTCCCGGCCATGTCCGACCATCAAGTCGCGTTGGACACAGTGATGACCGAGGGCGTGCGCGGCACCGCGGACGTCGGCAGCGTCGCCAGCCTCGACGGCGACAAGCTTGCGGTGCTCGTCTGGCACTATCATGACGACGATCTGCCGGGGCCGAAAGCCGCGGTGCGACTGCAGCTGCGCCGATTACCGCGCGCCTTTGCCAAGGGCGCGACACTGACCCACTACCGGATCGACGCCAGCCACTCGAACAGCTTCGCCGCATGGCGCGCCATGGGATCGCCGCTCGCCCCGACGAACGAACAGCGTGCCACGTTGCTGAAGGCCGCCGAACTCACGACCATGGATGCCGCGCCGACGCGCCTGACGGCTCGCAGGGGCGACGCCACGCTGGCGTTCGATCTGCCGCGGCAGGGCGTCTCGCTACTGGTCATCACGCCCACGTCACGCGACGCCGGGCATCGGCGGACCGGTGGCAGTAGCCAATGGGTGGCAGTAGCCAATGAGACGCCGGGCAAATGCCATCCGAGCCCGGCAATGTGGACGGACGTCCAGCGCCGACGCATCACGCGTTCGACGCGATAATCGGCTGGTCGCTCGATCGCGTTTGCGACACACCGGCCGCCTGTATTGAGAGGATAGCCTGTGCCTGCTTATCCTAGACTGTCCATGGCTGCGCTGTCGCTGCTGATCGGCTGCGGACCGACGGACCGCGCCGCACCACCGGCCGGCTCGCAGGCGCCCGCGCCACCGGTGAACTACGGCGCGGCGACCCCCGCGTCGTCCAAGCCGTTCAAGGTCGATCCCGTCGCCGCGTTCGACTCCCCCTGGGCGCTGGCCTTTCTGCCGGACCAGAGGATGCTGGTGACCGAAAAGCCCGGCCGGCTGTGGCTGGTCAGCGCGGCGGGCGTGAAGACGCCGGTTGGCGGCGTGCCGCGCGTCCACTTCGAGGGACAGGGCGGTCTGTTGTTCGTCGCCACCGCGCCCGACTTCGCGCAGAGCGGGCACGTCTACCTCACCTATGCCGAACCCGGCGCGGGCGGCGACGGTCTGGCGCTGGCGCGCGCGACGCTCGATCCCGGCACGGCGCAACCGGTGCTGAGAGACCTTCGGGTTGTGTGGCGGCAACTGCCCCGCGGCAAGGGCGGGCAGTTCGGCGGCTACATCGCATTCTCGCCCGACGGCCGCTATCTTTTCCTCACCTCCGGCGAACGCCAGCGTTTCACCCCCGCGCAGGACCCCGATCAGGCGCTCGGCAAGATCCTGCGGCTGACGCTGGATGGCACGCCAGCGCCCGGCAATCCCGGCGCCGGCAAGATCGGCGCGACCACGATCGGCATCATCGATCCGCCGGAAAATACCGGCGGCGCCGCCACCGCGCCGGTACGCCAGGTCACGATTCCCGGCCAGAACCTGACCCGGGCGGAGACCTGGACGACGGGTCATCGCAACCCCTACGGGCTGGCGTTCGATGCCAAGGGTCGCCTTTGGTCGACCGAGATGGGGCCGCAGGGCGGCGACGAGCTGAACCTGATCGAGCCCGGCAGGAACTATGGCTGGCCGATCGTATCCTACGGCGAGAACTACGACGACACGCCGATCGCTTCGCCCGCCGGCAAGACGAAATTCCAGCAGCCGGCGCTGTATTGGAGCCCGATCATCGCGCCGGCCGGGCTCACCTTCTATGACGGCACGATGTTTCCGCAGTGGCGCGGCTCCGCCTTTGTCGGTGGACTGGCGTCGGAAGCGCTGATCCGCATCGCGTTCGACGGCGCAGTCCCCAGCGAAGCGGAGCGGTGGACGATGGGCGCGCGGATCCGCGCGGTCATGGCTGGCCCGGACGGGGCGCTATGGCTGCTGGAAGACGGACCTGGCGGGCGACTGCTCCGCCTGTCCTCCAATCGCGCGGGGTGAGAGTTCGACAGGGGGAGCAGAACCAATTCCGCTAGGCGCGCCAGTTCCGCCGCGTGGCTTATGGCTCGAGAAACGACTTTAAGGCCGCATGGACCTACTTCCAGACACTCGCGGGCGCCAGCGCCCTCCCCACCTTAGGACGTTCGTTCAGCCTGAACACGGAACGTTGTTGCCTTCCCGTTCGGTAAGTCAAAGCTGTATTATCGCCGTCAGAGAAAGTCTGCCGTCTAATGGTACGATATTCATCCGCTCAGACACCTTCAACACTATACGTCTTTTACAGCGATTTAGTATGGGATAGCTTTGGCGGCTGGATTATTGACCCGGCAGACGCAAAGCCGCTCCTGTGTGACGTTAACATACCGGCATGCGCCCGCGAGATGAGACGACTTGCTGAGACGGGTACTCAAATACAGCAGATTTGTGGAAGCGATAATAAGTGGCGGCGATAGTGTCGAGTGTCCGCTCACGCGCTTGGCAGCGTTCAAAGCGAACCATCGGCTAACCATCGATTCCAGCCGTTCCGCTTACGCCCAAAGTCGGTCATTCGAGGCTTGTCCCGCCGATCCCCAAAGCCGCCGTTCGTGATGCGAAAATCAAAAGTTTTGCATCAAGTTTAATCGCTAGCGCTGGCTGCATTTCAGATCGATCGCACGCCGATCGAGGTCGCTGAGGGTTTCCCCGATCCTAGCGGATTCATTATTCCAGCAACGCTGCTTAGGCGTGCGATCGTCCCTCTGTTGAACGGGCACCACGTACACAGGATATGGAAAAACAGGCGTTTTGCTATCGGGGACGGCAGGCGCTGCCTGTTGAAACGATGAATTCGCCTTTGACGTATCCTGTGCCTGCAAGGATGCGATCAGGGCCATTCCGAACGTGATTATCGTTGCCATCATCACCGCGTCTCCCCGTTACCGATCCGCTGAGTATGCACCTAGACTGGTGACGAATACCCTACGTAACGAATTACCCCTCAACCGCGACGCGATGCAGAAGTCACGGATTGCGCATCAGCCGAAGAACGGCAGGAAACCGCGGGCTTCGGCGATGCAAAACATTGATGCATCTGGGATACCCGTTCGGCCGGTTTCCTGGGGTCCGGCCTGCAAAACGGAAGGTCCGCTTTCCACCAAGTTTGAAAGCGGACCTTCCGCTTTTAAGGTGCCACATCTCGCGACCTACTGCCGCGTATCGCAGCTTCAGGCGCGTAGGTTGCTCGACCCTTTTCCGCTTGAAGCTTGATCGGAGCTGCAAGACCCGGGCTCAACGATGATGATGCATCTTCCTGCCTGCGCGGCGGACGGAGCGCTTCATCAATTGTGAGCATGTGCCGGGTCAGGCTCCGTGAACGAGCGGAGACGAATGATGGATACGACCGACAACAAAACGACCAACGCGACGACATCGGCGAAGCTGATGAAGAAGGCTTCGGGCATCGCGTACGCCTATCTGTGCAATGCCTTCGATGATGCGCAGGACGACCCGTGTGTCGACTATCGCCTGATGGGGCGCATCGCTGCCGTCATCTCCCGCCAGATCGACGACGACGCGGTTCACGCCGCCAGCACACTGGATGGCGCGCGGATGGTGCTGGCATTGTGGTGCATGACGGTCGAGGAAGCACGCGACGACCCCGAGCAGCCAGTTACCACGCAGAGCGCGTGGCTTGCACACAGCATCGCCACCGGGCTTGGCGTACCGCATCTGCTACGCGGCACGACCAACAGTCGGCGTGACTATGACGTTTGTCGCAGCGTGGAGGTAGCGGCACTGCTGCGGGGGATGTTCGACGGGGACACGCAGCTCGACCGCGACCTCGCCAGCGTGGGGGGCTGGCCGGAAAGCGGTTCCGCAGTCGAACGCACCATCGCTGCTATCAGCGCAGACGTGAAAGCTGGCCACATCGTTGCCCCATCATCACATTCCGACGGCGAATGGTGGCAACGAGCCGAGGCGGCAGATCGAAAGGCTTCGATGCGCGTCTTTCCACAAAAGAACTTCGAGCGCGTGCTGGAGCCGCTCCTGTACGAAGACCTGACCCCCGCCGGCCAGGTGGTGCTGGCTCGGCTGAACACGATGAAGACGTCGCGCAGTCGCGCGGACAGCTGGGAGGAGCAGGCGGTCAATTTGACGAGCCGTTACATCTGCTATTCGTTGAGCCAGCAAGGCTGGCGCATGGAGCGTGAGCGGCTAGCGGCCGCAGCGGGACGCCACTTCGATGCGATGGCGGTAGGAGAGGAACACGCCGCGACCATCGTCGACATCGCGCGCATGATCCTCATCGACTGGTCGGTGACAAGCGATCGCCTCGCTGCGGCTGGGAGTGTCCTGCCACTCAGCGTGGCCCGCGACCGCGCCACGCGAGCGCTGGAAGACGCCGGTCTTGGGCATCTGAGCGCGCGCGACGAGCCGCAGCTGCGGCCGCAGGGGCTGCACGAGCAGGTCCGTGATGCGGCACGGCGCGCGGTGTCGCTGGATTGGGGTACCAAGCTGGATGTTGATCTGCACCGCTTCAACGACTCGCTGGTCGTGGGCAATGTCGCCGCGAGCGGTCGTGTAGCCGTGCAGCGTGCGGCTGACCGCGGCTTCGTCCACCCGCTCGGCGAGACGGCTGCGGGCGTGGCAAGCTGGGCGGAGCGGCAGGTACGAGAAGCCGAGACGCGCGTCGCGCTCGACGAAGCAACATCGGCACTGCAGGGTTATCGCGCTCGCTACACGCCGCCGGCACCGCCGATCATCTATCTCGGCAACCGCGGGCGTGCCGGCTTCGAACCCGATGAACTGGCGGCTTTCGAGCCACACGTCGCGCATCCCGGCGAGCGGGTACGGTTCAGCTCACCCGAGCGCGGCGCCAGCGGCGCGATGACCATCGCCGAGACGCTTGCGTTGCGTGGGTCGGATGGACGTCTTGTTGCGTGGTACCGGGTCGATGGCGACGATCATGATTACGGTGATGAAGATCTCGTACGCCTGGGTCGCCGCCATACCGACGGCGGGCGCGGGTTGCTTGACCGAGCGACGTGGACCCCGCCGACGAAAAGGCTTGGTCTGGTGGCGAGGCGCGCGATGAACGCCGGCATGACCCGGTGAGACCGTGCGACCGGCAGCCGGAAGCGGTCGCCGGTCGCACATTTTCTACGGCGACTCGCGTGGGTCGGACGATGCTTTCGTCCTGTGAGCTGGTGGATGGCACACCATCCCCGCCCTGCTCCACCGCCCCGCACTCCCGAAATGGCACGCCACGCGGCTGCACTGGCGCTCGCCAGACTGCTTGCGCGCGATCTCGCGCGGACTCATCTTGGCCGTAACGCCCGCAGCGATGGGGAAGTGAAGTGATGAGGGTCGCGCTCTACGCCCGCTACTCGACCGATATGCAGAAGCCCGAGACCATCGCGGTGCAGAACGGTAACATGCGAGCCTATGTTGCGAAGGCCGGCTGGCAGGAGGTTGGCGCATGGGCCGACGAGGCGATCTCGGGCGCGACGCTTAACCGCCCCGGCATCCAGGCGGTGCTGGCCGCGTGCGAGCGTGGTGAGGTCGATATCGTACTGGCCGACGAACTCGACCGCGTGTCGCGCGGCCAGTCGCACACCGCCAAGGTCTACGAGCGGCTGCAGTTCCTCGGCATCCGGCTGGTGACGGTGGCTGAGGGCGAGATCACCCGGCTGCACATCGGCATGAAGGGGACGATGAACGCCGAACAGATCTCGGCGACATCGCGCAAGACCCGCGATGCGCTCGCGGATCGACATATGAAAGGCCTGAACGCCGGCGGGCGCGCCTATGGCTACGAGCTCGACTTCCAGCTCGACGCGCGCGGCGACCGCATCCCCGGCCACCTTAAGGTAGACCCGGCCGAGGCAGCGACCATCGTGTGGATCTGCGAAGAATATGCCGCCGGGCGCTCCGGCAAGGACATCGCCGCGGACCTCTACCGCCGCGGCGTGCCGGGACCGCGCGGCGGTAAATGGTCGGCCTCGACCATCAACGGCAACAAGAAGCGCGGCACCGGCATCCTCAACAACCAGGCCTATGTCGGTCGACCCGAGCATCAGCGCCAGACGTTCCGCAAGGACCCAGAGACGGGCAAGCGCCACGCCTTCGCAACCGCCAAGGGGGTCAAGAAGACCGCCGAGGCACCGCATTTGCGCATCGTCAGCGACGAGCTCTGGGCAAAGGTGAAGGCACGCCAGGAACAGACCGCCTGCCCGCACTGCCCCGAGGTGACACCGTTCTGGGCCAAGCAGCGCCCCAAATACCTGTTGACCGGCAAGGTGACCTGCGGGGTTTGCGGGTCGAACTACGGCAAGGTCGGCAAACTGCGCTCGGGCTGCCATGCGCGCAGCAACTATGGCGAGGCCGGCTGCAGCAACAGTTTGACGATCCGCATCGGCGAGCTGGAGGAGCTCGTGCTTGCGGCGCTGAAGGACGACATGCTCCGACCCGACGTCATCGAGGCGTTCGTCGCGGAGTACGTCGCCGAGAGCAACAGGCTGGCCCGCGAGCGCGACCGTGACGGTGCAGCGCATCGCCAGGAGCTGAAGGGTGTCGAGGCCAGCATCCATCGGCTGACCAACGCCATCCTGAACGGGGTGGACGCGACGCTGGTGCGCGACGAGCTCAACCGGTTCGGCCGCCGCAAGGCCACGCTCGAGGATATGCTCGCCGAAGCGACCGAGCCATCCGCCCCTGCCCTGTTCCACCCGAAGCTGGCACAGGTTTACCGCGCCAAGGTCGAGGACCTGCTCGCCGCGTACAGCAGCGAAGCAAGCCGCGCGCAGGCGCAGGAGGTCATCCGCGGACTCATCGAGCGCATCGTGCTGACGCCGGTCGACGGCGTGCTGCGCGTGGAGATGACCGGTGACCTGGCCGCGATGCTGACGATCAGCCAGGCGGGCGGACGTAAAAACGCCCCGGAAGCGAATGCTACCGGGGTGCGACAAGTCAAGA
>NZ_LMKZ01000017.1:0-215 GCF_001422525.1 Sphingomonas sp. Leaf30 | reverse complement strand
TCGGAATGGGATCGGGTGGGACACCGACGCTATAGCCACCAGGCAATGGAGCCGGTGCGACATGCGTCACTGTGATATCTGGGTCCCTCGAGGCCTGTCTTGCGGCGGGTCTTGAGGGTTTTAAAATCGATACCGTGCTTGGGTGTAATGTGGTGACCAATCCCTCGACGGCGAGGGGATTGGCAATCTGGCGTCGTCTTAATCATCCGCACTAT
>NZ_LMKZ01000016.1:306227-307236 GCF_001422525.1 Sphingomonas sp. Leaf30 | reverse complement strand
GGGGCGCAGGCGGTTGCCGGCAGGGCAGACATAGCTGTCGTCGCCCAGGTCATAGCGGAAATCTGCCCGCGCGAAGGTGCCGTCGCGGCGGGCAGACTTGTCGAACACGGGGATGTGCGGGTGGATGTCGCGCTCGTGGACGAGCCACGCCAGCATCTCGGCCGAGCCATAACCGGTGTCCGCCGCCAGCCGTTCGGGCCAGACGCCGAAGCGGTCCTGCACGCGCTCGATCATCCGTTTGCAGGCGGTCACCTCGGCCTGCCGGATCGCAGTGCTCGGCTCCACGTCCATGATGACGGCATGGTCGAGATCGATGAGGTAGTTGGTCGAGTAGGCGTAATAGGCTTGCCCGCCATGCGCGCAGGTCCAGCGCGACGCCGGATCCGCCGGTGCCAGAAACTTCGGCACCACCGGCGTGGCCGCCCCGAATGCGGCATCGTCGAGGACGGCAAGATACTCGCGAACGGCACGCGTGTCGGCGTCGGGCGGCAGGCCGTCGCTTCCCGGGCCGCCAGTCTGACGATTGGCATCGGCCCGGATCAGGCTCGCATCGACGGCGAAGCCCTCGCCACCGACCAGCCCCTCGGCCATGCAGCGTTCGACCGTCGTTTCGAACAGTCGGCGCAGCAGGTCGCTGTCGCGAAAGCGGCCATGGCGGTTCTTCGAGAAGGTAGAGTGGTCGGGCACGTCGCCCTCCAGCCCGAGCCGGCAGAACCAGCGATAGGCCAGGTTCAGATGCACCTCGTCGCACAACCGACGCTCGGAACGGATCCCCATGCAGTAGCCGATGATGAGCATGCGGATCATCAGCTCGGGGTCGATCGATGGCCGTCCCATCTCGCTGTAGAACGGCTTCAGATGCTCGCGCACGCCCGACAGGTCCACGAACCGGTCAATCGAACGCAGCATGTGGTCCGCCGGCACATGCCGCTCCAGACTGAAGCTGTAGAACAGCGCTTCCTGCGCTACCGTCCGCTCGCCCATCATCGGCCCGTCTCCGCTCACCTCG
>NZ_LMKZ01000016.1:257696-306194 GCF_001422525.1 Sphingomonas sp. Leaf30 | reverse complement strand
CGAAGATTGAATCAGACCGCCGACACCACTGCAAGGCCGACTTTTTCAACACAATCGCCCACTTGCAGACATTCAAGGCGCATGTGAAGTTAGCGTCGATGGAGGGTGTCTGTGAATGTATCGGCCAGTTCTCGAGCAGCTAATCTCGGACGCTGGCGTCCGGCCCTCTGGGCTCTCCTTGGAGGCTTACTCCTCCTTCCGGCCATCGCGATGGTGTTCACTGACGAGGTGCGTTGGACAGGTGCGGATTTCATTGCGGCTGCCTCCATTTTCGCCGTTGTCGGCTGTGCGATTGAGCTAATTGTTCGGTTCGTTGACCAGTCGGTCTTACGGATGGCTCTCGTTTGTGGAGTCATATTAGCTGCGTTGGCGATCTGGGCCGATGGTGCAATCGGCATCCTCTAGCTTGTGTATCCGGACGGCGACTTTCCACCAATTATTGCCGTTCAGCGGTCAGATGTGTGGAAAACCCGGTCGCAAATACGACTGTACGACAAACAGGTGTTTTGCGACGCCTGGGTGAACCGGCTGGGGCTTAGCGCATCTAAGTCCGTTCGATGTACCGCCCTCCGAATGCAGCTTCAGCGGTGCTGTTTGAATGGGTGCCGTATGGTCCTGTTTGGTTAGGGCTTCAGCCGGACTAGGCGAGGAAATTGACTAAAATTCGATACGCCGTTTTTTTACGTAAAACTGACCAGCCTGAGGCGGTGAGCTAAGGGCATACCCTAAAAGCACTGTGATGAAGACGGACGTTTCGCACCGGCTTGGATCTCGGGCAGGGGGGGGAGCGCGCGGTATCCCGTTAAAGTTCGTGCTATCAATGACACCGTTTCTGCAAGGCTGGTCGTGCGACGGCGTCAGCTAGGTGATCATGCCGTCCGAGGCATGTCGGTTAACGACGCCGTCACTGCCCTGACGTCCTGGATGTCCGATGCCTTCGTAACTGCTGCCATCAGATCGACGTCCGTCAGATCGCGGTGATCGATCCACCATTTGGCGTCAGTGACCCGAAGGCATGCGCTACAGTCGGCGTCGCTGTTTGAGTTGGTTAGCGCTGCGAGCCGCTTGGTCCTGATCGTCGACGCCCATCCGATTTGCCGATCGGTCCCCGCTAGCGGCGGAAGAACAAGGTGTGAGACAGCGGCGCTGCTCAACGCTGCCGCAGCGACCTCCTCAGCCCGCTTTTTCGCAACGAAGCAGTCTCGACAGGTAGTCGTCTTCAGCCACTTGGCCTTACGTTCCTGCTGGCTTTCAAAGCCGGTAAGATGATGAGCCTGCTCATGACCGCAGGCATGAATGATCCGCTGTTCCATGGCATGGATGATGCCCGTTCGTGGTTTGTGCGCAACGCCAATGAGTCAGGTTGAATCAGAATCGCGGCCAGTGGCTGACGACTGAACAGGAATGTCCAGCCAACTAAGCTGGCGCAACGCCGTCAGCGTTCACCAGATTTCGGCCAACCAGTGTGCCGATGAGCCGGACGCGCTTTTCTACCAGATCTACGGGGGTACGATGCAATTCCAGCTCGTAGCGGCCACCGACATCGCGGCGAAGATAGAAGGCTCCGCCATCGCGGACCAACGTGCCTATCTCGTTGATCCGCGTACCAATCGCTATCATCGCTATGTCGTCGCTCCGTTGATGATCATGCAAAATTGCGGGCGATCCTTGGGGCAGCCGATGCTCCTTGGTAGTCCCATGATCCTGCTAATTCATTCCTGACCGGTCTCTAAAGACTGATATTCCGCCGCGCCATTTCAACGAATGCCATATCCCCGATTGGTGAGCGGGGCTCGGCTTTAAAGATGTCAGCCAAATCGAGCAGATCCTCGTTGGAAAGGTCCGCGATCGAGGCTTCGATCTCGGCAAGGCGCCGCACGGCGTGATCGCCGCGATCGGCGACCCGCTTCATTCTTGTCTTGAGCATGCCGCCTTTTATCATAAACGTCGCGGGGGCGGCAGGGGCATTTACGGCCGGTTGGCTGAGGTAATTCGGCCAAAAATGCCTGCTATCTGCAGGCGGAAGAAGCTTCTTTGATGGAGAACCGCACCGCGTTCTGGCAGCAGATTCCAAAGCTGCAGGAACGCACAGCTTCAAAGAGCGAACGGCGCCATCGCGGTGCATGCGGACTGCCCGCATTTGCGGTAAAACTGGTGGAGAGCCGCCCGTCCGCTTTCGGGAAGCGAACGGCGTAGGCAGACGTTCGTTCAGACAGCCGGGCAGGAGGCTGCCCCGTCCGTATCTGGTAGAAGCCGGAACGGCCACTTTTGAGCAGCGACCTAAAGTGAGCGGACGTTCGTTGGCGCAGCTCAGGCGGTGGCTATGGCCCCCACGGAACAGCGTCAGCAAATCTTGCAATTACCGTTGTACCGGAAAATGCCTTCGGCCACTCCGTGCCGAAGGCGATATGAGTCATCGCGTCGCCAAGCTGTGCGCGGGTCAAATAAACCAAGCGCCGGTCAAAACAGGCTTAGCAGCTCCACACGCGGTATCACAGCTTAGGCATCCCAGTTCGATCAACTTATCGCGTCGGCGAAGGCGCGGGGCACCCGGATCACCGTGCCGTGGCGCGCGCTGTCCGGAAAGCGGATGCGCGCCGTTTCGTCCTGCCAATTCACAAAGTCTGTAGTCGACGCCGCGCCGAAATGACCCTTTTCGTAGATGTCGTAATAGACGAGGTACCGGTCATTCAGCCGAATGGCGGTAGGGCCTTCGGTCATGGTGCCCGTAAACGGGGCGCTGACCGAACCGAACGGGCCGGTCGGAGAGGCGGCGGTACGGCTTACCAGCCAGCGCCGCTGTTCGACGTCGTGGGTCTCGTCCTTGTAGATCAGCCGATAGCCGCCACCGTCCAACGGGAGCAGGGTGAAGTCGATCGAGTCCGTACCGGGGTCGAACAAAAGCCTGGTCGGCGTGAATCGCCGGAAGTCCCGCGTCCGGGTATAATATGGCCGCAGCTTCAGCCCGTCGAAGCGCGCGCCGGGCGTTGCGCCGAACCTGCCATCGATGCTGCTCGACCACATGATAACGAACTCGCGCGCCGTTGCGTCATAGGTCATTTCGGGCGCCCAGCTGTTCCGGACACCGTGAAACGCGGTCATCACCGGGATGGTCTGCTGCTTCGACCAGCGGACGAGATCGCGCGACGTGGCATGGCCGATGACCGCGCCGAACCAGTCGCTGGTCCAGACGAGATGCCATAGCCCGTCCGGGCCCTGCGACAGGTGCGGATCGCGCATCAGCCTGTCCTGCCCGATGTCGGGTTTGAGGAAGCCGCGCCCGCCGCCCAGCGCGGTGAACACATAGCCATCGTCGCTGCGCGCGAGCTTCAGCCCATCGCGGCCCTCGTCCTTGTCGGTAAAGTAGCTAAGCAGAAAAACGCTATCGTCGGGCTGCCGTGCAAAGACGGGCAGCGTCGTTCCGACCATGCCTATACCCATGCCCGCCAGAACCGTGCGTCGCGTCAGCTCGTACGTCATGTGCTCTCCTTCTTCGTACACCGGGGCGATCTTGCGCCGTAGGCATCACTTCGGTGCGGTCGGATACCCTACCGTCGCGTCGGTACAAGCGCCTTGCGGATCGGCTCTACCCAACGATCCTTGTTGATGTCGTACAGGATGAAGTCGCTGTCGAACTGCTAATAGGCCCAGGGGAAGCCATGCGCCTCGGCTTCGCGGCGGACGGTCGCGGTGTAACGGGCGCGGGCCTGTCGTAGCGCATCTGACGCGACCAGGCGGTGTTACGGTTGCGGGGCTGCTCAGCAAACTGGATGCCCCCTTCGACTTCGCTCAGGACAGGATTGTCGGTCAGGATCGTGTGGATCCGGTACGGCGCCGCTTTCAGCAGGTGCTTAAGGAACTCCACGCCGTTCGCCTGTCAGCCTTGTCGACGAGCTGGGTGACGGCGAACTTGCTGGTGCGGTCGATGCCGACGAACAGGTAGAGCTTGCCTTCGGCGGTCTGAACCTCGGCGATATCCATGTGGAAGAAGCCGATCGGGTAGCGCTTGAAGCGCTGTCGCTTCGGCTTGTCACCCTCAATGTCCGGCAGACGGGATATGCCATGCCGCTGCAGGCAGCGGTGCAGCGCTAACCGTGTCAGATGCGGGATCGAGGGCTGCAACGCATAGAGGCAATCGTCGAGTGGCAGGAGTGTGTGGCGCCGGAATGCGACAACCGCTGCCTCCTCGGCTTGGCTCAAGGGCGTGGAGTGAGGGGCCTTCGGCCCGGTCTTCAAATCCTCAACCGTCGCCCGCTTCCGCCATTTCGCCACCGTCTTTGGGTTGATCCCGAGCTCTCGGCTCAGCGTCGAGAGCGAAGCTTGCGATCGCTGTATTGCTGCTCGGACAGCGTGCGTGGTCGTGGCGCTCCCGTGACGAACTTGTCCCATATGGCGTCCTTCCATTCCAACGAAAGGATCGCACCATCAAACCGTGGAATCAAACACCTAACAGTCGGTATCCGTTGTTCGATGATGCCGGCCACAATATAAAAGGACGGGCAGGCCGGCGTAGTGCCGAACCTGCCTGAGTGCTCCCCGGTAAGGGGGGGCATCAGAAGTTGAAACGAACGCCCGCCCGGTAAATACGGCCAAGCGTTTCGTAAAGAGCCGGATTGACGTCGAGACCGGTGTTAGTCTGCGGCGACGGAGTCGGATCATTGTCGAAGACGTTGTCGACCTTGCCATACAGGCTGATCTTATCGGTAATGTTGAACGCTGCGCCAAGATCCAGGTAGAAATCGCCCTTCATTCGGTTGGTGTTGACGGTATTGAAGTTACCGGTCGAGACCGGGCAATCCGTCTGGCAGACCACGTAGTTATTGTTGAAAACGCCGTCCGAGAACCAACGCTCCTGCACGGTCAGCGTCAAGCGGCCGCTATCGTAGGTCTGCGTCGCCAGCCACTTCCAGTCCGGGATGGCGCCCGTGTTGGCACCGGCATCATCGCGTCTTGCGACACCGGCAATCCCAGCGTCGACGATGAATTCGCGAACATGCGTGCCGAGCGCGCGTATCGTGAAGGCGCCCGGCAGGCCAAGCGGCCGCTTCCACTGGTAGCTTGCCTCGAGGTTGAAGCCGCTCGTCTTCCACGACGCCAGGTTGAACGGCTGAACGTTGACGAAGTTGGTACCTTGCGCGCCATCCAGTTGGAAGCCACCGCAAAAGGCCTGGTTCCCCTCAAAGCAGAAGCGGACGATTTGATCGGGCGAAAGCGTGGACACGACCCCGTTGAGCTTGATCTGATAATAGTCCACCGACAGACTGAGTCCTGGCAGCCACGACGGGCGCGAGTAGACGACGCCGAGTTCGGTATCGCGCGCGGTTTCGGGCCGGAGGTTCGGGTTGCCAACCGTATTCTGGAAGACCTGTACCGCGACGTTGCGGAACGGATCGTTGAAGCTCGGCAGCGTCGTTACGGTCGGTGCGGCGAACAGCTCCGACAGGTTCGGTGCGCGAACGTCGCGGGACGTGACGGCCCGCAGCGTGAGGCCATCGACCGGCGTGCTCCAGGTGCCGCCGACCTTCCACGCCCAGATGGTGCCCGACGTGCTGTAGTCGGTCACGCGAGCGGCGCCGTTCAGGTTGGCGCGACCGAGCCCGTCGCTGTTCCACAGCGGCAGATTGACCTCGAGAAAACCTTCATAGACGTGGTACTCGCCGGTGCCGTTCTTGTAATTGCCGGCGGCCCAATTGCTGCCCTGCGCCGAGTTCAGCAGCGGATCGGCGGGGTATAGCGCGCTGTTCGGGCTGATGTCGGTCATGCCAGCGCCGTACGCGTCGCCGCGTACCTTGTAGTACTCGCGCCGGTACTCACCGCCGAATGCCACGGACAGGGGACCTGCCCACAGGTCGAACGGTTGCCCGGAGAAGTTGAGGCTCGCCACGTCCTGCTTCAGAGTCGTGCGCTGCAGCGGGCCTGCCTGGGGCATGATGTAGTCGAGCGCCGCCTGACTGGGTGCGAAATTGCCGAAGATGTTGATCGGCTGACAGCCGAGGGCACGGGCAGCCGGATCAGCGCAGACGACGGCGCCATTCAGCACCACCGCATTGGTCGCGGCGACGTAGCGCGGCTGAAGCACGATACGATCAACGTCGATGGCGACTTTGGTCGTGCCGTGCTGATAGTAAGCGTCATAGTTCCAGTTGGATTTGCCAAGGTTGAACGCCCCCTTGGCGCCAATGACGAAGCGGTACTGGTCGCGATCGGTCTGGACGAGCTGGTTCGGAAGCTGGCCGTTGCTCGTGCCGAAGTTGAAGGAGGTGATCCCGGCGGCCGAGCACCGATCGCGGATGAGCTGCGGCAGGAACGGGTTGGCGCATTGTACCGTCAGGTTGGGACGGTTGTATCCTGGGCTCGGCTGGTTGTTGGTGCGGACCTGCGCGATGTTGACGGTGCCGTAGATCTCGCTGTTCGGAGCGAATTCGTAACCGATCCGGCCATAGCCGTTGATGCGCTCTAGCTGGGATTTCAGCGACGCGCTCGAACCTGGTGCGCCAGACAAGTCGCCGCCGACACAGAAGGCGTTGCCCGGATAGCAGTTTGATACGCGTCCGTTGCCGAGCGGTCTACCGCCTGACCCGTAGTGGAAGTTGACCGGCGTGCCGTTCGCGTCGAACGCAATGCCCTGGAGCGGACCGTTGTTGATCAGGCCGTACTTCGCATACTGGTACGGCTGCGCGAAATCGGCATAGGTAAATTGCGGTCCAGGTCCGCTGGTGATCCCGGAATTGAGCAGTGTCGAGGCGCGGTGCCAATCGCGGCTGCCGGCGAGATCTGTGCCGTAACTGCCCGGGCCCACGCCGCCTTCATGGTCGTATTCGCCACTAACGATCAGGTGCAGGCGATCGCCGAACAGCGACGTACCATAGGCCGCCTGGACGAGCGCTGTCTCGTCGTCACCATAGTTGGTGATGCTGCCGAGGACGTTGCCCTTGAAGCCCTTGAAGCGGGTATCGGTGATGAAGTTGACCACGCCGCCGACCGCGTCCGAGCCGTAGGACGCCGACGCACCGCCGTTGACGATGTCGACGCGCTTCACAAGAAGCTGCGGGAACATGCTGATGTCTGGCACGCCGGTCACGTTTGCGCCGACGACGCGCTGGCCGTCGAGCAGGGTCAGCGTGCGGATCGGCTGGAGCCCGCGTAGCGAGAAGGAGCTGAGCCCCTGCGTGCCGCTGGAGGTGCTGAAGGTACCGGTTGACGCGCCAGTCGAACCCTGAAGCGACGGCAACTGTTGGATGGTGTTAAATATGTTCGGCTGCGCGTTATTAGCGATCTGTTCCGCACCGATGACGGTAGTGGGCGTCGGTGCATTGAACCCGTTGGCGACGATGCGGCTGCCGGTGACCGTGATCTCGGACGTGTCCTCCGCCTGAGTCTGAACGGGCTCGGCTGGAAGCGTGGCCGGGGCCTGCTGCAGCGCGGCTGTCGCGACCTTCGATGTAGTCTGCGCGAATGCCGGCGACGCGACAAGCGTGAAGGCCAGGGCAAACAGGCTTGGCGCGTTGCCGAGGCGGCAGCGATCAGACGAGAAGCGGTACATCATCCATCCCCCAAGATTTATGCTGATCGGTACGTCGCCTGCACGGGCCCGCACTCTTGGATTGGCGGTAGCGGATAGCCGCCGGGTCGACATCTACGACCTTAGTCGCAGGCATCGCAGGCAAGGTCGTATCAAGGGCGTGCCGCGTACAGCGCGTGATGCGTGAGGATGTACAGCGTCCGTCTGTCCTCCCCGCCGAACAGCAACTGGAGCGGCCGATCGGGCACATCGATCCGGCCGATCTCGCGACCAGCGGCGTCGTACACGAACACGTGTCCGTTCGCGACGTAGACGCGACCGTCGGAACCGGTCGCCACGCTTTCTCCGCCCCGTGGTGCAAAGGGCTTGAGGTCGCGCACTGCTCCGCCCGGCCCGAGCAGCCCGGTGTAAGTGCGGTTCTCCGACGCGTTGGCGATATGGATGCGATCGCCGACGCGACCGGTCACCCAGCCATAGGTGTCGAGCGAGTCGGAGAAACGCCAGCCGAGCTGGTTGGCCGGGCCCTGCTGCCAAACGCGATAGGCGGGCAGGACGAGGCTTCCATTCGGGGAGACATATTCGCGCGGTTTGGGCACCGCCACGTCGCGCGCAAACATTTCCGCCAGCGTCGTGAAGTGGTCGCGCGTCGGATCATATTGGTCGCGGAACTCGCCGTTGTTCCAGACGCTGCCGGGCAGCGCCACCCGCGCCTGCGACCGGCCGGTCACTGCGGTTGGCACGATCGTGCGTACCGCGTTCGGCTTGTCGGGATCGATCGCGTAGACCGTGCCTTCCGGTCCGTCGGATGAGAGCACCATCAGCGTGCCCGACGCGTCCACCGCCAGGTTCACGGCATCAAGCGGCGCATCGGCAATCACCGACAGCCGTTCGCTCTCGCTCCAGCGATGGATGCGCTGATGGTGTCGGTCGATGAAGTAGAGCTTGCCGCCCGCATCTACTGCGCCGCCGCCGATCGAGTAGAAGCCGTCGGCCAATTCGCTGACGGGTGCGATCGATGACGTCGCCGGGGTCGCGGTCGTCGCATCGGTAATGTCGAGCACGGCGAACTCCCGTTCGCGTACGTCGCCGCCGCGCGTGACGTCGGTGATCGCGTTGGCATAGGGGAACTTGCTCGCGCGCAGATAAGTGCCACAGCCGGCCGCATCGCAGGTCGCAAAGCCGCTTTCCGCATTTACGTGGACGTTCCGGAAGCGAATGTCGGTCGAACCGTAAAGCTTTACCGCCGCCGATGCGGGCTGGATCGAGCGCGTGACGCGGTAGCCGTGGAAGTTGGCGAACAGGATGTTGCGCGCGTTGCGCACTTCCAGTGCGATCGCGTTGCGGCTTTCGCCCGCCTCCTCCTCCGTCTGCGGTGCGAAGAACTGCCAGTTCCGGACGCGATCCAGTACGATCTCCGCGCGGACGTGATGCTCGGCAGACATTTCGTAGACGTAGCCGGGCGTGCTGGTGTCGGAAACGTAGAGTCCGGCATTTGCGTAGGTGTTGGGCGTCCACAGCCCGTTGAACGTGCCGCCGCCGCCGTCGGTGACCCACAGGCTGGCGAACTGGCCGTCCCAGCGTTTTCTGACATCGGCGTCGGCGGTGTGGTTGGCGTTGTACGGCTCGAAACGGCTGCCGTCGGCAAGCGTGGTGCCGTGCCCGCCCTGGAACTTCACGTCATCGACCAGCGAGCGTTCCCCCGCACGCCACAGCATGGCGGTCGCGCGCGGATTGATGCCGCCGGTGGACAGCCCGAAGCCGCTGACGATCGCGTCGCCGCCCTTCGCGCTCTCGATCATCGCCTTAGGCGAACCAACGCCGCGATAGTCGGGCAGGTCGTCAGGGAGGCCGATCTGCGTCATGCCGGGATGCAGCCCGATCAGCACGCTGTCAGGCCGTAGCTTCAACGTATTGGTGACGCGGTAGAAGCCGGCGGGGAAGTAGAGCACCCGGTGCCGGTCGATCGCCCGCTGGATCGCGGAGGTGTCGTCGGCGCTGTTGTCGCCCTTCACGCCCAGCGTACGCACGTCGACCCAGGCGGACACGGGCGGTAGTGCGCGGATTGCCGGGTCGCGCCGCTTCGGCAGCCTGGCGATCGCCGCCGCGGTGATGCGTGTCTGGTACGTGCCCGGCTGGTTGAGCCCGGCGACCGTCAGGCCGTAAGTGAACTCCGCCACGCGGTACCGTTGGCCGCGTCCTTCCACCGTGCGTCCGCTATCGCGGAAGCGGGCGAACACGGGCGTGTTGGTGGCCAGCGCGTTGGCGAAGCCGATTTGCGTGAGAACGGAGTTTTCGTTGCTGATGACAACGCCGGCCTCCGAAACATTCTCGAACCGCACATCGCTGCCCCATAGCGATTCGCCGTAACCGCGATCGATGTCGATCCCGACCGGTGTGTTGCGGATCACGGTGTTTACGAGGGTAAGGCGCGCCTCATGCTCACGGATCGCGGCATCGCGCTGTCCGTCGAAGGTAGCGTCGAGCAGGGTGTATTGCCAGGCGGGGGAGGTCTTCTCCGCGAGGATCCCGTAGCGGCCGCCGAAGAAGCGCAAGTTCATGCCGATGTTGCCGACCTGGTATATGCCTGCGAGCGCGGAGCCGAGGCGAAAGTCGATGTGGGCAAGGTAGGTGTGCTGCGCGGTGTGCTGGCGCACGCCGGTCGCGGCCGGATTTCCCTCGCCGATCTCGAAGTCGACATTGGAGAGCGCGGAGTAGAAGGTCCCCGAATTGGCGTCGGCGATGCTGGCATCGAACGGCACGCTGGTGGGAGGCGGAACCGGAACGACCGGCGCGCCCTTGATCGGGTTACCCCAATTGTCGAGCGTGGTGCCGCGCGGGTTATTGCCGGCAAAGAACACCATGCTGCCGACGCCCTGCTGAAAACCGGGGGTCTTCGGCGCCAGCAGCAGCACGGGCCGCGTACGCCCGACCCCGAACAGGCGCACGCCCGGCCAGATGTACAGAGTGCGCGTGATGCGGTGCCGTCCCGCGGGGAGGAAGACGATTCCGCCACCCGGCTTCGCTGCGGCAGCGTCGAGCGCCTGCTGGATCGCCGTGCTGTCGTCGGTTTGGCCGTCGCCGGTTGCCTTGACCGTGATCGCCCGCGGATCGTTCGGTGCCGACTCGAACGCCGACGACGAGCGGACAGGCTGGGCTGTGCCGGGGGTGCCGAGGAGCAGGACGGCGACCACAACACCGCCCCGGATCGTACTTGCCACGTTGCCCATCACTCGTTCCCATTCATCGCACGTAACGACCCTCTTAGCATGGTGCCTTGACCGTGCGACTGCGACAAAGGTCGCGATGGTCACCGCGCGCGGCAGCTTGCACTACCTCGCCGGAACGAGGGCCGAGCCCTGCGATTAGGGCGAAAGCCAGGAAGAAGGACGTGCTACCCCTGTCAATCCCCGCTGCCCTGCCGCGCTGCGCCATCGTCGTCATGGGAGTGAGCGGCTGTGGCAAGTCGACCCTGATGCAGGATCTCGCGGCGCACCTCGCCTGCGCTGCGTTCGAGGGAGACGACTTTCACGGCGCGGCCAACGTGGCGAAGATGCGGGCGGGCCACCCGCTCGACGATTTGGACCGCTGGCCGTGGCTTGACCGGCTCGGCGCAGCGATCGGCGCTGCGGTACGCGACGACGGGCAGGCGGTCGCCGCCTGTTCGGCGTTGAAGCGCAGCTACCGGAGCCGGCTGGAGCATGCCGCGGGCGTGCCGCTGCTGTTCGTGCTGCTCGACGGCGGGCGCGAGGAAATCGCCGGGCGGCTTGCCCGCCGCACGTGCCATTATATGCCCGCAAGCCTCCTCGACAGCCAGTTCGACGCGCTCGAAAGTCCCGGTCCGGACGAGCGCGCGCTGATACTGCCCAGTTCCTGGTCGGTCGAGAAACTGCGCGATGCGGTGCTGCACCGGGCGCGTAGCGACGTCGCTGCCTAGGGCATCAGCCGCTTGCGCCTCTGCCACAGGTGCCAAAGCATCGCCAGCGCCGTGCCGTCACCGCCCTGCGTTCTGATCGCGTCGACGATCGCGTCGTGTTCATCGGTCATCGCCTCGATCACGTGGGGTGGACGCGTGCGGGAAATGTCAACGCCGGCGCGCAGGATATGTATCACCCTGTCCTGCAACTGATCGAAGATCGCGACGAAGGCGTCATTGCCGGTTGCCTCCAGGATCGCACGATGGAGCAGCCAGTCCTCGTCATGCGCAGGCGCTCTGGACAGAAGCGCGCGGCGTAGCGCCGCCATGCGCTCCTCGATCAACGCAAGGTCATCAGTCGAGCGGCGCTACGCCGCCAGCCGCGCGCCCTCGGCTTGCACCAAGAACCGCACTTCGTAGGTGCCGAGCATCGCCGCCGGCCCGTCGAGCGGCATATAGGCACCGAGCCGTTCGGAGGGCGGCGCGTCACGTAGGAGCCTGCACCACAGCGCGCTTCCCGTGATGCCATCGGCGGCGAGCCGCACCAGCGCTCCGCGCACGATGGTGCGCAACATGCCGAACGTTTTCGCCAGCCGCGCCTTCGACGGCAGCCGGTCGCCTTTCGCCGGGCGAAAGATTCGCTTGCGTGATCATTCTGACAATAGCCGTATAGGCGCGATCCGCCAGCCTTTCCCCCTTCACGACCGCTCGTCCGCGGACGTCGCATCGAGACTGAACCCGGTCATATGATGTAACTGAGCCGGCGACCATGACGAGACCGGCGACCGAGATGACCGTTTCGAGCAGCGACCAAGTGCGGAACGTATCGGCGGTGCTGGTGCCCATATCTCCCTTAACCAGCCAAAACCCCGGATCGTTGACGTGGCTGAAGAACACCGATCCCGCACCGATCGCTAGCACGACCAACTCGGGGGGAGGGCTCCGACGCGGCAACGACGCCGGGCATAACGCCGACCGCCGTAATGGTCGCGACCGTTGCCGAGCCGGCGGCAAGCGGGATGCCAACGGCGACAAGCCAACCGAGCAGCATGGGCGAGATCGAGTCCATCATCACAACACGCGCGAGCAGGTTGGAGAGGCCTGCGCTGACCAGCACCTGCCTCAGCGCACCGCCTGCGCCGATCGCCAGCAGAATCGCGCCAGCTGCCCCCATCGTCTCGTGCCAGATCGACTCCTGAGTCGCGGCCTCGCTGATGTGCCGTCCAAACAGCAGGGTCAGCGCGAGCAGGTTGGTGATCAGCAGCGCGAGCGCCGGGTTTGCCACCGCGGCGAGGACAACCGAGCCTTCCAGACCTGGTATCAGCTTGCCCAACTTGCCCGAGGCGATCAGCACGATCGGCAGCAGGACGATGAACAGCGCGCGGCTATGCGACGGGGCGACCAGATCCGTCACCGGATCACTCAGCACCGGTTCTGTCAGACGTATGCCGGGCGCTACAACCCGGGCCAGCACCGGTCCGGCGAGCACCGCGATCGGAATTGCGATCAGCACACCGTACAACATGGAGACCGAGATTCGCGCCCAGCGCCTCGACCGCAAGCAGCGGACCGGGGTGCGGCGGGACGAGCGCGTGTACGACTCCAAGGCTGGCGAGCGCCGGCATGATTAGCGCAGCTTTGCAGCGGCTCGCGCGGCGGGCGTGCTGCCGCTGGTCATTTCCTTCGCGGCGGCGACCACGATCGGCAGCAGCAATACCAACCCGGTTTCAAAGAAAAGCGGCGGGCCGATGACGATCGCGATGCCGAGCGTCGCCCATGGTGCTGCGCGCGGGCCCGTGATGCGGAGCGCGCTGCTTGCCAGCGCGACCGCCACGCCCGACAGGTGGAGCATCGCACTAAGCGACAGGCCGAGCGCGACGACCAGACCGGTGCGGCCGACGATGTCGCCGACACCCTTTTGAACCGCCTTCGTAGTGTCCGCGAGCGGCATCGCGGCGAACAACCCGACGGCGAAAGCGCCGCAAAGCAGTCCTATGAAAGGGTGCAAACGACCGCGCACGATCATCACGATCGCGAGTGCGATACCGGAAATCGCCGCCGCCACCAGTTGCAGATCACTGCCGCCGGTCACCAAGCGCGCCCACAGATGCTCAGCTTTGACACCACTATGCTCCCCCTGGGACACTTGCTGCGCTCTCGTGGCCCAAGTTGTCCAACAGGTCTTGAGAATACACGTGAAAAAAGGCTTGAATATGCCTGTCGTAGCTGGACATACTAGAATCTGTCCAACCGATTCCGGATCAACCGGAGCGTAGTGGACGCCCCCGTCGGCACATACGACGGCACGTCAGGTTTTGAACGACGAGGGAGGATGGGAT
Source organism: Sphingomonas sp. Leaf30 (assembly GCF_001422525.1). Lineage (NCBI taxonomy): Bacteria > Pseudomonadati > Pseudomonadota > Alphaproteobacteria > Sphingomonadales > Sphingomonadaceae > Sphingomonas > Sphingomonas sp. Leaf30. Next base: position 292,420 of record NZ_LMKZ01000016.1, on the reverse strand, counting down.
GATGGGTACCAGTCAGGGAGCAATGGCAGCGCTCGCGGCAACGATGTTGCCAGCGTGTGACGACGGTATGTCGGTGCAGCTGACGCCGAAGCAGGTGAAGGTGCTGCGGGGCGTCCGTTCTGGACAGGCTAACAAGCAGATCGCCTATGACCTCGGCATCGCGGAAGCGACGGTGAAGGCGCACATGACGGCGCTGATGCGCAAGCTGAACGTGCACAACCGCACACAGGTGGCGATCGCGGCGGAATCGTTGATGCTCCGCGGCGCCTGATTTTCCCTACAGCGGTCGTAGCCGCCCATCATATTACGGAGCACTCCCATGAAGGCGTCCGGCCTGCTGTTGATCGCGCTTGTTCTCGCGCCCGTTCCTGCCTTGGCACAATCGACCTCGGTCTTTCTGACCGCTCCCGACGATCCCCGCGCCGTGACGGTAAAGGGCATCGGCGACGGGCGCGCGGACGATACTGCTGCGATCCAGCAGGCAATCGATGCCGTCGCCGCAGACCGGCAGCGGGGGGGAGGCGGCGTCGTCTTTCTACCCTCGGGTCGCTACCGGATTTCGCGAACCGTGTTTCTGCGTTCCGGGGTGCGGATGTTCGGTGTCGGACCGACCCGCCCCGTGCTCATTCTCGCGGACAACACGCCTGGCTTTGCCAAGGGCATTGGTGCGATGCTGAGCTTCACGGGCGAGGACCAGTACCGCGCCGGCAAGCCGCCCGTGCCGCCACCCACCAGCGTGCCCTTCAGCGACACGACCTTCGACGCGACCTCCACCACCTTCTATTCGGCGCTGGCGAACGTCGATTTCGAGATCGGCGACGGGAATGCAGGCGCGGTTGCGGTTCGCTTCCGGGTCGCGCAGCATGGTTTCCTGCGCCACGTCGACTTCCGCCTCGGTTCGGGCTTCGCCGGGATCTACCAGGCGGGAAACGAGGCGGACAACCTGCGCTTCTTTGGCGGTCGCTACGGGATCGTGACCGAGAAGACGTCACCCGCGTGGCAATTCACCTTGATCGATTCGGAGTTCTCCGGCCAGCGCGACGCCGCGATCCGCGAGCATGAAGTTGATTTGACGCTGGTCAACGTAACGATGCGCGACACCCCGGTCGGGATCGAGATCGACCGCGGCTATTCCGATTCGTTGTGGGGCAAGAACGTCCGGTTCGAGAACGTCAGCCGTGCCGGCGTCGTCATCTCCAGCGAACAGAGCGCCTTCACCCAGATCGGCTTCGAAAATGCGGTCGGCGTGAACACGCCGGTGTTCGCACAATTTCGTGAGAGCGGCCGAACGATTTCCGGCAAGGGCGCCGGTTGGCGACTCAGCGACTTCTCCCATGGGCTAAAGGTGTCCCGCATAGGCGAAATGGGCAAGATCGCGACCGACATCACCATGACTCCGCTGGCAGCGCCGCCCCCGCCGATCGCGCCGGCGCTCCCCCTGCTGCCGCCCGTCAGCGAATGGGCGAATGCCCGCACGCTTGGTGCGAAGGGCGACGACCAGACCGATGACACCGCCGCGCTCCAGCGTGCGGTCAATGCGCACCGCGTCGTCTATTTGCCGACCGGCCGATACCGCATCACTGACACGCTGAAACTCAGGCCGGACAGCGTGTTGATCTCGCTGCATCCGAACCAGACCCAGCTCTACCTCCCGGATAACACGCCGCGTTTTGCCGGGGTCGGCGGGGCCAAGGCGATGGTCGAGAGTGCAAAAGGCGGCGACGCAATTGTCTATGGCCTTGGGCTTTACGCCGGGGGCGTGAACCCGCGCGCCTCCAACATCATCTGGCGCGCTGGCGAGCGATCGATGATCAACGACGTTCGAATCCATGGGCCGGTTGTCTACACCAATGGCAAAGCCCATGGCGGCGGGATCGATCCCGAGGCGCGCTGGGACGGGCAACAGGCCAGCATCTCGGTCACTGACGGCGGCGGCGGCACCTTCGCTGCGATCTGGACCCCGAACGGGCTTGCCTCCACCGGCTTCGCCGTGACCGACACCAAGACTCCGGGGCACGTCTACGAGCTCTCGGCGGAGCATCACTTCAAGAACGAGATCGTGCTGCGCAACGTCGAGAATTGGGAGTTCCTGGCGCCGCAGACCGAGCAGGAGGTGCGCGACGGCGTGTACGCGGTCTCCACCGAGTTCCACAATAGCCGCAACATCCTGTTCGCCAACTATCACGGGTATCGCGTTACGCGTACCGCAAAGCCGATGGATACCGCCGTGCGGCTGGTCAATTCGGGCGACATCCGCTTCCGCAACGTCCATGTGAACGCCGAGAGCGCCTATGCGCATTGCGACACCGAAGGGTGCGGCACCTACGTTCGCGCAAGCAAGTATCCGTTCGAAAACGCCATAAAGGACATGACGTCCGGTCAGGAAGTTCGTGAGCGCGAGTTCGCGAAGCTGGACGTGCCCGCCGGCAGCGCGCGCCCGGCGACGGTCACGGGTGTTCCGGTGACGCCCGGCGTGACGAAGCTGGCCGATGGCTTTTACTCGATCGCGGGCGGTGCGGTCGATACGCAAGGCAAGCTCTACTTCATTGACCGGTTCCATCAGCGCATCCACGGTTGGTCGACGTCAGAAGGGCTCACCACCGTCAGCCAGGCGACGCTCGATCCGGTGAACCTGACGGTCGACCGGTCGGGCCGCCTACTCGTGCTGTCGGGCGCCGGGCGCGACGGCACGGTCTACAGCATCGACCCCAAGGCGCCCGACGACGTTCGCACCATCGCCGCCACCGCACCCCGCGCTGGCAGCGCGGTCGCGCTCCCGGTTAACGTCTGGGCAAACGGCGAGTTCGCTGATCGCATCGATCAGAAGACCTACGAATACCCGCGGCTCTCCAGCTTCTTCACCAGTAAGATGGGCGAACCGAAGCGTCAGGCCTATGTCTCGCCCGACGGCTCGGTTGCGATCCCCGCGTTCCGGGTGTGGAACCAGGGTCCAGACGATCACCAGGGCTGGCGCTGGTCCGACACGCTCGACAGCTACGGCCTTGTGACCGCGCACGCGGGCGAGCGCGTTTACCTGACCAACGCGTCGGAGAACCTGACGTACAGCGGCCAGGTGGCGGCAAGCGGAGCGCTTGGCGACCTGCGCATCGTTGCTCCGCGCGGTGGCGAGAGCGTGGCGCGCGGTTCCACGGGCAACCTCTATGTCGCGAATGGGCAGGTGTGGGTCTATGACGCGAACGGCCGGGAAGTGCGGCGCATCGACATTCCCGAGCGGCCGCTACAGGTGCTGATCGGCGGCCCGGACCAGCGCACGCTGTTCATCCTGACCCATCACGCGCTCTACTCGGTTGGCATCTGAGTGGACCGGGCGATGGCTGCCAGCGAACGGCGTGCGGAGGCGGTGACAGGAGCGGTCGTGTGCTTTAGGAAGCGGTTACGCATATGTCAGAAGTTTTTCCGCTCCAGAGTTAGCCGCGGATCGTTGCAGAGGCCGCATGCGGGGCCGGTGAATCGCGCTCCGGCGGCCTTTGTCCCCTTCAGCTTCCAGTCGAGCCATGTCGTCACGACTTCGGCGCCAACGCCGCCATGCGGTTGCATGTAGGTGCCGCCATGACCGACCGGGATGTTCACCATTGCCGCGGGAATGTTCCCCAATCGCCGGTAGTCATCGGTGCCGTTGGGATAGGCAATGTCGGTCGGGCCGCCCAGGATATAAAGGACCGAGCCGTGCAGCGTCTTTAGCAGCGCCTTATCCGATACCACCCCTCTCAACGGGTTGGTCCCCTCGGGGAAAAAGCCGCTGTTCATGATGACCGATGTCGTGACGCGCAGGTCCTGCGCGGCGTTCAGCGCCTGTAGGCCGCCGCAGCTCCAGCCTGACACTGCGATCCTGTCGGTCGCAATCCGGCCCTCAAACGGGCTGCCGGCGCGGCGGTTCTCACGCTGTGCCCAGTCGATCGCGTCGGTGAGCAGGCGAGTTTCAGTTTCGGTCGTCAGCTTCGCACCGGGCTGCGGCGGGGTAGGGACCGCAGGCCGGGCGCCGAGCAGGATCGTACCAGAGGCTATTACCAGATATCCATGTGACGCGATCTCGAGCAGATGGTTGCGCGAACTGGTGCCGTCGGAGCTGCATCCGCCATTGCCGAACACGTAGATGGGCAGCCCGTCCGAGCGCGCCGGTGCAAGATCGGTCGGGCGATAGACGACGTGGTTCGGAAGGTCGTCCCGCGCTTCGAATATCGCCGGATAGGGGCCGCTGCCGCGTTCTACTTCCTGGCTATGGACGATCGAACCGATCGATACCCCTGCAAACGCGAGCAAAAAAGGCACAACACGCATACGATATTCTCCCGACCTTTCGCACATCTTGTATGAGTATTGACGCGGTGGATAGCCGCTTTTACGCTTTGCTTCAGACACGCCCGAAACGAGGCAGCGATAGGAGAGCAGGATATGGCCGGACCGCTAATCGACCGTCGACGTGCATTGATTGCATCGGTGGCGTCAGGCTTCGGACTGGCCCTGCCTATGGCGCAGGCACAAAGCATTGGCACCTTGTCGCGCAGATCTACGCGGGACGGCACGACGCCGCGCAGCGCAATTGCCAAGACGCGATATGGTCCTGTGCGCGGCTATGTCGCTGGCGACGTTTTCACCTTCAAGGGCATTCCTTATGGGCAGGACACCGGCGGCGAAAACCGTTGGTTGCCCGCCAAGCCACCGCAGCCGTGGACCGAGCCGTACAATGCGCTCGTCTATGGCGCGAACAGCCCGCAAACGACGCATAGTTTCCGCGCGGTCGAGCATACGTTCCTGCAGCAATGGGACGACGGCTTCCAGGGCGAGGACATGCTGAAGCTGAACGTCTGGACGCCATCGCTTAGCGGCAATCGCCCGGTGATGGTGTATTTCCATGGCGGCGGCTTCGCTTTCGGATCGTCGTACGAGTTGGCCTCGCACGACGGTGCGCAGATGGCACGGCATCACGACGTGGTGCAGGTGTCGATCAACCATCGGCTAAACGTGCTGGGATTTCTCGATCTCGTCGAGGTGGGTGGATCGGCCTATGAAGAGTCGGTTAATGTCAGCATGACCGATTGCATCGCTGCGTTGCGCTGGGTGCAGGAAAACATTGCTGCATTCGGCGGGGACCCGGACACGGTGATGATCTATGGCCAGTCGGGCGGCGGGTCGAAGGTCACTACACTGCTCGGCATGAAATCGGGCAAGGGGCTGATCCACCGGGCCGCGGCGCAGTCGGGTGGCGGCGGCGCGTTACCGACGGCGGAGCAGTCGCTGGAATATTCGCGGCGACTGGTGAAGCACCTCGGTATCGCGCCAAACGACATCGCTGCGTTGCAGAAAGTGGCATGGGCTGACCTTTCCGCCGCAAGCAGCACCGTGGCCGGTGAAATCAACGAGCCGATGGTGCGTAGCTTGGGCGGGCCGCCGGCAACACCGCGGGTGGGCTGGGGGCCGACGCTCGACGGCAAGGTCATCGAAGTCCGGTCGTTCGCCGATGTCGCGCCCGAGGTCTCGCGCAATGTGCCCATGCTGATCGGCAATACCAGTGAGGAGGGTATGCGATGGGGCTCGAACCCCAGCGAAGCCGAGTGGCGCAAGGACCTGACCGGGCAACTCGGCGCTGCCAAGGCCGACGCACTGATTGCATCAATGAGAAAAGCCCACCCGGAAAAGGCGGTTCGCACACTGTCCTATGGGGTGCAGAGCATCGCCTATCGCAATCGGGTTCAGGATATGGTGCGCCTCAAACACGTGCAGGGCGGCGCCCAGGTCTATCAATATCTGTTCCAGTGGCAGTCGCCACAGCTCGATGGATTGGCGGGAGCGTGGCATACTGCCGACCTCGCCTTTTGCTTCGACAACACCGCGCGCTGTGAACAGGGCACCGGCAATACCCCCGAGGCGCAGCGATTGGCGCGAACCATGGCGGGGGCCTGGGCGACCTTCGCGCGAACGGGCAATCCGAGCCAGCCGGGGCTGAAGTGGAGCCCTAGCGACCCGGTCCGTTGCCAGACGATGGTGTTTGACGACCAATGCCGAATGGTCGACGATCCCGAAGGGGGGTCCCGGAGAATATTGTTAAGCGCGTGAAGCTCAAACCCTGTTTTTCGTGGGGTTGGAGTGCCTGCTCCACTGGCGATCATTGCCGCATTTTGTAGCATGGATGAGCGGCGGGTTCCGAGAAGCGGGAGCGTCCGTCTGAATGTCGCCTATTGGGTCAGAGCGCAATGTGGGCGATGCGCCCGAGACTAAAGGGCCAGGCAAGTCACCTAGGAGCTCATCTCGGAATTATCATACCACCAAGCTGAGCAGCAGCGTGAACAAAAGCCCGAAAACTCCGACCAGCGTTTCCATCGCCGACCAGGATCGGAACGTCTCGGCCAGGCTCAGGCCGAAATATTCCTTGAACATCCAGAAGCCCGAGTCATTGACGTGGCTGAACATCAGGCTGCCCGAGCCGATCGCGAGCACCATCAGGTTGGGATCGACGCCGTGCGCGGCGATCAGCGGCTGGACGATGCCGGCCGCGGTCAGGCCGGCGACCGTGGCGGACCCCAGCGCCACCCGGATCACCATCGCGAGGCCCCAGCCCAGTACCAGCGGCGGCAGGCTCAGTCCGCTCAACCAGCCGGCCAGTGCGACGTCCGCGCCACCATCGACGAACACCTGCTTCAGCGCACCCGCGCCGGCGACGATCAGCAGGATGCCGGCGATGTCCTTCACTGCCTCTCCACTGCCCGTCGACAGCCGCGTCAGCGACGTGCCCCGCGCGACGCCGAGGATCAGCATCGCGGCCAGCACGGAGATCAGCATCGTCACCACCGGGTTGCCGCCGAACGCGACCCAGCCCGTTGCAACCGGCGGGAGCGCGGGCAGCGTCATCAGGACGGTTGCGCCTGCGAGCAGCACGACCGGCAACAGCGCGATCGCGAAGCTGGCGGTCGCGTTCGGCAGTTTCACGACGACCTCCGGCGTATCGGCGGAGGGGCGGGGATGCGCCGTCATGCCGCGCAGGCTGCGGGCGAACAGCGGTCCGGCGATCAGCAGCGTCGGTATCCCGACCGCGAGGCCATAGATCAGCGTCAACCCGATATCCGCGCCGAACATCCCCACCAGTGCGGTCGGCGAGGGATGCGGCGGTAGGAAGCCGTGCGCGATCGACAGTCCGGACAGCATCGGCACGGCGAGATACACGGTCGGCATGCCCGAACGGCGTGCGACCGACAGGATCAGCGGCACCATAAGGACGAAGCCGACATTGTAGAAAAGGGGTATGCCGACGATGAACCCCGCCAGCGCGAGCGCCAGCGTGATCGGCCCGCGCCCGACAGCATGGATCAACGTATCGGCGATGCGCTGCGCGGCGCCGCTGTCCGCGACGATCCTGCCGAACATCGCGCCGAGGCACAGGATTGCGGTCAGCGACCCTAGCATGTCGGCGATTCCGCGGGTCAGCGATCCTGCAACGCGGTCGAGCGGCAGGCCGAGCAGCATCGCCGCCGCCAGTGCCGCGATCAGGAACGCGACGAACGGGTGCAGCTTTACCACCGAGATGAGCAGCACGAGCAGGCCAACGGCAAGCGCCACCGCGAGGATGGTCATGGCGTGTCTCCTGCACGGGCAAAGGGGTTTTCTGCTGGCTCGGGCGACCGTCGCGGTCCTACGGCAGCGGGGGCGGGGCTCTCGTCGACGAGCGCGTACGCGACGATGTCTTCGGCGCCGTAAGCCAGATACTGGTCGTGCGACCATCGCAGGTCGCCGGCGCGCGCGAACTTCCGGGGACCATAGCGGCAGCGGACCGCGACTGCCGCATCATCGGCTACCGGACATCGTCCCCCGTTCCAGGGGTGCCAGGAGTCCGCGATGCCGGCGTCGTCAATGGCCATCCTCCATCCCGCGCGATCGTCGTTGGGCGCTTGTCGGGGCCGACGTGCCGTAAATCAACTCAGCCGAGATACCGTCCGGCCCAGCCCAAGCCGGCGACAGTCGCCGTCGCGGGCGCATATTCGCACCCGATCCATCCCGTGTAGCCGAGCGTGTCGATCTGTTCGAGGAGCCACGGAAAGTTCAGTTCGCCGGTTCCTGGCTCGTGCCGCCCCGGATTGTCGGCGATCTGAATATGGCCGATGCGCGGCAGCAGGCGCTCGATCGCGCGGGCCACGTCGCCCTCCATGATCTGCATGTGATACACGTCGTAGAGTAATTTGACGTTGTCGCGACCCACTGCGTCCATCACGTCCAGAACGGCGGCCGTGGTGTCGTAGAAATAGGTCGGGATATCGATCCGCGTGTTGATCGGCTCGAGCACCAGCGTGATACCGTCGCCCGCGACCATGTCGGCGGCGATCCGGACGTTGTTGATCAGGGTGCGGGTCCAGACCTCCCGGTCCGCGCCGGGGGCGATCTTGCCCGCCATGACGTGGAGTGTCCGGCATCCGGTCGCGCGCGCATAGGCCAGCGCCGTATCGATGCTCTGGCGGAACTCCTCGACGCGTGCCGGGTCGGCCGCGATGCCGCGCTCGCCAGCTGCCCAGTTACCCGGCGGCAGGTTGAACAATGCTACCATCAGGCCGTGTCGCAGAGCAGCTGCCGCCACCGCCTCGGCGGGCTCGCCATAGGGCGACACGCATTCGATCGCCTTGAAACCGGCCTTGGCGGCGGCGGCGAACCGGTCGAGGAACGGCAGGTCGGTGAACAACATGGTCAGGTTGGCGGCGAGGCGGGTCATGCGTGGTCCTCCGATGGCAGCACGAGCACCGCCCTGAAATCATTGACGTTGGTACAGGTGGGGCCGGTGACGAGCAGATCGCCGATCGTCGCGAACAGCGTGCCGCTGTCATGCGCGGCCAGATACGTGTGGGCATCGAGACCGATCGCTGCGCACCGGTCTATCGTATCGGGGGCGATCAGCGCGCCGGCGGCCTTGCTGGCGCCATCCTCGCCGTCGGTGTCGCCTGCCAGCGCCCAGACGCCGGGCAGTCCCTCGATCGAACACGCCAGTGCGAGCGCGAATTCGGTATTGCGTCCGCCTCGCCCAGGGGTCTTTCCCGCCAGCGTCACGGTGGTCTCGCCGCCGGACAACAGGACGGTCGGCGTGGGTACCCCGCGGCGTACGAGCGCGGCCATTTCCTGGCCCAGCGCCTGGCTTTCACCCTCCAGGTCATCGCCGAGCAGGATGGGATGAAGACCCAGCGCTCGGGCAGCGTCCGCGGCTGCGTCGAGGGCGGCAGCCGGCGTTCCGATCAGGCAGGCATCATGGTCGCCGCTGGAGAGTATGGCTCGCTCCACAGTGAGCAGCCGGGCGGAAACCGCCGCCGGAAGCTGGTCGCCGAGCAATGCCACGACATGCCGCAGGTCCATGTCGGCGGTGGGATCGGGGATCGACGGACCCGATGCGATCGCCGCCATGTCGTCGCCGGGAATATCGCTGATCCCGAGCGTCACGACGCGGGCCGGATGTGCCGCGGCCAGCAGCTTGCCGCCCTTGATCGCGGACAGGCGGCGGCGAACGACGTTCATGGTGCGGATGTCGAGCCCGGAGGCGAGCAGTAGGCGGCTGACCTTCTGCTTGTCCGCCAGCGTGATGCCCGGTGCCGGCAGCGCCATGACCGACGATCCACCGCCCGATATCAGCACGAGCACTAGATCCTCAGGCCGCAGCCCGGCGACCGCTGCGAGGATTTCGCGCGCGGCGGCCTCGCTGGCGGTATCGGGTACCGGGTGCGCCGCCTCGCGTACCATGATGCGTCCGGCGGGCATGCCGTAGCCGTACGGCACGACGACGATGCCCGACAGGTCGACGTCGGGCCAGGCCGCATCGACCGCCGCCGCCATCGACGCGGCCGCCTTGCCTGCCCCGACGACGATGCAACGTCCCTGCGGTTTTCGTGGCAGATGTTGCGCCAGCACGCGCGCGGGGTCCGCACTCGCCACCGCCACGTCGAAGAGATGGCGCAGCGCGTCGCGAGCGGTCTGGTCGGTCCACGGGCTCAGCTTGGCGATCGGTTCCGCCATCACGCCAGATCCACCGCGACGACTTCGTGTATCTTGATCTGCGGCACCTCGACGATCAGGCGATCGCCCTCCCGCCGGAACGTCGCGTCGCGTTCGGCTTCGAGCAGGCGCACGCGGCGCGAGGTGGCGCCGCGCGGCAATTGCAAGCTCACCTGATAGGGGCCGGCCGGCAGCACTTCGCGCATATAGCCACGCATCGCCATCGGGTTGGTCAGGTTGACGAGATGCGCCGCCAGCGAACCCCGTTGTCGCCAATAGCTGATGTCGAGCAGTCCGGGGCCCGTCACCGCCATCGGCTGCGGCCCATCCGCGGCCCAGACGACCGCGTTGCGCAACAGCGCGAGATGGTCACCGGTCGAGTTTTCCCAGAACGTCCGATCAAGATCGAACGGAAAATAGACGACCCGGCCTTTGCCGAACCGGCGCGCATACACCATCGGCTCGTCGGTCGTCCGCGTCGCGGTATAGACCTTCTCCATCGGCAGGTCGGGATAGCTCGGGACCAGCGTGAACGCGGCGGGCAGGCTGGCGCCGCTGGGCCGGACGTGCACGCGCTTGGTGCCGGCGATGATGCGCGGCGTATCGTCCAGTCCGACGGTCAGCGGACCCGGTCCTCGCACGGTCAGATAGCTGTTCTGGACGCGGCGATCGATCGTGCCGTCGAAGTCGCAGCCGAACAGGTCGGCGAGGCCGAAGTTCGCGCGGCGCTTGCCCCATTCGTCGTACAGCGCGGTTTCGTGAGTCGCGACGATCGCGCCGCCGCGCGCGACATAGCCGCGTAGCGCCGCGCATTGTGCTGTCGACAGCGCCGCGATGTTGGGCAGCACGATCACCTTGTACCGATCGATCGCCTCGGGCTCGAGCAGCCGTTCGTCGACGAACGCGAAGGGTACGCGCGCTTCCACCAGCGCCTGGTAAAAGCCGTTGGTAGCATCGTCGGAACTGCCGCGCAGCGACTGTGCGTCCTGCGGCCCACCCGAGCCGCCGTCGGCGCGCTGCACCTCCTCGACATAATAGGTGTTGGTCTGCGACGAATGCAGCATCGCGACCTGCGCGAGATTGTCGGTGTTGCGGAAATACGCCTCGTGGCGGGCATGCCAGGCATAGGATTCGGCCACTGCCGGCACCCAGCGCTTGTCGAACACCTCCGCCTTGAATTTGGTCATCCACGGCCGGAAGCCGTGCGCCAGCCCGTCGTGGAGGTAGGCCCGGATCTCGGTCGGCGCTTGCACCGAATCCATGAAGCGATAGGGGGTCGCCGTCTCGCCCACCGCGAAGATGCCGCTCATCGGCCGGTCGGGCATCAGGCAGGCGGTTTCCTTGGCGCTGCGTCCGTTCAGCCATGCCGGCGCGTTGCCGCTGCGCGCCTGGCGATCCGCAAACAACGCGCGCGCGGTGCGGCGCAGGCGACGCGGATCGAGCCGTCCCCAGGTTCCGGGCGTGAAGAACGCCTGCGGATTGACCGCGGTGACGGTCCGTCCCCACAGCGCCAGCTGCTCGTACCGGACCTCGTCGTCCCAGACGAGATAGGCGCGCACCACCGGGTCGCTCACGTCGCGGAGCGCGGTGGGAAGCGCGAAGCCGCTCGCCGCCTTGAATTTGGTCTTGCAGACGGCGCAGTGGCACAGCCCGGCGCCGCCCGCCCAGCGATTGCCGAACAGTCCGTCGACCGGATAGGTGCTGACGATCTCGCGCAGCACTTGCGGCATCCAGTCGAACGTGACCGGGCCATTGGGGCAGGTGAGATACAGATCGCGGTCGGTCGGATGGCGCTTGGGCTGGCCGGCGGCATCGCGCGCCACCCATTCGGGATGCGCGGCCAGCGCGTCGGCGCGCATCGCATGCGGATCGACGCGGCCGAGCACGCGGATGCCCATCGCCTTGCACGCGTGGACCAGATCGCCGAACATGTCGCCGGTGCCCAGATACGGGCTGCGATAATGATAGGGCACCTTGGTCGGGTAGAAGGCGGTAACCCCGCCCGCGCTCAGGCACACGCCCTGCGTGCTGGTGCGTTTGAGGAAATCGAGCCAGAAACCGATGTCGTAGCGACCGGGATCGTCCTCGGTCGCGCAGATCTGGACCCAGCGCATCGGGCCCCATTCCCATCCTTCGCCCGTCGCGGTCTTGGTCGCTTGTCCGAACGCGACTCCAGGGAGGGCCGCCCCGACGCCGAGCGCTGCCGCGCCGATCACGGTACGGCGGTCGATACCGTCCAGGCGCTCCGGCTGATTGCCGACCATTGCATCTCCTCCCATGGCGTATTCTTCTCTTGGATAATCTTTATTACCACGACATGCCGCGGCTCTTCAAGCCGGATTTGACCGACGACCAGCAGGGTAATCGAAATATGCAATTACAACGTTCTCAATTCGATGCCAACGTGGGGTAATACAATCTTGGCTATATATACTATCCAATTGAACTAATGGTCATCGCGCCTTAGGACCATGCGATCGATGCCAGAAGGCACAGTAGGAGAGGAGGACGAATGTTCCGCCAGTTAGTCACCCCGGTCGCTGATAATCTGGCGCTGTCGTTCCTGGCCGCCGCTCTGCCCATCGTGGTCGTGCTCGTACTCCTCGGGATCGTGCGGCGTCCCGCTTGGCAGGCGTCCATCGTCGGCGTCCTGGTCGCGTTGGTCCTGGCGGTGACGGTGTGGCGGTTGCCGGCGGGGTTGGCGCTGAACAGCATCTTCGCGGGCGCGACGTTCGCGGCGTGGCCGGTGATGTGGATCGTGCTCAACGCGCTGCTTCTATACAACATCGCGGTGGTCACCGGCAGTTTCGATGCGTTCCGTGCCTGGATGGTCCAGCATCTGCCCAACGATCGGCGGGTGGCGCTGGTCGTGGTCGGGTTCTCGTTCGGGTGCCTGCTGGAGGGCGTCGCCGGGTTCGGCACCCCGATCGCGATCACCAGCGCGCTTCTGGTCGCGCTCGGCTTTCCCGCGATCGAAGCGATCGTCTTCACCCTCATGTTCAACACCGCACCCGTCGCGTTCGGCGCGCTCGGCTCGCCGATCATCACGCTGGGGGCCGTGACGCAACTGAACGACGTCGCGCTCGGTGCGATGGTGGGCAGGCAGCTGCCGTTGATCGCCCTGTTTCTCCCCTTCTACGTGATCGCGGTCTATGGCGGCATGAAAGCACTCCGCGGCGTATGGCCGGTCCTGCTAGTGGCGGGTGGATCGTTTGCGGTGATGCAGTTCCTATCTGCGAATTTCCTCGGCTATGCGCTGACCGACGTCCTGTCATCGCTGTCGTCGCTGGTCTGCACTTTGGCGTTCGTGAAGGTCTGGCGGATCAAGCCCGATCCCGCGTTCGCGCTTCGCGGCCCCGTTACGGCATCGCCAGACACGGCATCCCCAGAAATGGCATCGAGCGCGACGCCCGCGCCCGCCGTTCCCGGCAACAGTCTGAAGGGCTGGCTGCCGTGGCTGGTGCTGTCGGTCACCGTCATCCTGTGGGTACACTTGAAGGTTAACCTGATCGGCGAAGTCAAGGCGGCGTGGCCGGGGCTGCACGAGGCGATCTTCATCACGACCTATGGCAAGCCCTATGCCGCGATCTGGTCGTTCCAGCCGCTGGCCACCGGCACCGCGATCCTGGTCGCCACGATCATCACCGCGCTGCTGCTTCGGTTGAGGCCTGCGCAGCTGCTGACGGCGATCCGGCAGACGCTCCGCCAAATCCGCTTGCCGCTCGCGACGACGATGACGATCGTCGGCCTCGCCTACCTCATGAACTATTCCGGCATGGCCTATACGCTGGGTGTCGGGGTCGCGTCGGTCGGACCGCTGTTTCCGTTCCTGTCCGCGTTCCTCGGCTGGCTGGCGGTGTTCCTGTCGGGCAGTGACACGTCGGGCAATGCCCTGTTCGGCAACCTTCAGGTCGTCGCCGCACGCCAGCTCGATCTGAACCCGGTGCTGATGGCAGCGACCAACGCGTCGGGCGGCGTGCTCGGCAAGATGATCTCGCCGCAGAACATCTCGACCGGCACCAGCACCACCGACTGTCGCGGACAGGAAGGCGCGATCCTGGCGCGCACCTTCAAGCACAGCGTGTTCCTGACGCTGGTGCTCGGGGTGATCGTCATGCTTCAACAATACGTCTTCCCCGGCATCATCCCGTCATGAGGCGCGGATGGCATTTGCTTGCGTCGGCGGTGACCGTGGCCACGCTGGCGGGGTGCGCGACTGACGGGGCCGATAGTACGTATCTCGGGCCCTTCATTGCCGCCGAGCACGCCGCCACCCCGTTCGATCCGATAACCGCGAGCCGGCCAACGGCGGATTTCGCCAGCGCTTACCGCATCCAACAACGGTACGTCCGCCACCGCCTCCGGGCAGGCGATACCGTGGCAGGATATAAGGGCGGCCTGATGTCGCACGCGTCGCTGAAGGCGCGGAACGTCGCCGAGCCGCTGGTGGCCGTCTTGTTCGGCTCGGGCCGGGCCGACGACGGCGCGACCATTTCGCTGTGCGGATACCGAAAGGCGTCGTTCGAACTGAAGCTGGGCTATCTGCTGCCTTCGTCCTCGGCAGACCGCAGCCGAGGCGTCATGGTTTTGCCGGTGATCGACTTGCCTGACATCGCCTACCGCGATCCCGATCACTACAACGCGATTGACATGGTGGCCGCGAACGTCTCGACGGCGCGCTACGTGCGCGGGGCGATGCGCGATGCCGATAGGGTCGACCTCGACGGTGTGCGTGTTTCGCTGACGCGCGATGGTCAGCCGATCGCGTCCGGGCTCAGCGCCGAGTCGCTCGGCGGCCAGCGGCGGAGCCTGGATACTGTCCTGACGCTCGCGCGAAGGACCGGACGCGATGCACGGCCAGGAGACCTTATCGTGACGGGCAAGATCGGCGATCGAGGCTGGCTGTTACCGGGGCGTTATTCAGCGAATTACGGCCCGCTCGGCATGGTCCGCTTCACCGTTGTTGCATGCGCCGTCCGACCGGCGGTAGCTTCCTGATCCTCCCCCGCAAGGGGGAGGTGGCGCCGCAGGCGTCGGGGGGCGGACACGGAACGCTGGGTGTCGCTTACCGTCCCCTCCCTTAGGCTGACGCCTGCCACCTCCCCCTGCCGGGGGAGGATCGTTCGCATGCCCGCTTCAGGCGTCGCGGCCGCGGGACCTTGGGGGGGCGACGATGTCACTGCGTGCCAGCCGGCGGATGCTGGCCTCCAGGCGACGTTCTGCATCGTAGATCTCGCGCTGGGTGCGCATCGCGGTTGTCATGTGCAGCCGGGACGCCTCGCGCGCGCCGGCGACGTCGCGTGCCATGATCGCGTCGTAGATCGCCTGATGCTCGTGCAGCTGCGAATCCTTCTGCCGGCGATGCTCGTACAGGTTCTTGCGGTTCAAATAGACGTTCGAGCGCAGGATGCCTTCGATGCTCCGCATGAAGTGCAGCATCATCAGGTTATGGCTGGCTTCGTAGATCGTGAAGTGGAACTCCGCATCGGTGCGGGCGATCTCGTCAACGTCTTGCGCCTCGTGTGCGACGACCATCGCCTCGAAACAGGCGCGGATGGCGTCGCGGTCGACATCCGATGCGCGCTCAGCGGCAAAGGCAGCGGCGGCGGCCTCGATCTCGGACCGGAGTTCGAGGCAGTCGATCCGTGCCTCGGGCGTGTCCATCAGTTGCGCGAGCGGATCGCGCAAGCTGCGGCCGATATCCTCGCTGACATGCGCCACGCCCTGGGCATTGGTAGTCAACAGGCCCACCGCGATCAGCTTGTCGAGCGCCTCGCGCAGCGACGGTCGGGACACGTCGAGTTTGGCGGACAGTTCGCGCTCCGACAGCAACCGCTCGCCGGGGCGAAGCGACCCTTCGAGGATCATCTGCTGGACGTGCTCGGCGATCGCGTCCGCGAGCTTTGCCGGCCTGATCGATGGTGCATTCATGAAAGGGGATCCGACATCATGCCATCATATAGCGTGCCCCGTGTCCGTCCGAAAGTACGGGCCGCACCGGTCATACCGGAATCAGCACCGCTTCGAATGCACCGACCGGCGGAAGATCAAACCAGCTTTGACCGGCGTCGCCAGGACGCACGCGGATCGTCTGGCCACCGACCAGCGCACGCGCCTCGCCCGCACGCGACCCGAGCACGCCGATACTTAGGCCGTGCAGCGGTGGCGGCGATACGTACGTGCCGTTGCGCTGCCCGGCATAGTTGACGACGGTGACGAGCGAGGCGCCGTCGTCGCGGCGCATGACCATCAGTTCGGCGGGGCCGGCGCCGGTCAGGGCAAAGCGCTGCGGGGGCACGTAACGCGCGATGATCGCGACGATCAGTTCGCGGTGCGCGGACAGGCCGTCCCGGTAATAGTGCCAGCCCATGAACCACGGGATGTGGACCGTCTGCCCCTTGCCATGCGCGCGCACCGACACGCCCGGATCGGTGCGCGCGGCGACGCCCGGAATGGCATAACTGAATTCGGGCGGGCCAAAGCGCTGGTCAGGGGCAAATCGCATCAGCGTCTCCGCGTCACGCCGCGCTGCGCCACCGAAATAGAGTCCGTCGAGCGGCACGCGACCGGCGGTTTTCAAGACGCTCTCGACGGGATCGAGCGTCCAGCCCGCGATCGTCCGTGCCGCCGCGTAGCGCGCCAGCGGGAACGAGGCGAGGGGCATCTCAGTGCGTGTGTCGCCGCGGTCGTCGAACCCGGCAAACAGGCCGGTAGTGACCAGCACGCCGCCATCCTGCACGAACCGATCGAGCGCCCCCGCTTCGGCATCCGACACGACCATGACGTTGGGCGCGACGATGACGTCGAACTCCTGATGCAGCTTGGCGGCATCATCAGCATTTCGGGGCTGGCGGACGAACCGGAACGGAATGCGCGCATCGACCAGCGCCGTGTAGAGCCCGCGAAACTCGTCGGTCTGGTATTTTGCGTACGGCGTCATCCCGGCCAGCCGACCGGTCGCGCCCGACTGATAGATCCCGACGCGCGCCGACTCCGCCATGCCGGCATAGCTGTCGGCGTTCGCCGCGCGCCATCTGAAGAGGCGGGAAACCGGGGGTAGATACGTGGGATCGTCCTGACCGGCGAGCGTGCCCATCAGGTATAGATCGAGCTTCGCGCCGACGCCCATCTGTTGCGCCATCCGGTTCACGTGACAGGCGGCACTCTCGGTCACTTGACGCCACGGATAGTCAACGTGCGCGGTGGAGGTGGACGACCAGGGCTTGCCAGGGCTGCGCGCGAGCGCGGACCGGCATTGCTCGCCCGACTGATACGCCCATTCCGGCGCGGCACGGTCGACCCGCCGCTGCACCTCGCCGCGGCCGACCTGCTCAACGCTGTCATGCTGGGTGATGGGCACGCCGGGCGCGAGCTGGTTGATGTGCGCCGAGATCCGCTGGCGCAGCGCTTCCGACGTGCGCGCCTGGAACGACAGGTAATCGCGCCAGTTCGGGTCCGCGAACCCTTCGCGCGTGGGCAATTCCTTGCCGTACATCGCGAGGAAACCGCGCCGGCAATTGTCACAGACGCAGATGCCGTGATCGACATTGGCGTAATCCGTCCGCGGATAGCCGGTCATGTTGAAGAAGATGCCGTCCGGTTTGTACCGCGTCAGTCCCTCGGTCAGGATGCGCAGGCTGTAATCGAGCGCCCAGGCGCCGTTCGGGCAGGCCTGATACGTGCCGGCGAATTCGCGCGGCGTGCCGTCGCGGTTGCGCATGAACCAGTCGGGATGCGCGTCATAGACGGGCTTCATTGCCTTGGAGAGATCGAAGCGGCCGATATAGGCCAGTCCCTCCTCTCGCGCCGCGGCAATCATCGCCTCGACGAAATCGCCCTTCATATACGGGTTGCGGCGCTGATAGGGCAGGGCGGTGGGATAGAAGGCGACGATCCCGCCGATGTTGGAGACGATGACGTTGCCGCCGAACTGACGGATCGCGCGCGCGATCGTGCGTGGATCCTCGCGGATATCAATCTCGCGCAAATTGGTCTGGACGATGCGGTAATCCTGCGTCCACCATTTCTTCGGATCGAACCGGGTATCGATACCGGGCCGCCCCTGCGCTAGCAGCGGGCCGGACGTTCCCGCCGCGATGCCGAGCCCTGCCAGCGACAGCGTCTGCAGTACGCCGCGCCGCGATGCTGCCTTGATGTCGAACCCGTCCATCACCGTCTCCCGTAACGCGTCGCGCTCAGACCTTCGCGATCTCGTGATCCGCCAGAACCTCCAGCGCGTGCACTATCGCCGAATGATCCCAGTCGGCGCCGCCGCACGCGACGCAGGCACTGAACAATTGCTGTGCCGAGGCCGTGTTGGGCAAGGCCATTCCGAGCGACCGCGCGGTGTTCAGCGCGAGATTGAGGTCCTTCTGGTGGAGTGCGATGCGGAAGCCTGGCGCGAACGTGCGATCGATCATCCGCTGGCCATGCACCTCCAGAACGCGCGATGCCGCGAACCCGCCCATCAGCGCGCTGCGCACCTTGTCCGGATCGACGCCGGCCTTCGCCGCGAACAGCAGCGCCTCGGCCACCGCCTCGATGTTGAGCGCGACGATGATCTGGTTGGCGACCTTGGTCACCTGGCCCGCGCCGACCGGGCCGACATGGGTGATGTTCTTTCCCATCAATTGGAAGAGCGGTTCGGCGCGCGCGAACGCCGTGTCGGTAGCACCGCACATGATCGTGAGGCTGGCCGCCTTGGCGCCCACCTCGCCCCCCGATACGGGGGCGTCGACGTAATCGCAGCCGAGCGCCCCGATCCGCGCGGCGAACCCGCGCGTCGCGATCGGATCGATCGAGCTCATGTCGATCACGCACCCGCCCGGCCGAAGCCCGGCGGCAATGCCGTCGGCCTCGAACAGCGCAGCCTCGACGTCGCCGGTATCGGGCAGCATCAGGATGACGATGTCCGCCCCGGCGGCGAGTTCGGCGGCGGACTGGCAGACGGTCGCGCCCGCCGCCAGCAGTTCGGCGGGCAGGGGCGAACGATGCTGGACCAGTAGCAGTTCGTGGCCTGCCGCCTGAAGGTGTCCCGCCATCGGCCGGCCCATGATGCCCGCGCCCGCAAATCCGATCTTCATGCTGTTGTCCTCATCGATGCTGCGCGGTTTCAGAACCGCAGGCGTCCGCCAAGACCAAATACCCGACCGCGCAGGTCGTGATATTGCGACAGGGTGGCCAGTGCGACGGTGATGCTTGCCTCCGCCAGCAGGGGCGGTGCAGTGTTGGTCAGGTTCTCGACCTTGGCAAAGACCTGGATGGTCTTAGTGATGTCGTACTGGGCGGAGATGTCGGTATAGACATAGGCGGGGTAGTGGTTTCGGTTCAGGTCGAGCGGACCGAAATTATTGTCGAAGGTGCCCGGGCCGATATAGTTGAACAGGACGCGCAGGTTGAGCGGCCCCTTGTCGTAGGACAAGGTGGTCGAGCCGCGCCATTTCGGCACCGCGAAACCGCCCTGCAACTGTCCCGCCGTATCGACCTGGCCGCTGGCGGTCGTCGAGATCAGGCGATCGACATAGGTGGCCAGCGCACGGGTGGTCAGTTGACCCTGGAACAGGTCGAACCGGTAGCTGGCCTCGAAATCGATCCCCCGGGTCTTGAGCCGCTGCGCGTTGAACGAGTTCGCGTTGACCTGCGTGATTTCACCCGACGCATCGCGGATCACGCCGGTACAGAAAATGTCCTCGCCGCGACCGCACCGATCGACGACTTCCTGCTGGCCGGGCGTGACGATCGCATCGCGCAGGTTGATATCGTAGAAGTCCGCCGAAAGTTGGAGGTTGGGAATGAACGACGGCTGGAGGACGATGCCGCCCGTGAAGGTGTACGCTGTCTCCGGCCCCAGATTAGGATTGCCGCCGATCAGGAAATTGACGTTGGCGGTTCGGTTGGTCAAATAATCGGTCACCGTGCCGATGCGGATATTGGCCTGCGCAAACAGATCGTTGATCTTCGGCGCGCGGAAATCGCGGGAATAGGTGCTGCGCAGGCGGATGCTGTCGTTGATCGCATAGTTCACCCCGGCCTTCCACACCGTGGCGGATCCGACCGTGCTGTAGTCGACGTATCGACCGGCGAAATCGACGTCGAGGCTGCGCGCGAAGCTGGTGTCGCGGGCCAGCGGTATCGAGATTTCGCCGTAACCCTCGTTGACCTCGAGGCTGCCGTAATAGGAGCCGAACGTGCCCTGCCGCCATCCGTTGATGTCGGAGATCGGGTCGGATTTGTTGTCCACCGTGTCGCGCCGATATTCCGCACCGACCGCGACCTTCACCGGCCCCGCCCAGGTGTTGAAGAGCTGCCCAGAAGTGTTGGCGTTGAAGATGATGCTGTCGGAACGCGAATCCTGGCGCGACGTGCCGAGCACATACTTGTTCACCGCCGAGGTCACCGCGCCGATCCCGAAGACGTTGGCTGGGACGCAGCCATTGCCCGGGTTGGTCAGCGTGGACCGGCATACCGGCTGGCCGTTGGGTCCGATGACCGAGTCCAGCGCCAAGGCCCATTTTGCCTGGTTGCGATTGTTGCGGCCGAGCGTCAGCGATCGCGCATAGGTGTAGCTGTTGCCCAGCTCCCATTTCCAGGTATCCGAGAACGACCCGCTCAGTCCGGCGCCGATCCTGAAATAGGTGTTGCTGGTCGAATTCTCGTTCCGGCCCTGTTCGGGATTGTAGCGCCCCATTCGGATCGTCGTCAGATTGTTCGCGATCATTGCGTCGCGGATGTTGGTCGGCAGGAACGCATTGTCGCGCCGGATCGTGATGTCGGCGTTGTTCGTGTTGTAGTTGCCGGTGCTCTGCGCGCGCGTGTTGGCGGCGAGCACGTCGACGCGCGCGGTCATGTCGTTGGGGAAGTCATAGGTCAGCCGGCTGAAACCGCTGAACTGCCGCGACGCGACCTGCAGCGGGGCGAAGTCGGGCTGCGGCATCAGCCCGTCGCCGCCCTGCATCCAGACCGTGCCGACATTGGTGCCCTGCCGGAACAGGCTCTGCGCACCGTTCTCGCCAAACTGGATGTTGCGCAGCGCGCCGGGCGTGGTGATGACGCCGCCGGCGGTCATCTGCGAATAGCGGACGTCCGGCACGATCAGCTGGCGGAATTCGCCGTTTGTCGGGGTATAGGCGGCGTTGGGTATGAACGTCACGCCGCGGCGACCCCAGGGGCGGGCACCCTGATAGACGATGTCGGGCTGCTCGAAATAGGAGGCGGCGACCACGAAATGGCCCCGGCCGTCATCGAACTTGCCGCCATAGAGGCCGCTCAGCGAATATTGCGGAAGGTCGCCATAGGTCGAGATGTTAAACTGGCCGTCGATCTTGCCACCGACGATCTTGTCGTTGAGGACGACGTTGACGACGCCGGTGATCGCATCCGACCCATAGACCGACGAGGCGCCCGACGTCACGATATCCAACTGCGACACGAGCGGCGCAGGGATGATGTTTATGTCGAACCCGTTCGCGATCGGGCTGCTGTCGAGCACGCGTTGCCCGTCGATCAGCAACAGCGTGCGGGTGGAGCCGAGAGCGCGCATGTTGAACGTCGCGAGACCGAGGTTGCGACCGCTGCCGTTATTACGGTTGGGACGTAGAGCCGGCACGTCGCGCAGGAGATCGACCACGTTGGTCGCCGCTTTCTGCTCGAGTTGCTTCTCCGTGAAGGTCGTGATTGGGGTGGGCGTCTGGAATGTTGATCGTGGAATGCGGCTGCCAGTGACGATGATGTCTTCGACCGGCGTCCTCTCCGTCCCGTCGACAGGCAAGGTAGCGACAGCGGGCGAATTGACTTCGGTTTGGGCTTGTGTGGTTGCAGGTGCAGGTGCGTTGACCTGAGCTTGCGCATCCACCGGTTGACACAGTGCAATGGCGCTGACGCCGATCACAAAAGACGTCAGGCGAGCCTTGGTGTCCAATTTTCCTCTCCCCGTGATGCTCTGAGCACCTTTCGATTGTGGGTTATGGATAAATTATATTACCAAGCATGGCAACGGAATATTATTATTACCCAAGTTCAAGGCCGCGCGTCTGCTTCAGCACGCCCCGGCGTTCCGGTAGGTTGGTCGCCCGCGACGTTATTCCGCTTCAAGACCGCCAGCTTCCTTTGGATGATGGCCCTGAGCCGCAGCGATCGGGATCGCCGTTGTTGAGATGGGTGGCACTAGGCGAGAGTCAGGGCGTGGAATTGTCGAAATGACCGCTTGCTTGGCGGCGCTGGTACCGACGTCTGTGATCGCCGTTGTGTAGACAGCAGCGTCCAGCGCAATGTTCTAGGTAGTGTAGCTGGTTGCCCGGTCGGAAGGGCTGCGTGCTCGATCCGGGCTATAGCGAAAAGGCTTTTGCAGGTCTCATCACAGCCATCCGAAACAATTCGTGATGCAATGAGGAACCGGTGTTGTTCGTCATGACCGGCGGCTTGCCCAGCCTGTTTGCATACGTGCCGGCGTTCCGGTGCGATCAGTCTCGCTGACCCTTAGACAACGTTGAGCTTCTGACCTGGGCGAATGTCCGAACTTCGGAAGCGGTAAGGGCAGGCTGAACGTCCGGTTATGGGTCTCGTAAGTCGAAGGGTCCGGCAATTGCACCGTGAGCCGGACGCTCAGGTTTGGCGATCCGTGCGCTCGAAAGCCGCCATTCGGCAGGCCATCAGCCGGATCAGTGCCCCGGCAGCGGGTGCTCGGCTTGCAGCAGGCGAACCGTGCGGCGTATGCCATCGCTACTGGTGGGGGTGAATGGATGGCGAACGGCAGAAGAAGCCGCGGAAACTCGGTTGTCGGAGAGCGCTGGCCGCTCTTCTGGACAGGCTGTGCGGCAATCAGCGTTGGGGTTGCCCTTCACTTACCGATGCTCGCGATGGCCCATACGATGGGCAATCACCTGTCGGGTATGCCTATGGACGGATGGATGTACATGGGCATGGCGCTGATCGGCATCGGCGTGCCGGCTGCTATATTTGGCGCTTTACCCAAGAAACGGCCTGATCACAGGGCAGGCGCTGGCGCCGCATTTGAAGCGCCCGATGATACCCCTCTGACGCGCTCGCATGCGGCCGTTCTGCTGGTGCTTACCCTCGGCCTGATTATCGACACGATGAAGCCAGCAACGCTTGGCTTTGTGCTTCCCGGTATGCGTGGGGAGTACGGTCTTGCAAAGTCTACCGTTGCTCTGCTGCCGTTCGTTGCCCTAACCGGAACCACGGTCGGCTCCTTCCTGTGGGGGTGGCTTGCGGACGTTTACGGTCGGCGTGTGTCGATCCTGTTGTCCACGATCCTGTTCGTCTCGACCTCCATCTGCGGAGCTATGCCTTCCTACAGCTGGAACCTAGTCATGTGCTTTCTGATGGGGTGCTCGGCTGGCGGCATGCTGCCTGTCGTCTACACGCTGTTGGCTGAGATCATGCCTCCGCGGTACAGAAGTTGGGTCCTTGTGCCGGTTGGCGGTACGGGACTGGTCGGCGGCTACCTGGCAGCTAGCGGTGCCGCGCATCTGTTCGAGCCTCTGTTCGGCTGGCGTAGCTTGTGGCTGCAGGGCTTTCCCACCGGTTTGTTGCTGCTTGCGATGGCAAGGTGGATTCCGGAATCCCCGCGCTTTCTGATGGAACGTGGCATGGACGCGGAGCTGGCTGACATGGCTCGCAAGTTCGGCATCGTCAGGCGTGCTCCACAAGCAGCGCCAGCGGACGCTGGCAGCGCAGCGGCTCACCACCGCGAGTTGACCATCGCCCTGGTGATCACGGCCCTGTCTTGGAGCTTCGTCAACTTCGGCTTGCTGCTATGGCTGCCTTCCGATCTCCAGGATCGAGGCTTTAGTGCTGAGATTGCGAGCGGCATCATCGCCAGCTCAGCACTCGTTGCCCTGCCCACGATCATGATCGCGGCCTTCCTTTACAGCCGGTGGAGCAGCAAGCGCACCCTGATCGGCACTGTGCTTCTCACACTTGCCGGGCTTGCTGGAGCCCTACTGCCGGCGCCTACGCTGGCTTGGCCACCACTGCTGATCGCTGTGATCGCGCTGCTGGTGGTTGGCACAAACGGATTGATCGCCGTGCTGCTTCCCTACGCAGCCGAAAACTACGCATTGCGCGTCCGTGGACGTGCCACCGGGCTTATCGCGGGCAGTAGCAAATTTGGTGGCGTTGCTGTCCAGCTAGGAGCCTTCGCTGGGCTGATCCCGACGATGGGGGGCGCGGCAGTTGCGCTGATCATACCAATGACGCTGTCAGCGGTACTGATCGGACGCTTAGGTAGAGAGACGCGCGGCCGCAGCTTACGGGAGCTAGAAGCGGCGGCTTAGCTGCCGGCAGAACATAGGCCGTGCGGAGCGTCGCCTATCGGCACCTCCCTCTTTGAAAGCGCACTGTCTGCTATCCTGACCCGCTGCGCCGGTCCCTGATTTGGGCCTACTTAGCTGCCGTTCAACCAGATTAACGAATGGCTGCAATTGGGAGGCAGGGAAGGGAGCTCGAACGTCCGTTTGTGGGTCAGAAAGCTGAGGCGTGTTCATCGGGTCATGAGCGGACAGCGAGGCGTCGGGTTCGTAGTGCCCAACCTATGGCGACGAGCGGTGCGGCAAGGCCCAGCCAAGCGACGACGTCCACAGCACCGTCGCCGAGCAGACCAACGATCAACGCGACAATCGTCGCGATGGCCAGAAGGATCGGAATGCCGAACGTCCCCGCGACCCGTCTCATGCCGGTACCTTTCGTCGGCCAAGCCAGAGGTAGACGCCGCTGCCGAGTACTATGATTGCGATCATGTCGAAGATCGCCCAGAGCACCTTCATGGGCATGGCCCCGTAATCGCCGAAGTGGAGCGGCTGCGATAGGCGAAGCGCTAGCATATACCACGGCATCGACCGCATGGCGGTCAATTCACCGGTGCGGGCATCGACTAGCGCGGGGGTGAGCAGCTGCCGCGTCGCCGGAGTCGCGCCCTTCAACCACACGGCATAGTGATGCTCGCTGCTGAACCGCGTACCCGGGAACGCCACGAACTGCGGCTCGGTGCCAGGCGCCGCGGCGCGCGCGGTGCGCATGGCTCGGTCGAGCGAGCCCCAAGCGGCGACCGGCAGCGGTGGCTGGCCTTGGTAGGGCCTGGTCAGCGCGGCGAGCTGGTCAACGCGCCAGACAGCGGTCAGCGTATCCGACAGTGTGTTGACCACGCCGGTCAGCCCGACCACGCCGACCCACATCGCCGTAGCGATGCCGAGCAGGTTGTGGAGGTCGAGCCAGCGGACGCGGCGGCTACGGTTCGTGCGGACCTCACCGAAGGCCAGTTTGCGCATGAAAGGCGCGTAAACGACGATCCCAGACACGATCGACGCACAGAAGAGCAATCCCATGAAGCCGAGGAAGAGCTTGCCCGGCAACCCGGCGAACATGTCGACATGGAGGCGCAGGATCACCGCCATAATGCCGGCATCCTCGTCCAACGCGCCCACTGGCTTGGCCGTGCGGCGATCGATGGCCGTGATGTGGAGGGCGCCTCGTCCAGGCTGCGCCAACTTCCCCGTGGTGACGTTGGTGACCGGGCGGTCGTCGTCAAAGCTCATGAACAACGGACGCTCGCCGGGGTACATGGCCACGGCGGTACGCACGAAGTCGTCGAGCGGAAGCGTCGGTGCATCCTTCGGCAACGCCGCAAGTGGCGGACGGTCGTCGAACGCCGCATCGATCTCGTCATGGAAGATCAGCGGCAGGCCGGTCAGGCACAACATCAGCAGGAACAGCGTGCAGACCAGACTCGTCCACTTGTGAACCCAGCACCATGTCCTGACCGTTGCCGTACGCATCAATACTCGACCGTGATCGACGCCTTGACGGTTCGCGGCTGGCCCTGAAGCAGATAGCCGCCGAACGCCGATGTCCAATAGCGGCGGTTGTCGATGTTTTCGGCGCTCACCCGGAGGGTGATCGGGTGCTCGTTCGCGACCAGGATGTAGCGCAAGCCGAGGTCGAAGCGCGTCCAGTCGTCCACCCGCTGGAGGTTGGTCGCGTCGAGATACTGACGTCCGGTTTGCACGACGCGCCCGGTCAGCGTTGCGCCGCGAAGGAAGGGCGGCACCACCTCCAGGCCGAGGTTCACCTGATAATCCGGCACGCCGATCGCGTCGTTACCGTCCGTCAGGCCACCTGCGGTGCGGCGAAGCGTGGCGTCGGTGATCGTGCCACCCCCGATCACACGCAGCCAGTCGGTCGGCTCGCCGTTGAAGCCCAGCTCGATGCCCTGGTTGCGCTGGCGACCATCGACCACGAAGGTCGTGGCGGTGGGACGCGTCGGTATAGGTGTAGCGATGCTGTAGCCGTTCGGTTGCGTCGTCCGGTAGAGCGCGAGCGTCGCGGTCAGACGCCGGATCTCCCACTTGGCGCCGACCTCGTACTGCATCGTGCGATAGGGCGCGAAGATCTCACCGGGGTTGAGGATGGTGCCATTGATGGGTGCGGTGGAGCCCTGGACAAGGCCCTCGATCCGGTTGCCGTAGAGCGAGAAGGTCGCGGTCGGCCGCACCACCACGCCGAGCACGGGGGTGGTCGCCGACCGGTCGTAGCGGGTCGCCCGAGCGAAGGTGGCGCGGTTGAAGCCCTCGACGGTCAGCTTCTGCTGGCGGACCCCGCCCGTGACCAGCACCCGATCGTCGAACAGGCCGACCGTGTCGGAGGCGAAGAGGCTGCCGAACTCCGTGTTGGAGACGCGCGGTGGATCCGAGAGATTGCCGCCGGTACCTGTACCCGGCAGGTTGGCCGGCTGCGGCACTGCGACGGGCGCGTAGATGTTTGTCGAGGTGGTCGTCGCGAAGCCGCCGGTCGCCGTACGATAGCCGCCCGATGCGAAGGCGTTGCGGTTCTCGGCAAGCACGAGCGTGCCGCCGACGCTGATCGCGTGCGTCGTACCGCCGAGCGCGAACTTGCCGCGTACTCCCAGCTGGCCGCTCTCGTTGTTGTCCTCGCGCGGGACGAACAGTCTTGCCTGGGTGGCGGCACCGGTCGCAGAGTTGGTGACGGTCGGAGTTGCGTAGTCGCCGTCCTCACGGCCATCGCGCAGGCCGCCGGCGAGATAGACCGTCCAGTCGGGGGCCACGTCGACTTCGGCACGGGCGAGAACGTAGACGTCGCGCAGCTTGGTGAACGCCCACGGCTGCGCGTAGTTGGCATCCGCTCCGGGCACTCGCGGGATCGCGAGACCGGTGTTGGCGAGCCGCACCTGCGGCCGGGGCGAATAGACGCGCTGGTCCTCGTAGCCGAAGTCCAGGAAGAAGCGTCCCGGCCCGGAGCGGAAGTCGAGGTCGGCCCCGACGACGCGGACGCTGCGGCGCTCGTCGTCCACCGCCGTGTCCCCGTCGCGGTAGACGCCGTTGACCCGGAAGCCGAAGGCGTCGCCTGCGCCGAAGCGCGTGCCGAGGTCGATCGCTCCGCCGAATAGGTGGTCGCCCGCGTAGCTGGCGGTCGCGCGCATCAGTGTCTTCTCGGCGCGCTTCGGGATTAGGTTGATGCCCCCGCCCAGTCCCGATCCGCCCGGCGCCGCGCCGAAGAGGAAGGCGCTGGAGCCGTTCAACACCTGGACCCGATCGTAGAGTTCGGGAGAGACCAGTTGGCGCGGGGTGATCCCGTAGAGGCCGTCGAGCGCGACGTCGTCGCCGGCCAGCGGGAAGCCGCGGATCACGAACAGCTCCGACTGATTGCCGAACCCCTGCGTGATGCGGACCGAGGGATCGTTCTCCAGCACCTCGCCCAGCGTCTCCGCCTGCTGATCGAGAATCAGCTGCGCGGTGTAGTTGCGGACGTTGAACGGCGTCTCGAGCGCGGAACGGTCGCCAAGCGCTCCAAGCGAGCCCTCGCTCGTCACCTGCGGCCGCTGCTGCTGCGCGGTGACCACGATCTCCTCGTCTGTCGGAGGCGTCTGCACGCGCTCCTGCGCATGCGACACCGTCGCGATCGAAGCGATTGCAACCGTAGAAATGGTCCACGCAAATTTCATCACCGTCACCCCCACTTGACGGCACGCTCATAGGCTATTGCGTTGCGTTCGCAATACGCTCGTTGTTGGGAAGATACTTTGTTGGAACCAAGCGCTTGCCCCCGGCTGGTCCGAATTGGTAGGTGGGCACGTACGTCGCAGCGCAACCAACGTTGTTGGGCGGCGATGAATAAACGACCGAACCTGAGAAGCTGCACAACGCTGTCGAGTGACCGATTGTGGGTCTCCGAAGCCGGATTGGCGGTAGGGCTGGCAGTTCGTAGATGCTGTTGGCGAGATCAGGGCCGCATAAGAAGTTGAGCTTCTAACGCCTGCCAAGTGCGAATAACCCGTCGGTCAAACGTGGGGATCATCAGTCACTATCGTTGTCTTTGCGCAACGGTTCGTACGCCCCGATCGTCTGCTGAACGACGTCGACGTCCCGTCCTTTCGTTTCGCGACCCAGCCAAGCCACGAGCACGAAAGAGGCGGCCGTCGGTACCAGGATCAACCCCGCTACTGTCGCCAGCGGCGGGACCGCGCCCGCAATTGCCAACCCTTGCGCACCCAGGCCACCAGCTTTGGAACACGCCGCGACCCATCCCGTGGCGCGCCCCCGTATGCGCGCCGGGAAACTCTCGGCGACGTAGGGCAACAAGATGGCGATGATGGCGTTCACGCCGACGATCAGTGCGGCGACCGGCAGTACGGGGCTAACGATGCCGGACTGGCGCTCGACCCATAATACCCCGACGAGTCCCAAGACGAGCATCGAGAGGGCTGCGAGAAGCGCACCCTTGCTGCTCCAGCGGCTGTAGAGCAGCGCCGCGACAAAGATTGTGGGCACCGCGATCAGCGATGCCTTGGCGAGCAGGCCGCTGGCCACGCCGACGCTATACCCGCGAGCGACCAGGTCGGCGGGCAGCCAGAGCAATAGGCCGAAATTCGCGCAGCCCCAGGCTAGCGCGGCAATGCTGAACGCGACGAGGGCCCCGGCGTTGCGCAAGGTCGGCAGTGGCGCAATGCTAACAGCATCCTCGAAAACTGCGTCCTGCCTCGTCACCCGCCCACCACCAAAGCGCGCGAGTACCATCTCCGCCTCGTGCGTGCGTCCTTGGACGACCAAAAAACGTGGCGATTCCGGTATTAGCCGGCCGAGAAGGATCAGCAGCAGCCCGGTCGGCAGATTGGCCAGCCACAGGATGCGCCAGCCGAAGATCGGCTGGAGCAGCGCCGAAAGACCGCTGGCCGCGAAATAGCCGCCCGCCGCGCCTAGGCCGCCGATGAGCACGAGGCTCCAGCCGCGGTGTCGGTTCGGCATCATCTCGGCGAGAAGCGCATAGGTGACCGGCAGCATTCCGCCCGCCGCCGCGCCCATCATGAAACACATTCCGATGTTCCAGGCGAGGCTCGGCATCGCGCCGCAGATCGACGTGCCAACGAACATCACCGCCGAGAGCAGGATGGATGCCTTGCGCCCGTATATGTCCGCGACGAAGCCCCACAATATCGATCCCGCGACGGTTCCCGACAGCGCTGCGAACGGCACCAGCGAGGCGGTCGCACGCGACACGCCGTATTCGCTGGTCATCCCCGAAAGAGTGAAGCCAAGCGCGGCGGGCTTCATGACATCGATCACCAGAGCGACGATCAAGGCGCCCATCATGACCCAGTGCGACGCGCGCAGTGGCGCATCCTGCAGCCCGGTGACCGTCATATGCGTCAGTCGTCGCCGCAATCGCATCGCATCGCCCGGCAGCAATCCGTAGGCGGCGAGCACGGTCCCACCGACGATCAGCGCCATGCCGGCCAGCATCCCGACGTCCATCGGCATCCCAGCCATTCGGTAGCCCATGCTTCGGGCCATCAGGAACATCGGCAGATGCAGGGCGACCCCGATCGTCACCGCGATACAGCCGAGCACGAAGGCCCACAGGCCCGGCCTACCGGTCGACATCGTTTGCATCCCCCTGATTTTCCCGCCGAGTTCATCGCTGCGGTCTTTGGCGCAACGACTACCGATACGCGTATGCATGCCTTGCCATTTTAGATCGTATCGCGACAGATGTTTCCAGTCTGGTCCGGACGCATGCCTTACCCGAACTGATCCAGCATCTCCGTGAGCATCGGCCGGAGACGGGCGATCTCGTCGCGATGGACCGACGACAGGCCCGCGAGCATCGTCTCGCCCTCGGGCGTCAACCGCAGCAGCGAGCGGCGCTTATCGCCGTCGGAATGATAGCGAACGACGAGATTCGACGCCTCCAGACGATCGATGAGCCCCGAGGCGCTGTGGGGCTTGAGGACGAGCCGCGTCGCGACATAGCCGATCGTGACGTCGTCGACCGGTGCCGCCCGGATCGCAAGCAGCGCCTGATGCTGTTGCGGCGCCAGCCCGGCCGCGGCCGCCGCGGTCTCGCTGAACGTCGTGAACAGCCGCAGCGCATGACGAAAATCCGCCAGCGCCAGATAATCGGAATCTTTCAGTGTGTCCGTATCGCTCATCGCAAGTCAGCCCGTGGTTGAACTATATCGTAATACGATATAAATAGTGTACCTTCCCTGGAGGCAAAAGACTCTCATCATGATCGCAGCGACACGGGCAACCGAAAACCACCGGCTCGCGGACCATAGCGCCGACCGGCGGATGCTGATGCTGGCAGCGATGGCGATCGTCGTCGGGACCGGCGGTGCGCTTGCGGCATGGGTGCTCATCAAACTGATCGCGCTCGCGACCAATCTCTTCTGGTTCGGTCGCGTGTCTGCACAGTCGGTGGCGATCGTCGACACGCTCGTCGGGCCCTGGATGGTCGCCATTCCCGTTATCGGCGGTCTCATCATCGGCGTGATGGCGCGCTATGGTTCCGACAAGATCCGCGGGCATGGCATACCCGAGGCGATCGAGACAATCCTGTTCGGCGAAAGCCGGATGTCGCCGAAGGTCGCGCTGTTGAAACCGCTGTCGGCGGCGGTCTCGATCGGCAGCGGCGGGCCGTTCGGCGCGGAAGGGCCGATCATCATGACCGGCGGGGCGATCGGATCGCTGTTCGCGCAACGCTTTTCCATGAGTGCGGCCGAGCGCAAGACGCTGCTCGTCGCGGGCGCGGCTGCGGGCATGACCGCGATCTTCGGGACGCCGCTCGCCGCGATCCTGCTGGCGGTCGAGGTGCTGCTGTTCGAATGGAAGCCGCGCAGTTTCGTGCCCGTCGTGGTCGCCGTGCTGATCGCGTTCGCGTGGCGGCCGTTGCTGCTCGACAGCGGCGCGATGTTCCCGTTCGCCGGCGTGACCCCGTCCGGCGGCTGGCCGATCGCGATGGCCGCGGCAGTCGGCGTCGCCACCGGCGTGCTGGCGGCAGCGCTGTCGGTCGCGTTGTATGCGGTGGAGGACGCGTTCCACCGCCTGCCGGTGCACTGGATGTGGTGGCCCGCGATCGGCGGGGTCGTAGTCGGGCTGGGCGGACTGGTCGACGCGCATGTCCTGGGGGCGGGCTATCCGAATATCCAGGCGTTGCTCGACGGATCTCTCGCGGTGCGCGTCATCCTCGCGCTTCTGGTCGTGAAGGCGATCGTGTGGCTGGTCGCCCTCGGATCGGGCACGTCGGGCGGCATCCTCGCGCCGTTGCTGATCCTGGGTGGTGCCGCGGGGGCGCTGATCGGCCAGGTCCTGCCCGGCGGTCCCGGGTTCTGGGCGATGATCGGCATGGCCGGGATCATGAGCGGGGCGATGCGCGCGCCGATCACCGGGGCGCTGTTCGCAGCCGAACTGACGCGGCATTTCGATGCCTTGCCGCTCACCATCGCCGCGGCGGCGGCGGCCTATGCGGTCAGCGTCTTGCTGATGCGGCGGTCGATCCTGACCGAGAAGATCGCGCGTCGCGGCCGGCATATCCTCCAGGAATATAGCGTCGATCCGCTCGACCTGATGCAGGCGGACCAGTTGATGTCACGCGCGCCCGCGACGCTGCCGGGTTCGATGACGACCGCAGACGCGGCGACCTTCTTCGCGGATCGCGCCGAGCATCGGAGCTATCCGGTGATCGACGATGCGGGCAAGGTGCTTGGGCTGGTGTCGCGGACGGACGCGCTACGCTGGCAGACGATCCACCCGGGTACCGACATTTCGCTGACCGAAACTTTGTCGGATGCATCGCTGCTCGTCGCATATCCCGATACGCCGATCGGAGTCGTGGCCGACATGATGGTTGAATCCGGCATTGGACGCGTGCCGATCGTCGCGCGCGATACGCGCCAGGTCGTCGGCATCCTCTCGCGTCAGGATCTGCTCAAGGCTCGCCGCACGCAGCGTCAATCGGAAACCGGACGGGCCGGTTCGCGCTAACGGTCTTAACCCCAAGTTGCGCGTCTGCGCCGTCGTTTGCACCGCATGCTACCGATGATACCGCGACCGCTTCGCCGATCAGCAACAGGGACGGATCGTTGTCGCTGATCGTCTCGACGAGGAACGCGAGCGCAGTTAACCGCCCGCGGAGAATGCGTTCGTTGGGGAGCGAAACGTTGACCGCGACCATCACCGGCGTGTCGGGCGCACGGCCGGCGGCGATCAGCTTGCGCGAGACTTCGCCGGCGGCGGCGCGGCCCATATAGACGGCGAGCGTCGCATCGGGCGCGGCGAGCGCGGTCCAGTCGAGATCCAGCGCTTCGCCGGCGCGGGCGTGCGCAGTGAGGAAGGTGAGCTTCCGCGCGAGACCGCGTAACGTCAGCGACGCGCCACCCGAGGCTGCGGCGGCGCTCGCGGCTGTGATGCCGGGACAGATGCGTACAGTGACGCCGTTGGCCTCGAGGTGGTCGAGTTCTTCGGTCAAGCGGCCGAAGATCGACGGGTCGCCGCCCTTGAGCCTGACGACGCGCTTGCCCGCGAGTGCTGCCCTGGCGAGCAGGACGTTGATCGAGACCTGGTCCTTCGAATGCCGGCCCGATCTTTTGCCGACGCTGACCATCTCGGTCCCGTCTGGAATGAGCGCGAGCACGCCCGGCCCGACCAGTGCGTCGTGGAAGACGATGTCGGCCGCCGCGAGCAAGCGCTCGGCTTTGCGCGTGAGAAGGTCGGGATCGCCGGGGCCCGCACCGACCAGCCAGACCGAACCGGCGGGGAAATCATGCGACATTGGTTGATCCTTGCGTGACGAGGAGTTTGGCGAGGGCAGGGCGGCACGATCCGCAATTGGTGCCGGCTTTCAGTGCGGCCCCGATCGCAGGGACGTCGGCGAGATGCTGGTCGGCGATCGCGGCGAGGATGGTCTTGAGCCTGACGTCGAAGCACGCGCAGACGATCGGGCCACGGTCGACCTGAGGGCCCGGCGCGCGGCCGGCGAGCAGGGTGGGCGCGGCGACGCCCTCGCTCAGTTGCGCGACGAGCCAGTCGCGGGGCGGGAGCGTGCCGTCTCGGGTGACAAACAGGACGCCGGCCAGCCTGCCGCTGTCGAGGATCGCGATCCGGCGTGAGCCCCGCGCGGCATCGACCGCTTCGATCCGCTGGCCCTTCGGCAAAAGCGCGTCGAGCGCAGCGGCGTCGCCGTTGCCCGCCATGTCCCATGCCGTTCCGCACGGCACCGCAACGCGCGTCGCCCACAGGCAGTCGGGGCGGCTCTCCAGTTCACCGCAGACGACGACAAAGCCGCGCCACTTGGTCGCGACGGATTCGATCCGGACAGGGGTCGATTTGAACCCCGGCTGGCCCGATATCGGATCGGCAAGCGGGCGAGGCAGCAGCCCGGCGCGGCCGCCGGTCGCGGTGTGGTCGGTCCAGTGGATCGGGACGAACAGCTCGCCGACCCGCTGCGTCGCGACGACGCTTGCGCGGAACAGCGTGTCGCCCTGCGGCGTCGTCACGCGTGCCAGCCCACCATCGACGATCCCGAGACGCGCCGCATCGTCGGGGTGGATCTCGACCAGCGGCTCCTCGCGGTGGCGCGCGAGCTTGGGCGACAGACCGGTGCGCGTCATGGTGTGCCACTGGTCGCGGTATCGCCCGGTGTTGAGCGTCATCGGCCATTTTACGAGCGGCGCGGCAACCGGCTTCTGCACGACCGGAACAAGGCGCGCGCGCCCGTCCGGCGTCGAGAAACGGCCATCGGCGAACGGCGTGCCGCCCCAGCGGAACGGGGCCATCGCGTCATAGTCCGCATTGCCCTTGGCCGCATGGCCGGGCAGCGCGAACAGCCGTGTGCCGTCGTTCTCATACCCGGACAGCCGGCAATGCTCGCGCCAGATCTCGGCAGGACGATCGTAGGAGAATGCGGTCTTCCAGCCCATCCGCCGACCGACTTCGGAGACGATCCACCAGTCGGGCTTGGCCTCGCCGGGCGCCGCCATGAACGCGCGTTGGCGGCTGATCGTGCGGTCCGAATTGGTGACGGTGCCGTCCTTCTCGCCCCATCCCGCGGCGGGCAGGCGGACATGCGCGTGGACCGAAGTGTCGGTCGTCTCGATCACGTCGGACACGACGACGAACGGGCAACCGGCCAGCGCCTCGCGCACGCGACCGGCGTCGGGCATCGACACTGCGGGGTTGGTCGCCATCACCCACAACGCCTTGATCCGGCCGTTGCCGAGTTCGCGGAACAGGTCGACCGCCTTTAGCCCCGGCTTGGTTGCCATGTTTGGCGCGGCCCAGAACCGGCCGACACGCGCGACGTTCTCGGGCGCGAAATCCATGTGCGCGGCGAGTGAAGACGCGAGCCCACCGACCTCGCGCCCGCCCATCGCGTTGGGCTGGCCGGTGATCGAGAAGGGGGCGGCACCCGGCTTGCCGATGCGGCCGGTGGCGAGATGG
>NZ_LMKZ01000016.1:255150-257608 GCF_001422525.1 Sphingomonas sp. Leaf30 | reverse complement strand
CATCGTCACGGTGCGCGGCGTCGCGGCGAACAGTTCGAAGAAGTGCCGGAGGTCCTGCGGCGGGACATCGCAGATGCGCGCCACTGACCAGAGGTCGCTTCCCTCGTCGAACTGGTCCCAGAACGCATCAGGCGTCGCGACATGCGCGGCGAGATAGTCGTAGTCGACCACGCTCGCATCACGGCACCACGCGAGCAAGCCGTTCATCAGCGCGACGTCGGTGCCGGGGCGGATCGCGAGATGGAGGTCGGCCTCGTCCGCAGTCTCGGTCCGGCGCGGGTCGATCACCACCAGCTTGGCGCCGGCGTCACAGCGCGCACGGATGCGCTGATAGACGATCGGATGGCACCACGCGGTGTTCGATCCGACCAGCACGATCAGGTCGGCGGCGTCGAGGTCGTCGTAGCTCGCGGGCACGATATCCTCGCCGAACGCGCGCATGTGGCCCGCGACCGCGCTGGCCATGCAGAGCCGCGAATTGGTGTCGATGTTGGCCGAGCCGATGAAGCCCTTCATCAGCTTGTTGGCGACGTAATAGTCCTCGGTGAGCAGTTGCCCGGAAACGTAGAACGCGACGCTCTTGGGGCCGTGCTGCGCGATCGTGTCGCGGAAGCGTTTCGCGACGAGGTCGAGCGCCTTGTCCCAGGATGCGCGACGCTGGCCGATCATCGGGGCGAGGAGGCGGTCTTCGAGCCCGATCGTCTCGCCGAGATGCGTGCCCTTCGAGCAGAGTTTGCCGGTGTTGGCGGGGTGGGCGGGGTCGCCCTTTATAGTGACGCTGCGTTCGCCAGTCGGCGTCGCGAGGATACCGCAGCCGACACCGCAATACGCGCAGGTCGTGCGAACGGAGGCCATTAACCCTCTCCCCTTCGGGGAGAGGGTTGGGTGAGGGGGAGTTGGGATGGGCCGTACGTGCCCCAACCCCTTACCCCGGCCCTCTCCCCAGCGGGGAGAAAGAGCAGTGGCGCGATCACGCGGCGGCTTTCATCGTCGAGGTGCGGCACAGCAACACCCGCCCACCGCTCACCTTCACTGGGATCACCGGCGTACATCCCTTGTCCTCGCCCAGCGCCTCGCCCGTATTCAACGCGATCCGCCAGTTGTGCAGCGGGCACGCCACCGCGCCGCCGTGGACGATCCCCTGCGACAACCGCCCGCCCTTGTGCGGACAGCGATCCGCGAGCGCGAAGACCTTGCCGTCGCCCGTACGGAAGACCGCGATGTCGTCGCCGCCGGTGACCTGCACCGTACGGCTGCCGCGGACCGGGATCTCGTCGACCCAGCCGATATCGAGCCATTCGCCGATCATGCCATTTCCCTCGATGCGTCCAGAGGTGTGAAGCGCGCCATCGGCGCATGCTGCTCGCGGTGCTCGCCCGCCGCGCGTGCCGCCCACGGATCGTCCTGCGTGAACTGCTGCGAGAACAGGAACCGTGCCGCCAGCGCATCGCGGCCCTCCGGATCGTCGGCGATCCGTTCGCGGATATACTCGACGCCGATCCGCTCGATCCACGGCGCGGTGCGTTCCAGATAGCGCGCTTCCTCGCGGTACAATTGGATGAATGCGGCGCAGTAATGCATCGCCTCTTCCTCGGTCGCGACCTTGCACAGGAAATCGGTCGCGCGGACCTTGATCCCGCCATTGCCGCCGACCGACAGCTCGTAGCCGCTGTCGACGCAGACCACGCCGAAATCCTTGATCGTCGCCTCGGCGCAATTGCGCGGGCAGCCGCTGACCGCGATCTTGAACTTGTGCGGCATCCAACTGCCCCAGGTCATCCGCTCGACCTTGACGCCGAGCCCGGTCGAATCCTGTGTCCCGAACCGGCACCAGTCCGACCCGACGCAGGTCTTCACGGTGCGCAGCGACTTGCCGTACGCATGGCCGCTGACCATCCCGGCGGCGTTGAGATCGGCCCAGACCGCGGGCAGATCCTCCTTCTTGATCCCGAAGATGTCGAGCCGCTGGCCGCCCGTCACCTTGACCATCGGCGCGTCGTATTTCTCGACGACATCGGCGATCGCGCGCAGCTCGCGCGGGTTGGTGAGCCCACCCCACATCCGCGGCACGACCGAATAGGTGCCGTCCTTCTGGATGTTCGCATGCACGCGCTCGTTGACGTAGCGGCTCTGCTGGTCGTCCTTGTAGTCGCCCGGCAATGCGCAGAGCAGATAATAATTGAGCGCAGGCCGGCACGACGAACACCCGTCGGGCGTCGACCAGCTCATCTTCTGCATGACTTCTGGGATCGATCGCATGCCCTGCGCGACGATCTCGCGGCGGACATCGTCGTGGCCGAAGCTGGTGCATTTGCACATCGTCTTCACCGAACGTTCGCCCGAATACTCGTCGCCGAGCGTGACCGCGAGCAGCGTCTCGACCAGTCCGGTGCATGATCCGCACGATGCCGACGCCTTGCAGGTCGCGCGGACCGCGTCGAGCGTCGCGTTGCCGGCG
>NZ_LMKZ01000016.1:253919-255081 GCF_001422525.1 Sphingomonas sp. Leaf30 | reverse complement strand
GCCGCAGATCTCCGCATCGTCGGAGAGCGCCGCAACGGCCGCCTTAGGGTCCGCAGTGCCTCCCCCCGAGGCGAACGACTGGCCGAAGATCAGCATGTCGCGGATCGGCGCGATGTCTTCCGCCCGCTTGAGCAGGTCGAAATACCAGCCGCCATCGGTCGTGTCGCCGTACAGCACCGCGCCGACGATCCGGTCGTCCTTGACCACGACGCGCTTGTAGATGCCGCGCGACGCATCGCGCAGGACGATGTCCTCCGCGCCTGCACCACCGGAGAAATCGCCCGCCGAGAACACGTCGAGCCCGGCGACCTTCAATTTGGTCGAGGTCACCGATCCGCGATAGCCGCTGTGACTGTCGGTCAGTCCGTCGGCGAGCGCGCGACACATGTCCCACAGCGGCGCGACGAGGCCGTAAACGTTGCCGTCATGCTCGACGCATTCGCCTACCGCGAGGATCGATGGGTCGCTGGTGACCATGTGGTCGTCGACCTTGATCCCGCGGCCGATTTCCAGCCCGGCGTCGCGCGCGAGGGCGACGGAGGGGCGGATGCCGACCGCCATGACGACGAGGCTGGCCGGGATCAGCGTGCCGTCTTTCAGCAGCACGCCCTCGACGTGGGTATCGCCGAGGATCTCGGCGGTGTTCGCTTCGGTGAGGATGACCTGGCCGCGCGATTCCAGCGCCGACTTGAGCAGCCAGCCCGCCGCCTCGTCGAGCTGCCGCTCCATCAGCGTCGGCATCAGGTGGATCACCGTGACCTTCATCCCGCGCAACGTGAGCCCGTGTGCTGCTTCCAGCCCGAGCAGCCCGCCGCCGATGACGACCGCCGCGCCGCCCTTGCCCGCAGCCTCCAGCATGTGGTCGACGTCTGCCATGTCGCGGAACGAGATCACGCCGGGCAGGTCCTTGCCGGGGACGGGGATGATGAACGGATCGGAGCCGGTCGCGATCAGCAGCCTGTCGTACGACACCGTCAGCCCGGAGCGCGCGGTGACGGTCTTCGCCGTGCGGTCGATTGCCTGGACCGGGTCGCTGGTCACTAGGTCGATCGTGTTGGTCGCGTACCAGGCGTGGTCGTTGATGACGATCTGCTCGAACGTCTTCTCGCCCGCCAGCACCGGCGACAGCATGATGCGGTTGTAGTTCACGTGGGGCTCGGCA
>NZ_LMKZ01000016.1:253543-253847 GCF_001422525.1 Sphingomonas sp. Leaf30 | reverse complement strand
TCAGTTCCTCGACCGCGCGACAGCCGGCCATGCCGTTGCCGATCACGACGAGGTGCTCGCGCCGCTTGGAAAAGGGGGTGTCGGGGAAGGGGGTTTGGTGTTCCATCAGATCGTCCAGTCGGGTTGGAGCCGGGAATGGGAGGGTCATGCAGGGAGCGCGCCGTTGACCGAGCGGTCGCTGGTGCGGCGTGCGTCGAGCGCCGCGTCGAGCAGCGCGCGCTCGTTCGATTTGTGCGTGGCGGAGAAGCGGACGGCTAGCGCGCAGACCGCGGTGCCTGCGACGATATAGCCGAGCACGATGAGG
>NZ_LMKZ01000016.1:252879-253408 GCF_001422525.1 Sphingomonas sp. Leaf30 | reverse complement strand
CCCGAACATCGTCATCGCCAGGATCGCGAGCGTGACGCTGCCGGCATGACCGAACAGCACCAGCCCGACGCCTTCGCCGAGCATCAGCGCGAACAACAGCAACGCGCGGCCATCGAGGCCTTTGCTGAGCGCGATCCGGTCGCTCGCGATCCCGCCGAGCGCACGGGCGAACAGCGCGAGGCCACCGAAGATTCCGGCCGCCAGCCCCGCGTTGGTAAATGAAAGCCCGAACCGGTCGACGTAATAACTCGCCGCGATGTTGTGGATGAAGATCTCGACCCCGAAGCACGCGCCGTACGTCGCGGCGAGCATCCACGTGCGGTAATTGGCGGCGGCGCGGCGAAAGATCGCCATGCCCGTCGCCTTGCCGCCGTCGAGCTCGATTCCCGCCGCGCGGAGGTCGACGATGTCGCCCTGCGGCGTGTCCTGCGTGTAGCGTGCATAAACGAACGCCATCGCGACCATCGCCACTCCCGGCACGAACATCGCCGCGCGCCAGCCGAAGACGTGCTCGACGCCGAGCCCGACC
>NZ_LMKZ01000016.1:252312-252802 GCF_001422525.1 Sphingomonas sp. Leaf30 | reverse complement strand
GCCCCAGCCGCCGACGGTCGCGTTGGCGGTGCCGACGACGTTGGGCGCGAACATCACGCTGGTGTGATATTGTGTGATCACGAATGACGCGCCGATCGCGCCGATCGCGAGGCGGAAGAACAGGAACGTCTCGTAAGTCTGCGCGAACGCCAGTCCGAACACAGGAATCGCACCGATCAGCAGCAGCCACGTATAGGTGCGCCGGGGGCCGAACCGGTCGCAGAGCGGCCCGACCACCAGCCGCACGAGGATCGTCACCGCGACCGCGGCGATGTTGATGTTGGCGATCTGGTCTTTGCTCAGCCCGAACTCGGCCTTGATCAGCGGCATCAACGGGGCGGCGGCGAACCACGCGAAGAAGCACACGAAGAACGCCAGCCACGTGACGTGAAACGCGCGCATCTGCGGCGTGGCGGCGCTGAACAGGTCGATCCTGGTGGCCTTGGGTGCGGCGGTGTCGATACCCGGTGATGCGAACAACATGGTCGGC
>NZ_LMKZ01000016.1:250231-252233 GCF_001422525.1 Sphingomonas sp. Leaf30 | reverse complement strand
ACGCATCGGAGCGGCTTCGTTGCCTATGGACGATCGGTGGATCGCCCTACGCGGTCAGGTCCCTTCGTTGGAACCGGTCTCGCGATGATTTCGTGTCCGACTCCCTTGCCAGACGCTGTGAAGATGACCGAAGTGGCCGTATCGCGCAAGCGTCATTTCGCACGTGCAGTAGATTTGCAATTCAGAGGCGACCGACCGCTAAAACTCCCCTCACTGAAAGGGAGGACAGGGGATGGGTCGGTTCCCGCATGTCCGAACCGACGGGGCTCAAGCCAGTCGACCCACCCCCAACCCCTCCCTTCCAGGGAGGGGAGAAGAAAGTTCAGGGAAAGCCGGCCAGATACCCCTCGATATCATCCGGATCGAACGCCCGCCGATCGAAGAACGCATCGCGCCCGAGGATCAACCGCCCTTGCGACGATCCCGCGCCGATGCCGTCCGCGCCGATCGCCCCCTCCAGCTTCGAACTCGCATTGGGCAGCGGCGCGCCCGAGCCCGCCAACGCCGCGCGATACACGTCAGGACGAAACACCCCTTGCGCGACGTCCGCCTCCTCGGCCGAGAACGGCGTGCCGTCCCAGCGTACCATCTGCGAATACAGCCACGCTGCTTGGCTGCGCCACGGGAAGTTCGCCGCCTCGCGGTACTGGAACATGAAGTCGGGCACGTGGATCGGCACCGCGTCCTTCACCAGCCGCACCCGGTCGCCGATCGCCCGCGCCACTGCATCGACCGGGGCATCGAGATACTCAGGGCGAGCGAGAATCGCCGCGCTGGCCTCACGCGTGTCGGGATCGACGAACTGCGCGGCGGCGGTATGCAGCGCCCGGATCAGCCGGTGGACGACGTCGCCGCGCTCGACCAGCGTCTCCGCACGCATCGCCAGCACCTTCTCGACGCCGCGCTGCCAGACCTGCGCCGTTACCAGCGCGATCCGCCCGACCCCGCGATCGACCGCGACGCCATTCCACGGCTCGCCGACGCAGATGCCATCGACTTCGCCCGCCGCCAGCGCATCGGCGGCGAAGGTCGGGCTGGTCGTGACGATCTCGACGTCGGTATCCGGCCGGATGCCTACTGCCGCGAGCCAGTAGCGCAGCATGTAATTATGGCTGGAGTAGCGATGCACCACGCCGAACCGCAGCCGCCGCCCCGCCGCAGCACGCTCGGTCGCGACCGCCTTCAGTCGCGCGCCGAGCACGACCGGATCGCCGAGCGCATCGCCGTCCATCACTTGCGCCGCGAGCGGCAGCGACAGCGTGATCGCATTGCCGTTGAGCCCCAGCACAAATGGCACCGCCATAGGTACCGCTGGCCGCCCACGCCCCAGCGCCGTCGCGATTGCCAGCGGCGCGACCATGTGCGCGGCGTCGGTATGACCGTACAGCAGCCGATCGCGCACCGTCGCCCAGGTCATGTCGCGAACGAGTTCGATCTCCAGCCCCTCGGCCTCGGCGAACCCACGTGCGCGCGCGAGGATCGGTAGCGCCGCATCGACGAGAGGGAGGAAACCGATGCGGACCCGGTCGAGCGCCATCACAAATCTCCCATGAGCGCGTCGCTGGTGATGATCGCGTCGGCGATCTCAGCGATCCGCCGGTTGGATCGCATTGCCTGCGCGCGGAGCAGGCCGTACGCGGTCGGCTCGTCGATGCCGCGGCGTTTCATCAGGATCGCCTTGGCGCGGTCGACGGTGGTGCGATCAGCGAGTGCACTGCGAGCTTCGTGCAACTCCGCCTGCAATCGCGCGAACGCTTGGAACCGGCGGATCGCGAGGTCGATGACCGGCTTGATCCGCTGCTTGGCGAGCCCGTCGACGATATAGGCTGAGACGCCTGCATCAACCGCCGCGTTCGTCGACTCTGCGTCGCTTTGATCGACGAACATCGCGATCGGTCGGGCGAGGGCGCGCGATACGGCGAAGAACTCCTCGAGCACGTCGCGGCTTGGATTTTCGAGGTTGATCAGCACTACTTCGGGCGCTGCCTTCTCCAGCGCCGCA
>NZ_LMKZ01000016.1:163103-250154 GCF_001422525.1 Sphingomonas sp. Leaf30 | reverse complement strand
CCTCACGCAGGCCTTCCGAAATGATCGCAGCACGCGTCGTGCTCGTGTCGATGATCGCGATCCGCATCACGCAGTCTTATGCTGCACCAATCCTCATGGCGAGGGCACATCGAACGCAACCCCATGTCGTCGAGCATGCCCTGACGCTGCGGGGTAACGGACTGTTCGGTGGCTGAAGCGCGATGTCCCGCGATTGCGGCGGCGTAGCCGCCTTCCGACAATCCAATCTTTATGGAAAAGGCGGCGGCGACCTAATGTCAGCTATCGCTGTTGCCTTGGCGGACGCGAACTGTCCGCTTTCCTGTCTAAATCGTACTAAAATAGCTACCCGCACAGAGATGAATGAGTGTCTGAAGTTGGGGAGCGGCGAACGGAGCGCGAATGTCCGGGTATGGGTCCGTGCGGCCCTCCCAAAACCCCCCGCTGTCTGGGAACGCTGAACATTCCCATAACTCCGTCTTCTTTCCGTAATTTCGGGAAAGAGCAATTGGGAACGGATTTTGGGAAACAGGCCTTAAGGCCTCCCTAGGTATGATTGCCGCGGACGCATTCGCAATACGGGTTCCTTTTCGAGAAGCTTAGGTAAGCCGCTTGTGAACGTCGAAGATCAAGCAGCCGAGGACAGCTTCATCAAGACGAGGCCACTGACGATAAGTAAGGCAGCTAGGAGGCGCATCGCGGTCATTGCCTCGCCGAAAACCATAATGCCGACAACAAACGCGCCAACCGCGCCGATGCCGGTCCAAATTGTGTAAGCCGTTCCTAACGGTAGAACTCGCATTGCCGACGCGAGCAGGCCGAAGCTGACCAACATGCCTACGCCGGTAACGACGCTTGGCCAGAGCCGGGTAAAACCATAAGATTGCTTCATGGCCGACGCCCAGACAATCTCGAACAAACCAGCAAAAACAAGTGCGATCCACGCCATAGCAGCCTCCATAAAAGCTGCCGGGCCGTCCCGGACTTCTAACCCAAGTTTCTGGGGCGGGAACGTTGTCACCGCACATCTAAATAATTGCAGATCAACGATATTTCAACAGCAGCTAGCAGGCACAGCTTAAGAGGAGCCATTATCAAGCTCATCATTCGACAGGGATAGCGCCGAGCGCTTTCACCTGCCGGATCACCACGAGGGTTTTGAAACTACGCACGCGCTCATTCGCTGAAAACAGGCGCTGCGCCAGTTCGTCGTAACTCTCCATATCGCGAGCGACGATCCGGACTGCCAGGTCATGGTCGCCAGTCACGTTCCAAGCTTCGACTACTTCCGGCTCCCGGTCCAGTAAGTGCATCATTTCGCCAATCGTGCTCGGGCCTTCACGTTCGAGCGTGACCATTACGATCATAGACAGCGGCCAGCCAAGCGTT
Organism: Sphingomonas sp. Leaf30; assembly: GCF_001422525.1. Classification (NCBI taxonomy): domain Bacteria; kingdom Pseudomonadati; phylum Pseudomonadota; class Alphaproteobacteria; order Sphingomonadales; family Sphingomonadaceae; genus Sphingomonas; species Sphingomonas sp. Leaf30. Next base: position 248,786 of record NZ_LMKZ01000016.1, on the reverse strand, counting down.
CGCGGCCGGACGATCGCTACCTCGCGCTCAATCACGCCCGTCTCGCGTAGGCGACGGAGGCGGCGGTAACAGGCCGGCGTTGATAGCCCTATTGCCTCAGCAATCTCCGCCACTGGCTGCTGCGCGTTGATTTGTACGAGTTTCAGGAGCTTGAGATCAAAGCTGTCGAGTGAAACCGGTTTTTCCATCCCATGCAGCTTAGTCGATAATCTTTATCGTAAGCGAGCCCATTTTGATCACCTTCGTTGGCGGTTCCACTTAAACTCATGGGTTCCTGCTTCTTCGTGAGATCTGCATGACCACATCCTCCATCGCGCGGCCAATTGGTCCGCGCGCTGATTTCGGCGCTATCGCCGCGCTGTTCTGTTCGCTTCTGTCGATCAGCGTCGGCGCGTCGTTCGCTAAGTGGCTTTTCCCTGCCATCGGACCGGAGGGTGCGACCGCCATGCGCCTGATCGTTAGCGCCGGCGTGCTGACGGTTGTATTTCGGCCTTGGCGCGTCCTTAGCGTGTCGGATTGGCGTTCTCTCATACCTTACGGGGTCGCGTTGGGAGTCATGAACCTTGTCTTTTACAAGGCGATCACGTTCATTCCGTTGGGTATCGGGATCGCAATCGAATTCACCGGACCGCTAGCCGTCGCGCTGCTGACTTCGCGGCGCAAGAGGGACTTCCTGTGGATCGCGCTTGCTGTTGCAGGCCTTGCCCTGCTGCTGCCCACCTGGGGAGGTGCCGCTCACCTCGATTGGCGCGGCATAGCCTTGGCGTGTGCCGCAGGAGCCTGCTGGGCTGTTTACCTCCTTAAAGGGAAGAAGGCAGGCGAAGATCATGGGATTGCCGCTGTCGCAGGCGGCATGGTGATAGCCGCTTTGGTCACTGCACCGGTCGGTATTCTTCATGCCGGAACCGCCATGCTCCAGCCCGAAGTGCTGGCGCTCGGATTGGTCGTTGGCATCGTATCGAGTGCGCTCCCCTACACTCTGGAGATGATCGCTCTGCCGCGCCTGCCGACTAATACTTTCAGCACACTCTTGAGCGCGGAACCGGCGGTGGGTGCGCTTGTCGGCCTCGTAGTGCTCGGCGAAACGCTAGCGATCTCACAATGGCTCGCGATCGGGTTGATCGTTTGCTCCTCGATTGGCGCTGCCACGACGGCGAAGAAGTAGGAACTGAGACATGCAGGATATCCCGACCATCGATCCCGTCGTCATTCGCTTGGCATCAGATTTTCGTGCGCTTCATCTGTTTGTCAGCACGCCAGACGCGCCGGCTATCGCTAATCCTTCGTCTGCGCTGGTCGAAGCCTGCCAATTTGTACGCGATGGTGGTCCACCATGGGCGGACGCACACTTAGCCGCTTGGGCGGACACCTATGCCCAGTTTGGCGCGAAGCCGAACCGAACGCCTTGTTCAGCGCAGGCGCTCCGTAAGCGCGTGCTGAAGGATGGCGTGCTCCCGTCGATCAACCCGGTGGTGGATCTGTATAACGCAATCAGCCTGCGCTACGCTGTTCCGGTCGGAGGTGAAAATTTGGGGGCCTATGTGGGCGTCCCACGGCTCACGATCGCGGACGGCTCAGAAGCCTTTGACACCATGTCCAACGGCGAGCCTGCGATCGAGCACCCGTTGCCCGGCGAAGTTGTCTGGCGCGATGACGTGGGTGTGACCTGCCGACGCTGGAACTGGCGGCAGGGGACGCGCACTCGGCTGAACGGCAACGAGCGATCCATGTGGTTCGTTTTGGAAGCCCTTGCTGGAATGCCGAACGAAGCCTTGCAAGAGGCCGGGCACGCACTGTCGAGCGGCCTGACAAGCATCTTACCGTCTGCGTCCGTCACGACGATAAAGTCGGCCTGATTGATCCAACAGCCGACACCCTGAGGAAAGGCCTTCACGAGTTCTCGAAAAACCATCGATTCCGAGAACGCTCACCCCTTCTCGCCTGCCGTTCCCAATCGAGAAAGGGGATCGGCTAAAGGCCCACCAACGTCGTCTCCGCTTAGCCGCTCAAGCTGCGGTACTGCTACGTCCATCAATACGGCGCTGTCGACGTTCGAAGGATACGACGATGCCAGCGAGTAGCAGGACGCATACTAAGGCAGTGGCAAAGGTGTTGAGGCCAAATCCACCCTTGGCTGCCTCCTTCGTGAGCAAATTCCCGAAGTCGGCGCCGAACGGCCTTGTGAAAACGAATGCTGCCCAAAATATCAGTGCCGCGTTGACCCGAGCAACATAGTGTAGAAGCAACACTACACCTATCACCACCATGCAGACCAAAGACCCCGTGGTGTATGTGAGGCCGAAAACATAAACCAGTCCATCGCCGAACGCAGTGCCAAGGCTGTTCGAGAACAGAACGGCCACCCAGAAGAATAATTCGCTCTCACGGTCCACCACCGCGCTCACGTCACAAGTGCCCCGCCTCAGATACCAAACGCCCAAGGTCAGCAACATGCCACCGAAAAGGATGGCCGACGTTGCGTTATAGCCAAGGCTGAGTGTGTGCGTCGACAGGTCGGCTATTTCAGTTCCGGCCGTCGTCGTACCTACGATTGTCGCCCAGAAGAGAAGATGGGCGATAGTGATCGGCACGAACCTGTGCGACGAGGAAGGCCGCCAGCATGGCCAGTGTAATGGCAAGCCCGGCGACGTAGCCCAGGTTCAGCGTCTGGGCGATGGCGTCGCCAGCAACCTCGCCCAATGTGGTTGCGACGACCTTGGCCGGCCAAAAGCCCAAAGTGATTTCAGCAACTTTACGGGCAGGATGATTCCTCGTCACGTTGACCCTCACTATACGCATCCCCCCAGAGCGGGCGATCATCAGGTCGGAGCATAAAATTCAAATCGAAACTGGTGGGACACCGGCTACATTGGGACTTTGTATAGTCGGCTCCAGCAGCGCCCATCGTTTCGTGACTAAGCCGTCACGATGCGCCAAACCTTCCTTCTGATCCTGACCCTGCTCGCCGGTTGCGGCGAGAAGACCGCGAAGTCGCCTGCACCGCCCGCCCATGCCGAGACGATCGCTCACGAGAGCGAACTGCTGAAGCTGACCCTGACGCCTCAGGCGCAGCAGCGGTTGGGCATCGTGCTGGCGCGGGTGGGCGGCGGATCGGCGACTGCAAAACGCGAGGTGGCCGGCGAGATCGTCGTGCCGCCACTCACCGCCAACGGAGTGCCCGTCAACTCGACGTCCAATCTCCAGCAGATCGGAAGCCAGCAGGCCGCAGCCGATGCCGAACTGGCGCGTGCCACCGCGCAAACACGACTTGCGCAGATCGCGCTCGACCGCACGGAAAGCCTCGTTCGCGAGGAAGCGGGCAGCGTGCGCGCCCGCGACGAGGCCGCGGCGGCGCTGGCGTCGGCGCAGGCCGCACTCGGGGCCGCACGGCAGCAGCGCCGACTGCTCGGACCGGCGGTCGCATCGCTCGGTTCGCAACCCGTGTTGTGGGTGCGCGCGTCCGTGTTCGGTAGTGACATGGGAGAGGTCCGCCGCGAAGTTGGTGCTACGGTCCGCACGCTCGGTGAAGGCGGCGCGCCGCGCATCGCACGTCCGGTGCAGGCTCCGCCTTCGGCCAACACTGTCGCGGGCACGGTCGATCTCTATTACGCGCTCGACAATCGCGACCGCGCTTTCCGGGTCGGCCAGCGGGTAGCGGTGGACCTGCCGCTCGCTGGGCAGACCGAAGGGTTGTCGGTGCCATCGACCGCGATCCTGCGCGACATTCATGGTGGCGCGTGGGTCTATCAGAAGACCGCGCCGAACACCTTCGTGCGCCAGCGCGTCGAAGTAGCGTCGGAGACCGGCGGACGGGCACTGCTCGCGCGTGGCCTGGCCGCCGGGGCGCAGGTGGTAACTGATGGCGCGGCCGAACTGTTCGGCACCGAGTTCGGGGCGGCGCACTGATGCTCGGCCGGCTTGTTCATTTCGCGCTGGCGCAGCGCGTCCTCGTCCTTGCGCTTGCCGCGTTGCTGGTCGTGCTCGGCGTCCGCGCTGGCCGCGACGTGCCGCTCGACGTATTCCCCGAGTTCGCGCCACCCATGGTCGAAATCCAGACCGAGGCACCGGGGTTGTCGACCGAGGAAGTCGAGAGCCTGGTCACGGCGCCAATCGAAACCGCGGTCAACGGCGTCCCCGGCTTGATGACGTTGCGCTCCAAATCGGTGCTGGGCCTGTCGTCGGTGCAGATCCTGTTCGAGCGCGGCTCCGACGTGATCCGCGCTCGACAGATGGTCGGCGAGCGGATCGCGCAGGTGCAGCCGCGGCTGCCGCTCGCGGCGCGACAACCTGTGTTGATGCCTCCGCTGTCCTCGACCAGTCGCGCGATGAAGGTCGGCCTTTCCTCAGGCAGGCTCGACCAGATGCAACTGTCCGAGCTGGTGCGCTGGACGATCCGGCCGCGCCTGATGGCGGTTCCCGGTGTCGCCAACGTCGCGGTCTGGGGCCAGCGCGACCGGCAGTTGCAGGTGCTGGTCGATCCCGATCGCCTGCGCGCGGCCGGCGTGACGCTGGCGGAGGTACGCGCCGCGGCCGGCGACGCGGTGCTGGTCGGGGGCGGCGGGTTCGTCGACACGGCCAACCAACGCCTCGCCGTCCAGCAGACCGGCACCGTCCAGACTGCGGCCGACCTCGCGCAGGCGATCGTCAAGCAGGCGGGCGAAGCGCCGGTGCGGATCGGCGACGTCGCGCGCGTGGTCGACGGCTTCAACGCGCCGATCGGCAATGCGATCATCGATGACGGTCCCGGCATCATGCTGATCGTCGTGAAGCAGCCCACCGCCAACACGCTGGAGCTGACCCGCGCGGTCGAAGCCGCGTTTGCCGAGCTGAAGCCCGGTCTGAAGGACGTGAAGGTCGATACGAGGATCTTCCGGCCGGCCACGTTTATCGAACGCTCGATCGACAATCTCACCCGCGCGCTGATGATCGGCTGCGCGCTGGTGGCGGCGGTGCTGTTCCTGTTCACGCGCGACTGGCGGCAGGCGACGATAAGCCTAGTCGCGATACCGCTGTCGTTGCTCGGCGCGGGCCTGATACTGTTGTGGTCGGGCGCGACGATCAACGTGATGATTATCGCCGGCCTCGTCATCGCGCTCGGTGAGGTGGTCGACGATGCGATCATAGACGTGGAGAACATCGCACGCCGGTTGCGCCTGAACCGTGAGTCGGTCGACCCAAAGCCAGCCTTCGAGGTGGTCCTCGCCGCGTCGCTGGAGGTGCGCTCGGCGGTCGTTTTCGCCTCGCTGATCGTGATGCTGGTGTTCGTGCCGATCTTCTTCCTCGGCGGGGTGGCGGGCACCTTCTTTCAGCCCCTCGCCATCGCCTATGTGCTGGCAATCGGCATGTCGCTGCTGGTCGCGCTGACCGTGACCCCGGCGATGTGCCTACTGCTCCTGCCGAACGCACCGCTGACAGAGGAGCGAGACACCCGCATCGTCGCCGCGCTGAAGCGCCGCTATGTCGGCTTCCTGCCGCGCGTCGTCGGACGTCCGGCGCTGGCGGTCGGGGTAGTGGCGGGCGGGCTGCTGCTGGCAGGCGTCGGCTATGCGACCTTCAAGGACCAGTTCCTCCCCGACTTCCGCGAAACCGACTTTCTGATGCACTTCGTCGAAAAGCCGGGCACGTCGATCGAGGCGATGGACCGGATCACGATCCGCGCATCGAAGGAGTTACGCAGCATCCCCGGCGTCCGCAATTTCGGCGCGCATATCGGCCGCGCCGAACAGGCCGACGAGGTGGTCGGCCCCAACTTCACCGAACTGTGGATCAGCCTCGACGAGAATGCCGACTACGATGCGTCGGTGAAGCGGATCAAGGAGGTAGTGGAGGGCTATCCCGGCCTCTACCGCGACGTGCTGACCTATCTGCGCGAGCGGATCAAGGAGGTGCTGACGGGTGCTGGCGCGACTATTGTCGTACGCATCTACGGCCCCGATCAGGCAGAATTGCGCGCGGCTGGCGCGCGTGTCCGCGATGCGATCGGCGGTATTCAGGGCGTTTCCGACCTAAAGCTGGAGAGCCAGGTGCTGGTCCCGCAAATCCGCATCCGTCCGCGCGCCGGCGAACTGGCGCGGCTCGGCCTGACCGCGGGCGAGGTCCGCCGTCAGGCGCAGACGCTGGTCGCGCAGACCAAGGTCGGCGAGATCTACCGCGATCAACGCGCCTTCGACGTCGCGGTGTGGGGGGAGCCCGCAGTACGGGGCAGCGTCCATGCGCTCCGCGACCTGATGATCCAGGCCCCCGTCACCGGTGCGCCGGTTCGGCTCGGCGATGTTGCCGATATAGAGATCGCGCCTGCCCCCAACGAGGTGAAGCGTGAGAACGGGCAACGCCGGCTCGACGTAACGATGAATGTCGCGGGCGCGGACCTCGGCACCGTCGCGCAGGCTGTCGAGGCCGCAGTCGCGAAGGTGCCGTTCGCCACCGGCTATCACCCTCAGGTGCTGGGCGAATATGCCGCGCTGAAGGAATCGCGCAGCCGCCTGTGGAGCATCGGTGCGCTGTGCTTGGTCGGCATTCTGTTGCTGGTCTGGATGGAGTTCCGCTCGTCTCGCATCACCGCACTGGTCGCCATCAGCTTGCCGTTCGCGCTGGTCGGCGGGGTGGTCGCAGTCGCGCTGACCGGCGGGGTGCTGTCGCTTGGCTCCCTGGTCGGGTTCGTCACCGTCATCGGCATCGCCGCACGCAACGGCATCATGCTCCTGTCGCATTATCAGCATCTCGAACGGCATGAGGCGATGACGTTCGGTCGCGAGCTGGTGCTGCGTGGTGCGGAGGAGCGTCTGGTGCCAATCCTGATGACCGCCGCCTGCGCCGGGCTGGCGCTGGTGCCGCTGATCGTCGCGGGTAATGCGCCGGGGCATGAGATCGAGCATCCGATGGCGATCGTGATACTCGGGGGTCTGATTTCCTCGACTGCGCTCAACCTGCTGCTGCTGCCCGCGCTCTACGCCCGCTATGGCAAGGAACAGCCCGATCCGCCTGCCGCCCCACATAAGGAGGCGCTGGCATGATCCGTCGCTTGGCCCCCGCCGTTGCCCTGCTCGCCTCCGCCTGCATGAGTGTGCCTGCGCCATCGCCGACGATCGCGCCGCCCAGCGCGACGGGCGCTTTCGCCAGGCTTCCCGTCGCATTGATCGCGGCGGTGCCCGACGACTGGTGGCGGCTCTATGACGATCCGGTGCTTGACGGTTTGGTCCGGTCTACACTGACCGCCAACGCCGATCTGCGTGTCGCCTACGCCAATCTCGACGGGGCACGCGCGGTCTTGCGTCAGGCACGGGCCGCAAGATTGCCGCAGACGACGATCGAAAGCGCGCTGGGCGTCGACGATCCTGCCGGACAGCCAAGCGCGTCAGGGAACGTGCCGACGACGGATTACGATATCGCTGCGACGGCGAGCTGGGATCTCGACCTGTTCGGCCGGCTGCGATCGGCCGCGACCGCCGCGGGCGCGGATGCGGAGGCGCAGGCCGCCGTCGTCGATGGCTTGCGCGTCGCAGTCGTCGCCGACACCGTCCTCGCCTATGTCGACCTGTGCGGATCGACCCGCGCCATCGCAACCGCACGCGAGGTTGCCTCCGTACAGGATCGTTCGGTCGCGCTAGTCCGCGAACAGCTTCGAGCCGGCGACGTATCGCCTCTGGAGGTATCGCAAGTTGCGACGATCGCAGCCGCCACCCGCGCCGCCATCGCCCCGTTCGAGGCGCAGCGCGCCAACGCGCTGTACCGGCTCGCCACGCTACAAGGCCGTCCCCCTGCTGAGGCCCGCACTTATCGCTTCGCCTGCACCGCCGCACCGCGCCTGCGCGGGGCCGCGCCGGTCGGCGACGGCACCGCGCTGCTGCTGCGCCGTCCCGACGTGCGCGAGGCGGAACGCCGCCTTGCTGCCGCAGCCGCGCGGATCGGCGTGGCACGCGCGGACCTCTACCCCCGCGTCAATCTGGGCGGGGCGGTCGGGCTGCTATCCGGCGGTATCAGCGCGGCAGTGACGCCGCTTGTCAGTTGGGCCTTCCCCAACCAGGCACCGGTCCGCGCGAGGCTGGAACAGGCCCGCGCAACCGAGCGTGCGGCGCTGGCCGGGTGGGACGTGGCGGTCCTACGCGCGCTTCGCGAGGTTGAGACGACGCTGGCCGCTTATGATGCTGAGGCCCGCCGTAACCGCGATCTGGCGACCGCCTTGCGCGAGGCGCAGGCCTACGCGCGGCGGGCCGGTGCCCGGGTCCGCCTCGGCGACGCCCCCGGGCTGCTCCAGGTCGACGCCCAGCGGGCGTCGGCGTCGGCCACGCTGCAACAGGTCCAGTCCGATCTGGCGGTCGCTCAGGCAGAGGTCGCACTATTCCGCGCGCTGGGTGGCGGTTGGCGAACCGACGCCGCTACGCGATAGGTGGGGGATGCGGATATTGATCGTCGAGGATGATGCCGACACCCGCGCCTTCGTGGCGCAGGGGCTGGGGCAGGCGGGGCACCAGGTCGCGGTCAGCGCTGATGGCCGCGACGGGCTGTTCCAGGCGACCGGGGGTGGGTTCGACGCGATGGTGGTCGACCGGATGCTGCCCGGTCTCGACGGGCTGGCGCTGGTTAAGGCGTTACGTGCGGCCGGCGACGCGACCCCGGTTCTGATGCTGACGGCTGTCGGCGGGATCGCCGATCGCGTCGAGGGACTGGAGAGCGGCGCAGACGATTATCTGGTCAAACCGTTCGCTTTCTCCGAGCTGGCCGCCCGCCTCAACGCATTGACCCGTCGGCCTGCTGTGCGTGGCGATGACGCGCACATTCTTCGAGTCGGTGAAATCGTCCTCGATCTGCATCGCCGCACCGTCGAGCGGCGTGGTCGACGCATCACGCTTCAGCCGCGCGAGTTCGCGCTGCTAGCCGAACTGATGCGCAACCCGCGCCAGGTCATGACGCGCACCATGCTGCTGGAGCGGGTGTGGGATTTCGACTTCGATCCGAAGACCAACATCGTCGAGACGCACCTCAGCCGCCTGCGCTCCAAGCTCAATGCCGGTTCCGACGCCGATGCGATCGAGACGGTGCGCGGTGCCGGCTACATGATCCGGGGCGAATAGATGCTCGCCCGCCTGTGGCGCTCGACCTTCGGGCTCGTCGTGCTGGTCGCGCTGGCATTCAGCGCCGCGACGGTAGCCATCGGTGCCATCGCCTATGAGGTGACGCACGAGGCCCTGGAGGAGCAGCTGGACCACCGTATCGCGGTCGAAACGCGCGCGCTGGTGGCGGAGGCACGCGAGGGTGGCATAGCTGCGGTGGCTGACGCGATCCGATTGCGCGAAAATGCACGCAACGAAGCGAGTCTCGATTATTTGCTGGTCGACCACACAAGCCGGCAGATCGCCGCCACCATCGCGCCACTGGCCCCGCTGGCATCAGGCTATCAGGAGCATTTCGGTTTTCGGCGCGGCAACGAAACCGGCGTAGGACAGTCCCTCGCCACGCCGCTGCCCGCGGGAATGCTCGTCGTCGTCGCCGATCGGCGCGACCTCTCGGCGATCGACCGGACGTTGGCGCTACTGTTTGCAGCCGCCCTCACGGCGATGCTGGCGCTTGGGATCGGCGCGGCCGTGCTGGTCGGATGGCTGACCCGGCGTCGCCTGTCGCGTATCGATGCCACCGCGCATTCGATTATCGCCGGCGACCTGACGCAGCGGGTACCCCGAGACGGCTCCGACAGCGAGTTCGACCGCCTCGCTGCGACGCTTAACCGAATGCTCGACCGAATGTCGGCGCTGATGGACAATCTGCGGCAGGTGTCGACCGACGTCGCCCACGACCTGCGCACGCCTCTGACGCGCTTGTGCAACCAGCTCGATCGCGCAGCCGCGGGCGATGCCGCGGCTATTGCCGTTGCCCGATTGCAAGCTGACGACTTGCTGGAAATCTTCGCTGCGCTGCTCCGCATCGCCGAGATCGAAGGAATGGCGGAACGCCGGGCGCTGGCGTGGCTCGATCTCTCGGCACTGTTGGAGGACATGGCTGAAACCTACCGCCCGGATTTCGAAGCCAGCGGCCACATATTATTGACGAACATTCCGACCGGTCTGCACATTGAGGGCGACCGCCGTCTGCTGGCTCAGGCGCTGTCGAACCTGCTGGAAAACGCCCTCCGCCACACGCCGGCCGGTACTACGGCGATACTGACCGCGAAGGCGACGCGGGATGCGATCGAGGTGATGCTGGAGGACAACGGCCCGGGGGTTCCTTCTGCTGATGCCGAACGCCTGTTCCAGCGTTTCGCCCGCGCCGAGACGTCACGCACCACTGAAGGGCATGGGCTGGGCCTCGCATTGGTTCGCGCCGTCGCGATCGGCCATAACGGCGATGCCCTTCTATCCTCACCGGATCGCGGCTTTGGTGTCATAGTGCTGCTCTCCAAGTAGGAGGAGCGCCGCGGGTCTTCGACTGACAGATTTCCCAAAACAGCGTGAACGACGGTTTTTTGGGAAGGGTGCCTGCTTTCCCGATATTCGATCCTTTTCGAGAAATTTGGCGTGCCGTCGGGCAGGGGGGAATAGGTACGGCATGGGCCCCGCCTCGACAAGAACGAAGGGCCGAAGTTGGGGATGCCTGAGAGGGCATTGAACGGCGACTTATGGGTCCAACGGACCGCCGGTCGCCAAGGATAGATCCTCGGTATAAAGGCAAGCCGCGATCACGGCAAAAAGGACACCGTCGTCATAATCGAACATTTCGCGCCTGACGCTTATGGCCTCCTTATCCTAGCACCTGAGATTGCGCTCGGCAGTGGCTGGCTTGGCGGCGACAGGGTCGTCGGTCGCGCAGCCATCCGTGACCTGTTGAAAAAGGCCGCCCGTTTCAACGAAAGCGAACGGCAGAGACTAACTATTCATTTGCCCAGCAGAGCGCTCAAGCTCCAGTTGGGTGAGGTCGAACGATACTACGGAGCGTAACACTGCTCCGCGGTGGGAGCTGAATGGATGCCCGGTTCCGAATAGCGCTTTTAGTAGGCTGAGTGGCCGGAACCAGGTCAGAGCGTAACCACGACCTTGCCGATTTGCTCGTTGGATTCCAGGAAGCGATGAGCGTTTTGAATGTCGGCGAAAGCGAAGGTACGCGCGATCAGGGGTTTAAGGGCACCCGATACCAAACCGTCCGTGATGAACGTCTTAGCGCGCTCGAGGATGGCATCGTCGGATACCACTTCGGTGTAAAGGTATCCCTTCAACGTTAGGGACTTGCTGAGGACGGTAAGCAACGGGAACGGCGTGGGATCGGCGCTGAGCACCCCATACTCCAGCAGGATCCCGCCTCGCGCCATGCTGGCCGTCAGTGGCTCGAACGAAGGGCCGCCGACCGGGTCGAATACGACGCGAGCGCCGATCCCGTCCGTGATTTCGAGAACCCTCGCCACAAGGTCTTCTTCGTCCGTCGCTACGACATAGTCGGCACCGGCATTAAAGAGGGCTTGGCGCTTGGCGCCGGTTCGCGTCGTCGCGATGACGGTAGCTCCGACAAGTTTAGCGATCTGGAACGCAGCGATGCCGACACTGCTGGACGCCGCCGAGATGATAACGGCCTCACCTTGGGACAGCTTTGCCTGTTCGACTAGCGCGCCCCACGCCGTGACATAAGGCATCCAAACCGCTGCGGCCTCTTCGAAGGACAACGTCGCCGGATGCTTCACGACTAAGCGGGATTGCACGTTGACCAGTTCGCCGTAGGTGCCGCCGTTAGTGATATCCTGTGAGGGAATGACGCTGACCACATCACCGATGGCGAACCCCTCAACCGCTGCACCGACCAGCTCGATGACGCCCGAAGCTTCGTAGCCAAGGCGGCTTGGAAAATGTGCCTCCTGTAGATAGGCATGATTGCGGAACATCACTTCGGCACGGTTAATTCCGATCGCCTTGACCTTGATCTGAACCTCGTTGGCTGCCGGCGCCGGGACGTCCACGTCATCAATTCGGAGAACCCTGGCGTCACCGTATTCGTGAATTCGGACTACTCGGGTCATCAGAAATCTCCGTGCGCATCGCTTTAGGGAGCGCGTGCTCCAAAAACCGATAAGCGACGTTCCGCCAAGCGTCAACACAATATGGAGTCAGAACTCCATTTAAGGTTGTCATGCTGCTTCAGTTTCTTTCGGGGGCCGGGTGGCCCGTCACGTTGAGACTGATGCCAACGCTAGCGTCAGGAATGTCTGGGACAAGGTCATCCTCCGCTATGATCTGGAGGCTTGGCTCCAAAACTCGTTGACGATCCTGCAAATCGCAAGCAGAGCAAGTTTGTGGAGCCTCTACTCCAAATACACACGCTTCATGTAAGCACTATGCAATGAGGATCACGTCATGCCCTTTTTTAACGTCCATGTGCCCAAGGACCTGTTTTCCCTGGATCAGCGTAAGGCCATTGCGGACGCCCTCGCGCACTCGCTTCAGGCCAGCTTCGGCCTGCCTCCCGAGGACAAGTTTGTCGTGATCAACGAGCATGCCGAAGGTTATCTGTTTCTCCATCCTACCTACGGGGACGTGGATCGCTCAGCGGGCGCGATCATCATCTCTGTGCACATCCCTGCATCGCGCCCCATGTCGCAAAAGCGAGTGTTGCTAAAAGAGATCGTCCAGCGCCTTCACGACAATGTCGGGATCAGGCCGGACGATGTGTTCGTAACTCTCATTCCCCTACCATCAGAGAACTTCTCGTTCGGGCGAGGTGTCAGTCCATTCGACAAGGGCGACGACTAGGCCCGGCCGCCTGGCCAGGCGTCAAGCGCCATGACACCAGTCTTTTCAAGCATCTCGCGATCTGCACCGTCACGCGCACGGACCGCCATGCCCCTGAACACTGTCTCGAAGAAGTCGGCGATCTGGGCGACGTCAGTCCCCTTAGGCAGGTCGCCGTTTCGGACGCCCTCGTCGAGGCGTTCTACCATCAACGCAAGCGACCGGCCTCTGACCTCACGCATGAAGTCGCGGAGGTCGGCGCGTTCGGGGGCGTCGTGCAACCCGGCCAGTGAGATCATACAGCCCGCAGGACCGGTATCGTCAGTATACGCGGCAGCCGTAGCTATCATCAGCCGCGCGAACGCATCGCGTGCCGAGCCCTCGCCAGCGAGCGCCTTGGGGAAGAAGCCACCCGGCCCCGTGAGGTATGCACCGACCGCCTCGCGATAGAGGGCCTCCTTGTTTCCGAACGCGTTGTAGAAGCTCGAGGGGCTCAGCCCCATCGCGGTAATCAGTTCGTCGAACGTCGTGCCCTCGTAACCCCTGTCCCAAAACACGCGCATTGCCCGGTCGAGCGCCGCTGTCCGATCAAACAGACGTGGTCGTCCGCGCCCGCGAGGGGTCTGGCTCTCAACCTTAGTCGTCATCGCGCTTCTTCCTGCCTGCGACGTGAACGGACATCGCTCAGGTCTTCTAATCTGCGACCTAACATATTCGGAGCGACGGCTCCACTTTTACGTTGACTGCGGCAAATTCGCGGACCAGGGCCTGTTTATGGAGCTACCGCTCCACTAAATAACCGATGCGGCCTTGCCGCTCGATCAAGGATTATCCTGATGAAAGCGATCCAGATTTCCGCCTTCGGCGAGCCTCGTGACGTGTTGCGGTTCAACGATCTGCCGGAGCCAGCCGCGCCCGGCGTGAACGAGGTGCTGGTCCAACTCGAGGCCTCGCCACTCAATCCCCATGACCTCTACGTGATCAAAGGCGGATTTCCCGTTCTGCCAACCGCTCCTGGGCCTGTTGGAAACGAGGGGGTTGGCCGCGTCATTGGCCTAGGCGAGGACGTCGATCATCTCGCCATCGGTGACCGCGTGCTTCTTCCAGTCTTTACCTGGCTATGGCGCGAACGGATGACCATTCCTGCAGAGGGACTGTTCGCTCTTCCCGACGCCGACCTGCATCAGTTGTCGATGCTGGGAATCAACCCGCCGACTGCGGCCCTTTTGCTCAGCGAATATACGACACTGAAACCAGGTGACTGGGTTGTCCAGAACGCCGCAAATTCGGGGGTGGGCCGATCGGTGATCGGGGTCGCGAAAGCTCGCGGCTTGAAGACGCTCAACATTGTCCGGCGTCCCGAACTTGTCGACGAATTGAAGGCCGCCGGCGCCGACGTGGTCTTGGTCGCTGGCGACGACACCAAAGCTGAGGCAGAGAGGGCGGTCGAGGGCGGTCGCATCGGTTTGGGTATCGATGCGATCGGCGGCGAGGCGATTGGCCTTATCGCCGACATCGTCTCGCCCCGCGCGGCCGTCGTCGCCTACTCCATTCTGGGCAGCGCGACGATGTCGATCCCGGCCTGGTTACCAATCTTCAAGCAGGTGACCGTCCACGGTTTTTTCCTTGGCAACCCGGACTCGGCCGCTGCCGCTCCTGCCGCGGTCAAAGACGTCTTGCCGCTTGTCGTCAGCGGGACGTTGCACACACCGATCAGCGGCGTCTACCCGCCGTCCGCAATCGTCGAAGCCGCTATCCATGCTGAGCGCGGCGGCAAGGTCATTATCGACTTCACGGCTATCTGACTGCGTTAAGCCGCCCGGCCGATGACCTGATCGACTGGCCGGCTCAACGTCTGAGCCGGAATCACTTCGTACAGATCGTCTTTGAGGGCGTCGTTCTCGAGCCGGTCATTACACGTCCGCTCAGACTCGCGCTTTCCCAAGGCTATCCGACGTCAGTCGCGAACTGGCGTTCGGGTGGCGCGGGCGGATCACCCGCAACCCTCTATCACTAGGCAAAACTCCTATGACTGCCCTTGTCCTCATCGATCTCACCGTACGTGATCTGCAGGCTATGACCCACTACGAGGGCGCTGCGATCGCCTTGGCCGCGCAGTTCGGTGGCAAACCGCTCGTCAAAGACGTCCAGCCCGAGATCATCGAGGGACACTGGTCCCCGACGTGGCTAGTCGTGCTGGAGTTTCCGAACCGCCAGGCTGTTCGCGACTTTTACGACGCGCCGGAATACCAGCCGCTGAAGGCCGTCCGACAGGCGGCGGCGACTTCAAACGGTCTGATTGTCGTCGGCCAGTAGTTATGCAAGATGCACGGGTTCCGGGCAAAACTCCGCGCCGACGGCGCCATCCAGTCGATAAGCAGATAGCGGTTCCGAGAAGCGTATCCGGGCCGCGGATATCTCCGAATGGGTTTAGCGTCTTGTGACCGCAGCAATCTCCCGGGCGAGATCGATGAACGCTTTGAACGCGGCCGATGAATGGCGCCTGCTCGGGTAGTAGAGGCATAGCGGTGCAAGGGGCGGGGTCCAGTCTTCCAACATCTGGACAAGCCTGCCCGATGCCACATCGTCGCGGACATCCGCCTCCATGAAGAACCCAATCCCAACACCATCCAGCGCGGCAATTCGAGACAGGCTGGCCTCGTCCAATGTGATTGGGCCTTGTACATCGATCTGCATCGACTCGCCGTTCTTAGCGAAATGCCAACGATACGGCGCGCCATTGGGCAACCGCACGCGGATGCAGGCGTGCGCCAGGAGGTCATGCGGCACCTGCGGCGTCTCGCGCTTCTCAAGATATGCTGGCGACGCCACTACGGAGAAGCGCCGAGGAGCGCCGATCGGAATCGCGATCGTATCACTTGGGATCAGGTCGGCGGTGCGAATGCCAAAATCAAAGCCCTCCGCCACAACGTCGACAAGACGTCCTTCGGTGACGAGATCAATGTGAACCTGCGGGTACCGACGTATAAATTCCAGAACCAGTGGAGACAGGATTTCTCGGGCGGCGGTTGCGAAGGAATTGATGCGCAGGATACCCGACGGCGTACTCTGCTGCGATCGCGCCGTGTTCATGGCGTCTTGGATGCTTTGAACCGCCGGCGCGATCTGGCCGACAAAAGTTCTTCCAGCGTCTGTCAGCGAGACGCTGCGCGTAGTCCGATTGAGCAGACGAACGCCGAGCTGCTGCTCAAGCTTGCCGACTGCGTTGCTTAGCGCGGTTGTGGACATGCCGAGATCAACGGCAGCCGCGCGGAATGAGCCGCGATGGACAATGGCGAGGATCGCCTCCAGCTCAATCAGTCCCGACCGTGACATTGTCCCGCTTTCCGTGACGCCTCATCCCTATCTATCCTGATTATCCTACAGGCCGTCCATCCATAGTTTGGTTCGGGAGAGCGGAGCGAGCGCTTCGCTGCGAAATGGAGGACGTCATGGCCATCGATCTGCCACCTGGGATTGCGAGATACTTCGACGCGGACAGGAGACGCGATGCAGCGGCGATCGCTGGATGTTTCACCGCCGATTCGATCGTGCAGGACGAGGGACACACCTACACTGGTCGCGATGCAATCCAGGAGTGGGCCGCGGATTATCTCGCAAAATACCTCTGCGCCACTGAGCCGTTCGCCATTACCGACAAAGGCAATAAAGCCGTCGTGATAAGCCATGTAGTTGGAAACTTCCCCGGCAGTCCGGTCGACCTGCGATACCAGTTCACCCTTGCCGATGGCGCGATTGCCTGCCTGGAGATCACGTTGTGATTCCCTTCCTTTCGCTGGAGGGCAAGCGCGCCCTCATCACTTCAGGAACCCGTGGCGCTGGCGCTGCGACGGTTTCTCTGTTTCGTGAGCTGGGTGCTCACGTTTTGACGACTGCTCGGAGCAAGCCAGAAACACTACCTGAGGAGCTTTTCTTCGCGGCCGAGCTTACCACCGTGGAGGGCTGCGCAGCTCTTGCCGACGCGGTCCGCGAGCGGATGGGCGGGGTCGACATCATTGTTCACATGCTGGGCGGTTCCTCTGCGCCAGCAGGCGGGTTTGCCGCTCTTGGCGAAGAGGAATGGGCGAAGGAGCTCGACCTCAACCTAATGCCGGCCATCCGGCTCGATCGGGCGCTGGTTCCGGAAATGGTTTCGCGGGGCGCGGGGGTGGTCATCCATGTGACTTCGATCCAGCACGTCATGCCATTGCCGGAAGCGACAACCGCCTACGCCGCTGCAAAGGCGGCGCTCTCGACCTATAGCAAGAGCCTATCAAAAGAGGTGTCGCCAGCAGGGGTAAGGGTTGTGCGCGTGTCGCCTGGCTGGATTGAAACCGAGGCCTCCGTCGCACTGGCCAAACGTCTCGGCGGTGAGGACGGCGCTGAGAAGGGAAAGCAGATGATCATGGCCTCACTGGGCGGCATACCGCTCGGCCGACCAGCTACTCCTGACGAGGTGGCGAACCTCATCGCGTTCGTCGCTTCTGATCGGGCAGGCAGCATAACCGGAACCGAATTCGTGATTGATGGCGGCACTGTCCCGACGGCGTAAGGCTCCTGAGCGCTATGGACGCGAAGCCCTGATCCGTCCGCTCGCAAATCGAAAGCGGGCTCATGAACGAATGGCCGAAGTTAAGTGGCAGGAAAAGGTGCCGGAACGTCTGCTTGTGGGTCAAAGTGGTTCAGTGAGGTTTTCATTCGAAAGTCAATTATAACTTAAGCCAGTCTAACCGAGTGCACCCAATTTGGAACTGGGTACATAAAGTAATGCGTTTAGCTTTGCTCCGTACATGCAGAATAATAATATAATGATATCATATTTGAACGGTAAGACGTCAATCATAGCTATTAAGAAGCATCACCGCCGCATCAGGTGACCCATAGACCGTAGCAAGCATAGACTCTACCTTATTCAGACCTGAGTGTGTTAGTCGAATATCCATCGCAGTGTCTCGGTGTTCAAGCACTCCCCGCTGCTGAAGTACCTTGATCCACCGTTCGATAACAGATGTCGGGATCTTGGCATGGGCGGCAGCGTCGGCCAGTCCGATATTCCGGCCTTCTGCCTCTGCCAGATAGATGCCGATCAGCAGCGAACCTACGGGGTCAATGCTCAGATCAGCCCCAAATAGCGTGGATCGGGTGGCGTGGACCTGGCGCATACGCAGTGCTGCTTCCCAAAGCCTAGCTGGCGGCAAAGGGCGGCCATTTTCTTGCCAGAACAGCGTGCTTATCAAGCGGTCGGGGTTGGCGAAGCGGGTGACCAGTAGGTTCGCTGCTACTGAGCTACCATCCGGCCGAAGGTAGCGCTTTTGCAACCGTACGGGAGCTGCGCCGTCCTTTAGTACGGCTAGCATATCTGCGCTTCGATCTAGGTCGCGAGCGTCGGTTATTTCGCGGTACGAAACGCCGATAACTTCGTCGGCGCGACGGTGGAGCAGATCAAGAAAGCCTTGATCCGCGTGCAGAATTACTCCTTCGACCGACGAAACGCAATGACCTGCAGGCATCATCACCCAACCACGACACTTGTCTTGACCGACATATATCAGTTGAGTCGGCTTGCAAGGCACCTTGTAGCGCCCAAGGATGGCTAGCCGATCGGTGAACGCCTGTTCGGGGATTGGGGGAGGCGTTTGAAAAACACCTACGCAGAAAGCACGGCATTTTTATCGAAAAACGGGCTAACGTAGCTATCCGCCCTTGGCGCACTCCGATGCTTATACATGGAATGTAAGATGGATGACGTGGCAACAATCGCCGACTTACGCCGTCGTTTGGCGGAGTCAGAGGCAGCGCTTCACCAAAGCGAGGCTCGGTTCGCGGCTACGCTCGAAAGCGTGCCTGCGGGTGTAGCTACGTTGGACATGAACGGACGAATGGTAGCCTACAATTCCGAGTATCAGCGATTCTGTCCCACAGGCTTGATGCCCTCCCAGGACCCGGCTCGCGTAGCGCGGTGGCAAGCGTGGAGCGAGGATGAGCGACCGTTGCAACCGGACGAGTTTCCCGGTGCGCGCGCCCGCCGCGGAGAATGTGTTACGCCTGGTCAGGAAATGCTGTTCACCGATGACGACCAGCGGGCCATTTGGGTGCGAGTTGCGGCAGTTCCGGTACGCGACGAGTTGGGAAAGCTGACCGGACAAGCAAGCGTAATCAGTGACATAGACGCATTGAAGCGCAGCGCGGAATCGTTGCGGGAAAGCGAGCAACGCCAGGTCGTGATGGTTGCGGAGCTGCAACACAGGACGCGTAACCTTATCGCGGTTGTGAGCTCGATTGCTGCGCGGATGCTGGATGGTGCCTCGTCGCTTCGAGAGTTTGAGCATGGCTTCAACGACCGCCTTTCAGCTCTATCCCGCGTCCAGCAGATGCTCTCGCATGCAACATCAGGCCAGCGAGTAAAGTTCGACGACCTTCTGCGCGCGGAGCTCCTTTCGCTTGGTGCCATTGGCCGGAAGGGTGGTGATGGTCATCTCATATTGGCAGGCCCACCTGATGTTCCGTTACGCTCGCGCGCCGTCCAAAGCCTGGCTCTAGCTATCCACGAGCTTGGGACCAATGCAGTGAAATATGGTGCGTTGGGGACCGGCGGAGGATTGCTTACAATCACATGGCACGTGGAGGCGGAAAAGGATGGCGTTCTGTGGCTCCACGTCGATTGGCGCGAGAGTGGTGTTCGGATGTCACAACCCTTCACTGCACCGTCTACCGGCGGTTATGGTCGTCAACTGATCGAAAAAGCCCTGCCGTACCAACTTGGCGCCCAGACACATTATGCTTTCGTCGAAGACGGTGTGCACTGTACGATTGCGGTGCCGGTTGTATCTCGCCGGACAGTGGAGGAGGCGCAAGATGGCTGACATGCTCATGGAAAGTCAGCGGGTACTTGTGATTGAGGACGAGTATGTCGTTGCCGAAGCGATCGAGCGCATGCTGACACGGGCGGGAGCTATCGTGCTTGGGCCGGTACCGTCTGTCGATCAGGCAATGGCATTGCTTGATCGGGGAGGGCGTATCGACAGCGCTGTCCTCGACATCAACCTCGGCGAGCAGAAAGTATACCCAGTGGTCGACCGTCTACTCGCTCGGGGCGTGCACTGCGTCTTTGCAACAGGTAATGATATTGCCGATGTTCCATCAAACTACAAAGAGATTGCCCGATTAGAGAAGCCTGTTGAGGCCTCGTCGATAATCGATGCTCTCAAGAAAATCGATACTACCGCAGATGGTGCAATTGCCAAGCTTACTAAGCATAACTCGTTTCTAAAATTACGCGAACAGCTGATCGTCGAGATCGATGTAGCAGATGGCATCCATGAGCCGCTATTAGCGGCACGATTGTACGAGGCTGTTGATGCAATCGACCAGTTCTTAAGCGAATAATCAACGTTTGATGACGTAGGTGTAAGTTTGGAGTTTGGTGATGTAGCAGATCCGCATGTTCAGAACTAGGTGGTCGCAAAACGACGCTGAAGGCTGCTAGGCTCGAGATAGGCCATATTTGGGCCTTTATTTGACCGTTTGAATCATTCTGCATGCTTATAGGTTGGCCTGTTCTTCCTCGCTCAATTCGGCAGCGGGGCCATAATAAAGTTTTGCGCAAGCTTCGCGCAGGCAGCCGCCTCCGATCTCAATATCATTCCGATAGGCGTCCCCGATGAATCTGAGTGTATCAACGTGCTTGGCTTCGAAATACATCGGGTCCACATCGTTTCGGCCGGCACCGTACACGACGCGGCCAACTTTCGACCAGATCGATGCCATCGTGCACATGCCGCACGGCTGGAGTGTCGAGTATAACGTCGCCCCGCGCAGTTCCAGTTCTCTGGTTTGCTCACAAGCCCGACGGATCGCCATCATCTCGGCATGAGCGGTTGCGTCAGGCAATTCCTTGGTCTGGTTGCGTTCGGCGGCAATCACGTTCCCGTCTAGTACGATGACGCACCCAAGCGGGGAGGTTGAGGGATCGGACCCTTTGGAGCGCGCGACGTCTATCGCCAATTGCATCCAGTGTTCGTCGGTATCGGTCTGCATCGCGTATCCACCTAATTGCAGTTGCGGTTAGATTTGGCGTGTTGATCCGGTTGCTGCGTCAGCTCTGAACCACTCTGACGGTCGCTTCTGTGGGATCGACCGGATCCATCACGAAAGCCCCGGCATCACGGTTCGCGACAAGCCATGCGACGTGTGCAGCGGTGATGCGCTGGCCCGGCACCAGTCGGGGGACGCCGGGCGGCGCGGGCGCGATCATCTCGGCTGCGATCCTTCCCTCAGCCGCCTCGTAGGCCACCATCTCGGCTAGGCCGTAGAGTGCCGCAGGCCCGGGCATCGCCATGTCGACGGACAGGGTGCCGATCCCGGGCACAGGCGAAATTGCCGGCAGGATGGAGGGATCGGAACCGAGCTGATTCACGAGATCCTGCAAGCCACCGACGAGCTTGCGGAGATCGGACCTGGTTGTGCCCAGCGACAGAACGGCCAGGATATGCCGGGCGTCGGATAACCCCATGCTGATCCGGTGATGCTTGTAGAGCCAGTCGTCGATCGCATACCCCGATACGCCAAGCGCCGAGACGTCGATCAGTACCTTCGTGACGTCCAAACTGGCATCTGGCGGCAAATGATCATGACCGAAAACGCGCAGGGGGGTGATACCGGCAATCTTACTACGGACCTTTTCCGCCAACGCAATGACGACGTTCCACATCTGCTCCCCGTTCAACGCGTGATCCCGCCGGGTCGCGTCGAGCGTTGCTAGGACGGGCACCGACGGGCTGGTGGTCTCGAAAAGCTCATATGCCATCCAAAGGCGCTGGCGATCGATCAAGTCGCCTTTTGCGACGATCACTGACCCTTGTGCGAGCGCCCCCATCGTCTTGTGGGCGCTGTAGACAGCGACATCCGCCTCCTTGGCAAGCGGATCGTCTGGCAGGGCCTCACAGAATGCAAAGGCGCCGCCCCAGGCGGCATCGACGATGAGGGGAATACCGTGGTTGTGACAGATGCCTGCAAGCGACTCTATGTCACTCGTGACGCCGTAGTAGGTCGGGCTGACAACGATGAACGCCTTGGCGGTTGGATTGGCCGCCAAGGCGGCGTTCAGCGCCTGCGGCTCAACACCATGCTCAATGTCCCATTCCCCGTCGATCTGGACCGGCACGATGGCGGCATTGAGCCCCGTCGCGAGCGCGTAGGTACGCTCGGCCTTGTGGGCATTCGCCGCGACCAGAATGGTGTCACCTGGTCCGGCGACCGAGGCCATAACCGTGTGAAGACTCTGGGTGGTTCCGCCGGTTACAAACCGGCAGAAGTCGGCATTCCAGGCCTCCGCCGCGATCTCGTGCGCACGTTGAAGGGCCAACTTGCCTTCGGTACGGTCGTCGAGCCCCTTCGGCGTCAGCACGTCGGCTTGGAAAACGCGCTTGCCGAGCAGTGCCTTCATCCCGCCAGGAATGGCTGCACCCTGGTTGTGGCCCGGCGCTCCAAATCCGATGACCGGCCTCTTCTCGATCGCCGCCAACGCATCGGCCAACGGCGCACTCTTCTGATCCATGCCGAACCCTCTCCTGATCGAGTGGGTGAAACGCACGGATACTGGAAAGCCCCTCCACGATGGTTGATCTTCTTTATCAAACAAGCAGTTATCCGCCGAAGGCGGACATGAAGCAAACCTTCCGCCTAGCTGGCTAGGGCGCTCATCGATAGCAAAGCCCTTTCCAATATTCCGTCACCAAAGGTACGAAAGAGGAAGAGCTATGAGGAACGAGATGCCGATCAACGTCAACGCGGCGAGTGCGCCGGAGTTGGACGCCATCCCGGCGCTAGCGGGGCACGGGTTCGAAATCGTCCGCTATCGTGAGGAACGTGGCGGGTTCAGTGACCTGAGACAACTTGATGAAGTACCCGGTCTTACCGGTAAGGCCGATGGGGCGACTGCTTCACTGACCGTCGGCGATTGCTGACTCAGGCGGGCGCCAGACTTTGGAACGCCGCGATAAGAGCCTGTTCGTTGATCGGTTTGTCGAGAACGATCATCGATGGCCGACTTACATGGCATGCTTCGCGCGTGCCGGTCACGAAGATCACGGGCGTCGGCCCATGCTCCAAAATGATGGCTTCCACCGCGGCAGGGCCGGTACCGGCTGAGAGATTGACGTCGGACATGATGATGGAGGGAGGCCTCAATCTCGCAGCATCGATTGCCTCATCTTGCGAGGCAGCCTGATCAAAGGATATGCCGCCAGCCCGCTCGATCAGCTGGATGATGTGATCGGCGATGAGGAAATCATCCTCGATGACGAGCACATGGCACATATGACAGATCCCGATAAGCTGAGCTCTTAACCAATGTGGTCACGCAATGGGCCCGCCACGGCGTTAATAAATGTCAGACAAGGTCGAGAGCTCAGATCGGCGCTTCGATTGCGAAGCGAACACCTTCCGGCAAATATTGGATTTCCGCCTTGCCGCGGATGTGGCGTGACAGGACGCGCTCAATCATTCTCGTACCAAATCCAACACGTGTTGGTATAGCAACGATAGGTCCATCCTGCTCCGCCCAGGAGAAGGTAAGTCGGCGTTCGGTTGCATTGCCGTTCAGGTCCCAGCGTATGCTCACCTGACCCTCCGGTACCGAGAGCGCTCCATATTTGATCGCATTGGTCGCCAGCTCGTGCAGTGCCATAGACAACGCAAGTGTCACTTCCGGGGTCAGCCGTATCGTCGGGCCGACAGCGGAAAACCGTCGACCGTTGCTATCCATGAACGGCGCCAGCACCCGCTCGACAATCTCACCGATTGCCGCGCCTTCGATCTCGTCCTTGAGCAGCAGTTCGTGCGCAGACGCGAGGCTAGCGATGCGGCCCGACACCGCATCCCGAGCCTCAGCAAGGGACCCAGCATCGCGTAGCGTCTGACTGACAACGGCACTGACCGTCGCAAGTGTGTTCTTCACGCGGTGTGTTAGTTCATGGGCCAGAACCGAACGTTGCTCCTCGGCGAATTTGCGAGCTGAAACATTGCTCGAAAAGCCCGAAACCGCCAACGGCGTGCCATCCGCACGGCGCTGCAGCGAGCCTTGGGAATGGATCCAGCGTTGCTCGCCTTCAGGCGTCAATATGCGGTATTCGACGTTATACCGCATGCCATGCTCGATAGCGCTGTTCAGCGAAGATCTGACGAGTTCGCGATCCTCTGGGTGCACGCAGGCCAACAAGCCTTCCGCCGATAATATCTCTCCGGCCGGCCTTCCAAAGTTCGTCAGGCAACTTGGCGAGTAGCTGAGCCGCCATTCTGGCAGGTCGATGGTCCAAGTGCCCAGTCCGCCAGCATCGAGCGCAGGCGCCAGGCGCGCTTCTCGTTCGGCCAAAGCGACTTCACGCTTCGCCAGCTCGGCACTTAGCGTGTCGCGGTCGCGTTCCAACTGCAACAGCCCGTGCCGCTCGAGCGTGACATCGAGCTGGGATGCAACGAAGTAGCGTAGGCTGCCGGTCGCGTCATGCACGGGCGCGACCATGAGGCGGTTCCAGAACGGCGTGCCGTCACGACGGTGATTCAGGAGGTCGATATCGATCGGCTCGCGGCTAGCGACCGCATCCTTCATACGTCGGACGTCGGCCTGATCGGTCAACGGTCCCTGCATGAAACGGCAGTTCCGGCCAACAACCTCGACCGCCGAGAACCCCGTCAAAGCCTCGAACGCGCGATTGACGTAAACCAGCGGGTTATCCGGTAGCGTTGGATCGCTGACGACCATCGGGCCTCAATCGGCAAGGACGAGATCGGGAGGGTGAGAGACGGAATGTCGATCAACCAAGCACTTAAGAATAAATTTGTTTAATCACGGGCAGCTGCAAGCGTCGGTATTCTTTTTAACGTATGACCAGGCGTTCTGAAGTACGATTTGAGCTTACCTACATTACAGACGTGGCGATCAAGGCAGGGAAGACGGGGCTGTCTATTGAACAAAAGAGCGACGCATATACTATTCACTAGCGGCTGAACAGATAGAGATTGCGGCTACCGTTCATTTAACATTTAACCGTTTACGACTTGCATGAAAGTGAAAATGGAAAGTATCCCCGCTCCGGTAGTAGTGTTTGACCTTGACGGAACGTTGGCGGACTCTGCACCAGCTATCACTGTCGCGGTAAATTGGTTAATTTCAAGGTATGGGGCGGTGCCGTTCTCCGTTGCACAGGTACGCAGCTTCATGGGCCGTGGCATCGAAATGGTCGTGAAAGACCCACTCATTCAGTCGGGTATCGCTAAACAACTAAGTTTTGACGATGCATTCCCCACATTCATGGCCCACCATATTGATAACGGACCATCCTCGATTCATCCTTGGAAAGACGTTGATCAAGCGCTGACTACGTTGCAGAAAAGCGGGGTGCGGCTTGCACTTTGCACCAATAAGCTTGCGATACTGACGTACCCCCTTTTACAAACCCTTGGCTGGCAAAATATGTTTGATCGGGTCATATGCGGGGACACCTTTACTGTTCGTAAACCTAATCGACTTCCTCTGATTGCCGCAGTCGGCGAACGAACAAGACGGGCTGTCTTTGTAGGAGACACCACTATCGACCTCGAAACAGCAAATGCAGCAAAAATACCTTGTATCATCATGGACCCCGCGAACCTTTTAATCATGCCGCGTCGGGCAAAGGTGAGGATCTTAAATAGCTTCCGCGACCTGCCGTCGCACGTCTTAAAGCTGTTGCTGACTGATATCGGCAAATAATTGTGGCTGATGGCATTTGCAATCAGCGCAAGATCGATCGACCGACTTGATAGCATCAGCGATCTTGATGAAACACGTCACCGCTGCAGTTGCCGCCCTCTGACAGAAATGTTGCTACCCTTCCGCTGCAGCGGCATCGTTGAGCATTCTCGGATCGCCGAAGCGATACCCAGTCAGGTACAGTCGATCTGCCTTGCTCAGTGGCGACTTACTGTAGGTGCCTGCTGCCCAGCTTTGTGTCGCAGTGTGCTTCGTTCCATGCTCGACCATCAGGTCGTGCGGCGCAACGTACCACTCCCCCCGGTCAGGAAAGGCGATCCAGATATTCCGGCCCAAGTATTTCTTGTCGATTGTCCAGCGCCCCTTGAGTTGAACAAGCTTCGTGTCGCCGGTTGTCTCGTTGTGCAAGATGAGATCAATGCCGTTGTCGTAGACAGGGAGAAAAGCGTTATATCCTTGGTTCAGTGCAACTGTGACGAGCGCGTTCCGATTGATGACCTCGACCGCATCACTGCTCAGCACGGTCATGCGACCCGCATGAGTTGCGACGGGTAAGGCACGGCGAGCTCCTTCAGTTCGTCCCAAGGTGCTGTCAGCCAACGATCGTAATCGTCGTCGTGCAGGATGACCGGCATAGCTTTTGGATGGATGGGCGCCACGATCGCGTTCGGCTCGGTCGTCAGGAAGCCGTAAGCATTGCCGCGCTCGGTCGGACGCCAGATCCCTGCAAGAGCAAAGACCGGGCGGCTGGGCACGTCGAACCAGTGCAGCGGCTTCTTCCCGTCTTCGCCCGGGGCAATCCCGTATTCTGAAAAGGCCGTGACAGGCACCAGGCAGCGACGCGCCGGAGTAGTCAGCATTGAACGCCAGAAACTCGAGTTCAGGTTCCGCACGTTGGTCACGTACTTGGTAAGCTTGATCGAAGGATCACGCGCGCTGGGCACCTGCGTTGGCACACCCCATTCCATCCGCTCAAGCTTCCGCTCCGCTCCGTCCTGCACGATCACCCTGCCGTAGAACGGGGTCTTCTTGCCGGTGGGGAAGATGTCACCGACAGGGTATTCCTCGTCCTTCTCATAAGGGGGCCGGATACCGAAGGTTACCGCAAGGTCGACCTCCTTTGCCGTCATACGATACCGGTTACACACGGAGCCTGTCCCTTGGGTTGGCGCCGACGAGATTACTCGCCGGCGCACGCGTCTTACAGCTTGTCTTTCAGACCCTTGGCGGCCGTAAACACAACCTTCTTCGAGGCGGCGATCTTGATCGCTTCGCCGGTTGCTGGGTTGCGACCGTCGCGCTCCGGGCGGTCCTTTACGGTGAACTTGCCGAACCCTGGAATCGACACCTCCTCACCCTTCACAGCTGCTGCCGCGATCTGGTCGAACACGGCCGTGATCGCCTTCTTTGCGTCGGCATCGTTCGAACCGGTCGCTTCCGCGACGCCCTTGGCCAGGTCACTTACGTTCATGCTAGTCGTACTCCGTTGGAAACACTGGCGGGACCTTAGCCATGGCGAACCACGAGACAAAGACCGTACTGGACGACGCCAGCGCCGCGGCTGTGCGGCTGATGCTGGATAAGCTCGCTGATCACGATGTCGCCGAAGTCTATGAGGCTACCTCAGGGCAGGGGCCGATCGCCGACCTTGCAGCCGAAGCGATGCGCGCCCGAAACATCGATCTTTAGCGGTTGGCGATGCGTTCGCGCGTGACGCGAGGATCCTCGTAGAGATCGCGGATCGCGCGGAGCCGAAAGACGTTCCACCAGCGCTGCCAGCGATGCTCGGCTGCATCATGGATCATGTGGCAGCGCTGACATAACGCCTTAAGGTTCGAAGATGCGCTGTTGCCCGGGTCGTGATCGAGGTGCGCGCAGGCCAGGACGACATAGGTCACCCGACTGAAGCCAGCATGAACCCGGCTTTCAGCGAAATGCGCTTGCCGCGGTCCGAGCGCCAGCATCGGACATCGGCGTCCCACCAGCGTCCGTCGCCGAGATGGACCACACGGCGCAGATGTGGCCGGCCGCATCCCTCGCACTTGGCACCGGCGCGATCGAACCGGACCGTCTGCGACAGCTGCCGCCAGTCAATCGGGTAGAGCCAGCGGTTCTCGGGGCGGATCGGCATGACGATTATATGAGTCACCGTACGACCAAACGGAAGCGATAATTCGCCATTTGTTGCCGTTCCGTATTTTTTTCGTTCCTCTCCGTGCGCCGAGGGGAAGGGCAGGTCATTAGCCCGGATCGGGACGATCAAAGCCCTTGCAATGTAGGACTTGGTAACGGAACATAAAGAGAACGAGTAGAGTCTTAGACCATGATGTCCCCCGCCCCCGAGTCCCTTGCAACCAGCCTTGCCCACCTGCGGACGATCGCCACGCCGGTCACCGACTACCGCGTGCTGCCGTTCGGCGTGGCTGCGATCGACAGCAGACTTGGGGCTGGGGGTTTACGTGCCGGCGCGCTTCACGAGGCGACGGCGCGTAGCGGATCGCTGGTGGATGACGCCGCAAGCACGCTGTTCCTTGCCGGAATTGCGGCGCGTGAAGCTACCAACGCCAGCGGCCCTATCTTGTGGGCCACGTGTCGCACCGACCTCTACGCTCCGGCTTTGGCGCAGGCAGGCCTGTCCTCGTCGGATGTCATCTATGCTCAGCCCTATGATGACGTGGCGTTGCTCGCTGTGATCGAGGATGCGGTTCGCGATGGCACGCCGTCGGCGATCGTTGCGGAGGCAAGCAAGGTATCGATGGTCGCAACCCGCCGCCTGCAGTTAGTCGCGGCTGAAGCCGACATGCCAGTGCTGCTCCTTCGCCGTCGCCGCGGTCGTGACCAGGATCCTTTTTCCGAACCATCCGCCGCGTGGACGCGCTGGCGGATCGGCTCCGCGCCTTCGGCGCGGCTGGACGTCGCGGGTGTAGGGCGAGCGAGATGGACGGTCGAACTGGCGCGGCAACGTGGCGGTGAGGGCTTTTCCCTTATACTGGAGGGCAGCGATGAGACGGGTCGTCTCGCTGTTCCTGCCGAACTTGGCCATCGAGCGGCTGAGACGGTTGGAACGGCCCGCTACGCGGCCGCCTGAGCGGCCCGCCCTGCAGCTGCCGGTCGACGATGATCAGGGTGCATGTTCGGTGCCACGGGGCGGCGGTTGGCGGCCTGGCGCCCGCTGGGCGCGAACCAGTGCGCAGTCGCGTGAAGAGGTCGAGGCGCAGATCGCGTCGCTTCCTGTCCACGCGCAGCCGCCCATGCGAGAGCTTGGCCGGCGATCGGAAGCAGCGAGCCACCCGTACAAGGCTCATGCGCCTGCATTGCGGATCGTCACGCCAGCTATGCCCCCGGTCCAGCACGCGCCGCTCGCTCTCATTGGCAAGGTCGGCCGACGGGAGGAGGTCGTCGCTGCCTGCACTGGCGCGCAGGCGCTCGGCATCCATTCTGGCATGGCCGCCACTCATGCACGCGCGCTTGTCTCCGATCTCGACTTCCGTCCGATCGAGCCGGAAGCCGATGCCGCACTCCTCGATCGCCTTGCGCTGCTTGCGGTAAGGCGCTGGTCGCCGATCGCGGCTGTTACACCGGCTGATGGTCTTTGGATCGATCTCGCGGGCTGCGATCACCTCCATGGCGGAGAAGAGCGGTTCTGCCGTCGTCTGCTCGCCTTTTGCCGTCGTGCAGGCTTCACGGCGCGCGTCGCGGTCGCCGATACGCCGGGGGCCGCCCACGCGCTGGCCCGTTTTGGCAAAGCAGATCTTACTCGCGTCGAGCCGCACGGTACGGTCGAGGCGCTCAGCCCATTGCCGATCGCCGCGTTGCGCCTGACGCCCACGGCGTTGACCGCGGCACGCAAATTTGGCTTCGAGCGGATCGCGGATCTCCTCCCGGTCGCGCGCGGACCCCTCGCGCGCCGTCTCGGACTGCCGACCATCACACGCCTGGATCAAGCCCTGGGCGGTGTCGCAGAGCCAATCACCCCGCGAGAGGACATCGAGGTCCCGGCGGTCGAACGCCGGCTACTGGAGCCGATCAGCACTGCTGAGGCGATCGAACAGGTCATGGGTGACCTCTTGGGCGATCTTGTCGTGCTGCTGCGGGCGAAAGGCGTTGGAGCACGCTCGCTCCGCCTGACGGGAATGCGCGTCGATGGCACGGAGCAAATCGTGGCTGTCGGCACATCCCGGCCGACACGGGAGGTCTCTCACCTCCTGCGGCTGCTGAAGCTGCGGATCGAGCGGATCGATCCCGGCATGGGCCTCGAGCAGTTTCAAATGGTGGCGCCGCACACGGAGCCGCTCGACGCGGTTGATCTCGGCGCCGTCCTCGCTGGTGAAACGCTGGTGCGCGACCCTGCACGCCTGGTCGACCTGATCGCAGGCAGAATCGGGATGCACTCGGTCTTCCGCATCGCTCCCGTCGAAAGCCATGTCCCGGAGCGGGCCGTGGTCAAATCCGATCCCAATGAGCTGCCGGGGACTTGGCCAGAGTGGAAGCGGCCGATCCGTCTCTTCGCGCATCCAGAGCCACTGCATCGCGTGATCGCCCTGATGCCCGACCAACCTCCACGGCGCTTTGAGTGGCGCGGCACGACGTACAAGGTGGTTGGCGGCGACGGTCCCGAACGCGTTCATGGCGAATGGTGGCGGCGCGATGCGGAAGTGTGGGCTGTCCGCGACTATTACCGCGTCGAGGACGAGACTGGTGGCCGTTACTGGGTGTTCCGGCGTGGCGACGGCTTCGAAGACGACACCGGCGACCTGTCCTGGTGGATGCACGGGGTCTTCGGATGACCCACTATGTCGAGCTTCAGGTGCTGACGCACTTCTCACTGCTCCGCGGGGCGTCCAGTCCGGACGAGCTGTTCGCGGCCGCTGCCGTGCTTGGCTACCCGGCGATCGGCGTCAGCGACATCGGCACGGTCGCCGGCGTTGTGCGCGCATGGGAAGCGCAGAAAGCCACTGGCGTCCGCTCGATCGCGGGCACGCGCATCGATCTATCATGCGGCCGTCGCTTGCTGCTTTACCCAACGGATCGTCCGGCCTGGTCACGGATCACCCGCTTGCTCACCGTCGGCAAAAAGCGAGCGGGAAAGGGCGGCTGCCTGCTTCATTGGCATGACCTGGAGCCATGGTCTGAAGGCGTCGTCGCCATTCTGCTTCCGCATGAGGCGGACGAAGAGAACCTCGCTGCGCTGAAGGACCTCAAGGCGATCTACGGGCGTCGGGGCTACATGGCGCTGTTCCAGCGGCGTCGGCCGGGCGACGCGGTCCGCATCGATGCGCTGGCGCGACAAGCTGGTGGAGCGGCAGTGCGCGCGGTCGTGACCGGCGACGTGCTCTACCACGCGCCCGAAGCGCGGCTGCTGCAGGACGTGGTCACGGCGGTGCGCGAGAAATGCACCGTCGACGAGCTTGGCTATCGCCGTGAGGTGAACGCCGATCGCGCGCTGAAATCGCCCGACGAGATGGTCCGGCGCTTCCGCGCCTACCCCGACGCACTGCAGGCGAGCGTTGAAATCGCGCGGATCTGCACCTTCAATCTTGGCGAGCTTCAGTATCAGTACCCGCATGAACAGCTGATCGATGGCCTGACGGCCCAGGAAGCGCTCCAGCAGCTAGCGACAGAAGCGGTCGAGCGGATGTTCGATGACGACGTGCCGCAGGCCTATACCGATCAGATAACGCACGAAATGCGACTGATTGGTGAGCTTGGCTATGCGCCGTACTTCCTCACCGTCTACGCGATCGTGCGGGAAGCCCGCCGGCGCGGTATCCTGTGTCAGGGACGAGGATCGGCTGCCAACTCGTGCGTCTGCTTCGTGTTGGGCGTCACCTCGATCGATCCGATCAAGCATGAGCTGCTGTTCGAACGGTTCGTGTCAGGGGAGCGTCGTGAACCGCCCGACATTGACGTCGACTTCGAGCATGAGCGCCGCGAAGAGATCATCCAGTGGATCTACGAGACCTACGGTCGCAACCACTCCGCGCTGACCGCCGTAGTGACGCGCTACCGCGCGCGCGGTGCGGTGCGTGACGTCGGCAAGGTGCTTGGCCTGCCGGAAGATCTTACCTCGTCCCTGGCGGGGCTTGTATGGGGTTGGTCCGCGGACGGCGTCGGCGAGAAGCAGGTCGAAGAACTGAACCTCGACATCGGCGATCGCCGGTTGCGCCTGACGCTGGAACTGGCCCGCAAGCTGATCGGCGTGCCGCGGCACATGTCGCAGCACCCAGGCGGGTTCGTCCTGACGCATGACCGCCTCGATGATCTTGTCCCGATCGAGCCCGCTGCAATGGAAGACCGGCAGATCATCGAGTGGGACAAGGACGACATCGATGCGCTGAAGTTCATGAAAGTCGACGTGCTGGGCCTCGGCATGCTGGGCTGCATGAACCGCGCCTTCAACATGCTCGAGGCGGACAAAGGGCTGCGGGTAGGGCTTGCCGACCTGCAGGACGACGATCCCGACGTCTACGCGATGATCTCCAAGGCCGACACGCTCGGCACCTTCCAGATCGAGAGTCGCGCGCAGATGAGCATGCTGCCGCGGATGAAACCGCGCCGCTTCTACGATCTGGTCATTCAGGTCGCGATCGTGCGGCCGGGACCGATCCAGGGCGACATGGTCCATCCGTATCTGCGCCGACGCGAAGGGCTGGAGAAGCCGGAATATCCGCGACCCGAGCTGCGTGCGGTGCTGGAAAAGACCCTCGGCGTGCCGCTGTTCCAGGAGCAGGCGATGAAGGTCGCGATTGTCGGTGCCGGATTCACCGCGGCCGAGGCGGACCAGCTGCGCCGCGCGATGGCGACGTTCAAGTTCACAGGCGGGGTCTCGCACTTCAGCGAGAAGCTGATCGAGGGCATGGTCGAACGCGGCTACCCGCGCGAGTTCGCCGAGCGCACGTTCCGTCAGCTCGAGGGCTTCGGCAGCTACGGCTTCCCCGAGAGCCACGCGGCTTCATTCGCCAAGATCTCCTACGCATCATCGTGGATGAAGCATCACCATCCCGACGTGTTCTGCGCCGCACTGATGAACGCGCAGCCGATGGGCTTTTACGCGCCAGCGCAAATTGTGCGCGATGCGCGCGACCACGGCGTCGAGGTCCGCCCGCCATGCGTCAATGCCAGCCGCTGGGACTGCACGCTGGAGAAGACAGGGGCGCGCTACCTTGCCGTGCGGCTCGGCCTTCGCCAGATCCGCGGCCTGTCGAACGCTGATGGCGCGAAGATCGTTGGCGCGCGTACGATCACACCCTTCGAGAGCGTCGAGGACGTCTGGCGCCGGTCTGGCGTGCAGCGCGCGGCGATCGAAAAGCTGGCTGACGGCGATGCCTTCCACGGCTTCAGCGTCGATCGTCGGCAAGGTCTTTGGAAGGTGAGGGGGCTCGGCGAGGCTCCGCTGCCGCTTTTCGCGGCAGCTGATCGATCAGCCGAGACCTTCAGTGCGGAAGGCCTCGAGCCAGACGTCGCACTGCGGCCGTTGACCGACGGCCGAGAGGTGATCGAGGACTACCGGGCGCTGCAGCTCTCGCTTCGCGCGCATCCGCTGACGTTCGTGCGCGACGAGTTGACTAGGCGCGGCGTCACCAAATGCGCCGATCTCGCCAACATCCGGGATGGCCGATACGTCGAGGTCGCCGGCATTGTCCTGGTCCGTCAGAAGCCTGGCTCCGCCAAGGGCGTGCTGTTCATCACGATCGAGGACGAAACGGGCATCGCTAATGGCATCCTCTGGCCCGATCGTTTCGAGGCACAACGTCGAACGATCATGTCGGCATCGATGGTCGGCATGAAGGGGCAGGTCCAGAAGGAAGGCGAGATCATCCATGTGATCTGCAGCCGGATCGTCGACCACGGCGACCTCCTCCACCGCGTTGGCGACATGTCGTTTCCGCACCGGACCGGGCGCGGCGATGCCGCGCAACATCCCGGCTCGCCCGACCGTGGCGACAAGGGATGGAATCCTGAACCACGCAACCAATACTGGCCGCCCCACGCAGACGGCATGGGCCCGGAGGAGGTCATGCGGTTCAAGTCGCATGACTTCCATTGATCGGTGTCGAATTTGCCGAGGCATCAGCGTGTCGTGATCGCGCTGTCCGTGCATATTTTGCGTACCGGCGTCACTCGCTGTTCCGAGGTCCGCGTTGATGTGCCGGAGATCCGCCTCGCTCTTCGTTGCCTGTTGCCGCATTGCCCCGAGAAATGGCCACTCACCTTGTTTTGGGACGCGGCGGCGCAGGACAACGAAATTGGCCGGGCTCAGGGCGTCACTGCTGCGTTCAACGGGATCGTTCGCCAGCTCCGTCGGGCCGGCTGCTACGAGGAAGTCACGCCGCCATGACCAGCGCTATGAACC
This sequence comes from Sphingomonas sp. Leaf30, assembly GCF_001422525.1. Taxonomy (NCBI): domain Bacteria; kingdom Pseudomonadati; phylum Pseudomonadota; class Alphaproteobacteria; order Sphingomonadales; family Sphingomonadaceae; genus Sphingomonas; species Sphingomonas sp. Leaf30. Next base: position 214,981 of record NZ_LMKZ01000016.1, on the reverse strand, counting down.
AGGCGAAGCACGAGGGGCGGGCGGTACACAGAACGGCTCCAGTTTTTCGCTAACGATAGGCAATGACGGAAAACCTCCAAAATCGGGTTTCCGACTAGTGAGACAAAGCGACAGGGTTTGTCGCGCACCCTGGCTCTCGATTATTGGCTGCGTCCAGCACTTCAGGGGTGCCATCGAAAATCATGTGTTTTGCGACGGGGCGTGGCGGGCAGTCGGCGCCCAGTGGCAGCTTGGTTGTTGCCGCCCATTAGCGGACGTTGGGGATGGCGATCCGGGCTCCCGAAACCGGCACGATCTTTCCCGTTTCTACGTCTCCAACAGGCCATTTCGGGAAAGAGCAATCGGGAACGGATTTTGGGAAACGGAGTGCCTTGGACGGCTTTCGCCGTGATCGCCCCGGCGACTGTCCCGCTATGAGTTCCTTTTCGGGAAGAAGCTCAAGCGTTAAAGCGTCACCATGATGATCATGTCCGCCATGCTGTTGGTGTCGGTTGAAGCCGGCGCAGGTCCTGACATCGCAAGCACGGCCAAGTAAGAGTGAAGTAATGACAGACGCCGTAAACGTTATTGCCGTGGACCATACAGGCTTCGCCGTATTGTCTTTAGACGAAGCCGTTCGCTTCTGGACGGAAGCGCTCGGTTTCACACTTGAGCGGCAATCGGAAATGGGGGGCGATTTCCTGCATCAGGTGACCGGTGTCGATAATCCTAATGTCAAAACGGCGATCGTCAGGGCACCGGACGGCTATGTCGTCGAACTGTTGCAATATTCAAAAGGGCGCCAGAACGGTGCGGTGCCCAACAGCGCGGGGGCGATCGGTGCGGCCCACCTGGCTCTGGCCGTAAACGATAGCCATGTCGCTATTGCCCGCGTCGAGGCAGCAGGATGGAAGGCGAAGGGTAGTCCGTTGCCGATCGCGGGTGGGCCAAGGAAGGGAACGTTGGTTGCCTACATTTCAGGCCCCGATCATATCATGATAGAGCTTATGCAGCCGCCAGCCCGTTAATGGGCCGGCGGACGTTTTCCCGCTTCACCCTCCTTTTCGGGAAAGGCTGCAGCTGCCCAATGTCGGCTATCGCCACCCGCCTTCCCGAAAGCGGACGGGTCGGTTTCCTTCCGAACCCGGACATTCCTAGTTACTGCGCGCCGAGACACGGACGACAACGAGCGCGTCAGAAGACCGACAGAAAGCGTGGGCGTTTACACATCGGTCGGGGCGGGCGGCCTTCTCATTCAACGGTTCGTTTGTGGGAAGGCGGGTAAGGGCACCGTCCAGCCCGGGCGAACGGGTCCTACCATGATCTTTACTGATGCACAGGCGGATCCATTCGCGACCTGTCACAACGGTCGTGAGCGAGCCGCAAACCAGCCGGTAAAACCTGAGATTGCGACAGCCGGCACAGCGAGGACGCAGGACATTGCCAGGCCGATTACCCAGAGCGAGATAGTCCCGGCGGTGAGCCATATCACAGGAAGCTGGGCAAACGTCAGGATGAATCCTGCCATCCACCCCCTCGTCTTGAACGCTGCCCCTGTTAGCGCCGCTAGGCCCAACGAGGCGGGGTACCAGAGACGCCAGTAGGCGTCGGCATCCCAGGGTTCCGCCGCGCCTGTCACCCAGCAGACGAAAAGCCAGTACAGGACACCGGATACCAGCAAGACGGGGATCTTCATCAGTCCGGTGCTTATCGGCCTCTTGTCACATGCAAAATGCCTGAATCCTATTCTCGCCAACCAGGTGCCGGGGTCAAAGCAGATTAACGCGGCTCACCAACCAAATTTTGGATATGGGCGCTGTTGCCTGCAATAGCGCCCGTGCCTCGCTGCATCCGCTTCGCACGGTACAGAGCCTCGTCTGCCTCTTTGAGCAACGAAGCCCGATCGACATAGCTGGCACCATAGGCACAGGCTCCGATCGTCGCGGACACCATTATAACGTTACGGTCGTCAGGTACGTCGTAGCGTAAATCCGCCAGCAATCGCGCGATGTCTTGGACGAGCTCTTCCTGCGTACGCCGTCCGCGCAGGATTAGCACGAACTCGTCCCCGCCAAGTCGGGCGATGAAGTGATCGCCCAGATACTGTACTGCTTGCAGCTTGGCGGCCATCACCTGCAAAACCTTGTCCCCGGTCGCATGGCCAAGCCGGTCGTTGACCTCCTTGAACCGATCCAGATCGATGATTGCGATAGCAAGCGGTGTGCCTTCCCGGGCGCGATCGAGCGCAGCTTCCAATTCTTCGTTAAAGGCGCGTCGGCTTGGTATGCCGGTCAATTCGTCGGTTCGAGCTACCGCAACCAGGCGGCGCTCGAATTGGTACCGGTCCGTGATGTCCTGGATCACTCCCATGACGGCGACACGCTTACCGGCGCGCTCATCGATCTCACCCAATGTGCGCACGCGACGGGGCCGCCCCTGCGCATCTGTGAAGTTCAGCTCCAGATCCCATGCAGTCCCTTGCCGCACACAGCGGTCTAGCGCTGCTTCCAGCTTCGCACGATCGTCTTCAGGGTAGAACTGCATAGCTAGGGCAAGCTGCGCTTGCGAGCCCGGCGTCAGGCCGTGGATCGCGTAGGTCTGATCGGCCCAGTGTATCCGTCCGCCTTCAAGCTCGAGGCGCCACGACCCGATCCTTGCCATGCGTTCGGCGTGCTGGAGCAGTCTGTGCGTGCGGGCCATGTCACCAAGGGCCTCTTGGCGATCAAGCGCCAGCTGTAGGTTCTCTTTGCTGGTCCGGCGCGCCTCAAGCAGCGCTTCGACGACCCGTGCCATACCGGCGAGTATCTCCAGCTTTTCGCGGGTCGGATCCTGCGGTTTGTCGTCAGCCACGCACAAGGTGCCGATCGGCAGCGCGGCACCTCCTCCTGATGGTGTCACTCGCAACGGCACGCCTGCATAGAAACGCACAAAGGGTGTTTCCACCACCATAGGATTGGTTGCAAAGCGCGGGTCGTCGCGCGTGTCCGCAATGACGAGCAGATCGTCGGCTGCGATAGTATGGGTGCAAAAAGACACATCTCGTGATGTCTCGCTAGCCTCAAGGCCGCACGCTGCCTTGAACCACTGCCGGTCCGCGTCAACTAACGAAACGAAAGCGAACTTGCAGCCAAAGAGGTGCCGCGCCCCTGCAGCGATGGCGTCGAACTCGGCTTCAGGGGGAGTGTCGAGCATATCGAGAGCACGAAGCGCGTCCAGCCGCGCTATCTCGTCGACTATGCCGGTTATGTTTACCATGGGAGACGGTAGCATAAGTGAGGTTGGCATCGGGTTAACGGCATGTACAGGGTCGGTACATCGCCGCGACTCGCTAATGGCATGGCGGCGACTGAGAGACGCTGGAGCGCTCCCGCTTGATAGGAGCATAAACGTGTCCAATTCGAGCGATCTGAGCACTCTTGTTCATAACGAAGCGCGCGCGCGGGAACAGGCCGAAGCCAGTAACGACGTTTCAGCTCGCATCGCTCATCTGGCTCGTGCTGCCGGGTACGCCAAAATGATCAAGGCTTTGAAGCCATGATGGACGGCGAAACAACCGCTCAGCACCTCGAACGTCTAATAACGATTATCTGTGAAGCTTTGGCGGTCGCGTATGCTGGCGATCAACCGTTGGTAGGCACGCATATCCATAGCTGCCTTCGAACGCAACGGCGTTGCTTGCTATCTCCGATAGATTTTCACGGCCCTTTTAATAGCAATCAGCCCGATATATTGAAGGAACCAGCAAACAAGATCGCTTGCCAGCAAAACTTACTATCCACGACTTCTAATCCCGCAACCGAACGATGATCGAGACGGATAGGGCGTTCTCGGAATCGATCCCGGTCGAGACGATCAGGAGCCCGACGTCAGACTATTTTCAACAGCCCCGGCCGTTTGTTAAACATATACAGACGGTGCTGCTGAGGCAGTTCGTGTACACATCAGCGTTAATTGGCACTCGCTGACCGCGGTAATCGTCAGAACGAAACCTGGACGCGCCCTAAAATTCTGTCTCCAGCGTTGCGTCGATCGGCAAACCTGCTCGCGATGGCGGTGCGGGAGACGTCAGTCCCAACATAATCGACGCCGATCGTCAGACGGTCACGACGATGCTCGAGACCCAGCCGCCAGTTGGTGTAACTGCCGCCCGGACGAAGACGCTCCATCCGGATGGGGTCGCGGACGCTGCCGGAAGAGTGGCCGACCTCGGCCAGCATCGTCAGCGGCGTACCGGGAATACCGGCATTGGCGTTCGCATAGACATACACGTTGCTGCCACCGATCGCGCGCTGCGACGGCGCGCCGATCACGCCGACCGTGGCGTAGAGCGGACCATAGGCATAGCTTGCCGATACGCCGGCCTCGACATAGTCCATGCGGCCCCGCGCCCCCGCGAATGCGTGGCCGGTGGCGTCGGTGCGGATACGCACCGCACCCAGATCCCAGTCGGTTCCCACCGAAAGGTCGACGACCGCATCGGCGCCACCGTGTCGCACGCTGTTCCGAAGCGTTACCACGCGCGCCGATGCATCGAGCCGGCCGCGCGAGACGCGAATATCGCCCGCCAGCGCGGCACGTCCCTCACTCCAGCTCAGCCCGCGCCGTTCCTCTTCGCTCATCATTTCCAAGGTTACCGACCCGGCATCTTGTGCAAACGCGGGCGTGATCAGGCCGCAACTTGCGGCACCGAGCACGCCCGCCAATCGAACGCGCCGGATCATCCTGCGCGCTGCGGACCGTGGATCCGGTCAAGCTCGGCGCGCAGCATCTGCTCGTCTTCCTGCGCCAGCTTTACCAGATGCTGCTGCATGTCCGCGGACTTTGTCGCGACCTCCTTCTTGATCGCGCCATGGCTCGCAACGCACCAGCCGGGCCGGGTGCCCGAAATCACCGGTTCGCTGTTCATGCTGCGCACCAGCCTGGTACCCGATGCCGCGACCGCGTGTCGCGCCACCGACATACTCGCCGCCCAGTCGCAGCGTAGCGACGACGGTCTTCCGCCAGGTGCAACCGCGCCCACCTGCTTATGGGTGATGACCACGTCGCCGCGATATTTGACGGCGACCGGACCGCTGCGGTGATCCACCTGGTTCTGATGATCGACGGGCATGCTAAGGGCCGCCCCGGTAGCAGCAAGCACCAAGCCGGCAGTTAGAAAACAGGCCATTTTCGCTCTCCTTTTGCCATCCCGATCCATTCTGATCGGTGAAGCCAATCCTTACGGACGATAATTCTACAACGATGGTTTAGCGTGTCGGTTCAGCTGAACTCCGGCCGCAAGGCGCGTGCGTGCAGGCGATCCTTCACGTCGAGACGCAGCCGCTTCAGCCGAAATAGCCGCAAGGTATCGGGCATGCGTCGCTTCATCTCGACGCGGATCTGCTCATCCAGCCGGGCATGCAACTGGGTCAATTTGTGAGAAAATATAGGCAAAGCCGCTCTCCAACCAACGATTGAACGATCGGATCAGTCGCGATGAAAGCAGGCGAACAGGCCAGGCCTAGACATCGAGATAACCCGATGCGGTCCGACATCACGTTCGTCCTGAGACGATCGCCAGAGGGGCCCGGCCCGCTCCCTCAAGCTAGGGTTTCGCCGGTCAAGGTCAATAGGAGAGCGAATGGATTCGCACGAGTTGACATTAGGACACGGGTCCCCGATGTTACTGACATGTACGCTCCTGCGACACATAAGCGTTTCCGCGACCACGCCGGCCAACTCGCCGCACGCGCTTAGCCCGAGCTCGCGGCCATTGCCGTTCGAGTTCGGGCTTTATTCGATCTGACCTTTGGGACGCGTTCTGCGCGCCCATGATCTCGAATAAGTGGAAACCGTGTAGTGGAAAACCAATCCTCGAAATCCGACGATTTGTGTCAGGATGACCGTCAGCATCAAACTGCCAATCCAGCACCTCAGCCTTTCCTGCGGATGCGCCCACAAAGCTTTTTCTCGAACAAATTCGATCTGGAAATCGTAGAAGGCTATTCTAAGGCTGATGCCGAAGCCCGGCAGAATGAAGGTAAGGACTGGCTGAGCCGACTTATGGAGCTCAACCTGTTACTTTTGATCGTTTTGGTTGGCGTACCGGTGCTGGTATATTGCGTCTTATCCTCCGTACTTTAGAACACGATAAGATACCGCCTTCGCGTCGCAACCGGGATTGTGGATAAAGGCCTCTGGGTCGTCCCACTGAAGCCTCGGGTAAATGACAATATGTCAGGCGCCCGAGGACCGTTTAGGTACGATAGCTCTGAATGCGAGCGAGTTCCTTTGTGACATTGCAACGCGTAAGCCGATCGGCCGTTGTGGAAAAATGGTAACAAATACCTTACCCCAACGGACCGCGTTGAGTCTGCCGCATCTCGCGGTGCCGCTGACAGCAGCGCTTCAAATTTTGACGCCTGTGTTACCGCAGATCGGGATCGGTGAGCCTATCGGATCCCGGTCTCTGGCGGTCCGAACCTTGATAACCCCGGCAGGCTGGGCATTCTCGATCTGGGGCGCGCTCTACCTCGGCGCCACAGTGTTTGCCGTTTATCAGGCAATGCCCGCACAGCGCCAAAATACGTTGCTTCATCACCTGCGCTGGCCGGCAGCTGGCGCATTTTTGGGAAATGCACTCTGGGCTGCTTACACGCAGTTTTACGGGTTAAGTTTCGTATCGGTTCTGATCATTACCTTCACGCTGACGTGCCTGATCGTTGCCTATCATGCCCTGTCGAATGCGACGGTGTCGAAAACTGCGTGGTGGTGCGCGTACCTTCCGTTGAGCGCGCTCGCCGCATGGTTGACCGCCGCTACCACCGTCAACATCGCGGCTAGCTTGAAATATCACGGCGTGGAGGGCGGTGCAGCCGCTCCTGGGATCGGTGCAGCGGTGATCGTGATTGCTGGACTCATCGCGGCCACCGTGCTGGTCCGAGGACGTGGTAATCTACCGTACGCAGCTGTTTTCCTTTGGGCGCTTGCTGCTATCTTCGCTGCAGGTGGCCAAGCTGCAGGACCTATTGCCGTAGCAACCGGCGCTGCCGCGATCCTCGTTATTTCAGGCTTGGTCGCTGGCTACCGGCGCAGGGTATATGCGTCTGGTTCGATTACAGGTTGAAACTAAATCCGTAGCCGAGACCTAGGGTGAATTGGGTCCGGCGCCCGCGTTCGCGGATGAGGGGTGAATCGCCTGCGTTCTGACCTAGTCGATCCAGGCCAGTGAAAAGCGTGATGGCGCTTCGCCGGTTTAGGGGACGAATTACGGTACCGCCTACACCGTAGGACAATAGTCCGCCTGACGCAGAATACGGTCTAAGTCCGGACCGTCGCGACTGGAGCGCATCGATGCCGAAATACGTCTCGATATACTCGCGGCTTGCCAGCGTTGCGCGAGGCCCGATGTTGATGATGGTCCGTCCCCGGCGCGCCTGGTAAGCAACTGACCCGTCGGCGACAACGCCGTCATGCCCGCCGAAGCCGCGACGAACCTCGATCCGTCCACGCCATGGCCCAGCCCGTTTCTCGACGAAGCCTCCCACCTCAACAGCTGCATCTACGTCGCCGAGGCCGCGTAGCGCGTCACTCCCGCCTGTAATGAGGAACGGCGATCCCCCGCGCTCTTCATCCCGCCCAAAGCGGAGCTTGGCGAGCGGTCCTGCCTTCCACCCGTCCCGGTTCACCCCGTTCCAACCCAAACCGTCGGGGATCGAAGCGAAGATGGTGTCCTTGTAGTTGATCCGCAGGTCGGGAAAGATCGACAAGGCCATGTCTCGCGAGCCTTGCCATGCAGGGCTTAAGACTGGTGCGACGCCGACGGTGATGCTCCATCCGGCAGTGCCTGCCTCCAAAGGCCGACCTGCGGGGGGGGGGCGGCCGCAGGTCCGTCTGCGCGAAGCAGGGTTGAGCAGAGACTAGCGCAAGGATGGTTAGAGCGGAGCGCATCCTTATCCCTTTTTTCGGCCCCGTTGATGACGGTCGGTCGGTCATGTCAGCAGCCACCTTATCCCCGCGCGTCGTAAACGCCAGTCCCGGTAGATGGAGTACGGCTATACCCACAGCGTATGACCGGTCCGCTTTCAATGCCGGCGGACGCGTTCAAACTCAGGCCGAAGCAGCCGCTCGCGTTTTCCACAGGGACCAGCCGACGCCGCAACCCAGTATCGCAAAGGTTACCGCCAACGACGCTGCGGGCGGGAATTTGGCGAGCCCGAACATGTCGGCAACGAAGATTTTCGAGCCGATAAATACCAGCAACGCGGCCAAGCCGTATTTAAGGTAATGGAACCGGTCGACCATCGCGGCGAGCGCAAAATAGAGCGCGCGTAACCCAAGGATAGCAAAGATGTTCGACGTGTAGACGATGAATGGATCCGTTGTGATCGCGAAGATGGCCGGCACGGAATCGACCGCAAAGATGACGTCAGCGCATTCGATCATGACCAGAGCCAGTAGTAACGGCGTAGCGATCCGGCGCATGCGCCCCGTCGCTGGGTCCTGCTCTTTCACCCAGAAACGTTCCCCGTGAAGTTGGTCGGTAACCGGCATGCGCTGGCGAACCCAGCGTAAAACGGGCGAACTGGCCACGTCATATTCCGTGTCTGCAGTCAGCCACATCTTGATACCGGTGAAAACCAGGAAGGCAGCAAAGACGTATAATACCCATTCGAACCGATCGACCAATGCCGCACCAAAACCGATCATCACTGCACGCAGGACAATGACACCCAGGATGCCCCAGAACAATACACGGTGCTGGTGGATGCGGGGGATGGCGAAGTAGCCGAAGATCATGGCGATGATGAACACGTTATCCATCGCAAGGCTCTTCTCGATGACGAAGCCCGTCACGTAGTTGAGGCCGGCAGTCGGCCCGATATACCACCAAATCCATCCGCCGAACGCCAGTCCCAGCGTGATGTAACTTGCTGACAATGCAAGGCTCTCGCGTACCCCAATTTCTCGTTGTCCGCGGTGCAAGACACCCAGATCGAGGATCAGCAACGTTGCGACGATGCCGAGAAATGCCAGCCACATCCAGACAGGCGTACCAAGGAATAATAAGGAAAGCAGCTCAGGCATGGGGACCTCTGACAAACGTGATGACGTGGGGCGGGATCAGCGATCAGGAGGGCAGGTATCTCGCGGTGGTGCGCACAAGCGACCTTCCAAGTGCAACTCAAAGCGCTTCAATTGCAGCAGAATTGGAGAAATTGGAGTTCGGCGCGCCATCGCGATACGCGCGCGCTCGTCCAACTGCTGATGCAGTTCGGCGAGTCTGTTGGTTTCCATGCTCAGAGCCTCTTTTCAATCGGTGATCGAAAGATCGGATCATCAACGACGACAGGAGGCAAAGCGGCCAGGCCTATATCGAGATAACCCGATGCGGTCCGACATCACAATCACCCAAGGGAAATTGTCAGAGGGGCCCGGCCCGCTTTTTATAGATAGGTTACGGTTTGCGGTGATCAAGCAGTTTCAATATTTGATAACGACCGTAGTCTGCGCTCAATCTGCCGCACTTCTCATCCCAAAACATCACGCCGATCGGGAAGATGAATCGGTCGAAAACGCCCCTTTCTGGACGCTCAGTTTGGCGAGCCGCAAGCCTGAAAGCCATTCGGCCAGCCATAAGCCGCAACGTGCCCCGCCGGCAGGTGCTCTGCTTGCAGCAGGCAAGCCGTGCGGCGTATGTCGCTACTGCTGGTGGGGGGGAATAAATGGCGAATGGCATTAGCAGCCGCGGAAACTCGGTTGTCGGCGAGCGCTGGCCGCTCTTCTGGGCAGGCTGTGCGGCGATCAGCGTTGGGGTGGCCTTTCACTTACCAATGCTCGCGATGGCCCATACGATGGGCAATCACCTTTCGGGTATGGCTATGGACGGATGGATGTATCTAGGCATGGCGCTGATCGGTATCGGCGTGCCGGCAGCTATATTTGGCGCTTTACCCAAGAAACGGCCTGATCACAGGGCAGCCGTTGGCGTCGCATATGAAGCGCCCGATGATACCCCTCTGACGCGCTCGCATGCTGCCGTTCTGCTGGTGCTTACCCTCGGGCTCATCATCGACACTATGAAGCCAGCAACGCTCGGCTTCGTGCTCCCCGGCATGCGTGGCGAGTATGGGCTCGCTAAATCGACCGTTGCCCTGCTTCCGTTCGTTGCCCTTACGGGGACCACAGTTGGCTCGTTTCTGTGGGGGTGGCTTGCGGACATCTATGGTCGGCGTGTGTCGATCCTGTTGTCGACGATCCTGTTCGTTTCGACATCCATCTGCGGCGCTATGCCTTCCTACAGCTGGAACCTGGTCATGTGTTTTCTGATGGGGTGCTCGGCTGGCGGAATGCTGCCCGTTGTCTACACGCTGTTGGCGGAGATCATGCCTCCACGGCACAGAAGCTGGGTTCTTGTGCTGGTTGGTGGCACGGGACTGGTCGGTGGCTACCTCGCAGCTAGCGGTGCAGCGCATCTGTTCGAGCCCCTGTTCGGCTGGCGTAGCTTGTGGCTGCAGGGCTTTCCCACCGGTTTGCTGCTGCTTGCGATGGCAAGGTGGATTCCTGAGTCCCCGCGCTTTCTGTTGGAACGGGGTATGGACGCCGAGCTAGCTGACATGGCTCGAAAGTTTGGCATCGTCAGGCGTGCGCCACAAGAAGCCCCAGCGGACGCTGGCAGCGCAGCGGCTCACCACCGCGAATTGACCATCGCCCTGGTGATCACGGCCCTGTCCTGGAGCTTCGTCAACTTCGGCTTGTTGCTATGGCTGCCTTCGGATCTTCAAGATCGAGGCTTCAGTGCCGAGATTGCAAGCGGCATTATCGCCAGCTCAGCACTTGTTGCCCTGCCCACGATCATGATCGCGGCCTTCCTTTACAGCCGTTGGAGCAGCAAGCGCACTCTGATCGGCACTGTGCTTCTCACACTCGCCGGGCTTGCCGGAGCCCTACTGCCGGCGCCTACCCTGGCTTGGCCACCACTGCTCATCGCAGTGATCGCGTTACTGGTGGTTGGCACAAACGGATTAATCGCCGTGCTACTTCCCTATGCAGCCGAAAACTACGCATTACGCGTACGTGGACGCGCTACCGGGCTTATCGCGGGTAGTAGCAAATTTGGTGGCGTTGCTGTCCAGCTGGGGGCCTTCGCTGGATTGATCCCGACGATGGGGGGCGCGGCGATCGCGTTGATCATACCAATGACGCTGTCAGCGGTACTGATCGGACGCTCAGGTAGAGAGACGCGCGGCCGCAGCTTACGTGAGCTGGAAGCAACGGCTTAGCTGTCGGCTTCATATCGACCTGCGCGGAGTGTCTCCTTCAGCGGTCAAATGTGTGAAAAACCCAGTCGTAATCACGACTGCACGACAAACAGGTGTTTTCGGACACCCAAGCAGACCTGTCGGCGCTTAGCGTATATCTGGGTCCGTTCTATGTACCGACCCCCTTTTGGGAAGGTTTGGGGGCTGAAGGCCCGGTACTATCCCATACAACCGAACGGCTTCGCTCGACCATTTTCATCAACCGAAACCATCGTGAATAGAGCCGTGGCCGCATGTCGTCGTTCCCCGGATATTAAATCCTCGGCGCTAAGATCAACACTGATGCGCACGGAACTGCGCCCGGTCATCCGTACTTCGGCGGTTAGCTCGACCATCTCCCCCTTCTGGATAGGGGAACGGAAGTCGATCCGGTCAGATGCTGCCATAACCATTACCGCCCGGGCTTGGCGGGTTGAGGCAATGAATGCCGCCTTGCCCATCATGCGAAGTGCATCACCACCATAGAGGGTGCCGTAATGGTTGGTCTGATTCGGGAAAATCATTTCGACCATTCGCAACGGCTGCACCGCATCATGCGGAACCATCTCACCCATCGGTGGCAGAGGGTCTTCGCTTCCGACTGCGACGAGCGTGAAACGGCCTCGCGTACACAGCCGTCGTTCGCCCGATACCGGTGCCTCCGCGATCAGTTCGACCTCGACGTCGAGCGACTTACGTCCAACCCGCACGACGCGACCTGTCACCTCGACCATATCGCCGATCCGGGCAGGCGCCGCGAAATCGATCTTTTCCGAAGAGGCGGTGACGAAGGCCGCGCGACCGTGGCGTGAGGCCGCCAGGAAGGCGACCTTGTCCATATGCGCCAGAGCCACACCACCGAACAGCGTGCCGTGGTGATTGGCGTCACCGGGGAAGACCATGTCGATCAGCTGAATAGGGGTGCTGTGGTGTTCCTGTGGCATCCTGGTCCTCAATCATTCGCGAGGGCATCCAGACGCCAGCGACCAACGGGAGAGGTACACCTCTTCCTACAGCACGCAGCGGCCAGACCGGGCACCCCGCCGGTGGTCGTTATGGCGTCGAAGGCAGGTCTCCTGGCTCGCGGGTCATCGTCGAAATCCCGGCCTTCCCAGCGCTGAAGCGCCAGTGGCACACGAGGGTTTCTACTCGCCGCTTACAGTTGCGGGGGCAGCATCGGAATCGAACCGATTTCCCGTCTTAGCCTTCGGCCAATCGGCGAAGGAACCTTGACCTCACTGAGGTCGCAGGAAACGGCCCTTTACGTCAAGGCCAAGTGGCTTCGCGGACTAAGAACGGCATGGTGGGCGTAGCCGTACCACCGTCCGCCGTGCTTCCACTCATGCCGCCTCATTAACATATAAAGATATCTTTATATGTCTGTTGACAATGATCGCTCGCTCGTGTCGAACGGCCACGTCGAGGTTCCCCATTCCAGGCATGGCGATGGGGCTAAGACGGGAAGCCGGTGGTGTCCTTCGGGTCAGATTCCGGCGCTGCCCCCGCAACTGTAAGCGGCGAGTGGCGGCTCCATTTCGTGTCACTGGGTTCTCGCAAGGAGCCTGGGAAGGCCGGAGCCACTGCGTTGACCCGTAAGCCAGGATACCTGCCTTCGACGCCATAACGTTCCTCGGACGGGGGTTCCTCCGGTGGATCGCGCTTGATGCGACGGTCCGTGGCTTGCCGCCATCCGGGCCTGTTCACGCCTTGCGCGCTTTCGCCTGACCTCCCGCCCGCATAGCCAGGGTGAGTCATGACGAATAGCGGGTTCACATTCTCGATCAGCAGTATCCCGTTCGACGAGGATTATCGTCCGGCCGACAACACGCGCATCACCACCAATTTTGCCAATCTCGCGCGCGGAGACAGCCGACAGGAGAATCTGCGCAACACGCTGGTGATGATCGACCATCGGTTCAACGCGCTGATGCACTGGGATAATCCCAGGGGTGATCGCTACACGCTGGAGCTGAAGATCGTCTCGGCCGCGCTCACGCTCGGGGATGGTGCCGACGACGAAGCCTTCCCGCTGATCGAGATCCTGCACACGACCGTGACCGACCGGATCAGCGGAGAGCGGTCCGACGGCATGATCGGCAACAACTTCTCGTCCTATGTACGTGACTACGATTTCAGCGTCGTCCTGCCTGACCACCTGAAGGCTGGGGGTGGCGGTGCGCCAGAGGGGTTCGGCGATCTGCACGGCAACTTGTTCAAGCACTTCCTTGGCTCGAGCGCCTACCGTGACAATTTCCGCAAGCCGCCGGTTATCTGCCTCAGCGTGTCGAGCAAGGAGGTGTATCACCGGACCGCCAACGTGCATCCGATCCTCGGCGTCGAGTACCGGAACGACAAGTTTTCCTCAACCGATCAGTATTTCGCCAAGATGGGTATGAAGGTGCGCTACTTCATGCCGCCACACAGCGTCGCGCCGTTCGCCTTCTATCACACCGGCGATCTGGTCAGCGACTACACCAACCTCGAACTTGCCAGCACCATCGCAACGATGGAGACGTTCCAGAAAATCTATCGTCCTGAAATCTACAATGCGAACTCGGTCGCGGCGGAGCATTATCAGCCGAGCCTGAAGTATCAGGACTATTCCCTGACTCGCATCGTCTACGATCGCGAGGAACGTGGTTGCCTCGCTGTCGAGCAGGGCAAATTCGCCGAAGAGCATTTCATCAAGCCGCACAGTGCCGCGCTTCGGCGCTGGTCCGCGACCTGCGGCCTCTGATCCCCACGACACGAAGGTATTTGCATCATGACGACATTGTTGCCGACGACGACCGCGGGTAGCCTGCCCAAGCCTTCCTGGCTCGCCCAGCCCGAGACCTTGTGGTCGCCCTGGAAGCTGGAGGGCGACGAGCTGGTCGCTGGCAAGCAGGACGCGCTCCGCCTCGCGGTCGAGGACCAACGGCAGGCGGGTATCGACATCCTCGGTGACGGCGAGCAGACCCGCCAGCACTTCGTCACGACCTTCATCGAGCATCTCGACGGTGTCGATTTCGAGAAGCGCGAGACGGTGCGCATCCGCAACCGCTACGACGCCAGCGTGCCGACGGTCGTCGGCGCCGTATCGCGCCCGAAATCGGTCTTCGTCGACGACGCCCGTTTCCTGCGCGCGCAGACCGATCAGCTGATCAAGTGGACGCTGCCGGGGCCGATGACGATGATCGACACCCTCTACGACGCGCATTACCGGAGTCGCGAGAAACTGGCATGGGAGTTTGCCCGCATCCTCAACGAGGAAGCCCGCGAGCTGCAAGCGGTCGGCGTCGACATCATCCAGTTCGACGAACCCGCCTTCAACGTGTTTTTCAACGAGGCGAACGACTGGGGCATCGCTGCCCTGGAGCGCGCGGCCGAAGGGATGACGGCTGAGACCGCCGTCCACATCTGCTATGGCTATGGCATCAAGGCTAACACCGACTGGAAGAAGACGCTCGGCTCCGAATGGCGCCAGTACGAGGAAACCTTCCCCAACCTGCAAAGGTCGAAGATCGATATCATCTCGCTCGAATGCCAGAACTCGCGCGTGCCGATGGACCTGATCGAGCTGGTCCGCGGCAAGAAGGTGATGGTCGGCGCGATAGACGTCGCGACCGACACGATCGAGACGCCGGAGCAGGTTGCCGAAACACTGCGCAATGCGCTGCGCTTCGTCGATGCCGACAAGCTCTTGCCCGCCACCAACTGCGGGATGGCGCCGCTGTCGCGCGACGTCGCTCGGGGCAAGCTCCAGGCGCTGAGTGCCGGCGCGGAAATTGTGCGGCGAGAGATACTCGGCTGATCACGGCGGTGTTGGATCGCCAGCGCGGAACGGGTCCCAGGCTGGCGATGCCCTCGGCCAGGTCAGAAATTGACCCTGGTACCCAGACGCAAGGTTCGTGGTTCGACCACACGACTCAACCGGCCATCCGTTGGCCCTGAGGCGTCGAACGAAGGAATGTAGGACTCGTAGAAATAAGCGATGTCCTTGTCGCGGCTGTCGAGGATGTTGAGCACCTCGCCGTACACCTCGAACCGCCCGATCTTGCGGGCCGCGCGGACGTTGACGACCGTGCTTCCTGTATCTCGGACGCTGTTGTCTTCGATCAGCGGATAAGGCCCGAGGTGACGAACGCGAACGCTTGCCTCCCACGGATCGAGCACCAGCGCGATCCCGGCGGATGCGGCGTTCTCGAAGGCGTTTGGAATGCGGTCGCCATTGTCGTAGCGCGATCGGCTTGCCGTATAGTTGCCGTCGATCGCAAGCCACGGCCTGGGCCGCCAGAACGCCACAAGTTCATAGCCACGACGCTCGCTGGCACCGGTCGGTTCGACCGCGTTAGAATCTCCGACGAAGCGCAGTTCGCTGTCGACGTCGAGCCACCAATAGGTCGCGGTCAGCGTAATGCCGGGTAACTGCCACCGGGCGCCGACTTCACGGCCGTTGCCGCGCACCAGCACTGGCACAGGCGTTTCGACGTTTACCGAGCCGCGGACGTCGTTGGAGTGGAATCCACGTCCCCAGTTGCCGTAGAACTCCAGCCGGTCGGTCGGCGAGTACGCGATCGATGCCTTGGGCGACAGGATCGTGTCGTCGCCGCTGCCTTCGCCAGCCAACACGGCCGCCTGATCCCGCGCGCGAACGACGTAGTGATAATAGTCCCCACGAACCCCGCCAATCAGGCGGAGACCCGTAACGGGCGTCCACGTCGCTTCGCCATACAGTGCTGCCGACGCTTCCTCGACATGGTAGCGGCCGAGCGACGACAGGAACGATCGCGCGCTGGTGCGATACACACCGACGCTGCCGATATGGTCGTAGCGCTCTTCGGTACCGAGCGAGACGGCAAGGGTCGGCGCGAGCGTCCAACGCTTTTCGCCCCTCGCACCGACGATCCAGCGTTTGTCGAACTGGCGGATCTGCGCGCTGGTCCCGTCCGGATCGGTGTAGGTCGGGTTCGAATACATCGACCAGTCGTAGAACTGACCATACACATTGGCGTGCCAGTCGGGCTGGCGCACCGCGACGTTGCCGACGAGCCGTGTCGTTTCGCCGCGTGCCGTCGGATCGGGTGAACAGAACACGTCCTTGCAGAGCGCGGTACCGATGATGCGCTCGGGAATCTGTTCGGTCGGACGCCAAGTCGCGCGGTAGGCGTTGAGCGAGGCTTCGATCTGGCCCGCACCAGCTGGAGCGGTATATTTCGCGAAGCCAGATGCGTGTCGCAGATGCTCGGGCTCCTCCCATGGTCCGTCATAGACCTTGGTCTGCGCGACGAGCGTCAGCTTCCCCGCGCCAATCCCATCAATCGTCCCGCCCGCTGCGATCCGACCATAGCCATAAGAGCCGCCCTCGACCGAAAGCCACGGCCGAGCAAAGCTGTCGATCGTGGTCATGTAGGCGGCCCCCGCCAGCGCGAAGTCGCCGCCATCGGCACGGTATGGCCCTTTGCGAAAATCCTCGCGTGCGACGATCTCCGGGATCAGTCCGTTGAGATCGAGATAGCCCTGGCCATGACCGTGGGTGCGCAGGTTCATTTGCACCCCGTCGATATAGGTCGTGAAGTCCGAACCGTGATCTAGATTGAAGCCACGCAGGAAGTACTGATTAGCCTTGCCACTCCCCGAGTGCTGCGCAGCGACCATGCCGGGGATTGCCTCCAGCAGTTCGGCGACACGTAGCAGCGGGCGAACCAGCAAGTCGGCACCGGCGACGGTGCCCTCACTCGCTGCATGCGCAACACCAATCTTTGCTTCGCCGCGGCCGAACACGACGATATCGTTCGGTGCCTGTGACGGCACAGCCTCGGTGTCTTGCACCTGAGCCCATGCGGGTGTGGTGCTACATACCGAGGCGATAGCCACGCATTCGAGCCATTTTGCTCGTAATCTCATATTCTTCATGTCCGTCCCCCGTGCGCCAAGCGACTTCGGACGGGGGCGTCCGCTGTGAACGGTCGGCGCGCGTCGGCAGGCGGACGCAAGCGCCCGCGACACGAACCGATGCGACCCCCGCCGCTCGTTCGTCGCTCAGACGGAAGAACCGTGCCCCGACCATCCCCTGGACCAAAGCAAGAGCGACCAGACGCTGGCAGGTCTCCTGGCTCACGGGTCGTCGCTCGACTTACGGCCTTCCCGGATCTCGGCCGTTACGGCGTTGGTCCAGTGGCTGCACCCTCCAAAAGAGGACGCGATGTACGTCTCGCTCGCCGCTTACAGTTGCAGGGACAGCCTCGGCTTCGGGAGAGTATCTCCCACACCGTGTTCCCTATTAAGTCCCTCTCGGGACACCAGCGCGATCACTGCCCAGCGAGATATTCATCCAGCTAGACGAGAAGCGCGTACCCGTGGCACCGTCAATCTGCAAGATCGCTCAGAGCTGCCCTATCGCAGTGCGATCGGCATTGCCGGACAACCACCCCCCACTACGTCCTAAAATGCCAATCAAACGGGATATCGAGACACTGGATAAATTCTCAGTTCACGATCCCAATCGGGACGGTCGGGGAGCTTAGCGTACGATTCCGAACATCCTCTAGCCGGTCCCCACCTACGGGCGACCGGAATGTTTTGACGGAATCACCTGACGGCGCACCGACACGCGCGTGGACGGCACAGCGTATTCCCTGCGCAGCAAGCGCGTTTGCTGTCCCCAGGGCGGTGCTATCACCGATGATGAGGCACAAAGGGATCATTCGAGCGGGATCGCGATCAGCACGATCGCAAGCGACATAACGAACAGCGAACGCCAGATGGCAATTTGACCGAAGATGTGGAGGACCAGGCCCATCCACGAATAGCGCCGGCGGAGGAGGACCGCGCTTCCGACCGCAACAAAGAATGCGATCGTCGTCGGCATAGAGACTGAAGGCGAACGAGATAGCGAGGCCTCGGCGATGGGCATGAGCCCAATGGCCATAACCAGTAGCCAGGAGAAATCGAAAATAAGGGTTCCGGGAAGGTCACCAAGCGATGGCGGGCGGTGCTGAGTCGACACAAAGTGTCTCCTGTAGTGCATTGCTACCTGTGTCATTTCGCACTAGCTTTCAGGGCGAGGTGCGCCATGAAAATAGATCCCCTGCAGCCGATCTTGTACGACAATGATACTAACCCGGGCGTTGGCGCGGGCTGGTGGCAGGCGAACCCTTTTGCCGCGAGTTTGCGAGAGTTCGACGACGAGCAACAGGATTTCCGAAACGGAACCTCGATCAAGCCCAAGACCGTCTTTCTCCTCCAAGGAGCAGTCGTAGCGGTAGTTGGTGGGTTCATCGCAGCCGGTTGGTTCGGACTGCTGCTGTAGCCCCTCACGGCTTTGGTGCTCCCTTGGGGGCTTGTGCAAAGTCTGCTTCGGCAACGCCTCTCAGTCTGCGCTGGTCGGCCTGCACCTCTCTGGCACCTGCTGCGATCAGCGCCTGTTCCCCGGATGTGTCTGGACGACCGGCCGAAACAGCGTGTGCTTTGCCAACCCCCGAACCACCCGAGTAGAGCGCCTCTACAGAGGCTTCCGAAGCGACGGCGGGCAACTTCATGTTGGCCAAGGCAGGGTCGCTTAGCGCTGCTTGAATGTCGCGTTCGATGACATCGGAACGCTGCGATGCCCAGCGACCGATAGCCATGTTGCGAGCATTCTCTCGCGTACCATCGAGATTGGTTTCCCAAAGACCTGGGAGCATGTTCCCGCCGGGCGTGTTGGCATTTTCCTTGTCATACCACCGAGCCAAATCCTGTCGGAGATCCTGCGACAGGTTGAAGCCGCTGTTTTCGGCGTAGCTGGCGTGCTGTTCCAACGACCGTGAAAGCTCTCGGTAATGCCGGGCCTGCTCGTTGTAAGACTGAATTTTGCTTTGAGACTCCTCGATCGCGCGCGTGCGGGATTCGCTTTGCTCGGAGCGTCGCGACATATCCTCCTGATAGAAAGTCCCGTTCTGAGTAGTGGTTCCGCTGCCGACGGAATGATCCGCGCTCAGACCGCCAGTAACAGCGGCCGACTTGTCATGACTGCGCTGCGACGTGTCTTGCTGACCAGTCGTGTCGGTGTTGGTCCATGTCCGGTTATAGCCGAGGCTACCGTCGATCCTTCCGCCAACGCCGGCACCCGTTTTACCTGCACCAACACCAGCATTGGCGTTCGCGCTGACACCGACGCTACCACCGATAACCTTCTGACCGGCATCGGCCGATGTTTTACCTGCCGAGAACTGCTCAGACGTGCCGCTTCCGCTTTGCTCGCGTAGTTCGATCCCGCCTCGTTGTTGGACAGTGCGCCGATCCGAATCTTCGACCGAACTACCCCCCCGAGACCCGGAACTGGCACCGAAGGCAGTCGAGTTGGTATTCGACCACGTATGCCCGTTCCGTAAAGCTTCCATGTGCTGAGTTTCGTTACGACTAGCTTGCTCAAACCCATCAGCGATGCGTGCCGCGGTTGAGGCCTGCCGGCTCTCGGTCGCCATTGCGGACTGGATCGTTGAAGCGTTGAAGGGCAAGTTCGAGATCGCCTTGCTGGTGTCATAGACGTTCTGGCCATCGCCAAACGAGTTGGTCGTTGCGCCGTTGTCGTGCCGGAAGCTTGATGCCATGCCCCCGGACGAGAATGTCGGTGCGTCCGACCACTGATTGCTCTGCCGCATGTTCGACGTCGAGTTGGCAAAGCTGGTATTGCCGTAGCTGTAATTCCCGGTCGTCTGCTCGGCTGCCGCAGCCTCGGCCGCGTTCTGCGCTGGACTGAGGACCGACGTTGCCTGGCCGGAAATGCTCATGGCACCCTTGGCGAGCCCGGCCGCGAGGAACGGAACGGACATCAGCATAAAGCCTGCGATCGTCGCAGTCTCGGCGTTGACCGCGCCGACTCCGGCGTAGGTTCCCAGTGACATCCCGCCTTCCGCGACGCCCTGCGCGGCGCTGGTCGCCCGCGTCGTGCAGATCATGTGGAGGATCACGTACAGCGGTCCCCACGCAGCGAGGTAGAAGAACCCGGTCAGATACCCTTTGAGGGCGCCGACGCCGGTTTGCGGCATCAGGAACAGCGGGAAGATGACAGGGAACATCGCATAAAAGACGACGGTAAGGACGATATTGAGGATCGGAACCCAGCTCATCGCCTGCTGCGCGATCGAATTGTACGTATTGCGCGCCTGGATGTCTGCCCGCGTCGTCGCGAACGTATCGATCGACGCTGCGCCCGGACCACCTGCCATGCCGTCACGCGCCTGCATGAAGGCATTGATGGCAGTGTTTTGGCGCAAGATCGTCTCGTAGTTCGCGCTGGACGCCGTAAAGGCCTGATTGACGATCGGCACATCGCTGCGGAGCTTGGCAGAGGCGACTGAGGTGGACAGCTTGGGGTAGGTTTCCTTGGCCCAAAGCGACGTGTGCGCCTCGATCATGGTATGCCAAAGGCCATCGAGCATGCCGTAGGCCTGCCGGCATGGAATAATGCTGCTGGTGGTTGCGGCACCCGAACGCTCGACCCAAGGTTGCGAGCGCGCAGCCGACCCAGGTCCCATAGCAGCCCAGAGATCCTTGGCCGAGGCGAGGTCCGTCATCGACTTCTGGCCGAGCATGATGTCGCCAAAGACGCAGTTCTTGAAGTGCGCCGACAGGTTGGTCGCAAACTCGGCATCACGGATCTGGAAGTTGCGTGTCGCATCAAGCAGCCGCGCGCCATAGACCATGCCGTTCGTCGAGTAGCTAAGCTGGCTTGGCATCGTGAACACCGTTTCCGCGGTGCGCGTCAGCCAGTCACCGACCTGGCTGGTAAAGCTGGCGATGACACCAAGGCCAAGGGGCACGTTTGCCACGACGGCAGGGGCAAGCGACGGGTTTACGCGGTCGGTAACCTTCACAGTGACGGTTGGCACCATCAGGCACGTGTAGATAAGCGACGAGCCGAGAAACCAGTTCAGCCATGCACGCACGTTCATCGTGAAGGCGACAGCGAGCAAGGCGTAAATCAAGCCGAGGACCATCACCACGCGTAGAAGCGAGCGGTAACCCCCGCCTCCAGTCCATGCTGCTACCGCGTTGAACGTGTTGACGATGTATTCGCCACCGCCAATCGTGAAGACCTCGAGCATCGCCAATCGTCCTTAGTTGAGGCCCTGCGCGCTCAGCCCGCGCGAGAAATTGAGCGAGGCTGCCATCGCCGGCGACATGCTGTTTTGCAGGGTCGACTCCACCATCACCGACTGGTTGATGAGCGCGAGCGTCTGGTTGAGCACCGCCTTCAGCTCTACGTTGCGCTGCGCATAGCGGTTGCGCGCCTCGCTCAGCTGGTCGCGCCACATTTTGCCCATCTCGGCATCGGCGGGCTGCACCTGCACGGTCGACTGGCTGATCCGGTCGAGCATGTTCTCGATCATCGCGGACAGAAGGTTGACCGATACGATCTCGGCAAGCGCGTTGGTCTCACCGGGCGAGAAGCTCTGGTGCGCCATCGCCTGAACCGCGAGCATTTTGTAAAGCGGCAGCGTCGTCATGTTGAGGAGCTGCTGCTCCTGGCCATCCAGTGCCGCATCGGTACGGATCTTGGAGTTGATCGAGTCGATCATCGTCTTGATCTTGGAGCGCAGACCAGGCCCCGGACGGAGTGTCTGCTCGGTCATATTCAGACACTTCTCGTCGTCGTCGCAGTGCAGGATCTTGACCGGCGTTCCGGTGCCGGGACCATCGAGGAGAGCGGTTACGACGGCATCCTCGGCAGGACCGACAAAGCCGACGATCTTTCCTTCCGCCGCCTTCGGGTTGATGACGATCGTGCCGACCAACGTCATCAGAAACTCGGAGAACTCCTTGTCGCTGCCGAATTTGTTCGACTTCTTGATCGCATCCCAGGTGTAATTACGCGGGGCGCCCGGGATCTTGTCGGCCATCGTAGGATCGGTGTTTCCCTCTAGAGTGGCGTCCTGCTCCCCGCCGGCTCCGCAGCCTTGCCGCGACCGCGCCCAGTCGGAAAACTTGCCCTGCGAATTGCCGACCGCTGCGCAGACCGTCGAGCGTGCGCCCGCCATTTTCGGCCAGACCGATCCGACCAGACCTTGCGCCGCTTCACACGACGATATGTTCATCTGGTTCATCTGCTGCGCTTTGTTGGCCATGCTATCCATGACCTTCCCGATCTCGGGCGAGACGCTGTCGATCGCGAGTTGGAAGGCAAAGCCCAACGCGTTGTTGGCAGTCGCCTTCAGCATGGCGACCATCTCGGCGCCATTGATGAAGCTGAAGGAGCCGGTGAACAGATCGATACCGCCACACCCCGCCGACACCTTTGGCATCTGCAGATTGAAGGGCTGCACGCTCTTCTATGGGAAGCGGCTCCAAACGTTGCCCATCGAGTAATAGCCGGCCGTCTGACCCTGATAGGCGCTCGGACCGGTGACGTTGGCGGCCCCACCTGCGTCCTGGAAGAAGTCATTCATCTGCCCGGCAACGTCGGCCCGGGCCATACCAGCCGGGATCATGCTGGCAGCACCGAGGCTCATAGCGACCGCCGCGGTCCGGCGAAGGAAGGCGCGGAGGGGTGAGGGGCGAGGGGAGCGGGTGTGCGCCATCAGAAGTCACCTCCCGGCTTGGAGTTGGTCAGCATGAAGATGCGCTCCATCACTTCGTCGGCCGACATGACGCCGAACCCGACGGGGACAGTCTTGCGCGTCACAGTGTCGAACAGGACGAGCGCCGGCGTGGCCAAGGGCACGCCCATGCGCTGACGCTGCCCGCTGTCGACGACGTAATTGGGAAACTGGCGGCTTGGACCGCCGTCCGTCGATACAGCCATGACGGTGATGCGGTGGCTATCGGCAACCGAGCGCAGGATCGGCGAGAAGACCTCACAAGCAGCACAAGACTGCGCGAAGAAATAGAACATGCCGTAGCGCTGGCCGAGGCGCGAAAGGACCTGGTCACGCGTCGCGGCGCGGTTATCGGTCCATGCGCGCTTGCCAACGGTCGAGACCGGCCGCTGCAGCGTGTAGTCGATGTCCGGGTTTTGCCAGAGGGCACGCTGCCAGGTGTCGGAGAAGGTCGAGGCCCGATCGAGCTGCTCGCGCTGGTAGCGGACATAGGCGATGACGTTCGCTTCGCTCGGCTCGAGGATGGCGCGTGCCTTCAGTTCGTCCAGCTGCTTGGTGATCGCCTTCAGCTGCGCCGCGGACGACTGCTGTGGCTGTGCTGGGGCCTGCGGGACGGACGGCTTAGCCTTGGGCCGCTCGCAGTAGAACCACTGGCCGAGTTTCCGCTCGCCACAATAGAAGTCGCCTGCTTGCCGCTGCTCCGCGGCGTCAGTGGTACGATCATATTGGGGTTCGACCACAGCGTTACTGGCCTGCGCATCTTCGTCATCGATCGCCTCAGCCATCGACGCGCTCTGCAGGTCGACCGCCTGGGCGAGCGCTGGTGTTGCAACAGGCGCGGTCGCGGCCAGCAGCATAAGAACGGTAGCGGTCAGCCGCCCGGCACGCTTAGTCTTGATCGTCGTCATCATCATGCTCCCCGTCGAGCTCAATCATTGCGAGTTTGAGAACTGACATCATCGCGGCGACATCGAGCATTCTGGTGCCCTGATCGAGCATCCGGACGATGCCGCGAAGGTGGCTGCGGCCATGCTTCCGCCCCTTGATGGTCGCGCGCATTCCGGTCTCGCGTCGGACAAGCCAGCCCTTGTCGGCCATGCGTGGAAAAGCCTGCTCGACCTCGTGCGGATCGATGTCGCACTGAAACCAATGCGAGATGGTCTGCGCCACCTCGCCGGCCGAGGTGCCCCGGCCGGACCGGTGAATGCGGAGGAAAATGGCAAGATCGAGCACCGACATGTCGATCGAACATGGCCCCCCCGGACCGCTTGCATCATTTGCTCCCGTGAAGGTCATAATACCCCTGAATTTTGGTTTGAATGTCGGCCATCACGGAGACCTCGCTGGGCAGCTTTGCTGCGTCCATGAACTCCGCATAGACTTCGGAAAAATCCATCTGGCTCAGGTCGAGGCGCTGAAACTCCTCGATCGTGAATCCCTTGCAAGTCTCGTCCTTAGGCTTGGCCCAGGCTTTGCCGATCTGCTGGCGGCCCTGTTCCTGAAGGATCCGGCTCAATTTGCTGCCGAAGCAGCAATATGCGTCCTTCGATGTGACGCAGATGCCGAGCACCTTGTCAGAACAGTAGGATCCCACCTTATGGCAGAGCCCTTTATCGTCCTTCTCGTCGAGCTTCTTTTCGGCAGAGCTGCACAACCATGGCGTGAGCATGGGAATGCCTTTTCCCGAGCAGCAGTTTGACGCACCGAAAATCTTCTTGTTGCAGGTGTCCCGTTCTCCCGAGAAAACGGTCAGGTTGTTTGGATCAAACTGCTTGCCGGCGTCGCCGATCGAATGGAGCGCGACGAGCGCATCCTTGAACTCGGTTGAAGCCTCGCGCTCGATCGTCTCGCAGCTGCCATTCAGGCAATAGACGTCGCCGCCACAGACATACTGCTTGTCGGAGGGCGCCTTATCGTCTGGCAGCGGGCAGCTATAGACGCGCTGTGACACCTTGCAGGCGCCGCTCTGAGGATCGTCAAGACATTCGTCGCGGAGGAATTTGCAGAGCTTGTTGTCGTCGAGCGCACTGCAGTCGCTTGCCGGCGTAAGGCGCTGGCAAGTGAAGGAACGCGACCACGCCCAGCACGCCTGCATAACCGGCACACCATCGATAATTCGGGTTTCAGGGCCTTCGGTGCAGACTTCGGCCGCTTGTGGGACGCACGTCGTGTCGGCCGCCAGCGCGGGGCAGGTGCCCTCGTTTCGAGCGACGGTAACGCTGCTGGTCCCTTCCTTCTTCAGATAGAAAGTACCGGTCGCATAGTTCTGATGGCTGCCGATATCTGCGGCCGATAATTCGGGATTGCAGGAGTATAGTTGCGCCGTGAAGCTGACATTCTTCTTGCAGTATTTGCGGTAGCCCTCGACGTCGTTCCCACCGGCCCCAAGCTCGATCTGCGCGTCGCAAATGTGCTTGGAGACGGGCTCGGAACGGCAAACGCCAGCATTGACCTTCGCCTGCATGACGCTGTTTTTTGCGAAGCCGTAGCCCGCGTTTTTGTCGAGAACCCCGTAGTAGAACCACCGCGCAGTGTTGATAACGGTCGGTACGAGGTTCCCTCGGCAGGCCTCGACCGTATCGGTGACCTTAGACCGCTTGTTGCAGGTCGCCTCATAATACCCCTTTGAACCTACCGACGGCGGAAGCGCCGTGCAGGTCCCTTCGGCACCGCCAAGGCTCTGACCGCCCAGATAGGTGTCAGGGTCCTTCTCGATCGCGGTGCCGCGCGAAGTCGCCGCGAGGATCTCGGCATTGCTGAAGGTCGCACGCGTGCGTGCGCGATCGGTAACGGTGCCGAACGCCTCGTCGGTGCCAGCTTTCGAGCCACCATCGACCACCAGGCGGTCGGGATCGTCAAAATAGACCTTCTCTGCCAGATCGGTGCCGCCATATCCCGGCAGCTGCGCGAGCTTGGCATCGTTCGGACCCAGGCTTTCGTCAGCACGCATCGACTTCCCGAGATCAGCGCCCTGCTTGCATGCTTCCTCGATCGTCGTCTGTGCGACGACGCCGCTGGTGGCGCCTGCGAGGACGGCCAGGAGCAAAGAGAAAGCGACGCGCTTCACTCAGACGCCCTTGCTGAGGTTACGCAATGCGACGGACGCCACCCCAGCACCGGGGCCGTGCGCAGCGACGAAGGTATCGAGCACATAGCGAACCGAAACGTTGCCCGTGATCTTGTCGTGGGTCGGCACCGAGGTGGTGCAATTCAGCCCAGAGCAGAGATCGAAGTCGGTCGAGACGGCGACATAGGTCGGGACCGCCTCGACGTTGAACGCGCGAAAGAGCCGGGGATCGATCCCGACATTGGACAGCTGATCCTTGTCGGTGACGACCTTACCCAGCATGGCGCTGAAGGCCTTCATCGAGTTGTTCGGGAAACCCCGGAAGACAACCACACCGCCCGCCTTGGCCGTGTCGGCAATGAGCTGACGAAGGGCCGCTGGCGGCATCGACAGGCTGGCAAAGGCGATAAACTGCGGCGCTCCGCCCTTGGTGCCGGCGACGTTCTGGCTGGCCCCCTTGATGATCTCGTCGAAGTCGAACGCACCGTCCCCGTTCACCGGCAGATCCGCTTTAGCGAGCGCGGTGAGGTTCGTGCTGCTTTTGGCCTGAATGGCGACGGCCTCCTCGCGGAAGGCATCGCCGCGGTTGCGGACATGTTCGGCAAATAGATCGGCGTCACCCTGCATGGCGGCCGAGCGACGCTTGATCGCCTCGAGATCGAGGCCATCGACAGTCTGTGCGATAGCCTGGATGCCGGCGAGCCCAGCGATTGCGGCGATAACGATGGTGATGCGGCGCATGATAGTCTCCCCTCAGAGCACGCAGCAGTTGCGCTTGCGCCAGACGAGGTAGCCCATGTCCTCACCCTTCACGGGGAAGGACCGGCCAGCCTGTGGTGGCATGGTCGAGGCCCCGAGCGGCGAGCAGGCCATCTTGCCGCTGACCATCGGGATCGGGTTGACCATCTGGACGCGGTATTGCTGCTTGCGCAGCACCGGCATCGGGTACTTGTTGCACAGGCCCTTGGAGCCCATCGTGCCCCAGGCGAGGCCTTCGCGGTGGATCTTGAAGGCGAAGCGAGCCAGCGCGAGACGCGACGCCTGCACATGACCGATCGAGGCGGCGATGTTGCCGTTGACCGGATACATCGGACCCTGACAGCCGGCGCACCAGAAGGTCGCGTCGAGCGGCAGCTTGGCGGTTGCAGCGATGCAGTCGCCGGCACACGCAGCCTGCGCGATCGGCGTCGAGAACAGCACGGCTTCCGGGTTGATGAGCGCGGTCAGCGAGTCATCCTGCCAGAGCGGATCGACCTCGGTCATGTACGCGATGTCAAACGACGCCTGCTCGAAGCACAGGAAGTCGGTCAGGATTTCCATCCAGTAAAGGAGCGGATAGACGTACCAGTGGACGTGCCACTTCGACGTGTTCTGCCCGTTCCCGCCGGTCTGCGATGGTCCGGATAGCTGGCCCTGTCCGATGTCGAACCCGGGCGCGATCTTGGTGCCGCCCAGATTGACAAAGCACCAGGGCTTGGTGGTGACGTCGGCAAGACGAACGGGCTCCCAGAAGCCAGCCGAGATACCAATGCGCGGCACCGGACTGCCACACGCGCAGACGGGAAGGGACGGGTTTTCCGTATCGGCGCGATTGCTCGGCCAGATCTTCAGGCCGCCAACCGAGAGCGGAAAGAGGCAAGACCAGCAGACGTCGGTGATCGGGTTCACGAATTTGCCCGAGCACTTCGATTGCGCCTCCGCGCGCGGGCTCAGCGTCATCGATAGCACGAACGCACCGAGCATAAGCGTAAGGAGGCGCAGAAGCTTCACGCGCGCTCCATTAGGCACGACTGCATGCCTGCGCACTACGCGACCGCCGAAGCGGGTCACTCGTTGCAGAACGGTAGATAAGGCGAAAGGCTGGATGCAAGCCGTTTTATCACGAGCCCCTGCTTTCGAGCGGCTGAAGTCGTGGATGTCTGCATCTGGCCTGGCCGGCCTAGCATCCTTCTTGATACCAAGTGTTAGCTATGACTCTGGTACCACCCGGTACCTTTTCGTTCATCATTAGATCGGTGATGCAATCATACGTCAGTAGCAGGTATGATCAGGCGATCATCCGCTCGATCAATGTTCCGATTTGTTCCGCTGCACCGAGGACATGATTATCATCGAGGTGCGCATAGCGCGAGGTCGATTGTGTGTTGCGGTGTCCGAGCAAGCGACCAATCATCGGCAGCGTTTCCCTATGCATCGCCGCATGACTCGCGAACGTGTGCCGAAGGTCATGAACTCGAACCCCCGGCAGCCCAGCTCGGTCGCGGATCGACGGCCAGTGATTGCCGATGCGGAGTACCGGCTTGCACAGCACCGGGTTCCAAAACAGCCACGCCACGCCCCGCTGGCGTGGCAGGGCGGCGATCACCGCACGGGCTTGATCACCCAGCCAAACGGTGCGCGGCCCTGTCTTACTATCGCGCAGCTTCAGTCGGTTGCCCTTGACGTCCGACCATTGCAGGCCGGCCACCTCGCCCGAACGACACCCCGTCAACAGCAAGAGGGTCACCGCCGACGCGACAACCGCCTTAAGCTTGTCCTCTCCGGCTCGATCCTCTGCCAGCACTTCGCCCAGCCGCTCCAACTCAGCGGATGACAGAAAACGCTCGCAACGGTACTTCCGGTTATGACGAACGGTCCGGCATGGATTGGTGTTCTCAAGACGATAGCCCCAGCTTTCTGCCTTGGTCAGCATGTTGGCGAGGATGGTCAGGCAGCGGTTGGCAGCCCCCGGTCCAGTCTCGTCATTGAGCGCGGCGAACCACTGGATGACATGAGCCTCGTTCAACTCGTCGATGAAGATGCCAGGGAAGGAATGGTCGAGATAGAGCCGGCGGTACACGCCGTGCGTCGCAAGAGTGGAAGCCTTCCCCTGCGCCGACCAGCGCCGCCAATATTCGTCGACGAAATTATCGAAGCGTGGCGCGGAGCGGATGCGGGCGCGATCGGTCGCCGGGTCATGACCGACCTGTGCATAGGCGATCACGCGCCGTGCAATCGTCAGCGCCTGGTGCTGGCTAATGATCGTGCTGGGTGCGATCGTGATCGTGCGGAGGCGCCCAGCCATGCGGGTCTGGACGATGTAGACCTCGCGCCCAGTGGGGTAGAGACGCAAACCAAAGCCGCGCTCATGCTCTAACCAGGTCGTCGACCGAGCCTTGGTGTCGGATGGATAGGGATATGGATATTCAAAGGATATCCCAACTTCGGCCAACGATTCGCGCACGATCCTTTTGAGTGCCAGCGCGGTCATGCCCGCAGCCCCATCGCTTGAGCCAGCGCGCCAGAGACCCGCTGTGCGGCATCCCCAATGACGTCGTCTGCAAGGTGCGCGTACCGGGCGGTGGTCTCCGGCAGCACGTGACCAAGCAGTTTGCCGATCGTAGCGAGGGGGACGTTGTCCATAATAGCGGTGGATGCGAAGCTGTGCCGCAGGTCATGAATGCGCAGGTCGGGCATCGAACATCGCTGACGCAGTGCCGTCCACCAGTTGACGACGGCGACAGGCGCTTTGCCGGTTCTGTCTGGGAACACCAGAGAAAAATCCTCACGGCGGGGCAAGGCGTCCAGAATGGCCATCGCCTGACTGTTCAGCCAGATAGTCTTCGCGCCTGTCTTGCTATCGGGCAACGCCAGACGGGGCGGTTGCACCCACGCCCAACGTAGGTCGCGGATCTCTCCGACCCGCGCGCCCGTGTAGAGCAGCAGCCTGACGATCGCGACCTGCGCCGGGTGGGTTGCTTCCGCGTCCCGAAGCGCCGCGCCCAGTCGGCGATATTCCAGCGGCGAAAGAAAGCGCTCCTTTGGCTCGCGGGGGTAGCGGGCGAGACCCCGACAAGGGTTCGAACCCTTGCGCCGGAAATGGAGCGCCTCGGCATATTTCAGGAGACTGGCCAGCACCGGCACCGCACGATTAAAACGGGTTTCGGCGCACCCCGCACAATCGTCACGCCAGCGGATCACATCGGCTGGCAACACCTCGGCGACCCGCGTTTCGCCAAAGACCGGCGCGAGGTCGCGCCGCCATGCATCATGGTTGCGCTTGGAGGTCGAAGGTTTCCAGTAACGGGCAATGTCGTCCCAGTAGGTTTCGACAAAGGCAGACAACGTCGGTGTGGCCTTCACCGACCTATGCTTGGGCAAGCCGTCCAGCGCCACCTCGGCCAACAGACGGCGCGCCTGGGCACGCGCAAGGGTTGCGTCCACGTCCTCGACCCGTCCGATCGTAACGCGGCGCTGCTTACCGCGATGACGAAGCCGCACTGTCCAGAAGACGTGTCCGCTTGGTCGGATACGGAGGCCGAACCCGGCAAGCTCCGCGTCCCAGATGACATATTCCGAAGGGCGGGCAGGATGGTTTTTGCGAGCGAAATTACCGTCCAGTAGTGCCCGTTTTTCAGCTCTGGAGGCATTGGGGATCAAATAGCCATCAGAAGGGGCCAAATCAGGTTCGCAACCGACTAGAAACGTTGATTTTTTGGGGACCATATGGCCATCGCCGCACCCCGAACTGCGGGGAGTTTTTAGCAGAGCGGCCGTTGACTTCGTTGACTTTTTGTCCATTCTGCAAGCGTAGCTTGCGTAAGGTGTTCTCTCTCGCGGGCATACAGCCTGTCAGACGTCCGGTTTCAACACCGTTACCTGCAGCGTGGCTTCCGGCGACCGCCCCAACCAGATAACCCTAATGCATCTGGTAGGTCTGACGCTGGTACCCACCGGTACCACTTTTATTCGCGATTTAACGAGGGAGACGACGGTGCACGACGTCTTCGCTCGCTATGGATTGTGCATGTGCCGGCAAATTTTAACGCTGAATGGCGCCTGCGACACTTTACCGTCGGGCAAAGTGTCGCAGGCGACAGAAGCGATATCATCATAGGAACAGGGATTCACGAGTTTCTTGTTTTGTGCTTTACCTGTTCCATGATTCAAGCTGATCTGTTCCCAATCGACAAAGGCGAACCAGTTTCAGGTACGTCGAAGACGAA
Source organism: Sphingomonas sp. Leaf30 (assembly GCF_001422525.1). NCBI lineage: Bacteria > Pseudomonadati > Pseudomonadota > Alphaproteobacteria > Sphingomonadales > Sphingomonadaceae > Sphingomonas > Sphingomonas sp. Leaf30. The sequence continues at coordinate 184,113 of NZ_LMKZ01000016.1, read as the reverse complement.
GGTCACCGCGCCAAGTGACATGCCGTCCGTTATAGAAAGGCTGGCAACTTCATCGAGCCGCCCCCGCTACGCGTTCATGGTCTTGAACTTGATAGCACGCGCTGCCAGCGAAAGCGGCGAAGCCGGGCCTTACGTCGTCGAGGAGGGTAAGGCGGTGCGTCTCCGCGATTGGCTATGCGATGCACTATCGCCAATGGCACAACGCGATCCTCGTCGGATTGCACTTATAGGGCGGGTACGCGGAGAGTTGGAGGAGCAGGGAGCCTTACCTCGGGACGCCAAAAGTGCCGCAGACGCCGTCGAACTGGCGGTCCGGTTGCGCGTGCGGGCTTCCGGACGTTGCAATGTCAGTCGGGCTGTATCCGAGCTGGTACGCGCTGGTCTGATCCGTAGGCACTATCAGGGTTGGCGGGTAGATCATCAAAACCGCGGAGCGCAGCGAGAGGCGGTCTACACGCTGACCCCCGAAGCCCTACGCTCGTTACGCAATTGCTGTTGAGACACAAGCCAAAATTCAATGTTTGCCGGCTTCTGCTCGACCGTCCAGCGGCGTCGACCGGATACCCGACCGACAATCTCGATACGACCGCTCATACGACCGGTCGTATGACTACTCGCTACATCTACGGCTGGTTCGATAGTCTCGTCTGACATCACGGCCCCGTTCAAAGAGCCGCCATCAACCCGTTGAACGATCCGCCTACAAGGCGACCTTCAGACCACGCTTACTTTGCCGGCTAGAGGGCACCTGGTTCTCGAATGCCTGGAATGGAACGCGCATTCCTCATCGCCGAGAGTAATTCGGCCGTAGGGTTTGCCAATTATTTGCGCGAGCGGCTTCGATCCGTTCTGCTGCGTTGAGCACGTTATCATCATCGCGTTGCGTATAACGCGACGCCGCAAACCGCCGGAAACGCCAAAAATCTGCTGGCAGATGGCCAGCGTTGTATCTTCAAATTCGGGACGTCTTCAAATGGCTAACCGCTGTACTCGATAGCTTTTTCTCCTTTCGAAAGGGGGCTCGCCTTCGGTGTGCTACGCCGTGAAGGCGTCGTCGCTCCGAACGGTATGGTTTCGGGTTAGTATGCGATCGCCACTTCGGTATCACCCTGACTATGTCAGTCGAAAAACTCTCGCCCCGTGAGAAGGAATGTCTGCGCCTGATGCTGCAGGCGATGCGGCCCAAGGACATTGCGCGTGCCACAGGGCTGTCCCTTCATACGATCAACGGTCATCTCAAATCCGCGCGTCGCAAGCTGGGCACGAACGACAGCCTGACAGCGGCGCGCATATTCGGCGCGCATGAGGCCCCCCAAAAAATTGGGGGGACCAGCCTTTCGGGGTCGCCGCCATCGCTCCAAGCAGTGGAGGGTAATTGTACCGAAACGACAACCGAGGCAGGGACTAGGAGCCCACGGTCGACCTATCCCTTTTCAACTAGGGGGAGGCCCCGGAACAGTCTGAGCGTGCGGTGGCGTCTTCTCTGGCCAATCCTCTTGCTGGGCCTTGTTGCCCTGGGAGCGGGAATGCTCGTCTCGGGCGCTGCGTCACTTTCGATGGTGTTCCTAGCCCTGCAAGGGTGAGCTTCGGCATGCACGTCAACGCCTTTGCGGGCTAAGGAAAGATCGCGTCATGTCCTTCATCGAAATGCGCCGCCACCAAATCGAGCGGCATCGTCTAGCCGAGGAGATCACGGGTCTTCTCAACGCCTTCGAACATGATCTGGGTCGTGCGCTGACCAGCGGATCATTGCTGCTTGGGTTCATACCCACAGCGCGAAGTACGGCCAATGTCTCAGCAACAATAGGGCAGGGAGCAATTGACCAATTCGTGACGTCTTTGGGCCTTATCTCGCAAGCCATGAGCTCTGCCGTTGAGGGGCATCACAGGCTCGACGAGGCTCGCCGGACCCTGCGGGTTCCAGCTCTTGCAGGAGGTGACAAAGACCCGATACCGTCTGCACAAGTCCGTACCATTGCGGTGGAAAACGCGACCTCAGGGGGCAAATAATGGATCCCACCAGCCGCTCAACGGAGATCTACGCTGCTACGCATACTTCTCTTCAACATCTTCTACGCCGGGACAGGCGCGTTCGCCCTCTGGAAGGGGGGAGCACCCGAACGTATCGCGGTAATCGTGCTTGCCGCAGACTTCGAACTCAGTCACTGGTTTCTCAAACCGTTCGTCGGTCGGTATTCGGGTGTCGAATGGCCCGTGTTCGCGACAGACACGGTCGCATTCCTCGGTTTGTATATCCTGTCATTGCTGACGACACGATACTGGCCAATCTGGATGGCGGCCGTGCAGGGATGCGTGGCCTTGTCTCATCTGACCGGATTTCGCGCGGATGTCATTCCGACGGTTTACGGCAATTTCGTTGTTGTCTGGAGTTATGTCCTACTGATCATTCTGATTGTGGCCACGATACGTCATCGCACACGTCTGGCTCGCGATCAGATCGACCCGGCGTGGTCTTGGCACAGCGCTGGAATCCGCGCTCAGTCGGAGTCGTGCGATGACCGCGCACCTTCTCAATATGCCGCAACCGCGGTCGGTAACGCCGACCCTAGGTAGCTCAACCACCTGTCCGGCGCTCGATCCTGCCATGTTTGCCAAGAAACTTTACGACGACCGACGAAGACGGGAGGCGTTCTTCGGACCCGACATGTTTTCAGAGCCTGGCTGGGACATATTACTGGATCTTAGAACGCAGTTCGACGCTGCGCGTATCCCCGCAAGCCTTGCGGTTTGCGTTGCAGCTCCAATTTCTACGGGCGTCCGGCATCTGCGCGCTTTAGAAGAGCTAGGTTTCGTCGAGCGGTGGAAAGATCCTCAGGATTCGCGGCGACGCTTGTCGAGGCTTACGAAGCACGGATTGCTTGTGATGGATCGTTATCTTCGTTCGATATCGCCCTGACGCTGAAATCAAGAACTGATATACAGGCCTGTAGTATCTTGGGTTAATCGGTGACAGACAGGGACCACCTTACTCTTTCCTCTGTGCACGACCGAAAATTGCCGATCGACTGAGATACTCAGTTGATGGCGCAGCCATTCTAGTATCGGCGGAAAAGGTAAGGGTCAAATAGCAAGCCAAGTTCCTCTTGCTTTGTCGGGGTGGCTTTTTACCGACTCGGAGACGGCGTTTGCGATAGCACGTGCCCGGCAGTCACGGCGTTTTCGATAGCACGAGTCCCGATCGCGACGGCGTTTGCGATAGCACGTGCGGTGCAGCCACCCTGTCACCGATAGCACGTGATTCAGAGGCACGCTGTCATCGATAGCACGATTCAAAAGCTAGGACGGGTGCGTAAAGGACGGTTAACACTTCTACCTGCGACCAGCCGGGCAATCCGTGCGGCGCGGCCTGCCCATCCGGGAAGGTGTAACAGAGACAAGGAAACCGCGCTAAAAGTGAAAAGCCCGACACAAGGCCGGGCTTTTCGGAACGCCCCTAAAGACGACCTCGCACCTCTTATTTAGGGGAGGTTCCCTGACGACGCAATGCCAAAGCGCGATTTCGCGCCACGGTGTCGGCTGCTTGCTCGGTAACCCGAAGGGGAACCCATATGCACCATGCGCAACATCCCGGCAGAGGGCTGCGTCGTTACGACGAGCGTACCGCCATAGCGTCCAACCTAACGGATACGTTTCGCGGTTTGGATAAGACGGTCGGTCCGTCGAACGTACTCTCCGCTCTAAAACGAGCGGCGCCGTACATGGCGATCCCCTTACGAGTGGTAGCGCTTGTCGACCTGTTGTTCGCGTGGACGAAGCCTCAGGATTGGCAAGGCGGCGATACTCTCCCGGTCGTATGGCCTTCGAACGAGCTATTGGGCCACAAGCTCGGCGTCGGCGTCAGGCAGGTCCAAAAGCTGCTCAATCAGGCCCAGGCGCTGGGACTAGTAAGCTTTCTCGATAGTCCCAATGGCCACCGGGGAGGCCGACGGTCGGAAGCGGGGAAAATCGTTTGGGGATATGGAATCGTTCTCGCGCCGGTGGGAACTCGGTACGCGGAATTTCTGGAGCGCGCAGCGCGAGGCATTGCCGAGGATCAGGTCATCACCGTGTTACGCAAACAGCTGGCCTCCGCGCGACGAAAGATCAGAGTGATGGCCCAGACGTTGCTCGAGGAAGGCTGTGACGCGCCTGGGGCAGAGGAAATTCTCGCGTTGGCGCTTATGGCAACGGATCAGATGCGCGGTGTTCGCGATCCAGGCCTTCTCACGTCGTGTGTCCAGCAAATTGAAGACGCCTCGAATACGCTCGCCCAGCGCCTTGAGGCTGTTCTGACGTCCAATCCTGAAGCTACCGGTTATATGAAAAGTTCATGCGAGGATGTCCTCCGCGACACTCACTCTACAACTACAAATCACCTTCAACCTGCTAAAGCAGGTACCAGTAGGTGCTTAGCGATAAAAAGTAGTAAATCGGTCGAACCGAGTTCCAATGGCGACACGGCAGTCCATGCCGATCTGGATAAGCATGGTGTAACGCCTGGCTTCATAATCGATGTCGCGCCAGACCTGTGCCACGACCTGCTGGGTCACGATCGATCCTGGGGCGAGCTAACGGCAGTTGCAGAGCGGGCAGCGAGTCAGTCGGGCATCAGCCAAAATGCCTTTCATGAAGCTATTCGCGTCATGGGAAGCCGGGGTGCGACAGCCTCCGTCATCGCAACTATTCAGAAATACCGTGCGGGTGAGGTCCGACGCCCCGGCGCGTATCTTCGTGGGATGACAGCGAAGGCGATGATGGGCGAGCTCAATCTCAGCCGAACTTTGCATGGATTGAAGGATTCCAGTCGCTTAACCGCGATGAAAGGGCTTGCAGCAGAAACCGGAGCAACTGCGGTCGGCACCCTGATCTCGGGGCTCGTCAATCGAACGATCCGGACCTGATGATACCAGCGGTCGTGTTTCGGCAAAGTCGCGACGGTGTTTGCGATAGCACGTGCCGTGGGGAAACTTGCCTGAGCCTTTTAGCCTTGATCGGACCGGTAGGCTCCTCAGTTGACGGAATCCACGTGCTATCGCAAACGCCGTGACCGTAACCCAATGCCATCGTCGCAAATTGAAGGTATGACGGGCCCCGCAATCGATACAGGCGGGTTGATCATGGCACTGCAGAAACACGGCGAAGTTCAGGGAAGCCTGTTCGGTGTGCTAGACAGTCCGCTGCACGGCAAGGTGCGTGGTGAGCAAAGCATCATGGATTTCCCGCTTTTCTCGCTGGCCAAGCGTCCCCAAATGGATCCGATGACCTTCAAGATGGAGGGAGTCCAGATCGAGCTGAAGCCGAGCGCTAACGGGATTGCCACGATGTGGGACAAAGAGGTCCTTATCTACGTGTTATCCCTGATGTGCCAGCATCTCGCCAAGACGGGCGAAGTGATCAACGTTTTTACGTTCAATGCTCATGATTTCTTCCGCGCTACCGGCGTAGCTCGGCCGTCCAAACGGGATTACGATCGGTTCATCGAAGCGCTCGGGCGTCTGCAGGGAACGCAAATCAGGACCAACATTAAGACGGGCACGATCGGGACCAAGGGATTTTTCTCATGGTTCGCAGAAGCGCAGGCCATGACCCGGGCCATGCCGAATGGTGGCGAGCAGCTCATGCCGGTGCGCGTACAGATTTGTGACTGGCTGGTACGAGCGGTGTCGCGCGATAGCCGCATTTACGACTATCACCATGACTATTTCAGGCTCGGTTCGATCGAAAGGCGGCTTTATGAGCTTGCGCATTGTTACAGCCGCGAAGAATCCGCGGAAGTTTCCCTAGAAATCCTCGCTGCAAAAATCGGCTCTACCGCCCCCCTGAGAGCGCTCAAGATGCAGCTGAAGAAAATCGCTGCAGAGGATCGGCTGCCCGATTATAGCATTGTCATCCGTGAGATCGTTCCAGACGCACCGACGTTAGATAAGATCGGCCGCAAGACGTCAAAGACTGAAACTATTGTGATCATGAAGCCACGTGAGAAGCCGTGCGATGTAAGGTTCAGTATTACTCAATAGGTAATAGGTTTTGAGACACCGGTAAGTGCGCCGTATTAGAACGACTCTATGGTCTTCCTGAGGTCCTTGCTAGGTATCTACGGCTATATCTAGATTCAGACTAAAAACCGTGGATATGTGAACGAATCGTAGCTAGTAAGACCTGCAAGCCGTAAGCAAGTTGGCCAGTCGTGCGAGGGTGGTGTGTTTTACATTGCTACTGCGCATTACCTTTACCCGTTGCCAGCCTTCGTCCCGTCCTGTTCGCGGAACACTCGATTTTAAGAAACTCATCGCATTGCTTGGCGGATCACACTTTTTTTTTATGGTCAGTACGCGGTACGCGGACAACCGGTCCTTCTTTGCGCAGATCACTGCAAAGCATGATCATTGGCATAATCGTTCAAGAGGCACGACGTTGCCCTTGCATGCATCGTGCATGCATGCTGCATGCGCGATGCATGTTGGTTGCTGGGTGCATGCAAGATGGAAGCGATTACCCTACAGGAGGGGGGCATCAGCGATCATAAACCTGGCGCAGGTATAGCACTGAAGGCGCCGTGTGCTACCGCCAAAGGTTGTCGGTTAAGAAATAGTCTGGGCATTAATTATCCGCCAGTATAAACTTACCGTTTATAATCCTCACCAAAAAAAACACCGTCGATAATAAGTAAATCCGGCTATCGCGATCTCCGTAACGCCGAAAACTCTGATCTGACACTGCCAAGTCGACAAAATCAGACACCGATACCGGATATCTCTTGACGTTCTTGCGACTTCGTCAGTTCGTTCAGACAGCGCAAGACTGTGATCAATACCGGGTGTAGTCTACGTAACGAAACCCGGGTTTCGGAAGGAGCGCCGGCGATCCCGGTGTCGTGCTCAGTCGAGACCAATTTGTGATGATGTCCGTCACATAGGTCTGTGTTTCGGAGATACGAGGAACTAGCCCCCCCCGGATGCGACTTGGCCCTGCATTGTACGCGGCAAGAGCAAGGTTGACTTGCCCAAATCGATCGAGCTGCTGACGAAGATAACGGGCACCGCCACGCATGTTCTGAAGCGGATCATATCGATTGACGCCGAGGCCAACCGCAGTTCCTGGCATCAGCTGGGCAAGGCCGTAGGCGTTAGCGGTCGAGGTTGCGATTGGGTTGTACCCGCTCTCGCGGATGATCATCGCATCGAACAACCCTGTAGGAATGTCATGCTCACAGGCGACCGCGCTCATCATGCCATAATACATCGCGCGGCGTGCCTCTGCGCGGCGCGCTAGAAAACCCGACGGACGATAGGTCAGCGGTCTGCAGCCCGGCCTGAACGGCACCGGCTGAATGACGATCCCGCCACGGAGCCAGTTTGGAACCTGGATCGAAGAAAACACTGCGACGCCCGGTGGCTCACGCCGCACGACGGGAACGCCGGGCGAGATCTCTGCGGCTCCAGCCATCTCCTGCTGCATCCTGAACTGTACGTAACGTCGACTGAGATCATGGACCTGGAAACCGTCAGGCAGTGGCGTTGCCCCGTCCGCTACGGCCGATGCTGAGACGTCGGGCGAAGAACCAGGGTCGGAGATCGGCAGGCTCCCGGTCATCGAGATCAGCTGCACCCTGCGGAACGCCGATCCCTTTGGCGAAGCAACGGCTTGCGAGCCAACGACCAGACCGACGCATAGGCCAGCAACAGCGAGTGGATAACGCACGGAAAACCCCTAGACGACGTGATATTCAAGAGTTGAGATCAAGAGGTTTGTGCTTGTCAAGACCATCAGGACTGACGAAACTGGCTAAGGTCAGCGCCTAAAGGTCACCCGAACATGTGGTTGATTCACCGTGATACCGATGGAAACAGCCGGGATCGGATCCCACTACCTGCACCGCTCCATGAGGCGCTGGTGCGCTGGTATGTCGGCGAAGGCTCGTTCCAAGACGAACAGGCCGGCGTCACGCTCGTTCAGAATGCCCGGATCGGACACCGCTGGATCGCCTGCGGCTGTCTGGGACCGGGTAAGGCCCCACCCATCCTGACGCCGGCTTACCTCTCCGAGGCCGAAACCTACTATTTGCGCCGGTTGACCAACACCAAGCGGCCGGAGCACCGCACCGATTGCCCCTTCTTCCGCGACCAGGCCACCAATCGCATCACGGAAGTCAGGTCCCACAACACCCCGACCGATCCACCGTCAGGCTTTTTCGAAGTCTTGCGACCAGCGCCGGAGAAGCTCGCACAGCGGCCTGAGGACGACAGTCTCGACGATCGGACCCGCAACGCCTCGACCCCGCGGCTCGCGCGGCTCCTATGGCGCCTGCTCGACAGCGCCGGCTGCAATACGATTGCCCCGTTGGGTATGGGCTACGAATGGTCGATCAGGGAAGAGTTTGCATCGCTCGGCCGTGCGGCCGCCAAGATCGAGATCGCGCCGGGCGTCGAGCTGGCCAGGGCATTCTGGACACACGCGCGTCCCCTCGAGACGAACACGGTCTATGGCACGCTACGCGCACTGGCGCCGAAGTGGCCCAAGACGCATGCTCCGCAAGGCTTCGTGGCGCTCTATGCAAAGGCGATCAAAGGCAATGAAATCCATGTGCCTGACGGTGAACCGGTCACCATCGCGACGCGCGTCCAATCGCCCTCGATCCGGGGTAACCACATCAGCGGACCGTACATCGTCCTTGTCGTTGCTGGAGAATATCCCGAGGCGCGCGGTTATGCGCCCCTGCGCGCCTATGCGCAGCCGATCTACAACGGACGTATGTTCGTGCCTGTCGAGTCCGACTTCGAGCGCAAGGCGCTACGCGCAATCCTCGATACCCAGCGCGTGTTACATGCCCGCGGTGTCGACATGGCCATCAGCAAGCCGCTCTTCGATTCAATGACACCAAACGGCCCCTGCCGGCCCGACTTCATCCTTGAGGCGAGGTCGCGAATGACGGGGGAATTGCGGACGGTTGTGGTGGAGGCGATGGGATTTGACAGCGACGAGTACGAAGCTGCCAAGGCGGTGACGCACCCTCGCATGGCCGTCCTGGGTGATCTCGTGACGCTAGATAGGTCCGAAATGGATCAGGATTCTGCGTCGACCAAACTGCTTCGGGTTCTGGATTTTTGAGCGATCAGCTCCAAGTCATCGTCGCAGCAAAATAACTAACGATTCCAAGCGTTACCGGTGCCGACAGTAGATACAGCTTTTGCCAGCGCCACCACGCCTTTGGCAGGAAAAGCACGGCGCCACGAACACTTCGAACATCTTCCCATGCCCTGTCCCGGTACAAACCGTGGACCGTCACGGAGACTGACATAGCCATGGCGATTGCGCAGCACATAGCCGCTGCCAGATAAATGGCGATCCAGTTGGCAATCTCGACCTGCGAAGACTGGTTCATCGACACCTCGAATGAAAAAGAGCGCGCTCGACAAACCTGCGCAGAATGATTCTAGTTCCAAGAGCAGCTTAGCGGCGAGATTTTAGCAGCTGGTAAATGAGACTGTGCGCCACTTGGTCCGTCAAAAAAATGGAGTGGAGAGGGAGGGTAAGAAAAGGGTCGCGGAAAGCGGCCTTAACCTTCCACCCCAGGGCGGCCGGAAAAGGCAGCCTTCAGCACGAGGCCTGTAGCCATGACCAAGTACGTCCTTTTCATAAGGGACCACGGCGCCAAGGACGTCTTGGATTTCCATCCGAGCGAGATGTCCGCCAAAAAGGCTCTGGCCGCCTATGTGGCGAAGAAGACAGGACGTGATCTGCCATCCGACCCGGAAGCGGCTGTCGAGGAGATCGCCAGCTACTTCGATCGTGACAAGACCTTCTACGCGATCGCCGGCGTCCCTGCCGGTGCGCGCTAAAGGGTATCGAATATGGCTATCATCGCCAATCGACCATCCCAGCACCTCGTCGATCTGGTCGGCGCGCTTGGCGGCACTTGGCACGGGAACAGTGCGATGTGTCGGTGCCCCGCGCATACCGACGGTACACCAAGCCTCTCGATCAGGCAGGGTGACCGCGGCCTGCTGGTGACCTGTTTTGCCGGGTGCTACGCTGGCGACATCCTGCGTGAGCTGGACCGGATACCAGTCGGGCGCCGCTATGAACCGCCGGTTCCGGCCCAGGCAAAGGGTACGGCCAACATCGATCGGCTGTGGAGCGAGGCCGTCAGTGTCTCCGGTAACCTGGCCGAGCGCTACCTCGCCTCGAGGGGGCTGTTGCCGGTGCCAACCGACGTCCGCTTCCATCCGCGCTGTCCGCTAGGTCCCAAACCCATGACTGTCTTCAAGCCGGCACTGCTGATCGGGGTCCGTGAAGCGCAGCGCCTGGTCGCCTTTCAGCGCATCTTCCTGAAGCCCGATGGAGGCTATTCTCAGAAGGCGACGCTCGGTACGCTTGGTACCGGGGCATGGCGGGGCGGTGGCCTTAGTGCGACCATTGGCCTGGCCGAAGGATTCGAGACGGCGCGCGCCTGGTCCCGGATCCGCGGACTACCTTGCTGGGCAACGCTCGGCTCGCGCCGGCTCGATCTCGTGACGATCCCTGACAGCGTTACAAAGCTGATCCTCGCGGGCGATAATGATCCCGCCGGACGCCGTGCGGTCGCGCGAAGCATTGCCCGCTTCGCATCCGATAGTCGTGTCATCCAGGTCGATTACCCGGGGGCTACAAAGACTGGGCCGAGGCGCTCGAGGCGGCAGAGAGGGGAGAGGGAGGGAGGCGGTTAGCTGTCGGATTGGCAGCGTAACCTGAGGGAACCTGCCATGTTCGATTTGCTCGATCTTCCGCCCGTCACCGATCACAGTGCAGCGGCAAGAATTGCCGGGTTGTTTGCATCGGGCACGCCGATCGCCCGCCGCGATATGAACGAGGCGATGACAGCGGCCTTTGGCGGCTCGGACGCAGACGGCCATTGGACGCAGCGTGACAGCTTCGAGATGCTCGAACACGGCATTGCGCTCCATCTCGCGTCGCAGCCGTACCAGCTCACTGGCATGTCGGACGTGGTACAGGCGTCGGCGATCATGGCGATGCTGCCGACCCAGACGGTGCGCAGCGAGGAACAGATCGACCTCCAGCAATTCTCGACGCCGGTCGATATTGCGGCGATCGCTGTGTTGATGGCCGCGATCGGTCCGCACGACATCGTCCTCGAACCCAGCGCCGGCAACGGCTTGCTGATCGTCCAGGCACCGGCGTGCGCCAGCCTGCAGCTGAACGAAATCGACACGAAACGCCGCAACCGCCTCGCCGGGATTTTCCCGGATGCGATCGTCACTGGTCACGACGGCGCGGCGCTGGTCAGTCTGCACGCGCGGCTGCCGAAGCCCACCGTAGTGGTGATGAATCCACCCTTCTCGCGCAGCGTCGGTCGCGGCGCCGACGATCTTGCTGCGCTTCGCCATCTCCAGGCGGCGATCCGCCGGGTCGCAAAGGGCGGTCGGGTGGTAGCAATCATGCCCGACTGGTTCGCGCCAAGCGCACGGCTGAAAGCGGCCTATGAGGCGGTGCTGACCGGCTGCACGGTTCGCACCTCGCTGCGGCTTGAGCATTGCTATCGCAAGCACGGCACCGATATCGCGGTGCGACTTTACGTCATCGACAAGGTGGCAGGCGGCACCTCGCACACTGTTATCCAGCGCAGCTCGGTCGCGGGTTTCCTCGACGCCGTGACCATCCCGCCGCGGACCTCGCTGGTGGCTGATACCCCGATAGCGGCACTACCGGTGCCCAAACCCAGCCTGTTCGGCGCGGCGCGGCAAGCCAAGGCTACGGTTGCCCGCACGTACCATGCACCGGTGCGCAACAACGTACTTCCGGTCAGCTACAGAACCCTGGCGACGGCTGCACCACTGGCCGATCAAGTTGGTTGCTATCTGCCCTACCGGCCAAGCCGGATCGTGTTCGACGTCGCCGGCGACCACCCGACCGCGCTGGTGGAATCCGTGGCGATGGGTTCGATACCCGCACCCATTCCGACGCACATTGCCCACCTTCCGGAGCGCACGGTGACGGAGCGGATGCTGTCCTCATCGCAGCTCGAGACTGTGGTCTATGCGGGCCATGCTTGGGGTCAGCTGCTCCCCGGGGCGTTCAAGCCTGCCAAGGAGGGCGTCGGGCTCACCATCGATCCCGAGGGCAGCCGTTACCGGAAGGGCTTCTTTCTGGGGGACGGCACTGGGGCGGGTAAGGGCCGACAGGTCGCGGCGTGCATTCTCGATAACTGGCTACAGGGTCGTCGCCGGCATATCTGGGTGTCGAAGAACGAACCGCTGCTCGAAGACGCGCGTCGCGACTGGACTGCGCTCGGTGGCATGTCGGGCGACGTACAGCCGGTCTCCAACTGGAAGATCGACCAGCCGATTAAACTGGACGAGGGTGTGCTCTTCGTCACCTACCCGACGCTGCGCTCGATGCGCTCCGACCATAGCCGCCTGCAGCAGATCCTAGATTGGGCAGGTTCCGATTTCGACGGGGTGATCGCCTTCGACGAGGCCCACGAGATGGGCGGCGTCGCCGGTGGCGAGGGTGCCATGGGCAAGAAGGAAGGCTCACAGCAGGGCATCTGCGGCGTGCTGCTGCAGAACGACCTGCCCGGCGCCCGGGTCCTCTACGCCTCGGCAACCGGCGCATGCGATGTGAACAACCTCGCCTACGCGGTGCGGCTTGGCCTGTTGGGGACCCGACACCGCGTTCGCAGACCGCGAGGCGTTCATTGCCGAAATTCGCAAGGGCGGGATCGCAGCGATGGAACTGGTGGCGCGCGACCTGAAGGCGCTCGGTCTCTATACCTCGCGCGCGCTGAGCTTCGCCGGCGTCGAGTACGACGTGCTGCGGCACGCACTGACGCCGGCGCAGATCGAGATCTACGACACCTATGCCAAGGCCTGGAGCGTCATTCATCAGAACATGGAAGAGGCGCTGGAACTGACCGGCGTCGTCGACGGGTTCGAAAAGACGACGCTCAACAGCGGTGCCAAGGCCTCGGCACGCTCGCGGCTGGAATCGACCAAGCAGCGCTTCTTCGGGCAGGTCGTGCTCTCGATGAAGCTGCCGACGGTTATCGCCGCGGTCGAACAGCATCTGAAGGCTGACCAGTCGGTGGTGCTACAGCTGGTCACGACCGCCGAGGCGATCCTCGATCGACGCCTGGCCCAGATGTCGGCCGACGAGCGTACGGATCCTACGATAGATTTGTCACCGACCGAGTATATTGCCGATTATCTGATGCGGGCGTTCCCGACGCGGCAGATGCAGACCTATACCGACGACACCGGTACCGCGCGCTCGGCGCCGATGAGCGATGAGTTCGGCAACCCGGTCCATAACCCCGACGCGCTCGCGGCCCGCGACCAGATGCTCGAGCACATCTGTGCACTGCCTCCGATCAAATCGGCCCTCGACGCGCTGATCGAGCATTTCGGCACCGACATGGTGGCCGAAGTGACGGGGCGGTCGCGGCGTCTCGTACCGACGTCGGACGGTCGCCAGAAGATCGAGACCCGCTCAGGTCGGTCCTCCCAGGTTGAGGCCGCGGCGTTCATGGCCGGTACCAAGCGAGTGCTGGTCTTCTCAGACGCTGGCGGCACTGGGCGCTCGTACCATGCCAGCCTCGACGCCAAGAACCAGCAGCAGCGCGCCCACTTCCTGCTCGAACCCGGCTGGCGTGCCGATCGCGCGATCCAGGGGCTTGGTCGCACGCACCGTACCCATCAGGCGACGACACCGCTGTTCAGGCCGGTAACCACCGACTGCAAGGGCGAGCTGCGCTTCACCTCAACGATCGCGCGGCGCCTCGACAGCCTTGGCGCCCTCACGCGCGGCCAGCGGCAGACCGGCGGGCAAAACCTGTTCGATCCGGCCGACAATCTCGAAAGTGAGTATGCCAAGGATGCACTCCTGACATGGTTCGCGCTCCTCGATGGCGGCAAGCTGACCAGCACGACGATGGATGACTTCTGCTCGCGAACCGGCCTCGAGCTCCACGACAATGACGGCGTTCTGAAGGAAGAGCTGCCGCCCATCCAGCGCTGGCTGAACCGTCTGCTTGCGCTGCCAATCGGCCTCCAGAACCTGATCTTCGACGAATTCCTGGCACTCGTCGAAACCCGCGTCGCCGCAGCCCGCGAAGCCGGCACGCTCGATGTCGGTGTCGAGACGATCACGGCGGATACCGCGACGGTCCTCGACGACACGCTGCTGCGCACTGATCCCCTGTCGGGCGCGACCTCGCACCTTCTCACGATCGAGATCGCGCGCCGCAAGAATCCCATCTCGCTCGACCGTATCCTCGACCTCGCCAAATGGCAGGACGACGTCGCGTTCGTGGTCAACGCCCGGTCGGGGCGCGTCGCGCTCCGGACCCGGGCACGGTCGTGGATGGACGACGATGGCCAGCCGATCGCGCGCATCGAACTGCAGCGTCCCTGCCGACGTGAGTATCTGCGCGAGGCCGATCTGCTGGAAACGGCATGGGACGTTGTCGACCGGGAGACCTTCGAGGCCAGATGGAGCGCTGAGGTCATCGAGGCGGCAGGTCAGGTCGATACCGAGACGATCAGACTGGCGACCGGCCTGCTGCTGCCGATCTGGTCGGCGCTGCCGTCGGACCATCTCGCGGTGAACCGTATTGCGGACGCCCATGGCAATTCGTGGCTAGGCCGTCTCGTGTTCGACCAGCACGTGGTCCAGCTTTACACCAAGCTCGGGATCGCCAAGACCGACGATCTGCCGGTCGACGCGATCGCGCGTTCCGTTCTCTCAGGGCGCAGCGTCGACGTCGTGCGGCCGTTCCCGATGACGCTCCGGCGATCGATCGTGAACGGCAACCCGAGGGTGGAGATCGTGGACGCACCCGCCTCGCAGTTGGCTTGGCTGAAATCGCTCGGCTGCTTCACCGAAATCATCGCTTACCGGACCCGCGTCTTCGTGCCGGCGACCGACGTAGAGGCTGTGTTAAGCCGGATACTGAAAGCCTCCTGATGGGGGTCAGTACATAGAACGGACCCAGTTGAACGCTAGCGATCGGCTGTGACGGAAAACCTCCATAACCGGGTTTCGGCCTACTCGGTCAAAGCGATAGGGTTTGTCGAACAGGCTGAGCCTCGATTGACAGTCGCGTCAGTGGCTTCGGGGGTTCCATCGGAAATCATGTGTTTTCTGACAGGACGCGGCGCAAAAAAGCTGCCGGGCCGTTCCCGCCCAATCTCGGCCATTAAAAGGCTGGCGACCGCATCGGGAGCGGTCATTCAAATTCTACTGCTGCGCCGCCTGTAATAGGAGCAGGCTTTGGACCGAAAGGCGCTGGCGCGGGTTCGAGCCCGCCTTCGTCACCATATCCCGGCCGTCTTTGTGACGGCATACCGAGACGCCTATGTAGTTCGATTAGCAGCGCCTTGTCTTCCGAGGTAGGAAGGGGCGGACCGACGAGATCCTTTACTGGCATTGCGTGCCTCGCTCAGTAGTTAGATCGCAGGCATACCACACTGGCCGCGCGACGTCCGCTTTCTCCAATTCGCCGCTAGGAGCAGACTGTTGCTTTTCCACCCAAAAGCAGACGTTCCGGCCTTGCGTTAGATAAGGTGAAACCGCGCCGTACGAGGGATGTCTTATTTGCAGAGGCGGGTTGCGCGTTATCACAACTCGCAGCAACGAGCGAAACCGGCCGCTTCCTGAGGCTTAAGGACGCATATATTGAGATCTCGCATCATAACTGCCATAACCAATCGATCTCTACGACTAGTCTGAAGCACGGTAGGGATGGACGTGGTCGACATGTCCGCTTGCCATGGAGCGAAACCATGCCTGAGGTAAACGAACGCGCATATTACGCACAGCGCGCTTCTGACGCCGCTAAATTAGCGGAGTTGGCTGAAGATCCGAAAATTGCTAACATTCATCGTGGCATGGCCGCAAGTTACCGTGAGCTGGCAGAAATGACACCCGCAACGCGACAGCTTCGCTGGGCCGATTAGGCATACATACGCGATATCTAGTACGATGTTAACGTAACAGCGATGGATCCCTTTTCTTGACCCCGAGACATGCCTTACAAAGGTGTTTTGCTAAAGCAGGCGCTACAAATCAGCGACCCATCAGCTGGTCTTTGGACGCCGAGTTTGTCGTTCGGCTTGCCATCGATACCGAAGCCGTATTGGGATATTACCCCGACTCCATCGAGAAGTTTTTGGGGTTGCCCGTTCGATTGCAGCCGTCAGGCTATGGTAATCGACTGATAACGGAAGAAGGCTGGATCACCGTTCCTGACCATGCATTGATCGAGACGCGATCGGGGGTATTGCCGCTATCAATTTCAAAAGTGTTAACATACTCGTAGAGCTACGGCTAAGCCGAGAAAAATAAAGCAGACGTTCCGGCTGCACCTTAAAAAGAAGAAACCACGCCGTACGAGATGACATCTCATTCTCGGAGGCGGGTTGAGCGTTACCACAACTCTCAACAAACGTCCAAAAAAGCCCAATTGCGGACATTCACGCCCGGCGTATAGTCGCCCAAATGATCCTTTACCGATCCGTTCACGCTTTGATCGCTTTTGCTGTACTGAGTGCCTGCGCATCAACGATCAGAGAGGTGCCGCCATGTTGGCCTGCAGCGGATTTTAAGCAGGGCGAGGGCTTCCACGGCAGTGTCTTCATCCTCGCCGGATACGATACACGATCGATGATCTTCCTGGTCGGCTGCGACGGAGGAGTTACCGCCGATCTGCCGGAGGGTGTGACTCTTCCCGGCTACAGGGGCGCAGATTTCAGCGTTCCACCCGAACGTCTCTTCTACGAGCTTTGGTGGAGGGAAAAGTAGAAGAGACCGCGATCGGGAGGCCAAGCGTTCGGCTTACCCGCGTTGTGGACCCGCAACAGAAAGCACCGCGCTGGCTTGTTGGGAACGTCCGCTAACCACCAAACCCGGCCATTCCGCTTCCGCCCAATTGTGGACATCGAGAGGGGCTGCCATGGTTCAAAGCGCGCCGGTGCGTCGGCGCGTCAGGGAGACGGTATAGTGGCGGAAAAGTCCTACTTCGATAGCACGCCGCAAGAAAACTATGCGCTGTTTCTAAAACGCTTTGGCCGGCCTTGAAGATGATGCCGGCATCGAGTGCTACTCGCAGGCCTCAGTTTGAGCCCATGATGCAAACCCGCAGAGTTTTTCATAAAATATCTATGATATGCAATGCCGTGCGGATCGTTTTAGCTAGCGGCCCATCCGTCCCCCGGCAGCTGTTTCTGCCATTCTTCTTCTTTCGGCCAGCTGCCCGCCAGTCCCTGCCAGTTTTTAGCATACATGACAGTCGTAGGTATTGGCTCGCCGCCTAGAGATGCGCTGCACCGAAGTTTGGTGCTGGTGCTTCTCAGCCAAACTTTCAGTTCACCGTCGCCGAATGACGTGAGCCACGGCTCTTGGTATTTTTGCGAGAATCGCATCCTGCCGCTGCTGGCGTGAACTTGCTCACCGTTCACCAGCATCCGCTCCTGGCCCCAGAACGTCCAGCTGAAGGCGTTATCTACCTGGATTACGGTGTTGCCGATCTGAAATTCCCAGCGTTGGCCGATCAGCCTCATTTGTCGCTTCTCCTCAAGCAACGTTTTTGACAGCCAAGGCTAGATCAGGTGAGCGTTTGGCGACAAGCTGCAACGTGAGCCTAAGCTTGTGCAGCCACCAAAGAGCGGCGGAAACCACACACCTGCCGATGCAAAAAACGAATGCGCTTTCCGTGGGCATCCGACGTCGGGTTTCCCAAGGTGAAGTCCAAAAAGCGGTCGGACCGCTCACCACCAATTATTGCCGTTCAGCGGTCAGATGTGTGGAAAACCCGGTCGCTAATACGGCTGTACGACAAACGGGTGATTTTGGACGGCAGCCGCAGCCGCTGAATGGTTTCCGGGAAGCTGGCTACAAAAACCGCTACCGTGCGAGCCTTTTCCACCCAAGCCAGATACCACTTATCGACGTCACAACACCGGCGATCGAGAACATCCAGATCAGTCCATCCCAGGCCGGCCGGTGCAATGTCAGCGTGTTCAGATCCCATCTGTGGAGGAGGTTGAATACCCAGCGGTACACCCTCTGTCGTTCATCGACCGTCCGGAGAACTTCCCCGGTAGCGGGATCGATATAGAACCAAGTCTGTGCCGGATCGGCAAAACGCAGCCGCAACACTGGCAGACGCGGTAGCATGCCGACCGCATACCAGTATGCATTGGGCATCGTCAGGAGATCGACTGAGAGTAGCGGCGCGGGGCCCTCCAGATGACGTGCGGCCCTCACGATGGCCACCTCTGTAGTTTGGGATGGCGCGAGTGTTGCCGCATTCAACACTACTCGCCGCCCGTTGCGATAGGACAGCACGATGAGCGGGGTTCGCGCATAATCAGTCAACGCCGCTACAACCGCACCCTCGCCTGCTATGCGGAGCCGGTCGAGTGCTAGGTCCGGCATCGGATCAGATGCCTGATAGATCCGCACAGCCGCATCGTGTGGCTTCGTCCCGCGAAACAGATGGCCGGGATCGACCGACAGCCATCCGCTGAAGATCCAGGCGATCAGGAAGATACCACCCACCAGCCCCGCGACATGATGCCACAGCATCCAGCCGTCGTAGGGCGTCATTCGCCCGCCTTTGAAGCGCCGTGCGCCAATGCGGGTCCGCAGGATGCCGATCCACATCCCCGCAACCGCCGCGGCGATGCAGGGACCAGACGCCCACAGCACGACCTGACGCCAGATCGTTTGATCCCGTCGCAGAACCGTCGGATAGAGCCAGTGCGGCACCGAACCGAGCCAGTTCCAGAACCGCTCGCGACGGGTGGTCACTTGAACCACGGCGCCCGTATTCGACGACACATAGGCCTCCGTGCCGGACGCGTTGGCAAGCGCAACTTTCCAAAGTGGACGGTGTCGATCGAAGCCGCCAGCAACCGTCCACTGATCCCGGGTCAGCCGTTCTACGTGCTTCGTCGGTACGTTGCCAAAGCGGCCAGCGACCCGACCGGCGTAAAGAGCATCGACCGGTCGCAGGACAGTACCGCGACTGGCCGCGGAAGTGGTGTGCGTTCCATCCCACCCGGTCACGCGCCAAACAGGCGCGCCGTCGCGCATCTCGAGCAACAGCTCCTGCGGTAGCCGTCCGCCGTCTAGCGGGGGCGGCACGTTCACTGCTGCCCAGTCGATCGCCTCGCTCCCAACCAGCTTCTCGGCTGGCGAGAGGGAGGGATAGGGCACGTAGAGCATCACCAGCCCGGACAGAAACCACATGGCGAAGAACAGGCAGCTGGCGATGCCGATCCAGCGATGAATGAGGTACAGCCAGCGCCGGGCAGTCTTGCCAAGCCCCGGCCGCCTGAGGGCGTTAAAAGCTGGCACGAAGTGAAACGTCAACCGAGCGGGGACGGCCAAGGACCCACTGCTGATTGGTGTACGTGCTGATCGCATAGTCCCGGTCGAACAGGTTGTAGCCGTGGATATCGACCGCGAAGTGTGGCGTCACCGCAAAGGAAAGCGTGGCATCGACCGTGGTATAGCTGGGGACGCGGAAGCTGTTCGCATTGTCTGAATAGCGTCGTCCAACGTAGCGCAGCCCGGCGCGTGCCTGAACCGCGTGCGTGGCGTTCCAGCGCAGCCAGAAATTGGCGAGCGTCTCGGGCACGTCCGGCGGGGTATTGCCGTTGAAGCTCGAGCCGCCTGAGATGAAGTCGTCGAACGTCGCGTCGAGCACGCTGCCGTTTGCATCGATCCCGACACCGTAAGGCAGATCGAGTGACACTGCGGCTTCGATGCCCCTGGCCGATCGCTGTCCCACCTGCTCGACCGGGCTCGTCGGGGTCAGTTGCGCCAGCAGGCGTTTCTTGACGATCCGGTAGGCGGCGAGGGTGGCGGTGCCGCGACCGTCGAGGAACACCGCCTTGGCGCCGACCTCAACTTGGTCGCCGACCGCGTTGCTGAACTGAACCTGCCCGGTCGAATAGGTGGTCAGCGTCCCCAGTGGGTCCACGCCGGTGGCATACTGCGCATAGAGCGACACCGTCGGGATCGGCTGATAGACGCTCCCGACCCGCCAGGTCACGTTATGCAGCCGCTTGTCGAGCGCGAACGTCTCGGTGCTGACGCCGCCTGGATAGTCGATCGACCAGCGGCGGATCTTGTCGTGCTCGTAGCGCACGCCACCGACGATCGAGACATGCGTGCTGAGTTTCAGCCGGTCCTCGGCAAAGACCGCATATTCGGTGGTGCGCGTACGATAGCGCGGTGCGATCCCCTGCGTGTCGACGATCAGACCTGGATCGAACGCTAAAGGATCGACCTCCGAAACCTGGGGGTCCGAACCGAAGTTGTGGGAGTAGGTGAGTTTGATGAGGTTGACGTCAAAGCCCACGACAAAGTCGTTGCTGACGCCATCGGCGATGCCTGTCCTGAGCGTCACGCTGCCCTGATCGCCCCATTGCGTCTGATCGTGGACGATGCCGGTCATGTCGGTGCGCAGGATGCGCCCCGGTGTGCCGGTGTTGCCGCTGCCGTTGGCGCAGACGCCGTCCGCGGCGATCCAGCAATAGGTTTCGAGATTGAGCCAGGAGCGTTTGGAGGTGAGACGATAGGCCTGGTTGCTGACGGTGACCGCATCGCTCGGCGTCCAGTCGACCTGCAGGCTGGTACGGTTGTCGCGGTAGCGGATAGAGCCGTCGCGTGTGTTGTAGTTGCGTTCCCGGATGCGGTCGTCGAGCCGACCGTCGATCAGCGGTGTGCCGAAATAGCGCATCGGCTTCTGGTCGCCATAATCGTCCCGCACGGTGACGACGAGCGTGTCGGTCGGCGCCCAGCGCAGCGTGCCCGACACGGCATGGCTGCGCGACTGGCCGCGATCGACATAGCCGTCCGATCGGCGATAGCTGCCGTCGATGCGGTAAGAGAGGCGCTCGGTGATCGGCCCCCCTGCGCCTGCCGCGAGATGGAAGCTGTCCTGCGAGCCATAGCCGATCTCGCCCTCCACGTGCGTCTGCTGCGTATCGGGTTTGCGCATCAC
>NZ_LMKZ01000016.1:162823-162977 GCF_001422525.1 Sphingomonas sp. Leaf30 | reverse complement strand
GAGCGGCGTGAGGCCTAGGCGGCTGCCGGTCCCATTCGGCGTGGTGAGCGTGTCCTGGGCATGTTGTCCGACGATCAGGATGTCCTTGGTATCGGGATCCGGAACGGACTGGGCGTGGACTTGTGCTGCGAAGACAGGCGACAGAATAGCCCCC
>NZ_LMKZ01000016.1:97946-162704 GCF_001422525.1 Sphingomonas sp. Leaf30 | reverse complement strand
GCGGCCACCCCCTGGGCCAGGCAAGAGCGACCAGACGCCGGCAGGTCTCCTGGCTCACGGGTCCTCGCACGATGCACGGCCTTCCCAGGCCCTCATGACGAAACGTCCGGCCCAGTGGCTGCCCCTTCCTTTGCAGGAAGAAGCGATATGCATCGCGCTCGCCGCTTACAGTTGCAGGGACAGCCTCGGATTCAGGCGGCGAACCACCCTCACCGCGTTCCCTATTAAGTCCCTCTCAGGACACCGACGCGATCATGCCAGCCTGCTTCAAAAGCAGTTCAGCGGCGCCGATGTATCCCGATCAATGCTATTGAGCAATCGCCATAACCGAACGTCACGGTCTAGCGTCCAGGCGGCGTCCTCTAGCGCAACCTGCTTTTCCAATAGCGGACGGAACGCTCCTGTTGCAACGCGGCAACAACATCGTATGATACGCTATATCATGTCGCAGCTAGATTGAGGCTTATGCCCGATAATAACGGTAACCCTATTGCTATCCACGAACTGGCGGTAGCCTATGGCAACCATCGCGTTCTCGACGGTCTATCGCTCGATGTTCCCGCCAGCAGCATCACGGCATTGCTGGGTGGCAACGGAGCGGGCAAGTCGACCACCTTGTCCGCTCTGCTTGGCTTTGTGCGCGCCGATGCGGGACAGATCGCAGTCTGCGGCATCGATCCAGGGGCTGACGCTGACGCGGCACGCCGACGCATTGCCTATCTCCCCGAAAACGTCGCGCTGTACGAGCATCTAAGCGCGGTTGAAAATGCCGATTACCTGCTGGCACTGGCGGATCAACGTCAGGACTGGGGAACGATCACCGCTGCGCTGGCTGCTGCCGGGTTGCAGGACCGGGCTTGGGACCAGCGGCTGGGCGGCTTCTCCAAGGGGATGCGGCAGAAGGTCGCGATTGCAGTGGCGCTGCTGCGTGAAGTGCCGGTGCTGCTGCTCGACGAGCCGACCTCCGGTCTCGACCCGCGCGCAACCGCCGACTTCAACGCGCTGCTCTTGAAAGTGCGCGACCGTGGCACCGCGGTGCTCATGGTAACGCACGACCTCTTATCTGCCGCCGATGTCGCCGACCGCATCGCCTTCCTTGAACAGGGCCGGATCGTCGAGGATGTCATGGCCACCGGGTCCGAACGGTTCGACATTCGGGCCCTGCATGCCCGGTTCCAGGTCGGCGTAGAGACCCGTGCCGCATGAGTGCGACGCACCTGATCGCGCGCGATGAACTCCGGTTGATGGCGCGCAACCGCGTCGCGGTGATCGCGCTTGTTCTGCTCGTCCTGTTGACCCTGGCGGCTGTACTTAGTTCATGGTCGCACCAACGCGGCATTGCCGAGCTGCGCACGCGGCATCAGCAGGTGGCCGCTGCGGCGTTCAAGGCTCAACCCGATCGCCACCCGCACCGCATGGTCCATTACGGCACCTTCATCTATCGACCGTTGGGTGCGTTGGCCGCGTTCGATCCCGGTGTTGATGCCTTCACGGGCAACAGCATGTTTCTCGAAGGCCACCGCCAGAACAGTGCCAATTTTGGCGACGTGCGGCAAAGCTCGCTGCTTGTCCGCTTTGGACAACTCACCCCCGCCTTCGTCCTCCAGGTTGTAGCGCCGTTACTCCTGATCTTCCTGGGCTTCGGCGTGCTGGCGCGCGAGACCGAGCGAGGGACACTGCGATTACTGATGCTGCAGGGTGTCTCGCGCGGACAGCTCGTGCGCGGCAAGCTTGCCGCGCTCGGGATCGTGGCCGTGATCGTCGGATTGCCGGCGATGGTAGGTTTTGTCGCAGTCGTCGCGCAACCCGGCACGCTAGCGTTGCCAATGGCGGCCATCGGACTTGGCTATGCGCTGTATCTTGCCCTGTGGGTCGTCTTGATCCTGCTAGCGTCGGGCTTTGCTCGGCGCGGGCGCGATGCCCTCCTTGCACTGCTGGCAATATGGACGGTCGCGGTCGTGCTGCTGCCGCGCATCGCCCCCGACATCGCGGGGGCCGCGGTGCCGCTCCAGAACCGTCTTCAGACCGATGTCGCCATCGCGCGAGACCTGCGCCAGCTAGGCGACAGTCACAATCCCGACGATCCGCATCTGGCAGCCTTCAAGCAGTCTGTCCTGCAACGCTACGGCGTAACCCGGGTCGAGGATCTGGGGGTGAACTACAAGGGATTGCTGGCGATGGAGGGGGAGCGGCTGACGTCCGGTCTGTTCGATCACTATGCAGGTGCCAGCTTCGCGGCACAGACCGCTCAGAACCGGTTGGTCGACGCGATCGGTGTCCTGAGCCCAACGATCGCGATCCGCGCGCTGTCGATGGCTGCGGCGGACACCGACTTTGCCGGACACCGTCGCTTCCTCGAACAGGCAGAGACGTATCGCTACGCCCTTGTGCAGCGTCTTAATCGGATGGAGGCGAAGAATGTCAGCTACGCCGACGATATCGCCGAGGATGCGGGTGCCGATCGCCGCAAGCGAATTGCAGCGGACAATTGGCAGCATATGCCCGATTTCGCGTTCATTGCGCCAAGTGCCTCGGCGCTTGCGGCCGCGGCGCTGCCCGGGATCAGTATTCTGGGACTGTGGTTGGCAGTCGCCACCCTGCTGCTCACGCGGGTGACTCGCCTTCTGGGAGCCCGTCAATGACCCTGTGGATGCATGAACTGCGCCTGCTGCTCCGTGCGCGGTTAAGCGTCGTGGCACTGATCCTGATGGCCATACTCACCGCTGCTGCGGTCACTGCAGGCATGGTGGAAATTTCCCGGCAGCGTACCGCGATCGCCGCAATCCCGGCCGCGCAATCCGAAGATATCGCGGCCGTTGCCGACTATGTCGACCGGACCAAGGACGCGGGCAGTGCGGGCTATTACAGCTTCCACCCAACCTGGGACGCACCGTCCCCCCTAGCCTTCGCCGCACTCGGGATGCGCGACGTCTCGCCCTACATCCTGCGAGTCCGGGCGTTGGGGCTGGAAGCGCAGATCTATGACGGCGACATCTTCAATCCTGAACTCGCTTTGCCAGGCCGGTTCGATTTTGCGTTCGTCCTCGTCTTCCTCGCGCCGTTATTTGTGGTCGCGTTGTTCCATGATCTGACGTCCGGAGAACGCGAGGCTGGGCGGCTGCGGATGCTGGATGCTCTACCACGGGGTGGCGCAAAGCTGCTGCGGCGACGTATGCTGCTGCGTATCGCGCTGTTATGGGCGGCGCTTGCCGTGCCCTTCCTCGTTGCCGCGGTAGCGTCCGGTGTCGGGGGCGTAGCGATCTTTGCGGTTCTCTCCGTGATCCTCGCTTACCTCCTGTTTTGGATGGCACTCGCCGCACTGGTCGCGAGGCTCCGCTGGAGCTCGATTGCAAACGCTGCAACGCTCGCAGCGTGCTGGCTCGTGCTGGTGCTCGTCCTGCCGACACTGGCGCACGTCGCAATCAACCGCGCCGTGCCGATCGGTCAGGGCGCAGAGATCGCGCTTGCCCAGCGCGAGATGGTCAACCGCGCCTGGGACATTCCTCGCGAAACGACGATGCGCCGCTTCTATGCCGGTCATCCCGAATGGGCGGACTCTGCCCCGCTCGGGTCGGCCTTCCATTACAAATGGTATTTCGCATTCCATCAGGTCGGGGATGAAAGCGTCGCGACCAAGGTCCGTGCTTATCGAAGCGGGTTGGAACGCCGCGATGCCGCTGCGCGCATGCTTGGGTGGGTGCTGCCTTCGGTGGGAGTACAGGCTTTGCTGACCCGGCTGGCCGATACCGACGTGCGCGCACAGCTGGCATATCAGGACCGAGTGCGTGCCTTCCACGCCAGGCTGCGCAATTTCTACTACGGGTATCTGTTTCGCGACCGGCCGTTTGGCAGGGTCGACTTCGGCCGGGCACCGATCTTTGCCGCTCGCATGAATACAGCGGGTGGATCAAACGAGGCCGCTGACCGGCCCTGAAACCACCCTTTACGGCGGTGAACGGCTCACCCGGAGCTATCAGGCTGTTCGCTGATCAAAACACGGCCATCGGCAGCCTGAGCAACATAATAGAATAACATCACTTAAGGGGTCTACATGCGTTCATTTGCGATAGCGCTTGCCGCCACAGCTGCGATGCCGATGCCTGGGTTTGCGCAGGAGGTCGTTCGGGAAGCCGACGCAGTCGAAGACAATGATGAGGCCCGGGAGATCGTCGTTACGGGCAGTCGTTTTGGCGGCCGCACGACAACGCAATCGTCGACGCCAGTGGACGCCATATCGCGTGAGGCGCTGCAACAGAGTGGGCGTGTCGATCTCATCCAGATGCTGAAGGTTCAGGTGCCGAGCTTCAGCGCGCCGCGACCGCTGGCATCAGGTGTCGGCGACTTCATCCAGCCGCCTTCCCTGCGCGGACTAGGGGCCGGCGAACTGCTGGTCCTGATCAATGGCAAACGTCGCCACACCACGGCCGACCTCAATTCGAGCAACGGCATCGGTCGCGGCGACGTCGCGGTTGATTTCAACGCCATCCCGACCCTTGCGATGTCGAGGATCGAAGTGCTGCGCGATGGTGCTGCCGCCCAATACGGCTCGGACGCGATCTCGGGTGTCATCAACATGATCCTCGACCGCTCGCTCGGCACCATCGCGCAGGCGGGCTATGTGCAGACTACGAAGGGCGACGGCGACACCTACGAGGCAAGTGCCTCCACAGGCATCCCGCTCGGAGCAAACGGCGTCCTGCGCCTGACCGCGGCTTACCAAGACCGGGACGGCACCAATCGTGCGCGGGCGGATACGCGGCAGCAGTATTTCGGGACGAACGCCGCTGGTCGGCCAGTCGCGCCTTCTGGCAACTATGGCTCCGGTGTTGGACTGACACCATCGAGCGGGACGCTCGACCCGCGGGAAGCCGGGTTCGACCGGAACGTATTCCAGCAGGGAGATCAGCCAAACCGAAACTACCAGCTCTTCTACAACCTCGTCGCGCCCCTGCCAGGGGGGACCGAACTTTATAGCTTTGGTGGATACAATCGCCTCGATGGCGACATCCAGTATTTCTTCCGCCGTCCTGGACAGGAGGAGACGGTACGCGCGCTCTACCCGGACGGCTACAGCCCGGGCCTCGACACCAGGCTGGAGAACATTTCCACCGCGATCGGTCTGCGTGGAGATGATCTGGCAGGGTTCGGTTGGGACCTGTCGACCGTCTATGGCGTCAGCACCGTCCGCACGACTTACGTCGACAGCGTCAACGTGTCCTTGGGGGCTGCCTCCCCGTCGCGCTTTTACCGCGGCGGTAGCGATTTCTATCAATGGACCTCGAACCTCGATTTCACGCGAGAGATCCCGGTCGGTGACGATCAGCCGGTAAGACTGGCGTTCGGCACCGAGTATCGCGAGGAAGCCTACCGTCTTTTCTCGGGGGCGCCCGATGGTTATCGCAATGGCGGGGTATTGATCCCGGATGGCCCTAATGCCGGTCGTCCGGGGCCGATTGGTTCGCAACCTGGACCAAGCAACGGGCCCGATGATCGTGCGTCGATCGCTCGCGATAGCGTCGCGGTGTATGGCGAAGTGGAAAAGCAGTTTTTCGACCGGCTGCTGTTATCAGGTGCGGCCAGGCATGAACGTTATTCCGACTTCGGCAGTACCACGAATTTCAAGGCTGCCGGGCGGCTCGGTCTGTTCGGCGGGCTTGCGCTGCGAGGCTCTTACAACACCGGCTTTCGCGCGCCTGGGCTGGCACAGTCCGGCTATAACGCATCGAATACGCTGATCCTCAACGGCGCCCAGGCAATCGTGCGGGTGGCGGCAGTCGACAATCCTGCAGCGCGGCTAGCGGGCGCGACTGACCTGAAACCTGAACAGTCACGCAACGTGTCTATCGGTACCGTCTTCGAGGCCGGCGGTTTCACGGCGACGCTCGATGCCTACCGGATTAAGGTGCGTGACCGCATCGCCATTTCATCGACCTTTCAGGACGCCCGCCTGACCAACTATCTGGCCGCCAATGGCCAGTCTGGCTTCGCTGCGTTGTCGTTCCTGACCAACGCAGTCGACACGGAGACAAAGGGCATCGATCTGGTCATGAACTACCGACATCGCTTTAGAGACGGAAGCCGGATCACAGCCACGCTTGCTGGCAATTACAACAAGACGACGTTCGACAGAATCGCGGGCACCCCGGCGCCGATCGCGGCACTGGGCATCACCACGCCACTCTTTGATCTCACCCAGCAGCTCCGCTTCTCTGACAGCCTACCGCGCGACAAGATCACGCTGGATCTGAATTATGCGCGAGGGCCGTTTACGTTCTCCGTCACCAACACCCGGTATGGTCGCGTCGCGACGGTAGCGTTGCTTAATCGTACGCCGGCCCAAGTCGCAGCATTGGTTCAGGGCTATGACGTTCGCTTGGTTCCCTCGACGGGTAGTGCGGCGAACTCAGACATCGTCCAGCGCTTTGGTGCCAAGATCCTGACGGATATCGATGTCGGCTGGCAGGCAACCCGTGCGCTTAAGCTAAGCGTCGGAGCGCAGAACGTCTTCGACATCTATCCGGACCAGAATATCGCCTCAACGGTCTCTAGCGTTGCGGTCGGGACCAATGGCGCCGACAATGCCGGCACCCAGCCTTACAACGCCGTTTCCCCCTTCGGATTTAACGGCAGATCCGTGTTCATGCGCGGGAGTTATAGCTTTTAGGACCCCGTGATTGAGGGCGGAATGTTGATCGTAGCGATAGTTGAAAGGGTCCTGCTACGTCGCTCCCCTCGAAGCCCGCGCTGGCTCAGACTGGAGTCTCCCGCCCTTCGCACTGTCTGAACGACGAAGCCAGTTTGTGGGCACCTATGTGGAAAACCCAGTCGCAATCACTGTTGTGCGACAAACAGGTGTTTTGCGTCACCCGAGCCGGCCTGCCGACGCTGATCGTATATCTAGGTCCG
Source organism: Sphingomonas sp. Leaf30 (assembly GCF_001422525.1). Classification (NCBI taxonomy): domain Bacteria; kingdom Pseudomonadati; phylum Pseudomonadota; class Alphaproteobacteria; order Sphingomonadales; family Sphingomonadaceae; genus Sphingomonas; species Sphingomonas sp. Leaf30. The sequence continues at coordinate 155,798 of NZ_LMKZ01000016.1, read as the reverse complement.
TTCAATGTACCGGCTCCTAATGGGTAGCGACGAACATACAGGGCCGGGCGTGCCATCACCGAAGATAACTCGCTTCGACGCTGTATCGTGGATCGGGATGCACCCTGGAACGATCGGTTTATGGATATCTGACTGTAATCCTTGAACCTTCGATAGGCTCGCCCATATCCGTTTCACTGTTCAACAACTGGAAGGAGGTGGTCGAATGTCTCATTGTTACACGCCGCTCGTGGCAAACCTGGTGAGTGCGACCCCCGCTGGCGGGGCTGTCCAGCTTAAGGATTAAGCCAGTAGTGGCTGACAATGGAAAGGCCGCCCCTCCCGGGGCGGCCTTTTGTTTTTTACCTCATGAGCACGGCTCATAAAGCCAGGCGTTGACGCCTGGCTTTCGACCAAGCGCCAATCCTCACGACTGACTATTCGGCGTCTGCGGTTGCTGCGGGCTTCGCGCTGCGACGCGGCTTGGCAGATGCAGGTGCAGGCTCTTCAGCCTTCTGAACGGTCTGGCCAAGCTTACGGCCAAGGCCGATCTTCTTAGCCATGGCGCGACGGCTCTCGCTGTAGGTTTCCGCAACCATGGGATAATCCGCCTTGAGATTATACCGTTCGCGGTACTCGGCCGGAGTCATTCCATTCGTAGCGAGGTGACGACGCAGCGTCTTGTAAGGCTTGCCATCAATCATGCTGATGATGTGATCCTTGCTGGCAAGCGACTTTCGCGCAGTTACCGCAGGCGTGTACTCTGGCGCAGGCGCTTCCGGAGCCTCTACGCTCTGTTCACCGCTCAGCTTCGACACCGCTGCATGCATCGACTGTAGAAACGCAGGAACATCGTCTGCTGTGGTCCGCGTGTTCGGGTTGCCCAGCCATGCAATGGTCAGCTCGGTTGCAAGTTCGACCACGTTGATATCATCAGTCATCAATTTTTCCGTTATTAGGTGAGAACGCTTTGAGGAACGCTGCCAGATAGTAGCTGAGGCATCACAGGCAATACTTAATCGAACAATAACATCGAGATGAACCGAGGGGCCCAAAACGGCAAGGAGAGGAAAGGGGGAAGGGAGAAGGTGTCCGAAAATAGTCGGATGCTCAGAAACGAAGGGTAATTTCCCATGATCCAGTCCGTGAAACTCTCGAAGCTCCGCCTCTCCGCCAGCAACGTCCGCACCGCCCCTGATGAATCGCTGCAGATCGAGCCGTTCGCAGCCGACCTCGAAGCCCGCGGCGTCCTCCAGAACCTGCTCGTTACGCCGGTCTCTCGGCCACGCGGCACGTTCGAGGTGTTCGATGGAGGCCGGCGCTGGCGTGCGCTCAACATGCTGGTCGCTCGCGGCGTCATCAATCCCGACGAGTATGACGTGCCGGTGCGTGTCCTGAAGGGTGACGATGCCGAACTGACCGAAACCTCGCTTGCGGTCAGCTTCCATCATATGAAGCTCAGCCCGGCCGAGGAATGCCGCGCCTTCCAGCATTTCCTGAACGGCAGCACCGATATCGACGCTGTGGCCAAGCGCTTTGGCGTTACCCGCCGCTTCATCGACGGTCGCCTCCGCCTAGCCGATCTTGCCGAGCCGATCTTCTCTGCTCTCGCGAACGGCGAACTGACCCTCGACATGGCAAAGGCCTACGCCTCGACCGGCAGTCACGAACGTCAGTTGCGCGTCTGGCAGACCTATAGCGCGATGGTTCACTACAACGCGGATGCTATCCGGCGCGTTATCGCCAACGACACGATGCGGGCCAACGATCCGATCGCGCTCCTGGTCGGCGTCGAATCCTACGAGGCCGCAGGCGGCGTCGTCGACCGCGACCTGTTCAGCAACGCCGGCGAGCGCTGGACCAACCCCGAGATCGCACAGACCCTCGCGGCCGCGATGATGGAAGCGGAAGCCAAGCGTATCGGCGAGGAACGCGGTCTTGCCTGGATCCGGCCTGTCGCCAGCCACAGCACTTGGGATGCGGCCCGCAGCCTCCATCGCATCGCCTTGCCGGTCCAGCCGATGTCGCCGGCCGAGGCACAACGCGTAGACGAGATCGAGCAGCGCATGGGCGAACTGCAGCAGGAGATGGAGAACGACGAGCTCACCGAAGAGGCGTTCACCGCTTGCGACGCCGAACATGATGCGCTTGGCGAGGAACTCGAAGCGCTGCAACGTCGCCCCTCGGTACTCCCCGCTGAACTCGTGTCGCGGGTCGGCGCGTTTCTGACGCTGTCGCAGACCGGTACGATGGTCCTGGATGAGACCTATTACAGCGAAACGCCGATCCGCGTGACGGTGGTCGAGCCGGAACCGGTCGAAGGTGATAACGGGAAGACCGACGAGACGGACGACGGGGTTGCCGACGGCGAGGGCGAGGGCGAGGGCTTGGAACGGGTCCGGGCGGAGCCGACCTTCCGCATCGAGGAGGGCGCAGCGACGCCGGTGACGGCGGGCAATCCCAAGGAGGTCGACCCCGATAACGCAGCGCCGGGCGGCAAGGCACTCAGCCAGGTCCTGAGCGACCAACTGGCGATGCAGCGTCGCGATGTCCTGGCGGCGTCGTTGATCGCCAGTCCCGGCCTGGCGCTGGACTATATGCTGTTCGCCATGGTGGATGCACGGCGCGGCACCTCGTCGAACGACGGCACGACGATCAGCGCCCATGCCCCGCAGGATCCGATCCTGTCGACCAACATGCCGGGATCGCGCGCGCGCGACTACCTCGCCGAGGTACGGGACGGGCTCGATGAATCGTGGGGCGAGTCCGACAACAAGGTTATGCGGTTCGAGGCATTCCGCGCGCTCGACGACGAGGTGAAGATCGCATGGCTGGCGTACATTGTCGCGACGTCGCTGGAGGCCAAGGAGTCCTACGGCTCCAATCGCCAGAACCCGCTCCACGGCCGCATGGCCAGCATCCTAGAGGTCGATGTCGCCAACTGGTGGCGCCCGACGTCGGAGAACTTCTTCGACCGGGTTTCCAAGGGTTCGTTGATCTCGCTGCTTCACGAGGTCGGAGGCCCAGCGCTGTCGAGCCGCCACGCCAGCGAGAAGAAGACCGAGATCTCGGCATCTTGCCAGAAGCTCTTCGCTGGCGAAGCGATCGTCGAGACCGACGTCAAGGAAGCTGCCCTGAAATGGGTGCCGACCGCGATGCGCTTCAGCGACGCTGTCGTCGGGGGTGAGAGCGAAGACGACGGCGCGCAGGGCGATCTCGCGGACCTGATCGAGAAGGACAGCGACGACACCGACGAGGACGATCTTGCCGCCTTGGTCGGTGACGGCCCGGACGACGTCGGGACGGACGGGGTCGAGACGAACGGCAGCGCCCAGATCGAACTCGATCACCAGAACGATGACGATGTGAACGAGATCGTCGCGGCCGAATAGCGGCACGACGGTTCAATTCTGAGCAGCCTCACTGCCGGCCCGCGACCTCGCGGCGCCGGCAGTGCCTTTTCCTCACCGCTAACGAGGACAGCGTCATGACCGCTACAACCCGCGACATTGCGGCCGACATCACCGCCACCATCATCGCACGGCTCGAAGCCGGGACCCTGCCATGGCAACGCTCCTGGTCGGTTACCGGCGAGGGCGGCAGGCCACTGCGCCATGAGGGCGTTCCGTACACCGGAATAAACGCCCTATGGCTCTGGGCGACCGCCGACACCTATGGCTATCGCAGCCGCTACTGGATGACCGCCCGTCAGGCCCGCGAACTGGGCGGCGAGATCAACCGCGATGCGAGACCGTCTTTCTCCGTCTACGCCTCGACCTTCCGCAAGGCCGGAATGCCCAATCTGCTTGGTGCGACCGCTGACCAGATGATCCGCTTTCTGCGTTCCTATGTCGTCTACAACGCCGACGAAATCGTTGGCCTGCCGGACTATTATTACCCGGGCGAAGTCGCACCGACCCCTTTGCTGATCTCAGAACGGCAGGATCGAATCGACGCCTTCTTTGGCGGCATTCCGGCCAAGGTCCGTCACGGTGGTGACCGCGCCTTCTTCCACCCAACCTTTGACTATATCCAGATGCCGCACACCGGCAGCTTCAAGTCAGGCGACGCATACGCATCGGTTCGCGCGCACGAGACCGTCCATTGGGCGGGCCATGCCTCCCGGCTCGATCGCACCTTCGGGAAGCGCTTCGGCGACAACGCATATTGCGTCGAAGAATTGGTCGCTGAGCTTGGCTCGGCCATGATCTGCGGCGATCTTGGCCTCCCGACAGAGCTGCACGACAGCCATGCCTCCTACCTCGCCAACTGGTTGGGGGTGTTGCGCGCCGACAAGACCGCGATCTTCCTGGCCGCGACCAAGGCCGAACAGGCCTTCATCTACCTTCGCGCCTTCTCGACCGAGGCTGCAGCAGAAACGCGGCTCGCCGCATGAACCGGAGAACACGACATGGGTTGGCTCTCGATGACCAGCGCCGGCATGGCCGGCCACCCGAACCCCAAGGCCTATCTCGACGACCAGTTCACCTACAGCCGTGCGCTGGATGGTGGCGGCACGCGAGGGCTGCGCGTTATCGACAGCGCGTTCGTCGGAAACCGCGTCTGGTACGCAGCAGCTGAGATCATTTCAGACGGCGAGCCGCTCTACGTCATCGCACTCGTGTGTCTGGTCCGCTGGAATCCCAAGGCCAGAGACGGATACGTATTTGCGTACAAGGACCAGGAGGAATCGATGGGACCTTGCGAGGCCGGATGCCCGGCCCGGATCCTGCGTCTCCTGTCGCCAACCAGCAAAGAAAGCGCGCTGGATTGGCGCCGCCGTTGCCTCGTTCGGCTAAGGCTGCACGCCCGCAAAATCGATAACGGGATGCGGATCAAACTTCCCCGCCCGGTTTCGTTCAGTGACGGCCATACCGGCACCGAGTTCATCGTCGTGAAATGCGGCGAAAAGATCACGTTCCGGAGCCACAAGGGGCACGGCCACTACCGCATCTCGCATTTCCGCGACCTGGCCTGGTCGGTCGTTCCAGAAACCAAAGTTCACCGCACCGTCTTCGCGGCCCCTACCGCGTGTGCGACACCAGCATGATGGATAGCCCCAGGTCTGCCGACACGCCCCTCTCGCCGCTGCGCCGTGTGCTGTGCAGCAGGTCCAACGCCGTCAGGGTCGCAGTATGGATGCGCCTTGACGGAATTCATACCGACATCGTCGCTACGGGCGACCCATTGCAGCCGTGGCTGATCGTCGAGACGACCGCCGGATTGATCGAGGACACCCGCGCATGCGCCTGACCCTTGTCATCGCTCTTGCCCTTGCCGCCTGCGGAGGAGCCGCCTCCCAGGCCGAAGACCCAGCGCTGATCCGCGCCGACGGCCGCGCGATCGACGGTGACACCGTATCGTTCGACGTCCGGATTTTTGGGGCCGATGCCTTCGAGAAGAGGCAATTGTGCCGAAATACGAACGGCTGCTGGCCGTGCGGCAAGGCGGCACAGGACTATGCGTCGAAGCTCCTGAAATCGGGAAGCAGTACGATCCGCCTGACGGGCAAGCAAAGCTACGATCGTCCGATCGGAACGGTCGAGATCGGGGGGCAAGACCTTGGTGAGAGCATGATCGCCGCGGGGCTTGCCGTGCCGGCGACCAGCTACCTGAAAAGCGACCCTGAGCGCGCCCAGCGTTATCTCGCAGCTTATGAAAACGCCGAGGCCAGACATGCCGGCGTGCATGCCGGCTACTTCATCGATCCGGCGAAATGGCGTCGCGGCGAACGCCTCTCGTGCGAGGCCCGAGGCAAAAGCAGCCGAGAGCGCTAAACCGCGTGGGAGAGAAGGGGGAGGGGAAGGGCATCGATCAAGGAGACGATCATGCCCGCTTTCACTTCGACCTCCGCGCCCGTGCATACGCTCTGGGACACTCCCGATACCGCGATCCAGCGCCTGCCAGGCATCTGGGTCGTTACCACCCCCTCGCATGGTGGCTTTGTCCTGTCGGATGAGCGTCAGGCCGCGATGCCGGACGCGCTGCGCCACGACGGCATCTACTACGAGGAAGACGTCAACTGGTCGCTGGTAGTCATCGGGTTCGAGACCGAGTTCGCAGCGCTGAAAGACCCGCTGTTCGACATCGAATGCAACCTTGCCCATCAAACGGCACGTCACTGGCGGCCGATGCAATACGGTGCCTTTACCGGCGACGTTATCAGCCCAAGCGATAGCTACGTCCTGAAGAAGGTAGCGCTCTACGAGGCCGCGATCGGAAAGATCGGGGTGCGATCAGCGTCCGGAGACTGGGCCGACTGGGTGCCCAAGGGCAAGATCGGCGTCACCGGGCAACGCATCACCGGCTGCGATCATCTGGGCTTTGCACAGTATGAAGGCCCGTACTTCAAAGGCCTGTGTGATGCAGCACGCTACGACAGCTCACGCCCGATCAACACCTTTGCGGCTCTTGATGTCGAACTGGTGCCGTGACGATCGGGAGCGTCGTCGCCCTACCCCCTCTGGCCAACCGAGGGGGAGGGGGCCGACTAAAGTCCGGAAAGATGTTGCCAAAATCCGGCAACATCTTTCCCGAGACGTGCCCAAGCGCCCAGCCCTGAGGGGCTGACGATACGAGCGCAAACCGGGTGTCGCGGGAGAAGAGAGGGGGGTGAAGAGTGTGCGCCAAAAGAGCGCACGGTCCTCATTCGGAGCATGCGTCGATGATTTACGATGTGCCTTTCCGCCACCAACAAGCGCTGGACCCGAGCGCCCTCAACACCGTCGTCGCGACATTGCACGCGATCGGAAAAGCGGTCGACGACTGCCGCAATGCCGGCGTCGATCCCAACAGCGACCCCGCTGTCGTCCTGCTGGCGCGTCACATGGCAACCGTGTCGACCAATCGTGCGCCCCGCAAGGTACTTCGCCAGGCCTGCAGGCGCCGCCTCGAAGACCTGAAGCGGTTCCCGACGCTGCTGGCGCTCGCAATCCGCGGCGTGGAATATGACGTCGGCGCCAAGGAGCGTTTTCATATCGAAGCGACCGAGGCGATGAACGCCCTCGCCGTCTGCATTGGCCTGGTACCGGGGACATTCGAGGTAGTGTCGCTTCAGGGCGAACGCGATCAATCTGGCCATGTCCTGCTGGCGGCCGGCGAGTTTGCCGTCACCGTCAGGATCGGCGCACGCCACGAGGGTCGCGAGGTAGCGTACCGGGCTGTCTGCGATAGCACGAGCCCGCCCAACCACTACGCGCCGATGGCCGATCTGCTGAAGCCGGACCGTTTTGCTGATCGCCTGCGCCGCGATCTGCCGATCGCCGTCCGACCGGTCGCGCCTGTCGCCCCGGTCCTGATCGCCGCCTGAAGGAGTGATGCCCATGCGCATCCAAGACGCGCTCGCGGTTGCACGAGCTGACGCCACGCGCATTGCGCACTTCATGGAGCGACGGGAGCGTTTCCTAGATGCCCTCGACTGGTCGATGCTCAACGAGGATCACGCACGGCAGTCGGCGATGCTCGACGATCTGCTCGAGGGGGATATGGCCGATGCCATCCTTTATATCGACTGGCTGGTCGAGCGGCTGGCTGGTGATGCTGAACAAGTCCCTGGCGTACTCCGCTTTACGCCGCATCCGCGCCCGTGGCAGCTTGCGTGGATCACGCTCGCTTCCTGACCGACTGGGGGATTAATTGATGAGCCGTCATACTTTCACCGGCAACGCCGGTACCACCGTAGCGATCGGTTGGGATCGTCCCTTGGCGACGTTCTTCGTGCAGGTCCTGCGTCCTCACCCGACCATGAAAGGCGAGGAAGACATGGTTGAATGGCAGGGTACTGAGCCCGACGAGCTACCGACCGCGGCTTCGGCGATCGAGATCGCAGCGCGCTACGCCGACCTGCCGGAAGACCTCGGTGCCAAACTTGAGACCGACCGCCTGAAGACGCTGGGCACGGCTGACGGACCAGCGCAACGGGCGGTGCGACCATTCCAGTATCCGGCACCGCCATGCGGATAGCTGACGTACGTGGCCTTTTCTGCACATTGTTTTCCGAACAGGTTGATGAACATTGGTCTGCGGCAAGCGCCGGCTCTGGCCGGCTCGTATGCGATGTTCGGAAAACGGCCGTTTGTTGAACGACCTAACTGGGAAAAGGGGACGCCATGAGGAAAACCAGCTTTGACCAGATCGTGGACGGCATCGACCGGCAACTCCCCTACCTTCACAAAGAACGGTGGACGCACCGTTATGTCGAACTGCTGGATGCCATTCGCGCAACCACCGGCGAGGCGCAGCGGGGCGCTAAGCAAGCAATGCGAGACCACAAAGAGACACAGTTTCACCCCGAAACCAGCCGCGCCTCTTTAATTGCACAGGCCAAAATCGGCTACGATACTTCGGAGAAAGAGGCAGGCTCATCATAGCAACTACTCAGCACGTCGATTAATCGCACGTTTTGCGTACGCCTCAACCGTCAGACTCTGTTTCCCAACGGTGGGGTTTCAAACACTGCGACGAACGGTCTTTCCGCCTCAACGGCGCCGGCCGGCGTGTTCAAACAACCGGCGCCGGATCGCAGCTTAGTGGACGGCGCGATCCGGTAATGTCTCACGATGAGGGGCCGGCATCAATCGGCCACTCTCTTACGCAACGCGAGTCAAACGGCCGTTTTCTGCACACCGATGGCATCATCCGATTCTCAAAAGGGATGGTCAATCGAGAAAGCTTCTTATGCCCGACCACCATCGGCTAGGCGGGGAGCCATGCAATCCATAGCAGATCGGATGAGGATGGTAACGGTGGGAAGATCGTGCCGCTGAAGAACCCGAAGGCGCTGGTCGCGACAGTGCGGAAGCTCCGCTCTGGCACCTTCGCGGCCCATGTATGCGACCGTGAGCCGGATGGTGAAGAGGCCGCCTATCCGCTGACGACATCGAACGCGATCGTCGTTCTGGATTGCAGCCGGTATGCCTATCAGACCTCCGCACTGGTATTTCGCACGCCGCGTGATCGGCCGGCCGCGGCGCTGATCCTGTTCCGGTCTCTGGCGCCGCTTTGCCGGCAGATGGCAGGAACGGGATGTGGTGAACTGGGTGAGTGAGCCGGCGCAAAAGTTCATGGTCGAAACGTTGCTGTTTCTCTGCGGCCTGCTCGTCACCTTCGGCCTGCCGTGGCTCATATGGCGCTGGCTACGCTCCGGCCGACCATCGATCACGCCATTGCCAATCATCGACGATGGTAACGGTGGGAAGATCGTGCCGCTGATCGCCACCTTCAGTGGGTTGCGGGGCCTGCCGTGGATCGGGTTCGCGAGCAACAATCTCAACCCCCGCCTCGTCATCCAATCCGATGGCATCACCTATCGGATCGCAATGCTGCGTTTCCGGGGCTGGGGTGACATCATTCAGGTCGATGTGCAAAGCGTCGGAGCAACGGTGAACCTGAGCTTCGCTTTCCGTGACAGCCTTTTCACCTTCGATGCCGACGTGGGCAGCACCATGCTGGCGGCACAGACATTGGCGTTGTTGCCCGATCATATCGCGCTGACCGATCGGGCAAAGTTACTTCTAATGGGAGCAGGCTGATGCCCGGTCGCCTTTTCCCGCAGATGAACACCCGCTCGACACGATCAGTGAGCTTTCTCAGTGCGATGGTGAAACGGGGATCCACGCATAACGATGCGAAAGACACCTAAGAACGACGGGTGCCTTGCTACACGATAATACCACGTGTATTGCATAGGTAATACACGCGGAGCGAGACTAATGAGCACGTTGATACGAGTGGCGTACATCATGGCCTTGTTGCCTCTCCCCGCAGCAGCCCAACAGGCTCTTCCTACGCCTTCGAAGATTGCTGCGGTTGAGCGCGGACTAACGCCGGCCGTCGTGCTTTCGGGTATGCCAGCCCCGCGCCGCACGATTGAAGCGGAAATGCGCCGGTTGAACGTGCCTGGAGTCAGTGTCGCCGTACTGCACGGCGGCGTCGTAGACTGGTCTAAGGGTTACGGGGTGACACGAGCGGGTGGGACACCGATAACGCCAGTCACACTCTTTCAGGCCGGCTCGATCAGCAAGGCGATCACGGCGCTGGCTGCATTGCGTCTCGTACAGCAGCAACGCTTGACGCTCGACGGCGATGTCAACGTACAGCTCAGGGGATGGAAGCTACCGACCCCACCCGGTGAACACGTCACGTTACGCGAATTACTGTTGCATACGGCGGGAACCACCGTCCACGGCTTTCCCGGCTACGCCTCAGGGGTCGTCGTGCCGAGCGTAGACGACGTGCTTGCCGGACGCGTACCTGCAAACACCAAACCGGTCGTCGTAGATACCAAACCGGGGACGATCTGGCGCTACTCTGGCGGTGGCTACACGGTCATCCAGAAACTGATTGGCGATGTGACGGGCAGGCCGTTCGCGCACGTTTTGCGAGACGAAGTGCTTCATCCCGCGGGCATGATGCGCAGCATCTTCGCCCAGCCGCTCGATGCCGTATCTCTAACGACCGCCGCATGGCCACATGACGGAGCGGGCAAGCCTGTACCCGGCGGACCACACACCTATCCGGAGCTGGCCGCCGCTGGTCTCTGGAGCACGCCAACCGATTTGCTGCGCTACGCGATCGCGGTGCGCGACAGTGCGCGCGGCAAGAAGCATACCATCCTCGAACAACCGGTGGCGACGGAAATGCTGACACCCGGCAAAGGGGGGTGGGGCCTCGGCCTTGAGGTCCACCCGACACCTGCCGATCGCGCTTTCGCGCATGGCGGCAGCAACGAGGGATACGAGAACTTCCTGGTTGCCTATACCGGCTCGGGCGACGGGGTGGCCGTAATGACGAACGGTGCTCAAGGTGGCGAGCTGGGATCGGAGATCACCCGTAGCGTGGCTGCCGCCTATGGCTGGCCTAGCTACCACAGCATCGAGCGCGCAAGTATACCGATCCCGGCTGCAACCCGCGCTCAACTAATCGGCGACTACGCAATTCCTGAACTTGGCTCGTTCTCGATCACCGGGGACGGCTCGGGCTTGGCTATCTCGCTCAAGGAGGGCGTCAGCGAGCCGCTTTATGCATCGGCGCCGGATACCTACTTCATTTTGTCGACCGACTTGTTGCTGCGTGTGGGTCGACGCGAGCCCAAGATCACTGGCCAGTTCGTCATGGGATCGTTCGAATGGCCGTTCGTGAAGGATACGGATATCAAGCCTTAAGACCAGGCGCGCATGGATCAGCGTGTGCGGAGATAGATCGAACCTCCGGATTGCGATCCATTGCAAGAAACTGAACGCCAAGTGCACCGCCGAGAATGGCAGCGGGGCGCTTGGGATGGCGATGCCGGGTTCTCGGTTCATCGCATATACAGTCAGGATCGCCGTTGATCTGACCTGAGACTGGGGGATCAAATATGCTGACATTGGTTATCGCGCTATTGGCTCAGGCCGCAATAACGAAAGCTCCGTCTAAACCTGCCTTGGCGATCGTCACCCGCAGCGGCAACGAATGGCAGCTGGAGTATCGCCTGAATAAGAAAAGCGGCGCATGGCTTTTTCCGGTTTCACAACCTGTATCGGCTACTCAAAAGCCTTGGCGGGAGCGCGCGTGGCGCGTCGTGACGCCCGGCGCCCGTATTGAACGTCGTGGTTCGTATGACGTCCTAGTCCCAACCAATGGCACCTTTGTACCGCTGAAAGTCCGTATCGTATTCACGCCGACCAACGCCACGCTCGACCGGGAGTACGATCCAGCCATTGCCTTCAGCAACGGTGCGACCGCCCTGTATTCAGATCAGTTTGACGTGGTCCCCAGCGACGATCTGAACGCGATCGGCATCAAGGAAGCCGGATTGTCAGTCCAAGATTTGGGAGGATCGCACACTGCGGTGCGCTTTCACGATGTCAGCGGTCCGGTCTTCGCTCAGGGGCGGCGACAAAGCAATCCCGTCTTGACTGGGGGCGAGACGTACGTCGTTTTCGGTTCGAGCAAGGTCGAGGAGAGGGCTGGCGTGGCGATGTTGGCCGACCCGGCGCTGCCGGAATGGCTGAAGGTTGAGGTCGCAGACTTCGCGCCAAACGTCGCCGAGGCATACGCTTCAAGGCTTGGTAGCCGCACCGATCCTCGTCTGCCACTGCTGTTGATGGGCTGGCGTGGTCCAACGCCAGGAAAGGTTATCAACGACGGTGGTGTCCGCCCCGGCCAGATCGTGTTTAATTTCGAAGGTGAGGGCCTGCTCGATAGTAATGAACGTGCTGCGCAGCGGACACGGTGGTTCATCGCACACGAAATGGCGCATTTTTGACTTGGTACGTCCGGGGTCGCCTATCGAAAGCCGTCCGAAGCCTGGATCACAGAAGGCGGTGCAGAGATGATAGCATTCACGCTCTTGGCCGCGACGGATCATGGCTATGCGTTAGCCGAGCTTCAGCATGCAGTTCAGGATTGCATCAACTTCGCGACCAAGCCGGTCATCAGCGCTGGCGAACGGCACGAGAACCGTGCCTTCTATGCCTGTGGCGCGACGTTCGCACTTGCGGCAGGCAGTGCTCAGAAACGTAAAGGAGGTCGAGATTACCTAGACTTCATCCGACCGTTGCTGGATGAACACAAGTCTGATCGGCTTCTGGGAAGCGCGGACTGGTTAACCCACTTCGATGCGGTGTCCGGAAATGGCAAAGCAGGAGGTATCGTCAAATCCATGCTATCCGTAGGAGTCGCTGACCCCGCCGGTGCGATAGAGACGCTATTCGAGCAGACCGGTGTACCATATTCTCGGAACGAAAATAAGCTGACGCTGTCCGCTGATGCGATCTGACGGGGTTGATGAGCCGATAACGGGGACAAGGCAGGTGCCCATCCATCATCGAGGCATGAGTGCGAAACTCTGCGCTTATGCTATTTACATCAGCATTTGCATTATTGTCGTCCAGCTCTGGTTCTCTTATGATTTAGACGGTTTTGTTTCTAGTAGCGAGCCGGCGGACTCGTCTCGTGCATTTCTTGAACTAATTCTCATAGCAGTTGGACTGATCAGCTTATCAATTGGAGCGGCCACACCCTTTTTTAAAAGTCTGGCAGTAAGGTCTACCCTGCTGGTTGCCTTGATCAGCTTAATGATTTTCACGGCCGTTCTTCCCTGACACCCGTTTAGAGCGACTGAGACATTTCAAGAAAACACGGCTGGCGCGTTCTCATAAGGATTGAGTTTTGGGAATGTCTGGTTGGGAAAGAAAGCGGAATAGCGGCTTTTGGAAAGGCGGGTGGTGTTAAACGACGTGGCGTAACGCCTCCGGCTTTCCCGAAAAAAACCGTTGATCAGGAATGCGGTGTAGCAGGTGCGAACAGACGCGCGTTAATGATCGGGCACCATCTCCCACAGCGCTTTCCATGTGATCGGATCGAGAGGCACTCCAAAATCGGTAGCCAGCTCTTCCACGTCGCGATACTCACTGAGGGTCAGTGCTTCAGCATACTCATAAATGTAGGTGCACAGAGTCTCGAAGGCCAACGGCAGCTCATTGTGATCGATATACTCTAGCGCGAAAGCGATGCGCCATTGGTCGATCCTTCCATCAAGGCTATGGCGCCAAAGCGCGAACTCGTTGAGCTATGTCTGACATCGCCAAGTGGTACAGCTCCCCTGATGATGGCGCCAGTAGGCGTCTCGGTATCTCCTGTTCCCGATTGCCCTTTCCCGCAACTGCTGCTCGGAGATGGGAAATCTGGAATGATTGTGCTTAACGAGTGACTGCTTTCAGGCTCGCGGATGGCCAACCCGTGCGTCCGCAATTGGGCTTTCTAGCACGATCCCGCATTTTCACGAGGGATCGAAAAAGAGGACGTGACGGGGTTCTCGAAACTCATATGTGGTGATTAGACGGTACATGAAAGCGGGGAGTACTAGGGCATGAAGACGATTGGCAGGGTCTGACGACGCGGATAGTCGACGCGGTACAACGCCTCGAAGCCGGTGGTGCGGACGTGCTGCCGATCTGCACCAACACCATGCACCGCATGGCCGCCGACGTTCAGGCGGCCTTAGGTGTTCCCCTGCTTCATATCGCTGATCCCACGGCCAGACGCATCAAGGCGGCCGGCTTCAAGAAGGTCGGACTGCTTGGCACCGCGTTCACGATGGAACACGCCTTCTACAAGGGAAGGCTCACCGATCAGCACGGCCTTAACGTGCGTCATTCGTGGTTCCAGCCGATATTAGAGATATAATTGATATCATCAAACAATGATCTCATCCTATCGACGGATTTTGAAGACAAGACTACATCCTTGCCATTTTGCGCATCTATTACCTGCCCACTGACGATCAGATATTCCAGCCACCGCGCACCAGAACCGGGCTCGATCTTGGATATAGTAATTACTTCTTCTTTAGATAATGTTCTATTGTCAGTCTGGGCAACAAAAAGGTTAAGTATTATAATCCAAGCATGGTCATTAAACATACCTTTAGGGAATGTTTTATCGCGAAGTTCACGGGTAGATAATATTACCCGTGCTATTTCCGAGCGCCGCTTATCACCAATCATGCTTTGTACTGATATAAATCAATAATTTAATCTTTGATATACATCATATTTACGGATGTCATGTAAAAAAACACCGTTGATCGTGTAGTATTTTTTGCATTCACGACTGCGATTTATACTAAATGTCTAATCACCCTCAATTAAACTGTTTATCCGTGAACCGGTCTTACTTTAGCGACCAGATTGGCAGTGCCCCAGTGGGCATGATGGTGCCAAGGGGACGGCGGTCAAGAGCCTTAGAATTACCATAGCTTGGGGCAAAGTAAGCCGCTGAATATTTTTGCTAATCGGCAAGCCGTTTAAGGTCGCTCGTTCATGGCGTCGCCACATAGCTCAATCGAATTACCCCCGATTACACCAACGGGTTCAAAATCCGACTCTTCGGCAAAGTAACTCGAGATCCGTTTCAACAAGTCATCTTTATAAAAAAAGTGCTCACGCAGGTCAAGCATCAGTGCGTCTAGATCAGGAAAATATCGGTAAATCGCTGATGCGGTTATTCCGGCACTTTTAGCAATAACAAAGAATCCTAAATATGATATTACGTTCGTCTCTATAGAAAGACAGGCGATGTTAAGCAATTGGAGGCGACGTCGGACGAAGGAAAGTCGCATATTTGGCAGTACTCCGGGATTAAAAGCTACCATAGAACTATCCTAAGAAAAATTAATGACTGTAGAGTCACTATAGGATACACCGCTTTATCTGCCAGCTACCTCGTGCCCTAGAGCTTGCGTAGCCGCAGCTATACCGGCATCTGCCGCCTTGCGGAGCAATTTTCGGCCGCGGATTGGCTCCTTTACGATCCCGGTGCCGTTAAGATACGCCAAACCAAGAATGTAATCAGCTTGGGCATTGCCAGCATTTGAGGCGACGGTAATAAAACGGATGCCATCCTCGGCTTTGCCGTTCGCAACCAAAAGCAGCCCAAGGCGTAGGTTGGCTTCTTTATGGCCCAATGCCGCCGCAAGCCGGTAATAATTCATTGCGCGGTCAGGCGATTGATGTTCGATAGTGCGGCCAAGCTGATACAGCTGTCCGGATTCATCCGTGTTCTGATCGACCGGCGTCGGTGTTGGTGCCTGATTTCTCCACACCCCCGAAGCCTTACCGTTCGAGCGGTCATAGCTGCGCCAGAGCATCGTTGTACCGACCACCAAGTCGACTCTCGCCGCCCTACCGCGCCCGCCGTCGGCCAGCAAAAATCGAGTAGGTATCCCCCCTTTTACGGACCTCGTTGAGACCAGGAAGCCTCTGGCCTCAAGCTGCGCAACTACCGCCATCTTGAAATAGCCGTCGGGCGCATCGACGATCAGAACCGCATCCGGCTTTACCAAGGCCGCCACCTCTCGCGCTGTGTCTTCGGCAAAGACGTGCGCGTCGACGGGTGCCGTTTGAGCGTTACCGATCGAGACAGGTGACGCCAGAAGCGCGAGAACGATGCGTAACGCATGCTTGCGCCAGGCTCGGATGTTAGGCCAGCCGCGGCTGGCTACGCGGTGGTTCCGCCATGCTGACCTCATCCTGCAGCTACCCGGTCAGCACATCCTGAGGTCTGCCACACAACCCGCAGAACGATTGGCCGACGACTGGCAAGCGGTCCTTGCTGAGGAGTTCCAAAGACCACCTGCATCCGGCAGCGCATCGGGTCGTCGCCTGTTGTCGTAAGATTCAGGATGTAATTGAATGTGCGCGTAATGGCCTCGCCAAAATGCGGCGCGCCGACGATGCGGTAGACCGCGTCCTTGTCCATACCTGGCACGATCAATCTGACCATCGAAGGCTGGATGACGATGCCCTTTTTCCGATCATAGGCGGACTTTGTCTTGAATGCGCTGCCATCGACGAGTGGTCGTGGGGATGGCTCAGACATAGTGGCGACTTGGGACAAGGCCGCGCCATTTGGTACGAGGAGGCTCGCCGGCGCGGCCAAGGTAAGGATCAAACTAACACACTGCTTCATGATGTTTCTCCGCTGGAGGAGCGGGTCGCATGACGCGACCCGCTATTCGTCAGAACTGGTACCCGATGCCTGCATTGGCACCGCTGTTTCCACGCGTGTCGCGGTTGACGCCGGCCTTCAGAATGGTGTGGCCGTCGTCGAAGATCCGCGAAACGCCAACTGCGAAGGCGGCCTGACCACGGTATGTACCGACGCCTCCCGCAACGAGGCTCTTGCCCGGTTCGAAGGCTTGGGGAAGCGCCGCTGAAGCCAACGCTCCGGCCGTGCCGGCGTTCGCATCACGCTTGTAGGTCTGTAGATCGAAGTTGACCGCGTTGATCCGTACGTCGGTATACTCATTAGCTGCTGCCAGCGTGCTCGCCAGTCCGGATCCCAGTTGCCCAACGTTGACCGCGTCGGTCGCCAAGGTGCCTGCGGCGACGTTGCGAAGGACGACCGGCGATCCGCCGCTGTTCAGCGTGACCCCAGTGCGCGTTGCATCATCATATTGCACCGCGCTTTGTCCAAGTGTCGCGAGCGCGAGGTTAGTCGCGGCGAGCTGACCACCATTGACCGCCTCTGTCGAACCGGCTGCGAGTAGACCGGCTGCGACGTTCGCCAGCGTCTGTGCGGCGCCTGGGGCAGCACCTGAAGCGCCTGCCGCCACTAGGTTGAGCCGGTCGCCAGTGCCGGGGCGCTGAACGGCTCCGATCGTGCTACCGCCTACAATAGTGGTAAGTGCTGAAATGCTGCTGTTGGTAGCGGCAAGCTGCGAACCGTTTACCGCATCGGTCGATCCGGCAGCAATTGACCCCGCCGCGACGTTCGTTACCGTTTTCCCGCCAGCATTAATCCCATTGGTCGTAAGGCTCGGTCCGCCAGCGATTGTGAGACCGGCCGCGTTGATGACCGTACCACCGGTCGTCAGACTGTCAGCCACCAGGTTCGGATTGGTGGCGATCGTCAGGTCGGTCCCGTTCTGGGCAATCGCGATGTTGTTACCAGCCGTGATCGTCTGCCGGGTGCCAGGTGCGATATTGGCAACTACAGTGCCCGTGACCGTCCCCGTCCCGGTCCGAGCGGTGGTGATGTCAAAGCCCCGGTTTGCGGTAGCGGCCGCGTTGGTGATGGCCGTGTTATAGTTGTCGAACGCACCCTGCACCGTAGTCGCGGTTGTCCCGCCCGTCGTGGTGTAGGTCGGGCCGGTATAGGTACCGTCGGGATTGACGGTCCCGCCGATGACGCCTGCGAACTGGTTCTGCACGCCCGTCAGCTGGCTGACATTGACCGCGTCGGTCGCAGCGGTACCCGCGGCAAGGTTGCCGAGCGTCTGGAGCGCGCCAGGTGCCGCACCCGTGCTGCCCGGCGCGACCAGCGCCAGCCGGTTAGCGGTGCCGCTCTGCTGGACGGGGCCGATCGTACCGTTTGCGAGGTTGTTGCCCAGGTTGGTGATCGCCGTGGTGTTGCCAGCGATGGCGCCGGTGTTTGCCGTAACCTGCTGGTTGGTGGCGAACAGCTGTGCACCGTTGACTGCGTCGGTCGAGGTGGCGGTCAGCTCGCCCTGATGGAGGTTGCTGATCGTCGTGCCGCCCGTCACGCCACCGTCGGTCGAGGCAACGCCTGCAAGTGTCGTCCGGGTCTTGGCCGCGTCATCATACTGCACCGAGTTGTCGGCAACGGCACCGATCGCCTGAAGCTGCCCAAGATTGACGGCATCCGTTGTCGCAACACCAGCCGCGACGTTGGCGATCACCTGGTTGCCGGCGTTGATCCCGGCGGTGGTGACGCTGGGACCGCCTGCGATAGTCAGGCCGGTCGCGCCCAGCGTGGTGGCACCGTTGGTGAAGCCGGCTGTGTTGATGACCGTACCGCCGGTTGTCAGGCTGTCGGCCACCAGGTTCGGGTTGGTAGCGATCGTCAGGTCGGTCCCGTTCTGAGCAATAGCGATGTTATTGCCGGCGGTGATCGTCTGCCGGGTACCTGGCGCAACGTTGGCCACAACAGTACCCGTGACGGTCCCCGTCCCGGTCTGCGCAGTGGTCACATCGAAGCCGCGGTTTGCGACCGCTGCCGTGTTGGTGAGCGCTGTATTATAGTTGTCGAACGCGCCCTGCACCGTGGTCGCGGTCGTCCCGCCCGTCGTGGCGTAGGTGGGCCTGGTATAGGTGCCGTCGGGATTGACGGTACCGCCAATGACCCCGGCGAACTGGTTCTGCACACCCGTCAGCTGGCTGACGTTGACACCATCCGTCGCAGCCGAGCCCGCGGAAACGTTGGTAATTCGGCGTTCGGCACCAGCTCTACCAATGGACACCTCTGAGGTCGGGGCAGCAGTACCAGTGGCGTAACCGACACCCGTAGGAGGCGCAGTACCGGTCCGAGAACCTGCACCGAGCGCTAACGAGTTGTCATAGAGAGCCCTTGCCGTATTGCCGATCGCGACACCGAACGTGCCGGGCGCCTGGGCATCGGAGCCGATCGCGATCCCGTAGTCCCCGGTAACGATGGCTCCACTGCCGATTGCCAGACCAAGGAGGCCGGACGACCGTGCAAGTGTACCGATTGCAACTGCCGCCTGCGCACTAGCGTTCGTGTTTTGCCCAATCGCAGTCGCGCCACCGCCGCTTGCCTGGGCGTTGTTGCCGAAGGCCAGTGCGTTCGCGCCCGATGCCGTCGCCGTCAGGCCCAGCGCCGCGGACGATGTGCCCGACGCGACGGCATTCAGACCGATAGCGGCGCCGTTCGTGCCGCTTGCAGTCGCCGCGTTGCCGAGTGCGAGTGCATTTGCGGCCGTGGCGCTGCTGCCACCGCCGACAACGATGCCACCCGCACCAGTCACTGTGCTACCGTTGCCCGCGACGATCGCGTTCTGCGCATTCACCGTGTTGGTATTGCCGAACACGGCAGAGCCCGACGCATTGGCAGTACTTGCCAATATGTTGTTGGAGCCGTGGACGTTGATGGCGTTACCGTTACCGGCTGTGTTCGGCCCATTCACCGTGTTGTCGTTGCCGGTGACGAACGTGCCGTCGCCGTTGATGATGTTGGGGTCGCCGACCGCGTAAGACGCGGTGCCGGTGACGACGTTGCCGGTACCGAACGCACCCGAGCGCTCACCAGTGACCCGGTTATTGTAGCCGACTGCAGTGCTGCTCTGCGAATTTGCGACACTGGCCGTACCGATCGCGACGCTATTTGCGCCCGCCGCGCGCGCACCGCTCTGGACGACACCGCCAACCGTGCTGCCGTCGCCTCCACCAAGCGCAACGCCGTACGCACCGGTTGCCTGCGATGCGCCCGGAGAGAGGAAGCCACGGGTGGCACCACCCAGCGCCAAGGCACCGATACCGCTCGCATTGGCGCCCTGCCCCAGCGCGATTGCGCCGTTGGCGGCTGATGTGGATTGACGTCCGATCGCGATCGAAGTCAGCCCAGTAGCAGTGGCAGCGCCTCCTACCGCGATGGATCCGTC
This sequence comes from Sphingomonas sp. Leaf30, assembly GCF_001422525.1. Lineage (NCBI taxonomy): Bacteria > Pseudomonadati > Pseudomonadota > Alphaproteobacteria > Sphingomonadales > Sphingomonadaceae > Sphingomonas > Sphingomonas sp. Leaf30. Next base: position 135,916 of record NZ_LMKZ01000016.1, on the reverse strand, counting down.
GCCTGACGCGATCGTCTGGAAATCATCGCGCACGCCGATCGCGATCGAATTTTGAATAGTCGCCTTCGCACCCGCGCCAAGCGCCGTCGAGGCTTCAACGGCCCTGCTCGCGCTGCCTAGAGCTGTGCCCCCGGTCGATGTCGCATTCTCGCCGATCGCGACCGCGTTATAGTTGACCGCAGCGTTCGTCGCACTGGCGCCGGTGCCGATCGCGATATTGTTGGTGCTTGCAGCGGTCGCGGAGTCGCCGATAGCAATTGCCGAGTTGGCTGCGGCTCTCGATCCCGAACCAACTGCCACGGCACGGATACCCGACGCAGTCGCCCCGGCGACGGCGACAGGAGCATTGGCCCCGCCCTGGGCGACCGTGTCACGACCACCGATCGCAACCGAGTTCGATCCCGAGGCGACCGCCGTAAGGCCAGTAGCCGTTGCGCGTGTCGACGCGCTAGCTCCATACCCGACGGCAACTCCACCATCGCCCGTTGTTGAGGAAAAGGCACCCAAGGCCGTCACACCAAAATGGTTTCCCCCGTCGGCGCTGCATCCCAGCACGCTTGAATAGGTGCCGCTGCCGTCGACCGGGTCAGTCTGGGCGGGGCGTGCAATACCATCAGGCCCAGTGTCCGCACCCGCCGTGCACGCCGTCGTGCCATTATAAGTGTTGGCGGTGGCGCTCGTGGGGTGCATGAGCCCTATCCCGAACGCGCCAACGGCTAGCATGGCTGAGACGGGCAGGTTCGTGTAAAGCGCCTTTGCAATGATCTCGGCTCGGCCACCGACAATGCCGACCGGCGTGTTGGCTGCGATATGATCCAGACGTAACGCCGGGGCATTGGTCGGATGGGCAATGCGGTGCGTGCCGCGTTGGGATCTGCCCAGCAAGGCCGAGCGCCGACGTCGTGCAAGACGGTTGTCCCGGCTCGTGGTAAGGCTGCTGTGCTCGGTGGTCATCAGGTGTCTCCGATTCAAAATAAAGGGTGGTGCCGAAGAAGCTCTGACGATCGACCAGGGCTCTGCGAGCGTTGGGTGCCGGGCTTTCGGAGTTCAGGCGGGCGCGTTCGATCTGCGCGCGCCACACTGCAAAAGGTGCAGGCGAGTTTGGGTAGTCATCACTGGAGTGGTGCGCCTGCTAGCGGCGCAGCGCTCGCGTTAGGCAGCTATTGTGCGTAGGTGGTGGTCAGGTCGACGACGACACATGTGTTGGTACCAGTAGGAACCAGAAGCGTTTCGGTCGGTCCCTGTTGCATGACGGTTACTCCAACGAGTTGGCCGCGCGCTTGTGCTCTGGTCGCCATCGCTTTGCTAACGGCGTCACAGGATAAGGGGCTCGGGACAACCTGCACCGCAACCAAATCACACCGCCCAGGCGAAACTGGCGTCGCAACGATTGTGCTCACACCCAAAGGAATTGGTTCTTTAGTTGGGTAACGCTGCGCTACTACTACATTGACGCTACGCTGATTGCCGCCTTTGGGATTCCAGTTCGATAGTGTGTCGTATTGGCTCGCGCCCGCGAGCACGGTTGCTCCAGCTGCATTAATCTGGGTGCCACACGCTGCCGCGCCATTTTGCCGCAGACGAACTGCAATATCAGGCAGTTGGGTTATCGGGGAAAAAGCGTTGGATGTTACCGCAGTGGCTCGCGGAACATTACGTCCTGGTGATAGCGCAGCAGCGTGCGCATCCGCGGACATAGCGACGAACAAAATGTTCGCGATCAGAAAACCTGCGCCCCCAAATATTGTACAACGACTAAGCAAGTCCATTGGTACCTCCCTGCCACTATATCTCCCCCGGGCGGCCTCAGCATCTGCTATTCAGCATTTCGTGTTCCAGGAGAACCTGATAAATATCAGATACGCTCGTTATGGTATTTCACAATTAATAGAATTTTAAAAAACCAGTCCTGTGCTAATAAGGCGACTTTCATCATAATATTCAGCCATTTTGGCTCGAATGAAATCTGGATTGAGCTCAAAACCGTTGTTGTTGAGAAATTTTGGCTTAGGCTCATTCAGATCGAGGGCGACCACTCTGGCGAGCGAGAAGGCCGGTAAGAAGGAAGCCGCGAACTTCCAACAACGGTTAGCAACGCGGCGGAAATTCTTTATGTAGCAGGAGGCGTTTTTAACGCGGTGACGGCTACGAACTCGGTGTTCCTCGTAGCGAGTGGTTTGCTCTTACGGTTGCTCGTAGCTGGTAACGGACACGAACAAGTCACTAACGGCATCGCATATTTTGTCTTAATGCACGTTATGTACAGAGCCTTGATATTCGTAAGTATCAGAAAAAACAGACTTTATAGTGTAGATGATTTATATCAATCGCAATCGTCATGATATATGTCTATACACATATTGCACGATTTAACAGAGACCAGAGTTATCGCCTCCGGGAGGCAGCTTGCTTTGGAATATGTATGGAAAACGCACTGCCGGCGTTGAGATTATTGGTTGACGGTCTCGAGCGCTTTGAACCGCTTACCGTGGACGCACGGGAAGCTATATTCCAGACAGATTGCGTCATACGATCATACGCCGCCGGAAGGTATGTGCTACGTGAAAATGATCGAGCAGATTTTATTGGCGTGGCGGTAGACGGTTTTGCTTACAGCCACAAACAGACAAACTCTGGATCTAGACAAATACTGTCGGTCATTATGCCAGGATCAACCTTAGTTCCCGAGAACATATTCCTGAGCAGATTGGATTGTAGCGTTCAAACGCTTACGGCGTTCGAGGTAGGTCTAATACCTCGCAAAGCGCTAAGAGATCTCACCATGTCATTTCCAGAAATCGCAACGAGCTTTGGTACAATGCTTGCGCTCGACGCCGCAATTTTTAAGGAATGGATGCTAAACATTGGCAGGCGAGATGCGCGAGAGCGAGTTGGCCATTTGCTGTGTGAAATGGCTGTTCGTTTGTCGAAAAGCCGATCGCCAACAGATCTGAGTTTTAACCTGCTTATGACCCAGGAACAAATTGGTGATTCGGTGGGACTTACTGCTGCCCACGTTAATCGAGCAATGAAAGCACTATATAGTGAGGGTTATTTGATTAAGGAAAAGACTCTTCTGAAGTTTCCTCAATGGGAAAAACTCTGCGTCATGACCGAATTCAATCCAGAATATCTAAGTTACAGCTAATCGCGTTATCAATAAATCGAAACGATCTGGCCCCGTTTAGGCCCATTGCGCGAGGCGCTCGGTTTGAACGCATTGCTCGACCGCTGGATTGGCGACTGCTCGGCCGGTATGCGGCAGCGGATCACGATCGCCCTTGCGTTCGCGCGAGGCCACACGCGGGTGATACTGGACGAGCCCTTCAACTGGCTTGACCCCGTTGCCGCGTTCGATCTTCGCCAAGCGCTGCGTGCGATGGTCGGCAACGGACTCACGCTGATGACCGCCCTTCACGATCTCGGAACGCTCGCGGTCGCGTGCGACGCCGGCATCATGCTCGCGAGTGGCGACGTCGCAATGGAACTGGACAGGCGCCTTCTCGAAACTGCCGCTCAAGATCCGTAGGCATTCGAACGTCAGACCATCGACCGGTTGAGGGCAGCATCAGCACCGTAGCGCACCAAGGCTACCGGCTAAGCTCAACACCGGGCCCATTCTCAGAATTCGAACGTTGACCGGGAAACCTGACTTGTCGATCCGGCTGACAGCCGCAGACGGGCGCGCTTTCTCAAAATCTGTTCCCAATTTGAAATTCTCGAAATTGCGAATTTTGATGGCAAACTGGGAAAGGTGCCGATCACTCTTGGGCGGATATGGGGTAACGACTATACCCAAACCTGAAGCCGGGTGCTGATGTACACAACACCCTCAGCAGCACCGTCCGTGTATGTTCAACAAACGGACGTTTTCTGAACAGATGCTTCCCATCTCCTTAGATGCTGTAAAGCCACGCGTTCACAGATAGTTAGGCAAAGCGACCGTTCAACAAACGGGTGTCTGTGAACGGTTCAACGCGAGTGGTTGCAAGCGATCGGGGCAAAGCGGAAAATAGGTTCGAGCGTACCTACCCTAAACGCGGCCCCGAGGCGGCTACATCCGGGCGTTTGCCGTCTGAAAACTCACGCTGCGAGCGTCGCTTCTATTCGATCCCCCCGTGCGCGCCCGAAGACTTTAGTGACCGCTTTGTCCCAGAAAGCATCGAAGACGGCGGGAAATATTGTTGGCATCGCGGATCTACGACAAACGGGGGTGTTTTGCGCCGTGTGAGCAGGCCGACAGCTTTTAGCGTATATCTGATCTGTTCTATGTCCTGACCCCGCTTCGCGGCGGTGAGAGGGAAGGGGGATGGGTTTTCTTTTGATCCAGGTGGATCAAAGGAGAACCTCCCATGTCCCACATCATCGATATTGGCGGCGCGCCAGCTAATGAGGAATGCGCCCAACTCGGGCAAACCATCGACTTCGAGACGGCCAATACGCACGAGGTAATGGCCTACAAACTGGCGATGATCGCGCGCCACGGCATGCCACCGGAAGGATGCAAGCTGATCGTCCACACCAACCTGTATGACTTCGGTATCTATCGGACGCTCGCCCTGAACGTTGAGGACGAAGACAGCGAGGCGGTCGCGGCATATGCGGAGGCCGTAGAGGAGGGGCTTGGCTCCTGGATTGAGGCGGGCTTCACAGCACCCATCACCTACACCGGCAAAGTGGCGAAGATCGAGCGCTCTGACCATACCGAGATGGTAATCGGTGCCCTCCTGACGACACGGCCGAACGCTGACGGGACGTTCCCAATCGCCGACTTCGCGATCCTTTACGGCCATCTAGCAGCGGCCTTCCCACAACAGGCCGAAACGGCGCGCCAGCGTCTCACCGCCGCGTAATCCCGCCTATCCTCTGGAGGATTGAGCCAATGCTGATGCTGCAGTCGCAGACTGCCGAGATCGTCTCGGCGGGCGCGTTTCCCGCCGTCCGGTCTCCGCGTGCTCGTGGGGCCGTGGAACTGGACCACTTCGATTCCACCGACATGCGCTGCTGGCTGACGCGTGGACGCTCGGTCGAGCAGGCGGCCGAGCTCGCCCGGATCTGGCGATCCTATCCGGACCTTCCGCCGACGGCGCCGCTGGTTGACCGAATGGCGCGGGGGCGCGAACGGATCGCCGCTATGAAGCCCTTGAATGACGCGATCGCCGCGAAGACGGAAGCAGAGCGGCAGAACCGCAACTTCGCCTTCATGGCATCGCGCGCTCAGGACGGGACGATCACCGATAGCGAGATTGCTATCCTGCGTGGTCGGGATCTCCACGGCTACGATTAGGATCTCGCGGTTGCCTATGCGAGCGGCTGGACCGCAGCCGAGGCCGGTTGGGAGCATTGCTTTTGCGCCGATGGCATGCGCCGGCAAGAGGCCAAGCGGGAGGCCTACGACCGGGGCTTCGCCGATGCTGGAGGCGACCAGGGCGACCTATTCGACGCCGCGCGCCGCAGCAATCTCGCCACCATGCGCAAGGACAATCAACGTCCGATTGAGACACCGCCTCTGGTCGCTCGACCGGCTCCGAGCAGCTGGCCGAAGCCGAACGACCATGCCCGCCCAACGCGGTGGTCGCGCCGTTTACTTATCGTCGCGGATGCCGCGATCGAGGAGGTGACGCCGGGATTGATGCGGGTGTCGGGTCTGCGACTGATCGACGAGGTCCGTGCCAGACACGGGACCGAGGCCATGACGATCGTCACGATCGATCGCCATGCTGGCTTCGTCGTGAACGACTGCCCGACCGAGATGAAGGCTCCTATTTCCGCAATGTGCGCAGACGAGATCATTGCGGATCCTCGCAATGGTGACGCGCTGCGTGCCATCCTCCGCGGACGCGAGATCGATGATATCTTGATCGCGGTACAGGGTGACTACCTTCGCATCGTCGACGCCTTTGCCAGCGCTCTGCCGTTGTGCGCGAACATCGAGCGATCGCGCAATTCGCTCTTGCAGCAGCGCGCCCATCTGCGCTGCTGGCTCGACCGGGGCTACGACGGCACCGACAATCTCGGCGCCGGCCACATCCGCTGGGGCAAGGCCGTCAAGGGCCTGACTGGTAAGCTCGGCGAGTTTACTGCTCGCCATGTCGGGCCCGCGCCCAGGCGTGGCCACCTGATCCGCATCGAGGCCGAAGGCGGCACGCTCGCCAAGGGCTACGCGACCTCCATCGGTGATCGTCTGGCGCCCGACATTATCGTCTCCAACAAGATGAACATCCGACGCGAGATGGCCACGGCCCTGCGTGCCTTTGGCGGCGCAACCCGCCTGATGCACGCATGTGGCTGAGAGCGCTGCCCCCTTCTTACGAGTGTACGCATGAGGACTACCACGCCCGGTATCCGTGACCTGGCCGTGATGACCAAGGCCGGCCGGCATATCGTCGACATGTGATAGCAGCGTCCCCCTCGATAACGCCGTTTAAGCGCGGGCTATGGCTTCAACCCAGGTGCCAAGCTGTGATTGCGCTAAGTCCGTTGTGTTGAAGATCACGATCGTTTCGCTCTGGTCGAGCCGATGCGCGATGTGAGCGCGATACCCTTGAACCTTGCCTGTCTCCCAAGCCCAGAGTGTGCCGTCTATGGGATGCACACGACCGCCAAGGGCATATTCCTGTTCCGGCCATCGGATTGTCGTAAGTTCACGCCGTGAAGCTGCGCTCAATAGCGAGCCATGAAAGATGCCATGTGCCGCACGCACTGCGTCACGCACGGTTCCGGCCGCATTGCCGCTTGCCGCAACGAACGGCGGGATCGGATCCATCTTACGCACTGGCGGCGATGCACTGCCGTAGGCAGCAGCCAGTTTCGGCATCGGGGGTTGGCCCGATTGCGCGAACCCGGTAGCCGACATGCCGAGTGGGCGAAGCGTCTGCCTCGCGACTACCTCAGGAAATGACTTTCCGGTCAGCCGTTCAAGAATCGCCGCAACGATCACCCAATTTATTGCCGCGTAGTCCCATCCCTTGCCGGGCACGAACGACAAATCACCACCACCGAAGCGCGACAGTATAGCTGCCGCGCTCGCGGTCGAAGTTCGTAGCGCCGGCTCTTTCCCAAGCTGGCGGCTCAATAGATCCGGGATGCCACTGGTGTTCGATAGCACATGCTTCAACAGCACCTGCTCGCCCGTATCGTGCCGGAACTCTGGGAGATACGCAGTGACTGGGGCATCGAGCGACAACCGCTTCTGTTCAACGAAGCGAAGCACGGTAACGCTCGTCAGCCACTTCGATGCAGAGCCCCATTTGAATTGGGTGTCGGGTAAGATAGCCTTACCTGCTTCTACATCGGCCATGCCGACGTACCGAGCATGCTCGATCTTCCCGCCCCGGGCGTAGGCGAACGAGCCATTGAAGCTTGGCGGTAACTGGATCGCTTCGATTGCGGCGCGCTTTGCAGCGGATGATGGCTTCATCGCCAACGCGTTCGTTGCACCAAACGCTAGGCCGCTCGCCATCAACATACGTCTATCGATCATGCAGTCCCCCCTGTCTATTCAGTGACATATGCGACGAAAACCTCCCCGGATAGCCTGTCCGGTGCCGGTCTCATTCGAGAATGTCAGAACGCCTGAGTTGAAATCTTGACCAGTCATCAGCCTGTCATGGAGGGGCGGCGTACCCTTCTAAACAGCTAAAACGGCACAGGAGAGGAGAAGGATTGGGGGAGGGAGACCAGAATAGACCGGACAGGACCCTTCCCCATGCGCATCCGCTACATCGCTACATTTGCCGAGACGATCCGGACCGACCCGATAACGCTCGCTCGCGAGTATCTCTCGGCACGTGACGCAACCGATCACGAGTTTCAGACTGACGAGGCACGGTCGGCCTATGTCGACGTCCTGTCGGCGCTGGGTCGGTTTCAGCACAAGTCCGCGTTCGCACGGGCGTTGGCGCACCTCGACGTCGGCCCCGAGGCCTTGGACATTACGCGGCAGCACAACGGTATGCGCTCGATCACATGGTCGTTTGGGGAAGGGCCGACGTTCCCCGGCTTCACCGATGACACGACCTGGAACGGCTTCCTCAACGTCCGTGTACCGGTCTCGGCATGGCCTTACGTGCTGACCGAGCTGATAGCCGGCGCCGATGGGGATGCCGACACGATCGAGGCATATCGACGGATTGGCACCGCCGATGGTCTGGTATGTCTGTCCAACGGTTTCGCCACCCAAGAAGCAATGCCGACATGGCCAGAGTTCTTTCCTGACTATCCAGTCGATACGATGGTGCCGATCCCGTCTGAATGGTCGGAGATGAGCTGGCGTCATGAAACGGCGCCGAGCTTTGGACCGTGCGTTGGTCCGATGGGCGAGGCCGCACAGATTTGGGTCGACTACGAACTACCGGCGATGCGCGAATTTGCCGAGGCCGCGAGGTTCACCTTCAGCCGGCGTGACGCGATCGGTGAACTGACGGTCATCTACGAAGGCGATGACTATGCCGAAGCCCTTGGCCATATCGCGATTGAGACGCTTGCCTGCGCGTTTGCTCACCTCCTCGCAGAGCAGCTAGGTCCCGCCGAATGGCGCGAGATGCGAGTGGAAAACCGGACGATCGAGGCCGGCGTCTGCGCTTCGCATGATTTCCTCGACGCTAACATGGTCATGCTAGCGGCGTGGCAAGCTACGCGCTCGCCGGCGATCGTCGCCAATGGTGATGCTGATGGCCTTGGCACTGAACTCCACCACGTCAACGCGGCCTGGGAGGTCGCCACCCGCTATTATCTGACAGCCTCCAGCGAGGGGAGTAGGTTCGACGATTGGCGTGTTACGGGCCGCGATGTGCAGAGCTTGGCCGCTGCGGGGCACGATCTGGCGACGATCCCACCTTCGGACAGCGCCGGCCGGGTCTACTCGGTCGGCTTTGTCCAGACACATGGTACTTGTTGGATTGTCGATGTTGGCAACACCAGCCAGAGCTTCGACCACCTCATCGATGCAGAGGCTCACCTCTGGTCCGTCTTCGCGTCAGACGAAAGTCGCCACGCCTGAGCGACATCGACCTTTCTCCGTGGCCGATCGGGTGGGCCCAAGGCTCAAGGAGGGAGGGAGGGGGGGTGACAGGCAGATGCGGGGAATGGCCCCGCCAAGCCTGAGGACACCGCCATGCTCCCTGCCACGATCGCCACCAGCGCCGCGCCCGAAGCCACTGGCAAGGATTGCCGGCTGCTCAACGGATCGCTGGCGAGCACCGGAGCGCGTCTGGCGTACATCGCCCGTCTCAATGACCGTTGTCGCCAAGGCCTCGACCGTACCGCTCGGATCATGGTGACGAGGACCTGCCTTGGCACCTTCGCTTCCGGTGACGGCACCATGGAGATCGTCGTTCAAGCGAGCCTCTACGCCGCCATCCGCCACCATGTCTACGCCGATGCGGATGCGGCCGAACGGGACCGCGGCAATTTCGAGTTCGAGGGGACGACGGTCTACTTCAAGATCGACTATTACGACGCTGCGTTTCAGTACGGATCGGAGGATCCCGCCGATGCCAGCATCACCCGGCGTGTGCTGACGATCATGGTCCGAGAGGACCTCTGACATGGTCACGGCAACACTGAAGCATCGCCGCCTGGACCTAATGTCATTGCTGACGCCTGGACCAGTCGACGAGAACTGGGAAGCCGAGAAAGCATGCTGGCGCTGCTTCGTCATGGGCCATGATAACCCCAGCGGCCGGCGCGGCAGTAGTCTGCGCGCTGCGTGGCAACGCGGTTACGACGCTGCCTCCCAAAGTCGGGATCCAGTAGGGTTGATGCTTTGAAACGACGAAACGGATTGGCCGGGATGTAAAGAATTGCAGACCGTCCACTCACCGCGGACTCTTGCCACGGTGACGCCCCCCGCCCAATCCTTGCTGGACGGGGTCGCTCGTAATGGACCTGGTTCGCGAAATCCCGATGCGATGAGGGCGAAGAATATTACGATCAGGACCGGCGTACCATACGTTACGGTTTAGAATAATACCTCCGTCGATCAGGTCGCGTAAGTGGTCTACAAATACTAGTAGCCCAGGGTAGAGTCGGACGATGACCCTTTATATTCAGGTCGTAGGGAACATACTTAACCGCGATCGCTTTCTTCTTTAAGAATATAGGATAGTGAAAATGTGGATTTTGACATCGATAGCAGCTGCAGCCCTGATTATTCCGGGTGTAGCGATGGCACAGACGACCGGGAGCACCACCGGTGGCACGACAAGCGGCGGTATGAGCGGATCAGCGACTGATACCATGAGCGGGGGAGCGTCGACCGGTTCTATGGATCAGACGAACCCGACGCCGAGTACATCAGGGTCGACCGCAACGACACGCACGCAGCATGGCACGAAGGCCCGCGGCAAGACGCGTGGCACAACGTCAGGTACGACGAGTGGCACGATGTCCGGTACAACCGGCAGCACGACTGGCGCGGACACGATGGGCGGTACGACTGACGGCACCGCTGGTTCGATGAGTGGCACGAACCCTGGCGGCACAATGGGTGGCACGGCCGGCGGTACGATGGGCTCCACGACAGGGGGAACGCCCGGCACTACTCCGCCGCGCTGATCTTACCCATTTGTTTAAATGAAAGGCCGGGCGAGCGATCGCCCGGCCTTTTCGTATTCGTTCGAGAAAAAATCACGGGAAGGGTCGTAACCGACAGCTTCGGCTGCCCTTGATTGTGCAGTGTCAGGTAGCGGCGCATCAATGCAACGAGACTGCCACCTTGCGTCTCTATGCGTTTGTCCGCGACGCGGATGTCATCACAACACGACGGATCGAGCGCACCTGCCGTGAAACTCTGAGGAGCTGATCATTATGATCGACCTGTCATATAGACCCCGGTTGGCCGACCTTAGGACGCTCTCACCTCAAAGTCTCGGCTTACTGCCCTTCGAACGCGAAGGAGTAAGGACGTCCGACGCTGTCGCGTTCCAGGGTCGGGCAGGTTACGACGCAGATTTTCTCCCCAGCTTTGCCGTGCCGCTCCCTGATACCGGTGCCATTGCTGGGGATGTGCTGCCGGTTACGGGCAGCGATGGTGACCGCCTCGACTACGAACACTTCTCGATTCTCATGTCGAAAAGCCGGCGTCTTGCCCTCTTCACCGCCGTCAATATCGATGGAAGCGCCAGCGTGTCGGTACCACGTGGCGGAGATCCGTGGGCGTTCGACGGCCGCATTCCCGAAGAGGCCCAGGCGGGGGATGAGCTATATGCCGATAACGATTTCGATCGCGGCCATCTTGTGCGACGCGAAGATCCCAACTGGGGACCGACCGCCAGCGTAGCCAACCGCGATACCTTCCATTTCACCAACTGTGCGCCACAGCTCTCGGTCTTCAATCAGCGATCCTGGCTGAGCCTCGAGGACTATATTCTCGGCAACACGCGCCGGGTCGGCGAACGTGCGACCGTTTTTACGGGGCCAGTGTTCAGGGGCAATGATCCGGTTTACCGCGGCGTCGCAATCCCGCTGGCCTATTGGAAGGTAGTAGCCTTCATCCATGACGATGGTCGTCCATCGGCCTCCGCGTATCTGATCGATCACGATGTCGACCTGGACGCGCAGTCGCTCCTGTTCGGCGCGTTCAAGACTTATCAGCGATCAGTCCTCGCGATAGAAGGCCTGACGAACCTCGACTTTGGGTCGTTGCGGGAGTTCGACGGATTCTCGAACGAGGAGAAGGCGACCGGCGACGCTGTCCGGGTGCTGATTACCGAGGCCGAAGATATTAGGCTGTAACGGCCGCAAATAGCGCTGTCCTACAAAGAACATATATGGAACATCGGCGGTCGGATCAACAAGGAGAGTCGGACAATGACCGACATGATCGACGGCCCCATGCTTGTAGGTATTGCAGCGCTCATCACCAGCGTCGTCAACATCATCACCGCTGTCCGCGCGCGTGATCGGCCAGCAGACCGTTCGCGTGTGCGGACGATCCCGCGGCGTAGAAAGAGAAGAGAGAATCGCAGTTTAGGCGCATGATGCCCCAAAGCCCGAAGGAGACCGTTATGCGCTGCCGCGTCATTTCCCTTCTGCCTGTCCTAACAGGCCTGCCTCTTCTGGCGGGATGTGCGACAAACGCGATTCAGCTTGAAACCGCGGGGACGGCCCAGGCCCGAGGCCGGGAGGCAGCCCTCGCCACGACGGCCTATTTCGACGCGATAGAGCTGCGCCGTCGGGAGGCTGCTGCAGCGCTGGTCGCGAGCGATCCAAGCTGCCTGCCGGCCACCCCGCTCCGCATCCAGGTGCCTACGGCACCGACCGTCCCGCCCGCACCTCTATGCCTTGCGAACGAGGCACCCGCCCCTGGCTATACGGCGGTCGAAATCGACATTGGGAGCAGTCCACGAGCGGTACTGGAGCCACGTGTCGCACTGCTCGCCACAATTGGTGGATACGCTGATGCGCTAGCGGCCATTCTCGACGCCCCGAAGGCCGACGTATCGGCCGAGATCACTGCGTTTGCCGATCAAGCCGACCGGCTGGCCCGGTTCACGAACTTTGTCGCCGGCACTGACCTGCCAAACGTCAACGCGGCTGTCGCCAGCGAACAAGGGCAGAGCGTCGTCGCGCTGATCGCGTTTGCCAACGACCTCGTGCGCGAAGCGCGGCAAACCGGCGATGTCCGTGCATTGGTTATCGAACGCGGCGCCATCGTCGATCGCGCACTGGCATCACTGTCTGTTCAGGTCACGGCCTGGGGCAGGGGGGCGGCGCGCAACGCCGACGATCTCTACGGCAACGCGCTGTTCCGAACCTACCTTCGCAATCGCACCAGTCTGACGGCCGAACAGCGCGAGCAGCTTGCCACCCGTGTTTTCGCCGCCCGCGAGGCCGCGAAGCAGGGGCCCGTGCGGGCGGCTGAAGTCGCAGACGCGATTGATCTCACCGCGAAAGCCCAGGCCGGGCTGAGGGATGCCTTGGCAGGTCGCTTATCGCTGCAGCAGCGCCGCGCCGCGGCTCGGCTGAACATCGATCGCATCACCCGCGCGCTCGGACTGATCGCGTCGATCGCCACCCCCGCCTGAGGAGGATCCGATGACCACCTTTACCCAGGCCGTGGAGGCTGCAGACGCGCTCATCGATCAGCTTCAGGGACTGACCGAGGACCCCCGCTATCTCCCGCGCTTCTTCGATACGATGTTCGGCTTACGCACGGCGCTCGGTAACGCACGCGATCGGTTCGCTTCGGTGCACAGCCCCGAGGCCGTGGACCGACCGGCATTCGCCACGATCCTGGATCGCAGCGAACAGGCGACGATGATCGGCGCCGCGCTTACTCCCGGCGATGCCGAGGTGTCGCGGTACGCGGCAGCCGTACAGCGCGCGATCGCGGCATTTGCCAATGATGGGGTGGCGTCCTCGCTGTCAGCCCTGCGCGGCACGCTGCGGCTTCGACGATCATCAACGCCGTTGATAAGGCCCGGGCGCCGGCCTGATCCAACGCCCGAGCCATACTACACCAGCCTAGTGAAGCTATTCCCGGTTGAGGCGGTAACGCTTTACCCCCTCGCCATAGGCATCGCGGGCAACGACATCGTCATCCGCTTGATCCTGATCGCCATCATCACGCTGTTCGTCATCGCGCTGCGCTGGTTTGGAACGCAGGAGGAGAGTGGGGGAGATGCCGACGTGCTGGCAATCGGCGTGTCGGTGATTTCCTTCGAGCTCTACGCCGCCTCGCTAGGCGGCTTTGGCTACCTTCCGGGCGGCCCGGCGCAGACCAGCCAGTTCCTCGCGTTCATAACGATCATGTGGGTCGCGCTCGTACCCTTCGCGCTCCGCCACCCTCGCCGCTAATCGATAAGGAGACACGATCATGTGCATGTCCACGCATCGGCATTCGCATCACTGCATCCTGCCGCCCTACATCCTCTCCAAGATTGCCGAGAACGGCTCACCTGCGCTGCGGGCCATGGCAATGCACAGCCTGATGATCGACCCGACCATCCGGATCGTGCGGGCCAGCACGGCGGGGCCCGTCACCGGAGATCTCGCCCGACGGCGGTCGGCTGCGGGCAACCTCCTTGTCCCCAGTCCACTTCGAACGATCCGAGACGCTGGCGGCGAACCTGAAGCGCCTGGTTCTGTGGTCGTGCGGCGTGAAGGGGAGGGACCGACCGGCGATATCGCGGTCGACGAGGCGTATGAGGGCTTGGGTGCAACGTTTGCGCTGTTCTGGGAAGCCTATCAGCGCAACTCGATAGACGATGCCGGGCTGCCGCTCGACGCCACGGTCCATTACGATCAGGACTACGACAACGCCTTCTGGGACGGCACCCAGATGGTGTTCGGCGATGGCGATGGCGAGCTGTTCAACCGCTTCACGATCGCGCTCGATGTCATTGGTCACGAGCTCACGCACGGCGTCACCGAGAAGGAGGCAGGGCTCGCCTACTTCAATCTGTCGGGGGCGCTTAACGAGAGCATCTCTGACGTGTTCGGCAGCTTGGTTAAGCAGAAGCTCCTGAGCCAGACGGCCGACCAGGCGGACTGGCTCATTGGTGCCGGACTGCTTACTTCCGCGGTCAAAGGCGTCGCGCTGCGGTCGATGAAGGAGCCCGGCACGGCCTATGAAGATCCCGTCCTCGGCAAGGACCCACAGCCGGGCCACATGGACGACTTTGTCCGCACCAATCAGGACAATGGCGGGGTTCACATCAACTCCGGTATCCCCAACCGGGCCTTTTACCTGGCCGCGACGACGATCGGTGGAAACGCATGGGACCGTGCCGGTCGGATATGGTACAATGCGCTGCTGGACCCCAATACGCGGGCCAACACGGACTTCGCCGGCTTTGCCCGCGTCACCATCGACGTCGCGGGGCGTTTGCACGGTACGAACAGTGCCGAGACGACAGCCGTCGCCGAAGCATGGACAGCGGTTGGAGTGATCTAATGCAGATGGGCAAGGCTTGCGACGAGACCGTGACGGGCGAAGCCCGGGTACGGATCGAGGGAGGCCTCGCCCATTTTCCGGGGCTTGCGAAGGAACAGGCCATTTCGTTCGGCGACCTTGCAACGCCGGACCGCCAGGAACTCACCAGCCTTGCCGACCAAGCTGACTTCTTCGGTTGCGAGCCATCGACCGATATCGCGAGGCCGGATGCACGCACGTATACGGTTGGCCTGACGATCGATGGACGAAGCCGAGAGATGCGGCTCGCTGAGCCGATCCGTGATCCCGCAATGGCGAAGCTCGTCTCCGTTGTCCGCCGCCTGAGCAAACAGCATCCGCCAACACGGTGACGGTCTAAACAAACCCTGGGGCTTACTGATCCTTCTCGGCACGCTTGCGATCGGCCTTGCGCGCTCGGCTAACGGCCGCTGCGTGTTCGCGAGCGCGCTTCTCCGACGGTTTTTCGAAATGGCGGCGCAGCTTCATCTCGCGATAGACGCCTTCGCGTTGCAGCTTCTTTTTCAGAACGCGAAGAGCCTGGTCGACGTTGTTGTCGCGGACGATGACCTGCATGAAACCTGACTTTCGAGATTGCGTCGATGATTAAGACAGCCATGCCTATAAGCCCTGTAGGCATGTGCCAAGTCCATGATGAACTTGCCGGATTCAAACGCAGTTATCTTGCGCGAACGTGACTAATTCTGCCCCATGCTGGAACGGCGTCTAGACCGCAGCCCCTAGGCATTGACACTGATCCACCAGGCTGGAGAAGGCCCCATGACCAATTCCGACGTGCCTGCCTATCGTGTTCAACTGCTACCGGCGCCGATAGTAATCGACGCGAATGGCCTCCCAGTCGCGAATTCCCATGTGGTCGAGATCGTATTTCCAGGGGACACGATCGATACGACGCTGGGGAAGGTGAACACGATCGTCGGACCGGGAACTGCCAAGATCATCGTTGAGGACGCGACGTACCGCGGGATCAGCCTCTGCTGAGTTTGCGCGCTGTGTAGCCTTCGGGCAGGGGAGCCTGCCAACCAAGGAAGCAGTAATACATGGCGAACCGTCTCACGATTGATCAGGACAGCTTGGTCGACAACGACCGCGAAAAGCAGGTCGAGTTTACCGCCGACATCGACAGCGACGACCGCGACTTTGCCGTGAAATACGCCGTTTTGCGTGAAGTGAGCGGCGACGAACCAGACAATGACGCCCTGGAACTGTTCGAGCGGTTCAGCGACGAGATACTCGATATCTGCGCTGATCTCGCCGAGCTGCGGCCAACGGCCAATCTGATAACAGTGACAGAAAGCGACCTCGAGTAGCGATCGCTCCGAGGAGCCCTTCGAAGCGCGCCGCTTAAGGCAGCAGTCAGGTCAGGTTTGGCATCTTCAAGGCCCATTGAGGATACCAACTTCGGCATGTTTTTCAGTTCTTTACGGCGTTTGCAGATCGGTCTTATCGTTGCCAGCTTGGCATTCGGCCTGCCTGTGCAGGCTGCATATGCCCGATCACGTGTTTCTGAGATTGTGGTCGATGCTTCAACCGGTACCGTTCTGTTTTCACAGGCACCCGATGCGGCGAGACGACCGGCTTCGCTGACCAATCTGATGACGCTTTATCTCGCATTCGAAGCGCTTGCCGATGGCCGCTTACGACCAAGTGACCCTTTGCCGATTTCCCGCCGGGCGGCGCGCCAGCCGGCGACGCATTTAGGGATAGCCGCAGGTGGGAGAATCAAGGTCGGCAAGGCGCTGGACGCTATCGCGGCGAATTCGTCGAACGACCTGGCCTTTGCCGTGGCCGAACGCATTGCTGGCAATGAGCCGAAATTTGCCAGAATGATGACGGCAAAGGCTCGCCAGCTTGGGATGCGGAATACGCGGTTTGCGAATGCATCCGGGCTGACCAGCGCCGGGAACGTGACGACGGCGAGCGACATGGCGAAGCTTTCGCGCGCCATCGTCAGGCGCTTTCCGCAGCAATATGCCCGGTTCAGCAGACGTACGACTCAGTGGCAATCGCGCCGCACTGCTAATCACAACCATCTGCTCGGCCGGGTCGCAGGCGTCGACGGTATCAAGACCGGGTACACGTCCGACGCCGGCTACAATCTTGCAGCATCGGCGATGCGCCGAGGTCGGCGTATCGTGGTCGTCGTGTTGGGTGAGACCAGCGTTTCGGCGCGTGATGCGCGTGTTGCCAACCTGATAGAGTTGGGCTTCACCGGATCGAGATCGAAGGCGCGTCGCATACGACGGCGGTAACTTCACGAACGGCCTTGGCGTCCCTCAGCCACGAGCATCGTTCGGATCGATAATATATCTTATGTTAAATCAGTAAGTTAGCGGATATTCGGCATCGATTTTGCATGGCTTGGTTCCGGCTTTCGCCGAGAGCCGTCTCAAGCAGCAACCCTGGCCACGACCGCATAAAGCTACGCGCTTCCCACGCCGAGGCCACCTGGGATGGAAGACACGGACGTAACTACGACGCCATCGCTCATCGCGATTGATAACGTCAGCCCAACAAGGTATATACATGGCATATGCAAAGGAGGCGTCGTGACCCAGACATCTGCTAATGTCGACGTGCGCGAAGCCAAGCTGTTTCGCAACAATCGCAGCCAGGCAGTGCGAATTCCCGCCGAGTTCGAATTTTCGGGAAGCCGTGTGCTCATCCACAAGGAAGGCGACAAGCTTATCATCGAGCCCGAACCCAAGGCCCGTCTTCTCGACATCCTGAAAGGGCTAACCCCCCTCGCCTCTGAGGATCTGTTTCCAGAGGATCTCGATGCTACGCTGCTCCCGCTCAGGGCCGTCGACCTGTGACCGGGTCACGCTACATGCTCGATACCAACATCGTTTCCGACCTCGTTCGAAATCCGCAAGGCGCGGTGTTCGATAAGATCGTCGAGATCGGAAGCGACAATCTGTGTGTCAGCATCATCACCGCGGCCGAACTGCGCTATGGTTGCGCCCGTAAGGGGTCCCCTCGCCTGCTCCAGCAAGTCGAAGCCATTCTGGGCGGGCTCGAGATCCTTCCGCTCGATGTCCCGGCCGACGCCGAATATGGGGGGATCCGTGCCGAGCTTGAAGCCGCTGGCAAACCGATCGGCCCCAACGACCTCCTGATCGCAGCCCATGCCTATGCACTAGGTGCCACGCTGGTCACCGCTAATGTCGGCGAGTTCACACGTATCCGGGGTCTTCGTGTGGAGAATTGGCTCGTCTGACGCCGACGGCTCCGCTTACGAAAATGGGGCCGGAACCGATAGCAGCGGTCCCGACCCCGTCGATCGAAGGTTCCTCCGTCGAAACGGTGGATAGACTGGCTTAACGCATCTGCGTCGAACCCGGTCCACCACCGTCGATATACGGATCGTCGTCAATTTTCCATGAACGGGCCTTTCGGCCGTTCTACCCGCCATACGGCACTTCACCCGAAGGACTTCACCCCGAAGGGGCATCACCATGACCGTCATTGCACTTTCAGCCCGACGCAGTTCACTGAGTTCACTCGAGAACGCCTACGCCGTGGCTATTCAGCTTCGTGAGAGCACCGGCGTCGACCAGTTCGTAGTCCGCACCGACAATCCCATTCAGCCTTTCCGTGTCTCCCGGTGCCGGCCACATCACCCGGAGAGTCTTCTCGCCCTGGTCGCCTGACCGGGCGACTATCGTCAGCCCTCGGTCGTCACGTTGGCCATGATCTGCACGGCCGTCAGGCTCTCGCACAGCTGGGCGTTCGTGGCGTAAATCACCGCAAGCTTCTGCTCGCGCATCACCATGCACATCCGACCACGACGGTACGTCAGGCTCTGCAACCAGGCGAGTTCTGTAATCGCCTGCTCGATAGGCGTGTCGTATAGCAGGTACCAAAGCCGCATCTGGAACGGGCTCTTGTCGCGCAAGATCTCTTCGAGATCCTTGTGCCCCTCGCCACGGCCCATGCCGTTGCTCGTTTCGCTCGCCAGTGCGGTGAACGCTTCCTGCATCTCCGTTATCGCGAAATAGGCAACGTCGAGGCCGATCCCGATCGTGGCGCCCGCCAGCACCCGCCGATCGGTCGATATTTCGGGGTCGCCGTTATTGTTGGTGCCGCTGTTGTTCAGCACGTCATATAGCGGGAGGTCATAGTCGTACCCCCGCATCATATCCTGCACTTTCATCATGTCCTCCTTCGGGTGAGGCTTGGGATTTGGCAGGATCGTCAAGCGATGAAGTAATACCCGGTCGCGTGACAAACATTGACAATTCCGCTGCCTACGGCAATGTCTGTACGTCACGACAAAGAAGGTCAAGCCGCCATGCAAACTTTTTCCAGTCGCGACTTCAATCGCGAACCAGGTCGCATCAAGCGGGCCGCGGTTGATGGCGCAGTCATCATCACCGAACGCGGCCGACCAATCATGGCGGTCATGCCTTTTGCCGAATACGAGCGGCTGAAAGCGCCTCCCGGCAACATCCTCGACGCCCTCGACATGGACGAGGTCGGAGACATCGAGGTCGACTTCAGCAGGGCACCATCGTTCCCGCGTCCGGCGGTGTTCGACTGATGTACTTGCTCGACACCAACGCCCTGTCCGAGCTGCGCAAGCGGCGCAGCGGAAAGATCAGTGCAGCCGTCGAAGCATGGGCCGGTAGCGTCGATCAGGCGGACATGTTCCTTTCGGTCATCACGATCATGGAGATCGAGCTTGGCATCGCACTGCTCGAACGGCGCGATACGCGGCAAGCCGGCGTGTTGCGGCTCTGGCTACACGACAAGGTCATGCCCGCCTTTGCCGGGCGCGTACTCCCCGTCGACACAACGATCGCGCTGCGCTGCGCGCGGCTGCACGTTCCGGACACCAAAAGCGAACGCGACGCCTGGATCGCAGCGACCGGCCTCGTACACGACCTGACGATCGTCACCCGAAATGTCGTCGACTTCGCAGGCACAGATGTTACCCTTTTGGATCCGTGGACCTACCCTCAGTGAAAGCCAGGAGACGATCATGAGATCCATGCACCCACGAACGGCCCTCGCTTTTGGTGCGGTACTTATCGGGGCCTCGGCAGGCCTTCTCCAGGAAGCGATCGACGCCCGTTCCACAAGGTAAACAGGTGTGCTGCATGTGCTTTGTATCGGAGCCATTTTCGCAAATGGCGGGTTGATGCGCATGACCTTATCAACAATCCCCTACGCTCTGGCCGTCGACGACGAACCATTCATCCTTATGGATATAACTGGGATCCTCGAAGACGCGGGTTTCCGCACTTACGAAGCCAGTAGCGGCGATGCCGCGATCGCTATGCTTCCCGAGTACGCCCACACCATCACCCTTCTTTTTTCGGACGTCGACATGCCGGGTGACACCAACGGGTTCGCGCTCGCGCGCCACGTCGCCGAAAACTACCCCTGGATCGAGATTGTCATCGGTAGCGGGCGCGTCAGCCCGGAAACTGGCGACCTTCCAGAGAAGGCGACGTTTCTTTCGAAGCCGTTCAACGCGCAGATGATCCATGGCCATCTTCGCGAAACCCTGCCCGATGGCAAGTTGCCAGAACCGCTCAAGAACGCGGCCTGAGCCGCGTAGGACGGCGTGGTTCAGACGTCGTCGCTCTCGACCGGCGTCGTCACGCCACGTGCTACGAGCGCGTCAGTCAACTGACGCCTGATGCTCATGCCGTTCAGGTGGCTGAACACGCCCTCATAACCCTCGGCGGTAAGGCGTTCTCGAATGTCCGAAACCGAGCGACAGGCCCCTTCCCTGGCCAACTGGAATGCCCGCTCAACCGTACCGATCCGCGTGTCGCTCACTGTCCCCCCCCGGATAGCCAATCGATCGCGCGAGATGCGGCTGTCAGCTTTCGCTGGTTAACGACCAAAGTTTATGCGGTTCAAGCCTGTTCGCGGTTGCAAAACGATGTTCGCAGATGCAGCATGGCTACGCCTTTCAGGCATCCTCTCCTAAAAACTATCCGGGCCGGCTCACGCTGGCCCTTTTTTTGTCTGCCGAACGCCACCCGGTGCGCCTGACAATATCTTTGGCACCGCCGTGGTCTGAAGGGATTCAACCCAGCTTGATATCGCTATCGATGCTTGAGCCGCGTAGCCAACACCCTCGTCTCGCGCGCGATCTGCTCTTCCATCATTGGCCAAATATCCCGCGCCGCGGCGCAATAACCTGACCAGTCCGCCTCGATCGACGTCGTCGTCCACTCGGCAATATGCGCGCGCGAAAACATCCGCTTGGTTGCGGTTGCAAAGAGTAACTCGGACAGCTCCGTCCTTAAGCCATCGTCGGCATCTTTTAGCAAAGTTGGAACGATCACCTCGCTGACGTACCTGGACCGCGACAGGCTGGACGCAGTCAACTGTTCCCGGGCGTCCGCCAGATCACGACTGTTCGGGTTTTCCTCGTTGCAATGCCGTCTGATTTCGCGAAGGCCATCCATGATGTCTCGATGATGCCCTTCCAATGTGCCGAGCATCGCTTCCCGATTCATTTTTTTACCCCTCCCCTGCCGGACGATCATACATTGCGAGGCATCTGCTTCGTGTTTTCGGCCAGCGTCGCTGTGACGTTCGCCCTTTTCGATAGGCCACTCTAAAGACTTGATTGATGGGCTCAAGCCAAGCTTTTCCCCTACGGAAATGTGATGCTTTCTTGTCGATGGGGCCGTCTCGGATGTGGCTTATGGGCCGGGTACAGCCGACTGAAATCTTCGAAGAGTTGAAGGAAAAATAGAAAGGGTTGGGACATCCCGCCCAAGAGGGCGGGACCGTTCAATAGTCGGCAAGAGCCTCCCGGAGCCCCGCGAAGAGCGGGTCTCCGCCCTTCGGGTACAATCACTTGTCGGGCTCCCGGGGCACGCGGACAGGGCTCGTGCGCCAGGTTCGCGGATGGCCTGGGGCGGGTGTGTCGATCTACCCTGCCCTCTTGTCTAGGACCATGACCACCGCAGGCAGCCTTCGGCTGTGGAATCATGCGCTAGGCGCATGATGTGTGCTTTGTGGGCCTGTGTTCTCATCACACCCTTCGCCGTCTCTCAGTGTCTCGGCGTGGCAGACCCGTCCGACGGGGTCGGCGTCAAAGGGGAATTGTCCGCTGGAGCGGACAATGCTTTTATTTGATTTGAAGACGCCTCAACAAGAATACCGGGCCTGAAGGCCCTACGGTTTCCACCGCTAAAGCGGCGGAGCCTCCGTCATTCGTGTTGACCCCGCTAGCCGTGCCTGCCTCTTGAGCCCCTGCGAGGACGGCTCCGGGTGCGATGAGAACAAAGGCCGGGCCTTGCCCATAAGCACGGTAGAAACAGAATTGCTCGCTACCGCGATCAATGCGTCTTTGATTTGTTATTTACGCCCCCTAGTCGGGGGCTTCTTTATGCTCGGACTCACCGTGTACGATGATTAGGCGTCAAGTAATCAATCAGGTTGGTCAGATAGAGTGGAGGGGATAAAAAGAAGATGCCGGAGGGGAAAGCCCCCAAGCACCGGCAAACAGGGGGATAGGACCCCGCAACGTGGAGTGAATACTATGAAAATTGGTTCTTTCAAGTCGGTCGGCGGTCAGCTCCTCGGTTCGGTCGCAACGGCAACCATCGACCTCGCGCGCCTTGGCCTCCGTCCCGTCGAGAGCATGAACGACAAGGCCCCCGCGTTCGAGATCATGGTTTTGAACGTCGCGAAGCGTTGGGTGCAGATCGGCGCGCTCTGGGAAATGACCAGCAATAGCAGTGGCGAAGTTTTCTATCAGGGCAAGCTGGACGACCCCAGCATCAGTGAACCCCTCCAGATCATGCTTTTCGGCAATAACGAGGAAGGTTTCCGCGTCGTCTGGAACCGCCCGACCACGCGCCGCGAAAATCTGGACGGCACGCGCCAGAACCGCCGCAAGGCATCGGATGACGGTTTCGGCACCGGCAACGCCACCGACAACGGCCAGCTTTCCGAGCCGCTAAACGACGAAATCCCCGCGTTCTAAGACCACCCAAACGGGCGGGGAGAGGGGTGCAACCCTCCCCCGACCCTAGCCGCCTACCCCTGCCAACGGAGTCAGACCAATGACGAAGAAAACGACCTCCCCGCGCCTTACCAGCTCTGCCGACTTGGGCGAAGCCATGAACGGCACCAACGCCACGCCCGCGACCGACAGCGCGTCCGACGACGCGACCGACCCCCGCACGGCAGAGATTGCCGAGAGCATGGCCGAAGACACCGCGACAACCAATTTTCAGGAAGCGTTCGGCGACGTTGGCGCGCTTTCGATCGTCGAAATGGGCGACGAGCGCGCCGAACTCGACATGCCCGAGCCGATCGAGGCGCAGCACGATTGCGCGGCGATCATGGCAACCCTTTTCGACCTGTTCCGCGACACCCGCCTAGAGACCAGCGCACAGGCGATCGCTTGGGGTTTCGTAAACTCGTTTCACTACGAAGCGCAGAAACTGGAACGTGAGGAAGACACGCTGTGTCGCGACCTTGGCGAGATGACGCGCCGCTATGATCCGTCCGAGATTTACGCCGTTGAAATGGAGGAATTGCAACTCCGCGCGCAGACCAAGACCGAACAGCGCGCCGCCATCGAATGCATGCGCGACTATGCCGCCGACTGCTACCGGGCACAGTCCGGCCACCCTTGGTCCCCCGCGCGCGGATCGAAGGTTTCCAGCGGAGGGACCGCAAGCCAGATTGCCGCCCTCGATTTCCTGAAGGCCCGCGCGCAGGACCACCGCGAAAAGCGCAACCCCACCGGCCCGCTTGTCGTCTTTTCGGGCGGTCAGGAGTGGCACGACTTTAAACAGCTTTGGGACCGCCTCGACCAGATCAAAGCCCGTATCCCGCACATGACGCTTTGCACCACCGCGCAGCGTAAAGGGTGCGACATGATCGCGGCAGCATGGGCCGCAAGCCGTGGCGTTACCGTGGTTGCCTTCACACCGCAGACGGGCCGCTATGGCAACCGCGCCGGGTTCGTTCGCAACGAGCAGCTTGTAAAACTCGCCCCCGTCGAAGCCATCGTTTGCCAAGGTTCCGGCCTGCAATCGAACCTGTTGCAGACCTTGAAGGACGCCCGCGTCCCGACCCACGCCTTCCGTATCGACGGACAGGCACCGGCACCGACCGCAACCAAGCGGCAGGCAATCGGCTAACCCTATCCGGGCGGCGCAGCCGAGAGCGCGCCGCCCCTCCCCTTTCCTTGGCAGGAAACACTAGGCCAGCGGCGGGCGAAATCCCCGCGCTGGCCCCTTTTTGTCAGCGTTGCTGTGGGGGGAACCCTACGGTTCCCCCCATGCCAGGCGACCGGCCGCGCGACGTCCTTGGCACGGCCCCGTCGGGCCGCACCTGGACGCCGCGCAGCCGGTCGCCTTCCCCCCTCCGGTAATGCGCTGCCGCAGCTTGAGAAGCATCGCGAACGAGCTGCCCGACCGTCCGGTTTGGGGCTGGCGCGGGACCCGGCTCGCTCGCATCGGTCAGGCCCTTCAGCCAGCCCTTCGCTACGCCTCGGCCGGGGCAGCGCCAGTGCGGGCATCAAGCCCGCCCTGGCGCTGCTGCCGCGGGGAAAATCTATCTCAAGTCGTCCTATTATCCCGGGCGGCGCGACAAGCCTCAAGGGACGGCAGGGCCCCACCATTTTTCTGCGAAAAATCGTTGCCCCTACCGCCGCTAAAGCGGTCGCAAGAGCGATCCCTTGACCCTCGCCGCGCCGCCCTAATCCGGAATGCGTCTTGAAGAAGAAGGAGGACGATATGCAAGTCGCGTTGTTCAGAGCACTAAGATCGGCTAATATAGACGATGAGGCAGCGGCAAAGGCAGTCGTCGTCGTCGAGGAGCAGATCGACATGGCCGTGGGTCGCGCAATTGAGCCGTTGAAGCAGCAAATCGCGGGTCTGGAGGTAAAGCTGGAAAGCGGCCTCAAGGGTATGCAGACCTCAATCGACGGACTTAAATGGTACATCATCGGGCTCGGCTCACTGATGACGGGAGCAATCGCGATCGGGGCTGCGCTCACCGCCTACGCCCAGTTCATCAAATGACCGCGGGAGGGGCTTTGGCTCCTCCCTTCATCGTCTAATACTCAAAGGGCCATCCGGGCGATCGGGTGGCCCTTTTCCGTTGCTGGTTTCGACGGGCGTGCGGCGCCGGCTCGCTCGCTTCGGTACGGCCCCGTCGGGCCTCCCCTGGCTACGCATCGGCCGGGGAAGCGCCGGTGCGGGCATCGAGCCCGCCCCGGCGCTGCTGACGCGGTTTTCCAACGTCTGACAGTCATACCCTGCACGCCTCGCTCGCCTGCGCGCAGCGGCCTTTCGCCCGTGCGCTGACTACGCGTCGCGGCATCGACGGTGGTGCTCGATCACAGGCGTCGCGAAACCTCTCCGGAGAGGAGGGAGGGAGAGATTTGCGGTTTCAACGAAGGATGTCACTATGACCATTACGTTCCGCGTCGAAGACGGCCGCGCCATCCTCGCGCCAATGGCGGCAATCATCACTCCCGACCAGCTCGCATCGCTACGCGATCTGCTTGCCGAGCAATCGCTCCGGTTGGGTTTTGCCATTTTGCTCCCGGGCTACGGCGTCACCGGCGATCCGTGGTTTGAGTTCGACGCCCGCGTCTGCCATCTGTCGCTCGCGACGGTCTCAAAATGCTTCGATCACGACCCTTGTGTCATCGCAATTTTCGACGAGGCTCAGTTCCTTGGTCGACGCGTCCGGGTGGCGCAGACTGAACCCACTGGCGACATTACGATACGCCTCTCTCTGAACCCGGATGCGGCCCCGGAAATAGCTCTCGCAACCCCCCACGCGCTGGCGCTGTTAGACGGCCTTGGGATCGACCGCATGGTCGCCGGCATGGTGCCGATGACGGAGCTTCGCCGGAGGCTGACGGATCCCCGCATCAGGCGTCGCCTCGATTCCGATCCGGACATGGCCTAGAGCATTGAAACGCTGGCGACGATGGCGGCACTGAAACCGATCGAAGGGGAGTACCTGCTGGCGTGGATCTGATCCGTCCCCGTTATCTAAAACGACCGCATGGGACGCCCAGCCTACCGGCTGGCGCGTCCCTTTTTTTTGCCTGATGCCGCCAAGCCGGCGAGGCCCCCCCCCTGCCGAAAAGAGAATGGCCGCACGAGGTAGCAAACCCGTGCGGCCATTAGCGTGGGCCTCGGTCTCGAACCGTCTCAGGCTTTCGCCGTGAGCCGCTTCTTGACCTCGTCCACGCCCAGCGTCTTCACCGACTCCATCAACCGCTCCAGTCGATCCAGCGGGAGCTTGAGCAAACCTACCTTCTCGACCGTCCCAATAGCCGTATCCCGAAGCTTCCTCAGATGCGCCTTTCGGCGATCTGCCAGCTTGCGTTCCTCGGCCTCGATCGCGGCCATTTCAGCGTCCAGTGACTTCGCCATAATACTTGCCTTTTGGTCAGGCTGATCGGGCTCTGAACGGGACCGGTATAGCCATCGATCAGGCGAGGGAAAAGCGCCAACCAACGACCAGCTTCTAACACCAAGGGAAACCCGATGACGATCATCGCAGAACGGTCCCAAGACACCACGCCAGAGCAACCAGTTCGACCGTCATTCCGCCGCGAAGGCGGGCCTCTGCCCCGCGGAAAACCGAGATGCCATCATATCGATACGAAGGACGGGGGAGATCAAATCGACACATGGGAATCGGGACTACAGTAGAGCACACCCTTGCAAGCTTTGCTTGCTTTTCCCGTTGAATATCAGGACCTTAAAAAGACCATGATAGTGTATACAACGTCTTACAGTTTGTCTTACAACGTATTACGCCTCAAAAGCGCAGATTTCCGCCGTTTCCCGCGTAAGACACCGTAATACGGCTTATGCCCAAACCACGATATCGAGCTTGTTGTAGCCGCATTCCACAGCTATAAGGAACGTCCTCCTAAGGACCTATCAGCCTCTCTGCTAGGAGGCTGGTTACTTGAGTACCTCACGCCCTTATACCCTTCGGGTAGCCGGTGAACTGCGTGCCCGTATAGAGGCAGAAGCAGCCAAACTGGAGTGCTCGCCGTCGGACCTAATTCGTCGGGCGATCGAACAACATCTTGATGGCCGAAAGCTGCTTGAAGGCAGCGAGCGACGCCACTTGCGCGTGACCGAATATATGCAGGTCGCGCTCGATGCGATCATCCGCGAAAACCACCCGGAATTGCGCGAGACGCTCGTCCTCGAAGCCGACCGTCGCATGAAGCTTCATCATGGCGCGTGACGACCCAAAAGCGCCCCGCGAGGACATCCGCAACGATCGGCGTCCGATCCCCCAAAAGCACCATAGCGCACGTGGCGAAGCGCCTCGCAATTCGGGCAACTTCACCCGTGGCAGCCAGCTTCTCAATACCCAGGTCCTGATGTGGCTACAGGGTGCCAAAATGCCGATCTACATGTGGCTTGGCACTTTCGTCATCGCCTACTCCACGATCCTCTCGCTCACCCTCGACGAGAACAACATTCAGCTCATTTCGATGCGCATCCTGTCCGGGCTGTGGGACTGGATCTCGTTCGACGAGATGAAGCGCATCAACCTCCGTCTGCCCGACGACAGCGTGCGCCACACCTACATGGGCTACGTGCCTTACGTCCCGGAGGTCATCCTTGCATGGCACAAGGCCGTGAAGGGGTTCATGGGCTCGGTCGCGATTGCCTCGTGCATCACCATCCCGCTGTCGATCTGGTACGTCGACTTCTCGGCCCGTCGCGGCAAGGCGATGATCCAGGAACGCCATGAGCGCGGCGCCATGCTGGTCGAGCGCGATCTGCTCTATTCCGAGATCGCCCAACACAACAGAATCGAGTTCGTGAAGGAGGCCGCAAAACTCTTTCCGGACAAGACGCCGGAACAGGTCCTGAAGCTGAAGTTCAAGGCCCGCAAGATGGGCGGGATCCACCACCCCTACACCGTTGCCGGCATCCCGTTTCCACACCGTCTCGAACAGTCACATTTCATGACGCTCGGCACCACCGGTTCCGGTAAAACGACCGTGTTCCGTAAGCTCCTTCGTGAGATGCGCGAACGCGAAGATACCGCCGTCGTGTTCGACCTGACCGGGGCCTATGTCGAAGCGTTCTACGACCCGACACGTGACACCATTCTCAACCCGGCCGACGCACGGTGCCCGGCCTGGACGATCTTCAATGACTGCCGAACCTATAGCGAGTTTACCGCAGCCGCTGGAGCCCTGATCCCCTCGGACGGCGGGGCGGCCGATCCGTTCTGGGCACTCGCTGCACGTACCCTTTTCATCGAGATGTGCATGAAGCTCATCGAGAAGGGACTGACGTCCAACCAGGCGCTTGCCGACAACCTCATGACCGCTGACCTGAAGCTGGTTCACAAGCATCTTGCCAACACCATCGCCGACCCCATTACGGCCCCCGAAGCGGCCAAGATGGCAGAGTCGATCCGCGCGGTTTTCAATACGAATGCGCAGGTCCTGCGCTTCCTGCCCAACGACGGTCCACAATACTCGATCAAGGACTGGATGACGTCCGAGAAGAAGCCTGGCTCGATCCTATTCATAACCTCCAACTACACCGACCTCGAGATGAACCGGGCACTGCTCACGCTCTGGTCGAACCTCGCCATCCACGCGCTGATGACGATGAAGAAAACCCGCAACCTGCGCACCTGGTTCGTGTTCGACGAACTGGGCGCACTCCACCGCCTTCCGGCTATCGAGGACGGCCTCCAGACCGCCCGTAACTTCGGTGGTGCGATGGTGCTCGGGTTGCACTCGTTCGACAAGCTTACGCAGGTCTACGGCGAGGAAAATGCCCGCAACCTGTCGTCGCTCGCACGCACCAAACTGATCCTCGCCGCAGCCGACCTCGACACTGCTGAACAGGGTGCGCGCTACATTGGTAACCGCGAGATCCGGCAGATGGATGAGGGGTACAGCTATGGTTACAACAACACCCGCGACGCCTCGACCCTGACCCCCCGTAAACAGATCGAGCCGCTGGTCATCCCCGATGACATCATGAATTTGCCCAGCCTGCACGGCTTCGTGAAGTTTCCCGATGGCTTCCCTGCTGCACGCATCCGCCTGGAATGGGAACATTACTCGACCGTCGCCGAGGGCTTCATCGAGCGGAAACCGGCTAAGCCGGACGAGCCTGGAAGGGGGGGTCGCGGAGGTGGTGGCAAGCCGCAGAGTGGCGACGACGATGTTGGACGTGGCGATGTGCCCGGTTTGACAGAAGAAGAGGTTGAGCCGGCAAACGTGGCCAACACCTTCGCCACTAATATCCTGTCGCAGCCGACTGAGAACGAGGTCGACAATTCGCGCGACGCTACACCGGTTGAAGCCACCGCCAGAACCGAACCGCCGGTGCTCGTCCAAGACATGCGTGAGCGTTCCGGCGATGACGATCGCAAGGACCGCGAACGGTCTCTGGAGGGTAAGTCCGTCCAGGCGCGCAGTGAGGACCAGCAGCGCCAGAAAGACGATCCTACGCCGACCGGAGAACGGCCGGAGGACCTGTCGATCCGGGAGGCGCGCGATGCCTTCCCTGATGACGGATACGGGATGTAACGATGCACTCGATCGCATCCGTTAAATCGGCATCCGGCGCCGCAAAATATTTCACCAAGGACGACTTCGTCAGCGGCGAATATTACACCGACGAGAAGGCCGGTGACGTCAGCATGTGGGGCGGTGAAGGCGCTACCGCAGCTGGCCTTACCGGCACCGTTTCGCAGGAGGCATTTGCAAAGGCGCTGAGCGGTGAGCTGCCATCTGGTGAGAAGGTCGAGGTCAGGGACGGTCGGCGTCCCGGTTTCGACCTGACCTTTTCCGCACCGAAGTCGGTGTCGGTAATGGCCTATATCGCTGGGGATAAGCGGATCCTCGGCCCCGATGGCGCCCAGACCAAGGCGGTTCAGCAGACCATGGCCTGGGTCGAGAAGAATATCGCGGCCGGTCGGATCACCAAGGACGGCAGGACCGAAACGGTAAAGACCGGGAATCTGGTCTATGCACTGTTTCAGCACGACACGAGCCGGGCGCTCGATCCTCAAGCGCATATCCACGCGATCGTTGCCAACATGACGCAGATGCCCGACGGCAAATGGCAGGCCCTGGACGCCCAAAAGCTATGGGCCAGCAACACCGTCATCGGCTCGATCTACCATAGCTTCCTCCGCAACGAGTTGGAGAAGCTTGGCTATCAGACCCGGATGGACGGTAAGCATGGCACGTTCGAGATTGTCGGCGTCCCAAAAGCGGTTCTGGAAGTCTTCAGCCAACGACGCGAACAGATCATGGAAAAGGCGGCCGAGCTAGGCATCGTCTCGCCAAAGGGTCGTGATGGCGTAACCGTCAACACGCGCGATCCAAAGCTGAATGTCGAAGACCGCGACGGGCTCGTTCTCGACTGGATGGCGAAAGCAGCGGAGCAAGGCTTTGACGGCAAGAAACTGCTCGAGGGAGCGTTAAAGAACGCCGCCAAGGCGGAGCAACGAGAGAACGCTGGCCCGATAGGGCGCAGCTACACCGTAATCGCGGACGCCGTGAAAGTCGCGATGGATACGGTGTCGGGCTTGCTCCGGTCACCGGACCCACTGGTCGACCGCGGTTTGGTTCGTCTGGCGCAGTCCACCGGCCAGGCTAATGCGCAGCTTGCTCTCGCCTCTGCGATCCGCAGTCTCAGTCAACGCGAAGCGGCGTTCGATAAAGACAAGGTCGCCAAGAAGGCCCTCGACTTCGGCCTCAAGGGCGTCACCATCGATCATGTCGAGGCGAGGGTCGAGCAGCTCACCGAGAAGGGCAAACTCCTATCCGGGGAGATTACCCACCAGGGTCAGAAGGTCGAGGCTGTCACGACACCGGAAGCGCTTCGGACCGAGGAGAGCATCCTTGCGCGGGTCCAGGCGGGTGAAGACGCGGGTGCTCCGATCGTGGCACCCTCGGAAGCGCCAGACCGGCTGCAGGCCGCCTCCCCTCACCCCCTGAACGAAGGACAGCTCGCAGCCGCTACGCTGATCGTCTCGACCTCGGATCGCATCGTCGCGGTCCAAGGCATCGCCGGCGCCGGTAAGTCGACCATGCTGCAGGCGGTTGCCCGCGTCGTTGAGTCCGAGGGCAAATCGGTGATGGGCCTGGCATTCCAGAACAAGATGGTCGCGGACATGAAGGAAGGCATGGCGCGGCCGGACGCCATTCCCACTCGCGAGATGTCGGTCGATCAGATGCAGGATTCTGGGGTCAAAGCCGAGACGATCGCTCACTTTATCTGGCATAACGAAAAGCACGTCACCAACCAGAACACGCCGGAGGCTCAGGCGCGTCGTGACGAGCTGAAGAATACAATCATCGTCGTCGACGAGACGTCGATGGTGTCGAACCGTGACATGCTCAAGATGCTGACGATCGCAGAATCGCTCGGCATCGAGAAAGTCGCACTGATCGGCGATCGCCAGCAGCTCCTCCCGATCGATGCCGGCAAGGCCTTTGCCATGATGCAAGCCGACAAGATCGGCATGGCTCGCATGGATGACAACCTTCGCCAGCAGACTGACCAGCTGCGCACGGTCGCGGCGCTGGCCAACATCGGCAAGGCGGGGCAGGCCATGAAGGTGCTTGGCGACAAAGTCGTCGAGCATGAGGATCCATCGGCGCACGCGTCCGACCTGTGGCTGACCCTGTCGCCGGATGAACGTGCCAACACGGCCATTTTCGCGTCGGGCCGCGAGACCCGTGCAGCGATCAATCAGGCGGTGCAAAAAGGCCTGAAGGACGAGGGCACGCTCAAAGGTGACGGGCTGTCCATTGCCGTCATCCAGAACGTGAACATCGAGCGTGAGGACCTGCGCTACGCCAAGACCTACGAGAAAGGGCAGCGGCTGGAGATCAAGGGCTCGGTGCCGGAGCTTAAACTCGAACGCGGTGTAGCGGAGGTCCGGCGAACCTTTGCCAACGGCAAGGTCGAGATCGTAAAAAACGGTAAGTCGATTAAGTTCAGTCCTCAGAAGATCGATCCGATGATCGACAAGGATCGTATGTCGCTCGCGACGATCGAGACGATCCAGATTCACGAAGGCGACCGGATCCGGTGGACGGATAACGACAAGGAGCGCGGCATCTACAATGCCTCGCTGGCCACGATCGCGGGCATCGAGAACGGTAAGGTCACGGTCGAGCTTGCCAACAAGGACCAGGTCACGCTCGAGCAGAACGATCCGATGATGCAGCGGATGAACCTCGCCTACGCGCTCAACATGCACATGGCGCAGGGCATCACCGTCAACAAAGCTATTACGGTGATGCAGAGCTTCGAGCGTAATCTGTCGAACCAGCGGCTCTTCAACGTCGGTGTCACCCGTATTCGCCTCGACCTGACCATGGTCGTCGACAACCAGCAGAAGCTCGAGCTGCAGCTGGATAAGAACCCCGGTGACAAAACCTCATCGCTGGAAAGCCTCGGCCGCCTCGATATCGATGGTGCTGCTGTACAGACCAAAGCGGCTGACGATGCGCTCACCAAAGCAATGGAGAGCCTCGACGAGGTGAGCAGCGAGAAGATCCTGATCGATCCCGCCAGCCTCGACATAACCGACCTGCCGCCAATGGGCGCGTCGACAACCGACTATTCCGACCTCAAGAACGTCGATTGGGAAATGCCGTCGATTAAGGAAGGCCAGGACGCCGATCGGCGTGATGCTCGCGCCGATCGCAAGGACGACGAGCTCGGCTTGCCTCCACGCGACATGGACGACCTTAGCGCCCTGCCCGCGATGCTCGGATCCGGCGAACAGATCCGCGGCCTTCCCGAGAAAAACCTCAGCTTGGATATGTGAGCGCAGACATGACGATGGAAAGCTATCCTCTCTCTACAAAGGCCCTCTAACCATGGACAAGCATATCGCGATCGTGATCGCCTTGCTTGGCGTGCTCATGATTTTGAAGGCGCTAACGGGCGCTGGCGCTGGCATCGGGGCCAGGCGACCGCTGGCCAAGCGGTTCATGACCCCTCGCGAGCTGGCAATGCTCGATATCCTTGAACGCTGCCTGCCCGAATACCGCTTTCACGCGCAGGTCGCGATGGGCGCGCTGCTGAAGGCCCCTCCCCGACTGATGGGCAAAAGCCATCCTGCCGATCGCAATGCCTTCTCTCAGAAAATCATTGATTTCGTGGCGCAGGACCAAGCAACCGGCGCGATCGTCGCGCTGATCGAGGTCGATGACGCGAGCCACAATGCGCAGCGAGACAGCCGGCGCGACGCAATGACGTCCCATGCCGGCTACCGCACAATTCGCATCGGCCGCCCTGTCCAGCCCCGGGTCCATGAGGTTCGGGTCGCAATCGCGCCGCTTTTCCAGGCTCACGCCATTCAAGGGAACGCTTCGTCATGAACATTGCCGTCGTTCGCAGACTTCGTGCTTTCGAGTACAATTGGATGGCCTCGAGACTACGCTTAGTCCCTATCAGAACAGTGTGCCCAACGACACATCGGGAACAGCGGGAGGTGAGCCATGGGGCTGGCTGACCGCGACTATATGCGAGCGCCACCCAGGCAACGTGGCCGTACAACCCGTCTCGATGCCGCGCCGACCGACGGTGTCATCTGGGAGGCGACGGTCAATTCTTGGCCTGCAGCCAGACCGCGACACCGCCATCGCCGCCTGATGGGGCTGGCACTCTGGATCTCGGGCGGGACTGCCGTCTTCACGGCCCTGTGGGCGATCGCCTGCGCGATGATCGGAGCCCAGTGGCACGGCCAAGGCACCACCTTCACGCCGCACACTACGCAAAGCAATTCACATACCGAGGAGGGTAATCATGCAGCACGCCGAAAGTGAACCGTCGTCGGCCGAGCTGCTGACGCACGTTGCGCCGTCCGACACGGACTTGGCGGACAGCTTCCGGACTCAGTCATTCCACCTGATGCAAGCGCATCCCATCGCCGCTGCGCATCTGGTGCTGGCTGCCGCTTCGATCGCGCCCACCTGCGCGGCCGAGCAAGACGTCGCTGACGAGTTTTCGTTCGTCATCGTCGATTTCGCGCAACAACTCGGTGTTCTCCACCGCCGTGCCGTCAACAGGCGGGCAAAGGAAAACGCGGGGACTGGTCATGGGCATTGATGACCGCGACTATATGCACGAACGCTATCGGGACCGTCAGGGAAAGGCCGCCGCCAAAACAATCTGGAACGATCGCAAAGCAAGCGTCGAGCATCCGCACGACAAACAAGGAAAAGCGGTACCGCTTGGCAGCGCGAGTTGGATCGGAGGCGGTGGCAACGGCAGCGGAGTTGGCCCTGGCTGGTTCGATACAGCCAATCGTCGGTTCGAATATCAGAAGGACCGGCGTCGTCCGAAACGACATGACCGGACGAACCCAGCGCAAAAATGGATATTCCTCCTATGCGCGATTCCCATCTTGATCCCCGCCTACCGTGAGGCAAAACGCTCTGGCTGGTTTCACGATCGCGTGGCTGAACTGCCCTTCCCAGCGTCCGGAACCGTCACGGTCAATAATAGCGTCGATCCAAAGTCGGCGACGTCGAAAATTGGGGTGACAGCGGCGGATGCAAATGTTGTCGTACAACTGTTTGATCGGAAGACCGACGTGCACGTCATCTCCGTCTATGTGAACCGCAACGAGGATGTATCCGTGCCGGTGCCACCCGGCACTTACCGGATTAAAATTATCGAAGGGGACAAATGGCACGGTCCGACGACGTGGTTCGGTACATCGACCACCTATGAGACTGTGGTGCGACCGATGGTCTTCTCACGGCGAACCAGTCGGATGATCGACTTACATCGGTCGCCGGCCGGCAACCTGCACACCAGCATCAACTTTGCCAACCCAAAACCGCTCAATTGAACAAGGGGAAAACACATGAACCGGATACTCGCAAGCCTTGGGATGCTTGCGATCGCCCTCCCCTCCCCTCAAAAGCTCGTTAAGGGCGGCAACGGCATTGTTGGCGACATGGAGGTGTCTTGCGTTGACCGATCGCTAGGGACAATCGCGCTGAGCTAGAAGCGTACGCGGTGAACCCTGCCGACGGGCTCTTTGCCGTTATGGTGGCTCTGATTTGGGTGGCTGACGCACAGAGCGGTGGATCCCCGGGTGTTCCCCCCTCCCCCTTTGCTGAAGCTGTTGGTGTCATAGTCGGGCGATCCCCTGCCCGTCGCCTGCGGAGAGGGTTAGATGGCCTTCAGCGCGAGCGGCAGCTTGCTGCGGGTGGATCGGTCGCTGGCGCAAACAATCAGGCTGCGCTGAAGGCGGCAGATTACCTATTGCATGCAAAGCTGCTCTTTTCCGACAACGATCCTGGCAGCAGCGGTGGCCGTCTAACTCCAGCAGGCCACAACGTACGCCAGTGACGAGGGTGGATATCCGCAGGATATCCATCTGATTTGGCCACCATATGGATATCCAGTTAATATTCTTTGGGTGGCGACCATCTATTGGACACCATATCCATATGCCACTATATCCATATGGCACTATAGACATAGGCTACCATATTCATATGCAACCATATCGCTAGGCGATGCAAAGGCTGCCAAAAGGATATCCATCGTATATGTATTGCGCTATCAATAGGGTTGCGATAGGCGTCCGGCAGCCTATGCGTGGCCAATCGATCGCAATAGGCAATTAGTAGCCTAGTAAAATGTTAATGAGGAAACGCAGGCATGCCAGCGATATCAGTAGCAAACCCGAAAGGGGGTGCCGGCAAAACGACCCTTACGTTCATTCTCGCTGGGGAGTTGGCTCGCAGCGGCGCGTCGGTTGTCGTCGTCGATGCTGATCCAAACGCGATCATAGCGAAGTGGGGCGCCAGGCGTACCGCTGAGGGGAGGGCACTTCCGTTTGAGATCGTAGCAAGCCCTAAAGAGTCAGAGTTAGTAAAAGTGCTCGACGCCCTCACAGAGAAGAACGACTTTGTTTTAATCGATCTTGAGGGGACTGCTTCGCGAATGACATCACGAGCGCTCGCCCGCTCTCACTTGGTACTGATTCCGTTCAATCTCTCGCCGATTGACGCAGAATTAGCAGCTAATGCCGTTGGTTTGATACACGAGGAGGCGGAAGCCTTAGGCCGCGTTATTCCGTACCGCCTCGTCCGGAGTCGTGACAACGCGGCGATTGAGACGAAATCTGCGAAACGAATTACCTCAGCAATCAAGGACGCTGATCTACCCTTGCTCAGCAAGGGACTGGTAGAACGAGCGGCTTACCGTGACGTATTCGATTTTGCATCAACATTGGAAGAACTGACCGATGAAAAGACTTCAGGACTTGCGGCAGCCAAACGAAACGCATTCGAAGTTGCGTACGCAGTCGTAGAGGCTGTGCGTGAGGAGACTGACCGATGAGCGGTTATGGGTTCAAGAAGCCTAATGCGGCATCGGCTGACGAAGTCGCCGACAAACTCAATCTTTCCGGCCTCTCGAAAGCGCCCCTTCGTATCGATCGTGTGAGAGAAGAGGAGGCAGTTGCGCGTGGCGCCGCAATGGGGTTCGTCGATCGCGCCCAGGGGGAGGGCGAGAGTGTCTCAGCTCGACCTAGCCGACGTCGGCGGGAAACCGTCGCTCAGGGAAATCTCTTTATTAAGGGTCCACAAGAAACACTCGACTGGTTCGTTGAATTTACCAACGAGCGTGGTCACCGCTCTTATTGGCAGGCACTTGAGGAACTGCGGGCACTTACCACGAAGGGTTAGGATCCTTCTAGGCACCGAGCCTCCTGCAAGTAAGGCAAGCGAACGGGCTAATAATCTTCGTGGGTATCCAAAAATCGCACTGGCTAGTTTCGTTTATCGAGACTCCGTGTGAGGAGGCGGTCAATCTCTGCCATTGCGATATCAAGATCCGCAGCCGCTGCACAAAGCGGACCGTGATCGAGGGACGCAGACGGCGACGGAGACGAACCGGGGAGGGCAGGGGATACCAAACCTCCCGTTTCGAGCCCAACGAGTCTCGCAGCAGCAAGCGCGCGCGCCTGGATATCGGCACCGGCGCGCGACAAGCTAAGTGCGCGCATGAGCTGCTTGCGCGTGGTCGGACCGAGCGCCGCCAAAAGCGTCCAAGCCTCAAACGCACGGGCGTTGCGGGATAAGCCGGCGAGGGCCTCACGACCGCGACCCAACACCGACTCTATGCGCTCCAAATTCGTGAACGCGGCCAACGCTTCATGCGTGCTATGGTCGACGACCGCGGCAGCCCGCTGGGCATCCGTGACATCGAGGCGAAAGGCCGTGCGCGGGACTATCCCGGTAACCTGTGGGACGATGCCGCGTGCAACAAGCACAAGGTTCAGGGCCCAGCATCCGGCCGGCTCGGACGCAATGTAATGCCGCATCGATCGGGAGGGCAGGGGGAGAAGCGCCTCATGGCCAGAGCCTTCGGCGAAATCGGGCGCGTGGATCAAAAGGTCGACCGCAGCCGCAGCGCGCGCCAGCCCGTGGAGCGGATGATCCGGACCAACGTACGCCACTCCGCAGGCGCCGGTGAGGGGGCCACCGGCAGCCGCCTGCGCCACCGCGTCCTGGGCGGCGTTGAGCAATGCCAGTGCATCCGTCTCGAAACCGCGCGTCGCGTTGACCATGCGAACGACCACCGTCGCAGCGTCGGCTATTGCTGGTTCCCCGTGTGCAGCAAGCCAGAGCACGACGGCGTCGCGGCGGGGGTCGTCGGTCAGGAGGATCGACAGGGCGTCTGTAGAGGGCTGATGGGCGGGGCCGACGTCGCCAATGCCGGCATCGCGTCGATACGCGCGCCACGCGTCGGCCACGGTCGCGAAGCTCGCAACCTTGCGCATTTCTGGGGAGGCAAAGCGGATAGCACCCGCCAATCGACCGAGCGCGTAGCCGAGCGAAGCTTGATCAGCGGACATCATCGCGCCAACCATATGCTAGTAATCACACAATCACTAGGCCGTGCTATCTGCCAACTATATGCACTAACCATAATCGGATATTATGGTAATTATAACGATGTGCTACAAAGGCGAAACGCAGGGTAAATTGGAGCAGCCGGCAGGCGTCGCATGAGTGAGATTGTCGTTCACCGTACAGACGGGGAGGCGC
>NZ_LMKZ01000016.1:96614-97850 GCF_001422525.1 Sphingomonas sp. Leaf30 | reverse complement strand
GCCATGCTCGAGGCGCAAGGCGCTAAGCCCGCGACGGTCGCCCGGCGGGTTGCCAGTCTTGCCGCCGCACACGGCCTGTCAGGGATGCAGGAGAGGGGGCATGCGCCCACCAGCCACGTCATGGTCCGCGCCGCGCTCAAGGGCCTGCGCCGACGGCGTGGCGCTGCTCAGCGCCAGGCGGCCCCGTTGCGCTTCGGGGCCTCGCTAGATCCTCATACCAAGGGGTTCACGTTGACCGCGCTGCTTGGCGCCTGTGGCGGCGATTTGCAGGGCCTGCGCGATGCCGCACTGCTGTCGCTCGGCTATGACGCTGGATTGCGCGTCAGCGAGCTCGTCGCGGTCGCCGTCGCGCACATCGATCCACATAGCGATGGTTCGGCGCTCTTATTCATCCCATCATCGAAGACCGATCAGGAAGGGCAGGGGGCGTGGGGCTGGCTGTCCGCGGACACGATGCGCCGGGTTGGTGCCTGGCTGGTAGCGAGTGCCATCACCGAGGGGCCGGTCTTCCGCCGCGTCGGGGTCGATCGGCGCCGTCTGCGCGCCGCAATTCCGCCGATGGCGTACGAGGCGATCCCGGGGCACACGCGGCACTGGCAGGAGAAGCTCCGTGGCAAGAAGGCCGAACCGGCGAGGACGGTCTACACTGTTGGGACCGCGTCGCTGAGCCGGCAGGGCGTGAACGGGATCTATCGGCGGGTGGCGCTCAGTGCCTTCGACCAGGGGCTGGTCGAGATGCCGATCGCGAAGGTTGAGGAGGAGGTGCGTGCCCTGTCGAGTCATTCGCTTCGGGTCGGGCTTACGCAGGATCTGTTTGCGGCCGGTGAGGACGGCGTTGGCATTGCCCAGGCACTCCGTTGGTCGTCGCCGTCGACGGCACTGCGCTATGGGCGGAAGCTTGCCGCCAGGAGTAATGTTGCGGCGCGCGTGTTATCGAAGATCAGAGGCTGATAATCGCGTTACCCGGTGAATCTTACGGGACAGACAGCGGTCCCGGCAGCTGCCGCGGAAACCACGTCAGGAGGGCATCCGACAGGGCTGCTGCAACAACCGAGGGTTCGCCCGTTTGCGTCCCGCTCGCGCGCACCGTGGTCGCCTGCCCTTTCCATACGACGTGATTATCGCGGCGCAGCGTCACGGTCACTTCGAGACGGGTCAC
Organism: Sphingomonas sp. Leaf30; assembly: GCF_001422525.1. Classification (NCBI taxonomy): domain Bacteria; kingdom Pseudomonadati; phylum Pseudomonadota; class Alphaproteobacteria; order Sphingomonadales; family Sphingomonadaceae; genus Sphingomonas; species Sphingomonas sp. Leaf30. The sequence continues at coordinate 96,691 of NZ_LMKZ01000016.1, read as the reverse complement.
GATAAGTCCGTGCAATTGATCTTTCCCCGAGGGCAGGGTCAGCGACAGGCCTCCAGGGCCAGCAGCCACGCTTGGTT
>NZ_LMKZ01000016.1:77323-96542 GCF_001422525.1 Sphingomonas sp. Leaf30 | reverse complement strand
CTCAACCTTGGCGACGTAAAGACTGTGGTTCGGGTCGGGCAGGGGCAGGAAAGGTGTTCGAAGGAAGGTTCGTTGAACCGCATCCGTGAACATTCTCGTGATAGCGGGAGACGTGGTCGAACTATCAGCAGCGACGATCGCTATCGTGCCAGGTCTTACCGCAGTGGTGGCAACCGGCGATTGCATGAGGGCTGCGGCCGCAGCGAGAGGAAGTACGTACATCCAACAAGGTCCGATGCTTTAAGAGGCCTTTTGATATAGCTCGGCACGTCGAAGGCATGTGATTTCCCGTCTCAGCCGCGGTCTTTCGCCTCGGTTCGATTACAGAAGATCTTCGATCCTGAACGGCATCTCGCGCAGCCGCTTACCCGTTGCATGATGAATGGCATTGGCAATGGCGCCGGCACAGCCCGTCATGGCAACTTCGCCAAGCCCCTTTGCGCCAAGGGCATTGATGAGAGGATCCGGTCGATCGATAAACCCGACGTCTATAGACCCAATGTCGGCATTCACGGGCACGACATAGTCGGCAAGATCGTTGTTCAGCCACCCGCCATAGCGCGGATCGACTTCGGTCGCTTCGCGGAGCGCCGCACCAATGCCCCAGATCACACCACCCCGAACTTGACTCTCGGCCGTGCGCGGCGAGATCACCCGCCCGCAATCGGCAATGCTGACGACGCGTGGCACGCGGACGCGGCGCGTGCCGGGTTCGACATGAACTTCAACGAAGTGAGCAATGTAGCTGTAGGTCGTGAAGGTCGAGTAATCCGGCCCGACCAACGCCATGCCGCCCTTGCGCAGTGTCGCCAAATCCTTCGGGCCCTGGTCGACCGCAACATGCTCGACCTCAACCTGAAGCGAGGGACGTCGCACGGTCGCAAGCTGTCGGTGTAGATTGCCCGCCACCTGACGCCCCGCCAACAGCTCGGCCATGGCAGCGTTCAACTTGGCAGCCGCCTCTGCCGCTGCCGGCACGACACTCGCGGTGCCCCAGGATCCTGCCGTCGTGTGCTGAGGCGCTACACTGGTGTCGCCGATCGCGATCTCCAGCCTCGAAGGATCGATCGCCAGTTCGCGTACGAGAACCTGTTCGATGGTCGAGCGGATGCCTTGGCCCATTTCATGCCCCGCAGCCGAAAACCGGGTCGTGCCGTCTGCGTTCACGCATAGCGTCACGATGTTGGGATGGGCGGAGCCCGGATAGGCCCCCGATGCCACGCCCCAGCCGACCTGCGTGCCATCGGGCAGCGTCATCGATCCCGGCTGAAGACTACGCCGTTCCCAGCCAAAACGACGTGCGCCCTCCGTCAGGCATTCCGACAGATAGCAGGACGAGAGTTTCTGGCCGTGGATCGGATCGATCGTGGCCCGGTGGCGCAGTCGGAAGGCGACCGGATCGACGCCAAGCTTGAGGGCAAGTTCGTCTACTGCGCTCTCGAAGGCGAAGCACGATGGATGCGGCGTCGGCGACCGCATATAGCCTGGCGCCTGTGTATCAATCCGCAGATTAGCGGCAGTGCCGTGATAGTTTTCGATGCCGTACAGCATGGGTACGGACTCATGGTAGTCAGGCGGAAACTGGCCTTCGCGCGATTGCTGCTGATCGGCGTCGTAGCGCACCGCGATCATCTTGCCGCTGGCATCCGCACCGATCTCGATCCGGTGACGGTTCTTCGGCCGGAAGGTCGCGTTATGGAAGATCTGCCCGCGCGGCAGGACAAGTTTGACCGGTCGGCCGAGCAGCATTGCCGCGCGGGCAACCAAGGCGGTTTGGCGCTGTGCCCCACCCCGCTGGCCGAAGCCCCCGCCGACCTGCGGGCTCTTTACCGTCACCTGCTCGGGCGTAAGGCGCATGTTGCGCATTACGGCACCCTTCGTATTGCTGCTGCTCTGCGTGCTTTCGTAGATGGTAAGTTGCCCGTTCTCCCATACGGCCGTCGTCGATAGCATTTCGATCGGGTTATGGTGCTGTGGCGGGGAAACATAGTCTGCCTTGTGCCGGGTTACCGCGCGCGCCATCGCCCGCGTCGCATCGCCCGCCGTCACCGGCTTGACGGCTTCGCGCACCACCCCCGGCTGCTCGATGAGCGAGGTGAACGCAGGTGCGACTGTGTAGGTCGGACGAATGGCCTCGGCGCCCTCGATCGCGGCCTCGAGCGTCTCGGCAATGACAAGTGCGACCGGCTGGCCCCGATAGGCAATGTCGGCCGTGAGCGTCGCAGGCGGAGGCGGTGCGCCAGGGGACGCAGGAGGGGGCGGCAGAAAGTCGGTCGAAGTCAGCACGCGAACAACGCCTGGTACCTGCATCGCGGCATCGACCGACAGAGCGGCAATCCGCCCCTTCGCAATGGTTGCCGGGACTTGCATGGCGTACAGCAGTCCAGCGACCTGATGGTCGGCTCCATAGCGCGCAGCGCCCATCACCTTCTCACGGGCATCGGCACGGGGACGGTTGGGGAAGGGGGCGGTCATGACCGGTTCCTCGCTGCGGCAATAGTCAGGGCATCGGCAACGGTCCGCGCGCCGAGATCGATCTTGAAGCCGTTCTGCTTACCAGCTTTGGCATCGGCAAAGGCAGCGTGCCCTGCCGCCAGTGCGGTCGCCGGGGTCAGAGGCTTTCCAGCCAGCAGTGCTTCTGCCGTGGTCGCCCGCCATGGTTTGGTCGCCACCCCGCCAAGTGCGATCCGAGCGCGCGTTACTGTGTCACCATCCATCTCCAACGCGACCGCTGCCGAGGCAAGCGCGAAGGCGTAGCTCTCGCGGTCACGGATCTTGTGATACGTCGAGTGGCGGCCTGCCTTCGTCTTTGGTACGACGATCGCCGTGATCATTTCGCCCGGCTGCAAGGTAAACTCCAGGTTCGGCGTGCTGCCCGGTAGGCGGTAAAGTTCGGCAATCGGGATCGCGCGGCTACCGCTGGCGCCCAGCACTTCGACATAGGCGTCGAGCGCGACAAGCGCGACGGGCCAGTCGCCAGGCGAGACGGCAGTGCACGACGAACTCTGGCCTAGCACGGCCTGACCGCGGTCGATTCCGCCGATCGCCGCGCAGCCGGAACCCGGCTCCCGCTTGTTGCAGGGATAGGTGTTGCCAACCGAAGTTCCGCCGGCGCCGTTGCGAAAATACAGGCAGCGGGTCCGCTGGAGCAGGTTACCACCGACCGTCGCCATATTGCGCAGCTGCTGCGAGGCAGCCTTCCACAACGCCTCGGCAAGGACGGGATAGTCGCGAAGCACGACCTTGTCGGTCGCAACCGCGCTCATTGGTGCGAGTGCCTCGAAGCGGAGCCGCTCGCCGTTCGTCTCAATTCCATCGAGCTCTCGGATCGCGGTGACGTCGATAAGATGCTGAGGCTTCTCGATGTCGAGCTTCATCAGGTCATAGAGCGAGGTGCCGCCTGCGATATAGCGCGCACCGGTGCCCGCCGCTGTGAAGGCCTGGACTGCCGCTACGGCGCTTTCGGGTCGTGCATAGGTGAAGGGGCGCATCAGGCTTTCTCCCTTCCCGCAAACTGCTCGATCGCTGCGACGATGCCGACATAGGCGCCGCAGCGGCAGATGTTGCCGCTCATATATTCGCGAATGCGGTCCTTTGACGTGGCGTTGCCTTCACGCACGCACGCCACTGCCGCCATGATCTGTCCCGGTGTGCAATAGCCGCATTGCAGCGCGTCGTGATCGATAAAGGCCTGCTGCATCGGATGCAGCGTCTCGCCATCGGCAAGCCCTTCGATCGTTGTCACCGCACGTCCGTCAACCTTGACTGCTAGTGTGAGGCAGGATGCTACACGCCGACCGTCGACGTGAACGGTACACGCGCCACATTGGCCGTGGTCGCAGCCCTTCTTGGCGCCAGTTAGGTGCAGTTGCTCACGCAGGAGATCGAGCAGCGATGTCCGCACATCGATCTCTACCGGCACCGCCTTGCCGTTGACCGTCGTCTGAATCGCCAATCGGACGCCCACAGGCTTGGCTGCCGGCGCAGCGACTGCGTGATCGCCCTCGGAAATAAATGTAGATGCGGTAAGCGCAGCAGTGCCACCCAGTGCGGTGCGCCGCGTCAGCGGCACGCCCAGCAAGTGATCTATATCAGCCATCAACATCTCTCCGGAAGGGCGCCTGCCTCGCCAGGCATTCGTAGCTTAAACAGATGGTTAGCTAAAGCGCTCAGATGGGTCAGGCAGTCGTTGCTGCCATCGACGCTTGCGGCAGCTAAAGAGGGCAGCTCGCGAGGACGCGCCTACATTTTAGGCGCGGTGCGACCGCGTTGATTGGGCGTCAGTCACTGTTCGAGGTCAGCCTGATTAGCCTGACAGGGGTGCCGAATTGAAGCCTAGATCACCTATATAGATCGTCCACTCGCATGGTATCACACAAGACGGCCAACGGTACCTAAAAGCGCGTGGCCCGAAGGCGTGGCTACGATCGGAGCTAATACTATAAATCTCGTGCGTAGATAGTACTGTGATTTGGCCGTTAGGCCGTCTGTGGTAACGAGGGATCGTGATTGGAGCTCGCTAGAATGCTCATTTCAACCGCACATCGTTCGGCCTCTTCGAGCAGCTCGTGATCTGTCAGTGCCCGGTGATCGATCCACCACTTTGCATCAGTTACAAGAACACAAACCTGGTAGCCGTTTTCATCTATGACCGGTCGGGTACCGAAACTGCAAAAGCGGCTAGCTCGAAGCGTTGTTGCCCATGCGACCTGACGATCGCTGCCAGTGAGCGATGGAAGATCAAGGTGCGCTATGGCTGCACCGTCACGAACCGCCGCTTCCGCTTGTTCAGCCTGTTTGGTTGCAAGAAAGCAGGTAGTGCACTTAGTCGTCTCCAGCCAGCGGGCTTTCCGCTCCTGCTGGCTTGCGAAGCCGGCGAGATAGTGAATTTGCTCATGCCCGCAGGCGTGCGTGATGATCTTGCTCATAAAGCGAAGATGCTCGACAGCCATGTCAAGGCAACGCGTATGAGTCAGGTTGAATCTGGAATGCGGCAAGCCGTTGACGTGTAACGCCTGCCAGTTGGTTAACATTAGGGTTGGCTCATTGTTTCGGCTCGGCCTGGTCAGGCTGCCGTCAAAGGCTGATATTCCGCCGAGCCATTTCCAAGAACGCCAAATCGCCGATCGGCGTGCGAGGCTCGGCTTTGAAGATGTCGGCCAGGTCGAGCAGATCGTTGTCGGCAAGGCCTGTTATGGACGTCTCGATCTTGGCAAGGCGTTCAACGGCGCGATCACCACGATCGGTGATCCGCTTCATTTTTGTCTTAAGCATGCACTCTCCTACCATGCGCGTCTTCGTGCGGGCACCCCACGGAGATGGGGCCGACTTGGCACTACGCTGCCGCGGCATCGTCCGCTTGAAGGAACGAGACGAACAGGTCGGTCGATGACCGCAAATTCCGCGCGCTCGCTGCCAGATCGCTGGCGCTGCCCCGTACCGACGCCGACAATAGGGCGGCAGACCCTGCAGCTTCCGCCACGCCGTCGATCCGGGTGCCGATTTCCTTCGCGGCGCCGACCGCTCGCGCTGCACCCGCATCCACCTCCTGCGCCGTGAAGCGCTGCTCGCCAACTGCGGTCGCGATTCCCGATGCCGCGACTGAGACCTGGCCGATCGCGGTATTGACGCTACGCAGCTTCTCGCCCGTATCTGCCACGCCCTCGCGAATTCCGGTAAGCAGCATGCTGATTCGGTTGCTTGCCTGCTTGGTATCCGCCGACAAGCCTTTTATTTCGCCCGCAACGACCGCGAACCCGCGCCCCGCGTCGCCCGCCCGTGCCGCCTCGATCGTCGCGTTCAGGGCCAGCAAATTGGTTTTGTTCGCCAGCTCTCGGATGTCGTCGAGAATGACTTCGATCTGGACCGCATGATCCTCAAGCATCGCGACCGTCTGCACGCTGCGATGCGCTTCCAGGCTCGCCACCACGGTCAGTTCCGATTGCTGGTCGGCTGCAATCGCGATCGTCCGGATCGATTCCGACAGGTCGCGGATCGATGACGCGACATGCGCGATGTCGCGTGCTGCTCGACCTGCGCCCGATGCGGCCTCAACCGCATCCTGGGTCGCGTCGCCGGTAACGTCCTCGAGCCGAACTGCCGCATGCTCTAGTCGTTCGGTCGCCTGTCCGATGCTCTTCACGACTGACGTCACGGAATGATCGAACTCGTTCGCTAGCACCACCAACTCGCCGCGCCGCTCGCTCGCGATCCGTGCCGCCTGCTCTTCACGCTGCCGGCGTTCGCGCGTCGCCACCGCCTCCGCTGTGCGCGCCTGAAGCATCGCTTCTTCGGTCTGCCGCTGGCCATCCTCCGCCACTTGGGTCAACTCGCGCGACCGTCGTAACGCCGCACTCTGCGACTGGAACAGCCGCTCGAGCTGGATCGTCAGCACCGTCAATGCGCCAAATTGCAGCCCGACCGCCACGACATGAAAGATCACTCGGCCAAGATTGCCCGAGCCGGTGAACACAAACTCCGGGGCCCACCATTGGAGGGCAAGATGATGGACCGCGGTCAGCACCGTCGCCAGCGCGATCGGCCGCCAGTCCGCTAACATTACCAGTGCCGCCATTCCGACGAAGAAATACATGTGTGCATCCATCTGCCACGGATGCCCCTTGAGCAGGAAGACGAGCATCGCTGGTATCACCGCGGCGAGCGATCCCATTAATGTCCGGGCTTCGGCATCATAGCGCCCGCTGAGCGCCATCGCAGTTGGCCCCGCCGTGATGATGGTGCCAATGACCAGCAGCGGGACACCCGTGCCTGCGCCTAATACGGTGTTACCTATCAGCAGCCCCCCGAACGAGGTCCAGCCGATCAACGCCCATGCTTGGACAGCGCGACGCCGCAACCGGTCGAGCGGGTTGAGCCCGGCATCGTGTCCAAATTCCACGGTGGCCCCGAGCTTCGCCCTGAGATCCAACCAGGAAAACGCTGGCTTTAGCGCTGAAGTGATGCGGTTCATACTGGCCTTCCAGCGCCGCCACTGGCGCCGCAGCCTGCGGGCGGAGCGGCCATGATGACGGTATTCCATGCGACCCGGGGGGCGATGCGGGCCCGATCACCAACGACGACCAGCGATCCCGGAAACGGTCCGGCCCCGAGCAACGCCGCACCGCCCGCTAACGCGCCCTGCACGGTTGCTCCGTCATCTGAACCGAGCGGCACCAGAAGCATCGAGCCCGATGCTGGCGGCCACATCGTCAACGCGACAAGCCCAAACGTTGCAGCGACGATCTGCGCAGGGACCAACATCCGGTTTGGCGGGAATTTCATACGCTAACCTATGCACTGCCCGGTTAATGCAAGGTAAGTTCGCGGTCCATGATTGCGCCCGATCTGGCGTCGACAAAGATCCAAATTCGTGGCGCGAGCCGGCAGGCATCGCGGAGGACCGGCCATATTGGATTCGCGTCAACGACAAGCGAATTGGTTTGCGATTGGGCAGTCTTGCTTAGGGTCAGGACCCATTGATGAGATGGCCGCGATCTGATTCAGGTTCCGTAAGGAGACTGGCATGAGCGACCTGTTTTGGTTAACGGAAGAGCAGATAGAACGGCTGCGACCGTTCTTTCCGAGAAGCCACGGCAAGCCGCGCGTCGATGACCGACGGGTGTTGAGCGGCATCGTATTCGTCAACCGGAACGGGCTGCGCTGGCGAGACGCGCCGAGCGCCTACGGCCCGCACAAGACGCTCTACAACCGATGGAAACGCTGGGTTGAAGCAGGCGTGTTCGCGCGGATGATGGAGGGGCTGGCTGCGATTGGCGCCGACCCGACAACGGTCATGATAGACGCCACCTACTTGAAGGCGCACCGCACGGCGTCCAGCCTGCGGGTAAAAAAGGGGATCTCGGTCGCCTGATCGGTCGCACCAAGGGCGGCATGAACACCAAGCTCCATGCCGTTGCTGACGCGAACGGGCGCCCCTTGAGCTTCTTCATGACCGCAGGGCAGGTCAGCGATTACACTGGTGCCGCAGCGTTGCTGGACGATTTGCCCAAGGCGCAGTGGCTACTCGGCGACCGCGGCTACGACGCCGACTGGTTCAGAGACGCCTTGCAGGCCAAAGCCATCCAACCTTGCATCCCAGGTCGACGATCGCGCAACGAGCCGGTCAGATACGACAAGCGGCGCTATCGGCGCCGCAGCCGCATCGAGATCATGTTCGGCCGCCTCAAGGATTGGCGCCGCGTGGCAACCCGCTACGACCGTTGCCCAACAGCCTTCTTCTGTGCGGTTGCCCTCGCTGCCACCGTCATCTTCTGGCTGTGATCAACGAGTCTTGACCCAAGCGCCGTACCCTGTGTTGCGGGCATGGACGAGCGATCAGAACTGGAAGAGGATCGCGGACGCCGTTGAGGTCAGGGTCGTGACGATTCGGTAGGATCTCACGGCCGAGCCGAACTTTTTGGGTGACCGCCGGACTACATCGGCAGCTGCAAAATTGGGCAGGGCTCGTTAAGTTTTATTTGTTAGCCGGTTCAGATGGATAGCTCTCTATCATCCGTGATCGCATGTATGCGTGACATGCACGACGGTCGTCTTGTCCTCTTCGCAGCGGTCGTCTGCGCAATCGGGACCTACGCTTCATTCGCTCTTGCGCATCACGCCGCCCGGGCAAGCGGTGCTTCGCGGCTCCGGTGGGGCGCCGTCAGTATCGTCACCAGCGGATGTACTGCCTGGGCGACGCACTTCATCGTCCTGCTGGCGTTCAAGCCGGGAATGCCAGCCGCCTTCGACCCTATGCTGACCGGCATATCGCTGGCGTGCGCAATCTCGGGTATTGGGGCCGGCGTGTCGATCTCGCTACGGGTCCGCAGGCGGTCCTTGCAGTTCGTGGCTGGGCTGGTGGTCGGATTGGGCGTGATGACCCTCCATTATGTCGGGCAATCCGCCTACTTGGTGCAGGGGAGTGTCACATGGAATATGTGGCTGGTAGCCCTGTCTATCGCGTTCAGTCTTCCCACATCCGGGTTTGCCATGATTGCAGCGGGCAGCCGCTCACCGCGCCTGCGCTTAGCGGCACCGCCGCTGTTACTGCTGTCGATCGCGCTGCTTCATTTCTGTGGCATGGCCGCAATGACGCTTCGCTTCGATCTGACACAGCGTCTCCCTGCCGACGCGATCACGCCCGATGCAATTACTCCCGTCGTCGCTGGCGTGTCGTTACTGTTGATAGTGCTGGCGGTGTTAGGGCTGCGCTTTGAGATCGCTGCGAAAGCGCGTCTGAAGCAGGATCGACGGCGCTTGCGCGAACTTGCCGACGTCGCACTTGAGGGGTTGCTGATCTGCCAGGGCGATATCGTCGTTACTGCGAACGACAGCGTCGAGTCGATGGCCGGCTATGTGGCGGGGGCCCTGACCGGCAGCCATGTCAGCTCACTACTGCCCGGGCTCGACGTCGAAAGCATGCCCGAACGCGAGGAACGCGAGATCAACCTCGTTCATGCCGATGGCGGCAAGGTTCCTGTCCGGGTTCTGCGACGGGAGGTTGCCTTGGGCCACAAGGTTCAGACGGTGATCGCGGTCCGTGACCAGCGCGAACGCCTCAAGACCGAAGCCAGAATTCACGAGCTGGCATATACCGACGCTCTGACTGGCATCGCGAACCGCGCTAAGTTCTTTGACCAGCTCGCCTTGCACACGGCATCGCGACGCGCAGCTGACCGGCTGTGTGCCGTGATGATGATCGACCTTGATCGCTTCAAATACGTGAATGACACCCTTGGGCATGCTGCCGGTGATATGATCCTCAGCATGGTTGCGGACCGCCTTCGATCGACTTTGCGCGAAGCTGATGTAGTTGCCCGACTCGGCGGTGACGAGTTCGCTATCATGCAGGTGGCGGCGGACGAGCTCGACGCGGCATTTGCACTCGCGGCAAGGATCGTGGCGGTGGTGGAAAGCCGACCGTTCATGGTCGACGGCCAGCCCATCCATCTTGGAGCAAGTGTCGGTGTCGCCTTGTGCCCGAGTGATGGCGAAGATCCAGCTGACCTGATGCAGAATGCCGATCTTGCCCTTTATGCGGCGAAGGCAGACGGGCGGGGCACCTTCCGTCGGTACGATGTCTCGCTCGATGAAAAGATGCGAGCCCGGCGGGCCATCGAGGCCGGGCTTCGGACTGCGATCGCGGAGGGGCAGCTCGAACTTCACTACCAACCATTGGTCGACGCTGCGACGGGCTGTATCAGCTCTGCAGAGGCTCTGGTACGCTGGAACCATCCGGAACGCGGACTCGTACCGCCTGCTGAGTTCATCGGTATTGCTGAGGAAACCGGCCTCATTCTCCCACTAGGCGAGTGGGTCCTTCGCACCGCATGCGTGGAGGCCGCGAAATGGCCTTCAAACATGGGCGTGGCTATCAATTTGTCGCCAGTACAATTCCGAGAGAAGTCGCTCGTCAAGATGATCGCGGCCGCCTTGGAGTCTGCTGGTTTGGCAGCAGACCGGCTTGATCTTGAGATCACCGAGGGCGTACTCCTCTCTGACGAACAAGGGACGATGCAGACGCTAAACGAGTTGGTTGCGCTGGGTGTCCGGGTCTCTATGGACGACTTCGGAACCGGATACTCATCACTGAGCTACCTTCGGAAGTTTCCTTTCGACAAGATCAAGATCGATCAGTCGTTCGTCAGCCAATTGCCCGAGGACGACGAGAGCGCCGCGATTGTGCGTGCGATCATTACGATGGCGAAGTGCCTGGGCATGACAACGACGGTCGAGGGCGTCGAGACGCAAGCGCAGTTCGCGTTTTCGGTAGATGCCGGTTGTGATACGCTCCAGGGGTACCTCATCAGCAGGCCGCTTCCTGGTGCGGCCCTCGCGAACTTTGTCGCATCCGGTGCGGATCCCTTGCTTGGGCGAGTAGCTGCCTAACCAGGTAAGCGAACCACGCAATGCTGGATGGAACTGACCGGCAACGCGGGGCCTAGCGCCGCCGACAGGCGCCTTGGATATGCGGGGGTGGGCATTCTTTTAGCGCCAAGGGTGAGGACCGCTGATTTGCCAAATAGTTAACCCTCCTGGGGCATAACGCTTCGTAGAGGAGCTACTGATCGTGTCATCAGCAAATGTAGATTTCGAAACGGTCGCACTGTACGACCTTGAGACTATGAGCGGAGCAGACCGCGATGCCTTGCCCTTCGGCGTCGTGGGCTTTGCCGCTGACACGATCGTACAGGTCTACAATGCGACCGAGGCTCATCTGTCAGGTCTGGATCCTGCTACTGTGGTCGGCGTTCCGTTTTTCGACGCAGTCGCGCAGTGCATGAACAACTTCATGGTGGCGCAGTGGTTCGAAGACGAACCGGAGCTCGATGACATATTTCCGTACGTCCTGACGCTTCGCATGCGGCCGACCAAAGTGCGCTTGCGGCTGCTCGCGAGCGCGCAAACGCCGCGTCGCTACGTGCTCATCGAACGCTGAAGGTTAGCCGAATGACCTATACGTCGGGTGAGGAGGAACTCCTCGAATTTCTATATGCCTGCCCCATCGGGCTGATCGAATGCAACGCAGCCGGCGAGATTGGCTTGATGAACCCGCACGCCATGCAGCACCTGCTGCCGCTCGCCGGCCCGCGTGGCGTCAGCAACTTGTTCTCGGCGTGCGAAGATCATGCCCCGGAACTCAAAAGCCTGGTAGAAGCCTTTGCACTACCTACGGGACGCATCTGCGACGGCCACCGCATCTTTGTAGACTTGGCACCGGGCAGGAACGGTGCAAAGCAGAAGGTCCTAGCCTGTACGCTCGTCAAGCTCGGGTCGGACCGACTTATGGCGACGCTCACCGATATAAGCCACCAGGTTGTTCAGGAAAACCGCCTGCGCCAGGCCGATACCTGGTTCGCCACGCTACTCGACGGCGTTAACGGCTATGCCGCTTTGACGATCACGCCAGACGGCCAAATCGCAGCGGCCGACACCTGCTTTGCCCGGCAGACGGGGTATAAGCCGGCCGACGTTACCGGTCACAACCTTGCCGATGTCCTCAGTACAGATCTGCCCGGCGGCGATCTGCGTCTGGACGAGCAGCTGGCGATCGCAGTTCGTGAGGGCTGGCATCTTCAGGAAGGGTGGCAGCAACGCGCCGATGGCGAGCGCTACTGGTGTCAGCGTCTCGTTGTAGCTCGGTCGGCACGCGACAATGCGACCTTACCCCGATTTTCAGTTGTGCTTCGTGATGTACCGCGTCGCGACGCGGCGACCGAAGACGTGCGGCGTCTCCTGACATGCGACCATCTGACCGGCGCGGCAAATCGACGACATTTCAGTCAGGCGATGGCACGCGAACAGCAGAGCTGGCGCGAACTTCGTCAGTCGCTGTCGCTGGTCGTACTCGATCTCGATCACTTCAAGGCGGTCAACGACACGCACGGCCATCCGGTAGGCGATACGCTTCTATGCCGGGTGACCGAGGCATGCATCGCACTCTTGCCACCACGTGGTATCTTTGCGCGCTTGGGAGGCGAGGAATTTGGGGTTCTACTTCCACGCTACGACCGTGATCAAGCCATGGAGCTTGCCGAGCGACTTCGCGAAGCGATTGCCGATGTCGTCATCGAAGCTCAATCAGGCACTCTGCGGGTAACGGCCAGCCTGGCCTGTGCGACCCTCGATGAGGCCGAAGGGTCGGTCGAAGGGCTCATCGCGTTGGCGGACAAACGCCTTTATTCCGCAAAGCATGCCGGCCGGAACCGGGTCTTTGTGGTTGAGACCGAGGCAGCGTGACTAAGCACCGCGTGCCACGTTCAGCCGTGCATCGGATTGTGTGCGCCGTCGTCGCGGCCGAGTTCCGCCGTCAGCGCGGTACGGACCATCCTGATGCGGCAAAGGGAGATTGGCCGGCCTCGACGCCGATCGGCGACAACGGGCTGGGCTTGGATTCGGTGGAGCAGCTCGGTGCGCTAGGAGCGCTGGCAGTGGCGTTCGACCTCGACGACAGCCTGTTGAGCGATGATCCGCCGCAGATGGTAGGTGCCTGGGTTGATTGGGTCATGCACGCGCACGTTGAAGGCAATGGCCGGATAACGGTAGCCACCTCTGGATCGACCGGCAGCCCGCGTCCGTGTGTGCACGACGTTGTTGATATGATCGATGAGGCCGCATTCCTGGCCACTCAGTTCACCGGGCGACGCCGGGTGGTTGCGCTGGTACCTGCACATCATCTGTATGGGATGATCTGGACCGCCTTGTTACCTGACGCATTGGGTGTTCCGGTTGTGGTGCGAGCGATCGGCGCCCCCCTCAGGCTGGCCGCAAGCGATCTCGTCATCGCGGTACCGGAGCAGTGGCAGGCGTTCGTCCGCATAGTCCGTCGCTTTCCGGAGGATGTCATAGGGGTCAGTTCGGCCGGGTTCCTGAACGACAGCGTCGCTGCAGGACTGCTGGCGGCCGGACTGACACGGCTGGTTGATGTCTATAGCTCGTCAGAGACAGGCGGTATCGCCATGCGCGACGTGCCAGCGAACGGATATGATCTGCTTCCTCGCTGGCGCCTATCGGAACACGGGGATGAGGATTGGCGACTTGTCGACCGCCACGGCCGGTTCTACGACCTACCCGATTTCGTGGAGCGCATCGGTGATAGCACTCTACGGCCGATCGGTCGGCGCGACGGTGCCGTGCAAGTTGGGGGACGTAATGTCTGGCCCGAGCGGGTGGCGAATTCGCTGCGGACGGTGGACGGCGTCGCGGATGTTGCCGTGCGACTGCATGCGCATGGGCGGCTGAAGGCGTTCGTCGTCCCGAAACCGGATCACGATCCTGTGCAACTTTCGGCGCGGATCGAACATTTCATGGTCATTCGCCTGGCCGATCAAGAGCGCCCAAAAGGCTTTCGCTTCGGACCAGCGTTACCGCGCAATGCAATGGGGAAATTGGAAGACTGGGCATGATGCATTCACCAATCACCGCGGCGGACATAGCGCGTAGGACACCGCTGACGATGGCGGATGCGTGCCGGGGCTGCCGGACGGGCGCTCCGCTCAGGATGGCGATTACAATGGCGTTCCAGCCGATCGTCGATATCGAGACCGGATCCGTCTTTGCCTATGAGGCGCTGGTCCGTGGGGCGGATGGCCGGTCGGCAGGCGAGGTACTGTCGGACGTCGAAGCTGACATGACCTACAAGTTCGATCAGGCGTGCCGGGTGAAGGCGATCGAACTGGCCGGAGCGCTGTTCGCTCCCGTTGGCGATACAAAGCTTTCTATCAACTTCATGCCCAATGCCGTTTACGAGCCGAACGCCTGCATTCGCGCCTCGCTGGCCGCTGCACGTCGCGTCGGGTTTGATCCCAGCCGGTTGATGTTCGAGTTTACCGAGAACGAGCGGATGGTCGACGTCGGCCATGTCCGGCACATCATCGAGTCCTATCAAGCACGCGGTTTCACCACTGCAATCGACGACTTCGGCGCTGGCTATGCCGGGCTTGGCTTGCTCGCGGACCTACGTCCGGACATGCTCAAGCTCGACATGGCACTGATCAGCGGGATCGACAGTTCGGCCGCCCGACGGACGATCGTCGCGAGCGTTGTCAGGATGGCCGACGAGCTTGGTATCCGTTGTATTGCCGAAGGAATCGAGACTGCGTCGGAGCTTCAGACGTTGCGCAAGATTGGCCTTCGATTTTGCCAAGGATACCTGCTTGCGCGTCCAGCGATAGAAGCCTTGCCGCTGGCCACCCCACTCTCATAGACAGTCAAGTCTAGCCATCTCCCCGAACGACAGGCTCTTCGGACTGACCCAAACAAGATGTCGGGACGCAATCTGAGAGACCCATACCCAGACATTCGTGCGCTCTTTCTCGGTTCCCAACTTCCGACTTTCCTTGGTCTCCTTTGAACCGCTTTTGGCTTCGGATATTCCATGATGAACGCTAGAAATGGTAGGAAGCCGGCCAACCGTTTTTGAGCGTTTAATACCATTCGCGGGCTGTCGGAAAACACACGACAATCGCTAGTCGGTTAGCGACGGCCTTTTGCGACGATCGAGAAGCTACCGTCCGAAAACACCTGTTTCTCGCACATTCGTGACGGCAACAGGGGTTTTCCATCATCTGGTTGCTCGATGACTTGAATTGGGGACTTTCCTGCCCGTCTGCTTTCCCCGTCGGTACCTGATGTCACAACCGTTCGAGACTGTTGAAAAAGGGCTGGTTGCGAAGGGGCTGAAGGCAACGATTGCGAAGTTGGGCCATGGTGTTTGCCGGTCAGCCGCGTTCGCAAGCGGATAGGTGCATTCTTGAACGCTAACACGGGCCTGTTTGATCACACCCGTTGCGATGGCAACGGTTGGTGAGGGTGATACGAAATACAAAGGTTCTTTTTTACAAATACTCGCCGATAGATGCTGATCCTGTTCTAAGTCTCTAAAATAGTGTATTGCTCGCTAGCACAATAGACCGACTCGGTTTAATCAGCATGGAGGTGACTCGTGTTTGAAGCGGCGCCGATCTCGTCAGTTGATCAACTGCGTAATGCAGTCCCAGTTTTCTACTGGAACTTCGTCGCGCTGGAGATGAATCGCCTAACGCACAGCTTGAGCGGTCCGCAAACGGGGCCAACAATGAGTTCGCGTGCGCTCGGTCTCTTTCACCTAGCGATTCATGATGCGTGGTTCGGCCTGCAGACCTCGCCGACATTCCCGCCCTATCTCGGCATGTCATTGCCCGTCTTGCCGACTGGTGGCGGATCGCTCGGCCTTACCGCTCAAGAGGTGGCCATTGGCGGCGCTGCCGTGATGGTTCTGGACGCGCTCTACCGGAGCGCAGGCGCTGGCATTTCCGTGCTCGCCAGGGACCAGCTCGTGTCGGCGCTCGATAAGATGATAACCGACGTGCCATTCCAGCTAAACGCACTCGATCCCGCATTCGCGTTTGGACAGGAAGTAGCTGGCAGGATTCTCACGCTGCTCGCCGTTCAACCGGGGCAGATCGGTGCCGGACAAGGTCATTATAAGCCTCGTACCGATCGCTATTATTTTCGCGATGAACCGGTCAACCCGGTCAGGCTCCCCGTCATCGACCCCGACCATCCGGATCGGGGCGACAAGCCAATGCGAATATACCACGGGCCATTTTATGGTACGACCGTCGCGACCTTCTCGGTGACGAACGAGGACGCTCTAATCCTGGCACCCCCACCTAAAGATGAGCCTGCAAACTCCGGGCCGGAGCGTGCCGAGTATCGCGCGGCTCTGCGCGAGGTAAAACGACTTGGAGGGGCGGCCCATGCCGCTGGCACGACGCGGACGCCGAACCAGACGGTCGCGGCCTATTTTTGGGCCTATGACGGCGCCAACCTGATCGGGACACCACCACGCCTATACAACCAGATTGTCCGAACCATCGCCTGGGAACGCCGCGGCATGCAGGCCGACCCGGCGCTGCAGGTGGACGAGTTCGTCCGGGTCTTCGCGCTCGCGAACACGGCGATGGCTGATGCCGGCAAGTTCTCGTGGCGCGAGAAGTACCGGTACGAGTTCTGGCGCCCACTGTCGGGGGTCCGCGAGCATGACGCCATCCAAGGTCCCGAGTGGGACGACGCCGCGGGGACCTTGTCGAGCGAACAGCCGGTGAGCGAGCCAACCGACGGTATGCGCGATGGCGACCCGTTTTGGGAGGCGTTAGGTGCACCCGAGACTAACACTGACAAGATCGCGTTCAAGCCGCCCTTTCCGGCCTATCCCTCGGGTCATGCAACGTTTGGTGCCGCCTGCTTCCAGATCGTCCGGCTGTTCTACAAAGACCGCAACAACCTATCCTTTGGCGACCATGACTGCGATGAGATCGGCTTCTCGTTCGTCTCAGACGAACTCGATGGTTACAGTCGCGACCTTCACCAGGCCTATAACGCCGCGCGCCCGATCGCCGATCAGCCGGGAACGATCCGCACCCGGATCTCGCGATCGTTCCCCAGCCTGTGGCACGCAATTTTCGAAAACTCGCTCAGTCGTATTTTTCTCGGCGTCCACTGGCGTTTCGATGCGTTCCGCGCCTCCGATGCGCTTAGCAACCCGACCGGGAATAATGCCAAGTATAAGGATCCTTGCCGGATCAGCTATGATTTGACGGCAGGCGAAATGGTGGGAGGTGTGCCGCTCGGCCTGTCCATCGCAGACCAAATCTGGGCGGCAAACATGTCCCCTGGACCTGCAGTGGCTGAGTCGATCGCGAAAATCACACCAGTAATGGCCAGTGTTATACCACCAACACCCCGGGTGGAGTCGTCTAACACCAATATCAGGTGAGGCACTCGAGTAGGAGTGCCTGATGGCCTAGAACCATCTCTGCCGTTAATGAACGCCTATTTCTCTCACCAGACCAGGCGCTGTCTGAGACGCATATTTTAGCCAAGCTTGAATGGACTTATAACGGCAACCTTGCGATTCCCCTGCCATATCTCAAGTCCGCAACGATTAATGTGATCGGCAGCTTCGGCAATCGATTGTTCGTCGTGCAGCGCTGAGAGGTCCGCCCCTCTTACGATTTCGCCAGAACTTCCCAGCTCATAAATTCTATATCGCATACCATGTCCCCCACCCCAAGCTTGCCGGTAAACGATAAACAGGGTGTTAATGACCCCAGCAATCGGGTGACATACCAATGAACCGCAGCTGGCTTAGTTTTGGTCGACGAACCTTCGCTTCTGTTGTGCCTCCATCAGCTCGGCTACGTATTCGCCGAGCGTGCAAGACCGAGGATGGCGGCGGCGTGTGGTTGTAAACCGATGGATGTCGACACAAGACTTTGTGCTCAGTAACGAATAGGGATCATCAAAACAGGTTTGCTATCTAAAGTCTTTTACCATTGAGCGCAGTACCGCCTGACTCGCTTTAAAGTTCACCGATCAATGGCGTTCATTGCGTAGACCCGAGCTTGCTAAATCTCAAATAACAACACCCGCCAACCTCGAAAGGCTGGCGGGTGTTTTAAGATAGATGGACACTGGGACCAACTATCAAATGTGCTTAGGCGTATGCGACCTTTGCCTGGCGACGGCGAACACGCATCGATGCACCGATCCCGCCAATACCGAACAACATGATCGCCCAGGTACCTGCCTCGGGAACTGCCGAAGGCTCAAAGGTTGCTGTGCCAGCATAGGACCCGTTGCCACGCGACATGCCGTTCACCACGATCTGATTCGGCGCACCCGAAGCAATAGCCAGGTTGTTGATCTCGAAAAATTCAGCATTGCCCACAATGGTCTTCGTCGCTGCGAAGCCATTGATAAACACCGACAGTATGTCGAGGTCGGTAGAGCTCGTCAGCCGCGTGGTGTTCGTGCTCAACGTACCGCTAGCCAGACCGGCCTGATCAATGACGAAATTGAAGGTATCTTGGAATGCGCCCATCCCGATGCCCGAACGACCGAAATCTGCCGAAACGGTACCATTCGTGATGTCACCGCTGACCGTGAACTCCGGGTCGCCAGGAGTGTAATCAATTGCGTGAGCCGCTGGGGCCATCGCGAACGCTGATACAAATGCCATAGTCGAACAAAGTAGACGCTTCATGACGGCCTCCTTCACTTTATGCCTAACAAAAGTATAATGGAGGTCATGACGACTCACAAACCGATATATTGCTGAAATTAGCCGTTAGCCCAATGATGTCTATTTTCGGGACAGCTGTGTCTTTTCAATCACAGGCGGCGCTGACTTGAACGCGCCACGAACGCTGATCGTCGGCATGCAGGTGGTAGCCGAGGCGATCGATCTGCCGACTTTACGCCATCTTGTCTCAGCAGCTTTTGGCCAGCCTTGGACTCGCTGAACATGCCAGAGCCACTTAATCGGAGGCAGGCGGTAGGGCTTGGGGCTGTCGTGGTGGCTGGCTGGGCAGTCGGGCAGGTGCTGCGTCGCACGGCTCCAATCGGTCGGGATGTTGGGCCGACCGCCGACCTGATCCTGACCAGTGGAAATTCACCCGAGCAAGGTCCAGCCGATGCGACGCTCCGGCTTGCCGTCTTCACCGATTACTGCTGCCCCGCCTGCCGTCATGCCTTCCACGCTTTGGAAGAGGCGGTGGAACGCGATGGAAAGGTTAGGGTCGTCTATAAGGACTGGCCGATCTTCGGTCCACCGTCCGAACGTGCTGCGAGCATCGCGCTCGCCTGTGCCGAACAGGGGATCTATCCGGCCATTCATCGCCAACTGATGACCGACGGTCGTATCATCGACGACGACATGCTGCGAGACGTCGTTACC
>NZ_LMKZ01000016.1:4912-77263 GCF_001422525.1 Sphingomonas sp. Leaf30 | reverse complement strand
GACGACGTGGCTTGCTTTACATGCAGAAGCCGTCGTCGCGCGCCTACGTGCAAACGGTCAAGAGGCCTATTCGATCGGTCTGACCGGCACCCCGGGCTATCTTGCCGGACGTATGCTGGCGATGGGAGCGATCGAGACAAGTGACTTTAAACGGCTGTTTGCGCGGGCGCGAGCGGACGGCTGATGATCCGGGAGGATGCAAACATGATCGAACGCCCTGTCGGAAGAAACACGTAAGTCGTCACAGGCAGGATCGCCGATCGCGTCTTGAGCCGATCAAGAGGCTGTCGTCGGAGGATATTCTTCGGTCATGCACCAGTCAGAGACGACAGGTCGACCTTCTCAGATACGCTCCTAACCCAAGTATTTTTGGCTGATGTTTTGTGTGACGTAGATCCTTCTGCAACGAAAAGGTTTGCCCGGATTATGACGCCGCGTCTGCAACATGATCGCCCAGCGAACGTTAATGGCCGTGTCTAAAGTGCACGGCGAACCAAGGAACGGCGCATGGAAGTGAACACCGAGGGCGAAGACACGGGCTCAGAACGACGTGAAATACACTTCCTTGCGGCCCTATTGGACGAGTTGATGCGAAAGATGCTCGCAGCCGGCGCCCTGACGCAGGCCGACTTAAACGAGATCGAATCAGCCGCAGCTAAGCGGGTCGGTGGGCAGCCGCGTGCTTGGTAGTTTCCGGCTTCTCCCAACACGGCAGTGATGACCTTTGCAAACTGTGACGAGGTATACCCGATCAGTTTTGATCTAGTGAAAGCCCGCGCCGGCTGGTAGCTTGATGACGCAAACGCCTCAGACCGTCCGAAAACGTCATGACGGATTCCAGCGTGGCGGCCGGATTGAAACTGTCGATGTGAATGAAGCTTTGCCGAAAAGATTGACCGGCTAATTAAACATCTAGCCTTACCTCTCTAGAATGCAAGTACCGAGTACTAAAGTCAGCTATGCTTTGTAGCCGATTCCAATCGACAAAACGAATGTTTTTCCCATCTCGTGCTATCAAACTATCTCGGGTCAGAAGCTGAAGCATTCTGTTTATGTGAACAGCGGTAAGCCCAAGAGCATCACCAAGCTGCTCCTGTGTCAGTGTAAGTTCAAAAGATCGATTGTTGATCTTATCTGTGCCGCCAGTTCTAACGGCAAACTCGCAGAGGAAATGCGCGAGCCGGGCGCGGGCGTCTCGTCGGCCTATGTTCAATATCAGTTCGCGAAGGATGGACGCTTCGGTCAACATGATCCTGCTTATGGCATGACGTACAACCACAAACTCGTCTGAGATGGACTTTAACAGATCGCTTTGTACGATGACTATTTTGCATCGGGTAAGTGCTTGGATATTGTAATCTAGCGTATCCAGGTAAAGACTTTCCAATCCTAACATATCCCCGGGCATCTTGATCGAAAAAATCTGGCGGTCGCCATTGCGGCTTGTTTTCTGGTAAACAAGCAAGCCGGACGCCAGCACGCCACACTTTTCGGCAAAAGCGCCCTCTCGAACGAAAAAGCTTCCTGGATGCAACTGCTTATCCACATAAGGCATCTGTAGGATTGCTTCAATTGCCTGGTCCGGGATATGAGCGCGTTCGCCTAGCTTCTCCACAATCCGGGCGAGTGGATTTTCGTCAGGCCGAGGCATTTATTTTGTCCTGCTTATCGAACGACCACAGCTTTTCGGCGGATATGAATGGGGGATCACGAGCCCACCTTAGCATTATTAACCTAAGGTAGGAAAGGCACGCGCCGAGACTTTGTCATCTAGCCGCATTGGTTTCGACACTTAGTCTTTGTGAGCATTGTCATAGCCGGAAGGTGGTGGAACAAGGCTGATACGCCCTAGGGTCACGACTCATTGATCAGAGCCAGGGGATGACGGTGGCGGCGAGCGCGATAGCGGAAAAGAAGACGGTCGGGCATCGATCGTAGCGGGTAGCGACGCGGCGTGAGTCCTTGCGACGACCGAACATAATCTCGATGCGGCTCCGGCTTTGGTAGCGGCGCTTGTCATATTTGACGGGGATGATCCGGGATTTTCGCCCCGGAATGCAAGGCGTTATGCTCTTTGCCTGCAGGGCGTCCCTGTACCAGTCTGCGTCATAGCCTCGGTCGGCCAGCATCCACTGCGCCTTGGGTAGATCCTCAAGCAACGCGGCAGCGCCGGTGTAGTCGCTCACCTGGCCAGCGGTCATGAAGAAGCTGAGCGGCCTACCTTCTGGATCGGTGACGGCGTGCAGCTTCGTATTCATACCGCCTTTGGTGCGACCGATGAGGCGCCTAAGACCCGCTTTTTTACCCGCAGGCTAGACGCCGTGCGGTGCGCCTTCAGATAGGTCGCTTCTTAAAAACGGCAAATGCAATAACGCGAGCAGACGTCAAGCTGACTATAGCGACTATATATAATTTACAGGCCGTAATAAAGTGTCACGTAGGGCATGCCAGTCGGAAACGCCGTAGGCTGCATCATACCATTCTGTTCTATCGTTCGATAGCGCATAACGCATCATATTGAGCGTTAACGCAGCATCTTCATCGAAGTCGGTCAGCGTTTGCTCATATCGATGTTAACCTATCGCGTTTCTGCTTGGGTGCGCCACCGGCAGGCCCCAAGGACTTATTATCGTCATGGTACCACGCTAACGCCCCTGTTGGACAAATCGACTGGACAGCAACATCTGCTAACATCTGAACAATTTGGACGTTTCTTTAAACCGTAGCGGTTGCGATACCGCTTTACGCAAATTTGACCGTCTTTCAGGTTGGCTCCCCCATAATGGGCTCGAAAGAACAGTGATGCTTGAATATCGCGTATATGTTATTGGTAACGATGGTAGGATTATCGAGCGCATCGATCTGGAGTGTCCAAATGATGCAAAGGCCGTTTCGGACGTAAAGACCTACGTCCGGAAAAATGATGTCGAGATATGGTGCGGCCAGAGGGTCGTTACCGTTCTGCATCCTCTAGCCTGATTGAGAATGTCGAACGATTTGCGCTACAAACGCCTGAGGTGAAGAGTAATTCGCAGGCCGAATGGGTGTCGTGTATGAGCCCAGCTTGCCTTCTCGAATGACTCCGTCGGGTGCTTGATCATGCCAGCGAACCAATAGAGAACCATTTTTTCTCAGTTCAAGGTCGTAGGGATGATTCTGCATCGCCTTTGGATCGATGCCTAATTCCCTGGCAACACGAGCGTGCTGATCTTTTGTTTCCTCGTTTGGCATAATCTGTCTCAGCGCCCCGCTCTGTTTCAATACTGAGGCGACAAACCTTCCAAAGATAAGGATTGATCCCGCCGATTTTTTCCAAAACGGTATTAGCGCTGAACGGTTGGCCCTACTCGACCAAACGAAGACGACGCGGCAGCGGTCGCCCTTCGGGGTTCCACGAGTTTTCCTAATCGCTATCCGTACGGATCGATTAATGCGCGGGTAATTTGCTCGTTGGCGTAAGCCCGTCACCAACGTCAAAGCCTTGAAAAGGTAAAGTGCATTCGGAAAGGGGTAAGCGTTTATCCCGTCGCCTTACCCGGCCGATATCTCGTGACCTAAACGACAACAGCAATCTTTTTAAGCTACGGACAGGTGAACCGAGTGCCCGAGCCGATCGAGTGGCTTACCGACAACGGCAGCTGCTACACCGTTCGCAGCACACGCGCCTTCGTCCGAGACATCGGGTTGATCACGTGTACGATCCCGGTCAGCAGTCCTCAATCGAGGCATGGCTAAGGCGTTCGTTCGCACTCTCAAGCGCGATTACGTCCGCGTGAACCCCAGGCCGAATGCGCAGAGCGTCATCAACCAACTGCCTGGCTGGTTTGCCCATTATAACGAGGTGCATCCGCACCGCGCTTTGCGCTATCGATCATCAGGCGAGTTCATTGCGAAACCTGCGAGGCGCTGTCAGAGCTTTAAGGGACGACAACACAGAGATAAAAACCTTGCCGCTGCTCACCTCACTCTTATAGACCGTTAAGTCTAAACGACTTGCCGTTGATCAACTGACTACGGTCTCGAACGTGGTCGCGATCAGCTCTTTATGTTACGACCTGCCAAAGGGCCTCAATGGGTCTGAGTCATAGTTAAGACTCGGTGCCTATTGTTTTCGCTGGGGGACAGGTTCCAGATGAGCGAGGAAAGTCGTTTGCACCGCGCTGCGGCTCACATCGAGACCACTGCGCGCAAGGAGCCTTCCCCAGGCCGTGATGATTGGGCGGCCGCGCCAGTCTCCAACGCCTTCGGGCAGTCTTCCGAGCGATATGCCTATCTGGTCGAGTTCGGCCCGTTTATCCCCTGGATAGCACTCCCGAATGGCACGATAGTGGATGTGGGACCGCGCGGGCTTCAGAAGCTTGGGTTCGCGACGCACGAGGTGTTGCGCGCACAGTGGCGAAGCACAATCCACAAAGCCGACCGTAAGGTTCTCCAGCAGGCGTGGCGTAACGCGAATGAGGGCGAATGTGCCCTGGAGATTGAATGTCGCATCCGTCTGGCGGATGGGCAATACCGCTGGTTCCACGTCCGCGCCACCGCGCTACGGGATCCATACGGCCAAATCCTACGGTGGTGCGGCACAGCCGAGGATTGCGACGAGAGGCGTTGCGCGACGGACAAGTTGCGCGCCAGCGAGGAACGTTACCGCCTCGCGACCAAGGCGACGAACGACGTGGTCTGGGACTGGGACTTCAATACGGGTCAGTTGACCTGGGGCGAAGCGATGTGCAGCCAGTTGGGCCATGTTCTCAGCCCCGAAACAAACCACGGGGATTGGTGGAAGGCGCAGATTCATACCGACGACCGAGCGCGCGTTTCTGCCAGCATCGAAGAGGTAATAAGCACCGGTTCAAGCGAGCGATGGCGGGAGTGCTATCGTTTCCGACGCGGTGATGGACGGTATGCGGACATCGTCGACTGCGGGTTCGTGGTGACAGACGAGAATGGCAAAGCCACCCGCATGGTCGGGGCGATGATGGATATGACCGAACGCAACCGCGCCGCGGCTGCGCTTCACCTGAGCGAGGAGCGCTATCGCTATACAATTGAATTGTGCGAGCAGATCGCTTGGACCGCTTCGCATGACGGCACGTTAATTGAGGTCGGGTCGGCATGGTCGCGACTGACCGGGCGCCCGCTTGAGGAAGCGCTCGGGACACGTTTATTGCGCTCCGTCCACTTTGACGACGTGACCCGGCTCCGGAGCCACTGGAAGCAAAGCATCGCGACCGGTCAGCCGCTCAACTGTATATATCGCCTAATGCTGCAGGACGGGTCCTTCAGGTGGATGCGCTCGCGCGGTGCCCCTTTGCGCAACGACACCGGCGTTATTTCACGCTGGTATGGCACGACCGAAGACGTCCATGAGCAGCGTCTGGCGGAATTGGATGTGGCGTGGCGCGCGAGCCATGACGTGCTGACCGGTCTCGCCAACCGCGCCACGTTCCAGAAATGCCTCGAGGGCGCATTGCAGCGCGCTACATTGCGGGGCGGTCCATCGGCAGTGATCATTTTTGACATCGATCGGTTCAAACTCATCAATGACCGATACGGCCACGCAGCTGGCGACACTGTACTACGTTGGATCGCGGAACGATTGACGGCCCTTGAGTGCGGCACGCCGGCGCGGCTTGGCGGCGACGAGTTTGCTGTGCTGCTTCAGGCCTCTAATCAAGTGGGGGTTGAACAGCAGGCGCATGACATAGTCTCCGCACTACACGGTGTAGTAGAGGTGGACGATATCCGGATCGAATGTCAGGTGAGCGCAGGGCTTGCGATTTACCCCTTGCATGGCCCCACGGCCGAGGAGCTGCTCCGGAGCGCTGACCTCGCGCTGTACGATGCCAAGGCCAGTGGTCGAAATTGCTTGCGCCCATTCAGGCCAGAACTGCGCGCTGAGCTCCAGCGCCACGTGTCCATGCTCGCTGTAGGTCGTGAAGCGCTAAGCGCCGAGTGGATTAGGCCCTTCTACCAGCCCAAGGTAGATCTTCTCACAGGTAAGGTCGTTGGCTTCGAGGCATTGCTGCGCTGGGATCATCCCACGCAGGGGGTACAGACGCCTGACACACTGGCAGCCGCCTTCGACGACCGCGATCTTGGATGTCAGATTAGCGCGTTCATGCAGCGCCAGGTGATCGGTGACATGCGACATTGGTTGCAATCGGGGGTGGCATTCGGCCATGTCGCGCTGAACGCCTCTGGGGTAGACCTACGCCGCCCCGGCTATGCCGACGAGCTACTGGGGCGTCTGGCGGCCGCGGGCGTACCTGCTGCCATGGTGGAGATCGAGATTGTCGAGTCAGTGTTTCTCGGTCGGGACCTCGACATCGTGGAGGAGGCCTTCGCCATCTTAAGCCGGGCGGGCATTTCTCTTTCCCTCGACGACTTCGGTACTGGCTACGCCTCGCTGTCGCATCTCCAACGCTTTCCAGTGTCGGTTTTGAAGATCGACCGGTCCTTCGTTACGCCGCTACTGGCGGACTGCAGGGACGCGCCGATCGTGAACGCCGTGATTGGCCTCGCGACGGGTTTTCGAATGAAAACCGTGGCTGAAGGTATCGAGACGGCAGAACAGGCGCTTTTGCTACGCCGTGCCGGTTGCGATATCGGACAAGGCTTCTTCTTCAGCCCTGCACGGCCAGCGGCCGACATCCCCGAACTTACACGACGTCGTTTTTCACAGTGCCTGTCCGGTGTAGCGGCGCTTAATTGCTGACATGATCGGCTTTCAGGGCCTGCTACTCTGAGTCAGTTATTCCTCCACCCTCGTTGCAAGGCAACCACGTCTATTTTATGCAAGGCAGACGAGGTATGAAAGATCCTTTTGTCTTGGGATCGCAAAGTTCTGATAAGTGTCGTTACACAGCGTAACCAAATTCATTAATTTGATCGATCACCTACTTTTAGGTATAGCTTATTGCTCAACGACCAAGCAAGTCCAATATCGATGGTATATTTTCTACCGAGCGATCTGCTGCTAGATGCTATCGAGAATACGTAAATTTAAAGATCATCAGATTTTTTGATACGCTCTGGATATTCATCCCTCGCATGCCATCGGATATTGCGTCTGAGACAACGGTTCAGCGCCATCGCGCAGTTGACTTATTAAGCCAAGCGCGATTGATTCCGGCCTGCGCTTTTTGCGTCGTATAACGCCACGTCGGCACGCTTGAGAATACCATTGGAGGTATCCTCGACCACGGTTGAGGCAATGCCAAGGCTGACGGTAACCATTGGTTGTGCGGCAACCTGCGACGCTTGAACGTTGGAGCGGACGCGCTCAGCGATCTGCAACGCCAAGCTTGCGTCGGTATCGGGCAGGATGATGATGAATTCCTCCCCGCCATAGCGACCGATAAGGTCGGTGTTCCGCAGCCCCTCGGCGGCGGCCGACGCGACGCGTTTAAGAACCTCGTCGCCAATATCATGCCCGTAGTGATCGTTGACCAATTTGAAATGGTCGATGTCGAACAAAACGATCGATAGCTTGGCTCCTCCGGCGGCGACGCCCTTCAATCTGGCATCGAGATATTCTACAATTCGCCGCCGGTTCGCGAGACCGGTCAAAGCATCGGTTGAGGCGAGTAACATCGCAGCCTCAGCACTCCGGTCGGCTGTGTCGCGAGCATCTCTTAGGATCTGCCGCGCCTCGATTTGCTCTGTGACATCGCGGATCAAACCGAAGAGTCCGATCGCATCGTCTCTCGACGAGTAAACGCGCTCACCTTGCGTCTCGACGTGCCGGACAGAGCCGTCGGAACGTACCAGCCGGGCTTCGAATGCAAACGGCTGACCATCCGTGAGTGCGCGCGTTACAGCCTCCGATACCCGCCGCCGGTCACTTGGATGATACAAATCGATGGCCTGATCGAGTGCTGGGGGCTGGCCGTCCGGCAGGCCGTGAATGTGGAATACCTCCGGCGACCAGAAGATAGCCTGATTGGAGGGATTGATACGCCAATGCCCGATATGCGCGGCCGCCTCAGCTTGATCGAGCAAACGGACACGTTCCGAGAGATTGATCCTTAAACGATCGCGAGCGGCAAGAAGCGTTGCCATCGGGAGCGCGGAAATGATTAGCGACAAAAGGTAGAACTGAAAAAATAGAATACGCGATTCATGCGACGCACGGATCAGGAAGATAGGCCCCGAGCCTAACCAAAGCGCAAGAGATCCGAGCACCACAACGACGATAATGCTGATGACCCCGCCGAGCATGCCGCCGCGCAGGACTGCGATTACGATGACCATCATAGGGACAAAAAGCATTGGAAACTGGCTTTGGGAGAACGTTATGCCGGTCGCGACGACCGTCAGCATCACGATGCCGATCAAATTCAGCGACTCGCGTACCGACACCGCTTGCTTCGCTGACGCCGCTACTTCAAATATGGCAAACAGCAGCGGCGTCACGAGCAACATGCCTAGCCATACCGTGCTAAGCCAAGCTAACGTGAATTCGGGGCTTGGCTGGGGAGAAATGCAGGCCGCCACTCCTGCACCTACCGACGCGGCGATCAACGTTGCGATGAAGAACGTGGATAAGCCTGATGGATCGATAAAAGATACCCGCCGCCCTGCTCGCCGCCGCAATATCAGCGTGGCAACCATCGCCTCGATCCCGTTTGCCGCAGTAAATCCAGCAGCGACGCCGAATCCTGCTCCATCAAGAAGGTTTGCCGCCAGACTCGCAACGATAGCAGCTATAGCGAACCGCCAAACCGCGCGCCGGGGCACGATTAGCAACGTTGCTAATAGAATGCCGCTCGGCGGCCAGATTGCGGCTATTCCGTGAGACCCCCGCGCCTCGATCAGCGACAACACGGCGAAGGCAAAATAGGCGATGCCGAGCAGCGCAGGACCGAGCGGCGAATAGCCTAACTGTGCAAACATTCGGCGCATGGTGATCATGTAGCCGAAAATGATTAACGGCACCGCTTATCAATTTAGATTATGGTCGGATCATCGCGTAAAGCGGCAAACGAAGCTGCCCCGCGTCGACATCCATCGTTCGGTAGAGGGCTGTAGACGCGCTCGGCAACTTTGCGTTGTACATCTGCCCTCAAGCGCGATCGGCTGATGGGCGTTCTCGACGAGCTTAATACCCGCTTCGGAAGATTGGCCGCCCAATGGCGTCACACGGGTTCAAGCGGCAGTGGAAAATACGATCTGAGATGAAGTCGCCCGCCTGGACACCTGACATTCCTGGAGTGCCGCAAGTTCGAGCAGGGTAAGCTGGTGAGCGATCGCCGATGCGGGTTTCGCGCGCAAGGCGGCCGCCTCGTTTCTATGACTCGAATGTGTCAGCTGCGGCTCTCAGAGCCTCCAGAGCCGACGCCAACCACGGACTAGCGTTCAAGGGGGGTGCCACCTTGGGTTGGGCGCCGATCCATCGACAGTGTTGCGTTGGAGCTATAGCCGCCTCGGAACACCGCTTGATTTGAATATATCGCTGATATGATAGTTACTGCCTATCGGAGACTCCGCCGTGATTCAGTCAGATACATCTGTAGAAAAAAGATACGCTTATTCATATGTTCGCTTCAGCAGCCCCGAGCAGATGAGCGGCGATAGTATCAGGCGCCAGACGGCGCTGGCTATTTCTTATGCCGATGAGTTCTCCCTCATTCTCGACGATCGCCTTACTTACAGAGACTATGGTATATCCGGATTCCGGGGTCAGAACTCTGCGTCAGGGCGCCTTGGAGATTTCCTTGGGGCAGTTTCTCTAGGGATCGTACCACAAGGCAGCCTTTTGCTTGTCGAGAATCTCGACCGGCTGAGTCGAGAAAGCGCCTTGAATGCTCAGAGTCTGCTGACACCAATTGTTCTTGCTGGGATAACGATTGTCACACTATCCGATCGGCGAACTTACTCGATCGATGAGTTACGTCGACCCGATGGGCTTGATATACGCGCTGATAAACTTTATTCGTGCGAACGAAGAAAGTGAGTTAAAGTCATTTAGGGGTAAGGCAAGTTGGAGCGCGAAAAGGGCGATCGCAGAGTCCGAGCCGATCACATCCAGCTGTCCAAGATGGCTTTCACTTGATAAGAATGACAAGACATTTTCAATAATACCAGCGAGGGCAAAGGTAGTCAAAGATATATTTTCATTTGCTAAAAAGGGCGTATCAAATACTAAAATAGCAGAAACGTTTAACCGCCATAAGGTGCCAGCTTGGAAGTCAGATAGTCTCTGGACGCGCGACAAAGTGGGTTGGATTGCCAGATCAAGCGCGGTGATAGGGACCTTTGTTCCTCATGTCATAGAATGGAAAGACGGGAGGCAGACCCGCGTCCCTTGTCCGCCTATACGTCGATACTATCCTGCTATCATATCAGTAGACACCTTTCAGCAAGTACAGACCGGTCGCCTGACCAGCAATTGGGCCGGCCATGGCAGTATTAACTATATTCTTAATCAACTTGCAGTGTGTGAAAATTGCGGCAGTTTGATGATTATTAGTCCATCAGCCCCGAATGGCCCGAGCATGATATGCTCGGCATCCGTAGCTGGAACATTAGCCCATTATGCGCCCATCGCCTATGGCCCCGTTGATGCCGCTCTTCGCCAAGGCCTATCCGCAATTTTCACTGCCTGCGACATTAGCGCACCTGGATATGGCCGAAGCAGGCGCCTTTCTGTAGCTCAAAACAATGTCGATCGAGCCAGGCGCGAGCTTCTTGCGGTCAGCCTTAGCTCATCTCATACCGATTTATTGGAAGAGATGCGCCATACCCTTTATCTATTAGAGCAGGATTTATTAGATAAGGCGGATATGTATCAACACTCAGCTACTCGAAAACTAGAGGAAAAGTTATCTGAGGCCATCGGATACCTTTCGACAGGTCGCCATGACAAAAAGTCGTCCATTGCTATAAACAAAGTAATGAGAATCATATTCTCTAAGGTGATTGTCGGTTCCGAAACAGGGTACATTGATTTATACCATGAGGAAGGAAAAACCCATCGTATAGATACATAGCGTCATACCACTATATTTAACCAACTACGAGACCTCTAACACATCAAATACTTATATGTTGGCGAGCCTGCATGTTGGTTTATCTAAATGCTGGATTTATTAAAACCAAAATCTCTATAATATGCTATCAATACATGTTCAATGCAATAAACAGCATTCTGCTATAATGTATATCAATACAGACGATACATATTGATAGTTTGTACAAATCATAAGTCGTTAAGAGCCGCCTATTTAATTATAGCTCTATACATATTTCAGGAGAAGTGGCTATGTCATCTTTTTTACATGAGCAGAACGAGATCTCTCAATGGCTTCGCCGCCCAATGAAGGACTAAGGTAATGACGCAGGCCAATGTTATTAATTTTACAACCCAGATTGAAGGCATGATTGCATTTGCTGATGCTGCTCAGGATTTTGTTTTGGCGGCATGGCTGACTGAAGCGCTGATTCGAATGAAGGCGCATGATAATTCTGTAAAAACTCAAATCTATGGCAAGTCTAGCGCGGTATTCTTGGAAGAGGTCGGTGGTGTGCATGAGCGACTACGACGAGATGGCATCACTAGCTGAGTCGATACTGGAATTTCGACGGCAGCGTTCGCGAGTTTTCCCCAAAGAAATCTTTGGTGAACTCGCGTGGGAATTGCTGCTTGAGGTCTTTATCGCCGACGCCAGGGGGGATGCGATAACTGCCCGTATGGCAGTTGCTAAAAATGCCGGAGCCGGGGCCGTGATGTCGCGGTGGCTTAAGTACCTCACGGCGGAGGGGCTACTGTTAGGGGACGGTGATGGAAACCTTGACGATGAGCTTGTACTTTCAGGTAAGGGTATGAAAGCAATTGAGGAATACTAATAGTGGCACGTGATCTAAAGCTATCATTGCATTCTACCACCATTCCGAATAAGTGAATGCTTATCGACCCGTTTCTACAAAAGGAAAAGTATAGGCCCAAGCGAGAATAGGCGGGGGAGCGCTTACCCGCAAGAGCCTATACCATTACATCTGAGAGGCACACGTCTAACACGTTGGCAGGGAACTTGGTTCAAGCAGAACCAGTCTGGATTGAATATTTCGATAGTTCGATAGAGAGGGTAACAGCTTCATCCCCGGCTGATACGGATTTTTCGACAGCTCTGACCGCTGAATGGCGATAACGTGAGGAAAGCGGATGGTCCGGTTATGGGAAGGCGGACGGTGATAGCCGAGCCTGCGCAGCGCTGCCGCCTTTCCCGATCGGGACGGTTGATTGGGAAAGCGCACCGCGCTGTTTCCGAGCCGTTCGGCCGCTCGTCGGACGATAGCGCGCCATTAACATCGGCAACGACACGGTCCCCTGAATCACGCGATAAAGCTCGGCCCATCCATATCAGCCTCTTTCGCGAGCACGGATCGTGAATCAGAGACGACCGCCGTGTAAATCCCTGATGATCCAGCTCGCTGCTCTGGTGAAAATTTGCGAGAAATTCCTGAGTTTAACCATCGGGCAACCCTTTGCATTCCAGTAATCTGCAAGTGATAAATAGGGCGGATGTCATGCGCGGCACGAAGGCGGGGCTCCTGCGATCGGCGGCATTGGGCTGCGGGTTGTTTCTCGGTGCATGCGGCGGTGGTGGTGGCATCAATTCGACACCGACGCCGCCTGACCCATCCGTCCCGCCAACCACGCCAGCGCCTGTTCCTACACCAACGCCCACTCCGACACCGACTTCGACACCCGCTCCGACAGCGACGAATTCCGACACACGCGAATACCGCGCGACGGTGGGTGCGGTGTCGATGAATGCGCTCGCAGCCTATAATCGAGGTGCGACAGGCCTGGGCATCGGCGTCGGCGTTATCGACAGCGGCATTGACCTGCAAAGCGAGGAGTTCGGTAGCCGTATCTCCACCGCCTCGACCGGGGTCGCCGGCAACACAACGATCGACGACGAGGGAGGGCACGGCACCGCCGTTGCCTTCACCCTCGCCGGGAGGCGCAATGGCACCGGTACGCACGGCGTCGCGTTCGATTCAACGCTGATCGTGTTGCGCGCGGATCGCCCCGGCACCTGCGTCGGCGGCACCACGGACGACGCCGAATCGGGCTGCAAGTTCTTCACCGATGCGATCGCCCGCGGGGTCGATACCGCGCGGACAGCAGGTGCGAAGGTCATCAATATCTCGCTTGGCGGATCGGCGATGCCGCAAAGCCTGAAGGATGCAGTCGGCCGGGCGACGCTGGCCGGGATCATCGTGGTGATCGCGGCAGGCAACGACGGCACCGACAATCCCGACCCCTTCACCGATGTCGCCAATGACAGCATCGCCCGCAACATGGTGATCATCGCGGGTTCGGTCGGTGCAGGCGACACGCTGTCCACGTTCAGTGACAAGGCTGGCACGGGCGCTGCACATTTTCTCACCGCAGTCGGCGAGCGGGTCCCCGCACCGAACAATAACGGGGCTAATTTCCTCTGGTCGGGAACGTCGTTCGCCGCCCCGCAAATCTCCGGCGCCGTCGCTTTGCTCGCGCAGGCGTTCCCCAATCTTAGTGGCGCGCAGATCGTCGACATACTGTTCAAGAGTGCGCGCGATGCCGGCGCCGCAGGAGTCGACGCGATCTATGGCAATGGCGTGCTCGACCTGACGCGCGCATTCCAGCCGCTCGGGACGACGTCGGTCGCGGGGTCGAGATCTGCGATCTCGTTCGTCACCAACGGCATGCTGTCGGCACCGATGGGCGATGCCGCGCAGGGGTCGCTGGGTGCGGTCATCCTCGACGGTTACGCCCGTGCCTTCGCGACCGATCTTGCCCCGACGATCGGCCGCAGTGCACCGTCGTCAACGTTGGGCGGCATGCTCCAATCAAGGACCCGGGCGGTTGCCGTGGCGCGTGGCGGCATGACCGCGTCAGTGACGTTGGTGCCGAAGTCGCGTGGGTTCGGATCAGGTAGCACAGACAATGATAATAGGCGGTCGATCCTGACCAGGGCCGACGTTTATCCAAACGTTGGTCCGAATAGCGGGTTCGACGCCGGGCAATCGCGCGCGATTGCCGCAACGATGACGCAACGGCTTGGCGAGACGCTGTCGTTCGGGCTCGGCGTTGCGCAGGGATCGACTGCAATAACCGCGCAGCTGACGGACCAGTATGACCCGGCGTTTCTCGTTGCCACCATGTCGGGCCTCGGCTTCGACAGCAGCGCGCGGGCGTCGAGCGCGGTGCGGCAGCGTTTTGGTGGGTTCGGCGTGACTGCGGGGATTGAAACCGGCGATGTGCTGTCGCGCCGCGAGGCAGATGGATTTGCGCGTACCGGCTGGCGGCGGTCAGGCTATGAGCGCGTCGCTATCGGTGTCGATCGGCAATTCGGCGCGGTGTCGACATATGTCTCGGCTACCCGGATGAGCGAGCAGAATACGTTTCTAGGTGCGAGACTCGATGCCGGGCTAGGTGCTGCGCGTGCAGCGAGCTGGTTTGCCGATGCCAAGGCGCGGCTTGACGGCGGCGATGGCTGGTCGATCGGCGGCTCGTTTCGCCAAGGCTGGTCCAGCACGCATATCCGCGGCGGTCTCAACGGCGGCGGCATGCTCCATACCCGAGCATTCGCAGCCGATATCGGCAAGGCGGGCCTGTTCGGCGCCGACAGTATCGGCCTGCGCATCGCCCAGCCTCTGCGGGTCACAAGGGGCGGGATCAATCTCGCGCTGCCGACCGCCTATGACTATGCGACCAGCCAGGTAACCGGCTGGACCACGCAGCGCCTGAACCTCACGCCAAGTGGCCGCCAGCTTGATATCGAGACCCGGTACGGCCTGCCAGCGTTTGGAGGCGGACTTGAAACCAATCTGTTCCTGCGCCACGACCCCGGCAATTTTGCGAATATTCCGACCGATTACGGTTTGGCGGTGCGCTTCAACCGCGGATTCTGACACGCGGGGCCGCTTAACTACCGGCCCGGATCCACGCGGTCGGACTGGCTGTCCTGATTGTAAGATGGTGGCCAAGCCTTGGACGGGATCTCAGCGATGCAAGGAAGAGGGCAGCGAAAGCAACAAGGGGTCGGTTCAGGCCGAGGACAAAATGGCACCTTAGGTATTACCTCCCAGCTATAGGCCATGAAGGTCAACCACCATCGAGGCAATTTTGGGCGGTATCCACAAGCAGATTACCGCCTCGGTGTCGCACATATCCTGAGTTTCGGACGTCGCGTATGTCGCCGGTTTTGCGACAGCGGGATGGCTGAACTGGTGGGAAGGCGAGCGGCAGCTCCTGGGCGGAAGGTACAGTCCGCTACTGTCGTACGTCGTCTTACAGTCCTAACACCGCTGAAGCAGGATAGGGTCTTACTCCTGACCCGCCAGAACACCGCCGAGCACCGATCCGGACTCCCCTGATGAGATCAGCACTAGGCCGATCTCGTCACCCGTTGGTCCGTAGAGTGCGCCGGTCAGGTACCCTGCTTCGAAAACACCGGTACCGCGGACCGTGACCTTGCCGGTAAGCGTGCCGTCCGCCGCGATCTCTCCAACGATCTCGACCGTCAGCGTGGGTCGAACGGGGGTAGAACCAAGATATTGAGCGATCGTGATCTGACCTGTGAGTGTCCGCCGACTGTAATCGACGGTCAGGACGGAGTCGCCGACATAGTCCTGCACGTTAGCATTTGAAAAATACCGCACCCCGAAAGACTCGCCGACAAACGTCCGAGTGCCTGCCGTCGGGACGGCGTTCGACATGGTGCGATCACCGACGAGTTGCAGCGCGCGGCTCTGAGGTGGGTTGCCGCTGGCGGCGACACGCACGTCCAGAAGTCGGACGCTTTCAGTGACGTTGTCCGTCCTCGCCGCCGTAGCCGCATTCTTCCGAACCTCCTCAAGCAGCGGCATGATGAGGAAGGCGGACGACGTCTGGCCGATCCGGCTCTGATAGCCTCGTGTGGGCAGGAACCGCTCGGCGCTCGACCCGGTGTAGAAACTATTGCTGCCGGCACCGCGATAGCTGTCGGATGCGAAGGTCTCTTTGTATGGAATTACCGGGCCGGTGTGTCGGACGACGATGGTCTCATCTCCGTCGAAGTTGATGTCGCCGAATGCGTTGGCGCCCGGCGCATCGGGATCGCCAATCGCAACGCTGAACGCCGTCGCGTTCTGCGTATCGAGCGTGTTGCCAGTGCCGCCCGCAGTCAGACCTGCCTGTACGAACGTCTGTACGACGACGGAGGGGGTTGGCGTGGGTGAAGGGGTTGGCGTGGGTGAAGACGTCGGCGTTGGCGATGGGACGCTAACGATCGGCGCTGTGGATGTCCCACCGCCACCACCGCCACCGCCGCACCCGGCCAACGCGAGTACGCAGACACCGGACAGCAAACGGTTGATAATCATACACTTGCCCTCGAGATCTGCTTGCTATTGGTACAGGTCTGCCTGACACTATGCGAGTAACTGACCGCCACGTCCATCGATAGCGGGTACGGCTCGAGCAGCTGAGCTTGATCAGCGGATCGGCATTGACAAGCTTCCAGTTCTGAAAAGCCCCCTCTCGTTTGCCGGCGCCCGGCCCGGCGCCCGGCTTCGGGCGGAGGCAGACATTGCGGTGTCGCGGAAGTGCTGATTTCGTGACACGCAAATTGCTGCCGGCTGTCGGAATGATATGTGTCGAAAACCCCTGTTTGTTGACCACTCAAGATTGAAGTGAGGCTTCGACACATTTGCCCGCTGGACCGCTATGATTGGTAAACACGCGACGGACAGATCGTGAAAGACGTAGAGGGCGCAATAATCGCAGTGGTCGACCTGGGGGAGGCGTAGACGGGCACGTGACAAATGAAAAATAGCAAACGGCAAACGGCAAACGTTGAGCTATATGACCACGAGGTACAGGAGAGTGTTTTATCTAAACCTAGGAGCTTGAAAGTCGCAAATTGTTACAAATAAGTCGCCGGGTGTTCTGCGTACTTTCTGAGAGCGACGACTTACCGCCTGCTTAAGGCGCATTATGGCGCCGACCGGCGAGGAGTTCTGTTCCAATGTTCGAAAGTGCTTTAGCGCAGCGGGCGACAATCGCCCTTTGATCATTCGCGCGTCTGGCAAAACTACGCCCGGAATACCGTCAGTGACGAGTTCGATTTCAAAGGTGCCGTCGTCATTTACCATCCCGATGACCTCAATCGGTGCTGTCGCCCTTTTCGCCCGGCGCAAGTTCGGGTCAAGGCAGCATGGCCATACCATCGAGTAATGTCGCTGTATCGCAAGCCGATCATGACGATGAGGCTTAGGAGGCGACGTCGCATTTTCTCTTCGTATATAAGCCTCGAATGACTGTAATTAATCGTTCTGCTGTTGCAACTAAAAGTCCTTTTCCCGACAACAGTTCACGCGCACGATCTGGAGAGAGGTGACGCGCCAAAGGTGGTTCAAGCCGCTTCAATTAATATTCGCGCCGAGCTGTTTTAATGAACCGAGACACCTCTATGCTTGCCCTCAGAACGGCTTCTCGCCAAGGTAGTTTCCAGCGCTGTTGTATCGACAGACGAGCACGTCTTCGCGAAATCCCGTAGCCTCGGCGCATCCGACCTCGTGCGTGTCGCGCCACATCAACTGTGTGTAGTGACCTACGTCGCCGATCTTGCCCGTCACGCTATTATTAGGAAACAACCCAGGCTTGTAATACCGCTTTTCTCTAACCCAGGCTTCTACACGAGCCTCAAGAGGATAATAACCTTTCGTTCCTGCCCAGAGGTTTTCTCCCTGTGGATCGGACGGCAATTCGGGCGCGTGCTCGAATGCTCCCGTTGCGGCGAGATGATCGGCCCAACGCTGCGCCGACTGCGCCAACCCGGCATTCCAGCGCAAAGGCGCGATGCCGAGCGCCGCTCTCTCCCGATTGTGCACCGTAAGGATACGGACGTCGAAGATCGAAGCCAAGCTGGTTGCGCCGATCAGAAACGGCGAGGATAGAAATAGTACAGCAACAGCCGCCTTTGATAGTAACAGTTTGCCCGGCATAATGTCGAATGCTCCGTTAAGTAACGGACGTTGGCACGGCATTCTATCGGGAGGGTTGCTATGTTCGGTTAGCAATGCGTTAAGTAAAATCGCTTCCTCGAGCTTCACTTCAGCTGCGGGGACTTGAGGGTTTGGCCTATAACAGCCTGCCTTGAGGTCGAGTTAAACGATTACCACCTGATCCCCTCGGCGCATTTGCCCGTAGAGAAGTTTGGCGAAAGCGAGCGGAACGCCGATGCAACCGTGTGTCGCAGAGCCTTCGCGGACGTTGCTGGCATGGATGGCGACGCCATCTTCGGTGAGCCGCAACATAAAGGGCATTTGAGCGTCATAAAGCGTCGACCGGTGAGTTCGTGCCTTGGAGAGGACCGGGAAGATGCCGGTTGGTGTTGGCTTGCCGTCAGTCCCATAAAGGATGACCGTCGTACCGATCTCATGACCGGCTCTAAATACGGATAGAGTCTGATGCCCGCGGTCGATGCGCACCCAAGTCAATCCGGCTGGAGTTCCAACTTCTTCCCAAACATAGTCACCGAACATCATCGGCTTTTTGATATTTAGCACGCTGCGGACGACGCGCTTCTCGCCATTCGGTAACAACAACTCGGGGTAGCCCGTTGAAGGGTAACGTATACGCGAACTCGGTTCCGTTACGGCGTTAAACGACCGAATGGGTTCTTGGACCTTAGGCTCGGAGCAACCGCCAACAATCGACAACATGTAAATGAAGCATAGAGCGATGCGACCCAATGGCGTGGGCCTCGACAAAAGTGCGAATTCGGAAATTGCCACCACCGTCACCGAACTTGAGCTGGCGGTCGCCCTTTGCGCCGTGCGGCACGTAAAGCTGAACCGATACCAAAAAAACCAGCCAGCATCATGAGCCATTGCGACGGCTCTGGCACGCTGGATACGGGTACACCGCCGGAGCCACCGCTTCCGCCGCCAAAGAACGGGCCGAATATAGGCGTGATCAATAACGGCGGGCCGAAGTTTAACCCGTTTTCTGGTACTGGCGGGTTGAAGAAAGACTCAGCCGGTAACGCTACAGTCACGTCGAGGCGTGGGAAGTTGGTTGTCAAATCAATAAATGGTCTCCATCGGACGTTGGAAAGCACACGTTCTGTCGGTATCCGATTAGCCGGGATGCGAGGAACGCCCCTCGCGGCCTTCGTTTGGACTAAAGTGCCGGAGCTTCTTTGGCCAGGAGAACGTAGCGCAAGCAACTCCAGGGGGTCCGCGAGGACGGCCGCGATCGCTTGCCGCGTAGGACCGGGGGTCATTGCGAAAAATCCGGCCGCGGCAGCTAAAGACGCTAACAGGAAGGCGCACCATGCGCGCCACGATCTCTTATTTGCATGCAGTTGCTTCTTACGAAACTTATTCATATCCCCCCCCGGTTGATATATACGTTAAGAATAACGTTAAGCTTTTCGCGTGAAAAAACAACGACGTTAGAAGGGCATCAGGGTAACCGGGGCAGATTGGCCGGCGGTCAGCCCTTTGCAAGCCGACCTGCAGGTGAAGTCAAAGCATTTGAGGGTCTGTTCCGCTCGGGCTACGCCCGCCCGATTCTGTTAAAAAGGCAGGGTCGGCAGCGGGCAAGCCCGTGTTTTAAAACAGCCGGGCGCGCGTGACGCCTCAGGCGGGTGCCATCTGTGTCGGCATCGGGATCAGCTTAACTACAGGCCCCCAATCAACTTTCTGTGCAGCGTTCGATTTTACAGCGCCTGTCGCGGCGAGCACGGGCGCCTCACCTCTCGTAAAGGGCACTAGTTGATTTGTAGGGCGGAAGTGTCTCGATCCTGACCATTGCTTACGACGTTAAAGCGTCTGGAGGGCCAGTGCGGGGCGTCCAAAACCTACCCGCAGGCAACAACTGTAGCAGGATACTTAATAATCAAACCGCCCGACCTGACTAGGGAGGGCTACGATGCCTGAAGACGGAAGCACTGCCAGCCACGCAAATTCGCATCAGTAACGTATTCAGACCTGCTGCGGTTTAACATATAAAACGCCCGGCTTTTGCAAGCCGGGCGAGCCAATTACTTGTTTGGCTTGTCGAAGATCCAATAACGCATTTTCGGTCCCCTTGTTTGCTAATTAAAATGCCGCCCTTCGGCGCCGCCAGCGTTGTAAGTTTAATATTTCATTAACATGAACGAACAGTCAGGCTTTGACGTCAGTGCGATGAATCGAACGCTTTTTGAGGCAGTGGGATTGGTGCAATACCTGAAACTCTAACGGCTTGGTCGTTGCCCATCCGCTCGAGTGCTGGGAGAGATTTTGGCCCAATGGACATCGACAGTGCGCAGTTTTTCGTGTCCGGACCATATACCTGAGTTCCGGGCGATCATCATTGCAAGCCGCTACACCTAAGGTTGCAGCACGAGCGAAGAGCCGCTTTTTCCCCACCTACGAAAAGCTTGGCCGTTTGGCTGTCTTACGGTCGGGGTTCTTGCGTCTGGCATTGGCAGTATTGTACTGATGGGGAACCTGTTGAGTACGTGCGACTCCTCAATCGGTTGTGCTGAAACGCATATTTTGGCCAGTCTCGGGTGGGCGCTATTAATCGCTTCATCATTCGCCGCACCAATATGGCTGGTCTACCCTTCGGCTG
Organism: Sphingomonas sp. Leaf30; assembly: GCF_001422525.1. Lineage (NCBI taxonomy): Bacteria > Pseudomonadati > Pseudomonadota > Alphaproteobacteria > Sphingomonadales > Sphingomonadaceae > Sphingomonas > Sphingomonas sp. Leaf30. Next base: position 56,664 of record NZ_LMKZ01000016.1, on the reverse strand, counting down.
GCACATTTACGACCAACTTCTTTCTGACGTTCGTGGTGGTTCTTACCGTGCTGCTCTGCTTCAGCCCTACCGTCGACCTTCTATTCAGGATCGATAGATGAGAACCGTCATAATCTGCATCAGATGTGAGTGAGTCGGCCTTTGATCAGCATTGGTCGGCTTTTCTTGCCTATAGCTATGTGAGCTACTATCACTTCTGCCGCCTGCACGTCCGTGTTTTGGCGTAAGCGGAATGGCCGCAATCGGGCGACTGCGGAAGGGCCGCTTCCTGACGTCCGCTCGCCACTCCTGAATGGTGCGGCGTCGTAATTAGCTGAACATACCGCAACATTAGCGGTTTCAGGCTCTCGCCTACCTATGCGTCCGCCGCTTCATCTTTTTTAGGGACTGTGCGGATTGAACCTGCGCCGGACCGCTTTGCCCCTTGCTCTTGCGAGCCGGCTTTGCAGGAGCGCTCGTGACGTCAAAGGAGAAGCAAGTGTTGGGCTTCGAAAGGGTGTCGCCGATCATCTTCGAGGCGACAACCCGTTCTGACGACCGTGAACAATACGACAAGGTCTTAAGCGCGAAAAAATACCCGGCTTAGAAAGCCGGGTATTTTTAAGTTCAGCTTTTATGAGGCTTACCATTCCTCTAGTAACGCATTGCATGATGCCCTGCAAAACACGTTAGCAAGAACGATGACATTCCAACATAATTTCAACTATATCAACCCCGGATGGGCTTACCGATAGGCCAGTAGCGCATGTGAACCTCCCTAGTTGAGAAAGCGTCTGTCTTTCGACAGGGGCACTTATGCATTAAACTCTTTTATAAATTACAACGCGATAGGGTTTAAAGCGTGTTAATCGCGAGGCTTGGCTTTCAGTATTTTACCCTGTTGATGATGCCTCGAATCTCTCAAAGCCTTCTTTGGTAAAGGCAGGGTAAATTATCACCGAACTCACGTGTGTAGGCTGATCAGGTGAAAGTGAACTCGCCATCAACAAGATCGCCGCTCAACCGCCTGCGTCCCCGCAACCGCATTTTATGCAAGCCCACGGCGATGTTGGTAAGGATGGCTTCATCCGTTATCGCGCCCGCCAGCAGGACTGCACCAGCTGCAGCCTGGGGCAACGCGGCACGGCCAACATGCCGGCCCGCAAGGTCGCTGGCTCCATCCACGAGGGCGCGCGTGACCTGGCCCGCAGCCTCCCGTAGCCAGCGGAAGAAGGTGGAGATGCTGTTTGTGCATCTCAAGCGCATCCTGAAACTGGATCGATTGCGCTGCGAGGTACCAGCGGCACCAGAGACGAGCTCTTCCTAGCCGCTACACCCAGAACCCCCGCAAGATGCCCAAGTTGATCCCGATGCCGACGCATATGGCACCCGCCTGAAGCGCCGCGCAAACCCGAGTGTATTTTAAACTACGCGCTTGCTCGATGCCGCCCCCCCCACTTCTTCAACATGATCGGGCAGAACCGGCCTGGCTACGTTTATGCGCCGACTGCCCACCACGCCCCTGTCGGAAAACACATGATTTGCAACACCCTCAGTCTTGGCCGCAGCTGGATCAATGCAGCCTCCGGAAATGTGGTTCGACAAACCCTGTCGCTTTGACAGGGTGTTCGAGAACGTACTTTAGAGGGTTTGTCGTACACGCTCGTTGGATATATGCGGGTCTCGTCGGCCGATGACCGCCAAACGGTCGATCTCCAGCGTGACGCGCTAGTCGCAGCCGGCGTCGATCATCGTCATTTCCATACCGACAAGGCATCCGACGCACGCGACGATCGGCCGGGACTGAAAGCCTGCCTCGATTATCTGAACGCTGGCGACACGCTGATAGTGTGGACGCTGAATCGGCTTGGACGGCCACTGCCGCACCTACTGTCGATCGTTACAGACCTGAAGGCGCGCGGTATCACGTTCCGATCGCTGACTGAGAAGATGAATACGACCACGTCACACGGCGAATTGCTACTCTCTCTCTTCGGCGCACGGGCACAGTATGACCGAGCACTGATGCGCGAGCGCGTAATGGTCGGGCTCGCCGCGGCGAAGCGTCGTGAACGTCAGGGTGGCCGCCCACCTATGATTAATACTGAAATTCCCGAACGAATTGCAGCCGGCACTGGACGGTGGGGCCAGCAAGGCGTCTGTCTGCCGGACCTCAAGATACCGCGCTCGACGCTTATCAATGCGCTGGCCCGGATCGGCTGGACCACACCGGCCAAGGCCTGGACCCGATCGCATCAGACCGACTGTCGGCAGAACACGACGCTATCAAGAAGAGGTTCTGCATGGTCACTCATCCTGGGTCACCTGCCGTAATCACGGCACCAAACGATGGGCAAAACATACTTCGTCTTACGCAGTACGTCCCAAGATGGACAACCAAACACCATTTTCCTGAAATATCGTCAGGCGACTATCTTGCTGGTTAAATATCTATTTATCTTGAAGTTGGGATCGGTTGATCCTAATTGCATACTTTGCACAAGATATAGAGATTACAATGAGCGATGAGATCAACGCGGTTGAGTTGGCCGCAGAACTGACTGCTGCGTGGTTAGCCAATCCAAACACGCGCACGAATGCGGACGATGTGCCGGCATTTTTGCGGTCAATGCATGCCGCTGTCGCTCAACTGTCAGGCGCGTCTATCCCAGCAGAGCCGGAAGAAGCTGCCCAAACTTATGAGCCTGCTGTCACGGTGCGTAAGTCACTGGCGTCGCCCGATCACATCATTTCAATGATTGACGGCAAGCCATACAAGACATTACGCCGCCATCTGTCGAGCAACGGCCTTACGGCCCAGGAATACCGTGCACGCTATAATCTGAAGGCTGACTATCCAATGGTCGCGCCAACGTATTCAGAAGCGCGTCGAACGATGGCGAAGTCGATCGGCCTGGGGCGTAATAAGCCTGGTCAGACGGTCGAGAAGGCTACTGATAATACCCCTAAAGCCCCTCGTAAACCTCGCGCAACTAAGGTCACTGAAGAAGCATAAGCAAGGCGGGGAGGTTAGCCCTCCCCGTATCCCTTCCGGCTTCGCTAAATTTCGCGACAGAGCGTTTGCACATTCGAGACCGATGACGGCTTGTATCGCATCGCAAAAGGGCTAAATTTATGACGTTGCGAATGTCGGCGCTTTAGCGACAATAAAATGTTGCACCTTGGGGATTGCCGACTGGCTGCTTTTGGGAACGAGGGTGGCGATAGCCGACATTGCGGCCTTGCGGTTTTGCAACGACGGTATTTCGGGAATGGTCGAGCGGCAGCATTCGATCAGAGCTTAACGCCTTTTGCCGTCCAAGCTGCCATCTCGCCATCGGCTATGGTAAGCGATACGCGCCAGGTGTTGGTATGCCGTAGGACATAGACATGCTCCCACTCGGCCACCGGAGCGTCATCAGCACCCATCATGCGATAGGCCATGCGCGCTTGAGCAACGCCCGGGAACAGTTCGTCGGCGGATAGCAGGGCGCCCTCCGGCCGCACGATGCCCTGAGCTCGATAGAAATCGAACAGCGTGGCACAATGGTCACGGAACGCGGATCGCGGCATGGCGAAGTTGCCGGTGGGGGTGGGAAACAGTCCAACCTCGTCCCATAGCTCGCTTAACGTGCCTGCGTCTTCACGTGCGAAGGCATCGACGTAGCGGCCGAAAAAGTCTGCGATGTCGTCGTGAAAAGGCATGTCAGTCCTAGCTGGTGGCTGGGTCGATGGCAGTGCTTGATCAAGCCGCAAGCGGCCGGACCAGGCGGACGTTCGCCTCCGCGAGCTGCGCCTTCATGATGTCGTTGAAGGCCATGGTGGGATTGGCCTCGGCGAGCATACCGATCTTCATCCAGAACTCAGCCTGAGCGTTGATCGATCGGCACATGACGGCGCTGGCGCGGCGGGCTTCCTCGTGCAGCTCGTCATCGATCTTCACCAAACCCATTATCCAATCCTCATGCCCCGATATATGCATCGTCTATGTATCGTATATTATGGGGTCAATAGCTGTTGCGCCCTACTGCGGCCCCGCGAAGAAGGTCGCGCCCTATGAATGGCCGGTATCGGGATCTAAGGTCGTCACCCTGATCGTCCGGGCGTCGGCGGGAGCGGACATAGGCTTGTCGCGTAAGTGCTAAGTCTCGGACGTTTCGAATGTCGCGACTTTTGCGACAGCGGCATGCGCTAGGCGGTGGACTGCGAGAAAGCGTTCGGGGCGAACCGCTGATAGATGCCAACTCGCATCCAGCGTAAACGCCAGTCTAGACCGCTTTTTTCAGGGGCTCCGGCAGCTTGCCATCGGGAAGGGTCTTGCGGAGATGGCCATGGATCATCTGCGCATTGAACGGCTTGGATACGAATGTCGCCTTGTCAGGCAAGTCACCTGCCTTCGGGCGGAGGTGGCCGCTGCCGATGACGATCTCAATCCAGGGGTAGTTCTCCGCAACGTGGTGGGCGATTGCGAAGCCGTTAGTATCGCCCGGCATATCGACGTCTGAGAAGAGCAGGGTGATTGTGTGCGCAAACTCAGGCAGCATCGCGATCGCAGCATCGCCGTGATCTGCTTCATATGTACGGAAACCTGCATCTTCGAGAATGCCTGTGACATCCATGAGGATGAACGGGTCATCGTCGACGGCAAGCGCATAGGGGACTGTTGATAGGGACATGCCGGACTAACCCGTAACTTACGAAAACGGCACCATCGAATCGGTGTCTCGGCACTGGTTTTGACACGGCTACGCCATCGTTGCAGATACAGATCCCCAATTGCCTCATTGTCCAAGTGGACCCAGACAATAAAATGCCCCGCTGCGGGGGGGGGCAGCGAGGCGTCTTAAAACCAGCGAAACCAAGGGGGGACAAGTATCCGACCGGTTATGACAAAAACAGAGCAGCGCGGTGTCGGTTCCGCACATAGTTACAAAAATGCCCTGCCGGTCTAAGGACCGACAGGGCATTGCGAGCTTTCACCGCCGTTCCCCCCGAAAGGGCAGGACGCTTCAAGCACATGTAGAAACTGCTTAGCTTGTAGTGTGTTCCCAGTGCTCGCCTGTGATGCTCGCCCATCTGGTTGGTCGAGCGGGCGTCAGAAGTTGTCATCAAAGGATATGGTCGGCGATAACGCCCGCGACGCGCGGTGCTGAAACGCAGGCGCGCAGCCGGTCGGGGTTGGCACCTCCCAGGCGCGGTTACGGTTCATCAACAAGTTCAGAAGATATGTCACCGGTTAGCTATTTGATGGTGCCCTTCGATGCTCAAAAATCTCCTCCATGAGCACTTACGCTCACTTGCGGTGAAGGGGCTTGGCGTCCTCGATACCCCTGCAGAGCCGAGCTTCGACCGCTTCGTCAACGAAGCCGCCTCTGCCTTCAAGGCTCCGATTGCGCTTCTTTCGTTGATCCACAACGAGGATCAGTGGTTCAAGGCCACGCATGGTCTGACACTATCTTGTATTCCCCGTGACAGCGGCTTTTGCGGACACGCGATCGACCATGAAGGCGCACTCGAATGCTGCGATCCGCAAAGCGATCCACGCTTCGCTTATCTCGCTGTGGTCACCGGCGATCCGTTCGTTCGCTACTATATCGGCGCACCCCTGCGACTGTTGAACGGTATCGATGTCGGTGCCCTTTGCGTTGTCGACACCGTCACGCGGTCACCTGCTTCTGCCGATCAACGCGCATATCTGCTTGGCCTGGCACGCCAGGCATCGATGGTTCTCGAAGGTCGGCGTGATCTCTGGCGTGCAAGGACTGCGGCATGATGCAGGTGGCCTTATGTATCACGCAGCAACACGACCTGCGCCTCGTATTCACAGCGCTACTGGTGTGCCTGATAGGTTCGGTCGCAACCGTCCAGCTGTTCGGGCGGATCCTGTCGGCGAGCGGCACCAGCCGGGTAGGCTGGGTCATGCTGACCGCGGTCAGCACGGGAACAATGGTATGGTCTACACATTTCGTGGCAATGATGGCGTTCCGGACGCAGGCGCCTGTCGTCCTCGATCCGATCCTTACCCTGGCGTCGCTGGTGCTCGCCATTGTCGTTGCAGCGCCCGGACTTGCCCTGGCTGCGACCAAACGGCGATGGGCGGGTGCCGCTGGCGGCGGGATCATCGGCGTGGCCATTTCGACGATGCATTATCTCGGCATGTCCGCATACCGGATCGATGGTCTTGTCACATGGGATTGGCGCTATGTCACCGCCTCGGTCGTCCTGTCCTCGGTGCTTGCGGCAGCTGCATTCCAGACGAACAACAATGCTGACCGCTGGCGAAGGGCACAGGCGGCAGGCTTGCTCAGTCTCGCCGTGGCCGCTCTCCATTTTACCGGCATGGCATCGATGCATATCACGGTGCTGCAACTGGGCTCAGGTCTGTCAGACGGCACCTTGTCCGCGCTCGGCGTCACGACAGCGGTTGCTGCTATGCTCGTGGTCGGATGCGCAGCCCTCAGCGCCCTGATCGATGGCCATACCCAGGGTGAATCCTACCGGCGGCTAAGGCGTATGGCGTTGCACGACGGGCTTACCGACCTGCCGAACCGGATGAGCTTCAACGACGAACTTGGCCGCAGGCTTGCGATGCGCACGGGCCTGCCGTGTATGGCCGTCGTCATGCTCGACTTGTCGCGCTTCAAGGCCGTTAACGATACTTACGGCCACCAGGCCGGCGATCAATTGCTGATCGCACTGTCTGCCCGTTTCTCGGCCATGCTGAGGACGGGAGAATACATCTGCCGCTTGGGCGGCGACGAGTTTGCGGGGCTGATTTCATATACGTCGGCCGATGACCTGTCCGACTTCCTGGATCGCTTGCACGAGACGTTCGTGGCGCCGTTCGAGTTCGATCGGTTCACCGCCTCGGTAAGCGCCAACATAGGCGTGGCACTGGCCATTCACGACGGTCGCGATGCCGACACCCTGCTCGCGAAGGCCGACCTCGCCATGTACCGGGCAAAGTCGCTGCATTCTGACGCGCCGTGTTTTTATCAGGCGGACATGGATGATGCCGTACGCGAACGTCGCGAGCTGGCCAATGACCTGCGCGATGCCGTTGCTGCCGGCAGCTTCGAACTGCATTACCAGGTTCAGGCATCGGTAAAGACCGGGGAGGTCACCGGTTACGAAGCACTCATCCGCTGGCAGCATCCAGTGCGGGGCGCGATTTCCCCTGTAACGTTTATTCCGATCGCCGAAGACAGCGGTCTGATTGTGCCACTTAGCATCTGGGTATTGCGGCAGGCGTGTTTCGAGGCGGCCCTCTGGACCAATCGCCATGTTGTGGCGGTGAACCTGTCGCCGCTCCATCTCTCCGACCCACAATTGGTGGAGACGGTTCGATTGGCCTTGCTCGACAGTGGGCTACCTGCCGAGCGGCTCTCGCTCGAGCTTACCGAAAGCGCCATCATTCACGATCGCCGCTTTGCCCTGAACCAGCTGCGCCAACTGAAGGCGATGGGGATCGCCATTGCGCTCGACGACTTCGGCGTGGGATATTCGTCGCTGGACGTTTTGCGGGCTTTTCCCTTTGACCGTATCAAGCTGGACGCTTCGTTTGTAGCCGAGATCGAACATAGCGAACAGGCTGTCGCCATCCTGCGCTCCGTTACGGCGTTAGGTATCAGCCTCGACATGCCGGTGCTGGCAGAAGGCATCGAGCAGCCAGCACAGCTATCGATCGTAGCCCGGGAAGGCTGCGCTGCGATCCAGGGCTATCTGATCGGTAAGCCGTCGCGTTCGCTCGCCAGCCCGGACCAGGTTCGTCGCGCGATGCTATTGGCACCGCGGGCTGTTGAAGAGGGCGCAGCTTTCGGCTGACGACCCGAGCTTCAGCGTGAGAGGACGCCCAGAACATCATCAGCGGCCCGTGCTCTGGGCAATGGGCGATCGACCGGTTCGTGGATTGGTCGAGCATCCGCGAACATCTGAAACCGTTCTACAACGAGATGGGACGATCGTTTTTACGCCCCCCCGTCAGCCGGCCGGGCCGAGGCGAGTGGACTACGGCAAGCCGTGGCTACCCAAAGAGCTTTGCGCAGAGGGCATGGTGAGCGTTCGGGCAGGGCGCCGGGCCGATGAAAGCCTGAATCGGCAGCAAGGAAAGGGTGGCGCGCAACCTCATAGACGGGAAAATCGGAAATTGGCACGCTGGATGTGTATAGATCGGCCCGACGGGGAAGAGGACACGGTAGCCGCCGCCGCACCGAAGCGGGCCCGCAAAAAGGCCTGACCGAACAGGGGCGGATGCAGTAGCGTCCGCCCCAACATGCTTACGTGACTACGCTGCTTTCGGCTTCAGATAGCCGTGCATCGCCAGCCAGCGCGAAAAGTCACCGAACCAGCCCGTGCTGGTCGTCGCCTTCTGGTACATGCCGAACCCGTGGCCGCCCTGTTCGTACAGGTGGAACTCCACCGGCCGCTTCGCCGCGGTCCAGCTTTCGATCAGCCCATATCCTGCATTGGCGAACAGCGGATCGTCCGCCGCCAGCGCCACGAATAACGGCGGCGCACCGGCCGGCACCTTCACCGCGGCCAGCGGTCCGTAGATCAGCCCCAGGAACGCCGGCTTCGCATCCTGGCCCGCAAGCTCGGTCGCCAGCGTCAGCATCGCGCCCGCCGAGAAACCGACCATGCCGACCCGGTCCGGGTCGATCTTCCACTCCGCGGCGCGCGAACGCACCAGTGCGAATGCCGCGCGCGAATCGGCAATCATCGGTGCGATCCCGGCCATCCGTTCCTCCGGCGTCGCCCGCGGACTGGGCGTGGCCGCCGGGCCCGCTGGTTTCGCGAATTCCGCCATGTCGGACGGCGTCTGGTTAAGCCGGTATTTCAGCACGAACGCCGCAACGCCCTGCGCCGCCAGCGCCCGCGCCACGTCCCAGCCTTCGTTCTGCATCGACAGCGTCCGGAATCCGCCGCCCGGCGCCACGATCACCGCGGCACCCGTCGCCTTTGCCGGATCGGGCAGGAACGGCGTCAGCGTCGCGGTCGTCACGTTGCGCGCGAACACGCTGCCATACTGGCTGTGCCACGACTCCTGCGCCTTGGCATCAGGCAGCGGGGCGGTGTTGAGCGTGATCGCATCGGGCTGCGCCGGGATTGCGATCGGCGCCATCTTGTCGCTCTGCGCAACCGCCGGTCCGGCCGCGATACACGCCACGGCAAACGCCATCATCGCCGGCCGCAACCACCGCCGTGCCGCCGCGCCCTTACCCATCGTCGTCATCGTCTCTCTCCCTGTCTTATCGTTGTCGGAATTTCGTTCAACGCGTCGCCGGCGCGGTTACGCCCGCATCGGTCTGCACCACCGGCCGCATCGTCCCGTCCGGATTATAGTACAGCCGCTCCACGGTCACCGCGCGTCGGCCGATCGCCCCGCTCATGTCGCCGATCGCCAGATTTGCATTGTGCAGGAACAGATAGGACTGGCCTCTGAACTCGGCGATGCCGGGGTGGATGGTAAAGCTGTACTTGCCCGATTCGGTCAGCTCGCCGCGATACGTCCACGGCCCGAGCGGATTCGTCGCGGTAGCATAGGATACGCGTTCGTCGCGGTGCTTCGACCGGTCGAGCGAGGCATAGGTCAGGTACCAGAGCGCCCCCCGCTTGTGGAGCCACGGCCCCTCCTCGAAATGCGGCGGGGTGATCTCGGTGATCGGCCCGTCCATCTCGATCATGTTGGGTTTCAGCTTGGCGATATAGGCCTGCCGGTTGCCCCACGCGATCCAGGTCGTGCCGGCCTCGTCGGTGTAGACGGTGGGGTCGATATCCTCCCAGCTGTGCGTGCCCTTCGGCGTCATCTGGTTGGTCACCAGCGCCGATCACTTGGCATCGACGAACGGGCCGGTCGGCGTATCCGCCACCGCCACCGCGATCGCCTTGCCCGGATGCGTCGCGTCATGCTCGACCGCGGCATAGAACCAGTATTTGCCGTTCTTCGCGATCGTCTGCGACGCCCAGGCGTCCGCCTTGGCCCAGCGGAAATCGCTAACGTTCATGATCGGCCCATGGTCTTGCCAGTGCATCATGTCCGTGGTTGAATAGACCAACCATTCGCGCATGTTGAACATCTCGTCGCGCTGCGCCTGGTCATGTCCGACATACAGATACAGCCGGTCGCCAACGACCAGCGCCGCGGGGTCGGCGGTGAACTTGTCGCGGATGATCGGGTTGGACCCGGGCACTGTGCGCGCCGCGACCGAGCCGGTCTGGCCGAACGCCGCGGCCCCCATGCCTGCCACGCACAGCGCGATTGCCAACTTGTTTCCAACGTATCGCACGCCACCTCCCCGTTCGGTTTCTGCACGGAGTAAAGCACGGTTCTCAGCGCCCGTCACCCGTCCCGCATTGCCGCCGGATCTTGTGCAGTGAGGATGCCGAACGGCTGGGCGGGACGAGGGCCGAGTTGCGGGCGACGGCTTGCGCGACGTGCAGGCACGTATGACGGTAGGAAGTTGGCGCGCCGGGGTGTCGTGATCGTCACGGTCAACTACCGCCTCGGAGTGCTCGGTTACCTTGCCCATCCTGTCTTGAGCAAGGAGTCTCCTATTGGGTCTTCGGGAAATTATGGCCTGTTGGATCAAATCGCGGCGCTGCGATGGGTCCGCGGCAACATAGTGCGCTTCGGCGGCGATCCTGCGAACGTCACGGTTGCCGGCCAGTCCGCAGGTGGCGGATCGGCGATGCTGGTGACTGTGTCCCCGAGCGCGCGGGGCCTGTTCCAGAAGGCGGTCTTTGAGAGCGGTGCGGCGCTTGGGCTGCCTGGAACAAGCGCCCAGATAGGCCTTGATGAAGCCGAAATCGCCGGTGCGTCGTTCGCGCGGCGGTTGGCAGCAACGACGGCAGACCAGCTTCGCGCACTACAGGCCAAGGCGTTAATCACATCCAGCGTGCCCCGTGCCGCCACCGGACCGATCAATATTGCTCCCGCGTATCGCAGCGGACGCGACGCAGGCGTTCCCATCCTCCTAGGCTGGAACAGCAACGAAGCAGCGCGCTTTATCGATCATGTGACGCTGGATGCCTATGCTGCCACGGTTCGCCAGAGCTACGGCGTGATCGCGCCCGATATGCTGCGGCTTTATCCGGCTACGACCGATGCGACCGCGACCGGTGCCGCACAGAATTTGATCAGTGATGCTGGGTTTGGCTTGCGGAGTTGGAGTATTGCGGAAGCGCGCACGGCAAAGAAACCGGCTGCGGCGTTCCTGTACCAGTTCGATGGATCTCCGCCGGGACCTGACGGATCGCGCGCCAAGGGAGCGGTGCACTCCGATGAACTGGGATATGTCTGGGGGAAGAACGACCCGCAACGACACTGGTCGCCCACCGATAACGCACTTGTCGAGACGGTACACAGTTACTGGCTCAATTTCATGCGAACGGGTGATCCGAACGGGCGCAGCCTTCCGCGGTGGGCGCATTACGGACGGGCGGCGACCGCATTATCGTTGCGCGCCGGCAGGGTGACCAATGAACTGCCGCTGCGTGTCGCGAAGCTGAAGAGTATTAATAATGTGTTGAGTACTATCCTTCCGCCTAGCAAAAGACTGGAATAGACTGCGTTTTAGTAAAGATCACATGCTTAACGCGTAAATATGCGTTATAGAATGGTCAAACCGGTGAAAATAACTTCAGCCGTCTTTTACGGCCTGTCTGGTGGACGCTACCGGTGCTCACGGTTCAACCGTTGAGAGCAACATGGACGAGCTGACATCAGAATCGATCTTTGCTTACTTCGCAGGTGAGAGTTTCTGCAGAGGTCCGCAATGCGACGATCGGATACGCGCCGGGTTGCGGACGTGGCGAACCGAGGTCCCGCTAGGTACTGCCAGCCGCCGCCGTCTTGATGGCAGAAACAGTATCGCTTCGCGGAGCAAGCGCTCTGCGCACCGGATTACGCCCGCCGTCTGGTTGCCCAGGACGTCAGATCGTCGGCAACCCGTATTCGACGATTTTGCGGATTAGACCACGGTGAAGCGGAAGGCCGGCCATTAGACGTTCGGTCTGCGTTTGGTTCTCACGGATCGCGCGATCCGCGGCACGGACGTCCGCCTCCGCCACGCCCGGCGGGACATGCGTGCGATGACCCATGCCGTAGAGCACATACTGGTAACTGGCAGCTGGAAAGACCTCTTCCGCTCGGTCGAATTCGTCTAGCATCCAGGGCGCATGGTAGCGCCACAGGTCCATCAGGCCCTGCAACCGGTCCGGAATCGACTCCGGGCGGACGTTGTCCCGCCAAAAATCGTTGTCGGTCCGCTGGGTGAGCGCATAGTGCAGCTTGAGGAAATCGATGATCCGACCCCAGCGGTAGAGCGTCGTCTCGTTAAAGCGGCGGGCGACGACGTCCATCACCTCGCGGCAGGCGGGCAGCTGGTCGGCGATCAACTTGGCGGACAGTTCGATCAGCACGATCGCGGAGGCCTCGAGTGGCTCGAGGAACCCCGCGGCCAGCCCGACGGCGACCGTGTTGTTCTTCCAGAAAATCTCACGGTGACCGGCCTTGATCGACAGCTTGCGGACCGGCAGGTCGGCGGCGGCGTCGCCGATATAGGCGCGCAGTTCGCGTTCCGCCTCGTCCACGCTGATGTGGCTGCTGGAGAACACATGGCCGACGCCGCGGCGGGTGGGCAGGCCGATGTCCCACGTCCAGCCCGCCGATTGCGCGGTGGAGATAGTGTGGCTGGCGATCGGGGTTTCGTCGTCCGGGTAGGGGACCTGGATGGCGAGCGCTGTGTCGCAGAACAGCGTGTCGGCGCAGCTTTTGAACGGGACGCCGAGCGTGCGGCCGATGAGCAGCGCGGCAAAGCCGGTGCAGTCGACGAACAAGTCGCCCGGGATGTCGCCGGCTTGTTCGGTACGGACCATGGCGATGTCGCCGGTTTCGGTGACGACCGCCTCGGTCACGTCGGCCAGGACGTGGCGGACGCCGAGCACGTCGCAGCAATGGCGTTGCAGGAAGCCTGAGAATTTGCCGGCATCGAGATGATAGGCGTAGTTCGCGACCGCCTCATATTCCGGCGTGGCGATCGTCTTCGGCCCCAGGCCCGCATCGCAGACCCGGCCCTGCGGCGTGACCGCGTCGCAGAAGCTGGTGGCGTCCGGGGTTTCAAGCCAGTGCGGCGCGAGGTTCACCTGCCCGAAATTCTGCGGCAGCATGAGCGGGTGGTAATAGCCGTCGTCCGGCGCGCCGGTGGTCCAGCGGTTAAAGCGCGCGCCCTGCTTGAACGAGGCGTCGCATTGCCGGAACAGTTCGGTTTCGGAGATGCCCATGCGGCGCAGCGTGTTGCGCAACGTGGGCCACGTGCCTTCGCCGACGCCGATGATCGGGATGTTGGGTGATTCGACCAGCGTCACCGTAAAGCCGTGCGCGCGACGTGCTTGATGCTTTGCGGCGATGACGCCCGCGGTCAGCCAGCCGGCGGTGCCGCCGCCGACGATGACGATGTGCTTGATCTCTCTCACGTCAGTTCATCGTTCACAGACTGGGACCCGATATCGGGGGTCGCCGAAACGTCCGGCAACCCCGTTGGCAGTCGATCAGTAGCGGAAACGCGCGCCGAGCGTAAAGCGGCGGCCGTAATCGAACACGTCGAGCAGTTGGTTCTTGAACCGGCCGTGCGTGCTCTGCTGGTTGTTGTTGATGTTCAGGATTTCCCCGAACACGCTGAACTTGGGGGTAACGTCCCAGCTCGAGCTCAAATCGACCTGAAAGCTGGAGTTGACGAATGTCGGCTCCGACCCGAACGACCCGGTGTTCTGGTTCTGCCCGAAACCGGCGAGATATTCGTCACGCCAGTTGAGTGCGGTCCGGAACTGGAACCCCTTTTTGTCGTAGAAGCCAACGAAGTTCGCCGAGTTCGCAAGACCTGTCACGGCAAAGCCGGTCTGAGTGATGTTCGAGCTGTCATACGGCTTGTTGGTATCGACGAACGTGGCGTTTGCCTGGAACCCGAAGCCCGTGTCGCCGAACACGTGCTGCAGCGCGACCTCGACACCGCGGACCGTTGCGGCCGGGCCGTTGATCTGCTGCGACACGGCGAACTGCGCGGGCTGGCCCGTTGTCGGATCGATCACGCCGTTGATCGTCTGACGCGTCACGCCGCCGACGATGAAGTTGCTGACGTTCTTCAGGAAAAAATCGACCGAGAGATAGGAGTTGCGCTTGTAGTACCATTCGCCCGCAAGGTCGAAATTGTCGGCCAGATAGGGCTGCAGGTTCGGGTTGCCGCCAGTCGCGGACAGCGCGTTGACGCGCTGACCGACACCGGCGCTGGTGACGGGGTTGAGCAGGCCGAGGTTCGGGCGGGTGAGCGTGCGCGACGCGCTGAACCGGGCCTGCAGCTTGTCGGTGACCTCAAGCCGCATGTCGACCGTGGGAAGCAGATAGGAGTAGTTGCTCTTCTGCGTAACGGCCTGCGTGTCGCCGAACGAGAGGGTCAGCAACGTCGGATCGGCGGCGCTGGTGACGATTGAAATCGGCACGCGGCCCTGACCCATGGCGACGAGATTGGTGGTCTCGTTCCGAATGCCGGCGTTGAAGTGGAACGGCATGCCCGCCAGATCGACATCGAAGTTGGCACGCATGAACAGCGACCAAGTCTTCTCGTTCACGCGCAGCACACTGCCCGGATCAACCGCTTCGTCGAAGGAGCCAGTAAACCCGGGAACGGCCGCATAGTTGAAGCCGGGGATGTTCGTCGCCTGCGGATTGCCGAGACCGGACAGAAACGCCTGATAGGCGACCGGATCGACCTTCAGCACCTGCGGCGGCAACGTGCCGTTGAACCCTGGAATGAAGTTGTTGAGGCTCAGCCTGCCCTGCAGCAGATTGGCGGGCAGCGGCGAAATGCCGGTCGTGCCGCCCGACGGGCCACCATATCCAGCATAAGCCTGCCAGAAATTGTTGGTGAAAGTGCTCTTGTTCGACAGTTTGAATGTGTCGTCATAATATTGACCACCGAACTTGAGCGTCAGGCCATCCTGCTTCCAAGTACCGGATGCACGGAACTGCTTGAGCTCGTCAGTATTGTTCTGCGTCTGGCGAACGGCGACGTGCGAGCCGATCTTCGTCGGATCGGTAAACCCAGCCTCGTCCCCGGCCGGACCGAAGTTGGTCAGTACCGGGAATGCCTTGTCGCTGTTCCCGTTGATGGACAGGCCGGTCGTGTTGGACAGCAGGCCGGAATAGCCGACATCGGAGCTGAGCGCGCCGACCACATTGCCGGGGTTCAGCCAGCTTTTGGCATAGGACCCGTCCACGTCGAACGAGAGGTTATCGGTCGCGTCGAACTTCACGTTCAGGCCGGTCTGGTTAGTTTCCAGAATCCGCTTGTTCAGCGAGGACTGAAAATCGGTCGGCGTGCCGACCTGCGTGAAGCTGGTCGGGGTGCTGTTGCCGTCGAGCGTCAGATTGCGCAGGTCGCTCTGGTTGAACCAGACGCCAAAGCCGTACAGGTCAGTCGTGATCTTCTGACGCGAGTAATTGTCGTCGAGCGTCACCATCACGTTCTCGGACGGATGCCACTGCAGCGCAATGCGGCCGTCGATGCGCTCATCCTTCACCTGCTGCTGTTCCGCGCCATATTGCTGCGGAAACCAGCCGGGGATCGTCTTGTTCGCGGTCGAGAGCTGATCGGGGGTGCAGGCCGCGGTGAGCTGGCACGGTGCATAGTTGCCGCCCGGCCAGCCGGACACGAACACCCGATTGGTATCGGTATCACGTCGGGTGTAGACGACATCGGCGAGGATGCCGAGCGTGTCGTCCGCGAACGTGTTGCTGATCAGCAGGCCGGCCGTCGGGACCACCCGACCGGCGCGGTCCTGGAGCGAGCCCGAAACGGTGGTCGCGAGCCGCAAACCGCTATGATCGAACGGCTTAGGGAAGGCGACGTCAACAGTCGCACCGATCGAGCTGGACGCCAGCGATACGTCCGGCGTCTTGAGCACGCTCAGCTGACCAATGAAGTCCGCGCTCAGCGCGCTGAAATCGATCTGGCGCCCGCCGGTCGCGGTCGCAACGCGGCGGCCGTCGAACAGCGTGGTATTGAAATCGCCGCCGAAGCCGCGGACCGTGATGCCGGTCGCGTCGCCGCGCGCACCATCGCGCTGGATCGACACGCCGGGGAGGCGCTGGAGCGAGGCCGCGACGTTCGAGTCGGGGAACTTGCCAATATCCTCGGCCGAGATGACGTCAACGACGCCCTGCGCGGTACGCTTGAGATCAAGGTTGCGCTGGAGCGAGCCGCGCAGGCCGGTGACGACGATTTCCTGGCCTTCGTCGGCCGCGGGTGCGGCGGTCGCGATCGACTGGCCGTTCGCGGGGACGGGCGCGGTCGCAGCTTCCTGCGGCTGGCCGGCCTGCTCGGCGGTGACCTGCGTGGCGGGGGAGGGGACGGCCGGTTGCATGCCGGTCATGACCTGGCCGGGGACGGGGGTCTGCGCCTGTGCGAAGGCGGGGGCCGCAAACGCGATCGCAAGCACCGAGGAGGTGCTGATCAGCGGGAGCCGACGCGTCCGGTTCCAATGCAAACTCAATTTGCCAACGACGCTCTGCATGCGCTTCCTTCCCCTATGCGATCCGTTGAACCGGCCGCGTTCTGCCTTCCATGCCAGCCAGCGTTGCGGGATCTGGTCACGGGACTTGTTGTAGGAGGAATATGGAGCGCCATCATGGGATGCAAGACTTTTGTCGGTGTAATGAAATACGCTACCAGGACCGTGGCTTGGCGGCCACTGTCGCAGCCACTACGGTTCGACAATCACAGGGCGTCACCGCCCGCTAAATGAGGATGACGGCGTGTCGGCATGGGAAGTGCTCGAGTTCGAGCTACATAAGTCCCTCGGAATCCGGGCATCAGGCGATGCAGAGCGGCTTTTCGTCCAGATCGTGGTCGGCGAGTTCGGGTCCGCCGCCGCCGACTATCCGATCCTGTTCGCCAAGCGTCCGGACACCGGCCGCTTCTACGCCGGCGCGCTGTTGCGGTTGCAGGCGGGCGACGACGCGAACCTCGACGAGCGCGGACGGCTGCGGGGCTATCGTCCAGCGGACCTGGAACGCGAGGGGTTCTTCGTGGAGCAGGACCGCATAGTGATTGACCGCGCGCACCCAGTGTTTGTCGAAGGAGGTGGCTCCGCGTTGTTCGAGATCGAGGGGGCGCAGAGCGAAACGTTGCAGCGCGTGCAGCGTGCGCTGGGACGATTGCACGCCGGGCTGCCGGCGACGGATGACTTCATCGCTCGGCTGCTAGAGCGGTCGCTGCTGGAGCCGATCGACATCGATTTGCGGTTTGACGATGGCACACGGTTCCGGCTGGAGGACCTCTACACCGTTAGCGCAGACGCGCTGGCCGACCTGCCGGACGCGGCGGTGTTGGCGATGTTCCGTGAGGGCGATCTGGCGGCATGCTACACGCAGATCCAGTCCGTGCGGCAGATCGCGCGGATGGCGCGGTTGCGGAACGACCGGCTCGCCGGCGCATGACGGGGCGGGTGGCCGATGTCGCCGCGGAGGCGCTTACCTCGCCCGAACGGTTCCAAACGGAGGTGGTCGGCACCTGCCGTCCCGTGGTGTTGCGTGGTGCGGTGCGTGACTGGCCGGTGATTTCCGCGGCGCGGCGCGGGGAGCTGGCGCACTATCTGGCGCGGCTCGACGCGGGCCGCTCGGCGGAGGTCTTCGTCGGCGCGCCGGCGATCGCCGGGCGCTATACGTACAGCGAGGACCTGAGCGGGTTCAACTTCGAACGGCGGACAATGCAGTTCGTGGAGGCCCTGAACCGGATCGTCGCGACCGCCGGCGTGCAGGATTCGCCGACAATGTATGTCGGATCGCTGCCGACCGAGGGATATCTACCGGACTTCGCGGCTGAGAACGGGCTTTCCTTCCTGCCGACGGTGCAGCCGCGGATCTGGTTGGGGCATCGGTCGTCCGTCGCATGTCATTATGACACCTCGGACAACATCGCGTGCGTGGCGGCGGGCACACGGCGCTTCACGCTCTATCCGCCGGATGCGATCGGAAGCCTCTACGTCGGGCCCATCGATCATACGATGGCGGGCCAGCCGGTGGCGCTCGCGGTGGGAAGCACGCCCGGCGACCCGCGCTATCCACGGTTCGAGGCGATCCGTGACACCGCGCTGATCGTCGATCTGGAGCCGGGCGACGCACTCTACCTTCCCAAGCTCTGGTGGCACCAGGTGGAGGCGACTGCAGACCTGAATGTCTTGGTTAACTACTGGTGGGACGGAACGAGCAGCGGGCCCGACCAGCCCTACACCGCGATGATGCTTGCGATGATCGCGATCGCGGAGCGGCCAGCTGTCGAGCGTGCGGCCTGGCATGCCCTGTTCAGCCATTACGTGTTCCGCCCGGATGGCCACCCGCTGGCCCATCTTCCCGACGAGCGCCACGGGATATTGGGGGCGCTGGGCGCCGGCAACTACGGGCGGATCCGCGCGACGATCATGCGGTTGTTGCGCGGGATCTGATCGTTTTCGGGTATGGCCGCAGTGGATGCGGGATTAAGCGTGTTGCGGGTCATCAACGGCAAAGGGATTAACCCGACGATATCGGTGCGCTATTTCTCTCACACCTATATGCGCGACGACCAGGACTTCATGTTCGTCCTTTCTAAACAACCTGATGGCGTTGATGATCAACCCTGGTCGGCTCATGTCAGCACGCCCGAAGCCCGCCGCACATTGCGCCTAAGCGTCCGATTTTGGCCGCAACTGGACGTTAGCGGCCATTCTCTCGATCGACGGGGCGAACGGCCCGGCATTGACGCAAACGGTCATCGGGTCTGGCGCTCATCGACTGCAAGACACGGGTTTTTGTGCCAGCGAAGGTTGCAACATAGTGCTGGCGCGCGTCTTGCGCGCGGTCTGACCGGAAACCATCGCGATCACCGCTCTTTGCGCTGATTTGCAGTTCATTTCGGCGGGACCGGCAGCACAGACCAGCGCGGCGCGGCGCGGCGCGGCGTCGTGCTCACACGCAATTGATAAACAACTAGTACCAACGTTTCGCGGTTGCCATTCAGCAAGCATTGCTACAGATTTGGGACCGCTATCATACTACACAACGCCGGAGAATGGCGGGATAAACTGGGGGAGATGCTCGTGTCGAATAGGCTTCTGAATGGCTTGCTTGCGTCCGCGAGCCTTGTCGTCGGCGCGACCGCGGCCGTTGCCGACCCGCTGGTCGTCACACCGGACGAAACGCTGGAGACACAGGGACTGACCGTCATTGTCGATCAGAACCCGTTCAGCCCGATCTTCTTCGACGAAAAGAACGCCGGCATCCAGATTGTCCTGCATGGCGACCGGATCGCAACCGACGGCGCGGTCCGGCTGGACCGGACCCCCGAGCAATGGGCCCCGGTCCCCGCCTTCGTCAACCGCACCCGCGGTCCCGAGGCCAACCAGCTGCTGGTCCGTTCCGCTTACAAGGACGTGAACCTGAACTACACAGTCAAGGTGACGGCCGAAGGCGAGGGTTTCCGCATCGCGGTCGACCTTGATCAGCCGCTGCCTGCGAACCTGGCCGGCAAGGCGGGGTTCAACCTCGATTTCCTGCCAACCGCCTATTTCGGCAAAAGCTACCTCATGGACACGGCGCCCGGTCTGTTCCCGCGCCATCCGACCGGCCCGATGGCGAAGGACGGATCGGGCGATCCGCTTCCGCTCGCATCGAACGGCCGCTCGCTGACGCTGGCCCCGGAGGATGCGTTGACCCGCGTCACGATCACCTCCGACAACGCGCCGCTCGCGCTCTACGACGCGCGCAACCGCGCACAGAATGGCTGGTTCGTGGTACGGTCGCTCATCCCGGCCGGGGCGAAGCAGAATGCGGTCGTCTGGCATGTCCGGCCCAATGTGGTGAAGAACTGGACGCGGCAGCCTGTCATATCGTTCAACCAGGCCGGCTATACCCCCGGCCGGTCGAAGGTCGCGTTGATTGAGCTTGATCCAAACTTCAAGGCGCCGGGCGAGGCGGAACTGGTCAGGCTGACCGCCGATGGCGGCAAGCAGTCCGTCCTGCACGCCAAGACCCAGCCACGCGGCCACTGGACGCGCTATGACTACGCCGCGTTCGATTTCTCCGCGGTGCGCGAACCTGGCGTCTATGCCATCAGCTATGCCGGGGCGACCACCAACCCGTTCCGCATTTCGCCCGATGCCTATGGTCGCATCTGGCAGACCTCGCTCGACACGTTCATCGCCGGGCAGATGGACCATGTCGGCATCCGCGAACAATATCGCGTCTGGTCCGCTCCCTCGCACCTCGACGACGCGCGTCAGGCCCCGCCGAACATCACCCATTTCGACGGGTACAAGATGGGCGCCAATCTCGACTCCCCGTTCAAGGCGGGCCAGCACATTCCCGGCCTTGCCGTCGGCGGGTTCCAGGATGCGGGCGACTACGACATCCAAACCC
The DNA here is from genome assembly GCF_001422525.1 of Sphingomonas sp. Leaf30. Taxonomy (NCBI): domain Bacteria; kingdom Pseudomonadati; phylum Pseudomonadota; class Alphaproteobacteria; order Sphingomonadales; family Sphingomonadaceae; genus Sphingomonas; species Sphingomonas sp. Leaf30. The sequence continues at coordinate 36,239 of NZ_LMKZ01000016.1, read as the reverse complement.
CGGAAAACGCATCGGTGGTTCGCGATCTGGTTTGGGCACGCGAGATGTTCGGTCTGGACTGGGATGAGACAAGTGTTGACGAAGCGGCGCGCGCCGTCGAAATCCGCAAGCCGGACGGCGTCGAGGATGCGGTCCAACAGATCCGGCACGGCACGCTCCAGCTGCTTGCCCAGTACAAGGTGTTCGGCCACGCGATCGTCGGCATCGTCGATCCGGCGTTACGGCAATATGCGCATCTCGGCGATGCCGGATCGCAGACCGACGGGTTGATCTACGATGCGAAGCTGAAGCCGACCGACAAGCGTCCGGCGGCATCGGGCGCGCAGGACGATCGGTGGGCGTTCACGACGGATCTGCCCGCGAACAACCTGATCGTCGCGGGCGCGCTTGCCGGTGCCAGCCGCGCCTTGCGCGCAAGCGATCCGGCAATGGCGGACGAAGCGCTCGCGGCCGCCAAGGCGCTGTGGACGAAGCAGCAGGGCGGCGTGGTGCGGTCCGGCGACGGACGCGACGACTCTACGTCGCCCCGCTCGGCAGACGCCGCCAACGTGTCCGCCACGATCGAATTGCTGATCACCAGCCAGGGCGACAAACTCTTCGCCGACCGCCTCCGCGCCCTGCAACCCGCGATCCGCCAGAACTTCCAGTGGGTCGGCGGCGCGGCCGTGCGGGCGATCCCGTTCATGGATGCCGCCTATCGCACCCAGCTCGAACCCCTGGTCCGCGATCTGAAGGCCAAGACCGACGCCGACCTGAAGAACCCGTTCGGCGTGCCGATCAGCGACGGGGCGTGGGCGGGGTCGAACCAGGTCGTTAGCTTCGGCACGACCATGTACCTGCTCCACAAGGCGTTCCCCGAACTGATCGGCACAGACTATACCCTCAACGCGATCGACTACGTGCTGGGGCGGCATCCCGCGAACAACCTGTCACTCGTCTCCACGGTCGGCACCGCCTCGAAACTGGTCGGCTATGGACATAACCGCGCGGACTACAGCTTTATCCCTGGCGGCATGGTGCCGGGCGTGTTGATCGTCAAACCGAACTTTCCGGAGTTGAAGACCGACTGGCCGTTCCTGTGGTTCGAGAATGAATATACGGTCAGCACGACGTCGGCTTATATTCTGGCCGCACGTGCGGCGATGGCGACCACCGCAGAAACGCAATGAGCGGTACCGGGTCCGGCGTCGACCGGACCCGCAGAACTTCGGCCGGGCAGTATATTCCGCGCGCTGGCCGGGGTCACGAACGTAGCGCGACCGCACCGCGCTATTCCGATCCGCGCGGACCTCGGTCGTGCGCAGGTTGGCGCGCAACATGGACCAGTCAATGTCGAAGCGCGTCCGGCGATGGCGCCGGCCTCCTCAAGCCGCATGCGTTGCCCGGCGACACATTCGTGAGCGTAAGGGCCACCCGACGACTGTACTGTCAATTGTTATCGGATATGCTCAACCCTGAGCCCCTTGACCTTTACCTTCTTCCACTCGCGATCAGCGGTGAGGGCCGGCACACCTAACTGCATTGCAAGCGCCAAACAGGAACGATCACCAAGACCGCGCCCAAACTCTTTTGTATGTGCGTGCAGTCGAGCGGCCGAATAAGCGGCCTCCACATCGTGAGCTCGGACATCGAGGCGAAGCTCGTCGAGCAGTTCCCGGATGGTTGTGGCGTCCAGACCGCTTAGCAAAAGTTCTTTGATCACCTCCTGGAGGTTAACCGCCGAGATCGCGGCTCGCCCAACATGGGGGGTAACCTTGTCCGCACCCGGTTCGTCTCGAACCAGCGCCAGTACCGACGAAGCGTCCAATACAACGGTTGTCATGCCGGATCCTGGTGGTCGGTCGCCGGAGTAGCTTTGCCTGCGTCAACGACGGCTTCCGCCTTTCGGTCAGTAAGAAAGTCGTCGATCGTCCTGGCCTGTTTGGCATGTTCCCGGTAGAGAGCTTGTGCGCGAGAGACCCCATGACCGATTGGTGACAGCCGAACCTGATCGTCCTCGACTGTCAGAATGACTTTACCGTCGCCTTGCAAGCCCATGGCCCTGCGAACCGACGCTGGCAGGATCATGCGGCCGTTGCTTGCTACTTTGACGTCTATGGACTGTATCACCACCGGGACACTCCTACCGGATACTGAGATTCAGCATATGGCACCAATGCGAAAGTGACACAACGTTCGCTTGGACAGAAGGTTAAGCCCTGTCATCCGCCTTGAGTCCATGTGGGTATACCCTGAGTGGGCATGGGCTTTGGTACACGAAACCCGTTCAATCAGGGTCGGCAGCAGCTAAAATGAACACCTCATTATGAGGGTCTAGAGGCTGCCTGAACACATTAGCGATGCGCGACTGACTCAGCCGCGCGGATCGCTGCGTCAGCCTCTGCCTGTAGACGGCGATCACGAGCAATCTTGGCGAGCAGCGTTCGACTGCACCCAGTCGCATCCATTATATCGCGCCAGCTTCGGCCATCGCGGAGAAGGCTCGAGATCGCCGCGTTGCGGGTCTTGTTCTCGGGGCGTCCCTTATAAAGGCCCGCTGCCTTGGCTTTCGCAGTGCCTTCGGCCTGTCGACGACGACGATCCTCATAGTCCTTGCGGGCAACCGCGGCGAGTACGTCCAGCATCATGGCGTTGACCGCTGCGAACATCCGGCCGGTGAACTCATCGGTCAGTGCCGTCAGGATCCAGGACGTCGGCAGGTCGAGCGCGACGATCCGGACCTGCTTCGTGTCGAGCAGATTGCGCAGCTTGATCCAGTCCGGTGAGGTGAGGCGAGAAAGCCGATCAACCTGCTCGACCAGGAGCACGTCTCCCGGCTCGCAATCCGATAGCAGGCGGAACAGCTCGGGCCGGTGAAGCTTGGCACCACTTTCGTTTTCAACATAGCGGGCCGCAATCCTAAGCCCGTGCTCCGTCGCAAACATGTCGAGGGCGCTCTTGGCGCGCGCGGCATCCTGTTCGGAGGTAGATGCGCGAAGATAGGCTCGGATGAACATGCCGCAGTCTGCTATATGTGGTACTTATTAGTCCAGTCCTTTTTACACATTCAGGACGGTGATAAAGTACCAGCGATTGGGGGGTCTGCGAAAGGCATACCCATACCGCACTGCATGGATCATCGATGACGCCGATAGGGGCAGGGTGGGGGCCTCCTTTTTTGGTGGATAGCGGCCCGTCCGGTTTCGGGCGGCGATCGGCATAAAAGGACGTTCATTCAGAATGTAAGGTATGCGTGGCTGCCGGGTTAGCCCGGAGGTTCAGTTTCGCTATCTGGGTTGGATGCGTTCGATCGATGCCATGGACGCCGAGAGCTACAACCTAGGCGATCGGCCGTAGTCGATTGCCTTTAATGCCAACCTCAAAGCATCCTCGGTCCATTGCCCCCGCCGTCGTTTCCAGAACGGGCCATAAGTATAGGATACGTGCGGTGAGCGACGTGAGCGGCAGGCGGGTCACCGCCGGGAGAGGGAAGAAGCCGATCAGGTTGGAGCGCAGGAACAACTCTCGCGACGGCTTTTTGGCGGCAATGCGCCGGTCCGCGGACAGGACGCACCAACCGCTCTCCTTACCGAGCGCTTCGATCCACGCCTCGTCGGGCAGGCTGCCGGTGCCGAACTTATCTCTGATGTGCACGACTTGATGGATGCCGTCGAACAACGCGCCCAGTCCTCGACCGAGCCGGGGTGCCAGGTTGTTGTCGATCAGCAGCTTCACGCGGCCCGTCTCACCTCCAGCATGTGTTCGTAGGCGAGAGCGTCCCGGATGAGCTTCGGTTTCAGTTCGTAAATTTTGGCGACCTTCGTCACCGATCCCTCGGCCTCCACCGCCTCAGCCACCCGCGCTGTGGTCATTCCGTGCTCGGCGATGATCGGCTGTCCAAAGGCGCGGTCAGGATCCGCGACAATCGTGCGCTTGCCATGGAGGAGCCACCACCGCTCGGCGCCGTCAGGTCCAAAGTCGAGATCCGCCAGGCTGGGAGCGACGACCCGATTAAAGACGCCTTGGCTACGCTTGAGATCGATCAGCTGCGGTTCGTCCAGATCCCGCGTTATGTGAAGAAAGATCGTCTTGCCGTCAGTCTTGAACTGAGACGTCGAGAACGGGCGATCCTGCCCAACGATGTCGCGCGCTCGGTCCATGCAGGTCCGGATAGTAGGTAGCCCGATCTTCTTTGCACGCAGCGCGTTGACGATCCTCGCCTCGACCAGATCGCGGAAGCCGAGCAACACGCCGTCGTCGTCCGTAGGATCGTACTGGGGACGCCACAGCGCGGCCTCGTGCTTCGTGTCATGATCGTAGCCCATGAGCCAGCGGCGCAGTGTCGCCGGACGCATGCCTACCATGCGTGCCGCCTCTGGTGCGGTGTATATGCCAATGCCGTACGCCGCGTCGCTCATGACGCATCTATAGCCATATTGGCCAACTGAATGACAAACGTATTCTTCTTTCAAAGCCTGACGGCTCTGGGTGGAACGTCAAAGACGTTTAGGCGATCCAATGTCCGCTGATGGTAAGTTGTAGGCGTCGCTGAACGACCGGAAATGAGTCGATTGTCAGGCTGGAAGATGCACGGCTGTTGCGTGAACAAGTTTACTTGAGCCATGCACCATGGATGCCGGGCGGCACGCGGTGTGGGATGCGGACGGATGCGACGGGCGGTGCCTCAAAGTTCCGGGCATCAAGTATCTCCAGCGCGGTGGTGTGCCCCCCGGCGTCGATCACGAGCCCGATAAGCCAACCGTCATCCTCAGCAGCGTCCGGCGAGCGCGGCACGAACACGAACTCGCCCGCGATGCGTCCCGGTCCGAATTCGTGCAGCCGTCGCGTGTCATCTTCCAAATCGTGCCTGATGAGCGGCGCCTCACCAACCAGCGTTTCCGTCATCTGTTCGGGCAGGCCGAGCGCATAGATATAGCGGTAGGGGCGGCCGGTGCGACGCTCGTCTATCGTCGGCAGCTCCTGTGGCGAGGGGTCGATCGCGCGCTGGTCCACCGATCCGGTCAAAGGGTCGATCGTCCATCGCTCGAGGCCGCGCGGCTGCTCGTCCGGTGCCAGGTTGTCGCCGGCGAACATGCGGTCGTACGCGACCACGTCGAGCGCCACGCTCCCGTCCGGCAGGTCATGAGCGTTGGCGGTGTGGAACACGAAGCAGGGATCGAGCGGGAACCACCGGATATCCTCTGCCTCGCCGTCGCGCGGCAGCAGCCCGATCCGGGCCGGATGCTTCTCGTTCCACCGGTAGGGAAAGCCGTGCCCCGCCAGTACCGTGCGCATCGACAGGGTAAGGGGCAGGTCCATGACCACGACATAGCGCTGCGTGATCGCGCAGTCGTGGATCAGTGGCCCGTGCGACACCGGGATCGTCACCGATCGTCGTACCCGGCCGGCGACATCGACGACGTTGTAGCGAATGCGCTTGGGATCGGTCGCCTCGTAACACAGTGCGTGCAACTCGCCGGTCGCCGGGTCGCGGCGCGGATGAGCGGTGAACGAGCCGGGCAGGGTGCCGCCGAAATCATCGTAGCGCTGGGTCTCTAGATGCTCGTCGAAGCGGACCGGCGTGCTGCCAGCTTCGACCAGCGCCCAGCCACTGCCGGCATGGTCCAGTACACTAGTGTTGACGGTGTCGAAGATGTGCCGCGGCCCTGGAGCCGCCGGCACGCGCCTGGCTGCCGCGACATCGGTCGAGCGGATCCAGCGATTCCGATACCACCGGGCTTGCCCGTCCTGGAGGCGGATACCGTGCAGCATCCCGTCGCCAGTGAAGAAGTGGTAAGAGCGCGGGTCGGCGTCGGCGGGGTTTGGTCCGATGCGAACGTAGCGGCCGTCGAGCTCTGGCGGGATGATACCGTCGACGGCAAGGTCGGTGAGGGTCAGCTCCTCAGTCATCGGCTCGTGGATGCCAGTTAGTAGCGGATGCGGCGCATCGCGGGGCGGCAGGCGGCGCTTGTTGAACGCGGCGATGCCGGTAACGATCGGTGAGGCGATTGCGCCCACAACGTTGTCGATCGACTGCTCGACCCGGCTGGCGAACGTCGGACGCCGAGTTACCGTCACGATGGCGTCACGGTCTGGATGACGTCGAAGCCTTCGAAGCGAGGCGGTGCCAGGTACAAGGGCTTGTGGTCGCCCGCGCCTCGATGGGCCGCGCGAAACGCCTCGGACCTGGTCCAATTCTCGAAATCCCCGCGCGACAGCCACACAGTATGCGACGAATAGAGGACGTGATCGTCGGCCGCGGGCCCGCGCAGCATGTGGAACTCGACGAACCCCGGGACGCCGGCAAGGTACGAGTCGCGCGACAACCAGACCTGCTCGAACGCCTCCTCCTCACCGGGAATCACCTGAAATCGGTTCATGGCGATGAACATGGGTCAAGCTCCTGCGTCGACTGGGCAGGCCTAAGGTGGGGTCAAGCGGGACCAGATGCGAGAGCGATTACGCGCGATATGAAGCCGAACGGCCGTATTTGGGTCTTTGCTCTCCCTGTCTCGATCGCTGTCGCAACCGAGGTAAATAGCGTTGCTAGACGGCTCTCTTTAACGGCTCTGGCAATTTGCTGTCAGGCAGCATTTTGCGCAAATGGCCGTGCACCATCTGTTTGTTGAACGGCTTTGCAATGAAGGTGGCTTTGTCAGGCATTTCCCCCGGTTTGGGTAGGACATGCCCGGAGGCGATGACGATTTCGATTGCGGGCCAGTTCTCTGCGACGTGCCGCGCTAATGCAAAGCCGTTTGTCTGACCGGGCATATCGACGTCAGAAAACAGCAATACGATGTCTTCTGAATTTGCCGCCAAGATACGTTTTGCTTCGTCTCCATCCATAGCCCCATAGAACCGAAATCCGGCGTCTTCGAGAATGCTGGTTGTATCCATCATGATGAGCGGATCATCGTCGACGACGAGGGCATAAGGGACGGTGGAAAGGGTCATAACGTCCTAACCTTCCGCCGCGACCGGAGTTGCCAGACTACACGCTATTTCGACTTTCGGGATCACTGTACGCCTTGGTCGCGGTCAGTCCGGCGTAACGGCGGTAGCTCGCAAGCGACGTTCGTCGGGGCCTCATTGGCTCGGATGATGAGAGCAAAGATCGCAATGATAATCCGGCGCTTACGCCAACCGGCGTATGCCATTTGAATTCCGCCCTTTTCGCAGCTAGCTCCAAACCAAATGCGCCGACGCGCGAATGGAGAGGGCGCGATGACCGACGCGAGGGCAATCAGCCATTACGAGGTGCTGGACACAGCACCCGAGATTAGCTTCGACGATATCGTAGCTCTGGCGGCGCAAATATGCGAAACACCGACAGCACTAGTCTCACTGTTAGATGGTAACCGCCAGTGGTTCAAAGCGCGCACAGGATTCGAACCTTGCGAAACGGACATTGATAGTTCCGTATGCCAGCACGTCGTGGCTGCTCGAAGCCTCATCGTCATCCCTGACCTAACCAACGACGAACGTACGGTGTCGCACCCGCTGGTTCTCGCCGACGACGGCATCCGTTTCTATGCGGGCGCGCCCCTTGCGACCCGCTTCGGGGTCGTGGGCGCGCTATGTGTCATCGATACCTCACCTCGCCCGGCCGGTCTGACAGCGGATCAGGAGGCAGCCCTGCTACGGTTGTCGAGGCAGGTCGTGGCCCTGCTGGAGATGAGACGTGACACGCTGGACTTCCAGGCAGCTCTGGCGGCGCGCGATGCGTCACAAGAGGCGCAGGCTATCAGCGAACGCCGCTGGCAGGATCTGTATCAGAAGATGGATACTGGCTTCATCTACGCACGGGTGATCCGCAATGCGGACGGCGAGATCTGCGATTGGCGATACGAAGAGGTGAATGACGCCTGGGGCAATCTGGTCGGCATCAATCCGACCGACGCACGCGGGCGCACGATCCGTGAACTGATTCCCGGCATCGAAGACGAATGGGTTCTGGCGCTGGCGCGGGTCGTCGAGACTCAGGAACCGTATCACTTCACTAGCCAGGTGGGCGTATTTGAACGTTGGTACGACGGTACGGCGCAATCCCTCGGTGGTGACGATTTCACCGTCATATTCCACGAGGTCACCGCGCGCATCAACGGTGTTCGACGCAGCGAAGCCCTGCTGGCCTTGGGCGATGTACTGCGGGATCAGATCGACAGCAAAGGAATGATCGTCGAAGCCTCACGCATCATCGGCGAGGCGGTGGGAGCGTCGCGGGCTAGCTTTGGCGAATTGGACCATACCCGGGAGATCGTGAGCGTCGAAGCCGGGTGGTCGGTCGCGGGCATGCCCTCGGTGGAGGGTGAACATCGTTTTTCGGACTATGGCGAACTGCGCGGTGCGTTGTTCGACGGGGATGTCGTCGTCATCGACGACACCTCAACGGACGCGAGGACGGCAGCCGATTCTGCGGCCTGGGCCTCGCTCCGCGCGCATGCCGTCGTCATCGTACCTGTGCGAGATCGGGGCCGCACTGTTGCCGTTCTCCTCGTTCACAAAGACATGCCATATCGCTGGACGGATGACGATGTCGGCTTCCTCCGCAGCGCTGCCGATCGGCTAGAAGCAGCGAACGCGAGGCGGCGAGACGATGAACAGCAAGAACTGGTCAACGGCGAAATCGCTCACCGGCTCAAGAACGCATTGTCGATGGTACAGGCCGTCGCGACACAAACCTTACGCGGCGATGCTTCTCCCGAAGGTCTCGAAGCCTTTACGCGCAGATTGCAGGCGCTTGGTCATGGTCATGACGCGCTCACCAGCGGTCGCTGGAAGGCAGCTACCCTCAATGATATTCTAGGAGGAGTACTGGATGGAGCCGCCATCCGCGACCGCTGCACCATCCAGGGCCCATCGGTCGAGATGGGCGCCCGTGCTGCGCTGTCGACGTCGTTGCTGATCCACGAACTAGCCACCAATGCCGTCAAGTACGGAGCTCTTTGCGCTGCCAGCGGCCATGTGGACATCACATGGCAGATTGAAGGTGACGGCGACGAATGCCACCTGGCGCTGGACTGGGCCGAACGAGGCGGGCCTACGGTCACGCCACCAACGCGTAAAGGTTTCGGTTCAAAGCTAATTCGGCTGGGCCTCGTCGGAGCCGGCGGTTCCGACATACGCTATGAGAAGGAGGGTCTGCGAGCTGCCTTCACGGCACGGCTCGCAGAAGTGGAACAAGCGTGAGCACAACCGATCCTCAGATTAATGGACATACCGCCATCGTGCTCATCGTCGAGGACGAGCCGTTGCAACGGCTGGACATGATCGACATGGCCGAACGCGCCGGCTTTGAGGTCTTGGAAGCGCATGATGCCAGCCATGCGGTGGCGCTGCTGGAGACAAGGACGGACGTCCGCCTTGTTCTGACTGACATCGATATGCCGGGCGCGATGGACGGAATGAACTTGGCTGCCGCAGTCCGCAAGCGCTGGCCACCGATTGAAATTATCATCATCACCGCTGGTCCGGCTCCCGCGCAGTCGGAGATGCCCGAGCGTGCCGTCTTCATGACCAAACCACTGAATTACGAACGTGTGATCGAGACCATGCAACGAATGACCGCGATCCAGGACGCTAAGAAATTGGACCTAGATAGCGGTCAGCGCGAAGATGAATGAGTGTCTGAAGTTGAGAAGCGGGAAAGGGCGTACGAATGTCCGGGTATGGGTCGCTCCTGACGCTGAGCTGCCTGTCAGGTAACGCCTCATTTCCAACCGTTCAGTTGCGCCCTAGAAGAAAGCCTAAGGTCTATTATACGTTAAGCGGCCTGGCTTTACGAAAGGGACACACGATCCGCCCAGCTCGCGGGGCGAGGTAACGCCAGTCTCTTCACGACGCCGCAATGGTCCATCGCGGCGCTTTACGCGAGAGGATCAGGTCCGCGATCGCGGGGCGGATGAAGAAAGCGGTTATGTCGATGACCGCATGTGCTGTCATGACCCGTAGCAGCGATCCGTGATGCAGATAGTATATTGTCAACAGCGCACCCGCAGCTGTGGTGGCAAGCACCCCCTTCCAACCGTAATGCGCGTGCGCCAGACCGAACGCCAACATCGACAGAACTAGCGAGACCGTGAGCGAGCCCGTGACCTGCAGAAACAGCAGCGGAAGCGCCAGTCGGAAAAACAGCTCCTCGCTGAAACCTGCATTCAGGCTGAGCAACAGCGCCAGCGTTGCTTCGCGACGGTTGCGGGGGATCAGCGCTTGGTCCGGACCTGCCCCTGGCGCTAGGCTTTTCTTGATCTGCCACCACTTGATGGCGACCGATAGAACCATGCCAAAGAAAAGTCCGATCGCTATCGGCAGCCACTGATCGCCGGAGATCGACCCATCGGACTGTAGCAAGCGGCTCGCTGGGGCAAACGCCGACGGGAAGCCGTTGAAGGGCCATAACGCGTCGGACAGCCAAAGGCTGAACACGCTTGCACTTACGAGAACGACGAAGCTCTCGATCAGCCATCGCCGGTACAGCCGCTGCCGGTCGATCGTGTCGGACTGCGTCTGGAAGCGTGCGTACGCCGTGATATCCCTCCGCACCCACCATGTCCCCGCGATCAGCATGACGGCAATCCAAGCCAATATGAGCAGCATGTTCGTTCCCTTGTGCCAGTTTCCGTATTGGAAAGTGAATGTTGCTTTCCATATCGTCAAGTCGTAAGTTGTGAAGGTGGAAAGCGGGCGGGCGGCCTGCGGGAGAATTGCGCATGAATGAGGAGGAAGCTGCTCGTTTGCTGGACGTGATGCGGGTTACACGCGGGGCGTTGGCTAAGCGGGCGAAATGGTCCTTAGCGCGCCATGGCGTGGTGGGATTGCTGTTGGGCGGCCTGATCGCCGGCTTTGCGCTGCCCGGGCCATGGCCGTTGATCGTGGCGGCCGCTTGCATGGCCGCCACCGCGATGGTGGTCGCCCGCGATCGGCAGCGGGACGGGTTCTTCGTCAGCGGTTATCGGTCGGGGCGCACTTGGCGGGTGACGCTCGCGATGCTGCTGGTCGGGTTGGCTGCTCTGATAGCCGCCACGGGCCTTAAGACACGCTATGGTCTGGCTTGGGCGCCGTTCGCGGTTGGTGGCGGCATGGTGGTGTTCGCTACGATCATGAGCATCGTGTGGGAGCGGGTGTACCGGAGGGAACTGGATGGAGCGCAAGATGGGCGCTGAACGGCTGGATCCGCTGATCCACCCACCGGCACGGCTACAGCTCATGGCATTGCTGACCGATGTGAGCGAGATGGAGTTTGGGACTGCGCGCGACGTCATCGGGGTCAGCGATTCCGTTCTGTCCAAGCATCTTTCGCAGTTGAGTGATGGTGGATACATCGAGTTGCGGAAGGCTACGGTGAACACCCGGCAAAGGACCTGGATCGTTGCCACGGCCGCGGGGCGGAAAGCCTTCAAGGGTCATGTCCTGGCATTGCAGGCACTTGCGTCTGGACGAGTGCCTTCAGGCGCGTGCCAGTAAGGGCAATTGCCAGACCGTGGTGCGCAAATAGTTTTTGAAGGGGCTGAGCCGTCCGCTTGGTCCGCAGAGCTGCCCCCCGCGTCTCACCCAAACTCGGCTGTTAGGCGACCGCTCAGTAAATCTACGAACGATCGTCCGCCCGAGATGAACAGACGTCCGAAGTTGGGGGCGGGTCGAATGCGCACGACCGTCTGCAACTGGGTCTGGCCGGAAGCCGTGGGGCAGGGCGTGTTCGCCCACAATCGGACGTTCAGAATTGCGATCCGGGTTGCCGATAACGCCCGTTCGTTAAGCGCGCTCTTTCCCGTTTCTCCGTCTCCGATTGGCCATTTCGGGAAAGAGCAATTGGGAACAGATTTTGGGAAAATGGGCGCCCCAGCCTGTTAGAGGCGCGATCGCCCGTGCGAGTGTCCCGCCAGACCTTCGTTATGGGAATGTCCGCTGTCGCTTAGGAGCGAGCATTCCAAGGGCACAGGGGTGACTGCGGGTTATGTTTCGGTTAGGTAAGACCGCTACTGGCGATGGGCAGTCGATCCGGCCTCAGGAGAGTACGCGTGCTTTTTCACACCATGGTCGGATCGAACGACATTGAACGGTCCAAGCGCTTCTACGACATGGTGCTTGGCACCCTAGGTTCAGGGGAAGGTACGCGGAACATCGCCGATAGCGGCCATACACGTCTGATCTACAATAATGGCAACGGGACTAACTTCATCGTCAGCCAGCCGATCAATGACGAACCGGCAGGCGTCGCTAACGGCAGCACCGTCGCCTTTTCCTGCGACTCGCCCGAGCAGGTGAAGCAGCTTCACGACACCGCCGTTGCCGCTGGCGGAACCTCGATCGAAGCTCCGCCCGGTCCGCGCAAAACTGCCTCCATGGGCACCATCGAACTGGCCTATTTTCGTGACCCTGACGGTAACAAACTGTGCGGAATTCATTTCCCTACCTGATCCGCCCGGCGACGGTCCGCTTCTGACTTTAGCGGACCTCGATCATGCGATCCCACGAATGTCCGTTTCCCACTGATTGTGTTGAAAAAGTCGGAACGTGAAACTTTCGTGCTTTGAGGCGCAGGCATAATACGTCCGCGCGACATTCTGTGAATCAATAGCTTTCAACGAAAGTGTTCAACGAACGGAAATTCCGGGGCCTCCGAAACTACCGACTTTTAACTGAATCCACTCGAAGCGGACAGTCCCATTACATCATCCCAACGGGAATGGCGCAGCCGTCTCACGCGCCGCTTATATCTGGGAAAAGCTCTAAACCACCTTGACAGACTAGTTTGTCCGGTTGGTACCAAGCATGTCGTGCACTCGCCGTGCCAACTCAGTCATCGAAAACGGCTTGGTCAGCAGCTCCATCCCGGGTTCCATGTGGCCATTGCCGACTGCGGCATTCTCGGCATAGCCGGTGATAAAAAGCACCTTCAAGTTGGGGCGCAACACTCGCGCCGCATCTGCGACCTGGCGGCCATTCATACCATTCGGCAGCCCTACGTCGGTGATAAGCAAATCGACTGGGGTGCCCGATTCAAGTATCGTCAAGCCTGCGGCACCATCACCGGCTTCGATCACGTGATAACCCGCTTCGTCAAGAACCTCGTCAATCAGATGTCGGATCGTCGGTTCGTCATCAACGACTAGGACGGTTTCACGACCTTCCGCGCGCAATATGGCGGTGCCATCCTCGCCTTCCGCATCGATAGCACTATCGACGTCACCGCGATGGCGGGGCAGATAGATGCAAAGGGTCGTACCTTCGCCGATCTGCGAGTAGATGCGCACCTGCCCGCCGGACTGTTTGGCGAAGCCATAGATCATCGATAGCCCCAGACCGGTTCCCTGCCCGATCGGCTTGGTCGTGAAAAACGGATCAAAGGCCCGCTCGATCGTTTCAGGTGCCATGCCAGTGCCGGTGTCCGTCACACAGATCGACAAATATTGCCCCGGTGCGATATCGCGCTCCCGTCCCGCTCGCCCGTCCATCCACTTGTTGGCGGTTTCGATCGTCAGGCGGCCACCCCCCGGCATGGCATCGCGAGCGTTGATGCACAGGTTCAACAGGGCGTTTTCGAGCTGGCTGGCATCGACCATCGCCGGCCATAGTCCGGCCGCGCCGACGACCTCCATCTGGACTTCCGGTCCGACCGTGCGACGGATCAGTTCCTCGATCCCGGCGATCAAACGGTTGACGTCCGTAGGCTTGGGATCAAGGGTCTGGCGTCGCGAGAACGCCAGCAATCGCTGGGTAAGCGATGCAGCTCGATTTCCAGCTCCTTGTGCGGCGGTGATGAAGCGCTCGAGATCGTCCGTCCTGCCCCGTGTGATGCGCAGATGCAGCAGCTCCAGATTGCCCATCACGCCGGTCAGCAGATTGTTGAAGTCATGAGCCAGACCACCGGTAAGCTGACCCACCGCTTCCATCTTTTGCGACTGACGCAGGGCTTCCTGCGCGCCCTGAAGCTCAGCCTGGGCGCGGACGCGATCAGTGATGTCCCGCGCATGATGGAACGCACCAAAGATCCTTCCCTCCTCATCGCGCAGTGGTGAGTAGGCGACTTCCCAATAGGGTTTTGCGCGATCGGGGTCGCCGAACTCCTCGACGATCGTGAAGCTTTCGCCAGCCAGGGCGCGCTCCATGAAACCACGGATCACAGCGCCCTGATCGGGCAGGAACAGGCTGGGGAAGTCATCACCGATCTGGACCCTGTAGCCGTAGATGCGGTGAAAATCGTCACTGTGCGCCCGGTTGAAGGCGATGAGGCGGCAATCCCTGTCGAAGGCGCACACCGGTGCCTGATCGGACTGAACTATGTTCTGATAGAGCAGAAGCGCGGCGGTACGCTCGCGCACTTGCTCTTCCAGCGTCTCTGCGAGGTCACGCAATCCCCGCTCGGCTACAACCTGCGCCGTCGTCTCGCTGGTGACGCAAAACAAACCCGCAATCGTACCCTCATCGTCAAAGGCGGGTGAATAGGTAAAGGTCCACCACCCCTCCTCGTCGACGCCCCTACGGCTGAGATTGAGCGGCATGTCGGTCATGGTCCGCGACTCCCCGGCAAGGGTAGCAGCGACCAAGGGGCCGATGTCGTCCCAGATGCTTCCCCAGACTTCCCTGAACGGGCGGCCAAGGGCAGCATCAAGCCGGTAGCCTAGGAACGGCCGGTATGCGTCGTTATAGAAGCATAGCAGCTCCGGTCCCCACGCGAGGAACATAGGGGTCGGGCATGCAAGCATCAGTGCGAGGGTTGAGCGCAACGATGGTGGCCAACCCTTCATCGAACCTAGCGACGTAAGCGACCAATCCTGTTCGAATATTTCCCTCCCGGTAATGCTGGCGGCATTGGGGAAGTCTGCGGAAGGGGGCGGCATTGGCATCATACCTACCTAATGAACTTCGCAAAAAAAACTCGCATTTTTAATGAAGGGTACAGTCCAGGGAACCAACCCAGGCAGATTACGTTTCACGGAGACGTGAAGCCTTCCGGCCTTCGCCGGAGGCAATCTTGAAGCAACGCGACGACTGGCATCTAACCGACGCTCTTGAATACGAACACGGTCGAGGCGATCCCTTCGCAGCCGCTGTACGCGCTACGCGTATGCCGATGGTAATTACCGACCCGGCACAGGACGATAATCCCATCGTTTTTTGTAACGTCGCGTTTCAGGAGCTGACCGGTTACACGCGAGGCGAGATCGTTGGGCGTAACTGTCGCTTCCTTCAAGGCCCTGACACCGATCGTGCATCGGTTGCAAAGGTGCGCGAAGCTATAGCGGCCGGGCATGATATCGACGTCGACCTGCTGAACTATCGCAAAGACGGCACCACCTTTTGGAACGCTCTGTATCTGTCCCCGGTCAGAGACAAGGACGGTGTGATCCGCTTCTTTTTTGCATCCCAGCTCGACGTCAGCGACCGGGTCGAAGCCCAGAAGATCATCAACGATCAGAAGCTTTTGGTCGAGCGGGAGGTGGAATGGCGCACCGCTGATCTACGCGCCGCGCTTGATGCCAAAACCATCCTACTCCACGAGGTCGATCACCGGGTAAAAAACAACCTGACGATGATCGGGTCGCTGTTGCGGCTTCAGGTGCGAACGATCGATGATCCCTCGGTAGCGGCGAAGCTCGATTCCATGCTGGAGCGCGTTGACGCCCTCGCCGTGGTGCATCGTCAGCTATACCAGTCCTCTGATATTGCCCGCTTCGATATCGGCAGTTTCGCAGAAAGCCTTGTCTCGGACGTGGTAGGGTCAAGTGGACGCAGCGACATCACACTGGATGTCAGGGCGCAGCCGCTATTCGTGGATGCCGCCAATGCGTCGGCGCTCGGTCTGATCCTCAACGAAATCCTGACCAACGCAGTCAAGCACGCCTTCACGGATGGTCGGTCGGGACATTTGAGCCTTGTGGTCCAGGGAAGTGATGACCACGGCACCATTCGCATATGCGATGACGGACCCGGCATGCCCTCTGCCGCCCGTGGCAGAAGCATCGGCACTTCATTGATAACCCGCCTCGCCCGTCAGGCTCATGCCGAGGCGACTTGGGAAGACAATGCGCCCGGAACGTGTGTGACGATCACATTTCCGCAAACCGGGGTAGGATCATGACCAACCGGCTGGACGTCCTGATCGTCGAAGACGAGATGCTCCTTGCGATGGACATCGAGGCCATGGTCGAGGACAGCGGCCACCGTGTTCTGGCGGAAGCCGCGAGCCTTCAGGATGTCGAAGCGTTACCCGACGACCTTAATCCTCAGCTTGCATTCGTCGATATACACTTGGCGGACGACTCGAACGGTCTAGATGTGTGCCACTACATACGGGCGCACTGGCCCGACGCACTGATTGTTTTCGTCACTGCTAATGTATCGAAGATACCCCCAGACTTTTCTGGCGCGCACGGCGTGATAGCCAAACCTTTTTCGCATGCAGGCGTCGTCACCGCCATCAATTACCTGGCCAACGGTGTGTTTGATCCACCGCCCAGCATGCCGCGCCCGGCAAGTTTGATCGCTTCACCACATCTTGAACGTCGATGGTCTACCGCAACCGGCTAGCCCGATGAGGACATCGCCCGAGTTGACCGCTGTCGAGACCTAGCAATTTAGCATCTGTTTCTAACGACGTGACGGACGCCCGAAGCGATATAAAAGCCCCGATTGACCGACCTTTTTGAGAACGTTGGCGGAACAGCGAGTGAAGCTTGGGCTCAGCACCTTCTCCGCTGCTAATATGAATGGATGGCAGAAAGCGGGAAGCCGAAAAAAGGCCACGAACGTCCGGAACTGGGTCATTTTCTAACGGGTGACGACGTTCGACTTCATTACCGCAAGCTTGGCGAGGAAGGCGTTTTGGGCTGGAAACGTCACACCCTCGTGACGCATGGCGGCCTGGAGGTTTTCAACCAGCGCATTCATGTCCTTCGCCTGGATTCCGAGATTCTTGTGCGCGGTCGCCATGTCGCGACCGGTATAGCTACAGCCGCCGTTCAACAGGACGCAGAACTGCTCCTTCAGCGTGCGGCGAAGGCGGATCATGTCCTGCCCCTTGAAGATGTCTCCTATCTGCGGATCGGCCTGGCTCGTCTTCACCAGATCGTCGACGATCCGGTCGATGCCAGCCACCCCGTGAAACGCCTCAAGCATGGCAACGCCCTTGAACGGACCACCGCCGACATTGGCGTCGCTCATCGCATAGGGCGCGACCGGGTCCTCGCCCGGTGGCGTGGGTGCGGTCTGGAGGAGGACGAGCAGGGCAAGCCAGATCATCGAAAACGCTCCCTAGAAGGCCGTCTGGAGCGACAGGAAGCCGCCGCGTTGGCGCTCGGCCGTCGTGATCGATCCGAGATCGACAAGGGCCGCGGTCGCGGTCAGGTTTCTATTGATCGCATAAGCGGCATAGACGGTCTTCCAGTCATTTTCCGTGGCGAACCCGAGATTGTCGGGTTTCGACCGGTATTCGCCGCCGACGACGAGCTGGCGCGAGATTTGATAGCCGAGCGTGCTCTCGACCTGGACGCGGCGATTTGTACCGCGATCGCCACCGAACCCGAGCAGGCCGTTCTGGTTGGCCTTGGTGTAGCGGATCGTGGTGCTGAGCAGGATGCTCTGCCGCAGCAGGAGCTTGGTGCCAGCGACGTAGAGATCGGTTCCGCTGGTGTGGCGTCCGCCAACCGCGGCGACGATCTGCGGATCGGAACTGCGCTTGTACTGCATGCCGATCGCGATCTGGGGCAGGTAGGGGCTGCCATAGACGGCATCGCCGGCGACGCGCAGCTTGGCACCGAACACGTCCTGGTTGAGCGTGTAGCCGCGGCCGATACCGAGCGTTGCACCGACGTCGCGTGTGTCGAGATTCTGTCGGGCGTAGCTCAGTTCCAACCGGTCGTGGACGCCGATGGCTGCGCCGTGGCTTTGCCAGCGATAGTCCGGCAGCAGGATGACCGAGACATGCGCGGACCCGCCGATCCCGTCGACGGTTTCGTTGCCGGCGATCAGAGCCCAGGTGGAGATGCCGCCACCCGAACTGCCTTCGATCGTGGTGACGCCGTTGGTCAGCATCAGCTTGCCGCCGGCGCGACCCTCGCGTGCCGCGGCGGGGGTCGTCGTCATGACGGCGGTCGCCACCGCGACCTTCGCGATACATCCGGCAACAGTCGAAAGCGGAATACGAATCATCCGGCATCTCTTGGAGACCATTGGTTAATACTCGGTCTCCCTCGCCAGGCCATCGCCGCGTCGCCCGGTCGAAAAGGCATGACAAGCCGATGACGTTTACCGGTTTGCAATTCTCCGACTGTTAGAAGCCGATGCATGCACGTATCCGTCCTCCGCCTGAGTTTGCTGTTCGCGGCGTCTGCGCTGCCTGTCGCTGCGCATGCCGCCCCGGTGGTGATCGATGTCCGTGGTTTCGACGGCAAGCCGCTGCCGGGCGCGGTGGTCACGATCGAGACGCCCAAGGCGCCGGGGGTGACGGTGCGCGGGCCATACATGATCGAGCAGCGGGACATCGCGTTTCAACCGCATGTGCTGATCGTCCCCGTCGGCGCGACGGTCGGCTTCCCCAACCGCGATCGGGTGCGTCACCACGTCTATTCGTTTTCGAAGGCCAGGAAGTTCGACCTGAAACTCTACGGGCAGGAGGAGTCGCGGACCGTCCTGTTCGACCGTCCGGGCGTGGTCCCGCTCGGCTGCAACATTCATGACTCGATGAGCGGGTTCGTGTTCGTGACCGCCACCCCGTTTGCCGAACTGACCGACCAGGCTGGGCATGTCAGCATTACCGGCGTGCCCCCAGGCACAGCGACGGTCCGCGTCTGGCACCCCTCGATCCGGGCGCCCGGCAGCACTGCGTCCCAGCCGATCGATGTTGCCGCCACCGGCTTTGCCACGACCTTCGTGCTGCACCGGTGATGCCTTTGCGCCCGCCGCGGTTTCGCCATCTCCGGACCAAGCTGTCGGTGCTGTATGCGAGCCTGTTCGCGGTGACGCTGGTGATACTCGCGTTCGTCGCGCAGGCCATGATCTGGATGCATGCGCGCGACTCCGTGCGCCAAGAACTCATTGCCAGCGGCAGCGTCTACGATCGAATCTGGTCGCTCAGGTCGCAATCCTTGATTGCGTCCGCGAACCTGTTGTCGCGAGATTTTGGATTCCGGGCCGCGGTCGCCAGCGGCGATCGGCCGACGATCGCGTCCGCGCTCGCCAATATCAGCCACCGGGCCGAGGCCACCGCCGCGTTCGTGGTTGATCAGGACGGGCAGGTTACCGGCCCTTCGGGCGCACTTGCCGCGACGGCTGCCCGGTTCCCCTTCGCGATGCCGGACGGCCGGCGCGACGCGGTCGTGGTCGTGGCGGGGCAGGTGTACCGATTGATCCTGTCACCGGTTATGGCACCGACGCAGGTAGGCTGGGTGGTCTTCGCAGTGCGGCTCGACGGCACCGAGATGCGCGCGCTCGAACGCTTGTCCGCGATCCCGCTGATCGCAACGATCCTGCGAAGCGATGGCGCAGGGCGCTGGCACGCGGCGGACGGGTCGATCGGATCCGACTCCGCGATCGACGATCTGGTCGACGCATCGCAATCAACCCGGACTCTGGCAACGCTCAACCTGTCAATCGGCCGCGCTTTCGCGATCGCAAAGCCGCTTGCCGGTCTGACACGTCGACCGCAGGCGGCAATCCTGATCCGCTATCCGCTCAACGCCGCACTGACCCCGTACCTGCCGTTGCAGGCGGGCATCGCGCTCGCCGGATTGGCCGGGCTGATCCTCGTCGTGCTCGGCAGCAGGCGGCTGGCGAGGGGGATCGCCGGACCGATCGCCGCGCTGGACGCCGCCGCGCGAGCGCTGGAGGAGGGCGGGCGTGCCCATATCGTCGTGAAGGGGCGCGACGAGATCGGCAGGCTCGCCGCCAGCTTTAATCGGATGTCGGTCGGTATCGTCGAACGCGAGAACCGGATCACGCATCTCGCGTTCCACGACGTCCTCACCGGCCTGCCCAACCGGACGTATTTTCGTCAGTCGCTTGACCAGGCGATCCTTCAGGTCGGGCGGACCGGCGGGGCGATCGCGGTGCTGTGTCTTGATCTTGATCGCTTCAAGGGCGTGAACGACACGCTCGGCCATCCGGTCGGCGATGCGTTGCTGAAAGCGATCGGCGCGATGTTGAGCGAGGTCGCGCCCGACGGGCTGGTCTCGCGGCTCGGCGGTGACGAATATGCGGTGATCCTGTCGGGCCAGTTCGATGCCGATCGCCCGCGCGTCCTCGCCCAGAGCATCCTCGACATGATGCGCCAGCCGGTCGAGGCCGATGGCCACCGGATCGCGACGGCGGTCAGCATCGGCATCGCGATCGGCCCGGTCGACGGCGAGGACGCCGACGAGCTCCTCAAGAATGCCGATCTCGCGCTGTATCTCGCGAAAGAAGACGGTCGCGGCGTCTTCCGGTTCTTCGAACCCGCGCTCGACGCCGCGGCGCGCTGGCGTCGGCAGGTCGAGCTCGACCTTCGCGAGGCGATTCAGGCGGGCCATTTTGTCCTCAACTACCAGCCGGTGTTCGACCTGAAGGCGGACCGGATCGGCGGGTTTGAAGCGCTGGTGCGCTGGCATCATCCGGAGCGCGGCATCATTCCCCCGGCCGAATTTATTCCGATCGCCGAGGATACCGGGCTGATCATCGCGATCGGCGAATGGGTGATGCAGGAGGCCTGCCGTCAGGCGATACACTGGCCCGAGCATGTCCGCGTCGCGGTAAACGTGTCGCCGCTGCAGTTTCGCAACACCGGGTTCCAGGCGATCATTCTACAGGCGCTCTCGCGTAGCGGGCTGGCACCCGATCGGCTCGAGATCGAGATCACGGAATCGGTCTTCCTTGACGGCGAGGGGCCGGTGATCGCGTTGCTGCACCAGCTGCGCGCGATGGGCATCCGGGTTGCGCTCGACGATTTCGGCACCGGCTATTCGTCGCTCAGCTACCTCCGCAGCTTCCCGTTCGACAAGATCAAGATCGACCGCTCGTTCATCACTAGCATCGCCAGCGATCCGAGCGCCGCGGCGATCGTCCGCGCGATCGTAGACCTGGCGACCGCGCTGGACATGGAAACGACCGCCGAGGGCGTCGAGGATATCGGGCAGCTCGCCCTGCTGCGCGGCGAGGGCTGCGGTAATATCCAGGGGTATCTATTCAGCCGACCAGTTGCGAGTTGCCGTATCGCCGGGCTGCTCGAGAATAGAACGAGCCAGGCTGCCTAACGGATGGAAGAGGGGGAATCCCCTCAAGGCGGCGCACGACGTCTGAAGATGGCCGGATATCCGAAACCCGACTTTCACGCCAGATTACCCGGACGCCGGTTTTGTCTCACGTTTTGCTCTCCGAAGGCCGGCTTTGGTGCCCGGTCGAGACCGTCTGGCTAAGATTAACGAGCGTCTGAAGTTCGGAAAGCCGGGGAGGGCTCTGAACGGCGACTTATGGGTCGAATTGCTTTCCATCGCGCGCTGAAATCAACAAGCGCGGCCGGCGAACCATAAGCCTCGTACGACATGATATTTTTTGCGAATCCCAATAGGTTGAACGTGCGCCTGCGCGCGCCCGTCTCAACGATCATGACAAAGCTGTTATATTGCTAGTGACTCGCAACAGCATATGACATAGGGCCCTTCCGATAACGGGGGTTCAGTATGAGTTTTTCGAGTATATTGCTGGCGAGCGCAGCGTTTGTCGGGGCACCTTTGCCAGCTCCGGCTGAGAAGCCAACGACCGTAGAAACGTCCACCGGATCGGACGATGCGCAGAAGTCCGACGAAATCATGGTTATCGGCAAAAGCTATGGTCGTGCGGTCGGAAAGACCCTGACGCCGCTCAAGGACACGCCGAACACCATTACCGTGATCGATCGCGATCAGATCGAGGCGCAGAATCTGTTCACGCTGGAAGACGCTCTGACCGCGACCAATGGCATCACCGTCAATGGCGTCGGCAGCGAGGATCCGTCGTTCTTTTCGCGCGGGTTCGCGATCACCAATTATCTGATCGACGGCGTCCCGAGTTTTGCGTTCAACTTCCCGTCCGCCGTGCCGGACCTGTTCTTCTACGACCGGCTGGAAGTGTTGCGCGGCCCGGCAGGTCTGTTCAGCGGATCGGGCAATCCGGCGGGCAGCATTAACATGGTGCGAAAGCGACCGCTCGACGCGTTTAAGATGCAGGCTAGCGCCGGTGCCGGCAGCTACGACAATCTACGCTTCGAGCTCGACGTCTCGACGCCGATCGGCACCAAGGCGGGCTTGCGGTTCGGTGCGATGGCACAGGACCAGGATCAGTTCTTCGCAACCGCGCACCGCAACCGCATTGGCGGGTTCGCGGTCGGTTCGCTCGAGATCGGCGAGCGCACAACGCTGACCGTCGGCGGCTATTACGATCGCTTCCGCCCGGCGGTGCAGTCGGGCCTGCCGGGCATCATCGGCAGCGCGGACGGCAGCGACGGCAAGTTGCTCGACGTGAAGCGATCGACCTATCTCGGTGCCGACTGGAACCGGTTCAACGCCGAGACCTGGACCGGGTTCGCCGAACTCGCGCACAAGATCAGCGATCGCTGGACGTTGCGCGCGACCGGCCTGTTCACCGACGTCGATCGCGTCGACATCTACAGCTATATCGGCAACCAGCCGGTCACCGCGACCAATGGCTCGACCAGCCACATCGCCTATCGCGGCGACAGCAAGCAGCAGACGCGCTCGTTCGATTTCAACGGCATTGGCAGCTTCCCGCTGTTCGGGCGCGACCAGACGCTGATCCTCGGCACCGATTATCAGGCGAGTTCGGGCACGTCGTATTTCACGCGGTTGTCCAATTATGCGCGGATCGACGTGTACAACCCGGTGTCGCCGTTCGAGCCGCCCCTGAACCCGTATGGCGCCTCGCCCTATTATCCGGTGCAGGGGACGGGAGCGACCTGTCCCAGTTCCAGCACCACGATCACACCCGCGCCCGCCAATTGCGTGCTGCAGGCCTACGGCGGTTCCTCGACCGACGTCGAGCAGTACGGCATCTACGGGCAGATGCGGCTGAGCCCGCTCGCCGGCCTGACGCTCATCGGTGGCGGGCGCGTGACATGGTGGGATACCACGACGACCACGTTGCTGACACCAAGCGGTGTCTTGCCGCCGTCGACCCGCTACGGGATCGACAACCGCTTCACGCCCTATGCGGGTATTGTCTGGGACGTAACGTCGCAGCTCAATCTCTATGCGAGCTATGCCGACAGCTTCACGCCGCAGGCGGCACCGGTCGGCCGGGCACGTCCCGACGGGCAGCAGATCGAGCCGCTGGTCGGCGCGCAATATGAGGCGGGCACAAAGCTTTCGCTGATGAACGATCGCCTGCTGCTGTCCGCGGCGGCGTATGAGATCACACAGACCAACCGGTTGTTCAACGATCCCGACATTCAGACCGTCGTGCTTCAGACCGGCAAGGTCCGCTCGCGCGGTATCGAGGCCGAGGCGACGGGCGAGATCCTACCCGGCTGGCGGATCAATGGCGGCTATACCTACACCAAGACCAAGTATCTGGAAGACCAGACCACTGCGTTCGAGGGGCTGCCACTGGTGCCGATCGTGCCGAAGCACATGGTTAAGGCGTTCACCAACTACGCCCCGGTCGATGGGCCACTGGCAGGCGCGAGCCTTGGCGGCAGCGTGACGTGGTTCAGTTCGACCTATGGCGGCAATGCGGCGGTGTTCAACGCTGACGGTACGCTGCGCACCCGGTCCACCATCGTCCGCCAGCCAAGCTATGCGGTGCTCGACCTGCGCGCAGGCTATAAGTTCAACGAGCGGGTGGGTGTCTCGGTCAACGTCGCGAACGTACTCGACAAGAGCTATTACGCGCGCATCGCCGCCACCGGTCGCGGCAACTACTACGGCAGCCCGCGCACCGCGTTCGCGACACTTCGGTACAGCTTCGAATGACGGCGGGCGATGCGCATGCCCGTGCGCGCTGGGCTCGGCGCGGCGACATCGCGCTGCGCGTCGTCGCCTCCGTGCCGCTTGCTTATGCAACTGCGAGCCTGTGGGCGATGGCGCTTGCGCGGCTGCTGCCGGGGGATCGTGCCGAGGCGACCGTCACCGCCGCGCTGATCGCGCTCGCCTTGTGCGCGCTTGCGGCGATGTGGGCGTTCGCGGCCCGTAGCGGCTGGCGCGCGATCTGGACACTCGGCCTCGCAGCGGCAGTTGCGGCTGCAATCACGTGGATATCGATCGACGCGACGGGGCGGGTATGAGCAAGGGCTTCCGTCAGTCGCAGGCGTTCCTGCACACCTGGTCCGGATTGCTGCTCGGCTGGATCCTGTTCCTCGTCTTTGTCGCCGGCACGATCGCGTTTTGGCGCGAGGGTTTGAACCGCTGGATGCGGCCCGAGATCGCGCGCGTCGAACAGCCGATGCGCGTGCTGGCAGGGTCGCAAGCGTTCCTTGCTCGCAAAGCGCCCGATGCGAAGAGTTGGATCATCCCGGTAGCGACGGAACGATCGCCCGGTGCGCAGGTCTTCTGGGTGCCGCAGCCGAAGCCCGGCGAAGAGCGTGGCAGGCGGGGCAGGCGAGGGCGCGGCGACACGCAGGCGCTGATCGGCGCCGACGGACAGGTCGCGCAGGCGCGCGAGACGCGGGGCGGGGATTTCTTTTACCGCTTCCACTTCGATCTCCATTACATGCCGGTGATCTGGGCACGGTGGCTGGTCGGATTCGCAACTATGATGATGCTGGTCGCGATCGTCAGCGGGATCGTCACGCACAAGAAGATCTTCAAAGACTTCTTCATGCTGCGACGTGCCAAGGGCCAGCGATCCTGGCTCGACGGACATAACGCGACCGCGGTGCTGGCGCTGCCGTTTCATCTGATGATCACCTATACCGGGCTGGTCACGTTGATGACGCTGCTGATGCCGTGGGCGGTCGTCGCCAATTATAACAATCAGAATACCGTGTTCGCGACGATGTTTCCGACCGCTTCGGTGGTCGAGCGGACCGGCCGTCCCGCACCGCTGATCGACCTGCGACTGATTGCCGCCGATGCCGAGCGCCGCCTCGGTGCCCCCGCCAGCTTCATTGAGGTCAGTGATCCCGGCGACGCCGCTGCGCGCGTGTCGGTCAGTCAGAGCGCCAGTTCGATGCTGTCCTCGCGGACGCCGCGACTGACCTATGACGGCGTGACCGGGCGCCTCGTCTGGCGTTCGCCGCCACCGGGCGCCGCTGCCGAGACCGCGGGCGCGATGATCGGGCTCCACGCCGGACGGTTTGCAGGCGACGGCGGCCGCTGGCTCTACTTCCTGTGCGGGATCGCGGGCACGCTGATGGTCGCGAGCGGTCTCGTGCTATGGACCGTCAAGCGTCGCGAGCGCCTGCCCGATCCGACCCGGCCGCATCTCGGGTTCCGCCTCGTCGAGCGGCTTAACGTCGCGGTGATGGGCGGTTTCCCCCTCGGGATCACGTGCTTTTTCTGGGCCAACCGCCTACTCCCGGTAGCACTTCGCGGACGCGCCGATTGGGAGACGCACATGCTGTTCATCGCCTGGGCTGCCGCGGCGCTGACGGCCTTCGTCGTCAGGCCGGCGCGCGTTTGGCATTCGCTATTCGCGGTGACCGGGGTGCTGCTCGTTGCGTTGCCAATGTACGACGTCGTCGCGACCGATCGCGGGTTGTTCGCGTCGCTGGCGATAGGCGACCTGATGATCGCTGGCATCGATGCGGCGATCTTGGTCTTCGGGATAGGGTTTCTACTGCTTGCCCGCCGCGTCGCGCACCATCGCCCCGCTGCAAAGCGCGTTCGCAGGGCTGAAGCCGCCACCGCCTCCAGGGTTCCGGAGCCCGCGGAATGAGCGTCCTGTCACTTCTGCTCGCCAGCGCCGCGTTCTTCCTGCTTGGCCTGGCGACCGAGGCGCGTCATCGCCGTCGGTTCGGGGCATGTCCGCAGGCAGCGCGGTGTAAAATGTTGCGGACCGGCGGCTGGCTTTCGCTGGTCGTGAGCGTCGCGCCCGCGCTTCTTGCTCAAGGATGGATCTTTGGACCGATCCTTTGGGCAGGCGCGATCATGGCCGGCGCCGGGATCGCCTTCCTCGCGCTCAATTTCGTTCCCGCTCGCGCCAATGCGCGATCCGGAAATTTCTAGCCCATCGGTGAGCGCTTCCAGCCGCCTGTGTAACGGATTGGCCTGCAGGTGCGGCGCATCGATCTGATGAATGATTGGCCGATATTGAGTAGCCGACAAGAGCCTACGAATGTCGGCTTGTGGATCGTGGGAGCCACAGTCATGCCCTAGATGTGATAGTCGAAAGCACGAGGTCAGCTCAAATTGACGTCTGATCGCGCCCACATCCGAACGTTAGAGGTACGACTGCGAAGCCATTCCATAAAAGCGACTTTTCATTCCGATCACTTTAGTTCGCTGCCAAACCGACCCCCGGCAGCGGCTTCTCCCACTTGTCTTCTGTCGGCCAGCTACCTGCCGGTCCCTGCCAGTTGGTGGCATACATGGCAGTCACCGGTACTTCCTCACCGTCTAGAGACGCGCTGCACCGTATTTGGGTGGCGGTGCTTCTTAGCCAGACCTTTAATTCACCATCGCCGAATGGCGTGAGCCACGGCTCGCGGTATTTCTGTGAAAACCGTATCCTGCCGTTGCTGGCGTGAACTTGCTCTCCGTTCACTAGCAGGCGTTCTTGTCCCCACAGTGTCCAGCTGTACGCGTTATGCACCTCGACCATGGTGTTACCGATCTGGAATTCCCAGCGTTGACCAATAAGCCTCATTTTCCGTTCCTGCCCAACCAATGTCTTTGATGATGACGTTAATCTCACCACCATCATCGCCTAACCAGAAGTGAGGCGGAAATCGTTTTCTTTGCACTGCGCGTACCGGATCAATACGGCGAACCAAAGATGCCATAGTGGTCGACTTTGTCCAGAGCACGACATTCGTCAGTGGATGGCCGGGGTATCAGGCTGATTATTCGCGACGATGAACGAACGTCCAAAGTTGGGGAGCGGGAAGGGGTGGCTGAATTTCCACTTGTGGGTTAACGCAGCTGTTTGATCATGGTATGCCAGTAGGTGTCCACCGGAGCGTGTCGACCAGTACGCGCAGCGCCGGCGTGATCTGTCGGCTCGGATAGTAAAGGTAGCACCCAGGAAAGGGCGGGCACCAGGTGTCGAGCACCTGAATCAATTGGCCGTTGGCAATCTCTTCGGCGACGTCATGCTCCAGCATATAGCCCAGCCCCGCGCCTGCGCGGACCGCGGCGGCCGACAGCACCTCGTCGTTTACGATCAGCTGCCCAGTCGGGCGGAATCTGATCTCGCGGCCGTCGCGCTCGAACTCCCACGGCAGCAGGCCGCCGCCGCCGAGCAACCGGTAGTTGATGCAATTGTGGTTCTCCAGATCGGCGGGGGCTGCAGGCAACGAG
Source organism: Sphingomonas sp. Leaf30 (assembly GCF_001422525.1). Lineage (NCBI taxonomy): Bacteria > Pseudomonadati > Pseudomonadota > Alphaproteobacteria > Sphingomonadales > Sphingomonadaceae > Sphingomonas > Sphingomonas sp. Leaf30. The sequence continues at coordinate 8,838 of NZ_LMKZ01000016.1, read as the reverse complement.
CGGCCTTCGAAATAGCCCGGTGTTCCGACCACGAGCGTGCGCAGCGCAGGGCCCACCGGCACCGCCACCATGTCGAGATCGACGGTTTCGCCCAGCCTGATACCCGCATCGAAACCACCCGCCACCAGATCTACCAGCCGATCTTCGACGATTACCTCAACCGAAATGTCGGGATGCTCGCGTAGGAATTGCGGCAAGATCGGCGCGAGCACAGTGCGCGCCGCATAGCCGAACGTGGTCAGCCGGATCGCGCCCGAGGGTATGCCGCGCCAATCGGCAAGCGCGGACAATCCTCGCGCCACCTCCTGCAAAGCCGGGTCGAGCGAGCTTAGCAGGCGCTCCCCGGCAGCGGTCGGAGCAACGCTTCGCGTGGTGCGCGCGAGCAAGCGGACACCGAGCCGTGCCTCGAGACTGCGCATCGCGTGGCTGAGCGCGGAGGGTGAGAGACCGAGTTCCGCCGCGGCACGGGTAAAGCTTCGCGCGCGGGCCACCGCCGCGAAGGCGGCCAGATCGTCGAGGTCGCCACGCTTCATTGCTGCAGATCTTTCACAAGGCCTTGTCGGCGATGACGGCTAATCCTCCCGCAAACAAGCACTATTCTCAGGTCCACTTTCCAAGGAGCTACAGCAATGACCCTCACCACCTATCGCACGCTCGGACGTTCGGGACTGACGGTCAGTCCGCTCGCGCTCGGCACGATGACCTTTGGCGCCGGACGATGGGGTGCGGACGAAGCGACTGCGCGGGTGATTTTCGACACCTATGTTGAGGCAGGCGGTAACTTTGCCGATACGGCCGATGTCTATTCCGGCGGGCAGAGCGAGGAGATGCTCGGCCGCTTCATCGCCGAGCGGGGAAACCGCGACCGGATGGTGATCGCAACCAAATCAGGCTTCCCGCGGAGCGAGGGAACGCCGCTCGCCGGCGGCAATTCCGCACGCAACATCCGCGACGGGATCGAAGGATCGCTCGGCCGGCTCGGCACCGACTTCATCGACATGTACTGGACGCACGTCTGGGACCGCACGACCCCGCCCGAGGAAGTGCTGCGCGCGCTGACCGATGCGGTGCGGCGCGGCGACATCCTCTATTACGGTTTCTCCAATGCACCTGCCTGGTACGCCGCGCAGATCGCGACGTTGGCGCGCGCCCATGGCCTGCCCGAGCCGATCGGCCTGCAATATTCCTACTCGCTGATCGACCGCGGCGTCGAACTAGAAGTGATACCTGCAGGGCACGCGCTCGGGTTGGGGCTCGTCGCCTGGAGTCCCTTGGCGGCGGGGATGCTCACCGGGAAATACGGCCGCGACAAGATCGCCGAGGCCGGCCCGGCCGGCAGTCTGCCCAACCGTGCCGGCGACGCGGCGCCCAGCGGGAGCAACGGCCGGCTGAACGGCGACAATCCCTTTGGCGGCATGCTGTTCACCGAAAAGAATTTCGAAGTGGTGGACGTATTGCGCGTGATCGCCGCTGAAATCGGTCGGCCGATGGCGCAGGTCGCGCTCGCCTGGGTCGCGGCGCGCGGCGGTGTTGCTTCGGTCCTTGTGGGCGCAAGTCGGCCCGAGCAGCTGCTGGAAAACATTGCCGCGCTGGACATCGTCTTCAGTACCGATCAGCAGGCACGGCTCGATGCCGTGGGCGCGCCGCCGATGCTCAATCCGTATTTTATCTTTGCCTTGCCGCGCGCCCGAATTTTCGGTGGTCAGGCGATCGAGCCTTGGGCGCCAACCTTCGTATAATTGGATGAGATGGTGGCGGGGAGCGTGCTGGCAACATCCCCGCCTCTGTCCAGTTGATCCGTCACATCACAAGACTTGTTCATCGCTGGTCCGAGTGGATATGAACAAGCGTCCGAAGTTGGGAGGCCCGAAGGTACGCTGAATGTCGGTTTCTGGGTCACAGGTCCCCAGTTGGGGAAAGCCGGCCCAAGCAGAAACCTGTTCACTCCTCAAGGGTTGAGCGACACAGTAGAGCCTCAGCTGCCGTGTCGGCGACGGCAAGCAGTCTTGGCTCGTCCCATCCCTCTCGCGCTGCAGCCGATAGGCCGAGCATTGTCGTAGCGACGTAATCTGCGACACGTCCGGAAGCTTTAATTCCCGCATCGTCCAAAAATTCCGCCACCCTACTGCGGTTTTCTCGCACAATTTGTTTGGCTGCGTTACCCCAATCCGTTGTGCCCGCTTTTGTGTGTTCAAGGATCAGGCAACCACGCCGCTGCGGACTAGTGGTATAAGCGTGCGCCGCAGCTCGCAGCATTTCGCCAAGCGCCGCCATCGGCGCTGCACCCGGCGTCAGGAAGCGGTCCAGCGGCACTACGGTGGCCGAGTAAAGCCTTAGGCTCTCTTTGAAGAATGCGGCCTTGCTGCCGAACGCTGCATAAAAGCTCGGCGGGGAGATCCCAATCGCCTCGGTCAGCGCGGCCACGCTGACGTTCTCATAGCCGTGCTCATGAAACAGATGCTGCCCGGCCTCGATCGCAGCCTCAAGTGCGAAACCACGGGGGCGCCCCCGTTGTCGCTTATTTACATTAACGTTCATTACAGAAATCACTTGCCTCTGAGAGTCCTATTTATATAGCGGGCATTAACGGAAATAGCGATGCCTCTGGATCGTCACGGTGCAGAGGCGGGCATTACATCGACGAACTAGGACACTCATGCAGCCTTCCTCCAACAAAACCGGCGTTCAAGCGGGCTCAGCGGCGCGCGCCGCACTCCCGATCGCGGCCCTTGCCGGCCTCGCCGCCAGTGGCTTCCTGTGCATCGTCACCGAGACGCTACCCGCTGGCCTACTCCCGCAGATCGCATCCGGCCTAGGGATCTCCGAGGCGATCGCGGGACAACTCGTTGCCGTCTATGCGCTTGGGTCCTTGCTCGCAGCGATCCCGCTCACGAGCATGACCCAAGGCCGTCGCAGACGACCGGTACTCCTTGCCACCATCATCTGCTTCGTTGTGGGCAACACGCTGACCGCTTTAGCCGGATCGATCACGGTCGTGCTGGTCGCGCGGTTCGTCGCTGGATGCGCGGCGGGTCTCGCCTGGGGAATCGTTGCGGGTTACGCGCGCAGCATCGTGCGTGCCGATCAGACCGGTCCGGCAATGGCCCTCGCCATGGTCGGCGTGCCGCTGGCGCTTTCACTCGGTGTTCCCATAGGCACCTTCCTAGGCGGTTTGGTTGGGTGGCGCGGATCGTTCCTGATCCTCTCGGCACTGAGTGTCGTGCTGATCGGCTGGGTTATCTTCAAGGTGCCCGATGCCCCCGGGCGGACGGGTGACGATCGTCCTTCTCTGCGCCGCGTCGTCGCGACACCGGGTATCATACCGATCCTGCTCGTCATCCTTGCATGGATGACGGGCCACAACATCCTCTACACCTACATCGCGCCGTTCGCGACCGCTGCGTCCGCGCGGGTCGATCTCGTCCTGCTGGCGTTCGGCATCAGTTCGCTCGTCGGCATCTGGATCGTCGGGCGACTGGTCGATCGGATGCTGCGCATGCTGGTGTTACTCGCGATCGGATCGTTTGCGGCCATTGCATTTCTTCTGACGTTTGCCGGTGGCCAAGGCCTTGCCGTCTATGCGGCAGCCATCGTCTGGGGCCTCGGCTTCGGTGGTGCCGGGGCGATGATGCAGACGGCGTCGGCGGACGCAGCAGGGGACGGCGTAGATCTGGCGCAGGCGATGGTGACCACGGCCTGGAACCTGGCGATCGCGGTCGGGGGCGCGCTGGGCGGGGTGCTACTCACGACGGGAGGGACCACGCTGCTGCCGCCCGCTGTCGTCGTGCTGACCCTGATCGCCTTCCTTATCGCGCTGGCCGCACGCCGTTTCGCCTTTCCACCGGGTCACCGCTCAACGTCGGCCAGCCAGCTCTAAAATACTCTCAGAATACCGCCCCCATTGAGAAAGCCGGCCGGACATCGAG
>NZ_LMKZ01000016.1:1503-4813 GCF_001422525.1 Sphingomonas sp. Leaf30 | reverse complement strand
GGGGGGGGGGCGGTAAAGGGGCCGCGAATGTCCGGGATTGGGTCAACGCCTAGGGGCGGCGTAGTGTCGTCGAAAGCACGAAGTGGCGGATGGGAATGATAGCCATCTGATTGTAGACGCCTAAAGCCACCCTTTGGATCACCGAGAAGGCTAGGTTAAGATCACGCCCCATGCTGACTTTCCTTTTTCGCGATTTAGCCGCAGATAACGGCTAGATGGCGCTCTCACCCGACTATTATTCTGTTCTAGGGGTGCCCTCGACGGCAAGTCGCGAAACCATCCACGCCGCGTGGAAAGCGCTGCTCCGTCAATATCACCCCGATGCCAATCATGGTGCGGATGTTTCTGCGCGTGCTAAAGAGATCAACGAGGCGTATTCCGTTCTGGGAAAGAAGGAAGCACGCGCCGCCTATGATCGGTCGCAGATCAGGCCGTCTGCCCACCGAGCGACCGCGGCCCGCCCGTTTCACCCCAGGAAAGCCGGTACGCGCCCGATGCGACCTAGCCCGGCGATGCAGCCCGGCGGTAGCTTCTCGCAGCCGCTAGAGACCAACGAATGGCTGATGGGCCTTTTCTGTTGATCCTCACCGCCGCACCGATCGCTACAATCCTGGTTCTGTGGAATGAGGAATCCGGATTGGCACCTACGGTTCGACGTAGCGTCGCCGCTCATCCCGTGCCTGAGCCTCCTGCAAAAGCCGTCCGCAACTCATCGGGCACAAAACTCGGACTTTGACAGCCTGCTTCTTAAACTATCCCCCAGTCGGAGCATTCGAGATCGCAGGGTCAGGCGCCAAAAGTGGTCGTAACGCGGAGATGAACAAGCGGCCGAAGTTGGGAAGCTGGGAAGGGGGCGGGGACGTCTGCTTCTGGGTCAGGTGTTCTCATGGAGCTCGTGCGTAAACCCATTCCTCTAACGCTCAACTGGATTGCCAGCGGATTGCATCGATCAGCGCGCGCATCGCAGGACTGACCCGCCGGTCCGGATAATAGAGCCTGCACCCGGGATAGGGCGAGCACCAAGCACCGAGAACCTGGATCAGACGCCCGTCCGCGATTTCGGCGGCCACGTCGTGCTCCATCATGTAGCCGAGGCCTGCACCCGCCCGCACCGCTGCCGATGACAACACTTCGTCGTTGACGATCAGTTGCCCCGCAACGCGCATCCTGATGTCGCGTCCGCCCTCCTCGAACTCCCAAGGCAGCAAGCCGCCGCCGCCCAGCTGTCGGTAATTTACACAGATGTGGTCTTCGAGATCGGCCGGACTTATCGGGAGTTTGCGGCGGGAGAAGTAGCCCGGTGTGCCGACCACGACCGTGCGCAGGTCGGGGCCCACCGGCACCGTCACCATGTCGCTGTCGATCGCGCCCGCGAGCCGGATTCCTGCGTCAAACCCGCCAGCGACAAGGTCGATCAATCGGTCATCGACAATCACCTCGACTGAGATGTCAGGATGATCGATCAGGAATGCAGGCAGGCGCGGCGCTAGAATCGTGCGCGCGGCCCAACCGAACGTCGTCAGCCGCACCGCTCCCGTCGGCGTGTCCCGCCAGTCAGCCAAGCGCGACAGGCCGCGCGCAACTTCGCTCAGAGCTGGCCCAAGCGACCGCAGCAGTTGCTCGCCCGCCAAAGTCGGCGCGACCGAGCGCGTGGTCCTGGCTAGGAGGCGAACGCCAAGCCGCAGCTCCAGTGCCTTCATTGCATGACTCAGGGCCGACGGAGACAGGCCGATTTCTGCAGCTGCGCGCGTGAAGCTGCGCAACCGCGCCACGGTCGCGAATGTCGCCAAATCGTCAAGCTCGCCGCGCCGCATTGATGCATCATGCTCACAGGCCCTTGCACCTAACAATGACTAATCGTGGTCGCGCGCGCTCCTTATTTTCCGGATGAAGCAAGGAGACAGTCCATGAGCCTTAGTCACTATCGCACTCTTGGCCGTTCGGGCCTCGTCGTCAGCCCGCTTGCGTTGGGCACTATGACCTTTGGCCTTGGCCAGTGGAACGCTGACGATGCCAGCGCGCGCAAAATCTTCGACGCCTATCGCGAGGCGGGCGGCAACTTCATCGACACCGCCGACATTTATTCTGGCGGTGGCAGCGAGGATCTAGTTGGTCGCTTCATAAAAGAGACAGGTTCACGCGACGAGGTGGTGCTGGCAACCAAGTTCGGTTTCAATGGATCTGCCAGCCCGCTGACCGCTTCGCAGTCCGGCGGCGGCAACCCCAATGCGGGCGGGGCGGGAGCCAAGAACATCCACCGCGCGCTCGACGCCTCCCTCCAGCGGCTCGGTACCGACTATGTCGATCTCTACTGGATGCACATTTGGGACGGGGTGACGCCCGCCGAGGAGTTGGTCGAGACGCTCGGCGCGCTCGTTCGCTCCGGCAAGATTCGCTACTACGCCTTCTCCGACATGCCAGCATGGCTGGCTACTAAGGCGGCGACAGTCGCATCGGAGCGCGGCGTCCCCGGCCCAGTCGCGATGCAGGTCGAATATTCGCTGGTGGCGCGCGATGTGGAGGCCGAGCACATTCCCGCCGCGCGCGACGCCGGCATGGGCGTACAGCCATGGAGTCCGCTCGCGGGCGGTTTCCTGTCAGGCAAATATCGGCGCGACGACACTGCCGAGACCGGTCGACTGAGCGGCGCCAACCCCTTCGGCGACAGCAAGTTCGTCGATCGCAACTGGGACGTGCTCGACGTGGTGAAGGCGATCGCCTCCGAGATGGACTGCAGCCCCGCACAAGTTGCGCTCGCATGGACGATGGCGAAGTCGGGGGTGTCATCGACGCTGATCGGTGCCCGCTCGGTCGAGCAACTGAAGAGCAATCTGGCTGCTGCGTCGCTCACGCTGGACGATCGCAAAATGGAGCGCCTGAATGAGGTGAGCGTCCCCGCCCCGAGCTTCAGCGCCGCGCTGGCATCGCCCGCCATCCGGAGGATGATCTTCGGCGGCCAAGACGTGCGTGGATGGGGCGAGTAAGTCCCCGCTACCACCCAATCACGATAACCAACCCTGTCGCAGTTTCAGGGTGCTACTGGCTCTGTCGTCACTGAAAGCTGCCAGTCCGATTTTTCTGAGATTACGACGTTGATGACGGGTCATCGGTCGCAAAAAAAACGGTCAGCGCCGAGATGAATGAGTGTCTGACGGTGAGAAGCCGGAGAGTGGACGCGAATGACCGCAACTGGGTCTTTTTAATTTTTAACCGAAAGATCGGTGCTATGTTGTAAATGCTCCTGCTGCTTTCGATCATCAATATCGATGTTGATACCCAGCCACCTGACGATCTGTCCTTCCTTGGCGCA
>NZ_LMKZ01000016.1:1260-1410 GCF_001422525.1 Sphingomonas sp. Leaf30 | reverse complement strand
TTCCCTCTTAGCCGGTACTCCGCGTCAACCGCTTGCCGATCGTGTACGGTCTCACGCCACTTCTGCATCGTAGCTATTCGGTCGTCGGGATGGATTGCGGTTAGCCAACCATATCCTTTCCAATCGTCATAGCTTTGACCGGTATAGGCT
>NZ_LMKZ01000016.1:987-1177 GCF_001422525.1 Sphingomonas sp. Leaf30 | reverse complement strand
CGGCGCACTCTCCCAAGTTGTTGCGGCGATGCCGGTAGCGGCTAATCGTTCATACGCTTCGCCATCACTGAGCATGTCGTGCGCGACCGAATGGCTGTCTGTGCGTCCTTCCGCGACCGAGACGTAATCAATCGCATCACGTTGTTTGGGACCGCCGGTATCGACAGGCGGACTTCCAAGGCGGCTTTTT
>NZ_LMKZ01000016.1:0-909 GCF_001422525.1 Sphingomonas sp. Leaf30 | reverse complement strand
TGCTCTGATTGTTACCAGTAGAGCGGCTTGATCCGACGCTGGCGGCACAGTTAACCGAATGGCCCTCTAACACATAGGAGCGGTTCAAGACCTGTTCGATGCGTAATCCTTGTTGCTCAACGTCAAAGTCAGACTCGGAGTCCATTTGCACGACGACAAATTCGTCGCCTCCAAGCCGAACAACCATGTCTTCAGGATTTATAGATGTCCGCAACCTATCGGCGACCAAGCATAGCAAGCTATCGCCTACCTGGTGACCAAGCCGGTCGTTGACCGGCTTGAAGTCGTCGAGGTCGACATAGTGAAACGCGATACGTCCGTGTCGCTCTGGCCGGGCGTTTGTCTCAAATGCCTCGGCGAGAGCCAGCCGGTTGCCAAGTCCAGTGAGGTGATCCGTTTTAACCTGACGAGCAAAGGCGTGTCGCGTTGTCGTCTTTGCCAACTGCGAACGATATCGTTGGCTAGCGCTACGAAGGCCGCCTGTGAGCAGCGCAAATAGACAAAGAGCCGAAACGGTCGCATTCGGATCTCCCCGTAGTAGAAGAACTAAAGCTGGCGGGATTACCGCGACAATCAGGCTTGTAATCACGATGTAAGGGCGCATCGCGATCGTAGATGCTGCTCCTGCGGCGTATCCCACGACGAGAATGCCGATGGGCATCTGCCATTCTGCAAGCGGCAGCATGTACGATCGTGCGGCAAATAGACCGAAGACAGCCGCGAAGGCCCAATAGGTGAGTGCAAACCGGCGCTCAAAGCGCTTGGCAGTGAGTAAGGGCATTTCGGGGTTATCGCACAGCCGTCTACCGCGGATCAAAACGGCAAGGCGGGCTACGCTCGCGATCGTTCCTATAGCGACCAAGCTCGCTAGAGCGATATCCCGTGAGGCGTGAACGCTGAGCACACCAA
>NZ_LMKZ01000015.1:0-56959 GCF_001422525.1 Sphingomonas sp. Leaf30 | reverse complement strand
TTCGCACGGCGTAATGGCGGGCGGCCGCCAGTGCAAAGCCAGCTTCGCGGGCCAGTGCCTTTTGACTGACGCTGCCCGGTGCCGCCTGGCCGGCGCGCGTGCCCAGCTTTTCCGCAATGAACATCATGTCCGCCAGATGCTTTTCAGGCCGACTGAGTGCCATGATCGATCCCTCTCGCAGGCGATATCTGTAGCATGCCTTGCGCAGGCGGACGAGCGATGCCGCCTGTACCAGTGCTAGCGGCGTGAACAGCGCATCTTCGTGATAGATGTCTGGCGTAAACGCCTGTCCGGTCCGGTCGATAAGCGCGCGCGCAAAAGCATAGAACTGCACCGGGCTAGGCGGACGACCCGACAGCATGAACCGAACCGGATCAACAATTTGGTCGTAGAGCGCCAGATAGGGAGCACGGTTCAGCGAAGCACCGATCGTCTCGAATTCGAAGGCTATCACATCAGGGCCGAATTGTTCGACACAGCCGACCAACGTCGTGATCGCGTCGACGCAGATCTCGTCGTCGCTGTCGATGAACCACAGATAGGATCCGCGCGCATGAGTCATGCCAGCATTCCGCGCGGCCCCTAGGCCTGCATTTGCCTGCTGCAGGATCGTGACGTTTGCGATATCGCGACAGCGCCGTTCGACGATGTCCATGCTGCCATCCCTCGAACCGTCGTCGACGACGATCAGCTCGCAATGCTGGGCGAACCCCGGCGCACCAAGAATGCTGTCGAGACAGTCTTCAACATAGTCCTCTACCCCATATACGGGAACGATTAACGACAGAAGCGGCAGCACGGGCGCAGAATCAGCCATGGCGGGCAATCCTTCGCCGCCAAAACAGAGTGATCGCTTTTCGTCTAGTACGCGTCGCCAGGTCGCGGAGGCCGGCTAGCAGGAACGAGGTTTCGGGCCGCAAGACGACGTTGCGAACATCGGCCGCACTTGGCACCCGCAACGCCGCGGCAACCAACGCGGAAATGTCGAATGATTCGATCAACTGCTGCCGGGCGGCAACGATTGCGGGAAACCGATCACGGTAGATCGCATCGCCATCTAACAGGATCGCGTCGATGGTCCGCCGGGCACTATCGTAATCGTCGATATCAATCGTGATCGTCGCTCCCGGAAAATAGCGTTCGATGTTTGGACATCCGGCATAGACCGGAACTGCATAGCTCAATATCGCGTCCGCGACTTTTTCGGTCCACAGGTCCGCAACCGAACAATTTTCGATGCACAGGTGAAAACGATAGGGAAGGATGGCATCTTCCTTATACTCCACATAGCGATGCGGCCTGCCGAACATGTCGATGCGCCCCGCATAGTCCCGCGCTAGTCTGTCAATCAACGACCGCCGCTTGATATGCATCGGAAGATAGTTCAGATTCGACGTGATCGTCGACATCATTTGAGTTTTTTCTGGCGGTGGCATATCGCGAATGAAGTCGTGGCCGTATCGATACCCCAATTTCTGACTATACCCGAAATGCCAGTTGTTGAAATGTTGTTCGTGTGAAACCCGGGGTGCTAATCCGTGAGAAGCACCGGCACAGAATACCGCATCGAACTGGCGCAAGAATATCTTGGAATGATTACCGATTTCGGGAGGTTCGCCTGCTAAAAATATCACGCGGTCGCCACGGACCTGCAAATTCCGCGGTTTTTCGATCGCTTCGAACACGATTACCATATTCCAAACGCAATCGTCGCCCCCATTTTCCACCACGTCAAATCCGTCACGGACAGGGTCGAAATGCGGCGTAAACAGGGCGTGATCGTAGCGGTGAAGAATATTCACTGCGGGCCGGGCTTCAGTCATGCGGGATGCCTTCAGCCTTTCAGAACATGGAGAAAGCGTTCGCGCAGCGCCCGCAGTTCGGGATTGCGATATTCACAGGTCATTCCCGACAATACCGATGCCCAGAACAACAAGGTGCTGTCATTCCCGTCGATATGCCGGAAAGAGGCAAGTGTCCGCAACACCTGCTCCGGCGTCATGTCGCCAGTAGCTACGATCCGGGCGCCGCTGGCCGCAATTGCTGCGGCGGCCAGCGGCGTGTTTAACCGCGCCTCCTCGTTTGTGACGATACCGGTGTCATGACCCAGATTGGCCAGACGTTCGTTGAGATGGGCGGTGACGGCGGCATCAGACTTAAAAAAGTCGCCAAGGCGCAGATGCATGCCCCGCGCATGTACCGGAGCGTTTGAGATTTTGAGTTCATCGCGCAGTCGGATCAGTTCCCGGCGCAACATTTCATCGTCGAACACGGCATAATCGGCGACCCGCTGAAAATAGCCGTCCAGATACGTAGTGCCGAACACGGTGATCGCATCGCAATGTATGCACATTCGCGTGGCCAACTTGGGCAAGCGAAGTACCGACAATGCACGTTCGAACGCCGATGGTGCCGGTGCCGATGCGATTTCGGCACTGCGACCAAATGCATGAGGATAGCGAAGATCATGCGTTTCGAACAGAATTGCACCGTACCGGCGCGCATGAAGACGGGCGTACAGCAACTGGAATACCTGGTTCCCCAGGCCGCCATGGGTGCGGACCACAACATGGTTCATGCCCGTGGGCTCCGACCATGCAACACTGCCATATCGACACACTGCAGATGCATGTCGGTAAGTCTCATCTGCATGTCCCGCGTTTGTAGGCGATGTCTATAACCGACGAAATTTACCCGCCGGGCACCCCGGCCCCGTACGGCGCGTGGGCTACAGCGGCATCCCTGCTCCGTCAATCGTGCGTGCATGAATGGCGGAGCATTGAGCGTCTGCGCTTCAAGGGCGTTGCCGGCATAGTACCGGATAGGCTGCCTTGTGCGCTCTAGGCATTGGAGGAAAAACATGTCGATCGATAACACATCCCGGCGAACCGTCATCAAGACGCTGGTGGCAGGCATCAGTGCACCGGTCGCGGCCTATGCAGCCGCACCGCCCGCGGGACCGAAGACCGACCAAGGCGATATCCATGTCACGCACTACGGTGCGCGGGGAGACGGAATCGCAGACGACACCGACGCGTTCGAGCAGGCGGTCCAAGTGGCGACCGAACAAGGGCGTAAGCTACGCATTCCACCGGGACGATACCGCATTACCCGTACGCTGACGATCCACCGGGGAATCCGTATCGAAGGCGACGGCGTCGAACGCAGTATTCTGGTGGCATCCGCAGGAAAGGGGCAACCGGCAATCCATATCCGGGCCAAAACCACAGATTCCATCATCGGCTTCGTCCTATCCGGCATCCGGCTAACCGGTACGCCGGGGTCCGATCCCTGTGACGGCATACGCCTGTCGACGGACGGTAATGGCGCCTCTATCCATCAGGCCGTGCTGCGCGACCTTTTTATCGTCAATGTTGGCGCTGGTGTATCGATCGCTGGCGTGGTGTACCGATCCACCTTTGTAAATATCACCGTATCTGGATCCATCACCCGTTACGGATTCTATTGCGATACTGGGTTCGAGGACGTGACCTACAACAGCTTTCGCGACCTAGAGGCAACCAATGTCGCATCCGGCGCCTATGCCTATTGGCTGCACTCCAATTTTTCCAATTTCACTAACTTGACCGCCGATGGCTGCTGCTATTTCTCCTCACCCGGAGGTTCGATACGCAATTTAGCAATCGAGCAAATCACCGCCGACAAGCCGCCGTCCGCCACGGCGGTGCAGCTTAACCAAGTACAGACTGTAGACGGTATCAATCTTATCGGCGTTGATCGCCGAAAATGCCAAGATGGCGTCCACGTGATTGGACAGGGGCTGACACTTCGCGGTATCCGGCTCGTGGCCCCGCAACCCGACCGAGCGGTAACATTGAATCCAGCGTCCGAGGGCGTGTTGAGCGGCGTTTATATCGAACGGTCCGCGACCAAGATCGAAGATTATACACCTGCCGAAACACTGGATCGCTGGACTATACAGGCTGCACGGTCACTTACCAATCGACGCTGATTTCGGAGGGGGTCCGGATGTGATCCGGCCCCATCGCATTCCGATCAGTTCGCTCCGATCGTCTTCAATGCCGCGACTGCCTCATCTATCGGGTAGTGGTGGTTCCCGATAAATAGGCCATTGGCGTCGATATAATCAGCGTTCTTCAGGTCGCCAAAGATGCTGTGATCGAAGTAGCGTACCACTTCTTTGCGAGCGAAATTACCGCTGACGATTGGACGATATTCAAACTCAAGTGCTTCGAGCCGCTGCATCAGCATCGAGCGCGTCATCGTGCTGCCAGGACGGATGACCAAGCTGAAGCCGAACCAGCTGCTTTTGCCGATTTCTCGCTGGATCATTAGGTTGGGATGGTCAGACAGGTGCTGCTGCAGCAGCAGGCCGTTGCGGCGACGTTCCTCGATCAGGCGTGGGAGTTTGGCCACCTGTTCGATACCGATCGCGCCTGACATTTCGAGCGGACGCAGATTATAGCCGGGTAGAACGAAACGGAACGACTCCTCGAACGCGTCGTCACCCTTGCGACCGACGACTTGGTTGTCGACTGGCAACTGCCGGGTCCAGCCATGCGCGCGCAGCGACAGCATCAGATGATACAGTTCCTCATCATCAGTGGTGACTACGCCCCCTTCCATCGTCGAAATATGATGCGAGAAGAAACAGCTCTGGCTGCCCATCACTCCAAACGATCCGGTCTTGCAGCCATCGAACTCGGCACCCAGCGATTCGCAATTGTCTTCGAGCACAACCAAATCATGCTTGTCGGCCAGCGCGCGGACCGCGGCGAAATCATTGGGATTGCCGAGTAGATTGACACAAAAGATCGCCCGCGTGCGCGGCGTGATTGCCGCTTCCAACGCAGCTATATCGAAATTGAGCGTCGCCATGTCGATATCAACGAAACGGACATGCAACCCGTATTGTTCGAGTGGGCTGTAGGTCGTACTCCACGATACTGCCGGCACTAGGACTTCGTCGCCCTTTCCGAGGCGCAGAGCAGGGTTCCTGGTAAAGCGCAACGCCGCGATCATCAGCAGGTTCGCCGATGATCCCGAGTTGCACATCACTGCATAGCGCGTGCCGGTATAGGCAGCGAAAGCTTCTTCGCATGCGTTAACCTTGGGCCCCATCGAAAACTGACCGGACGCGATGACGTCCTGCATCGCCTGATATTCTGCCTCATCCCACGATGTGGTGGCGAGCGGGAACCGCTTGGTCATGATACTTGTGCCTGCTGCTGATAGAATTGGATGGTGGCGGTGATGCCGTCCTGCAGCGCGGTGGGCGGCGTCCAGCCCCATGCGCGCTGCAGAGACACATCGCTCAACTTGCGGTGCATGCCGACAGGGCGCGTTAGGTCAAAACGGAAGTTGCCGTTCCATCCCAGCGCCCGGGCGACCGCGTCGTAATATTCTAGAATTGTATGATCGTCGCCGATACCAATATTCATCAACTGCGGCAACGCGGCAGGATCTTCGGCAGCCCGCCACAGCGCATCGGCAAGATCGGCGGCATACATAAACTCGCGCCGTGCGGTACCGTCGCCCCATATCTCGACCTCTTCCTGCCCTTCGACCACTGCAGCGCTGACCTTCGCGATGATCGCGGGAACCAGATGTGATGCTTTGGGGTCGAACTTGTCATGTCGGCCATAAAGATTGCACGGGATAACGGTGCGATAAGCGGCATTCGGGCGAGTCTGCGCGATGTAATCGCACAGCCGCGTTGAAACAATCTTGGCAAGGGCATAGCCTTCATTGGTCGGCTCTAACTCACCGGTCATCATGTCGCTTTCGCGCAGCGCATGATCGCGGCCGCGCGGATACATGCACGAACTAGCAAGATTGAGGAACGCCGGCACTCCGGCCTCGAACGCCCCCATGATGACGTTGCGGCCAATGTCCAGATTGTTGACCAAGAACCCAACCGGATCGGCCATGTTGGCCTGGATACCGCCCACCTGGCCGGCGGCATGGATCACCAAATCAGGACGCATCTCGCGCGCGAAATCTCCGACTGCGCGACGATCAGCAAGATCCAGTTCGTGGCGTGACGGGGCAAGGATATCCCAGCGCGCTGCACGCGGATGTTCGCGCAGGTTGCGCCCGACCATGCCGTTTCCACCGGTAACCCACACCCGCCGCCGGCCCGTGCCCGCGATCCCGCTCTTATCGTTCATGCTGTCATCCGCCTGTGGACGGATACTGGCCGCGCAGGTGCACGGGCAGTATCCGTCAAGCACCCTTTCCGATTGGCGCATCGCGCATAATCTTCAAATCAGCCTGTACCATTTCGCGCGCCAGATCGCGAGGACTGGTCTGATGCGTCCAGCCCAACGTTTCGCGCGCCTTGGTCGGATCGCCGATCAGCAACTCAACCTCGGTTGGACGGAAATAACGTGGATCGATTGCCACGAACAACTGCCCGGTTTTTTGGCAATAACCCTTTTCGTCGATACCCTCGCCTTCCCAACGCAGATTGATCCCGGCGTCTTCGAACGCCCATTCGACGAAGGTCCGCACCCGCGTCATCTCGCCAGTAGCCAGCACGAAATCATCAGGCGTATCCGCTTGGACGATTCGCCACATCCCCTCGACATATTCGCGCGCATGCCCCCAGTCGCGCTGCGCGTCTAGATTGCCTAGGTACAGCATTTTTTGGCGCCCAAGTGAAATTGCCGCGGCGGCGCGGGTAATCTTGCGTGTGACGAAGGTTTCCCCCCGCAACGGGCTCTCGTGGTTGAACAAGATGCCGTTGCTGGCATGCATGCCATAGGCTTCGCGGTAGTTGACTGTGATCCAGTACGCATACAACTTGGCCGCGGCATAAGGACTGCGTGGATAGAACGGCGTCGTCTCGCGCTGCGGTACTTCTTGCACCAGCCCGTACAGCTCGGACGTCGAAGCCTGATAGAAGCGCGTCTTCTTTTCCATACGAAGAATGCGGATGGCCTCAAGGAGACGCAGCGTGCCGATCGCGTCGGCATTGGCGGTGTACTCCGGCGTTTCGAAGCTAACCTGTACGTGGCTCTGTGCTGCCAGATTATAGATTTCGTCGGGCTGAGTATCCTGCACCAAACGGATCAATGCCGTAGAGTCGGTCATGTCTCCGTAATGTAAGTGGAACGTCGGGTTCGGCGCATGTGGATCTTCGTAAATATCCTCAATGCGGCCAGTATTGAACGACGACGAACGGCGCTTAAGGCCGTGGACGATGTACCCTTTGTCTAGCAAAAGCTGCGCCAGATAGGCGCCGTCCTGCCCGGTTACGCCAGTGATGAGCGCCGTTTTGCCCGCTGTCATGCTTTTCTCTTTCGCCTCACTACCACGCGCATCGGATGCAAGCCCGTGCAAGTCGAAACCGACTATCGAAGGCTGCCGGCCGGGTCTAGCCGCGATCTGTCATTATTCACACCGGTTGGGTGCCTCCCCCCGCCGCACACGGGACCGATAACCAATGCTTACCGGGCACCAGCCCCCGTAACCATGATCGCCGCCGTCCGTAGTATTATAAGTATATCCAGCCACACCGAATAGTTTTTCACATAGTAAAAATCGAGGTTCAGTTTCTCGCGAACATCAGTGACGTCGGTTACATGCCCCTGACTGACCTGGGCCCAGCCTGTCAGGCCCGGTTTGATGATATGCCGGTAGTGATAGAACGGAATCTGTTTTTCATACCACTGGCTGAGCGACAGCGCCTCCGGTCGTGGACCGATCAGGCTCATGTCCCCCTTCAGGATGTTGAACAACTGCGGAAGCTCGTCCAGCCTTGTCCGGCGAAAGATGCGGCCGAATTTAGTAATCCTGACATCATCGTCTTGGGTCATCGCACTTTTTCGTAGCGCTTCAGCGTCCTCATTTTCCGTCGCGACGCGCATCGTTCGGAACTTGTAAACCGTAAAAACCTGCGCCCTGAACCCCATTCTTTTCTGTCTAAAGATAGCAGGTCCCGGCGAGTCCATTTTGATAGCAATGGCCACCACGATCATCACCGGCATAAATATAATTATTAGGCACAGTGATATGAAAAAATCTAGCACCGACTTGATCTTTAGCAGTACATTGTTGGGATTTAGAGAGCCCAGCGTGTTTTCGTAAAGATGGTTTATCTCCACCCTGCCGGTCAGCTGCTCTCTAGCGGAACGGGCGTCATAGACCGGGATGCCGGTCAGAACCCATTTGGCGATCGCACTTTCCCAGCGGTCGTCGTGATCGCTGTGCAAATCAACGACGATCGCATCAATACCGTCCAATATGCCATCAGGTGCATCAATCCGACGCCAATCGACATACGGAATTTTTGGAAGGTCACCCGCCAGCCCGCCAGCAACATAAGCAAAAACAAGTGTTCTGTGACGCTCTACCTTCAAATGGATGAATAGAAGCGTCCCGGTGGATAATATATAGCAATTTAACAGCTGAAGCCGGCTATAATCCAGCCTCATTATAAACATTACTATAACCAATATCGAAAACGTAATCGTCAACGACGTTATCACATAACCGCCGGATGAAATTCCGGGGAATAGCAACATACGCCGATAACCGATATATCCCATGACAAGGGCAATAGCGCCCCCCATGATTGTTAATATCTGAGTCGATACGTAGAAGGGTACTCCGAATACGATTTGCCTAAGTAATACAGGACACACGACACCGATCAGTAATCCCAATATTATCTGATATCGAGTCCGCTTCAACATTATATATTTTCACGTTTTTCCGGAACAGCGCTTAATTATAATTTATGGCTTCTGCGAAAGCCAATCGTTGCCTGCAATTGCAATGTCCTGATTGAGGCTCGGCCCTACCCCAGACGATTTACAAAGCCAAGCCGTCAGTGGTGGCGTCAATAGGCGTACGACTTCAGATACATTGCAGCACCGGCTGCGGCAAGTTTCCGCCACACGCCCGGCTCCTACGCAGGTGGCAGGCGTTCTGCCTAGCCGGTTATTGGGCAATGCTGGATACGCCCTGCCGGGGTGCCGATTGCAAGTGAACGCCACTAAAGATACTTGCCCCCCATGCCCCCCCCCGTTCAGCTTGTCCGTCCCAAACGCCACGGCGACGCCCGTGGCTGGTTTACCGAAGTCTATTCGGTCCCTGCCTTTGCCGCGATGGGCATCAACTGTACCTTCGTGCAAGACAATCATTCTTATTCCGGGCCGGCATTCACCCTACGTGGCCTGCATTTCCAGACGCCAACCCGGGGACAGGACAAACTGGTCCGCTGTATACGGGGGCGGATCTACGACGTGGCAGTCGACGCTCGCAACGGCTCGCCGACCTATGGGCAATGGGTTGGCGCCGAACTCTCGGCGGAGAACGGCCACCAGTTGTTCGTCCCAATCGGCTTCGCTCACGGCTTCGTAACGCTTGAGGAGAATTGCGAAGTCAGCTATAAATGCTCGGATACCTATGCACCCGACAATGACGGCGGTATCCGCTGGGATGACCCTGTGATCGGCATAGACTGGCCGATGCCCGCTGGTATTGCCCCTAAACTTTCGGCCAAGGATGCGGTGCAGCCGCGGCTGGCCGAGTTCAACAGCCCCTTCCTCTATGATGGCCGCCCGCTGGCGCCACTCGTCTGAAGGACTCACCCATGCGCATTTTAGTTACTGGCGGGGCCGGCTTTATCGGCTCGGCCCTCGTGCGTCACCTAATCGAGAATACTGATCATGAGGTCCTTAACTTCGACAAGCTAACCTACGCTGGTACGCTGTCTACGGTCGAGTGCGTCGAGCGGTCGAACCGCTACTGGTTCGTCCGGGGCGACATCTGCGATGCAAGCGCCGTGAAAGCCGCAATCGCCGAGTTCAAACCCAAAATTATCACGCATCTTGCAGCCGAAAGCCATGTCGACCGCTCGATCGATGGTCCTGCCGCGTTCGTCCACACCAACGTCGTCGGCACCTTTACGATGCTTAGCGAAGCACGCGCCTATTGGATCGGCCTCGACGACGCGGCGAAGGCGGCGTTCCGCTTCCACCACATCTCGACCGACGAGGTTTACGGCTCGCTCGGCGACACCGGGTTGTTCACCGAAGAGACCCCGTACGATCCGCGTTCGCCCTATTCGGCGTCGAAGGCGGGGTCGGATCATCTCGTCAGCGCCTGGGGCCACACCTTTGGCCTGCCCGTGCTGATCACCAACTGCTCGAACAATTACGGGCCGTATCACTTCCCCGAAAAGCTGATCCCGCTGATGATCGTCAAGGCGCTCGCGGGCGCCGACCTGCCCGTCTACGGCAAGGGCGACCAAGTCCGCGACTGGCTGTTCGTCGAGGACCACGTCCGCGCGCTGCACGCGGTGTTCGAAAAGGGCGAGCCCGGCCGGACCTACAATGTCGGTGGAAACAACGAGAAGCAGAATCTCGAGGTCGTGAAGACCGTCTGCACGATCCTCGATCGCCTCCGCCCGCGCGCCGATGGCCAGCCTTACGCGACGCAGATCACCTATGTCGCCGACCGCCCCGGCCATGACAAGCGCTATGCGATCGACGCGACCCGGATCAAGGACGAGCTCGGCTGGGAGCCCGCCGAGACGTTCGAGACCGGCATCGAGAAGACCGTCGCCTGGTATCTCGACAACCAGGACTGGTGGCAGGCGATCGTCGCCGAGCACAAGGCCGACCAGCGTCGCGGGCTTTCCGTATGAAGCACGTCCTCGTCACCGGCGGGAACGGCCAGCTCGGCACCGAGCTTAAGCGCTATATCTGGCCCGAGGGCTGGGCGGTCACCGCGATCGACATCGACGCGCTCGACCTGCGCGATACCGCGGCGATCGCCGCGATGGTCGCGGGCGGCCATGACGGCACGCCCTGGGCCGCGGTGATCTCGGCAGGCGCCTATACCGCGGTCGACAAGGCGGAGAGCGACATCGTCACCGCCTGGGCGGTCAACGCGATGGCGCCCGCGGCGTTCGCCGAGGCGTGCGCGAAGGCGGCGATCCCGATCGTCCAGGTCTCGACCGATTACGTCTTCGACGGCGCGCGCGAGGGCGCATGGGACGTCACCGATCCGGTCGCGCCGCTCGGCGTGTACGGCGCCTCCAAGCTTGGCGGCGAACTCGCGGTACGGACCTCGGGCGCACGCCATGCGATCGTCCGGACCGCCTGGGTGGTCAGCGCGCACGGCAACAACTTCGTGAAGACGATGCTGCGCGTCGGCGCGACCAACCCGCGCCTGCGCGTGGTCGACGACCAGCATGGCAGCCCGACGTCCGCGGCCGATCTCGCCGCGGCGCTCGCGACGATCGCGATGCGGCTCGTCGAGGATCCCGCCGCCCCCACCGGCATCTATCATTTCAGCAACGCCGGCGCGGTCACTTGGGCCGGCTTCGCGCGCGAGATCTTCGCGCAGAGCGGCGCACGCGGTGGTGCCAGCGCCGAAGTCGAAGGCATCTCGACCAGCGAATACCCGACGCCTGCGACGCGCCCTGCAAACTCGCTGCTCAGCCATGACGCGATCACGCGCGACTATGGCATCCATCCGCCCGCGTGGCAGACCGCGCTCGGCAATATCCTCGACGAACTGCTCGGGGCCCCCAAGAAGGACATCTCCCAATGAAGGGCATCATTCTCGCCGGCGGTTCGGGCACGCGGCTCCATCCGGCAACGCTCGCCGTGAACAAGCAGCTGTTGCCGGTCTACGACAAGCCGATGATCTATTATCCGCTGTCGGTGCTGATGCTGGCTGGCATCCGCGACATCCTGATCATCTCGAGCCCCGAATATATCGACAATTACCGTCGCCTGTTCGAGGACGGGTCGGCATTCGGGCTGGCGATCTCCTATGCCGAACAGCCCCGCCCTGAGGGCCTCGCCCAGGCGTTCACGATCGGCGCGGACTTCATCGGCGACGACGATGTCGCGCTCGTGCTCGGCGACAACATCTTCTTCGGCGCGCATCTGACCGATCTGCTGGCGAGCGCGGTCGCGCGCAAGGGCGGCGCGACGGTGTTCTCCTACCGCGTCGACGATCCCGAGCGCTACGGCGTCGTCGAGTTCGGCGAGGGAGGCAAGGCCGTCAGCCTCGAGGAAAAGCCCGCAAAGCCCAAGTCGCACCATGCGGTTACCGGCCTGTATTTCTACGACAACCGGGTCGTCCAGTTCGCGCGCGACCTGAAGCCCTCCGCCCGCGGTGAGCTTGAGATCACCGATCTCAACCGCATCTACATGGAGGCGGGTGACCTGTTCGTCGAACAGATGGGCCGCGGTTACGCCTGGCTCGACACCGGCACGCACGATAGCTTGCTCGAAGCCAGCGAATTCGTGCGCACCATCCAGCACCGCCAAGGCATTCAGGTCGCATGTCTCGAAGAGATTGCGTTTCACCAAGGCTTCATAACTGCTAATCAGGCTCGCGAGACTGGCGAGCGCTTTAACAAAACGAACTATGGGCGTGCAATCTTGAACGCAGTGAATGGGAGTTAACTTACCTATTCTCGGCGTGATTAAGCTGGCGTTGATAATGCGCCCGGTCCATTGTAAATTTTAAGTTGGCCACAGGCGGCACGATCGATCTCGGCGCAGGCAATGACGGCTTGCCCTCCCATAGACCACGCGCAGCAACGAGTATGCCAATCCCGCGATCCAGGTGCAGCCGGCGACCAGTACACTGTTCGCCAGCCCTGCCCGCACTGCTGACCGCCACGCGGGCAACGCGAAGGCACGCAGCAGCGGTTACAGCTTCCTCGGCGGGATCGGTATCGGCAACCATAACTGGCCGGTCGGCGCATTTGCAGGCTATTTTGACAGCCGCCAGCGGATTAGTGCCCTTGGCGCTGCGACCAGAACCGATGGTTGGCGCGTCGATCCTTTATGATGGTGGCGATGCCCGCACCACACGCGCGCTGCCGGGGGCGAGCAACGCAACCGGGCGTTACGGCCTACACAGCTGGGCGACCGACCTGTCGGTCGGCTATGCGCTGGCCATGGCGGACGACTGGACGCTGACCCCCAACGTCGGCGTGACCTATCTGCGCACCACCCGAGACCGGGTGAGCAAGGCCGGCAGGCCGTTCACACTGACCGGGGTCGCTACATAAAAGGGGCGCAGATATACGGTAAGAACCGTCAGCCCGGCGAGCGGAGCGCCTGACGCAGGGCGCGCAGTTTTCCTTCTGGGATGCCGGCGTCGGCCCAGAGATAGTCGCCGGTCAGGTTGATGTGTTGCCACCCAAGTGGCAAGAGATGCTGGTGATGCTGCGCCTGGCGAAGGACGGGCTAATCGCGTCTCGCCGAGGGCGATGGCGGCGCGCCACGCAAATATTATGTCCTGACGATCCAGGGCCGGGAGCTTCTGCGGGGAATGATTCCCGCCTGGTCGAAGCTCGCCGCCTCCGTCGATAGCCTGCTGCCAGGAGTGTCCTCATGATCCCCCCTTTCACTGATACGGGCGCACGGCGTCGTTGGGGCGACTATTTTTCCGAAGTAGGTGATCTGCCCTCCCGTGCCGGTGCTGATGCAGCCGAATTGCCCGACGATCTGCAAGCGCACGTTGCTGACAGCATGGCGGCCTCGCCGGGCGGGAGCGAGCTGGAGCGGCTCGACGCCGCCTTGTCCCGGCTCGGTCGACCGATAGACTATCTGCGCCCGCTGTTGGCGGACGAGCTGATCGAGCGGGGAACACGGAGCTACAGCCCGGTCACGATCGCACGGGGCATTTCCTACGCCGTCATGGCGGGTTCGCGCCGTGCCGCGATCGCGCTCATATTCGGCATCGGCTATCTGTCCCTCGCCATCTTCACAGGCATGGCCGTCCTCAAGCCGCTGTGGGGCGAGCATGTCGGCGTGTTCCGCAACGCTGACGGCACGATCAGTGCCGGCATTGTCGCGCGATCCGATGGTGCCCGCGAACTGCTGGGCTGGTGGTCAATCCTGATCGCGCTCCTGCTGGCGACGCTGCTGTATGTCATACTGACAAAGGGCCTGCGGGCTCTTCGTCATCGCCGATAACCATTTTGCCTGAAAACCCTGCATAACAAGGAAATTGCAATGGCTGACAAGACAGCCCGTCGCGTGCGGCCGGGTGCGATGGCGTTCGTCCTGCTGACGGTGGCGTTAAGCTGGTCGATCTGGATCGTCACGTGGTTCGCAACGGGCCGCCCCGCCACCACGACCGCGTCGGCCGGTATGGTCGCAGCCGTCTATGCCGGGTCCTTCGCCCCCGGTGTCGCAGCGGCCATCCTGTCCGCCATGTCGCAGTCCGGATCCCTGAAAACGTGGCTGCGCGGGTTTATTCGCTTTCGATGCGGCTGGCGCGCCTACGCCGCTGCGGTGCTGCTGCTTCCCCTGGCGCTGCTCCTGCTGACGTTCGTCGTCGGCTACACGCCGCGGCTCGAAGGGCTGCACGGCCAGGCACCCATTCTCCTCTACCTGACCATATTCCCCGTCTCGATCTTTAACGGTCTGATGACGGCGGTCATGGGCGCCGGCCCCTTGGGGAAAATGGCGGCTGGCGCGGCTATCTGTTGCCTCGACTACTGGAGCATGGCGGCGAGGCGCGCGCTTCGCTCATCATCGGCATCGTCTGGGCGCTGTGGCATCTGCCGATCATGGCAATGTTCGCCGACTGGCGAGATGGCATTCCCTTCCGAGCCTATCTTCCGCTCTACATAGCCGGGGTTATCGGTCTGTCGTTCGTCATGTCGCGGGTGTGGCTGATCGGCGGGGGCAGCCTGATCCCGTGCATCTGGCTGCACGGGTTGGTGAACGCCGTGGGCGGCATAGCATTTAATCATAGTGTCTGGACGAGCCGCTGGTCCGCTGAAGCCGGCACCGGCCACTTCGCCATTGCCACGGCTCTCACAGCTGCCTTCCTGCTCTGGATAGCGCACAGGGAACGACAGTCCTAAGCCGCGACCGTATATTTGTGCCCGTTTTATGTAGCGCCCCCTATCGGCCGCTGGACGTCCAAGCTGATCGCCTGAAACCATACACAGAAATTTTGGACGTATGTGCCGACGTGTCTACACGTCGACGTGTTTGCTGCGTTGGAATACGCGGCGAAACGATCAATCCCACCGGCTTGGAATCGCTGCGCAACCCGTACCGCCATAAGCAATATGCACTACTTTTTAACGGAAGCTTCGCTTATCCTAGATCATGCACTATGGAGCGCGCCGTATCTCAGCGTGGAAGGCAACCTCGGTCGGCATTAGTGATGCATTTTGGCAACACGATGCCAGATACCGAAGGTGGTCGGAAACTTCTTGAGCCGGGATTGGTTCCAACGTAAAATGTAACGGGAGTTTTTAATGAACAACAAACTGGCGATGATCGCTGCCACGACGCTTGCAATCGGTCTCACCTCTGCAGCCCAGGCGCAGGACATGGGTGGTAACGAGCAGCCGTTCAGCGGTGTGTATGTCGGTGCCGCTGGTGGCTACGACATCCAGGGCAATGATCTTGGCTCGCGTCTGCAGTTCGACCGAAACGGTGACGGAAGCTTCAACGACCCGGTCACGACTGCGGCTGGTGCCGATGCATTCTCACCTGGCTTTTGCAATGGTCGAGCATTCAACGGCAACGCATCGCGCGGTTGCGAGAACGATCGCAACAAGGCTTCCTATTATGCTCGTGTCGGCTTCGACAAGCAGATGGGCAACCTCGTCGTCGGTGCCGTCGGTGAATTCGGCAAGTCGGAAATCAAGGACTTCGTCGCTGGTTTTTCGACCACGCCTGCAAGCTACACCTTCGAGCGTAGCCTGAACTGGGAAGCATCGGCTCGCCTGCGCGCTGGTTACGCTATCGGCTCGGGCATGTTCTACGCAACGGGCGGTGCCGGCTATGCCGACATCAAGCATCGTTTCGAGACGACCAACGCAGCCAACACCTTCACGCCGAACAACGACGGCAAGAAGAAGTTCGGCTTCATCGTCGGTGGTGGCGTGGAGAAGTTCATCACGCGCAACATCACGATCGGTGCGGAATATACCTATCACGACTACAAGGACAACAACTACAACGTCCTCGTGACGCAGGGTAGCGCACCGGCGACCAACCCGTTCGTTCTGGCTCCTAACACGGCCGGCACGAACATCCGTCGTAGCGATCCCGATTTCCGCTGGCACAGCCTGCGTGGTACCGTCGGTTTCCACTTCTAAGACGATATCGATGGGCGGGAGCATGATGCTCTCGCCCATCTTGTTTCACGGCCTACTGAAACGACGGCATTCCGATGCCGACTACCCCGATGCCGGCGCCGGTTCAGCTCACTGGATCAACCACGTGCCACCCCGATGATCGCGGGTTGAGACGCACAATGCGGACCGTCGGTCCACCTATCTTCCCATGTGTCGCTCGAAAAGTGGCCACTATCGCGCCTTGCCCGATGAGACGACGATATGTCCGTAGCTCGGCTGCGTAGGTCTGCGGTTCAAACAGATAGCGGTCATAGTCGACGATAATCGCATAGTCCGCACGACAGGTCGGGAAGGTCTCCGGAGCTATTGTGCCGAAGTCGATGACCGGCCGCCCCGCGCGCCAGCGCTCGATCGTCGAATACGGGATCTTGGCGCGCAAGCTCGCGGCGACATCCACGCAACCGGCATCGCCCACCGGATACAGGAAGCGCCAGCCGGTCCGCAGCAGATCGAACGCGAGCTGCTCGACAATCACACTGCTACCTGGTGGAATATGCGCACGTGCCCAGGTCGAGGCCTCCGCCCTTGTGTCGTGCGCGCGTTCCGCCGAAGCAGCCTCGCCTGCGATCAAGGACGGTATGACCACCGCCCCCAGCACCATCGCGCTGCCCATACGGCCCAAGGGCGTGGCGAAGCGTCGGATCGCTGTATCGAGTGCCACGGCCATCGCAATCGCCACGAACGGCAACAACGGAACGATCCAACGCTCCCAGAGCAGTGCCTGAGCGCTGACCGCGATCAGCGATATAATTGCAAACGATGCTATCGTGACGGCAAACACCGCAGCGCGTCGCGCTCCGACGGCAAACCCGATCGCGGCAAGACCGACGCCGAGGGCCGTCACGGCATCGCGCAATGGATGGCTGACATACCATCCCGCATTCCACCAGAAGCCTTGTCCGGTCGCGCCGGGATGGTGCGTCCGTGCTTCCCCGCTCAGATTGACGAGGACTGTATGCAGATCGAGAACGAGAAATGGCGACGCAGCGACCAAGGCAGCCAGGGCGAGGGGGCCCACGAGGATCAGCCGGACCAGCTGGAGGTGACGCATCTCCCGGTTATGCGCCATATGATAGCCAGCCGCCCCGATGATCGAGACCACCACGGTCACGGCGGGCCATTTCGTGGCACAGGCAAGACCCAGCCACAGCGCCGCCCAGGCGTAGTCCGCCATGCGGCCCCGTCGCGCTATATTCACGCATGCCAGCATGCACAGCAGCAGGAAGACTGTCTCGTGCATGTCGGTGCGGATGATCTGAGAATATTTGATATGGATCGGATCGATCGTGAGCAGGCCTGCCGCAAGCACGCCTGCACGTGCGCCGAACAGGCGCCGTGCGAGGACAAATGTCAGGAGGATCGTCGCAAGCCCGCAAACGACGATAAACCAGCGCCCCGGGAGTATCACGACCCCGGGATCCGCGTAGATCGCCTTTCCGAAGTCCTGGACACTTGCAAACCGCCCGGTCACCATGCCGATGCCGAGGACCGCGAGGTCGATCAACGCCAGCGCATAGATCGTCGTGGTACCTGGATGACCGAACCATCCTGGATTGAGTGTCCGGTTCCGCAATAGTTTCAGCGCAGTCAGCAAGAAGATTGGCTCGTCGGGATCATATAGGGCGGGCAAGCCGAACGCGATTCCGCGTAATCTCAGCAGGGCTGCCACGATCAGGATCGCAAATACGCTAACGGTGACAAGGCGATGTTTTTGTCGTGATCTGGGTGCTGTCAGCACATGTTTATCCGTTACGCGGGGCCTTATCGTCCCATGCGGGCCTGCTACGTCGCCCTTCGCTTAGTGGCAATGCGGGAAAGCCCGCGCCGGCGAGTGCCAATTGACACGACATCGGTCACGCTTAAACGGCCATCCTATTGACGGGAGAGCGTAATGAAGACCGTAATACTCGCCGGGGGCCTCGGTAGCCGATTGGGAGAGGAAACCTCGGTTCGGCCGAAGCCCATGGTGGAAATCGGTGGCATGCCGATCCTGTGGCACATCATGAAAATCTATGCATCGGGTGGGATCAACGACTTCGTCGTCTGCCTCGGCTACAAGGGCTATGTCATCAAGGAGTTCTTCGCGAACTACTTTCTGCATACCTCCGACGTCACCGTCGACCTGGTTAATAATTCGCTCGAAGTTCATCATTCACGCAGCGAGCCATGGCGGATCACGCTGGTCGATACAGGCGCGCTGACGATGACCGGCGGACGGTTGCGCGCGGTGCGCGATTTCCTCACCCCCGGCGAGCCCTTCTGCTTCACCTACGGCGATGGCGTCGCCGATATCGACATCGCCGCACAGGTTGCCTTCCACAAGGCGCATGGTCGTCGTGCGACGATCACCTCGGTCGCGCCGCCAGGACGGTTCGGCGCCCTCGAGTTCGATGGCGACCGCGTTGCCGGGTTCCGGGAAAAGCCGGCCGGTGATGGCGGCCAGATCAATGGTGGATTCTTCATCGCAGATCCCAGCGTTCTCGACCTCGTGAAAGGCCCGGAGACGGTCTGGGAAGCCGAACCGCTCGAACAGCTTGCCTCGAGCGGGGAACTGATGGCCTATCGCCACACGGGCTTCTGGCAGCCGATGGACACGCTGCGCGACAAGTTGCACCTAGAAGAGCTGTGGAACAGCGGCGCAGCGCCGTGGAAGACCTGGTGAACCCCTGGGCAGGGCGCCGCGTCCTGATCACCGGACACACCGGGTTCAAGGGCAGCTGGCTGTCGCTATGGCTGCATCAGCTGGGCGCAGAGGTGACCGGCTTCGCGCTGCCCCCGCCCACTGAGCCCAGCCTGTTCGAGACGGCACGCGTCAGCGACGTCGTCGACCATGTGATCGGCGACGTCCGGGATCTCACGGCGCTGAACGACACCATCGCCCGGTGTCGCCCCGAGGTAATCTTCCATCTGGCGGCGCAGCCCCTCGTCCGGCTGTCCTATGACGAACCCGTCGAGACCTATGCCACGAACGTCATGGGCACGGTCCACACGCTGGAAGCGGCACGTCGCGTCGGCGGTGTCGCTGCGTTCGTCTGCATCACCACCGACAAATGCTACGAGAACCGCGAATGGGTCTGGCCCTACCGCGAGAACGAACCGATGGGTGGCTACGACCCGTACAGCAGCAGCAAAGGTTGCGCGGAGCTCGTGGTCTCGGCCTATCGCCGATCCTTCTTTCCGACCGAGGCGATTGCCGAGGGCGGCATGGCGGTCGCCTCGGTGCGCGCCGGCAACGTCATCGGCGGAGGCGACTGGGCGCTCGACCGGCTCGTGCCCGATCTCGTCCGGGCGTTCGAGAAGGGGGAGGCGCCCGCGATCCGCGCACCCAATGCCGTCCGCCCGTGGCAACATGTACTAGAAGCGCTGGGCGGCTATCTGCTGATCGCCGAACGTCTGCTGAAGCGCGAAGCACTTTTTGCCGATGCCTGGAATTTTGGCCCCTCGGAAGACGACGCCAAGCCGGTATTGTGGATCGTCGACCAGATGCGCGCTGCCTGGGGCGAGGCGCCCGCGTCTGTACCCTTTAACGGCGTGGTGCCGCACGAAGCCGGCCTGCTGCGGCTAGATTGTTCCAAGGCGCGCACGCATCTGGGATGGCGGCCGGCACTGCCGCTCGGCGATGCGCTCGAATGGATCGTTGCCTGGCACAAACAGGTCGCTGCCGGTACCGATGCCCGTGCGATGTCGCTCGAACAGATCGCCAAGTATCGAGAAAAGTCCGGGGTAACGGCAGGCTAGCGCGTTTAACCGGTCACCCCCGCGAGCACATTGCCTGTTGCGGTGAACGGCGCTGCATTGCGCGCGTCGGCACCGGCGAAACGGACCTTCCCTGCGACACCGCTAGCAAGACAGGCGGGGTCGATCGCGCTTCCGTCGACCTGAACGTGGCTGCATGCCACGTCTAGGTCGATGCCCGCAGCGAAGGACGGCGGGCCGAAACCGATTATGATCGGTCGCAAGCTGCTGCGCGATACGTTACGGGCGCTCATGGCCGGATTGGATGCGGTCTTTTCATAATTCGAAATCTGCGGTTCCAGCTGCAATCCGCTGGCGTCTACGACGACGACCGGGCGCACCGATTGCGCGATCTTCAGTCCCTGCACGCGAACGCCGCGGGTTCGCGAGACGAACAGTGATCCACCCGCGAAATCGCCCAGCACCTGCCCACCGACGATCGTCACCAGCCCGGCGCCATCGCGCACTAGGATGCCGCGATCGCCCCTTGCGCCCGCGGAAGTAACATAGGGGTCAACAATCTCGACACAGGCACTGGCGGTTGCATCAAGATCGAGGTCGAGCCCGAACTTTCCACAGCCGTCGAGGACAGGATTGCGGACATGCAGGTCGATCGTCTGCGCGAAGCTGCGCGCGCCCGCCGCGCGGAACGCCATGCCCGTGTCGATCCGTGCGCTTTCGAACCGGTCAATGAAGCTGTCGACGAACGCCCCCAGCGCAAGCAGGCCGACAGGATCGACATGGTGGGCATGCTGTTCGGCCGCGACGCACCGATCCATGTACAGCGAGGCGTTGCCGCCCGGAAATCCGAACTGGGTGCGACCGTCGAGGAAATAACCTGCTGCTAGATCCACACCCGTGCCCGTGCCGGCGCGCGTGCGCTGGGCGAAACAATCGTCGATCTTGGTGTAGACGACACCGCCGATATGGAAGCCGACGCTGCTTTCGAGCGACGCCACACCGCTGACCGTGCAGTGTGACAGATAGGCGCAACGCAGACCTGCCGGGTAGCGCGCGAGATCGCCCGACGCATGGGGCTGGGCAGGAGCGTCCCTGACGAGCGTCAGGTCACTGAGATGGGCCTCGGTCACCAGATCGCCTGTCGGCCGCCTGGCGGTACCCAGCAGGACGACGTCATCCGTTCTGACCCCCGGCGCGGCCTGCTGAAGGATTATCCGCGTGCCCTGGCCCTGATTGGTCGCATAGCGGCCAACCCCGCGCACGGTCCGCCAGCTGAGACTGAAACGGACGGTGCGACGGACGAAGTAATCAGCTTGTCCCAACTGCATCACCGGGCAGAGCGCATGACACGCCTCCAGCGCATTTGCGCAGTCGGCCAGTCCGTCGTTGACGCGCGCACCAAACCATTCGGGTCGACCGTGCGTCCCATCCCATACCCGTACCCAAGCCAGCCCGGATCGCTTTGCTGGCACATGCAATCCCTGCAAAGGGTCCAGGTCCGCAGTGGATCTGGCGGAAGTCGCGCAGCGAAACAGCCCCTCGCGGCCCACTTCATCGAGATGGACCAGCCGACCCGGTTCGGCATTGTCGATCGCCGCCAACGCCCCGCGGTCGGGCACCGAGGTGATCACGCCGGCATATGCAGCCGTATCAGCCGCCAAGGCAGGACCGACATCCTTTATGCCGACCGCAGCAGCAGAGACCATGCCGCCTCGCAACACGGCGCGGCGAGGAATTGAGTCCACGTCGTTTCTCCTTTGACCGGCAACGCGCCATACCGGCACGTGATCCTTTCCGGTTGGATGATGCGGCTTAGCGTGCCTCGGACCCGCCCGGCGCCAGGACTGTCCCATCGCCCACCATCACCGGCGCATCGTGTCGGAACCGCCAGCGCCCCTTCCATCCCTGGTGCCGGATATCGCTCCAGACATCGCGCAGCGTGACGCTGGAAAGCGCGAAGGCCAGGGAAAGGATCAGCAGCGGCCGCAGGAACGGACCAACGGTGATGTAATAGGTGAAGAAGGTCGTGTGACCGGCAAGATAGCTTTCCTGCACAAGCGGCGGGACCTGATCGAGAATGATGTCGAACGGCATGCACAGCACGTAGCAGGTCAGGATCGACCAGGTTCGGCCAAAGCCCTTGGCACGTTCCAGAAACACAAAGAAGATCAATATGTTCTGGGTGTAACCACCCGGCTCCGCGCTGATCATCGCGATCGCTATGCCCAGGAACGTCAAGCGGTGCATCGGCACCACCTCGGGGCGGATCCAGGCTGCCACGGCCGCTACGACGATCATCGCTTGCGTGGCACGGACCAACCCGGGAACGACGATGAGGAGGACGTCGACCATCTGTGATCCGACCAGCGCGCTGACCATCGCATACTGGCCGTCGAGCAGCGATATCAGCGGGATATACGTCGCTGCGTACCAGAGATCGAGAAAGGTGATGGCTTGGTACAGACCTGAGAAATCACGGATGTTCTCGTAGATTTCAATCGGCGTACCTTCACCCTTCAAGCCATAGGTGACGATGTAGACCACGATGGTCGCGATAATTGCGCCTTCGAACCACCGCCAACGACGCCGCAGCAATTGGGGGAACAATGCAGCAACGATATACACCTTGAAATTGATTGCCATGCCGACCGCGGTCCAGCGCCAGCGTGCAGATTTCAGCAGCGGTCCGAAACCCAGGATCACGCAGGTAAAGCAGAGCACGATCAGGTTGCCGCGCTCGAGCCCGAATAGCGACGGCAACCCAAACCCGAGCCCCAGCGCGCGCCAGATCGCCGTCTGGCGGTCGACCTTGCGGAAGCTGAAATACAGCAACACGACGTTGAGCAGGAAGAAGCCGTGCATCGCGTACAGCCCGACCCAGTCACATTCGCGCGCGGCATAGCCGTTCGCCTCGGCATAGCAGGAATCCTTGCTGAACAGCCGGAGCACGACGAATGATAGCGGAGGGTATACCGTCGCCCAGGCATCATACGCGCCCTGGTGATGCGCCCAGTAGGACGTGTTGAACCAGTCCATCCACGTATCGAACGGTTCGTAGAAGAATGGCTGTGGCAGATGCGCGTTGGCGCGGAAGAAGAAGAAGGCGCGGACAACGCCACTCAGGATGATGATCGCCAGGATCGGTTCGCGCCAGCGTCTAAGCCACTGCATCGCGCCTGCCCATCGGACCGCCCGCGCCATGGTCACGACACCGGGCGCGTGAAGACCAGGTGCTTCAAGGCGAAGTAGTTGATGATGGCGGTGGCGACGATCGCGATCAGGCCTGCCAGATAGGGCGAATGGACCAGCTTGCTGGCAACCGCCAGCGCGGCCAGGCTAACCGCATAATTGAAGGCATAGGATATCGCAAAACGCAGCTTGGCCGGCTGGGCGTCACGAAATACGTGGCGGCTATAGGTCACGTAGTTGAAGGCTATGCCGATGATCGTCGCCAGGATCTGTGCCACGAAAATGTTGGCGCCAAGCCAGACGAACAACGAGAAGGTCAGGAACCCGAACGCCGCATTGACGACGCCCGCCTGGCCATAGCGCCACAAC
This sequence comes from Sphingomonas sp. Leaf30, assembly GCF_001422525.1. Lineage (NCBI taxonomy): Bacteria > Pseudomonadati > Pseudomonadota > Alphaproteobacteria > Sphingomonadales > Sphingomonadaceae > Sphingomonas > Sphingomonas sp. Leaf30. The sequence continues at coordinate 33,576 of NZ_LMKZ01000015.1, read as the reverse complement.
TCGATTAGCCGCGCGGACCGAAGCCGTTCCATGCCTCAGTAATCCTGCGGGAAATTGACCCGCTCGCGCTCGACGACGAGCGGGGTGCCGCGCGTCCGTTCGGACGTCAGACGAACCTGATCGCCGATCAATCCGAGAAACCCAAACAACAAGGCAAATTGAAGCTCCACCGCACCGGCGATCAACCAGGGCGTCGACGGGGTCCCGACAACAGCAGCGATGAGCGCTGCAAGGATCGTAAGGCCGGTCAGCACGCCACAGAACCCTGCAACGAAGAAGGGCAGACGGATCAGATTCTTTGACGAGCTCGCCAAGCCCGACAGCGCAAAGTCGAGCAACGTGAAGAAGTTGTTGTTCGACAGGCCCCGCAACCGGCCCGGCCGGGGGTAAGGAATGATCTCGGTCGAATAGCCGGTCTCGACGAGCATCCCGCGGAAGAACGGTTCGGGCTCCTTCATCGCCGCGATCGTGCGGACGACTTTGCGATCGTAAAGGCCAAAGCCGGTCGCGTTCGGGATAATCGGGTACTCGCCGACCTTGCGCGAGATTGCGTAGAACAACCGCCGCAATGACCCAAACAGGAAGGTCGACTTTTCCTTTTCGCGGACGCCGAGCACGATGTCCACGCCAGCGCGCCAGCGCTCGACGAAGCGCGGCAGGAGTTCGGGCGAGTCCTGGAAATCGGCACACATCGCGATGACCGCGTCGCCGCTGGCCTCGAAGATCGCATGCGTAGGGGAACGCATTTGGCCAAAATTACGCGTGTTGACGATCAGCCGGATGCGCGGATCGGCTGCGCACATCTCACGGATGATCGCGACGGTGCGATCGGTCGAGGCATTGTCGATGAAGATGATGTCGAAGCTATCGCTGACCTGCTCGAGCTGAGCGATCACCGCGGCTGCAATGAGCGCGGCATTCGCCTCCTCGTTCCGGCAAGGGATGACGACCGAGATTTCGGGCGAAATCCCGGGCGAGACTCTGGGTGGTATGGACATGGTCATGCGATTTCCCGGCGCGTGCCGACTGGCGGGCGCATGGCATAGAATTCGATCGCTCCGGCGAGCAGGAGGATGAGGATGAAGAGGATCATCGGCCCCTTGTTCAGCTGTCGATCGGTATCGATGAAGGGGGTTTCGAGGATGCGGACATTGGCCGTGGAGGTCAGGTCCTCGACGGTCGTGCCCGCCAGAAAGTTGCGATAGTTGTAATAGAGACTGGTCGCCAGCGCGAGCTCGCGTTCCAGCTTCTGCGACTGGGTGGATTGTTGGACCACGCGGCCGAGCGAATTCGAACCTGACGGGCTCAGGGCCTGGAACTGCGCGAGCTGCTGACGCAGTGCCTCGATCTCCGAGAGGATCTGCTTGACCGAGATGTTCTCGTCCGTCGCGAACTGGCGCGCCGCGCTCAATTCGACTTCCTTGGCCTTGATCGACGCCTGCAACACAGGAATCCGGTTGCCGATCGCATCGATCGCCGTCGAGGGATTGGAGAAGCGCGTATTGCGGCGGAACAGATCATACGCCGTCTGTGCCCGTGCCAGCCGATCATCGGCCTTGGCCACCAGTTCGACCAGGATATCGCGTTTATAGGCGGTCTGCCGACGTGCGATCGCGCCAAGCCGCTGACGCATCTCGTTGGTCACCACGTTGACGAGCGCACGGCCGAAATCAGGGTCCCGATTGAACGTCTCGACCTGAACGATACCGCCGCGCAGGGCACGGATCGATACGTTCTTTTCCAGCCAGCGGCTCGCCTCGGTCTCATTGCTGAAATTCAGCCGCTTCATCAGCCCCATCTTCTCGATGACCGCATGGCGGGTCTCGACGCTGTTGGCGATCTTCAGGCTGATTTCGACCGCCGCCTGAGTGCCGAACACCGTGTTGAGGGCGCCTAGCTGACCAAGAGCGGCGCCAAGGCCCAAGCTGCTTGGATCCGTCGGCGTCAGCGTCACCGCTGCACGGTAGCGTTCGGGAAAGAAGGTCAGCACTGCCAGCACGGCCAGGACCACGGCGAACAGCCCGCGTCGCACCCAGGGCCGCCTGAAAGGGCTTGTACGGGACAGGGTACCAATCAGGTCGCGGGGTGGCGTCATCGCGTCAACGCCACCACGGTCGCGGCAGCGATGCCGAACTGGAAGGCGATCGTGCTGATATCGCGAATCTTGGACCATACCGACGACGCTTGTGTCTTGATCGGAACGAAGACGACATCGCCTGGCAGGACCTGCGCCTTCATTGCGCCACGACGCCGCGAAACAACGTCGCCATTGGCGCGTACGACGAAGATCTCCTTGCGGTCCGCAGCACGCAACGCACCACCAGCTCGCTCGACATAGTCCTCGACACGGTTGCCGCGTGCATCACTGAGCACGAACGATGCCGGGCGATAAACCGCGCCGAAGACACCGACCGTGATGGGCCGTGGCGGCACGACGATCCGATCGTTGTTCTCAAGCAGGAATTCACCTGGGAGAGCGACCGTTTCGGGGGTGATGTCGAGGACGAGGCGCCCATCGGGCTTGATTGCCCGCAGACGCTCCAGAACCGCCCGACCACTGGCCCGCTGGGCGGCCAGGTCACCGGTGTTTATCGCCGAATCTGCCGTCAACGGGCTGGCCTCGAGCGATATCTCGAGCTGCTGGATCGCCTGGTCGAACGCTTCGCCCTGCGCACGCTGCTCGGATACGCGTTCATACCGCGTACCATAGACATACGCGCGCGAGGTCAATCCGCCGGCCCGCGCCAGAACTTCGCTCAACGGGGTGTTTGCCGGGACATAATAGTTACCTGGCGCATTCACCTCGCCCTCGATCCGAACGACGACGGACTGACGCAGCACCGAGCGTTGCAGGCTGCCCGATGACAGGATCTGGACAATGTCGCCATCCGCTGCAGCGGTCGAGGCCGCCTGAGCACGGTCGATCTGCTTCGCGCCGATCGTATCATAGTTGGCGAGCCGGTAGAGCAGCAGGCGCGACTGATCGGCGAGGCTGTTCGTCCCGCCGGCATAGCCAAGGACCTGGTCCAGCGTCTCGCCTGGCTTGATCTCGAAGATCGCCTCGTTGTTGACGCTGCCCGTGACTGCGATCTGCTGGCCGACCGGCGGGATGAACAACACATCCTCGTTCTGGAGCGTGGCGTCCCCAGAGCGATCGCCGCGCAGAAGCATCTGGTAAAGATCGAAATCGCTCACCAATTCGTTGTTGCGGTAGAGCTTGACTGAACGAAAGCTGCCCCCTGCTGCCGGCCCACCGGCCGCAAGCACGGCGTTGACCATCGTCGACAGGCTGTTGACTGTATAAGCGCCAGGATTATTGGCGAACCCGGTCACGTACACGCGGACGCCGCGCAAGTCGTCGATCCCGACATTGACCGTGAAATTTCGATATTTCAGGCCGATTGCACGGCTGATCGTTTCCTTCAGATCGCCATACCGCGTACCCGCCAACCGAATAGACCCGACTTTCGGCAGGAAGATTCGGCCGTTCGTATCGATCTCGCGCTGGACACTGCCCTCGATCGAACCGGTCATGCCGATCTGGATCTTGTCACCGACGTTCAGAATATAGCTTGACGGCACCGTCGCGGTGGCTGGCGTGGCATAATCGCGATTGCTCGGCAGCAGCAGGTCGCTGCCGAAACGTGGCAGTTTGCGACCTGCGGTCCGCTCGACGAACCGTTCGAACTCATTGGGCGGGGGCAGGGGTTTCAACCGCGGATTGCGTTCCACCCTGTCGGTCGTCGTGCGGTTCGTGTCGTTCCGGTCGTTCTGACTGGTCTGACCGTCGACCTCGACGGCTTCCAGCCGCTCGCCCGTCACCGCCGGCGTCGTATCCGTCGTGGTGTCGTTGCGCCTGGTGCCGGTCGTGCCCTGCGACGGATCCGAAACCGGCGATCCTTGCGGAATATTCGACCCTTGCGCCTGAGGCTGGGGCAGGATCTGGGCATGTGCCGACCCAAGGCTGATCGCCAGCAGCATCACTGCATGACATCCAAAGCGGCTCAGGCGGGGAAACGTACCCCGGTCCCACGCACGTAGTCCACCGGAATCCCGCCTCACGCTTTACGCTCCATCTTGTTCTCACGCTGCCTCAGGCAGGCGTACTTGATCCGGTTCGACCACGATATCGATCGCAGTCGGGGGCTATCCAATGGCACGATCCGTGCCAATCAGATAGTTCGCAGTTTCTTGTATCTGATCGGCAAACGATACGGTCGCGATACCGAAGCCTGCGCGCAGACGATCATAGTCTGCCCGGTCCCCGACATAATTATCGACGCGATCGCTGATGATCGCCGCACGGTCGACCGGCATGGATCCCAACGTCTCCGCAACGACTGCCGCGGCCTCGCCCAGCTCCAGCGCGTCGCCGCCCGTATCGAACCGGACAACACCGGGGGTGCTGTCTGCCAGCAGTCTTAACACCAGCGACATCAGTTCGCGAATGGCGACATAGCCGCGGATCACCTGATGCGGCGCACGTACAGTTATCGGTCGTCCTGCAAGCGCATCGTTGATGAACGCGGCCAGTGCATAGCTCTGGTGTTTGTTGATGTAGCGCCCCGACACGTTGAAGACGCGCGTGATGATCGCCGTACGATTCCGGTCAAGCGCCCAAGCTGCGAACGTCTCCTCGTCGCGCTTCTTCAAGCCGCCATACAAGCGCATCGCATGATCGGCGTTCGCGTCGCCCGCCGATCGGGCTGCGCCAGAGGACGCAACGAATACAGCCACCGCACCGATGCGATCGAGCGCGTCGAGCACGACTTCGCTGAGCGCCGCATTAGCTGCGCTGTACGCGTCGGTATCCATGCCCTCGACGCGATCCTTGGTAAGGAAGGCGAGGTGAAGGACCAGCGTCGGCTGTGGATCGAGCAGGCCGATCTCGGTTAGCGGCCGCTGTTCAACCGACAGTCCATCGCGCAGCGCGAGCGTCCGGGCGTTCGAACCGAAGCACCTGAGCCGCTTATGCAGCGCATCGCCCAGTGCGTCGTGCAGCAACTCGATCGTGGCGCTACCCAGCCAGCCGCTGGCGCCGGTGATGACGATGCGGTGCGTGCTGGCAGCAAGCACCGCGATCGTCTCCGGTGCAAGACCAGGCCGACCGGGCATCGCGATACTCACGCGACCGGACGCGGCGTCATCGCCTCGCGCAATTCCTCGCGTGGCAGGAATGGCGCCATGTCCTCCAGCGCGGAGGAGACCATGGTCCCGTCCTCCAGTCGCCGCGACGACAATTTAGGTGAGAAGGCCTGCGTCTTGTCGATCATCACTTCGCAGAGATGCGCGTCGGGCCCGTCCAGCGCGGCGCGGATCGCGGACGGCAGGTCCTCGTGATTATCGACACGGCTCGACGCCAGCGCGAAGCCGTAGGCCAGCCGCTGATAATCCGGGAATGTCACGCCACTGTCGGGACCGCATCCGACGATGTTCTCGGGAAAGTAATTCTGCTGTGCCTGCCGGATCGAGTGATAGCCGTCATTGTTCAGCACGAAGATCTTGATCGGCAGCGACGCGCCGACGATCGTCTGCAATTCCTGCAGGTTCATCATGATGCTGCCGTCGCCCGCCAGGCAGATGATCCGCTTGGCGCCCGAGGCGTAATAGGCTCCGATCGCGGCCGGCAGGTCATACCCCATCGAGGCACAGCCCGAGTTCGTGTACAGACGCTGCCCGCGCTTCAGATCAGCCGCCTGGAAGATCGTCACGCATGCCGTGCCGTCACCGGTCACGACGATGTCGTTTTCCTCGAGTTCATCGAACAGCGCCGCGCCGAAACAGTACGGATTGATCGGCGACGCCTGCTCCCAATATTCGGGCAATACGACGGGATAGCGTGCGGCACGCTCCCGGCTCCAGGCCAGGAACGCGGCACGCTCCGCGGCCTTGTCGACCGAAGGTGTCGGCTGGGCGGCTGCGGCTGCGAAGAAGCCGCGCAGATCCGCGTGGATCGGCCGGTGCAGCGACAATGTCGGCTTGGCAAGCTCGGCTGCATCGACTTCGACCATCGCCACCTTCGCGTCACGCGCGAAGGACTGCCAGTTGAAGCTGACCTGGCGGATATTGAGCCGCGAGCCGAGCACGAGGACGTAATCGGCTGTCTGCACCGCGAAATTGCCGCCTCGATCGCCCAGCGACCCCGGTCGACCGACATAGAGCGGATGGTCGTTGGAAATCGCGTCATGCGCATTCCAGCCGGTTACGACGGGCACGCCGATACGCCCGACAAACTCCAGGAAGCGAGCATGCTCTCCGGAAATCCGTACGCCGGCACCGGCCAGAACGACGGGCCGCTCGGCCGCATAAAGTTCACCGAGCATCGCCGCGACTTCGGCATCGAGCGCGTTGCCCGTCAGCAGGCCTTCCTCGGACGCCGTGTTGAGCGCTTCGCCATCACGATCGTCGGCATCCGCAGGGTTGAAAGCAACCAGCGTATCCGGGTCGATCATCGCACCCTGAACGTCGCCCGGCACGTCGATCCATACCGGGCCGGGGCGGCCACGACGCGCCAGCCAGAGCGCCTTTTCGACAACCTTGCGGGTATCCTGCGGATCCTGGAGGACGACTGCATATTTGGTGATGCCGCGGACCATCGTCACGATGTCGACTTCCTGGTCGCCAAGCTGGCGCAGGCGTGCATCGATATTGGGCGCGTAGGTCTCGCGCTTCACCTGGCCAGAGATCACGATCATCCCGATCGAGTCCACATAAGCCCCATAGACGCCATTGAGCGCATTCACGCCGCCCGGACCGGTCGTCACGTTGAGCGCCGCCAGCTTGTTCGACAGCCGCCCATAGCTCTCGGCTGCGATCGCGCACCCTTGTTCATGATGAAGGAACAAGGGGCGAAGCCCCGATGCCAGTCCGAACGCATCGTTAAGATGCATCGAGCCGCCACCCGTTAGCATGAACACATCCTCGACGCCTGCGGCGACGAGGAGTTGGGCGATATAGTCGGCGACGCGGATACTGGTCATCAAAGGCCTACACTGGTCGAGGAGATGGTCGGGGTCAGGCCGCGCCGGACGTGCGCTTGCCAGCGACGAAGGCATGGATCGTGTCGGTCGCAAAGGCGATGTGATCCTCGGTCAGGCCAGGATACAGACCGATCCAGAACGTGTTCTCGGTCACGAGATCGGCGTTGGTCAGTTCGCCCACGACGCGGTGCGGACGGCCCTTCATGTAGGGCTGGCGCAGCAGGTTTCCGCCGAACAACAATCGCGTACCGATCCGATGTGCGTCCAGATACTGCGTCAGCTCGTCGCGGAGCAGACCGGATTCGGGACGGATCGTGATCGCGTAGCCGAACCAGGAAGGATCGCTGTTTGGCGTCGCCTTGGGCAGGATCAGCACGTCTTCGAGCGGCTTGAGCGCCTGGGTAAGAAGATCGAAATTGCGACGGCGCGCCGCAATGAATTCGTCGACGCGGTCGAGCTGAGTCACACCGATCGCCGCCTGCATGTCGGTAATCTTCAGATTATAGCCGCAGTGGCCATAGGTGTATTTGTGATCATAGCCGAACGGCAGGTCGCCCAGCTTGCGTGCGAACCGCTTGCCGCAGGTGTTGTCCATGCCCGGCGCGCACCAGCAATCGCGACCCCAGTCACGCATCGATTCGATGACGCGCTTCAGCCGGGGCTTGTTGGTGAACACCGCGCCGCCTTCACCCATCGTGATGTGGTGCGCGGGGTAGAAGCTAAGCGTGCCGATATCGCCGAAGGTGCCGACATGCTGACCGTTATAGGTCGCGCCCAAGGCATCGCAGGTGTCTTCGATCACGAAGAGCCCGTACTTCTCCGCCACGCGCATCACTTCGCCGATGTCGAAGGGGTTGCCGAGCGTATGTGCGATCATGATCGCACGGGTACGATCCGACACTGCCGCCTCGATCATCTCGGGCTTCACGTTGTAGGTCGGGATGTCGACATCGACGAACACCGGGGTCAGGCCATATTGCAGCGACGGATTAACCGTAGTTGGGAAGCCTGTAGCGACGGTGATCACCTCGTCGCCCGGCTTCAATGCATCACTACGCAGATAATGCGAGGTCAGCGTCGACAATGCGAGCAGGTTGGCGGACGAGCCCGAATTGGTCGTCAGCGCATGCTTTACGCCCAAGCGCGCCGCAAGCTTGGCCTCGAACGTCTCGTTGAAGCGGCCCGTGGTCAGCCAGAAATCAAGCGCGGAGTCGACCAGCGAACGCATGTCCGCCTCGCCGTACACCTTGCCCGAAACCGGGACCGGGCTCTCGCCGCGCACGAACGGCTTGGGCGCGTGGAAGGCACGCGCATATTGCCCGACCAGGTCGAGGATGGTCTGGCGCAGTTGCGGCTCGTCGCAATCCGCAGCCTGCGCCATGATCGAATCGACGGCTTCTAGGGTAGATGTCATCAAGAAACTCCAAGGCAATCCCGACGATCATTCCGTCGGGTGCCAGGTGAACAAGCACATGGTTTGAGCAAGGCGCCATAGCTTCGCCGGTGCGGCTCGCCAATGGTCTTTGCTCCCATCATCAAATCAATGCGTTGCGTCGGCTTATGCCAGAACTTCGCGCATGCTGTCCTGGAACGGCGTCCATTCGCCACGCCGCGCGACCTTTTCGACCAGATCGGGATTGGCCAGGAACGCACGCCCCCATGTGACGCAATCGAGCAATCCAGCCTCAAGTTCGGCCTCGGCCTGATCGATCGTCAGCGACGCACCACCCATCAGAACGCCCGACCACATCGGTCGCACCTTGCGGACGATCTCGCCCGACGTCTCAAAATAATTCGAATTGGCGCAGCTGATGTCGAGCGCAGTCAAGCCAAGATCCTGCAAGGCCGGGATGAAATAGGCGAGCATCTCGTCCAGATCCGGCCAGTTATACAGACCGCCCATCGACCGCGATGGCGAGATACGTGCGATCAACCGATCGGCGGGACATACGGCCAGCATCTCGCGCGTCAGCTCAAGCGCGAACCGGCAACGGTTCTCGATCGAACCGCCATAGGCGTCCTCGCGGTCGTTGATCCGTGAGTCGAGGAACTGGTCAGCAAGATAGCCATGGCCGATATGGAGTTCGAGTGCATCGAACCCAACGTCGAGCGCACGACGTGCGGCGTCGGTATAATAGCCGTATACGGTCGGCATTTCCGCCGCCTCGAGCGCGCGGGGCTCACCGTAGGGCTTGCCGTTCTGGCGATTTACGCCGGCTGCCGCACGATTGGTCGAACTAACCGGTGCATCGCCTGTATAGTCCGAGTGCGAGATGCGCCCGGTATGCCAGAGCTGGCAGGCGATCTTCGCGCCGCCCTCATGGACCGCGTCAACGACCTGCCGCCAGCTTTCGGCCTGCTCGTCGGTCGCGATATAAGGCGCATTGTTCCAGCCATCGCCGCTGCGATGGATGACCGTGCCCTCGGTCAGGATCAGGCCGACGCCCCCATCAGCACGACGCTTGTAATAGTCGCGGATCTCCGGGGTCGCGCGGTGGCCTTCATCGGCGAAACCGCGGCTCATTGCCGACATCACCGACCGGTTGCGCAAGGGCATGAAGCCCGGATGATCGAGGGGTTCGAGCAGGCGGGTCATCGGGTGGACTCCAGTCGATATTGATCGAAAAACGGATGGTCGAGATAGGCGTGTAGCGTCGGGCGCCAGGCACGTTGCAGATCGAGATGTTCGGCCTTCAACCGAGCGCATGACAGTACGGCCTTGTCGGGACGGCGCCCCAGTTCCGATCCGGAAACCGCAGACGCATCGACGGGCACGATTTCGAGCCGTTCGCTCCAGCCGAGCGCCGCAACGATCTCGTGCGCGATGTCGGCAAAAGTCGCGGCATCCTGGCATGCCATCTGGTAATGGCCGCTGCCACCCCGCGAGAGAAGAAGCAGCGTATTGTAGGCGAGATCGCGCGTCCAGGTCGGCTGCCAGATGCGCGTGCCGACTTCAAACCGGGTTTCGCCACGCGCCATCGCCGCCTGCATGACCGGAATTATGCGGCCGACGAAGTTCTTGTCCGAAGCCTCGCCTCCGAAGAAGCCGGCCATGCGGACGATCGTCGCCTCGGGGAGGGCGGCAGTCACGACCTTTTCGGCTTCGTATTTCAGCTCGCCGTACAGCGACAAGGGACGCGGTGTCTCGTCCTCTGCGATCGGGTTGGTGCGGCCATCATACACCAGGAAAGACTGCGGATACAGGAACCGTGTTCCCGCCTGCCTGGCAAGCGCGACGGCATTGGCCGTGCCCTCGACGATGGTACGCCGTGCCTCCTCGGGCTCCCGGGCGCAGCCTTCCACATCGACGCGAGCCGCGCAGTGGACGATCCAGCCTCCACGGACCCAGTCGCCCCAGCCGGCCAATGCGCCAGCATCACGAACATCAAGCTCCTCACGCCCCGGCGCCCGGACGTCGAGACGTGGAAACCGCGCCGCCTCGAGCGCCAACGCCGACCCCAGCATTCCTTTCCCACCGGTAACCAGTACCGGAATACGCTCAGTCATCATCTCTTCGCTCTTCTGCGTCCGCATGATGGAAGCCGATGTTGCAGGCTGCCCGCAACGCTCGTTCCATCAGGCAATTGTCGCAAAGCGACAGGACCTTTTGGGGAAAATTGTCAATTCACCTAGCAGTGCTCGAGCACAGGGGGCAACCACCGTTGGTTAACATGCATCCATGCCGCGCAACGCCGATAGGAAACGGACATGCAAGAAACGGCCGAATTCAGGCGATGGTGGCAGACGCGCTGGATCATGGCCGGTGCCGTGCTCGCGTCCGCCTTGCCGATGCTTTGGCCGTCACTGCCGCCTCTTGTCGACTTGCCGGGGCATCTGGGCAGCTACCGCATCATCGTCGAAGCGGGGCAGCAGCCACTCGATCGACATTATGCGGTACATTGGGCACTGATCGGCAATCTGGGGGTCGAGCTGCTGGTCATGCTGCTCCATCCGCTGATGGACGTGGAGTCGGCCACGCATCTGATCGTCGGATTGATACCCCCACTTACCGTGGCGGCGATGCTGTGGCTGGCCCACGAGGCGCATGGCCGCATACCGCCTGCCGCGGCCTTCGCCTTTCCTCTCGCCTATGCCCTGCCATTCCAGCTGGGCTTCCTGAACTACGTCCTGAGCGGGACGCTCGTCATCGCAGGGCTCGCATTGTGGATCCGTCTTGCCCGAAACCATGCCACATGGATGCGGATCGCCGTGTTCCTGCCGATCGCAGGCGTCGTCTGGACCTGCCATAGCTTCGGCTGGGTATTGCTGGGCTTCTTCGTTTTCGGCGCGGAATGGGCCATTCGGCGAGGCCGTGGACAACGGCTGGTTCCGGCCACGCTGTTCGCGGGCCTGACCTGCGCGCCGATGCTGTGGCCTCAGGTCCTGGCGATGATCCATGGTTCGCACGGCGCGGCGGTAACCGGCGGATGGCTCGACTGGATCTACAAGGCACAATGGCTGTCGTCGCTGCTCCGCGAGCGTTGGCATGTCTATGACGTGGGCTGCGCCATTGTGCTGGGGCTGTTGCTCTGGGCGGCAGTACGATCAAAACAACTGGCGATGATACCAGTGCTGGGCGTGCCCGCGCTGATCGGAGGCTTGGCCTTCGTCATCCTGCCGCCCTTCTTCATGGGCGGCGCCTTCATCAATGCCCGCGTGCTTCCTTATGCCGTCATGATGAGCTTGCTTGCCATCCATGCCCGTAACGACGTCACTGAAACACGGCTTGCGATCGGCGGTGCGGCGTTCTTTGCGATGCGGACGGCCACCACGATCGTCGCGTTCGGGCTGTTCATCGCCGAGCGGAGGGTCGAACTGGCACCCCTGCCGTTGATGCCGCGAGGAGCAGGCGTGCTCACGTTGGTCAGCGAGCCTTGGGAAGACGTCTGGCTTAACCCGCGTCTTTCCCACGTTGCCGGCATTGCAATCGCCAGACGGCGCATCTTCACCAACGAACAATGGGCCTCTGCCGGCCAGCAGATAATCGAGCCTCGCCATCCGACTGCCGCACCGTTCGACCGCGATCCGTCCCAGCTGATGCTCGATGCGGAACGCCCCGGTGGCTCCTCGGACCTGGATCACGCGATCGCGACCTTCGATCGCAGAACCTTCGGCTACGTATGGACGATAGGGTTTCCCGAAGGCCGTGCACGCGCGACCGATCTGGTCCCGATCTGGCAAAGCGATCGGTCTGCACTGTACCGTGTCGTGGACCGGAGCGTTCCACGCCCGGCTGTCCCCGTCACTCGTCGATCATATCGATGAACATGCTTGCCCGCAGCATGTCGCGCGACAGGAAAGGCGACAGATCCTCGAGGGGGGGCGAGGTGATCCGCCCGTCATCATGTTGGCGCGCGCTCAATTTAGGCGCGAATGGTACATCGCCGTCAATCATAAGCTCGCACAGGACCGGCCCGTCGGCCGCGAGCGCTGCTGCGATCGTCGCATCCAGATCAGCGGGCGTCTCTGCCCGGAACACCGTAAACCCGAAGGCCGCACCGACCTTGGCGAAATCCGGGAAGGTCACGTCGCTTTTCGGCCCGCCCCCGACCTCGACACCGCCAAAGAACAGGCGCTGTGTCTGGAAGACCGACACATAGCCGTTGTTGTTGAGCAGGAATATCTTCACCGGCAGGCGGTGCCCGGCGATCGTCTGCAACTCCTGCAGGTTCATCATGATGCTACCGTCGCCGGTGATGCAGATTACCCGGCGATCCCCCCCGGTCGCAACGCACACGCCGATCGCGGCAGGCAAGTCGTATCCCATCGTCGCGCAGCCCGAGTTGGTCCACAGCCGCTGCCCCTGCTTGATCGTCGCAGTTTGAAAGCCGATCACGCAGGCACTGCCATTGCCGGTCACGATGACATCATCGGTTTCGAGCGCCCGGGACAGGGTATCGAGCGCAACATAGGGATGAAGGAGTGTATGCTCGCGGTATTCGGGCAGGACCAGCGGGAACATCCGGCGCCGTTCCTGCGCCCAGGACAACCAGGTGCGTTGCTCCTCGTCGGGCCCTTCATACGGGGTCGCGAGCAGCGCCGGCAACAGGTCGCGGAGATCGGCGACGATCGGTAAATCGGGTCTGACGGTGGGTTTCTGCAGTTCCAGAGGATCGATGTCGACCCATGCCTTGTAGGCGGCGCGCGCAAAGCTGCCCCAATTGTAGCTGATCTGCCGGATGTTGAGGCGGCTTCCAAGGATCAGGAGAAAATCGGCGTTCTGCGTGACCAGATTGCCGCCACGGTCGCCGATCGTACCCGGCCGGCCGGTAAACAACGGATGGTCATCCCACAGGACGTCATGCGCGTTCCAGGCAGTGACCACCGGAACGCCCAGGCGCTCGATCACGCGCAGGAAATCGGCGTGCGCGCCACTCAGGCGCACGCCGCCACCAGCGAGAACGACCGGACGGCGCGCCTTTGTCAGCTGGTCGACGATGGCTGCTGCAGCCGCAGCGAAATCGGTCTTGCGCCACGGCTCGTCGAGTTCGGCCGGGTCGAAACCGGGCAGGGTGTCGGGATCGATCTGGGTCGACTGGATATCGAGCGGAATATCGATCCAGCATGGTCCGGGTCGCCCCGACGCAGTCAAGTACAACGCTTTTTCAAGGTGATAGCGCATCGATTGCGGGTCAGTCACCATCACGGCATATTTGGTGATCGGCCTGACGACCTCCTCGATGTCGAGTTCCTGATCACCATATTGGCGCAGGCCTAGTCCGGTCGAGCGCACCGTCGTCTCGGTCTTCACCTGACCCGAAATCACCAACATGCCGATCGAGTCCACGAACGCGCCATAGACCCCGGTAATGGCGTTGGTACCGCCGGGGCCAGACGTCACGTTGACCACGGCCAGCCGGTTCGTCAGCCGGTAATAGGCCTCGGCAGCGATCGCGAGCGCCTGCTCGTGATGCATGAACATGCAGCCGAGGCGTGGATCGGTACCAAGCGAATGGTTGAGATGCATCGCCCCCCCGCCCGTCAGCATGAAGACGTGGCGGACACCATGATCGACCAGTCGCTGGGCGACCCAGTCGGATAGCTTGATCATGCTCATGGTTTCGCCCTGACTTGTCGCGGCCGATGCGCTGGCAGCATCGCCGTGCCGTACTCTGCCGCACCCGCTCGCGAAAGACGTGCGTCGCCACTGCCGCAGCGGCAATCCTCGGGCAAGACCTGCGTTACGCCGAAACCAGCATGCCCGATCGGGCATGATCCGACAGCAACCGCGCAAAGGCTTGCTCGATCATGGTCCGAGTTGCCGCGTCGCGCGGCAGCATGAGCCGCTCGATCACACCGTCCACGCGAGCGACGATGACCGCATAGTGATCACGGGTATGCTTCTTGTCAGACTCGAACGCATCCATCAGGCTCGAGACAGTTGCCATACCCAGCGCCTCGGGCAGGCCGTCGACCGCACCCAGAAGCTCTGTGACATGCGCGCGGAACGGCGCGATCGAAGGTGCATTGCTGTAGTCGCGTCCCATCGCCTCGCCGAGCCGGAACGCCGTGAACATGCCCAGGCCGACCGCAATGCCGTGGCTGACCGCGAACGTCGTTGCGGCTTCGATCGCATGACCGAAGGTGTGGCCAAAGTTCAGGAGCAGTCGTTCACCCTTGTCGAACTCGTCGACCTCGATGAACCATTTCTTGCCACGCAGGCTACGGTCGATAACCGCGACCAGGGTCGTTTCATCTGCCTCAACCGAGGGCCGTGCCGCCAGATAGGCATCAAATTCGCTGGTGTTGCGGCACAGGCAGATCTTGGCCGCTTCACACAAGCCTGCCGCCCGCTGCTCGTGCGACAGCGTCGCGACGAAGCTCGGATCGATCAGCACCTCGACGGGCGGATGGAAGGTACCGACGATGTTCTTGTAAATGCCGACGTTGATCGAAGATTTTCCACCGATGCAGCTGTCGGTCATGCTGAGCAACGTCGTGGGAACGTACACCCAGTCGATCCCGCGCATGTAGGTCGATGCGGCAAAGGCGGCGATATCTTGGATAACCCCCCCGCCGACCGCAACCAGCGTGGTGTTGCGCGTGGCACGGCGTTCGCGAAGCTGAACGATGATGTCGGTCATCCGGTCGAGCGACTTGGCAGGCTCGTCCGCGACGACGACGATCGGATCGAGGCCCGCCGCGATGAATGGTGCCTGCAGATACGCGTCGACCAGAAAGACGCGATCTCCGTCCGTGTCGAGCATCTGCTGCAACAGTCCGGTGCCGATGCCGACACTATAGCTGCCGGTCGATGCTTGAACCGCGAAGGTGCGAACCGCCGGGGTACGTGCTGCGTTAGAGGAGGTTGGCATTGCTCATTCCCAAATCGACGGCCAGCGACTGTCCGCTGATGCTCGTGTTCCGTTCGGAACACAGAAATATGATGGTGTCGGCCAGTGTCGCCAGATCGGGCAACCGTCCGACCATGGTCTTGTCGCAGACGCGGGAAATCTGTTCGTCCGACAGCTGCGACCGAGTCATTGGCGTGTCGAGAACACCCGGTAGAACACCGTTTACGAGGTGTCCGTCAGCCCCCAGGTCGACACTGGCCGAGCGCACGAACCCGCCGATCGCGGCCTTCGTCATCGTGTAGGACAATTTGTTTGTCCGCGCGCGCTCCTGCCAGATTGAACTGACGACGACGATGCGGGCGCCGCCTTCTCGCAGCAGTCCCGCCTCCACGAGCATCGCGCTGGCAACGACAACTGACAGGCAGTTGGCCCGGTAGAGGTCGAGGTGGCCGGCAAGGTCGAACGTGGCCAGGGAATCGGTCACATTCGCACCTTGCGCGAAACATACACCGTCGAACGGCTGCTGGCCCTCAAAAACTAATCGAGGATCGGCATCGTCCAGCGGATCATAGTGCAACCACTCTATGCCGTCGTGCTTCGACGTGGAACGCTCGGTCCGCGACACTGCGACGACCTGCCATCCATCACGGATGGCATGGTCGACGACAGTGGTGCCGATCGCCCCCGACGCGCCCAATACCAGCAGGCGCCAAGGCTTGGTCACGCGTGTTAGCCGACAGACTTGAGCTTGGGAGCCGCAGCCTTGTTCATCCGCGCTTCCATCATGTCGATACGCGCGGCGTCTTCATGCGCGATCTTGGCATAATAGTCGCGTTTGTTGGTCAGCCAGGCGAGTTCGAACTCAACCGCGTTCGCGATCCCGTCCTCGATCGTGCTGCTGTTGACGGCAGATCCGTCAAAAATGACCTTGCGGGTCTCGAACCGATCGAGGCGGATAGCTTGGATCTCGCGCAATGCGTCGATGGCTTCGACCGAAACCGAACCGCCGACGACCAATTCGAGATCGTTCTCGGCGCATGCATGCGCAACCTTCAATACGGCATCGGTAATCTGGCGATCGTTGATTGCCGTCCGCGGCAGGCCACGCGACAGCGTGAAGTCGACGCGACCGAAAACGATGCCATCGACACCGCCCTTGGCGATCGGCAGCATCTCGTCCATGTTGCGCAGCGTCGTCTCGGTTTCCAAGTTATACAGAAACTCGGTACGCTCACGCAACGACCCGTGGGTCTTGTTCTTGGCCTCGATGAACTTGGTGAGGGCATATGCTGTCTCGACCATCGGTGCGATGACGTAATCGACACCATAAACCTTGGTTGCGAGTAGATCGGATACCGCTTCACAACCACCGATCTTGAGTGCGACCTTCACGTCGGCGCGCTGCGCGATCTCGAGCAAGCGATGAAACTCGTCGGGACGCGTGCCCTCTGCTTCAAATTCGGCCTTGACGGCGACAACACCGTGCTGGTCTCGCCCGCGCTTCAGCGCTTCAAGCATCCTACGTTCGGTGGTGTTCACGACAATTCCTCGTTACTCTATCAAACTGGCAGCGTTCCTGACGATTGTCGCTGTCGCCGTCAATCGTTGGAACGAATCAAGCACTCGAAATTGCGCCTTCGCATACCATGGCACAGCTATGGATCGAGTGGTTGATTGCCTTTAATCGTGAATGTTTCGCATCGAAATTGGCTTCACGCAATATCGGAATAATATGCTAATTGCGACACTGGCGGGGTGCGACGGCGGTTCTTTTGGGGACCAAGCGACGACGAACCCATTCTACAGGATGAGGGTGGAGCAATGAATTGCTCGGCTACGCGTTTTCTTCATACCGACGAACGAGGATCGGTCGTCGGAATTGCAGATTGTTTTGGCAACCGACTTCAAGCAAACAGCTATGATGGACATGCTATACCGGCATACAGCAATTGGGGGCGCTTCCAATTATCCAGCTGATATCGATACTATTAAAGCCGACATTGAAATAGAACTTGAGCAGTGTGCCGCACGAGCAAATCATGAGGTTTGCATGTCTGGATACCCTGTTATGACGGCTGATTTCGATGAAAACTACGTCAAGCTCGCTGAAACGGCAGAGGACGTTAAGCAGGAAAATCTTATAGCTCACATCGAAGCGGACGAGTTCGTAGCGGCTTTGCGATCCGCTATGGAGCAAGCTGTTCACTTAAATGAGGCATAGCCGCAAAATCCGCAGGCTAATCCTCCCCAGTGTAGTTCGGCCCTCTATAAAGTCGGAAAGGGCATCAAATACGGTGGCAGCGATAGGCCAGGTTTAGATGCACTTCGTCGCACAACCGGCGCTCGGAACGGATCCCCATGCTGTAGCCGATGATGAGCATGCGGATCATCAGCTCGGGGTCGATCGATGGCCGTCCCATCTCGCCATAGAACGGCTTCAGATGTTCGCGGATGCCCGACAGGTCCACGAACCGGTCGATCGAGCGCAGCATGTGGTCCGCAGGAACATGCCGCTCCAGACTGAAGCTGTAGAACAGCGCTTCCTGCGCTACCGTCCGCTCGCCCATCATCGGCCCGTCTCCGCTCACCTCGCGAGGTTGAATCAAACCGCCGACACTACTGCAAGGCCGACTTTTTCAACACGATCCTCTCTAACCAGGACATTCGTGCTTACTCCGCGGCAAGACACAGACGACGAATAGCGCGATCAGAACGCCGCCAGAATGCGTGAACGTTTACATTCACATGTATGCTGATGTCGCAAAAGTCGGTTGCAAAATACCTTCATTCTGATACAATTTTGCGACATGCTAATTGGCTATGCCCGTGTGTCCACCGATGACCAAGATCTCCGGCTGCAACGCACCGCGTTGAAGGAGGCTGGATGCAAGCGGACGTTTGAGGAAAAGATCTCGGGCGCAAAGCGTGACCGGCCCCAGCTGGCCAAGATGATCGAGCAGCTGCGCGATGATGACACGGTGGTGGTGACCAGGCTCGACCGACTGGCACGTTCCACCCGCGATTTACTCGACATTGCCGAGAAGCTGAAGGAAGCCGGCGCCGGCCTGCGCTCACTGGCTGAGCCTTGGGCGGATACGACCTCGCCAGCGGGACGCATGGTACTGACCGTGTTCGCCGGCATCGCCGAATTCGAGCGCGAGCTGATCCACCAACGCACCAGCACCGGGCGGGTAGCGGCCAAGGCGAGGGGAGTACGCTTCGGGCGCCCGCCCAAGCTCACCCCCGATCAAATCGCGCTAGGCGAGCGGCTGGTAAGCGAGGGTACGTCCGTGCGTGAAGCTGCCAAGCTGCTTAAATGCCATCATGCGACGCTCTACCGTGCACTGGCAGCCGCGGCGTCAGGAATGGACGTCTGATGCCGATCCGTGCCGAACATGTGTTCCTATATCCGATCGATTGGCCGCAGCTGTCGCAGCTCGTGCGCTTTGTCAGAGCGAAGGGACGATGCGAGCATTGCGCGCGTCCCCATGGCCAAAGGGTTTTTCACTTGGGAGATGGACGGTGGTGGGACAGGAATCGTCTATGCTGGCGCGATGGCAGGGGACGGCGCGTGCGACGACCGATGGAGAACATCCTGATCCAAGGCAGGTGGACACCGGTGGTGCTGGCGTGTGCTCACCTCAACCATGATCCTAGCGATAGCGCGCTTCACCAGCTGGCTGCACTCTGCCAGCGCTGCCACATGATTTATGACGGCCCCGAACATCGTCGTCGGCGCTGGATGAACGCGCATTACCGGCGCGCGCTCGGTGACTTGTTCCACGGACCATACCCAATGCATGGTGCCGACTGGATTACGCCCACCCCGATCAGCATGCTCGACGACAGCCGTTCGTTGTACGCTCAGATTCGATAGATCCAGATTTTACCCCCGTACCGGATTACGCCTTAGCCAGCGCATACTCCTGAACCAACACCTTCTCCGGCACGCGCCAGGCCCCTGCGATCTTGCGGATCATGGGAAGGGTGAGGGCACGGTGACGCGCCAGTATTTCGGTTGCCCGTGACTGGCCAATCAGCGCCGCCAGTTCCGCGCGCGTGTAACCGTTCATCTCCATTGCTGCCTCGATTGCGCGCACCGGATCTAGCGGCTCGATAGGCCAGCGACGGCTTTCATACGTTTCGACCAACGTGGCGAGCACGTCGAGCCGATCGCCGGCATCCGTACCTTCGTCTGCCCCCCATAGCGCCTTGATCTCTCGCAGCGCGGTTTCATGGTCCTCGCCGGTCCGGATAGGACGAATGTGCATCGCACCACCTCCACTAGGCATAGTCAAAATAGGCTCACCGTCAGGACATCAATCTTGCCGTATTTGGCATGCGTCCAACGAACTTGACGAAGGCAATCGACCGCTTCCAGTCGAACGCCACCACCATACGATAATCACCGCCAGCCACCTCGAACCGGACCCGCCCGCCATTGAGCGACTTCGCTTTTGAAAAGTCGGCAACGACATCCAATGGGCTTTGCCAAGTGGCCGCCCAAGCAACCTCATACTAGTGACTTAAAGAGGCTTCCGTCGTGGGGTGCTTCGACCAGAAAGCGATCAGTTTGTTCCTGGCGATGACCCTCATACGCATTCGATGACCATTTCCCGCCATGGGAAACAAGAAATCTTCCCGCTATGGGAAATGAGTGTTCGAGGCGGCCAACGAAACGGCCCCGCCGAGGGGGACGCACCGACTTGGTGAAGAAAGCGAGGTTTTATTATCTCTCCAACTTCTACCATTGCCCCCGCTTCGCCGAACTGCTCGTCATACACCAATACCCCGTCCGCTCCCTGCTGCCGGTCCGCGGCGCATCAGCGCCGCCCCTCGTCACGCAAATCTCTCAGCGAGAGACCGCCTGGGTCATGGCCTTTCTGGTCAGCGATGATCTCGGCGGCCGCGACTTGCGCGTCAGCACCGTCGCCCATGGGGCGCCCCGATAGATGCTCATCGTGGGATGAGCCTGGGCCGGCGGGATTCTACCTGCCGGCATCCGGCGAGGCGTCGCGCTGACGGCCGGTCAACTTCGCCGGGACCGACCACCATCCCGCACGTTCAAGCGCTTGCGCAATCCAGTCGGCGACGATCCCAGGTTTACCGCTGCAATACCATTCGAGGCTACCCGCCTCCTCGCCGGCCCAGGCCACCACATCGCTGGCCTAGCGAGAAGAGTAGCTGACCTCCTGCCCGTCGGGGCTGCGCCATGCGACGCCGGCGATGGCGCACCACAGATCGCCCCGCAGGCGTCATCCGCCCGCACCCCCGCACCGAGGATGTCGTCGAGAATCGCCTTGAACAGTTTGTAGGGCCGGCGCACGCGGTTGCTCGCTACGCCCCGAAAATCGTCCTTCTCGAAGAAGGGCATGGGAAGCATCCACGATCGCGCGCTCTAAACGCCATGCGCCGTCAGGAACATGGCGCCTGGCAGCATCGCGGAACAGCCCGCCGCGATCGATCATATGCCCATGTCCATGTCGCGTGCGCGGGTTATGCCTGAGAGATCGATCTCGAGCTGGCGCTCAGGAATCTGCCTATCCAGTGCGTGTTCGAGTGCTGGCTGCTCGTCCATGCGCTCGATCAGCCGCTCTAGCTTGCGTTCGGCCCGCCAGGTCGCGTCCTCGCCGGTCGCCGCGGCGCGCTCTCCCGACGCAGCACGCCAGTCGGCGACAAACCGGTCGGCATAATCAGGTCCGCTGCTTGCGCGCGCACGGCCCTCGTCGGCCCAGGCCCGCCATGCCTGGTCCACCCTACCGGCCGCGATCTCGCGCGCCAGCTCGGGCGTGCGGTCTAGCACGGTCCTGAGATCCTCGGCCCCGCTTGGCCGAAGCTGGTCGAGCCTGTCGGCGCCGGCATGCATGGCGCGAACATCGTCGCGCTCCGGCCACTCGCGCTGCCGGCTCGCATCCTCCACCGCCGCGAATGCCCGTGCGTAGCGACCGATCGCATCAGCCTCGATTGGCGGCGAGCCCGGCAAGCGGATCTGAGGGGTATCCGGGCTCCGGGGTGGTAGAGCCCCCGGCCCCGCGACCTCGCTCGCCGCTGTCTTCTCACCGCTTTGCCGTTCCGCCACCTTCTCCAGCCGCCTACCATCATCGACGACGAGCGTGACGCCTTCGCGCACGCGTGTCGCCAGCACCCGCAGCAGGCTGGTGGTGATGAGCTTGCCCTCGCGGCTGTCGGCAGCGACGATACCGTGATCGCTGGTCGCGCCTTGTGCCGCATGCGTGCTGGTCGCGTAGGCGAGATCGAGCCGCTTGAGCATCGGGTCGCCGCGCTCGAGGCGCAGCGCGCGACCATCGGCGGTGGTAACGGTAAGCGCATCGGCGGCGATGTGCGTGAGCTGCGCGCGGTCGGCGTTGATCAGACCGCGCTCATGGTCGGTGCCGGTCCAGCGCAGAGCGTCGCCGACATGGAGCGTCAGGTTCTGCCGTTCGTGAACGCGCACAAAATCGTCGACGCGGTTGGCGGCTAGCCTGGCCGGGCGGAACCGCTCCTGCACGCCGCCCTGCCGGCGTAAGGTAACGACGCCGTCCTGCACGCCCACCACTTCCGCGAAGCCCGAACGGACCCCTTGCGTCGGCACACCGCGGCTGAACTCGACGATGCGGTTGCGGGTGTAATGCTCAGGAAGACGTTGCTCCTCGCGGGTCAGGTGGACCGGCGACAGCACGGTCATGTTTGCCGGCGCTCGGCCAAGTTCACCCGCCGCCATGCGCCGCTGCTGCACCGCCTCGTTGATTTCGCCGCGCAGCTGGCGGCCCGACGCGTAGATGCCGGTGCGGGAACGGTCCCGCGACGAAAGCGCCATCCAGCGATCGGCTACCACTGCGGCGGCAGTACCGGGGGCTTCGATGGTGTCGGCCTTGAGCAGCCGCATCAGCTCGGGCACATCGCCTTTCTGCGCCGCGGCATGGACGTCGCGCATTTGCGGCGTGGTCGCGCGAACATTCTCGTCCATGACCGCGGTGCGACTACCGGCGCGCAGGATGACGTCGAACGGCTTGCCCGCCTCGACCGCGCCCAGCTGACGGCGATCGCCGACCAGCACCAGCCGGTCGACGCCGTGCGCGCTGGCGACGTCGACCAGCCGCTCCATCGTGCGGTTGTCGATCATCGAAGCCTCGTCGACGACGAGCATCGCACCGCGTAGCGACGTGCCCGGGCGGTACTCATGCTCGTTAAGGAAAGACGCGATCGTGCGCGCCTCGACGCCAGTGTCTGCACCGAGCCGGCGCACAACGCTGTTCTGGATGGCGAGGCCGATGACCTGCCGCCCTTCGCCTTGCGCGATGCGAACAACGGGCTTGAGCATCGACGACTTGCCGGCACCCGCCACGCCCTGGACGGCAATGACGCGGTCGCGCGTGGTGAGGATCGTGGTGGCGGCTGCCAGCTGGCCCTTGTTAAGTTTGCGGCCCATCGCCTCCACCGCCATCTGCTGGACGCTCGTCTCGGCATCACCGGGGGCGACGATGGCGGGCACGGCGTCGCGACCAGCTAAAACGCTCGCGACGATGCGCTGCTCGATCTCGAGCGCCTGGGTGGTGGTCATCATCGCGCCATCGGCGCCGGCGATCAGCAGTCCGCGCTCGGCGAGCATGGCGATGCGCTGCTCGACCGCCGCCACATTGACGGGAGCGCCCATGTCGAGCGCAGTCTTGAGCAACTCGCGCGCCGGAAACGCTGCTTCGCGTTCGGCAAGGTGGCGGACGGCGGAAGCGACTGCGTGCGCGGCGACGAAGGCGTCGGGACGCAGCCGCCCGGTGCGTTCCGGCACCAGCGGATCCGGCCTGGGACCAATCTGGAGCCCGAGGTTATCCGCGAGCGCCGCGCCTTGCGCGGTGATGCCGCTGATCCCCTCCACCAGCCGCCGCCATGCCGTTGGCTGACTGACCGCTTTCTCCTGCGCGATTGCCACCATCGCGGGTAGATCGACCCCCGCCCCTCGCGCCTTCTCACCCCATTCCGCGCGCAGCACGTCGCGGTCGATCTCGGCCGGCTTGGCGGCGCGCGTGCTCAGCGTTACCGCCGAGCGCGCCTCGGGGGTATGATGCTTCATCGCCGCCATGCCGGCATCGATCGCGGCCGAGCGCGTCGAGAACAGTTCAATCACGTCACGGGGGACGCCGGCGATCTCGAACTGGCCGTGCTTGGCAACACGCTCGGTCGTGTAACCGAGCTGCCCAACTGCAGCTCTAAGCGTCGCGTTGTAGACGGAGGCAGCCGCGGTGTAGCCCTCCCATAGCTTGTCGTTGTGGAGCGCACGCCAACTGCCGTCAGGCGCCTTGGTCGCGTTGGCGATGATCGCGTGAATATGCGCCTGCGGGTCGAGCGCGCGGCTGGTGTCGTGCTGGAACAGGGCCACGACGAGGTTGCCACTCTTCACCGGCTCCTGCCTGCCGTGACGAGTGACCCGCGCCTCGGCGAGGTTGGCCTCGATCCATCCAATCGTCGTTTTGACCGCCGCCATGTGCGCCGTCAGCAGGCGAGCATCGCCGCCAACATAGGCGAGCAGCGACAGCGACTTTGGCGCGGAGAAGGTGAAGTCGAGCCCGGCGCGGTGCTTGCCACCCGGACCGGTCGGGATGGTGTCGCCATTCGGCAGCGAGCCCGCCAGCACGGCCTCGAAGGCGTCGTGGCTGACCGGACCGTCAAGCCCAAGCGCCTTGGCCCCCTGCCCCACCCACAGGCTTGCCTCGGTCGCCTGCCCATCGGTGTAGTAGTTGTCAGCAGCATAGTAGCTAGCGGCACCGGACGCGGACCGCACGACCGCCGGAGTCAGCATGGCACTTGAGCCATTGGCATCAGTCGACGATGCCCTGTCCGACCTCGATCGCGCGCCTGCGGCTGGAGACATGGATCTCGCATGGCGCAAGCCGGCGATAGTCACTGAACCGGTCGGCGCGGTCCGCGCACGCCTTCACCCGCGCCTGGTTATCGGCGAGCCGCGTGGTTGCCTCCCAGTGGCGCAGCGGCCCTGCCCGGTGGCTGTAGTGTTCGAACAGCCGGTTGGACGCGGCGATACCATCGCCCGGCTCGCCGAGTACTGTCTGGCTGACCGCCGCAGCAACCATGCCGTTGCCGGGGACGACCATCAGCGCCAGCGCTGCTGATAGCACGCCGACCGCCGACCAGCGGGCCTTGTCTGATCCGACAGGTGCCTCACCAACAGGTGTCGGCGTCCACCGGGACTTCTGTCGCCGTTCAAAAAAGGAAATGGGAGCGTCCGTGGGAGTAGGCTTGATCACGGTCCGTGGCGCGGGGACCGGCGCAGGAGCAGACGCGATGCCGCTCGTGGCCGCAGCTGGAACGGGCACGATGCCCGTGGAGGTGGGCACGGTCGCAGTTGCAGCGGGGTCAGCCGTCAGCAGCCCCACGGGCTCATCACGTGACGCCTCAATGAGGGTCACCTTGCCGCTCTCGGCTGCAGCCTTGGCCTGCGTCTGATGTTTAAGGCCGAACTTCGCCAGACGGATCATCATTACGTTGAGGCTCTCGCCGGTACGCGCGGCTTCCTCACGAAAAAGGTCATTCTCGTCTTCGGTCATCGATACCGAAATTACTGGACGCCTGGCTTTCAAAAGGCTGCTCCCGGTGGCGACGCCCGTCCCCGATTGGACTGCGCGGACGCGATGCAGAGCTGCAACAAGACCCAAGGCGGCACGGAGTGCAAGGTCGTTTTTGCGTCACACGGCCATCATATCTCGTGTGACGTCATGCAAACAGAGCTTACAGCCGTATGACGCTATCATATCCTATGAATATCAATGCTTTATACATGCTGGGCACAGCGTGATGTGTGCCTCCTGAACCCTTGAAATCCCAGCTTTTGCTGCACTGGCCTGTCCAGATTCGTCGGTTCATTTCGGGACGTCCAGCGGGGCATCCGAGCCCTTGGGCGATTGAACCTAATCACCCCTGTTGGCCAGAGATCCATCGCAAGTTGTCCCGGCAACTTTTCAACTTTGGTCCGCTTGCCCGGTGACAAGGCGCCGCCACCTTTAGGCGAGCCTTGGACATGCGTGACGACCACCCGGCCGACATCTATTGTCGACCGGCTGATATGATCCGAGGTTCCTACGCCTCACCCCCCGGGACTGACCAGACGGCAAAGCCCGATTAACACGGCCGATCACCTGTGAGAATGGCAGTTCCTGAAATCCTGATGCTGACGGGTGAGTTTCGGACCATCCCCTCACCTGGGGGGCTCGGATGGGTCTGATCAGCTACCAGTGGGGCTTCGCGCTACGATCGGACGATTCCTGCTTTGCCAAGTCCGACCTGTCTCTAGGTCCGATCCATTCCGATCGTCAGGCTGCGGTGGTTGCCTGAGCCTATCAACGGAGCACGAACGGCGTCGACGCAATCACGAACAACTGGATTGTGGGTAGTGGCTACACGGAGAGTTACCCGACCTTAGGCGCTGACTGGATCACGCCCAAGCCGATAA
This sequence comes from Sphingomonas sp. Leaf30, assembly GCF_001422525.1. Classification (NCBI taxonomy): domain Bacteria; kingdom Pseudomonadati; phylum Pseudomonadota; class Alphaproteobacteria; order Sphingomonadales; family Sphingomonadaceae; genus Sphingomonas; species Sphingomonas sp. Leaf30. Next base: position 7,843 of record NZ_LMKZ01000015.1, on the reverse strand, counting down.
GCATGCTCGATGGTAATCCCCCTCCTCATGCGTGGCGGCGGTAGAAAGCGGCGATCGCAACTGCCGGACACGGCCATCTCAAAGCAGCAGCGGATTATTGAAATGTACGCCACTAAGGCGTACATAAGGCCAAGAGCTAGAGGAGGTGTGCCATGCTCGGCTTCCAGGATCAGGTCGGCGCCGTTGACGAGCGCAGCAGCGAGCGGATGAACTTCCGAACGAAGCCGCGCATCAAGCAGGCTATCCAGCAGGCTGCTGCGCTCTCAGGCGTGGACGACTCGGTCTTCACCATGAACGCAGCCTATCGCTCGGCAATGGAGACGATCGCGGCGCATGAGCGCACCAGCTTGCAGCCGATCGACCATGCCGGCTTCTTCGCCGCGCTCGACATACCGCCGTCCCCCACCGAGCGACTGCGAACCGCCTTTGCGCGCCATCGCGAGACGATCATCCATCGGTGACCGCAGCCGAGGCCGCAAACCCATCGTTATCGAGCCGCTCGATCCTGCCAGGCATGATCGAGCGGCTTTCTCGTGTGGTATCGACCAGGTCGACAACTTTTTCCGTCGTACCGCCAACAAACTCTCCAAGGCGGGCAACATCCGCACCTTTGTGATGACGGGGTCTGAGAACGAGCTGATTGGCTTCTACGCCACCAATGCTCACGCCATCGACTATACCAAATTGCCCGAGCGGTTCGCCCGCACCCGCCCTGCCCATGGGAGCATTCCGGCAGCCTATATCTCGATGATCGGCGTCGATAGCCGGTTCCAGGGACAGGGCTATGGCGGCGATCTGTTGGTCGATTGCCTCAAGCGGCTGGTCGTGGCGGCCGATGCGCTGGGGATCGCTGTCGTCATGCTCGACGTGCTGGACTGTGGCGACCCCGACACGGTGGCGAAGCGCGTGGCGCTCTATACTGGCTATGGTTTTGAGCCACTGGCGTCCAATGGCTTACGACTCTTCCTGCCGATCGCGACGGTTCGAACGCTTACGCAGTCATGAGCATGTGGGGTCTACAGGCGGCGCAGGGGGCGTTGTTTATGGGTTTCGGCTCGACGACTATGTGCCCGCTGATCATCTGCTGCGTCTTTGGCGAACAACCGATTTTGGCGAACAACCGATCCACAGCCTGATTTGCGTTCGCGGACCACGGCTGGAAGCGCAGGCGGCTTCCCCTGAAACGCTTACAGTCGGGGCGAGAACTGCCTTCCCGAAATCCGCCTCCTATTAAGCTGGCATCTTCTGCCTCTTTGACGATGCCATTTGAAATCGTTCTGTGATGAACGTGATGCCAAAACATCTGATCACAATACATGCTGGGTCATAACGCCCGCTGGTTGCGAGGGGCAAAATCGAAATAAGCCTTTTAATGGGCGCGCCCTTTTATTTGAAGCTTTTTACCTATAGATATCTTATGAAAAGCTTCAAATGAGCGACTGGACCGATTCATGAATGCCATCGTCAATCATATCGGCGAGCTTGCGGACGCAGGCGAACGAATGATCGAACGCCTACGGCGTAAGGCATTCCTGCCCGAAAGCCGAAAGGGACTCAACGTCCGCTTCGGGATCGCAGAGGCGGCGCAATTGCTCCGCTGTTCGACCAACCGGATCCGCATGGCTGAGGACGACGGTCGCCTCCCCCCCGCCCCGGCGGGTGAAAACGGGCGCAGACTCGGCTATTCGGTGGAGAATTTGCTGCAGATGCGCGAGGTCCTTGGCGCCTCTCCTGCCCGCGCGCCGCTTGATATTCCCGCAATCATCGCGGTGCAGAATTTTAAGGGTGGGGTCGGAAAGTCGACCGTCACCTGTCACCTCGCGCATTATTTCGCGGTGCAGGGCTATCGTGTGCTGGTGGTCGATTGCGACAGCCAAGCGACAACGACGACGCTGTTCGGGTTCAATCCCCATTTCAATATTACACGAGAAGAGACGCTATACCCGTATCTGTCCATCGATCCGACCCAAGCCGATCTGCTTTATGCAGTCAAGTCAACGCCGTGGCCCAATGTTGACCTGATCCCGTCGAACCTCGAGTTATTCGACGTTGAGTATGAGCTCGCCGCGGCGGGATCGGATGGGCAGTCGGTACTCGCCGCACGCTTCCGCAAACTTAAGCAGGGGCTGACCGACCTCGCGCGCAATTATGATGTGGTACTGCTGGATCCTCCCCCCGCGCTCGGGACGATCAGCCTTGCGGTGATGCAGGCGGCGAATGCGCTGCTCGTCCCGCTGGCCGCAACAACGCCCGATTTCTGTTCGACAGTGCAGTTCCTGTCGATGATGGATCAGGTGCTGCAGCAGCTCGCGCATGCCGGAATCGAGGTCGAATACGGCTTTTTACGGTTGATATGTTCAAAGTTCGACTCGAACGACCCGAGCCACGCAATGGTCCGCACGATCATGGAACAAAGCTTCGGCCCTGCCCTGCTTCCGGTACCGATCCTAGAATCCGCCGAGATCAGCCACGCCGCAATGCGTATGATGACGATCTATGAACTCGAACGCCCGATCGGCACGCCCAAGACGCACAAGCGTTGCCGCGCAAATCTCGATGAGGCGATGGGACAGATTGAGCAGCTCGTCCGCCAAGGCTGGGGCCGAGTGGAGCCCGCACGTGAGGAAGATCTACTCCATGTCGCGTGAACCAGAATTGTCGCTGTCCGACACATCAGCGTTCCAAATATGTCTAATGCGGGAGGTGTCGCATGGCGCGTAAGCAATCCGATTATCTCGCGGCCTTGCTAGCGGATGAGCCAGCCGAAACCGACGCGGGCGCCCCCCCTGCCCCGCCCATACCTGAACGGTCGCGCGGCACCACGCTGCTCAACCGAGAGACCGCGCTCGCGCGCGTGACGAGCGGCGAAGTGCGGCAAGTGACGCAGCTGCTGCTCGATCCCACGCGCGTGCGGATCTGGCCCGGCAATGCACGCAGCTACAAGCATTTGACCGAAGATGACTGCCGCGAGCTGATCGATTCCATCATCGCCGAAGGCGGACAGAAAGTCCCAGCGGTGGTACGCCGTGTTGACGGCGATCCGGCTCATGACTTCGAAGTGATCGCGGGCACGCGACGCCACTGGTCGATCAGCTGGCTGCGTGCGCATTCCTATCCCGAAATGCAGTTTGTGGCGCAAGTTGCCAGCCTCGACGACGAAGCCGCGTTCCGGCTCGCGGACCTCGAGAACCGTGCGCGCAAGGACGTGTCCGATCTCGAACGCGCGCGCAATTATGCCGACGCGCTCAAGACGCATTACGGCAACCATCTGACGCGGATGGCGGAACGGCTCAAGGTGTCGAAGGGCTGGCTGTCGAAGATGGTAAAGGTTGCACAGATCCCCGATGCGGTGATCGCCGCCTTCGCTTCCCCGGCCGATGTCCAGCTCAAGCCCGCTTATGCGCTGGCGCAGGCGCTCGACGACAAGGCTGCAACCAAGGCGATCCAAGGCGCGGCGCGCGAGCTCGCGCGCGAACAGACCGCGCGGCGCGATCGGGGTGCGGCCCCCTACCCTGCCGCGGACGTATTACGGCGATTGCTCGACGCGCCGAACGATCCCGCCGACAGCGCTCCCCCCTTTACGTGGACCACGCCACACGGCCGCCCCGGGCTCAGCGTCCAGTCGAGCAACCGCCAGGGCGTCACGATCCGGCTCCACGCCGGGTCGGGTGCGGCGACCGACGAGCTGGTCGACGCGCTGCGCCAGGCGCTCGCGCATCTAGAGGCCGAAGGCCGCGGGCTGAAACGGTGAGCGTGTTTCCCCGGGGAAACAGGCCGCGCCGCAACCCGGTGCCGACGGTTGCCCGCACCGGCCCGACGGTGTTTCCCCGGGGAAACACCCGGAGTCTGACCGCATGACCCGTGCCGATCGCCAGAACGTGTCCGAGCAGTTCAACCTGTTCCTCCCCTATCTCACCGACATGCCGCTGCGCGACCAGCGCGAGATGATGGAACGCCCGTTCTTCAGCCTCGCCAAGTCGAAGCGCGTCAAGCCGATCAATTACAAGAGCCCCGACGGCAAGCTGTGGGTGCATGTCTCGGGCAATCCCGATTACGGCATGGCGACAATCTGGGATGCCGATATCCTGATCTATTGCGCGAGCGTGCTCGCCGACATGGCCCGGCGAGGCGTCAACGACGTGCCGCGCAAGCTCCATCTGATGCCCTACGACCTGCTCCGCGCGATCGGGCGACCGACGACGGGGCGCGCCTATGAGCTACTTGGGCAGGCGCTCGACCGGTTAGTGTCGACCACGATCAAGACCAACATTCGCGCCGAGAACCGCCGCGAGGCGACCTTCAGCTGGCTCGACGGCTGGACCCAGCTGGTCGACGAAAGGACCGAGCGATCGCGCGGCATGACGATCGAGTTATCTAACTGGTTCTGGGAAGGCGTGATGATGCAGGGCGGGGTGCTGTCGATCGACCGCGCCTATTTCGACCTGACCGGCGGGCGCGAGCGCTGGCTGTACCGCGTAGCGCGCAAGCACGCTGGCGGGGCAGGGGAGGTCGGCTTCGCGATCGCCATGCCGACACTGTTCGAGAAATCGGGCGCAGAAGGGCAGTATCGTCGTTTCAAATTTGAGATCGCCAAGATCGCGGAGCGCAACGAGCTTCCTGGCTATGCGCTTGCCTTGGAGACGCCGGCTGGCAAGCGCGAGCCATCGCTGCGGATGCAACGTCGCAGTGATGCCGAGCGCCCGGTGAAAACCGTGGCGGCGTACAAGGTGCGCGGCGCTAAGCCTGCACCAAGGCCAGCGTCAACCAATCCCGCTGCCACGGCTGACGATGCGACTGAAACGATTGACGTGACAGCGTTGCTGCGACGGTCGCGCACCAGTCTGGCAACACGCGCGACCGCCGGCGAAATCACAGATGCGACGATGGCAACGTTGCGAGCAGAGTGCCCAGGCTGGGATTATCAGACGTTGCACCATGAGTTTCGCACGTGGGTTGAGGCCGACAACGCTCGCACGCCGGTGAGTTATCAGGCGGCGTTCATCGGCTTTGTCCGCCGCTATCATGAAAAGCACCGCCACGAACTAGGGCGCTAGAAGCTTTTTCGTCTTACGAACGGCCTTTGCCTCAGGAGGGCAGGGGACCCACACGTACATCGAAACCGCTAAACTGGCGCCACCGTTCCCGAAGTGTCGTGCTCACAAATGTCTTTCCCGCTCGACGCTTGGGTATCTATCCCAATTGAACGTCCCTTCAGACAAACCCCGGCGAACTGATTCAATTGCTTTCAAAAAACTATCTGATCGGCCGGGGCTTCGACACTCCAGGAACAGCGTTCGGTCCTTCAGGAACGCAAAGTCGATCCTTCAGGAACTTAGTCGTCGACACTCCAGGAACGGATCGACGACACATCCGGAACGGCGGTGCCGATCTAACTCACGGAGAACAAAGCGTTTAAGCCCGGTAAAAAGCTGGCTAACCCTCTAACATCAGTTATAAACTCTCTAACCAAGGAGTTTCTATATCTTTGAGAAATGGATTAGGTCGTGCCTGTGTCCGCGCATGCACCATGCGACGTAGGCGACTCTCAGACCTGCCTGCAGATCAACAGTGAATGAAATGAACCCCTCCTCGACAGCGAGAATCGTCCGATTGCAGCGTGCGCTATTTATAGCGGATGGAAGGCCACCTGCGATTCAGCAGGTGATGCCCAACCGGCGAGGACATACCCGCCCCGTGAGCCATTTATGGCCGTCACGCACGCGTCGTGCGGCGATAGTCGCAACCGCGTTCCGCATCAGGGCAGCACGGTTGGTTTCGGGCTGTTCGCAACTATCGTAATGATCATCCCGCCCTAGGTTGGTAGCCGCCTTTTCTGCATCGGGTGCATTCGTGAGCGTCTACCCTAATCATGTCGCATGGCGCGCCACCCTTGGGCCTTAAGGTATTCGAGATTTACATCGATAGAGTTTGAGCGAGTTCCGGCCCCGTCATTTGCGGAGCTGTTCGCCGATAGGGACAAGCGTCACCGAGTTAGCGAACAGCCATAAACTGGCGGGAATGAGAAGCGCGGCCCCAGCGATCGACCCGCTGAGCGCGATCTAGCCTCCACGGCGCCGTAAATATCATCGCGTCACATATTGAACAGCATCAGCAGTTCACTGGCGTCGCATCCCAGGAGAGCCTTCAGGCCAGCGTAGAGCGCTCTGTCAGGCTTGATCGCCTCTACATCGAAGGAGACATTGGAATGCCCAACAAAGCCCTCAGCAGGGTTGCATAGGGCAGGGCAAGGTTGGATGCGACAGCGATCATCACACTCTTCTCGCCGACCAGGCGCAGCGTATCTAACATGCCAGAATAGGGCGCGATCGTCGCTAATTCCTCGTTGAGCATCGTCAGCTCCGCGTCTGGGTAGGGCAGCGCCAACCAGCGTCATAGTCTGCGAAGTCGATCAGCTGGATCATCGGCGAGGCCAGGGGCCATGCCTAGTTCTGGGCCTGTCGGATCATCCGTTCGAATGGATGCCGCTTGCAGCCGGTATGCACCGGCGTCCCGAATGCATCGAATGCGATTGCGCGGGTAATCGGAGGCGGAGCGTAGAGAAGATCGCTAGCAGGGAGCAACCGGGCGTACTGTGCGTCGCTGACACTTTGCGGATTATAGCATCGGCACAATGCTGAAAACGGTCAGTCGGCTAGGGCGTTCCGGTGAAGATGTCGGCCCAGCGCTCGGGGATATCATGTCTCTCTACGTCCCCGATACAGATGCAGCAATCATGACGCGCCGCTATAACTTGTCCGGCGTCGTGACGTTTGTCACTTGGTCTACACGGATGGGCCGCGCAACCACGTTGCTGCTCCTTGCAAGCGCAGTCAGCTCACGCGTGCGGGACAGGGCGAAATAGGACGCTTGGGATCAAGGCGCTGGAAAGCATCGCTGTTCCAGTCCCGTCACTCGACGCACAGCACTGGTTCGACCGCCTTCAGGTAAAGGTTCAATTGGCCGGTTGGCCCAGGCCGAAGCGGCGACCGAACTTGCCGCTCTGCTGCCCGCCATGTTGCACGAAGCATTCGGCGACAACACGCGCACCAACTGAACCAGAGGCCTCGACCATTTCAAAACTGAACCGCAAGGAGATCCACGACGAGGTCCGCGCTATTCTCGACCAGCACCCTGGCGGCCTGCGTTGGGCCGAGGTGCTCATCCGATTGTGCTGAAATATCCGCAGTAGTCCGCGACGTTCCCCTTGGACAAAGGAGGGGCCGAAGAAGGCATGCGAACGCGGGTTGCGCGATCCATCGCGGGGCAGCGTGAAGGATCCCTGGAGCTGACTTTCAACAACGGGCATCACAATTTCGACAAGGGATCGTCGGGTAGGAACAAGGGCTATGCCGCGACAATCAGCGGGTTGACTACGTTCGCCAACCAGCTGCGTCGCCGGCCTGAAAGCCTACATAACTGAAAATTCCTTCAGCTCGCACTACGGCGTGAAGGCCTCGTACCAGGCCATTGCCGCGGAGGTGATCGCGGCCCTGCACGCCAACCGCGACGTGCTTCTCAGCATCACGGGGTAGGACGGCGGTCGCATCTGGCCGACGAGCTACATTTTAAAACCCACTCACCAAAATCCGCGCGCTTCGCCGCCCCCGTGACGGAACATATGGACATACTGTGGGCGCCCTCAAAACGAAAGATATTCGATAAGAGAGTGGAAAGGCAATTACATTTTAGTACGCCATTAAACCAGTTAGTCCATCTTCACGCTTGATCTTCTGTAGTAGTTTCTGGCGTTTTACTTAAACAACCAATAAAAGACCACAGCAGAGCAGCTGTTTTTATCGAGAATGTCGCAGTTCCGCCTACAGTTAGCCAAACGAGAATATAA
>NZ_LMKZ01000014.1:0-49345 GCF_001422525.1 Sphingomonas sp. Leaf30 | reverse complement strand
AGTCTCCTCACGGAGCCTGAATCAGATCGCGCCTTTAACATCAATGGGTCCTGACCCTAGGATCGAGCACGCGGAAGCTGGTTGATCAAAGCTCTTCACATGGCACGACGATGATCTCGATCGTCCGCGCGAAGATCGCCGCGTCGCTTTCAGCAACACGGTCCTTGCCGATCGCGCTGCTGGTCGGTCGCGCAAGGATGAGGAGGAGTAGCGCGGTGCCCGATGTCGTGCGGTCGTACGATCTACCGCCGCGTAGTTTTTTTTTGAGCCATCCCGCGGTTTTCGGCAACATCAGACCTTCTGCATGCAAAACTGGAAGAGAGCAGCCAGTCTGCTTTCGGCCGGCGATCGGCATAAATGGACGTTCGTTCAAGAGACGGGGCGGGGGACCGAGTGTCGCTCCTTGGTGGAAAGCCGGCATTCCGCATTAGGTGGCACTTTTAGCGTAAAACGCCGTATATTCAGGTGTGCCCCGTCGCCCTTCAAGGCGTCCCGTTCCGGACGTAGTTCCGATCATCAGGGGCGGCGACGCAGTCGCGCCCCATAATGACCCGCGTACGATCAAACGCGCTATCGTTCGATTGGACGCGTCATTTCCGGGAGGTTCCAGCCTCGTAACGTCACCGCCGCCGGTGCCGCGCCGACCGTCTTTGGATAGCGGATTTCAATGCGCCGGGTCTCACCGGGCAGGAGCGCGACATAATTGTCGTTGTAGAATGCCGGCAGGATGCGCTTACCCGCCGTATCGACCAGCGTCAGCTTCGCATTGAGCGCGGGCACCTTGGTGGCATTGGTGAGCGTCACGGCCACCATCATGTCGTCACCGATCGATATCGGGGCGGCGACCGAAGTGCTCAGGGTAACGCTCTGCAGGCTGTTGAGCATCTGATAGGCAGCCTCGTCCTTGCCGCGCCAGTAGAAATTCTCCGCAACCGTCTTGCCGGACTGATCGGTCATGTCGAGCTTGACCAGAAGTATCGGATGCGATGCGAACAGGCGGTCGAGTGGCACGGCGGCAAGCGGGGTTGCCGCATTCGCCTTTGCATCGAGACGATCCTCGCGGCTGAACAGTTCGGCATTGTCGAGCCCGACCACCCGCGTGCGAACGCGAAGGCCGGGGCGTGGCTCGCGGGTAGTATTGAGTACGACCAGTTCGTTGCCCGGCAGGTTCAGCTGAACATGGAGCGGCTCCGCGGCCTTTTTCGCCCCGTAATATGCCGCATGAGTATCATAGTCCCAGCTGTAGATCTGCCATGCGTTCGACGGCCAGGCCGGGTGGGTCATCCACAGGAGTCGGCCGGAGTTCTTGGTCCAGAGATGGCCCAGAAACCCTTCATACATCGCCTTGTGCGTCTCGAGATTCATCATCTGCGCTTTCCGCTCGAAATCGGCGAAGCTCGTCGCAGGTCCGAACATCGTCGCCAGCGTCGTCATGAACGTCTTGGTGTCGCCGTTCCCGGCAAAGTGCCAGTCGTGATAGGCCAGCGTGTCGCTGAGCGGCCAGGTCTCGCTATCGGGCATGGTGGCGCGGACGGATTCAAGCGTCGAGAGCGACGGCGTTCCCGTTTCGACGGAGAAGCCGCTGGCCAGATCGGTGAAATAGCCCACCGGTGGCCGGTAGTTGTACGGCCCCGACCCCTGCAGGTTGACGACGTTCGAGCTGCCCGTGAACCAGCGCGTGCCATCCTCGCGCGCGATGAGATCGTCGAGCCCTTCGTTCAGCGTGGGATAAGGCACGCCTTCGTTGCGGCCGAACCACAGGATGATCGACGGGTGATTGCGATAGCGCCGCACGACGTCGTCCGCATTCTTGAGGAAGAGCTCCGGGTCCTGCGGCTCGACCTGGAAATTCTGCGTTGATTGCCAGAAATCGTTGAGCACCATCATGCCGGTCTCGTCGGCGAGGTCGAAAAACTCGGCTTCGGTGTTATTGCCCATCCAGTTGCGGATGACGTTCATGTGCGCCTCCTTCTGGAGACGGAAATAGGGCGCCAGCCGGTCCCGGCCGACGCGTTTCATCGCATCGTCCATGCCCCAGTTGCCGCCGCGCGCCGCGATCTGCACGCCGTTCACGCGGATGGTCAAATGCGGCTCGGGCATTGTCTCCGCGACGGGTGTCACCGCAGGGGAGCGCTCGCCAGCCGCGGTCAGCGATTCGGTCCACCCGTTCGGCGACTGCTTGATCGCTTCGTGACGGACGTCGACAAGACGTTCGCCGCGCAGGCTGCCATCGGTAAACTGCAGATTGACTCGTCGGAGCGAGCCCGCAGTATCGAACAGCGACAGGTCGTAGCTCACCTCACGGATGCCGAACCGATCGGTACGCGTGTCCGACAGCCGGCCATCGGCCAGCGCCTCGAGCGACAATTGGTACAGCGCCTGCTCGCCGTAGCCGTTCGGCCACCAGAGTTTCGGATTTGAGACGCGCAGCTGGGCGAAGTCCTTGGGCGAGAAGGCGACCTTCGTCTCGCCGGGCGATACGGTCACCGTCTTCTCGACATGCACGTCGCCAAACGCCGCGCGAACGGTGACGCTGCGCGGCGTGGTGCCGTCGTTGCGAACGGGGACGGTGATGTAAACATCGGCACGGTCGGTCCGTGGCAGCGGCAGGTCGGTGACGACCTGTGGGTCGAGCAGGCGGACGTCGCCATGCGCCAGCAGTTCGACCGGACGCCACAGCCCGGTATTGCGGTCGCGGATGCCGGGAATCCAGTCCCACCCTTCGGTGGCGACGAAGGTCGGACCGTCGATGGCGAGCTGTCCGCCATTCTCGCCGACGCCCGCGCTGATCGATTGTTCGTGTGGAATGCCGGGATGGGGCGGCGGCGACACGCGCACCGCGACGACATTGTCACCGGCGACGGGGACGAGATCGAACTGGCCGCGGATGAACGCGCCGCGTGTACTGCCGAGCTTGCGGCCGTTTGCCCAGACGTCTGCGGCATAGTTGATGCCGCCGAAGACGAGCGTAAGCCGCTTTCCGGCGGCTTCGGGCGGGACGGTGAAGCTGGTGCGGTACCAGTAATCCTGCCGGGCGAGGCTTTCGGGAATCTTGAGGTTATTCAACCCGTAATAGGGGTCGGGATAGACTCCGCGATCGACCAGCGTGGTCAGCACGGTGCCCGGCACGGTTGCGGCACGCCATGTGCCGCTGGGCACGCCCGGACGTGACAGCGTCGCACCATCGTCGCGCACGTCCGGCGCGGCCGCAAGCTGCCAGCCGTTCACCAGCCAGCGGCCGTCGCGTGCCGGCGCCAACCCCGTTGGCGGCAAGGGCATGTTTAAGACCGGCGGCGTGGTGGCGTCGCCGCGTGCCTTTGGCAGCGTCCACGGATCCTGTTGCTGCGTCAAACCGATATTGGCTTGTTTCTGGAGCGGCCAGCCGACGCCGACCTGCCAGAACTGGACGAGCGCGAAGTCTGGCTGCGCGCGGGCTTCGTCGGCCAGTGTCGCGGCGCTCCGCGCGCGCGCGTCGAACGTCGCGTCGGCCAGCGATCCGCCGAAATGCTGCTTCGCGCGGCCGGTGCCGGTGACGGGTGCCAGTGCCAGACGGGGCGTGACGGCGACCGAGCGGCCGGCGCGCGACGCTACCGGCCGGCCGTCGACATAGAGCATCAGCGTGCGACCGTCCGACACGGCGGCGACATGCGTCCAGCGACCGGCGGCGAGCATGCTTCCGCCAGTGACGCGAACGCTGCCGTCGGCGCCGGTGACGCGGCCATCGACGAGCGAGAGACAGCGGCAGGCCCCCAGCGGATCGCCGACGGCGAGCAGGGTGCCGGTCATACGCGTCGCACCGGGCTGGACCCAGGTCGACAGAGTCCAGGGCGCATCGGCGGCGACCCCTGCCTGCGCGCCGGTCAGGTCGCGCTCGACGCCGATCCCGCCAGCGAGGATGTCGACGTTATAGGGGCCGGCGTTGCCGATCGCTGCTGGCGCGTCGGCTGGCGCGGTTTGCGCTGCGACCGCGCCCGACAGGGCCGTTCCTAGCAGTAACAGGGTGGTGAGTGTCGCCAGTCGCATGAATAGTCCCTCCTGAGGTGCCGGCTTGGCAGTGCTGCCGGTCAGTTTTGTGCCGCGGTATGCCGGGTCAGTGACCGACCTGCGGATCCTTTGTCCATAATCTAGCGGCACCGCGAACGCCGGAGGCGTCGCCCCAGCGTGCGGGCACGATACGGCCGTCCCACAGATCGGAAAATGTGTGGCGGCGCACGACATCGGGCAGGCCGGCGTAGATTTCGGTGACGTTCGACATGCCGCCGCCAAGGACGATCACCTCGGGGTCGAGCAGGTTGACGACGAGCGCGAGCACACGCCCGAGGCGATCGACATAGGCATCCAGCGCGGCGCGGGCCGCGGGGTCGCCGGAGCGCGCCGCGGCAACGATGTCGGGCGCGCTGAGCGCCAGCCCGTGTTCGGTGGCCGCGGCCCGCGCAAAGCCGGTACCCGAAACCCAGCTCTCGATGCAGCCCGACAGCCCGCACCAGCATGTCGGAGCATCGGCCTCGCGTCCGCCGGGCCAGGGCAGGGGCAGATGGCCGATCTCGCCAGCGATCCCGTGTGCACCATCAATCGCGGCGCCGGACAGCACAACGCCACCACCGACTCCGGTACCGATCACCAGCGCAAAGACGCTCTGCGCACCCTCAGCGGCACCATCGATCGCCTCCGACAGGGCCAGGCAATTGGCATCGTTGACCAGCCGTACGGGGCGACCGAGCGCCCGGGTGAGGTCCTCGCGAAAGGGGCGGCCATTGAGATAGGTAGAGTTGCTGTTGCGCATGATCCCGGTTCGCGGTGACGGCGAGCCCGGTGCACCGATCCCGACCGTGCAGCGCGCGCCCCCGGCGTCGTCCGCCGCGGCGACCAGGTTCGATATCGCGGTCAGCGCGCTGTCGTAGCTGCCGGGATTGGGAATGCGTTGCCGCCACGCAGCCGCGCCGTCTTTCGAGAGCAACACGGCTTCGATCTTCGTACCGCCGAAATCGATACCCAGCGCCGGCGCAGCATCTTCGCATACCAGCCCGCCGATGTTGGCAATGGTACCACTCTCCCCCACGATATCCTCCCCCCATGCTCGTGACCGCTGCACGGCCATCCCGATCGACAATGCCAGTTCGAAAAATAAACGCAAATTGATTATCCAATTGACGGCGCTTTGCGGCGCGGTAGAACACGGTTGCCAAGACAACGGTAAGTTGCGGCTGGCACGTGGGAGAGGGGTAGGCGCCGCGGCGTCGATCAACTTCATTCTCGCAGGCTAACGCGTTCGCCAATCGCTGGCGGTGTTGATTGTGAGGGAGAGGGTCGGAATGTTGCGCGCAAAATCCAAGAACATGCTGATGGTCGCCGCGTCGGTGACGGCGTTGGTCAGCAGCAGTACTGCGCTCGCGCAGCAAACATCGACGACGCAGGGGGTGTTGCAAAGCGCGCCCACCGATCAGGCAGCATCGCCGTCCGCAGCTGCGGCCGATCAGGCGAGCGAAACGCAAACCCCGACCACCCCGACGAGTGATGCCGCCGCAGAAAGCGAGGACATCGTCGTTACCGGCATTCGCGGCGCGCAGCGGCGTGCGGTCAACCTGAAGCGCGATGCCGCGTCGGTCACCGATTCGATCTCCGCCGAAGACATCGGCAAGCTGCCCGACGTGACCATCTCGGATTCGCTCCAGCGTATCCCTGGCGTGCAGATCCGCCGCGACGCGGGTGAGGGGGCGGCAATCAACATTCGCGGCCTGCCACAGGTGACGACGCTGCTTAACGGCGAGGCCTATCTCGGCGCGCAATCGATCACGACGATCCAACCGAATTTCAACGACATCCCGTCGCAGCTGTTCGCCGGCGCCGACGTCATCAAGTCGAGCACGGCGGACTTGCTCAACGCGGGCATCACCGGCTCCGTCAACCTGCGTACGCGCCGTCCGTTCGACCTGAAGAAGGGCTTCACCTTCGCCGCTGCCGCCGAGGGCGCGTACGGCGACAAGACCAAGGAATTCGATCCAAACCTGAACGGCTTGTTCGGCTTCCGTGGTGAGAAGGTCGGCTTCCTCGTGTCCGGGGCCTATTCGAACCTGCATCTGTCGAACTCGCACAACGGCATCCAGGAAGGCTATGGCGCAGCGCTCCACAACGAGCAGTTCAACACCGCCGCCAACCCGACTGGCGACGTCAACCTGAGCAGCGGCTTTTCGCCCGCCAATCGTCCCAAGGGCACGATCGTCGGTACCGGCCGCGACGTGAACGGCGATGGTGACTCGAACGACGCGTTCATCGTCCCACAGGGTTTCACCGCCTGGGACAAGGTGAACCAGCGCGAGCGGATCGGTATCAATGCCTCGGCGCAGTGGGAGATCAGCGATGCGCTGACCTTGAACGCCGACGCGTTCTTCACCCGCCAGAACGAGAACGACCGGACTGCCGGCATCCAGATGCAGAACGTCAACTGGCAGGCGGCCGAATTCGTCCCGGGGCAGTCGCGTAACACGGGTTCGATTGTTTCGCTCAGCAACGGCGGCGTGACTCGCGACTATGACCTGAACACCACACAAGTCTATAATTACGATCTCGGCAACTTCGACTCGTACGCGCAGAATGATCGCTTCAAGTCGCAGTCGCAGAACTACAATGTCGAACTCAAGTACGACAATGGCGGTCGCTTCAAGGCAAGCCTGCGCGGTATCTACGGCAAGGCCTATTCGAACTACGACCAGAGCTATCTGCAGTTCAGCCCGTCCAACGGCGCGCAGTGGCAGCCGGGCGGGATCGGTCATTATCCGACGGGAGACGTCGCGTTCAATCCCGGCGGCTATGTCGTTAACACCCTGGCAGGCGCGGCGTCGCTACCAGCGACGGTCGATTTCACCGGCAACCAGCCCGTGTTCACGCTGCCATCGCAGCTGACGAACGCGCTTGGCAATATCGACAGCTACACGATGAAGACGACCTCGTCGGAGGGCAATTACCGGCGCAAGGGCGACCTCAAGCTGATCCGCGGTGACGTCTCCTACGAGGCGAACGACAATGTCAGCCTTGCCCTGGGTGGCCGGTACAGCGAGCGCACGGTCGACGATTTCGAATTCGATCGCGCGGCACCGCTCTATGCCGGGCAGGCGTCGCAGGCGGGTGGCTGCCTGGTCAAATGGAAGGCATTCGACGTCCCCCTGAACGATGCCTCGTGCCGTGCCGGTACGGGCACGTTCGGGACCGCCAGCTTCGCTCCCTACACCGCAGGGCAGGTCCGCAAGGCGAGCGATCCGATCTTCAACGGGCAGGTCAAGCAGTACAACCTGCCGGGCGCTGGCCTGCCGCCGATCTACGTGCTGGATCCCAAGGTGATGGACAACGCGCTGGCGTTCCAGAACAGCTTCTACCCTGGCAACGTGGAAGTGCAGAACCCAGGTGCGTCGTTCAACGTCGGCGTGAAGCAGATTTCGGGCTACGCGCAGCTCAACGTCAAGGGCGACGTGTTCGGCATCCCGGTGTCGGGCAATGCGGGCCTCAAGGTCATCAACACCAAGCTCGACATCACGCAGTTCGTCACCGGTTCGCCACAGCCCTATGGCCTGGCCAATCTGAGCAACGGCACCGTCGAGACCAAGCGCAGCTTCACCGACTTCCTGCCCGCCTTCAATCTCGCGTTCAACCTCGTCGAGAATGTGAAGCTGCGGCTTGCCTATTCGAAGACGATGACGTTGCTCGACCTCAACCAATGGGGCGGCGGCCTTAACCCGACCTATGCGATCGACACGAGCAACCCCGGTTCGCCCGTGTTCCGCGTCACCGGCGGCAGTTCCAACGGCAACCCGCAGCTCGATCCGTGGCGCGCCACCAACGTCGAGGGATCGCTCGAATATTATATCGGCGCGAGCAGCCTGATCAGCGTCGGCGCCTTCTACATCGACGTTGCGAGCTTCATCCAGTCGGGCAACATCGTCCGCACCGACCTGCCCGACAATGACGGCGTCGTCCGCAACCGGACGGTCTCGATCAGCACGCCGGTGCAGGGCGATGGCGGGACGCTGAAGGGCGTCGAGGCAGGCTGGAAACAGTCGTTCAGCGACCTCGGCTTCATGCCGTCGATCCTGACCAACTTCGGTATCGACGCGAACATCACCTATTCGCCGTCCGACTCCGGCGCGGTCGATCTGAAGGGCGATGCGATCCCGTTCCAGGATAATTCGAAGATCCAGACCAATCTGGCGGGTTTTTACCAGGACAATCATTTCCAGGCGCGTGTCGCGTGGAATTATCGCTCCAAGCGCGCGGTGCAGCAGAATTTCGGCGGTATTCAGGGTCTCGAACTCTATCAGCAGCCAACCAACTATGTTGACGCGTCGATCAGCTACGACTTCACGCCGAACCTGACGCTGTATGCGCAAGGGTCGAACCTGACCGGAGAATACGAGAAATACTATCTGACCTTCCCGGACGAGAAGGCCTACAACAACATTTACGAGCGCCGGTTCATGGCGGGTGCACGCTTTAAGTTCTGAGGCGTAATGTGTGACGCAGATGCCCGCCGGCTTTCATCGGGGTGGCGGGCACCTGCACGCCGGACTGCGTTGACGGGGAGTTGGTCATGACGGGCAGAACACCGGGTCCGGCCTCCGCCCGCGGGCCGCTGCGCTCGATCGTCATCGTCGGGGGCGGCACGGCGGGATGGATGGCGGCAACGTTGCTCGCGCGCCGGCTCGAGCGACAGCCGGTCAAGATCACGGTCATCGACTCCAGCGCGATCGGCACGGTCGGCGTCGGCGAGGCGACCGTGCCGGGCATCCGCGATTTCTTTCGCGAAATCGGCGTCACCGAGCAGGAGGTGATGGCGGCGACGCAGGGCACGGTCAAACTCGGTATCGAGTTCGTCGACTGGAAGCGCGAAGGCGAGCGCTTCTTCCACCCGTTTGGCCTGTACGGCATGCGATCGCGCGGCGTGGCGTTCCATCATTACTGGCGCAAGATGAACGCTGCCGGTCACGCTTCGCCGCTGGCCGATTTCTGTCTCGCGACCGCGCTGGCGGAGCGCAACCTGTTCATGCCGCCGACCGACCGGCCGGTTCATGATCTGCTGTTTTTCGACTGGGCGGTGCACTTCGATGCCGGGCTATTCGCACGGTTCCTGGCGCAGAAGGCGATCGCATGGGGCGTCGAACACATCGATGCCACTATCACCGATGTGCGCGTCGACGGTCGCACGGGGTTCATCAGCGGGGTGGACACCAGTTGCGGCAAGGCGATCGACGGCGATCTGTTCATCGATTGCTCGGGTTTCCGGTCGCTGCTGCTCGGCGGCGCGCTGGGCGTGCCATATGAAGACTGGACGAACCTGCTGCCGTGCGACCGGGCAGTGGCGATGCCGTGTACGCGATCGGGGCCGCTGACCCCGTATACACGCAGCACCGCGCTCGAAGCCGGTTGGCAGTGGCGCATCCCGCTCCAGCACCGCGTCGGCAACGGGTATGTCTATTCGAGCCGTCACATCTCTGACGACGAGGCGGTCGCTACGCTGAAGGGGAGGCTTGAGGGCGAAGCGCTAGGCGAGCCAAACATGATCCGCTTTCGCACCGGGCGGCGTACGGCCTTCTGGCAGGGGAACTGTGTTGCACTTGGTCTCGCTGCGGGCTTCATGGAACCGCTCGAATCGACCAGCATCACGCTGATACAGACGGGTATCGAAAAGCTTCTCGCCCTGCTGCCCGATCGCGGATTCGATCCCGCGTTGGCGGAGGAATATAATCGCACGACCGGACTGGAATATGAGCGGATCCGCGATTTCCTGCTGCTCCATTATTTTGCCAATGTCAGGCGTGGAGAGCCGATGTGGGATCGCTGCCGCGACACGGCGCTCCCCAACGCGCTGGCGCACAAGCTCCGGTTGTTCAAGGCGCGCGGCCATCTGGTCCGGTATGAGTGGGAATCGTTCCAGGATCCAAGCTGGTTGTCGATGTATGCAGGTTTCGGGATCGACGCCGCCGCGCATGATCCTGGTGCCGACCATTTCTCGGTTCAGGACCTTGAATCGGCGTTTGCCCGGATGAAGGAGTCGATCGCACAGGCAGTTGCGCTCGCGCAGCCGCACGACGCGTTCCTCGGCCTGTCGGCGCGCCATCCGGCGCGCGCGCAGGCTGCCGAGCCCGGCGGCGCTCCCGATCGCCTGATGATGCCGGCGCGTTAGGGAATGTCGCGCAGCGTGCAGATTGGCCCGCGCAGGTCTCGCCGCGCAGCCGGGCCAGTCTGTTCGAACGCCATGTAGGCGCGCGTGTCGACCGAATAGCGCGCCCATAGGGGCAACCCGGCGCTGTTGGGATTGCCGGTTCTGACGAAGTTGACCCAATAGCGTTGTAGCGGCGGCTGGCCGGGTTGCGGCGGGTTAAACACATAGCCGATCTCGCTTGCATGGCTGACCGTACCGCCAGCCGGCGCGTAGTCGAACTGATACTGCCACACCGGTACACCGACGCGTGCGAATGCCTTGGAGACGGCAATCGTCGGACAGCGAAAGGTCACGTCATCGGCGATCTGCGCGGTGACGTCACCCAGGCGCAGATCATCGACCGGCGTGCCGCCTCGCTGGAGACCGTAGAGATCGAGCGCCCGGTCGGCGCCCGCACCGAATTCGCGTCGAACCGTCGCCTCCGCCGCAGCGCGACCGCCATGCAGGGGCAGTTCCTTTGCGTTGACGCCGATGACGAGCGGCGTGCGCGCGAACCGGCCGCCCGCCAGCAGCTTGGCGGGCGTATCGGTCAGGACGCGACCGTCGATTACCGCCTGCAACCAGATGAAGCTGTCATCGTCCAGATCGGGAACATCGACTGCATCTTGCGCCTCCAGGATTTTGTCGACGTACAGGTTGCGGAGCTGGGCGGTCGGGGCCGTATCCGGCAGTCCGGCGGCCCTTATGAGACGTTCACCCAGGCGTTCGTTCTGCACTAGCGTGCGCGGAGCGACACCGAAACTGGGCGTTCCGCTTTCCTGGATCGCCTGCGCGAACAACCCGCGCGAAGCCGGGGCCAGCTGGTGAAGCGCGACGTCCTGCGCGCCGGCAGATTCCCCCGCAATCGTGACGCGCTTTGGATCGCCCCCGAAGCGCGCGATGTTGCGCTGGACCCAGGCGAGCGCCGCCTGCTGGTCCATCAACGCGTAATTGCCCGAATGCCCCCCCTGTTCACGGCTGAGGGCGGGATGCGACAGGAAGCCGAGCGCGCCGAGGCGGTACTGGACGCTCACCAGCACGATGCCTGCTTCGGTGATCCGCGATTCGACGGTGCCGCCGCCGGCGCCCGCGCGATTGCCACCGCCGTGGATCCATACCAGCACCGGCAGCGCCGCGGTCGCGCTCGACGTCGGCGTGCGTACGTCGAGGAACAGGCAATCCTCCGAGCTATGGATCGCCGCGTCCCGGTTCCAGTCGCCATAGACGGGTTGCGGACAGGCCGCATGGGGCGCGATTGCCTCGACAGGTTCAGTCCAACGCGTCGGCCGTTCGGGCGCGCGCCACCGCAGCGGTCCGGTCGGCGGTTTGGCGAAGCGGATGCCGCGGAACACCGCACCGCCGTTCGCAAGCGCCTCGCCGCGGACCGGACCATCGTCGACGCGCACCAACGGGCCGGCGGTGACGGCGGCGAGCGCCAGCGCGAGGACGATCACCGCGCGAGCGCCTTTGGCGCCGGCTTGACGAGAGAGGCGCGGATCGCCGCTTCGGCAACCGGTCCCATGACGGCATATCCCGCCTTGTTCGGATGGACGCCGTCATAGGTCAGGCTCGCGCGGAACCCCTTGCCGTCGTGTAGCGCCGTCCAGTAATCGGCATAGGTAGCGCCGGTCTGCGCAGCATATTCCTTCAACCAGCTATTCATCGCCACGATCTTGTCGGCGGTTTCGAGGCCGGGCCGCCACGGAAAATTTGCGGCGGGCGGGATCGAGGCGAGGATCACACGGATCCCGTGCGCGCGCGCGAGTTCCGCCATCGTCATGATATTGGCCTTCGACTGGTCGGGCGTCATCGGCCCCGTATTGCCGGCAATGTCGTTGGTGCCGGCCATGATCTGGACGATCACGGGTTTCAGATCGATCACGTCCTGGCGAAAGCGCAACACCATCTGCGGCGTTGTCTGTCCGCCGATCCCGCGTCCGATGCGGTTGTTGTCGGTAAAGAAGGTAGGGGCCATGTCGAACCAGCCCTGCGTGATTGAATCGCCGATAAAGACGACGCGTGGGCCCGCCATGCCGGCAGGCAACGCCGTATTGGCCTCCGTGTAGCGGCCGAGCCATGCCCAATCGGTATGCAACCGCTCCTCCGCTTGGCGCGCGGCGCTGGCCTTCACGTCATCCGTCTTCGCGATTGTCGGTGCGGCCACTGCTGCCAGAGACAAGCTGAGTAAGATCGTTTTCATATTGCGCTCCGGAATTCTCGCAGCGCTATCGCATAATGAGACGGCAAAGCTAAATTTTGTGCGACCTGCCAAAGATGGGTTGTGGTGCATTATCCTTACACTGATCCGGGGCAGCGTGGATTTGGCAGAGCGTGGCGCCACGACGGCCTCCAACTTGTTGCCTGCAATCTGGCAGCACGCTTGGGGCGGCGGTGCTGGGCACTGTGCCTACCAGCCTAGAACGCGGACCCACTGGGCCGCTGCAACAGGTTCAGTAGATGCTCGTGGGGCAGGGGTCGGCGGCCTGCACCTGACGTTCTGAGGCGTCCTGATAATCGTAGGTGTCACGCTGGCGTTTTCGGTGTTCGTGTCGCAAGCGACCAAGGAGCACAGCGTGCCAACCTAAACCGATGTCTGATTGCGGGCAGCAGAAGGAGCGGCATGAAAGTCTGCCTGTGAGTCGCCGCAGCCGCAGCTGCTGAATATGACGTTGTTGTGCGGACGTCTGATACTGGAATGGGCAAAGCATGCGAATTACGCCCTAGCTTCAATCGCCGCCAAGATTGCGGATCCTGTACGGCCCTGAGCGCTCTGCAAGCGGCTGTCCCTTCCAGCTAAGCTGTACCAGCCCGTCGCTGACTAGCTCGTCTATCGCTTCGTGGACTGCAGGCATTGCGCTGCGCCAATCCTGTGCCATTGAACGGGCCACCTCGCTTGGGCATATCGTCGCCCCGGGTGCGCGGCGCTCGAGCAGGGAAAGAGTGGCTGCCTTCGGATCCGTCATCCAGACTGCGTCGACCGCGCACTCCGGCTGGTCAAGGTGCTATTGGCATTCGGTGCCTTCCTCGGGCAGCTTATCGGTGCAGAACGGGGCAGGATGGTCGTGGGAAACTCGCGCCGATGTAATCTCGGGTCCGTTCTGGGACGACCTCCGCGCGGTAGCGGCCGCGATGGGTGAGTGGAGATTCTATCGCAACAAGCGGGTGGGACCCCGGAGCGAGCTTCGCCAAGATCTCCGCCTACGGGTGCAGGCTGGGTTAGACGTGTCGGCGCCAGTCCGGCGATTGTTCGCCGTCAAGAAGGACATCTCGGCGGAAGTGCTCGGCCGGTTCCAGCGGAACTGGTCGGACCGGACCGATAAGGAGCACTCTTGCCTATACTTTTGCCGAGCATCACTTTCGGGTCGAAATTCTAGCCGATCGGATGCAGCCGGCATGGTCGACGAGAGCCTCATTGGAACGCCGGCTCGACTAGCCTGTCGCAGCGGGCGCGTCGGCTAAAATCCGAAGCGGAACGACCGTCGCCTCTTCGGGCGACGGTAGGACGGTCTGAGCGTCGCCTTATGGGTCTGACCGGAAGCATGGGCAGGTACTTCCGCCCCGTAGCTGACGTTCTTAGCTAAGCTCCCTTAGCGGCTCGAGCCTCCATTTGGCAGCAAGCATCGCCTGCAAAAGATCAACGTAGCTCCAACCGTTAGCGCGGGCGGCGATGGCCGAGAGGCAATCCTGATCTTCGCGCCCCGGGCGGCCCGGCCCGGTCATGTTGGGCTTCATGTTGAGGTCGAACAATTTGAACAGACCATGACGATCGGCCCGGCAATCGATCCGGATCGCGGTGCGCGCGTCGACCAACGCGGCTGCCGAGACGCAGCTTTCGATCATCGCCACGATGGCCGGATCGAAAAGTCGCTCCGGGGCTATTGCGATGCTGTTGGCGGTCACCGGAACGTCGCCATTATAAGGTGCTACTCCGCCGCGCTGATCGAAACGGTACACGGGCGGCAGGGCCCAGTGCGTCGGTGCCCGCGAACCATCCGGGCGCGGGGACGCGGGCGGCATGAGGGTGACGGTCATCTCGTCACCATCGAGAAATTCTTCCACCATCAGCATGTCGCCGAAGCTGGCGGCTGCGATCAACGCAGTCGCGGCATCGCGCAGGGCATCGAGGCTCTCCACCAGGGTCACGCCCTGGCTACCACGGCCACGCACCGGCTTGACGATCATCGGAAAGGACATGCCGCGGGACGCGCACGCGTGCTCGACATCGGCGAGCGCGCAGACGTTCTCCTTCGCCGTGCCAGACAGCAGAAACGATCGTGCTACCGGCAGGCCAGCTTTGGCAAGAAGGTGGTTGGTCTCGAACTTGTCGTCGAACGCCTGCATCGCCGCAGGAAGCTGCCCGACGATGTCGAAGTCGACCATCGCCGTCTCGAGCGGATGCCCTTCGAACAAGACCGTGTTCGCCCACAGGACCGATGCGCCGGCCGCGCCTGCGCTACGGATGCCCTCGGCCGTGTCCGGGAATACCCAGTCGAGTGCCTTTGAAGGGTCTGGCGCGGAGGCGGGTGTGACAACATCCACCCCAGCCGTCCGCAAGGCGAAAGCAATGTCGGCGCCGCCATCTGAATATCCGCCCGGCTTCGCGTCCTTTCGCAGTCCGTCGATCAGCGGTGGTGCAAGCGCTTGGTAGAGAAGGGCGACCGGTGCTGTTGTCATGAATATTCTCCTACGGACCGCGCATTAGCCCGGAGCGGCGCGCGCATAAAAGGGGCACCGAATGCGGTCATGCGGCAGTGATACCTCATGCATCGGCTTGACCCTGACCGTCGCGCCATTTGCGCTGGGGTACCCGGATGGATCGGACCGGCTAACACCCGGCAATCCGCTGGACGATGGTCTTGATCGCATCGCGCTCTAGGGGGGCGCGGTCGATCGAATTGTGGATGCCGATACCCTCGATCAGCGCGTCGAGCGCGCGCGCCGTGAGCGGGTCGAAGAAGCGGCCCAGGGCGCCTCGACTGCTGTCCATCCAATGTTGCATGACCGCGCTGACCGGTGGGTGCCGGGCCGCGAAGGCGTAGAGTTCGTAGCTCAACAACAACGTGCGCGGTTCCGCCCAGACCTGGTTGGCTATGATGTCGATGACTGCCGTACACGCCTCTGCGCGGTCCGTCGCGGACTCCAGGCGCGCGCGGAACGCCGCAGAGGATTCCGCCGCCAGTTGCAGGAAGGCAGCCGTGAGCAGGTCCTCCAGGGTCGCAAAATAATAGGTGACCGATCCCAGCGGCACCTGCGCCGCCTCGGCGATGCGGCGATGAGTCGTTGCCGCGGTTCCAAGCTCGGCAATGACTCCTAGCGTCGCATCGACGATGCGCTGCCGCCGTGTCGGATCGTTGCGCCGGGACTGTTGGGTCATCGCCTCTTTACCTCGATCTCGGCATGTGTACATATGTACATAATATCGAGGGTTATTGGAAGGTAGCGGCTATGATGGAGGACCAGGTGAGGAGGCGGACGGTAATCGGTGGTGCCGCAGCGCTTGCGATCGCGGGAAATGCCGGCGTCGCGACCGCGCAGGGCTCGGCAATCTCGGCGCTTGGGCGCCGTGACGGTCGCTGGCTGAATGCGCCCAAGGCCTGGAAGGCCGCACCCGGCGGAGACCTGACGCTCGTCACCGACAAGGGCAGCGATTTCTGGCGCGAGACGCATTACGGCTTCACCCGTGACAGCGGTCATTTCCTCGGCTTCACCGCGCCTGCCGCGTTCACCGCCCAATTGCGCATTCGCGGCCAGTATCAGAAACTCTACGATCAGGCCGGCATCATGGTGCGGGTCGACGAAGGGCGCTGGGTCAAGGCGGGGATCGAATTGTCCGACGGGCGCGCCATGCTGAGCAGCGTGCTGACCGATGGCAAGTCCGACTGGGCGACCGGCCCCTATGAGCATGACGCGCAGGATTTCTGGATGCGCGCGACGGTCGCCAAGGGCGTCCTGCGGTTGCAGGTCTCAGCAGACGGCAAGACGTGGCCTTTGGTCAGACTGGCACCCTTTCCGATCGCCCCCGCCTATCAGGTTGGACCGATGGCCTGCACGCCCGAACGTGCCGGACTGGACGTGCGTTTTTCAGACCTGAGCATCACAGCCCCGTTGGGCAAGGACCTCCACGACCTGAGTTGATGGCGATGACGCAGAAGGAGCGGATGCTGGCAGGCGAGCTCTATGTCGCCGACGATCCGGAACTCGTCGCGGACGCGGCGCGCGCCGCTGGGTGGCTCGACCGCTATAATCGCGCATCGACAGCGATCGTGATCGCGAAAAAGGCCTGCCCGCCTGAACGGTGCGTGACAACCATCGGTGCCGGTGACGCCTCGGTCCTCCCGTGGCCATCGCCGATCCAACAGTCGCGGGCGCAATAGTGAAGTACAGACTTGACCAAAAGGCTTTTGAAAATTAGTGAAGTCAAAGCTTCACTGAGGAGCGAGTCGATGACCATCACACACGATACCTTCAAAATCCGCAAAACCTGCGATGCCGCTCCGCCCGCGATTTTTGGCGCCTTCGCTTTTCAGGACCGCAAGAACAGGTGGTACGCCGCCAGTCCCGGACACGAGCCATTGTCCTACAGCTTCGACTTTCGTCCGGGCGGTGAGGAGAAGCTCACCGCCAGGATGCTGCCAGGCACTCCTATCGCGGGAAGGGAGCTGTGCTGGACCTCAACCTATGCTGAGATCGTCGATAACGCTCGGATCGTGTTCTTCCAAACGCTCGACGTCGATCAGGCCCGCGTATCTGCTGCCGTGGTCACCGTGGAAATTGCGCCGCTCGGCGACAAGAGCGAGGTCTTGCTGACGCACCAGGCCGTCTATTTCGAAGGCGCCGACGGCCCGGCAATGCGCCGGATGGGGTGGGACTTCCTGCTCGACACGATGGCTTCGGAACTGCACCCCGCATGATGCAGCCTGCCGTAGAGACTGTCCGCTCGTCGAGGGTCGACCTTCTGTTTCATGCGCTGGGTGACGCCAATCGCCGTCGCATAGTGAGTCATCTTGCGGAGCAGCCCGCGAGCGTTTCGGAACTTGCTGCGGTACTGGCGATCAGCAAGACAGCGATAGGCCAGCACCTTGCAGTTCTTGAGGAAGCCAAGCTCGCCAGCTCGACCAAGCTTGGACGGGTGCGCACCTGTCAATTCGATCCTGCCGGGCTCGCGCCGTTGCAGGATTGGATCGACTATCACCGTCAGGAATGGAACGAGCGGCTGAACCGCCTTGATGATTTGATCAGCGGCATCGTTTCCAACGAAGACTGCGCCTGAACGTCGGCTTCTGCCTAGAGCTGTCGTTCGGGTTATCGCTGCAATCGGCGGGAATGTCCCCAAACCAAGCCGCTCGGATCGGCGCTTTTGCGACATGAACGCGCGGCCGAAGTTGAGAAGCCAAAACGAGCCCGCGAACGTCCGCAACTGGTCGTCGTGGCCTCTAAGTAGCCCAACAGTTTTCTCCTCCGTCGTCATGCGCTGCCGATCCCCATGGACATCCATGGGCCAGCCTTAAGCGTATTTGAAACCCTGAGTGTCGACCCTGCCTAGTTGGCCACTGCATCCGGCCCGAGCCACGCGGCGCGAAACGCGAGTTGTTGGGCGGTTGGTTTAACCCCTGCGGTTTCGTAGCGGACCACCTCGACAGTGGGGTCGGCGAGGAAGGTCAGCGTGGCGCGGCGGTCGAGGCCGCGTTGGCGGTAGGTGATGTCGGCGGTCTGGCCGGGTTTGTAACGGCCAAGCGCCGCAGCCGCGTCAGCATCGCTGGTGATCACCGTCCCGCCTAGGCTGACGATCTGGTCGCCATTGTCGAAGCCGGCGCGGTAGAGCGGAGTATCGGGGGCGGGCGCGCCGTCGATGCGGACGTCGGTGCCGGTAGTCTTGAGGCGGACGTTGCCGAGCCACGCGGCGGTCGGGTTGGCGGGACGGAGCTTCAGACCCGCCTGGTCGAGCAGGGGAGCATAGTCGGGGAGCGCCTCGGCATCGACCGAGGTCCTGAAGAAGGCGTCCGCGAAGGCGGGATCCTTGGTCACCTCGCCTAACGCGCGCGACAGGTCGGCGCGGGTATAGGGGCGCTCAGGCTTGCCGAAGGTCTGCCATAGGTGGCGCATAAACGTGTCGAGCGTGATGCCCGGGTAACGCTGGCGCAATGTCAGGTCGAGGGCGAGCGCGAGGCCGGCGCCATAGGTGTAGTAGGACACGAAGATGTTGGGGTTCGTCGCGTCGATCGACTTTGCCGCATCGACGAACGGCGCCCGCAGGCTCATTTCCTGCGGACCGCCGTAACGGCGTGCGGTGCCAGTGGTTAGCGCGTTGACGGTAGAGCCGACCCCGCGCAGATACGCGTCGATCGCGGATTCCCCCGCTCGGCGGATCATCAGCGGCCCGTAATATTGGGTGAACCCTTCCGCAAGCCAGAGCGACGGGGTCGGGTTGGCGCGGGTGAAGTCGAACGGTTCGAGCTCGGCAGGGCGGATGCGCTCGACGTTCCAGCTGTGGAAGAATTCATGGCTAAGTGTGTCGATCTGCGCAAAATTCGCCGCGGTGAACGAACGCGGCTGCGATATGATCGTCGAGTTGCGATGCTCCATGCCGTCGCCGCTGATCTGCGGCACATAGTCGGCGATGAAGGTGTAGGTACCGAAGTCGTACGCGGGGTGTTCGCCCCACATCGCTATGTGCTGCGCGACGACCTTTTTGGCGCTGGCGGCGAAGCGATCGAGGTCGGCGGGCGAGCCGTCGTGATGGACCGCGAGCCGGATCGTGGCGCGCGTCGGCCCCTCTCCGACCTGCCATTCGCGCAGATCGAAATTGGACAGCTCGGTGGGGCTGTCCATGAAATATTGGAAGTTGGGCGCGGCGAAGGTGTAGGGGTCGTCGGTCGGCTGGAGCTGGGTCGCGACCTTCCACTTGGCGTCGAAGGGCACGAACCGGACGCTGATCGGGCGCGCGGCCTGCCCGACCGCCCACAAAAAGGTCGCGGGCATATTGAGATGCGCGTGGGTCGCGTCGATCTGCGCATATGTGCCGTCTCCGTGATCGCCGAACAGCGTGTAGGAAACGCTTACCGTCCCGTCGTGCCCGGAAATCGTCCAGCCATAGGGGTCGGTCCGCGTCATCGCGAGCGCGCGACCGCGCCCATCCTTGGCGGCGAGCGAATAGACGTTCTTGGCGAATTCGTGGATCGCGTAGCGGCCGGGCGAGGAGCGCGACATCTGGACACGCAAGGGGGCCGGTCCGAGGTCGCGCCAGGTGACGGTCACCTGTGCCTCGTGATGGACCGCGTTGGGGAAAGCGATCTCGTACCGGGTCACCGCTGGCGCCTTGGTCTGTGCAATCGCGGGGCCGGCGAGCAACGCCAGCGTGGCGGTGCAGGTCGCGAAAATCGTCTTCATGGCTGGTCCCCCGGATCGTCTATCGGCACCTAGGATCGATCGACATTCACCTTGTCAATGCTCCCGCCAGCCGAGGAGGAACGGCAGGAAAGACCTAAAGCCGAGATTATCGCGTAGTCGTGTGACGGATATGAACGAGCGTCCGGAGTTGCGAGACGCTGAAAGCCGTCGGAACGGCCGGTCTTGGAGGCGAATCTGATTTTGGAGCAAATTGGAGCAAGAGCCCGAATTTTGGTTGGTTAAATCAAGGCGTTAGGCTGGTCTCTTGAGTATAGTTATGCAGAAACAGATCAGATCCGGCCAAGGCGGCAGGCGTCGGATACACACGCATCGTTAAGCCTGCCCAGTAGCGCAAGCGAACATGGCGCTCTCATTCAAGTCGAGAGCTACGTCATATCACGCCGGTTCTCCCGAGTCCGAACATGGCCACGTGACAGGACTGCTGCATCGTTCACGCCGGCGAGCGTCAATGTGCGCTCGAACTCTTCTGTCAACAACGTCAGAGCGCGATCGACGCCTGCTTCTCCGCCGGCTGCGAGGCCGTACAGATAGGGGCGCCCGATCGCACAGGCGGTTGCCCCGAGCGCCAACGCCTTCGCGACGTCCGAGCCGCGTCGGATGCCGCCGTCGCAGATGACGTCCGGCCCACCGCCAACCGCGTCGCGTACCGCTGCGATCTGGTCGATCGGGGCGGGCGCTCCATCGAGCTGGCGTCCGCCGTGGTTCGATACCATCACGCCGGTCGCGCCCGACGCGATCGAACGCCGCGCGTCCTCGGGAGTCATCACGCCCTTGATCGCGAGCGGCCCGTTCCACTCGCGTGCGAGCCATTCGACGTCGCGCCAACCGACCGACCGATCGAACTGGCCGCCGATATAATCGAACAGGCTCATTTGCCCCGACGCGAGCGCGTCGACCCTGTGGCTCACGTTCGCGAGATCGAATTTTGACCCTGTCAGCGCGGGCAGCGACCATGACGGATGACGCGCGAAACTCAGCAACGACTTCAGCGTCAGCTTGGGCGGCAGGGACAGTCCGCTGCGCCTGTCTCGCTCGCGGTTGCCGGCGACCGGCGTGTCGACGGTCAGCGCCAGCCCGTGAAAGCCTGCATCCCGGCAACGCGCGACGAACTCTGTGGTCAGACCGCGGTCTTTGAAGATATAGATCTGGAAAACCTTCGGTCCGGCGAATGCCTGGGCAAGGTCTTCCAGCCGCGTCGTTCCCATTGTCGACAGACTGTACACTATACCGTGACGCGCAGCAGCGCGAGCGACGGCCAGTTCGGCATGGCCGTGGAACATCCGGGTGAGCCCCGTCGGCGCCAGCATCAGTGGCCAGCGCGATGGTTGTCCGAACAGCGTCGTGCCGGTGCGGACTGCAGAGACGTCGTTCAGTATGTCCGGCACCAGCTCGTAGTTTGAAAATGCGGTGACGTTTCGGCGCAGCGACACTTCGTCGTCGGCGCCACCGTCAATATAGTCGAAGATCGGTCGCGGTAACCGTTTGCGTGCCATGAGGCGCAGGTCAGCAACATTGTTCGCGCGGTGAAGCTGCCTCATGGTCGTACCCGCGTCTTGATCGCAAACAGCTGCGCACCCTGATTCACCATCACTCTCCCACGTCTTGGCCCCTCGCCGATGTCCGGGATGGCAAGCACGGCGAGCAGACGTAATCCCGACGCGCCGTCCCCGTGATCCGGATATCAGGAGAGCTGTCGCATTCTGCGCGCATTCGGGGCAGGCGACGAAACCAATTACTGTGCAAGGCCGCTGCATGACTATGCGCACCGAAGGCATTTGGAGCGTACGACCCTGTTCTACGGTATCACTGCGAAGCGTCGACTACAGGCAGGGAAACGAGCGCGTGGGGATACATCATCGGATGGTCGGCAGGGTAGCAAGGCTGGTATGGCGGATCAGCAAGCCGCGCACGATCGGTGTCCGCGCTGTGTTGCTGGATCCGGACGAGAGGGTCGCGTTGGTGCGGCATACCTATGTCGATCAATGGTATCTTCCGGGCGGCGGCGTGAAAAAGGGCGAAAGTATCGCCGCCGCGCTTATGCGGGAGCTTGCCGAGGAAGTGGCGATTGCCGACCCGGTGATCGAGCGGGTGCTGGGCGTCTATCACAGTCGCCGAGAGAGCAAGGACGATCATATCGTGATCTTTATCGTGCGAACGGCAGCAAGCAGAATGCTGGGTCGTGCTGATCTGCAAGAGATCGAACAGGCTGACTGGTTTCCGGTGGACGACCTGCCTGAAACTACGTCCCCGGCGACCCGACGGCGCATCGCCGAATACCGGCAGGGCGCGACTGGAACTGGGGCCTGGTAACGTGGGCGGGTGCTTGCCCGCCGTACGGCACGATCAAAACAACGATTGGCATAGCCTGAGTTCGAGACTGGCGCTTCGCGGCTGCTACCGTTGCCCTTCGATCGCGGCTGAGGATCGGAAGGAGAGAATATCGTGAGCGAACCTATGGTCTCGACCGCCGACGGTATCGTGCAGGGAAACGCTGCGGGCGGTGTTGTGCGGTTCCTCGGCGTGCCTTACGCCGCGGCGCCGGTGGGTGCGAACCGGTTCGCGCCGCCACAACCGGTCACGCCGTGGTCCGGGGTGCGCGACGCGACGGTGGCCGGACCCAACGCGCCGCAGCGGACCAGGGCATTTCCCGGCCTCGATATCGTACCGCTGATCGGCAAAGGCTGGGTGCCGGGCGACGAGTATCTGACGGCGAATATCTGTCGCCCCGATGACGACCGGACCGGCTTGCCGGTGATGGTGTTCATCCACGGCGGCGGCTTCGTGATCGGCAGCAAGGATGCGCCCGTGCAGGACGGCGGCACCTTCGCGCGCGACGGCGTGATCTGCGTCGCGATCAACTATCGGATGGGGGTGGACGGCTTCCTGCCGATCCCGGGCGTGCCGACCAACCTCGGCCTCCGCGACATGATCGCGGCGTTGACGTGGGTACGGGACGGCATAACCCAGTTCGGCGGCGATCCGGGCAACGTCACGGTGTTCGGCGAATCCGCCGGCGCGATGGCGATCGCCGACCTGATGGCATCCCCGCTCTCAAGGGGATTGTTCCGGCGCGCGATCGTTCAGAGCGGGCATGGCGGGATGACGCGTTCGGTGCCGGTGATGCAGCGTCTGGTGAAGAAGCTGGCGAAGGTCCTGAAAATCACTCCCAACGTCAGTGGTTTTGGCAGCGTACCGTACGATGCGCTGATCGACGCGGTAGAGGCGGTATCCGCGCCGACCGCACGGATCGATCTGCGCGACGAGGGCGGGCACGAACCAGTTTTCGGAATCAGCCGCTTCGTGCCCGTCCACGGCGACGACGTGCTGCCGCAGCGTCCGCTCGATGCGCTAGCGAACGGTGCGGGCGCGCAAGTCGACCTGTTGATCGGCACCAACGCGGAAGAGATGAACCTGTACCTCGTCCCGACCGGCCTGCGGGACAAGATCGGGCGGCTGCTGGCAACCTATGTCCTCCACAAGTCGCAACCGCATGCCCGCAAGGTATTGAAGGCATATGGTATCGGGACGAAGGGCAGGAAGCCCGGCCAGGCGCTGACCGACGCGATGAACGACCTCGTCTTTCGCTGGCCCGCACGCAGGTTTGCCGAGGCGCACCAAGGGCGCACGCACATGTACGAGTTCGACTGGCGTTCGCCGATGTTCGGCGGCCAACTCGGTGCGTCGCACGGGATGGAGTTGCCGTTCGTGTTCGATACGCTGGCGACCGCAACCGGCGAGCAGGGCTTGTGCGGACCCAACCCGCCGCAAGACCTCGCCAACCGGATGCACGCGCTGTGGATCCGCTTCGCAACGGACGGCAACCTGCCTTGGGCCGAGTTCGATACCGAGACGCGCCAGGTCTATTCCCTGGTCCGGCAGGAGGCGCGGCATGAGCCCGTTATGCCCGCCGCACCCTATCTGCCGTGAAGGACCGGTCATGTATCTCGAACGACTAAAGCTCACCGGCCGCCGTGCTGTCGTGACGGGTGGCGCGGCGGGAATCGGTCTCGCCTGTGCCGAGGCGTTAGCCGAAATGGGCGCACACGTGACGTTAGCCGACCGCGACGGGGTGGCGATCGCGGCGGGGCGGGCTGCGCTTGCGGACAAGGGCCATGCGGTTGACGGCGATGTGATGGACGTGACCAACGCTGCACAGGTCACCGGCTTGGCCGATCAGCTCGGGGCGATCGACATTCTCGTCAACAATGCCGGCATCGCGCGGAGCGAGACCGCCGCTGAGGACGTGGCCGACGAGCATTGGCTGAACGTGCTCGACGTCAATCTCAACGGCACCTTCTGGTGTGCACGCGCCTTTGGACGGCACATGCTGGCGGCAGGGAAGGGCGCGATCGTCAATGTCGGTTCGATGAGCGGCTTCATCGTCAACCGGCCGCAACCACAAAGCTATTACAACGCATCGAAAGCCGCGGTGCATCAGCTCACCAAGAGCCTCGCGGTCGAATGGGCGCCGCGCGGTGTGCGCGTGAACGCCGTCGCGCCGACCTATATCAACACCGTCCTCAACAGCTTCGCCGACCGCGAGGGGGAGATGTACAAGCGTTGGATCGACGGTACGCCGCAGGGGCGCCTGGGGGAACCTGAAGAAGTCGCGGTGATCGTCGCCTTTCTTGCCTCGGACGCGGCCAGTCTGATGACCGGCAGCATCGTGCTCGCCGATGGCGGCTATAGCTGCTGGTAGCGTACCGATCGGCGAAGCCCGCGAGCCGGGCGGCACAGTCGATAACCTTTCAGACAGGTCAGCTATCAGATAGCTTGGAGCCTAGAAGTAGCCGGCGATGGATCGGCGCTCTGAGGGGATGAGGATCCAATGCGCTTCAAGACATTGCTCGCCGGAGGATGCGCCGTCGCCGCGCTCGTCACCACGCCGGTATCCGCGCAAGACGCCGCCGATCAGGCAAAGGCGACACCTCCCGCACGCTCCGACGACATCATCGTCACCGCACGTCAGCGCCAGGAATCGTTGAAGGATGTGCCGATCGCGGTGACGGCGATCTCCGGCGACCGACTGAAGGAATTGCAGGTCAATACGGTGAAGGACATCGCGTCCTACACGCCGGGCCTCAACATCAATTCCGACAGCGTCGGCCGCGCATTCGTGTCGATCCGCGGTATCGGTACGACGCTGATCGACACTGTGCAGCCCGGCGTCGGCATTTTCATTGACGGCGTCTATCAGCCGAACACATCATATCTGAACTCTCCGATCGTTGACGTCGCGCGGATCGAGGTTTTGCGCGGGCCGCAGGGAACGCTGTTCGGTAACAACACGCTGGGCGGCGCGATCAAC
This sequence comes from Sphingomonas sp. Leaf30, assembly GCF_001422525.1. Taxonomy (NCBI): domain Bacteria; kingdom Pseudomonadati; phylum Pseudomonadota; class Alphaproteobacteria; order Sphingomonadales; family Sphingomonadaceae; genus Sphingomonas; species Sphingomonas sp. Leaf30. The sequence goes on along the minus strand of NZ_LMKZ01000014.1, from coordinate 24,440 downwards.
GTCATCACGCGCCAGCCGGGTAACGAGTGGGAGGGGCGGTTCGACGCCGCGATCGCCGGTACGGACAACTACGCCTCGGTCTCGGGGTCGGTCAGCGGGCCGATCGTCCGCGACCTGCTCCAGTTCCGGATCGGCGCGTCCTATCATGAGCAGGACGGCTTCATGCGCAACACGCTGACGATCGGCGACATGAACCCGCTGAAGCAGCAGAGCGTCGGTGGCACGCTCCGCTTCACGCCCGCCGACTGGGCGGTGTTCACCGTCAACGGCAATTACGACCGGGCCGCAGGGGGCAGCACGTCGTACATCCATGTCGCCGGGCCGACCGATTACCGGCTTGATGGCGCGACCAACGTGCTGAACCGGGCGGTGATCGATTATTACGGCGCGAACGTGAAGGGCGAGTTCGACGTCGCATCGCTCAAGACCAAGATCACCGCGATTGGCGCGTACAACCAGAAGAATCTTTCCGGGGTCAATGACGGCGATTTTGGTGCGGTCGACCTGCTCCGTACCCGCGGTGGTTCGACCTTGAAGACCAAGACGGCCGAATTGCGCTTCGATACGCAGTGGAGCGATGCGTTTTCGACGCTCATCGGGCTGTACGGCAATCGCTACACGCAGGTGAGTGATCAGCTGACGACGATCGACTTCCGCGCGCTGCTGGGCCCGACCTTCCCGCTGCCCGCCTCGACCACGCCTTCGTCGACCTATGTCCGCAACGACACGCGCGCGATCTTCGCGACCGCTTTCCTGAAGGTTGGCACGCTCGATCTCGCGGTCGGTGGGCGCTACGATCACCAGAAGCTGGTCGCGAGCCAGATCAACGGCGTGACGCCCTATACCGCGCCGGTCTATAAGAAGGACCAGTTCCAACCCCGCGTCACGCTGACGCAGCATTGGACGCCGGCGGTGATGAGCTATGCCTCGGTCGCCAAGGGAATCCGCGGCGGTGGCCAGAACGGTCCGGGTACGCGGCCGCAGGACGCAACGTACAAGGGCGACAATGTCTGGACCTATGAGCTGGGCACGAAGTTCGATGCATTCGACCGCCGCCTGACGATCAACGCGGACATATTCTACAACGATTACAAGGACTTCATCGGTCAGAACTCGCTGGCGCCGAGTGCCACGGGCGGGTTCGTCGCGATCAACCTGAACACCGGCACCGTCAAGAGTTACGGCGCCGAACTGGAAGCGCACCTCCGCCTTACCGATCATTGGCGGATCGACGCCGGCGCCTCCTATCTCCATGCCCGCATCACCGACGACAGCCAGTATTTCGCGACCACCGGCGTCCATGTATCGAGCGACCGTGTGATCTTCACGCCCGACTACAACTTCAACTTCAACACCACCTACACCGTCCCGGTCGGCGATAACGCGGTGTTGCTGGACGCGGGGATCTTCGGGAAGGGCAGCCGGATCGGGTCGTCGCTCGACCCCGATGTCGCGCCCAGGCTATCGGCCTATGCTATCACTAACGCCTCGCTCGGCTTCCGCTTCTCCAGCGGCCTGACGGTGACTGCGTTCGGTACCAACCTGTTCAATACCAAATTCATCGAAAGCTATATCGACAAATCGGCGTTGGTGCGGGCCGGGCTTGCGCCGCTGGCGTCGAACCTCGCCATCCAGGGCGACCGCCGCCGATACGGCGTGCGGGCGAGCTTCCGGTTCTAGGATGACCATGCACGTCGAACAGATCGAAAGGGCGCCGCTCGATCCGGCGTTCGTCACAGCGCTCCAGCAGCGTTTCGGCACTGCGCTGCACATGAGCGACGCGATGCGCCTCCACCACGGTAGCAGCGAGGCGCATTTCGTCCCGATGCTTCCCGACGCGGTCGTCTTCGCGCGGTCGACCGAGGAGGTGGTGGATCTCGTCAGGCTGTGCGCCGCGGCCAAGGTGCCGATCGTGCCGTTCGGTGCGGGGACCTCGATCGAGGGCAACACGCTGGCGGTGCATGGCGGCGTTTCGGTCGACCTGTCCGAGATGACCCAGATCGTGTCGATCAACGCCGAGGACTTTGATTGTACGGTGCAGGCCGGCGTCCGTCGCGAACAGCTCAACGAGCATATCCGCGACCTGGGGCTGTTCTTCCCGATCGATCCCGGTGCGAATGCGACGATCGGCGGGATGGCCGCGACGCGCGCGAGCGGCACCAATGCGGTGCGCTATGGCACGATGCGCGAGGCCGTGCTCAGCCTGCGCGTGGTGACGCCGGACGGGCGCGAGATCCGTACGAGCCGTCGCGCGCGGAAGTCGGCGGCGGGCTATGATCTGACCCGGCTGTTCGTAGGCTCCGAAGGCACGCTCGGCATCATCACCGAGGTGACGCTGCGGCTGCACGGCATTCCCGAGGCGATCTCGTCCGCGGTGTGCAGCTTCGAAACGCTGAACGGCGCGGTCGATACGGTGGTTCAGGCGATCCAGATCGGCGTGCCACTCGCTCGCGTCGAAATTCTCGACGACATGCAGATGAAGGCGGTCAACGCCTGGTCGAAGCTAGATTACCCCGAACTGACCACGCTGTTCTTCGAATTCCACGGCTCGCCAAGCTATGTCGACGAACAGGCGGAGACGGTGCGCGAGCTGGCGGCGGCAAACGGCGGCGGCGACTTCCGCTGGTCGAACCTGCCCGAGGAACGCTCGAAGCTGTGGAAGGCCCGGCACGAGGCATATTACGCGGCGGTCAACCTGCGTCCGGGCGCAGTCGGCTGGGCGACGGACGTGTGCGTGCCGATCAGTCGCCTGGCGCAGTGCATCGGCGAGACCAAGGCCGACCTCCAGGCGTCGTCGGTCCCCGCGACCATTCTCGGGCATGTCGGCGACGGCAATTTCCATGTCGTCTTCTCGATCGATCCGGAGTCCGAGGCGGAGTTGGCCGAGGTCTCGGCGATCAACGCACGGATGGTCGAGCGCGCGCTGGCGATGGACGGCACCTGCACCGGCGAACACGGCATCGGCATCGGCAAGCAGGACTGGCTGGTCGCTGAACTGGGCGACGCGGTCGAACTGATGCGGACGCTGAAGCACGCGCTGGACCCCGACAATCTGTTCAATCCGGGCAAGATCTTCGCGTTCTGAACGCCGTTCCGGTATCGGACGCGCGTCACAACAAGGATCGTGGAGAGAATGATGGACAGCCTGCACCTGGTGGATCCGACGCTGCGCCCGTTGCTCGAGATGTTGCCGCAGATCTCGCTCACCGCTGACATCCTGCCGGCGATGCGCGACCGACCGTCGATGCTGCCGCCCGCCGACGAAACCCTGGCGACGCTGGAGATTCATACGGTTCCAGGGCCTGCCGGGGCGCCTGATATCGACCTGCACGTCTTCCGCCCGGCGGGCGTCACCGGCGCCCTGCCGTGCATCTATCACATCCATGGCGGCGGCTATGTGATGGGCAAGGTGTCCGACTATGATCCGCTGCTTCGTCCGCTCGTCGCCGATCTGCAGTGCGTCGTGGTGTCGGTCGAATACCGGCTGGCGCCGGAGACGAACTTTCCCGGCCCGATCGAGGATTGCTACGCAGGACTGGTATGGACGATCGCCCATGCCGACCGGCTCGGGATCGATCCGGCGCGGCTCGGCGTGATGGGGCAGAGCGCGGGCGGCGGGTATGCCGCGGCACTGGCCTTGATGGTGCGCGACCGTGGCGAACATGCGCTCGCATTCCAGCACCTGATCTACCCGATGCTCGACGACCGTAGCTGTACCGCACCGCCGCATCCCTATGCCGGAGAGTTCGTCTGGACCGCGCAGAGCAATCGTTTTGGCTGGACCGCGTTGCTCGGCCACGCGCCCGGTGGCGACGCCGTGTCACCCTATGCCGCACCAGCACGGGCAACGGATCTCGGCAACCTGCCGCCCGCCTATATCGCGACCGGCGCGCTCGATCTCTTCGTCGAAGAGGACATCGATTACGCGACGCGGCTGATTCGCTTCGGAGTGCCGGTCGAGCTTCACGTCTATCCCGGCGGCTATCACGCCTTCGACATCTTCGCCGACGGTCCGGTCTCGCAACAGGCACGCCGCGACAGCCACGAGGCTCTGCGCCGTGCGCTTGCATAAGGATCCAGAATGACAGATTTCGCCCGACCGATCGAGGCGGCCGCACCGCCATTTGCCAAGACGCTGTTGCCGTTGCTCGCGCTCGCGCTGGCCATGGCGGTTGGCTTCACGATGATGGGCGCATTCGGCACGGTGCAGGAAGGCGCGAAAGCCGAACTTCACCTCAGCGACTATACGCTGAGCCTTATCCAGGGGCTGTCGGCGGCGCTGCCGCTGGCGGTGTTCTCGATCCCGATCGGGATCATGGTCGATCGCTACAACCGCGTACGAATGATGATCGTTCTCGCGTTCGTGTGGACGCTGGGCACGGTGCTGACCGGGCTCGCGCATAGCGTTCCGTTGCTGTTCGTCGCACGCATGCTGACCGGGATCGGCACGACCGGCGCGCTGACCGCAGCGCTCTCGCTGTGCGCCGATTTCTGCGTTCCGACGCAGCGGGGCAGGGCGATGCTAATCGTCAACCTCGGCAAGTCGCTCGGCGTCGCGCTCGCCTTGGCACTGTCGGGCGCACTGTTCGGGCTGTTCGCACATGGCCGCGCGCCAGCGTGGTTCGCAGGCATGATGCCGTGGCGAAGTGTGCATCTGTGCCTGGCGGTCGTCAGCATGCTCGCCATCCTGCCACTGTTCCTGCTGCGCGAACCGGTGCGGCAGGAGGTTGCGGCCGGCACCCATGCGCCGTTCAAGGTCGTGGCTGGCGAACTCTGGGCGCGTCGCGTGTTCCTGATCCCGTTGTTCGTCGGCCAGATCAGCGTCGTGATGGCCGATGCCGCGGCTGGGATCTGGGTTTCGCCGGTCCTGTCGCGAACGTTCCACCTCCAACCCGACCAGTTCGCCGGCTGGATGGGCGCGCTGCTATTCGGTGCCGGCGTGGTCGGTGCGATCGTCGGTGGTCTGTCCGCCGATCGTGGGCAAAAGAGTGGCCGCCGCGGTGGCCTGCTGATCGGTGCGATTTTTGCCGCCGCGCTCGGCGTACCCGCGGCGTTGTTTCCGATCATGCCCTCTGTCCCGCTGTTCGGGGTCGCCGTGGGATTGTTGGTAACGTGCGGTGCGGTGACGGGCGTAGTGACTTCGGTGGCATTGACCGTGCTGATTCCCAACGAACTGCGCGGGTTGTGCATCGGCGCGTTCATCGCGATCGCGGGGCTGATCGGCTACGGCCTCGCACCCACGCTGGTGGCGGCTGCAAGCGGCATGCTGGGCGGCGAGGCGCATCTCGCGCAAGGTCTCGCGATCGTCGGCGTGGTGACCAGCGCGATCTCCGTCGTCGCCTTTACGATTGCGATGCGTCGCGCGCCGGTGTCAGCAACGGCCTGACCTGTAAGATAGCTCTTGCAGGAGCTATCTGATAGCTGCATGATCGACCCAAGCCCGGCAAACGGGAGAAGGAGAGCGGTGGTGGGCGAGGGAAGCATGCACAAGGAACGCGTCACGGTGTCGCCCGAGATGGTGGCATTCATCGGCGAGGGTATGGTCGACCCGACGACGTTCCCCGCCGATGCCGTGGTCCTCTGCTTCACGCTGGGCGAGCATACGCCGGCGCAGGTCACCGTCACAACCGGTGCGGTTCTTTCGGAGGAGCGGGCAGACCTCATTCTTGCGGTCGAACGCGGTGCCTGCCTGCGGGTCTTCGATTACGCGCCTGACGCGGACATCGCGTGTCATCTGCCAAGCGAATTGCGGCTGATCGTCGTCGCGATCCGCGATTGCGCGCTCTCCGAGCCCTGGCGCAGCACGCACCGGTCCGCAAAATGCATCGAACTCCTGTCCATCACGTTTCAACGGATCGTCGAGGACGACCTTGTGCCGCTCGCGGGCGCCGGGCAGTTGTCCGCTCGCGATAGCCAGCGGATCGTCGCAGCCAAGCGGATGATCGACGAGCGCTGGGGTGAGAAAATGACGCTCGATTCGATCGCGCGCGCTTGTGGACTGAACCGTGCGAAGCTGACCCGCGGCTTCCGCGACATGTTTGCCTGCACGGTCGCCGACGCGCTGCTGGACAGGCGGCTCGGAGCGGCACGCCAGATGCTGATCGCGACCGATCTGCCGGTATCGTCGATCGGATACCAGTGCGGCTATCTCAACAATGCCAGTTTCACGCGGGCCTTCTCGCGGCAGTTCGGCGCGACCCCGTCGTCGCTGCGCGCACCACGGCTCGCGGCATGAGCGCGACGAGCGTGCGACTGATAGAGGGCGGCTCGCTGGTCGATCAGGCAGTCCATGCGGTCCGCACGCATATCCGCACGAACGACATGAAAGTCGGCGACACGCTGCCGTCCGAAGGGCATTTTGCGACAGAACTGGGTGTCAGCCGCCCAGTACTCCGCGAGGCGTTCGGCGCTCTAGCGGCGTTGCGACTTATCGACGTAGGCAACGGCAGGCGCGCGCGCGTAGCCGCGATCGACGGATCTGTGATGGCAACGTCGCTCGACCACGCGGTGGCAACGGCGCAAATCTCGATGGTACAGATCTGGGACGTGCGCCGTACGCTGGAACTGCGCACTGCCGAGCTCGCCGCGATCGACCGCACCGACGAAGAGGCGCGGACGATCATCGGTCTGGCCGAGGCAATGGAAGCAGCCGGTAGCGATATCGATGCGCTGACCCGCCACGACATCGCGTTTCACCAAGCAATCGCGCAGGCTGGACGCAACATGTTGTTCTTGCAGATCATCCGCTCGTTCGCACCGATGATGGTTCATGCCGTCCCTGCAGCGTGGGCAACGCGGACCACCGCGCGGCAGCGTGCCGCCGTGCTGGCACATCATCATGCGTTAGCGCGCACGATCGCCGATCGTGACCCGAAAGCTGCGACCGCAGCAATGAATACGCATTTTGTCGCGTCCATCGGTGATCTGTTTGCCCGTCGTGAGAATGATAATTAGCCAGCGCTTTCTGGACGAGCATCGATCGTTATTCAAAGAGTTTAGAGCACCGGCTGTACCAACAGAATGACATCAAGGATTGGCGGGTGTGGACGCATATATGTCGTCTCAAAGGACGTAGCTCTGCGAGCCGGTACGGGCAATGAAGGTTGCGAAATGCCTGAGCCTTGGAAGGTCTGAGATCAGATGCACATGTCAACGAATTGACCACGCTTCCAAGCATCCTCCGTTGCGTTCCCCCGCCGAAACCGGCTCTAGTCAATGATAAACGAGCGTCCATTTCCGTGACGCAACTGACTGCATTTGAACGTCCGCAACTGGGTCATCCTCCGCAAATATTGCGACCCGGTAGGCCATCCGGACTGTCTGCTTACCGGCGGAAAGAATCAAATGCCGAATGTGTATCAAGAACTCGGCGAGCGCGATCGACGACGGGTTTGTCGATCAGTTTGCCGTCGACGGCAACGGCTCCGAACGCGCCGTCGATAGCGGCGACCACGCGGGTGGCCCAGTCCACGTCAGAGGCGGAGGGCAGGAATGCCGCGTTGACGATCCCCACCTGTCGTGGATGGACGCAAAGCTTTCCGCCGAAGCCGAAGCGACGTGCGTGGTCGGTGTCGCGTGCCAGCGCCTCGTCGTTAGAGAGATCCGTGGAAACGCCATCAACCGGTGCTGCAAGTCCGGCGCTTCGCGAGTGAAGGACGAGCTGGGTACGGACATAGTCTATCTCCGCCTGGTCGCCGTCGATGCCGGCGTCCGCCTGAAAGTCCACCGTGCCGAACGACAACCGTGAGAGACCGGGCGCGGTGACGAGGTCCGCCAGATTCAAGACCGCCGAAACGGTTTCCACCAGTGCATGGAGCGGCTTGCCGGCTGCTGCCTCGTGCATCGCCGCGAAGTCCGACGCGCGCTCGGCCTTGGGCAGCATCAGTCCAGCGACGCCTGGCAATGCCGCGAGGGCACGTACGTCGTCGGCATGCCACTCGGTATCGAGACTGTTGACGCGTATAAAGAAGCGCGGGGCCGACAGGCCTGTGAGCGCATCGTATATCGTATCGCGCGCGGCAACTTTACGGTCGGGGAGGACAGCGTCTTCGAGATCGATCACAACGATGTCCGCGCCGCTCGCGCGCGCCTTTTCGAAACGCTCGGCACGATCGCCAGGCACGAACAGGATACTGCGGGCGGCAATGGTCATGGGATGTCCTCTACAGGCCGGATACGGGATCGCGGCGGAAGGTCTGGGAATAGGAATAGCGGTCCGCCGGATGCGTATTAATCGCCATCTCGACGACCTCGCCGCGTGCGTTCAGATACTGGCGCGTCAGGCGGAGGCCCGGCGCACCGGTCTTGGTTTCGAGCAACCTGGCGATCGGCGCGGGGATCGCCACCGCTTCAATATGCTGGCGGACCTCGGCGACGCGCTCGCCAAACTGTTCCTCGATCCGGCTGAAGATCGGCACGTCGCCGACATCGTCGTCGAGCTTCAGGCTGCGGAATGCGGGGTGGAGGTAGATGTCCGAAAAGGAGATCGGGCTTGTCCCGGCGGCGCGGCGCAGCGCCATGAGATGCAGCCAGGTCTGGCCTGATGTCGCGCCGACCTGTTCAGAGAGCGGGCCGTCCAGCGCGATCGTCTCGCGCGCGATGATCGTGAGGCTGGTCTCGTTGGTGTATTGCTGGAGATCGGACAGCCCCTCCATCACCTGGCGATACGCCGCCGGGCGCGACAGCCCGAGGACGCGCGTGCCGACCCCGGCCTGTCGCGAAACCATGCCCGATTGCACGAGCCGCTTGATCGCCTCGCGCACGGTGAAGCGGCTTGCGCCGAACTGGTCGCACAGCTCGAACTCGGTCGGCAGCAGCGTGCCAATTGGATAGCGCCCATCCTCGATCTCGTTGATCAGCGTCTGGGCGAGTTGCAGGTAACGCGGTTGCTGACGAAGCTGGGGCATCAAATATCCATCGGTCGCTTTGTCGGGTGATCCGGACAATAGCGCACCGTCCAATGCCTTGGCGTTTGATGCAAGCGCGGGTGTCACCGGACCGCGCCGCGGGTCCGCAAGGCTGCCACGTCGTCATCGGTGTAGCCGAGGGTCGCGAGGATGGCGCTGGTATCCGCACCGAGTGTGGGAGCAGCCTTGTCCGGATGTTCGACGCCGCCCGCGCGGATCGAGGAAGCGATGCCGGGCAGGGGGCCGTGTTCGGGATGCTGGAAATCGATGATCCGCTTCGATTCTGCGAGAAACGGATTGTCGAGCGCCTGCTGAACGTCGAGCACTGGCGCGGCCGGCACGCGTCCTTCGAACAGCTGCATCCAGTCCGCGGTGGTGCGGGTCGACAGCACCGCATCGAGATCGGCGTTGAACGCCGGACGGTTCTCCAGCCGGGCGGCGAAGGTCGCGTAGCGCGGATCGGTCGCCCATTCGGGACGCTCGATCAGCCCGCACAGAACCTCGAAGAACTTCTCCTTGTTGCACATCACGAAGATCCAGCCGTCGCTGGTCGTGTAGAGCTGGCTGGGGGTGAGCGACGGGTGGCTCGATCGGGACGTGCGTTCGACGGTGACGCCGCCGTTGAGATACCATTCGGCGACATAGTTGAGGTTGCCGAGCGCGACGTCGAACAGGCTGACGTCGAGATCGCGGCCGATCCCGCTGCCGCGCGCCGAGACGACGCCGGCCAAGATCGCGAGCGCAGCGGTAGTGCCGGTCATGAAGTCGACGATCGACAGCCCGAAGCGTGCGGGTGGCGTTCCCGGCTCGCCGGTGAGCGACAGATAGCCGGCCTCGGCCTGCATCAGATAGTCATAGCCTGGCCATGCCGCGCGGCTGCCGGTACGACCATAGGCGGAGAGGTGGACGCAAGCGATCGCGGGGTTGAACTGCGACAGTGCGGCATAGTCGAGCCCGAGCTTTGCCGGCAGGTCGCCGCGCAGATTGTTGAAGACCACGTCCGACTCCGCGACGAGCTTCTCGAGCACCGCGCGCCCGTCCGCGCTCTTCAGATCGAGGCCGATGCTGCGTTTGTTGCGGTTGAGCGATTCGTAGAAATGGCTGTCGCCCGGCGCGAAGAAATACGGGCCGACATGACGGCCGATATCGCCGCCATCCTTGTGGTTCTCGATCTTGATGACCTCGGCGCCGAGATCGGCGAGCTGCTGCGTACCGAACGGCCCCGCGCCATATTGTTCGACCGCGACGATGCGGAGGCCGGCGAGTGGTTGATTGGGCGCTGGCTGGCTCATGCCGGGTTCCGCGCGATGATCTGCTTGGCGATGATGATGCGTTGCAGTTCGTTGGTGCCTTCGCCGATCGTCAGCAGCGGTGCATCGCGGTAGAGGCGCTCGACATTATATTCCTTCGAATAGCCGTAGCCGCCGAAGATCCGCATCGCCTCGATCGCATTTTCCAGCCCTGCTTCGGTCGCGAAATACTTGGCCATGCCGGCTTCCATGTCGCAGCGTTCGCCGCGGTCATACGCCTTGGCGGCGGCTTCGGTGAGTAGCCGCGCGGCGTAGGTGCGGGTCGTCATCTCGCCGAGTTTCAGCTGGATCGCCTGATGCTCGCAGATCGGCTTGCCGAACGTCTTGCGCGTCTGCGCATAGGCGACCGCCTCGTCGAGTGCTGCCTGCGCGATGCCGACGCCGCGCGCCGCAACGTTGATGCGGCCGAGTTCGAGCCCGCCCAGCACCTGCTTCAGGCCGACGCCCTCGATCCCGCCGATCAACCGATCGACCGGCACGCGGTACCCGTCGAAAGTCAGCGCGTTGCTGTCGATCCCCTTGTAGCCAAGCTTCTCCAGCTTCTTCGACACGATGAAGCCGTCGCCCTTCTCGGCGATCAGCAGGCTCATGCCCTTGTGGCGTGGCTCGGCGGCCGTGTCGGTCTTGACCAGCAACAGGATGGTGTTGCCCGAACCCGAATTGGTGATCCACATCTTGCTGCCGTTGACGACATAGTCGTCGCCGTCGCGGACCGCGGTGGTGCGGATCGCCTGAAGGTCGGTGCCCGCGTCGGGCTCGGTCAGGCCGATACCGCCGCGCAGTTCGCCGGTCGCGAATTTGGGTAGATAGTGATCCTTCTGCGCCTCGGTACCGCAGCGCTGGACCGTCATCGCCATGATCATGTGGCTGTTGATGATGCCCGCGACGGACATCCACACGGTCGAGATCTTCTCTATGATCCGCGCATAGGTCAGCGTCGAGACGCCGAACCCGCCGAATTCGGGTGCGATCATGAGCCCGAACAGGCCCATCTCCTTCATCGTGTCGACGATCTTCTGCGGATATTCGTCGTCATGCTCGAGCTGATGGACGAAGGGCTTCACGTCGGTTTCGAGAAACTTGTCGATGGAATCGAGGATCATGATCTCTTCGTCAGTCATCGCGCCATCGGCAGCGATCGCGTTTGCCAGGGTCATGCGGATACTCCTTGAGGGGCAGTGGCGCCGGCGAGGATGTCTCCGAGCGCGGAAGCGGGGTGCAGGTGCAGGTCGAGCACGGCGGCGCGGATATGCGCGCCGCGGGCCGCGTCGATCGTGCGAGCGGCGTTCTCGAAATATTTGGCGTCGATGTCGGCGTTGCTGAGCGGCCGGTCGGACGCGCCGCGGTTGATCGCCTCGCGATGGCGCAGCATGCGGCCATCTCGGGTTTCGACCATGACTTCGCCGGTGAAGTGCTTGGGATAATCGCTATCGGGGTCGACAGCGTATGTGACGCGGGCGGCTAGATCGAGCACCGCCGGATCGTTCAGTGCTGCCGGATCAAGCGAATCGAGCGTGAACTTTCCTGTCAGCAGCGCGGTTGCGACCGTGTAGGGGATCGAGAATTGCGCGTCGTAGCCGGTGTGTGGCGTCCGCTTGGGAGCCACCGGCTCGCAGACGATCGGAATGACCGCCTCGGGTACCAGCACGATGACCTTGGCGATATCGGCAGCGGTCAGGTCGTATTCCGCACGCAGCGCGATCGCCGCATCGATCGCGGCATGCGTCATGTGGCAGGCGGGAAGCGGCTTTACCGACACCGCCTCGATCTCCCAGGTATCGCCGAGCGCTTCGGTCGCCTGCGCGAGCAGGGCAGGGGCGGCGTCGCGAAGATACAGGGCATAAAGACCGAAGCGCCCTTCATAGGCAGCCGGCGGTCCGACGAAGCCGCGCTTGGCAAGCGTCGCCGCGGTCAGTGCCGAACTCGCCGCCCAGCCTGGATGCAAGCGCTTGGTCCACGCACCGTCGGCCAGGAACTCCAGACTCCCGCCGGCCATCGACAACACGATCCCCTGCGCCATCGCGATCTGCTGCGCGTCAAGTCCGAGCAACCTGCCGGCCGCGAGCGTCGATCCGAACGCGCCGATCAATCCCGTCGGGTGAAAGCCGAAGCCGTGAAATCCACCAGCGCCGACCGCCGCGACGCGGGTCGAGACCTCCATCGCCGCGATATAGGCGACGAGCAGATCGGCGCCCGATGCGCCGGCTTTGTCCGCCGCGACCAGCGCAGTCGGAAAGGCGCTGACGGTCGCATGGATGATCCCGCGTGAATGCGTGTCGTCATAGTCGAGGCCGTGCGTAACGATGCCGTTCATCAGCGCCGCGTCCCGCATTGCCAGCGTGCGGCCATAGCCGAGCACCGGCGCTGTTCCGCTGCCGAGGTCCCCCGCGGCGGCGAAAGTCGCCTCGGCCCAGTCTGCGCCGACTGCCGCTAGGCCAGTGCCGACCGAGTCGAGGATCAGGTGGCGTGCGCGCTCCTTGACCCGCTCGGGAATGGCATCGATCGTCAGGCCAGTCGCGAAATCGGCGAAGGTTTGCGAGAGCGTCACTTGGCGGCTCCCCCAAGGACCAGCGAGTCGTCGGCGACGTCGTCGAGCGACTGACCGGTGGTCTCGATGTTCAAAAGACCGACGGCGGCGATCATGCAGGCGAGCACCACGCCGACCATGCCGAGCACGCCCTCCAGCCCGAAGCGCTCAAACAGCGCGACGGTGGCATAGGGCGTGACCATCGACGCGGCCCGTCCGCACATGCCCGCGAAACCGGTGCCACGCAGCCGATAGGCGGTCGGGAACAGCTCGGGGATGTAGGCAAACAGCGCCAGCGTCACGAGCGTGTAGATGCTCGACACGAGCAGGAAGCCCGTTAGCGGCACCATCAGGTCGCCGTGCGCATTGGGATACAGGAAGCCGAAGATCATGATCGCGACAGCCGCCGCGATCAGCGAGGCGCGGCGCGAGATGCGGTCGGCGATACCGATCGCGACGATCGCACCGAACACGCTGCCGAACGACATCAGCGTCGTGTACCAGAGCGAGGTGACGATCCCCGTGCCGTGGCTCACCAGGAAGGTCGGCAACCACGCGACGAACCCATAGACCGAGACGTTGACGGCGATCGCGGCGAGCGTCGCGGCGATCAGACGGCGGCGAAGTTTGGCGCCGAAGAGCGCGCTGAGCGGTGCGTGGACCTTTGGCACGATGCGGACTTCGGGGACGGCGGCAAGGGGCCCCTTATGCTTGACGACGTCGGCTTCGATCTCGCGAAGCGTCGCCTCTGCCTCCTCGTTGCGGCCGACCGATTCCAGCCACCGCGGCGATTCCGGCATCTTCTTGCGCATCACCCAGACGATCAGCGCAAGGATGCCGCCGATCGCGAACATGTAGCGCCAGCCGAGCGTCGGGATGACGATATAGCCGACCGAGGTCGCGACCAGCAGGCCCGAATTGACGACCATGCCCATGATCGACACCCAGCGACCACGATAGGCCGGCGGGATGAACTCGCCGAGCGTGCCCGCCGCGACCACCAGCTCGGCGCCGAGGCCGATGCCCATGATGAAGCGGCAGACGATCAGGAACGTCATGTTGGGCGAGAAGATCGCCGCGATCGAGGCTAGCCCGAACAGCGCGAGGTTGAACTGGTAAGAGGCGCGACGTCCGAAGCGATCGCCGACATAGCCGGCCATGCCTGCGCCGATCATCATGCCGAGGAAGGTCATCGACATGAACACCGCAGCCTGCGCCAGCGTCGAGAAGCCCTCGGCCTTCAGCGCGGCGATGACACCCCCCGCGAGATACACGTCGAACGCGTCTAGGAATGCGCCCGCGCTGATCAGCCCCAGGATGCGCCAGTGGAATCGGGAGATAGGCAGACGGTCCAGCCTGGCTCCTGCGTTGACGGCGATGGTATCGGCCATGGGGCTACCTCTCTTCGTAATGACGACGGGCCGGGTCTTCTTTTGTCGAAGCTCTCGCAGGCCGCGCTGGGGGCGTCCGGTCACCAACGGCGACCGGTTAGTCGATTAGTCGGGCTATTTGTCGTCGGGAGATTCGCCGCGCTTGTAGACCAGCGAGTTGCGCGTGAACTCCATGATCTGCTTGGCGTCCTGGTTGAACGCGCGAGTGCGGGTGGTGACGATCCCCTGCGTCGGGCGCGACTTGGACTCGCGGATTTCGAGTACTTCGGTTTCCGCGGTCAGCGTGTCGCCGCCGAACACCGGATGGGTAAGCTTGATCTCGGTCCAGCCGAGATTGGCGGGGGACTTGCCGCTCACGTCGTTGACGGTCATGCCGAGCACGATCGCCAGGGTCAGCCCGCTATTTACCAGCAGCCGCCCGAACTCGCTCTTGGCGGCATATTGCGCGTCGCAATGCATCGGGTGCGAATTCATCGTCATCAACGAGAACTGGATATTGTCCGCGTCGGTTATCGTCCGCCCGGGGCGATGCTCGTAAATGTCCCCGACGACGAAATCCTCGAGATACCGGCCATAGCTCGCGCGGTAGCGCTGCTCGCCAACCTTGATAGCCGAAAGGCTCATACATCCTCCTTATCGCTTTGTACGGACATTATCGAACTTATGGTACGCTGGCAAGGTGAAGCCGGTGCCGGCGGTCAGAACGCCACTTCGGCCCTTGCCGCGAACGTGTCGCCGCTATCGCGCCCGATGAAACTGCCGGTCCGGTTGTCGGTACGGAAATGGGTATAGTCCGCCATGAACCGGAAATTGTTGGTCAGCGACCAGTTCAGGCCGAGCGTGCCCGCCGTACCGGTGCCGCCGAGCGGGAGGCTAGAACTGTCGAGATCCTCGTAGCGTATCACCGCCTCCAGCGCCCCCCATCCGCCATCGAGCACCGAGTTCAGCACGTTCGGCGCGACATAGGTGCCGCTGCGCGAGGCATAGGTCGGCGTCTCGCCGGTGATCCAGAAGCCGCCATTGACCGACAAGGCCTTGATCTTGCCGCTGCGGAAGGTCGAGGTCGGGCCGCCGTGCACGGTCCGCTGACCATATTCGCCGAACGCGTAGAATGGCCCCAGCGTGCCGCCGAGTTCGAGGCCGAACGCCTTTGATCCGTCCGCGCCAGCCAGCGCCGCGGACTCGACACGGACGCTGTTGTTGAGCGCCCCCGCCATGCCTTGCGCGAACGTGGTCGGCAGCGTCGTATCGGGGATGTTCTCGCTATACGCCCAACCGCCGATGTGTATCAGGCCATGCTTGGTGAGGATCGGGTTCCAGTGCGCGCGGCCCAGCAGCATGCGGTTGTCGCTACGCGTGAAATCGCTGTCGATCGCATCGCCGTGAACGCCAAGGCTCGCATGCCAGTTCTTGCCGCCCGCACGGCCGACCGCGCCCATCAGGAAGACCTTGCCGCCCTGCGTCGCGAGCGCGGTGGTGTTGATGTTGGTGGTGATGAAGGGATTGGCGGTCGACGCGGTGCCGATGTCGATGCCGCGATCGGTGATGAGATTGCCGAACCGGACATCGGCGTCGGTCTTGCCGAACTTCTGGCGGTAACCGACAAACGCCTGCACGACCTCGGTCGCGTTACGCCGGAAATCGGTCTCGAACTGATAGAAGAGGTGATCGCCGATCGTGCCAATCGCGCCGACGCGAAACTGGCGCAGCGTCGAGACGGTGATGTTGCGACGGTCGAAATCCGACCCCCCGGTCGAGGAGATATCCGCCAACAACCGCCCGCGCATCTTGAACGTGAACTTTCCGTCGCGGCTGCTGAACACGGGGGCCCCCCGGCTCCAGTCGACCGCGAGATCGGCGGGCAGCGCGACCCCGCCGGCATTGACGACCTGCGGGTTGCCGACCGGCACGGGGGCGATCTTCGCGCCGGGGTCGGCCGTCTGGTTGGCGACCTGCACGCGGGTCGGGGCCGCTGACGGGGGTGCTGGCACAGGCGCTGCCAGTTGCGGGGCCGTTGATGGCGCAGCGGCCGGAGGTGGGGCATTCGCGGCAAGCGCACGGCCGGCTTTCGCCTTGGCATTGGCGATCAGCGTATCAGCGCGCTCGCGGCTGACCAGCTTGTTCTCAACCATCTCGTCGATCAGCGCCAGCATCGTCTGGTACGACGGATCGGTATCGAGCGGAGACGCCGTCTGCGCCCGCGCTGCCGATGGCAGCACGGCTAGCAACGCGCACAGCGATACGGCGTACGAATGACGCATACAGACATCCTCATCGATTGGGATCGTCCGTCTTGCGCGGCGCGACATCCTGGAACCAGCTTCACTGGCATAAGATGATCCTAATGTCCGTACAAATACGCTGTCAACATGGTTTTACGCGGCGACCCGATCCGGGGTGTACCGATCAGGGCATATGCGGGATCGTCGTACGTGGCGCGAGATCGGGCCGCATCCGGATCAATCCCTCCTGCGTGACATGCGCGATCGCTCGCCCGTCGCGGCTATGGAAGACACCGCGCGCGATGCCGCGGCCATGTCCCGACCACGCGCTTTCGCTGGTATAGAGCAGCCAATCGTCCAGCGGCACGTCGTCGTGGAACCACATTGCGTGATCGAGGCTCGCGGTCTGCATGCTGTGCTCGAACATGTTGACCCCGTGCGGGATCAGCGACGCACTGAGCAGCGCATAATCGGACAGATAGGCAAGCACGCCGCGGCGCACGACGGGATCGGTCGGCACGCTTCCCCGGAACCGGATCCAGACATGGGATACGGGCGTGCCGGGCTTGGTCTGGAGGAACGCGGGCACGCCGCAGGGCCGGATATCGAAGGCGGACGGCTGGCCGAGGAACGCGACGGCTTGCGCGGAGATACCCGCATAGTCACCAGCGAGGATGTCGAGCGAGCGCAGTTCCTCTGGCGGGGGAAGGTCGGGCATCTTGACCGCATGCTCCAGGCCGGCTTCCGGCCGCTGGAACGATGCAGCCAGCGTCAGGATCGTCGCGCCGTTCTGGCTTGCGGTGACGCGGCGGTTCGCGAACGACTTGCCGTCGAAATCGCGCTCTACCCGGAAGATGATCGGTCGCGTCTCGGTGCCGGCGCGCAGGAAATAGGCGTGCATGCTGTGCGCCACGGCGGGTGCGTCGACCGAACGCTGCGCCGCCATCAGCGCCTGCGCCACGACCTGCCCGCCGAAGACGCGCGCGGTTGCGCCGGGTCGCTGGGGTCCGCGGAACAGGTCGGTATCGAGCGGTTCGAGGTCGAGCAGCGGGACCAGTTCGGCGGCGAGGTCGGGCGTCGATAAGGTTTCGGTCATCGCCGCCCGTACCGCGCGCGTGGCCAGCGGCAAAGCCGCGCGGTCAGCTTTGTTCGGCAGCGAGCACCTTGGTCGGGGCGATTTCGTCGACGCGACCGGCAAGGTCGAGCAGGTCGCGGTGAAGCCGACCCGCGGCGAAGGCGAGCCCGAATACGCGGCCCGATGCGTCGAAATCCAGGGTCGCCGCGGCCTCGCTCCGTCGGAACAGATCGAGCGCGGTACCGAACATCCGATAACAGGTTTCGACGTCGCCCCGATCGACCTTGCCCCGCGTGCGCAGCGCCTCCGAACACCGGGTCGCCAGCGCGGCCTGCGCGGTCAGCATCGCCGCCGATGGCTTGGCGAGCGCGGCCATCGCAGCCGGGGGCAGCGGCTCGTCGAGTGCGCGACCGCTCAGCACCAAATCGTTGCGGATACGCCAGAGCGTGCGCGGGACGGCGGCGGGGATACCGTGATCGGCGAGACGCGAGGCGCGTTCGCGGTCGGCGTCCTTCATCGCCAGCTCCACCGCGGCCAGCGCATGACGCAGCGCGGCGTGTTCGGGGGACGATGGCAGCGCCAGCCCGGTGGTCAACGCGTCGGCCTGCGCCCGCAACATCCGTTCGATATGGCTCAACACGGCCAAAGTGCGCGCGATCACAACGCCGTGCGAGCGTGCCGGCAGGATCAGCATCGCCGCCAGCACACCGATCATGCCGCCCAGGCCGATCTCGATGATGCGATCCCGGACGAAGATCTCCACCGAAGAGCCCGGCGGCGCGCTGAGCAGCATGATTGCCGCGGTGACCGGCGCGATCCGCAACCGCGGCCGGACCGACGCGACGAGCGCGGCGATGCCGGTAACGGTGACGAGCACCAGCCCGAGTTCGAGCGTGTCGGTTCGCCCAAGTGCCGCGCCGATCCCGCCCAGCACCGCGCCCAACAAGGTCCCCAGCAACCGATCGGTCGCTGCGCCGAGCGTCCCCCCGATCGATGCCTGCATCACGATCAGCACGGTGAACACCGCCCAATAGCCTTCGTGCAGGCCGAGCGTCTTGTACGCCGCAAACGCTGCTGCAGTCGCAACGATCACGCGGACCGTCTGGCGCAGGCTGTCCACATTCGCCTTGATCAGCGCGCTCGGTCGGAGATCCAATGTCAGCGCTTTTCCCTCCAACGTTCTGTAAAGTAGTCCGTCGGCGGTAATGCTCGTACCTGCAATCGTAAATCGCCATGATTGGCTTAGGTACAGCTCGACTGGCTGATATCGCCGCCCTCCGGGCCAAGTCTCTGCCTCAGCCTTACGCTCGCGCAGGACGCCAATGATCTGATTCTCGGAAGATCGGCCATGCCGCATCACTCTCCTCCATCTGACGAGATAACTAACCAATCGGATGAATTCTGAGGAGCAGGTCAAGAGAGATCACTGCACCAGATATACGTCGCTGGCCCGCGCAAGTGCTCCGTACCGCTGGCATGATTGAAAGCTCAAGTCAGCGGCGAACATGGACGGATGTCGGAAATTGGAACGGCAAAAGCCGCATTGGGATGACCGAATGTTAGTTTTGGCAGCCCTGCGATACCCAACAGTTTCGCCCACGTTCGGACGTTTAGGCTGGCGATCCGGGCGCCAAATAACGGCTATTCGTTCAGCGCGAAATTTCCCGTTTCTCCGTCTCCGATTGGCCATCTTGGGAAAGGCCAATCGGGAACGGATCTTGGGACGTAAGCTGCCCTAAGCTGTCTGCGTGATCGCCGGGGCGGCTGTCCCACTCTAGGTTCGTCTTTGGGAAGGTCTCTACAGTCACCCCGCCTACATCATTTTTCTTTTTGCGGGCCTCGCAGATCGGCATCGATCAGGGCCGCAACGTCGGTGACCGGAAGACCCTGCCGATCATTGAACGTGCCTGCCTTCGGCCAGGACACACCGCGACCGATCGCGAAGGCGGCGCGGTACTTGCGCATCATGTTTTTCGGATCGTTCGCCAGCTCTTCCATCAGGAAAGGCACGGTCCAAACCGACCGCTTGAAGGCCCGGCCCAGTGCCACCTCCAACTTGTCTGCGACCTCACCATAACTGACGGTGTCACCGGCCAGGAAGACGATCTCGTTGCGGATCGTCGGCTCGAAGAATACGATCTCGGCGGTCAGCACGCCGATGTCATCCGGCGTCGTCAGCGTCACAGCGGTATCGAGGCTGCCGAGCGCGTGAACCTCGCTCTTCTCCAGATCGACGACACCAAAGTCCGGCTCGAACAGGTAGCTCATGAACATGCCTGTGGAGATAATGACCCACTCGGTCTTGTCCTGTGAGCGCAGCAGCTCGCGCACGTCGAGCTGCGCATCGAAGATGTCCTGCGGCCCGCCGCGGCCGATCGCCTCGAAGTCGACGCCGAATTGCCACGGGAAATAGCGCGGGACACCGGATTGCAGCGCCGCCTTGGCGAGCTTCATCGGCGTGTTGATCCCGGCTGCGTAGCCCGCGCAGCCGATCACCGTATCGTAGCCCGAAAAGAGCGATGCCAGCTCATCGATGGTGTCGTTCACCAGGTCGCCGAGCACGATCTCGATCCCCGCTTCGCGGATCTCGGCGATATCACGCTGCTTGGAGGGATCGCCCGACTCGACGGCACTCTCGCGGAGAAGGACGCTGATCCTGGCGCCGTCGATGTTCTTGGCGTGACGCGCCAGATTGCGAAGCACGGGCATGCCAAGCTCGCCGGCACCCAGAACGAGGATATTGCGTGATTTCACATTGGAGACTGTATCGTTCATCGTTCTAACTCGTTTCACCGTGGATGCTGGTGATCTGGCAAGACACGGGCAAGCGTGAAAGATGGGTACATGCGTGATACTGCCGTTCAATCTCTAAACGAGGAGGACATCCTCCGATATTCGCAAACGGTTTGCGATGGCCTCCGGGACGATGACGACGGGGTGCGCCGTGAGGTGTTGGCCCATGCCGGTAACCGCTGGTCGCTTGGTGTCATCCATACGCTCGGCGTGTACGGCCAGCTTCGCCACGCGGAAATCGGCCGACGGATGCACGGTATTACGCAGCGGATGCTGACGCGCACGCTGCGCCATCTGGAGCGCGATGGATTGGTGGTGCGTCACGACTTCGAGGAGGTGGTTCCTCATGTAGAATATGCTCTATCCGAAACCGGATTGAAGCTACTGGTCATGATGGTTCCCCTGTGGACGTGGATCGTCGAAAACGTCGACAGCTTTCGCGCATCACGAGAGATGTTTGATCGGGAACATGCGGGAGAAGAGCCCTGAAGGCGACATCGGCTTACAGGCTTAACTTTCCAGAAATACCATCGTCTTTGGAAAAAGACCGCGCCCCGCTCTGTCTGCCATTGCAATAAACCGCTCCGTAAGCCGCCCGTCGACGCACTCTCCTATGCGCGAACCGGCGACATTCTCGTAGTATGGAAGCTCGACTGGCTAGTTTGTACTATGAAAGAACTAAGGCGGTGTCTGAGCCTTCGTCTCGGAAGCGCCATTTAAAGGTCGGCGACTTCAGACGCTGTCGGTGATTAGTAAAAATTAGCTAAGATCGATAAGCATTGATATCGACTGTCTCGGTCGAAACATTACCGAGGTCTACTTATATCTTTTCAAGAACCTTAATTGCGTCGACACCCGATACAATAAGCCCGCTGCCAAATTCTTATTAAACGTGTCACTTTCTACCGTCTTGGCACTCTGGCCCTGAACGAGGCTAGGCCCTGATGATTAATCTTGGCATCTTGGCTGTTGATGACTGCTGAGCCAGTCAGAAGAAGCCGAGTTCCGCAGCGGTCAAATCCTATCCCTGCAACCAACCCGACGACAGCCCCGAAGCGAAAGCTTCGGGGCTGTCGTCGTCATTATGCCAGCGCATAGTGCGAACACGAAGACCAACTCGTCCCATGGATAGATGGTGGATACAGCTCTGGTCAAAGCCGTCGCGCTGCAGCGTGCCTGCCCACATTTGGCATTCGTTCATTGTAATAGATGCGACACCGTAGCGATGCTCGACAGATCGGTTGTCGGATCGATCGGGACGCCGGAAGCCTTCCGTTCCGAATACCGGTCGACGAGCTGGGCCGCCTGAGGGCGGAGCAGGACGGTGAAGCGGACCATCTCCTCCATCACGTCGACGATGCGATCATAGTAGCTGGACGGCTTCATCCGGCCGGCGTCGTCAAACTCTTCGAACGCCTTGGCGACGCTCGACTGGTTCGGAATCGTCACCATCCGCATCCAGCGGCCGAGGAGGCGCAGCGTGTTCACGCTGTTGAACGACTGCGATCCGGCTGACACCTGCATAACGGCGAGCGTCCGGCCCTGCGTTGGTCGCATCCCGCCCATCGACAGCGGCAGGTGATCGACCTGCAGCTTCATGATGCCGGTGATCTGGCCGTGTCGCTCGGGGCTGCACCACACATGCCCCTCGGACCACAGCGACAGCTCGCGCAGTTCATGGACCGCCAGATGGTCGTCGCCAGCCATCTGATCGGGCAGCGGCAGGGTCGAGGGATCAAATATGCGCGTCTCGGCTCCGAAGAACCGTAGCAGGCGCGCGGCCTCCTCGACGCAGAGCCGGGAATATGACCGCTCGCGCAGTGAGCCGTAGAGCAGCAGGATGCGCGGGGGCGGGTCTCCCGCACCCAGTCCGATGGCGGGCCGGTCGCGCGTGTAGCGTCGATCGAGTGCGGGCAGATGGTCGGGGTCGGAAAGCGGGCGCAGGGGCATCAGGGGTATGTCCTGTCTTTGGTTCGATTCAACGGCATCAGGCGGCACCGAGCCGCAGGGCGAGCGCGGCGAGCGTTACCAGCAGCACTGGGATCGTTAAGGTCGCGCCGATCCTGAAATAATAGCCCCAGCCGATGCGGATGCCCTTCTGCTCGAGCACGTGCAGCCACAGCAATGTGGCGAGCGAGCCGATCGGCGTGATCTTGGGGCCAAGGTCGCAGCCGATCACGTTGGCGTAGATCATGGCGTCCTTGATCGCGCCCGTGGCGTGGGTCGCGTCGATCGACAGAGCGCCGACGAGCACGGTCGGCATGTTGTTCATGACCGACGACAGCAGCGCGGCGATGATGCCGGTGCCGAACGCCGCGCCCCATACGCCGCCCTGGGCGGTGCGGTCGAGCAGACCGGCGAGATGGTTGGTCAGACCGGCGTTCCGCAGGCCGTAGACGACCAGGTACATGCCGAGCGAGAAGATTACGACCTGCCACGGCGCGCCGCGCAGCACCTTGCGGGTCTCGATGACGCGGCCGCGCCCGGCGACGACGAGCAGCAGCACCGCGCCGGCAGCGGCGACTGCACTGACCGGTATGCCAATAGGTTCGAGCAGGAAAAAGCCCGCCAGAAGCGCCGCAAGGACGACCCAACCGGCCCGGAATGTCGCCCGATCGCGGACAGCGTCGGCCGGCGCGCGGAGCTGCGCCACGTCGTAGTCGGCTGGCACGTCACGGCGGAAGTACAGCAGCAGCACGATCAGCGTCGCACCGATCGACGCGAGGTCGACCGGCACCATCACCGACGCATAGTCGGCGAAGCCGATCCCGAAGAAGTCGGCCGACACGATGTTGACCAGGTTGGACACGATCAGCGGCAGGCTGGCCGTGTCGGCCACGAAACCGGCCGCCATGACGAACGCCAGCGTCGCCCTGTCGCGGTAGCCGAGCGCCCGCAGCATCGCGATGACGATCGGGGTCAGGATCAGCGCCGCACCGTCGTTCGCGAACAGCGCCGACACGGCCGCGCCGAGAAGGACAATCAGGACGAATAGCCTTTGGCCATGTCCTCCCGCCCAGCGAGCGACGTGCAGCGCCGCCCATTCGAAGAAGCCGGCCTCGTCCAACAGCAGGCTGACGATGATGATGGCGACGAACGTCGCGGTCGCGTTCCAGACGATACCCCACACCACCGGGACGTCGGACAGCGAGACCACCCCGACGAGCAGCGCCACGGCCGCGCCACCCAGCGCGCTCCACCCGATGCCGAGGCCCTTGGGCTGCCAGATGACGAGCGTGATCGTGGCGACGAAGATGGCGAGCGCGAGCAGCATCAAGCGACGCGCTGACCCGAGGCGTCCACCACCGCTTCGCCGTCCTCCTTGGCAAAGGCACCCAGTTGCGGCTCGGGAAGCAGACCGAGGACCGCTTCGGACGGTCGGCACAGCTGCACGCCGAGCGGCGAGACGACCAGTGGCCGGTTGATGAGGATCGGATGCGCCATCATCGCGTCCACCAGCGCGTCGTCCGTCAGCGTCTCATCGCCAAGCCCCAACTCCGCATAGGGCGTCCCCTTCTCGCGCAGCAGTTCGCGAGGCGTCATACCGGCGCGGTCAATCAGCTGGACCAGCAAAGCGCGCGAGGGCGGGGTTTTCAGATATTCGATGACGTGCGGCTCGATGCCGGCATTGCGGATCATCGCCAGCGTGTTGCGCGACGTGCCGCAGGCGGGGTTGTGGTAGATCACGATGTCGACGGCCATGACGCGTCCTTTCAGCAGCAGGGGGTGAGTTCGGCCAGAAGCGGCACGCACAGCTCGGGCGAGCCGGCGCAGCAGTCCTTGACCAGGAAGAGCGTGAGTGCGCGCAGGCCGTCCAGATCGGCGCGGTAGATGATCGACCGGCTCTGTCGCTCTGAGCGGACGATGCCGGCGCGCGCTAGGATGCCGAGATGCGCGGACATGGTGTTCTGCGGCACGTCGAGCCGGCGGGCGATTTCGCCCGCGGCCATTCCGTCCGGTTCGTGGCGCACCAGCAGCCGGAACACGTCGAGCCTTGTGCCCTGAGCGAGCGCAGCAAACGCAACGATAGCCGAATCCTTATCCATAAATCCAGCATAGCGGATATATCTGACGGCAACAGCACGAACTTCCGACATGCCGGTTTTTGGAGACTGCCGACCGTTTCCGATAAGGGCGAAGGCGCCGCGCTTCCTAGGGTCAGGACTCATTGGTCATAGCCAGAAGATGACGGTGGCCGCGAGCGCGACGGCAGAGA
>NZ_LMKZ01000013.1:0-49191 GCF_001422525.1 Sphingomonas sp. Leaf30 | reverse complement strand
GACACGGGCGTTCTCGCCCTTGGGGTCGATGCAGATCACCGAGCGGTCGAGCAGCAGCAGGTTGGGAATGATCGTACCCACGCCTTTGCCCGAGCGGGTGGGTGCCATCGTCAGGAGATGCGCCGCGCCGTCGTAATGCAGCAGCTTTCCCGACTTCGCCGAGCGGCCGATCAGAAGATCTCCGTTCGCTTCCAGCTTCCGCACGTCGGCACGGTCACCGAAACGTGCGGAGCCGAGCAGATCGTTGTGCTGGTTGGCGGCACGCCGGTTGAAGCGCCAAGCCAGGAATAGGATCGCTCCGGCCAGCAGGAACGGAATGTCGGTCGCGATCTCGCCATAACCGAAGATGCCCTTGAGCCAGGCGTTGCTCGCCATCAGCACCACGAAGGCGACGAAGACCGCGAGTAGTGGGCTGATCCGTCGCCGGGGCATCAGTGCGCCGCCATCGGCGTGACCGGCAGGGACCGGTCGGCGTCGGGATGATCGAGCAGCCGGAGCAGGATTTGCGAGACCAGGGGAGGGGGCACGCCCTCGTCCAGCATCATCGCGAAAAACGCATCGTCGTTGGGCGTCGGGATCATGTCCTCAATGATCAGGTTGGCGCGCGAGTCCGCCATGTCCTCATGCCACATCGCGATTTCCGTTGGCGTGCCGCGTACAAAATCCATCGCGCGGACCTGGCGGCGGATCGCCTCGATATCAAAATCCGCCATCACGCGGCTTTCAGGTCGGCCGAGCCGGGCAGCGGTGTGGCGAGCAGCACCTGATAATCGGCCAGCAGCGCCCGCGGCACCCACCGGATACCGTGATCGCGGGCGTAACGCCCGGCGATGAGCATGTCGCCGTCGATCGCGTCCCAAGCGTCAGGATTGGCATTCACGGGGAGTGTGTCGCATCCCTCGGTCGCGATGCGGCCGCAGAGCGCGCTCGCTTCGGCCCAACGGGCGCGTAGCGCATCGACCAGGTGTGTGGAGACAGGGGGATCGAAATCACCTCGCATACGCTCCCCACGCTGCATGGCGTATTCCTGTTCTGCCCAGACAGGATCGTTATAGATGATCGTCGCAGCCGCAGACCCGCGCATCAGCCATTCCGAGTTATCATCGCCTGCCATCAGCTCGTCTCCGTCGTTTCGCTTTCCGCATCGAACGCGCGTTTTCCGCGTCTTTTCCACAGTGCCAGCACGTCGCCGGCATCATCGCCACGACCACGCCCGGCGAGATCGAGCAGCGCGCCGTAGAGGGTGGCGCGATCGTCGTCGGTCAGATCGACCAGCCCGGCTTTCTGAACCAGCCCGCCCAGCTCAATCAGGTGACGCGTTCGTTCGCGACGTTGCACGACCCAGCCCCTGCTATCCGTTCGCCGTTCCGCCGCTTCCGTCCGTAGCGTCGCCGCCCGGTTCAGTCGCAGCGCCCGATCCGTTGATTGGAGCAGCGCCACTACCCTTGCGCCCGCGCCGCTGAAAGAAGGCAGCGCCCTTCGCACGCCATGCCTCCTTCGCATCCGTATCCTTCGATCCGATCGCATCGAGCAGAACACCGGCGAGGGTTTCCGCATCGAGTGCATCGGCACCTGTGGCGGCAACGAGCTGGCCGAGCTGTTCGACCCGTTTAGCCTTGAGCGCACGGGCCTTGTCACCCAGCGCCTTCAGCTCGGCATCGTAATCGCGAACCTTCCGCATCACTATCGCCCTTCCGCGTATCGGTCAGCAGCATCTTAGCGCACCCAGCGTGAGGGTAAAGTCAGAACGAGCAGGAAGGTACAGCAGGTCAGTCAGAAGATGCGAAGCAGATTGTGAGTGCGCGCTTATACGTCGTTGCCGACGTGCGCTAAGTAGGGCAGTGTGCGGAGCGTCATGGCGATCTATCATTTCTCCGCCAAAGTTGTGAGCCGCGCAAACGGATCGAGCGCCGTCGCGAGCGCCGCCTATCGTTCCGCATCTGAGCTGCACGACGATCGGTTGAACCGCGATCACGACTTCAGCAACAAGGCGGGCGTGATTCACTCCGAGGTGATGTTGCCGGAGGGCGCACCAGAGCGTTTAAACGATCGCACGACGCTGTGGAACGAGGTTGAGGCAGGCGAGAAGCGCAAGGACGCGCAGCTTGCCCGTGAGGTGGAGTTCTCGATTCCGCGTGAGATGAACGAGAAGCAGGGCGTCCAGCTCGCACGCGATTTCGTGAAGAAGCAGTTTGTCGATCGCGGGATGGTCGCTGATCTGAACGTGCATTGGGACAAGGCGAAGGACGGCACGCCCAAGCCGCACGCGCATGTCATGCTTGCGATGCGCGACGTGGGGCTGGAGGGGTTCGGGAAGAAGAACCGCGACTGGAACTCGACCGAGCTTTTGAAGGACTGGCGCGAGGCGTGGAGCGCTCACGTTAACGAGCGCATGGCCGAGCTGGGGATTGAGGGTCGCATCGACCACCGCAGTTACGAGGCGCAGGGGATCGGGCTGGAGCCGCAGCACAAGATCGGCCCGGCCGCATCGCGTCGTCCGGAGCAGGGGCTTGAGGCGGAGCGGATCGAGGATCACACGCGCATCGCTCGTGAGAACGGCGAGAAGATCATCGCCGATCCCAATGTCGCGCTGGACGCCCTCACGCGGCAGCAGGCCACGTTCACCGTCCGTGACCTTGCGACGTTCGCGTTCCGGCACAGCGACGGCAAGGAGCAGTTCGACCAGGTGATGGGGGCGGTGCGCGCCAGCCCTGAGCTGGTCGCATTGGGGAAGGATGGACGCGACCAGGAGCGGTTCACGTCGCGCGACATGATTGCGGTGGAGAACCGGCTTGAGCGTGCCGGCGACGATCTGGCGGGCCGGGGCGAGCATGGCGTCGCCGATCGGCATCGTGACGTCGCGATCGGCGCGGCCGAGGGGCGTGGCCTTGTCCTGTCGGGCGAGCAGCGCGACGCCTTCGATCATGTGACCGGCGACGCGGGGCTGGCGTCCGTCGTCGGCTATGCCGGCAGCGGCAAGTCGGCGATGCTTGGCGTGGCGCGCGAGGCATGGGAGGGGCAGGGTTACACGGTTCGCGGCGCGGCGTTGTCGGGCATTGCGGCCGAGAACCTTGAGGGCGGATCGGGCATCCAGTCCCGCACCATCGCTAGCCTGGAACACGCATGGGGGCAGGGCCGCGAGCAGCTAGGCCCCAAGGACGTGCTGGTAGTGGACGAGGCTGGCATGATCGGCTCGCGCCAGATGGAGCGGGTGCTGTCCCAGGCACGCGATGCTGGGGCCAAGGTCGTGATGGTCGGCGATCCTGAGCAGTTGCAGGCGATCGAGGCGGGCGCGGCGTTCCGCAGCGTCACCGAGCGGCACGGCGCGGCCGAGATCACCGAGATACGCCGGCAGCGCGAGGACTGGCAGCGCGACGCCACACGTGCGCTGGCGACCGGGCGCACCGGCGAGGCGATCCACGCCTATGACGGCAAGGGCACGGTCCACGCGGCCGACACGCGCGAGGCGGCGCGGGGCGCGCTGGTCGATGGTTGGGATCGCGCGCGCCAGACCGAGCCGGGCAAGAGCCGCATCATCCTCACCCACACCAACGCCGAGGTGCAGAGCCTCAATGGCGAGGCGCGCGACCGGTTGCGCGCGAGCGGCGACCTTGGCGATGACGTGACGGTGAAGGCCGAGCGCGGCGAGCGGCAGTTCGCGACCGGCGACCGCATCATGTTCCTTCGCAACGAGCGCGGCATGGGGGTCAAGAACGGCACGCTGGCGACGATCGAGCGGGTATCGCCCGAGGGCATGGCGGTGCGCCTCGATGACGGGCGCGGGGTCGCGTTCGACACCAAGGATTATGCCCATGTCGATCACGGCTATGCGGCGACGTTCCACAAATCCCAAGGCGTGACGGTCGATCGCGCCCATGTCCTCGCCACTCCGGGCATGGACCGCCACAGCGCCTATGTCGGCATGTCGCGGCACCGCGACGACGTGCAGCTTCACTATGGCCGCGACGACTTCACCGACCAGCGCCAGCTTGTTCGCGCTCTGTCGCGCGAACGCGGCAAGGACATGGCGGGCGATTACGCTAAGCCCGAGCAGGATCAGGCGCGGGCGTTCGCCGATCGGCGCGAGATCCGGTTCCCGGAACTCGCACGCCAGATGGTCGAGAAGGTGCGCGACAAGGCCAAGGGCATGTTTGCCGGTTTCCGGCCAAAGCCGGCTGTCGCGAAAGAGGGGGCGATTAACACTGCCCGCGATCACGGGCAGGGGGGTCCGATTAACACCGCCCGTGATCGCAGCCAGGGGGGTCCGATTAACACCACCTTGGACGTCTCTCAGGCCAAGGCGATCGAACGCTATGCACGTGCCGCGGGCGATATCGGCCGGATGCGCAACAAGGGTCTGCCCGTGCTGCCGCATCAGGAGAGCGCTTTGCAGAAGGCTGGCGAGAGGCTGGACGCGACCCGTCCCCATGCCGCGCGCGACCTTGCATCGGCGCTTGCGCGTGATCCGAAGCTTATCGAGCAGGTGTCGGGCGGCAATACAGTTGGCGCGGCACGCGCGATGGCCGACGAGAAGCGTGTGCGGCTAGACCCGGACGCGCGTGCCGAGCGGTTCGTGGAAGGCTGGCAGAAAATGCAGCAGGCGCGGGCAGGCATGGAGCGGGCCGGCGACAGTGCCGGTGCCGAGCGGTTGCGCGAGCGGATGGAGAAGGCGGCGGGCGGGCTGCACCGTGACCCGCAGCTCGAATCCGCACTGCGTCGCCATGCACCCGACCTGGCGCTGAAGCAGGAAAGCGAGCGGTCGATCGGCGATGCGCTGTCGTCGTCGCTCGATCGTGGGCGCGACCGGGATCGGGGGATGAGCCGGTGACGGTTCGTGCTTTCGGGTACGATCCGGTTTGTGGTTTCATGCAGTAAAGGGGAAGAAGTGCATGAGTGACGATCACGAACCGGACGCCGCAGCGGAGGCGTTTGAAGGTGTCCGCGGTGAGCTTGCGCTGTTGCGCCGCGCCGTCGAGCGGCTGTCCGCGGAGCGCGCCGAGGTGCCGGAGATACCCGATTACAGCGAGACGCTGGGGAAAATGGCGAAGGCGCTCAACGCGACCATGCAAAATGTCGGCGTGCTGGCGAAAACGGCCGAGGACAATGTCGCGCCGCGCTATGTCGCCGACCGGATCGTCGCGGCTGGCGGCCATGCCCGCGACGAGGATCGGCGCATGATCGCGACCGCCGGTGAGAAGATGGACAAGGCGACGACCGCTTTGCACGGTATCGGCGGTTCTGCCCGCCGTGCGGACGAGCAGCGCCGTACCTTGTGGCAGGTCGGTGCGGGAGCGTGCCTGGGCGGGGCGCTGCTATGGACGATCGTGCCGGGGATCATCGCGCGCGAGCTCCCGGGGAAGTGGCAGGTGCCCGAGTGGATGGCAGCGCGCACGCTTGACCTACCGAAATGGGAAGCCGGGCAGCGCCTCATGCGAGCTGCTGGGCCGGATGCTTTCGCCAACATCGCGGCAGCCGATCGGATCATCACCGCAAATCGCAAGGCTGTGCAAGCCTGCTACAAGATAGCTGTGAGGACTAAGAAGACGGTGCGCTGTACCATCGAGATCAGTCGGGATGACGTGGCGGCAAGAAGTGCGATCGTCAGCTCCACGGATTGAAGTGCCCAAGCGGTGCAAGCCGATCATTCCACCGGACAGCAGCGATGCGCTATGCGGAAGGGGCAAGTGCTTCGATGATCCGGCAGTCGGCGACGGTGTTGCGGCTACAGGAATCTATTAGCGCGTCGAGTTCACCAGCAAGCGCGGTGAGGTCTGCAATTTTGCGTCTAATCGCGTCGCGGTGTTGGTTGGCAACGACATCGACGGCGATGCAGGACTGATCGCGCCGATCGGCAAGCCCCATAAGCTCGCGCACCTGATCGATTGAAAAGCCAAGATCACGCGCGCGACGGATGAAGGACAGGCGGCGTAGATGCGCGCCCTCATAGGTCCGATAGTTCCCCGCCGATCGCTCAGGAGCCGGCAGCAAGCCAATCTGCTCATAGTAGCGGATCGTCTCGACTTTCGTGCCGGTCGCACCAGCCAGTTTTCCGATCGTCAGTTTCTCAGACACAGCGCTTGACCCTCTAGCGACTAGAGGGTGCATATAGGCTGTCAGATCGATTCTATCGAGGTGGCGAATATGGCCTGCACAAGCTGCGCGTCCGACAAGGCGGACACTCTCAACGACCCTAAGTGGCGGCGCGCGCTATGGATTGCGCTCGCCATCAATGGCGGCATGTTCGTTATCGAGATCGTTGCCGGCATCACGGGTGGATCGAAGGCGCTGCAAGCCGACGCGCTCGACTTTTTTGGGGATACTGCGAACTACGCAATCAGCCTTGGCGTTGCCGGAATGGCGATAGCCTGGCGCGCACGCGCTGCGATGTTGAAGGGGGCGACGCTTGCTTTGCTAGGCGTCTATGTCTTGTTCGCGGCGGGATGGGGGGCGCTCCACGAAGCAACGCCCCATGCCGAAATTATGGGCGTGGTCGGCATCGCCGCGTTGATCGCGAACCTTGTAGTCGCGGTCATGCTGTACCGCTTTCGAAGCGGTGATGCGAACATGCGGTCAGTGTGGATTTGCTCGCGTAACGACGCGATTGGCAACATCGCCGTCGTACTGGCCGCAGGCGGAGTGTTCGGCCTCAACAGCGCGTGGCCTGATCTCGCCGTCGCCACCTTGATGGCTGTGTTGGGAATATCGGGCGGTGTTCAGATCATGCGGCAGGCACGCGCCGAAATGCGTAGCGAGCCCTCACCCGCCCCCGCTACTTACCAGCAGTCGTTACATGGCAGTCGGTAAGCTGCTAAGGCGCGGGCCGATGCACCGCCTCTCCGCCCTGTTCCTCAGTTTCATGCTCGTGCTTATGCTCGGGCTTGGATCAGTCGCGCATGCGACCGAAGGCGTGACGTGCGTTGATACCACAGCGGTCAGCTCCCTCGATCATTGCGACGGCGATGCCGACCAAGTGCCGGCAGACGCCGACAAGGCTTATCCTCACCATCATGGTGGTTGCCACGGCCATCATGTCGGCGTGCCGATCGCGTCCGATTCAACCGGACCAGCCAGCAGCGTTCGTATGACTGCATCGATGTGGCGCAATGCGCCCAAGGCCCCGGTAGCGTCGGACCCAGCCCTACGTCCTCCCCAAGCCTGACCAACGCCTAATTCCGCCGGGAAAGCCCGTGCGGATGCCCAAGGTTCGTCAGGAGTCCGTTACCCATGCACCGTTTTATTGCGGCCTTATTGGCCGTGGCGTCGTGCGCGTCGATCGCACAGGCGCAGTCAGCCGATCCAACATCGACCAGTCCCCCGCTCACCCTTGAGCAGGCGCTTTCGCTTGCCGGAGCCAGCGCCCCCAGCCTTGAGGCTGCCACGGCTGGCGTCCGGGCAGCACAAGCAGGCCGCACGGTTGCCGGCTACCGCCCGAACCCGTCGATCGTCGCCGAGACCGAGAACATTGCCGGCAGCGGCCAATATCGCGGTCTTCGAAGCGCCGAGACAACGGCAGGTCTGGCACTACCGATCGAGTTGGGTGGCAAACGATCGGCACGGATCGCTGTCGCAGATGCGATTGGTAATCGAGCGAGGATAGGCACGGCGTTGGCCGAGGCTGATCTACGGCTTGCCATCACGCAGCTCTACATCGAGGCGACCGCAGCGGAACGCCGACTGGTGACCGCGCGCGAGCAGGCCGGTATCGCCCGCGAAGCATCGCGCGCAGCCGGCGTCCGCGTTCAAGCGGGGCGAGCATCACCGCTCGAACAGCAGCGCGCCGATGTATTGCGGATCAACGCGGAGACGGCTGTGGAGCGCGCAGAGCGGCTTGCCGAGGTCGCCCGAAGCAATCTTGCCCGACGGATCGGCCAACCCCTCACGGGACCGTTGGACTTGGTGTGGTTCGGCCGTGTCGAGGGCTTTGGTCCAGCGCGGCCGATCGAGACCGCCGGGACGCTGGCATTGGCGGCGACACGCGCGGACGTGACAACGGCAGAGGCACAGGTGCGGCTTGCTAGGTCGCAGCGCATTCCCGACGTGACACTCAGCGCCAGCGCACGACGGCTTGAGGCTACGAACGACGTGGCAGCGGTGTTCGGGCTGTCGATCCCGTTCCCACTGTTCAACAACGGCAAGGCGGCAGTGGCGCAGGCGCGGGCGCAGACTGATCAGGCGCAGGCGCTACGTCGCGCGGCCGAGCTGGATACCGCGCAGGATATCGCAAGCGCACAGGCGAACGTCGCGAATGCCGCGACGACCGCTCGCAACGCCAGCGGGCCGGCATTGGCGTCGGCAAGCGAAGCCGCTCGGATCGCCCGGATCGGCTACCGGGAGGGCAAGTTCGGTCAGCTCGATTTGCTCGATGCCGAACGTACCCTGTCCGAAACACGAACCGCCGCGATCGATGCGCTCGCCACCTATCACGACGCCAAGGCACGCCTCGAACGGCTCGTTGCCGCAGCGCCCTCGACCGAGGAAACCAATCAATGACGAAGACCATCATGCGGGCGCTCGCGCCTGTGACCCTGGCTGTCCTCCTTGCCGGATGCGGCGGGGGTGGCAACGGCGAGGCCGGTGAGAAAGCCGGAGCCGAGAAGACCGAAGGTGCCGAGGCCAGCGAAGCCAAGGAGGGTCCAAAGGATATCGTCACCCTGTCCGCGCAGCAGATTGCGGATGCCGGGATAGAGGTTACGCGTCCTACAGTAGGCGGCGTGGCCGGAGCGATCGAGCTATCGGCAACGATCGAGGGCGATCCTCAGGGTGTGCAGGTTGTGTCCACCTCCGTAGGCGGTCGGCTCGTTTCCCTCACCAGCAATCTCGGGCAGTCAGTCAGCCGGGGAGACCCGCTGGCTATCATCGAAAGCCGGGAAGCGGCATCACTGAAAGCGGAGGTAGAAGCCGCGCGCGCGCGTTCCGCACTCGCCCAATCAAACCTTCGCCGCGAACAGCGCCTGTTCGCTGAACGTGTTTCGCCAGAGCAGGATCTGGTCGCAGCGCGGACGGCAGCGACGGAGGCCAGCATTGCCCTTCGCCTCGCGCAGCAGCAATTGTCAGCGACGGGCAGCGGAGGCGGCGCGCTCAACCGCATCGCGGTTCGCTCGCCGATCGCCGGCCAGGTCATCGCGAGATCCGCTACACTCGGGCAGGCGGTCGCGGCCGATGCAGAGCTGTTCCGCGTCGCCAACCTGTCGAAGGTCACTGTAACCACCTCACTCGTCCCCACCGATGCCGGTCGGGTGAAACCCGGCGTGCGTGTCGAAGTGACGGCACCGGGGCGGCGTCAGGAGGGGCGCGTCACGTTCGTATCCCCCATTCTGGACGAGACGACCCGATTGGTGCCGGTGATCGCTACCCTCGACAACGCCGGCAGCACATGGCGCGTCGGCGAAACGGTCAACGTATCGATCCTCGTTCCTGCGACCGGGGACCGCACCGTCGCCGTGCCATCGGCCGCAGTGCAGATGATCGAGGACAAGTCGTTCGTGTTCGTCCGCACTGCGACAGGATTCCGGGCAATTCCCGTGACGCTTGGTCGCACCAACGGCGGGCAAGTCACCGTAACGGCAGGCCTTACCGGCTCGGAGCGCATCGCTTCCACCAACAGCTTCACGCTCAAGGCCGAACTCGGCAAGGGTGCAGGCGGGGATGAGGACTGAGCCATGATCGGTCGCATCGTCACCCTCTCCGTCGAGAAGCGCTGGCTCGTCCTGCTTCTCACCATCGCGGCTGCATTGCTCGGGATTGGCGCGCTGCGTCAGCTTCCGATCGACGCCGTACCCGACATCACCAATAACCAGGTGCAGATCAATGTCGTTGCTCCTGCCCTCTCCCCCGATCAGATCGAGAAGCAGGTTGCGTTCACGGTCGAAACCGCGCTCGCGGGCATTCCTGGCCTTGAATATACCCGCTCGCTAAGTCGCAATGGCTTTGCCCAGATCACAGCGGTTTTCGGTGAAAAGACCGATATCTACTTTGCGCGAGCGCAGGTCGCGGAACGTCTGCGAACCGCTGAGGAAGACCTTCCCGAAGGTGTGAACCCCGAGATGGGGCCGATCGCTACGGGCCTCGGCGATATCTTCATGTGGACGGTCGAATATCGCGAGCTGGACCAAGTTCACCACCGCAACGGCGAACCCGGCTTGCAGCGCGATGCCAGCTATATCACCCCCGAGGGGGATCACCTTGTCAGCGACGCCGACAAGGCGACCTATCTGCGCACCGTACAGGATTGGATCGTCACGCCGCAGCTCAAAAGCACGGCCGGGCTTGCTGGCGTCGACTCCCTTGGTGGCTACACCAAGGAATATCTCGTTATTCCGGACATACAGCGCATGGCGGCAATGCGGCTAACGCTTCAGGATCTCACCACCGCCCTTCAGCGCAGCAATACCAGCGCGGGCGCTGGCGTGGTCAACCGCAACGGAGAAGGGCTGGCGGTTCGATCGGATGGGCGTGTTCGCAACGCCGACGAGCTGGCACGTACCGTCGTTGCCACCCGCGAGAGCGTTCCGATCCTGCTTAACCAGATCGCGACCGTTCGCACCGGGCAGGCGCTACGCATGGGATCGGCGTCAGAAAACGGCCATGAAGTTGTCGTCGGCACCGCGGTTATGCGGATCGGGGAGAATAGCCGCACGGTATCGACCGGCGTTGCCGAACGGCTGACGCAGATCGGCCGCTCTTTGCCGGTCGATGTTGTCGTGAAGCCGGTCATGAACCGGACCGAGCTGGTGAACTCCACAATTTCGACGGTTGCCCGCAACCTCGCCGAAGGTGCGGTGCTGGTAATCGTCGTTCTGTTTGCGCTGCTTGGCAATTTCCGCGCGGCGCTGATCGCGGCCTGCGTCATTCCGATCACGATGCTGCTGACCAGCATCGGCATGTTGGAGGCGGGCGTTTCCGCAAATCTGATGAGCCTTGGTGCGCTCGACTTTGGTCTGATCGTAGATGGCGCGGTCATTATTGTGGAGAACGCATTACGGCGTTTGGGCGAGGCGCAGCATGGTCGTGATGACGTGCTGACCATCGAGCAACGTCTCGGGATTGTCGCGGCGTCGGCGCGCGAGATGATCCGGCCATCGGTGTACGGGCAGGCTATCATCATCCTTGTCTATGCGCCGTTGCTCACCTTCACGGGTGTCGAAGGCAAGATGTTCGAGCCGATGGCGCTCACGGTCATCATCGCTCTGGTGTTCGCCTTCATCCTATCGCTGACCTTCATACCGGCAGCGATTGCGATCTGTCTCAGCAAGCGGGTCGAGGAGAAGGAAAGCCGCGTCGTCACCTTCCTCCGGAAACGTTATGAGCCGGGACTTGATGCGGCAATGCGCCGACCCACCCTCACCATCGGCGTCGCGATCGGTGCGCTGGCACTCGCCGGGGCCGCTTTTACGACATTGGGGCAGGAGTTCTTGCCGCAGCTCGATGAGGGCAACATCCTCGTGCAGGCGGTCCGCATCCCGGGCACATCGGTCGATCAGAGCCAGGCGATGCAATTCCAGGTGGAAAAGGCACTCGCCAAGGCCCCTGAGGTCCGCTTCGCCTTCTCGCGCACCGGCACGTCCGAAATCGCATCGGACCCGATGCCGCCTAACGCGACCGACACCTTCGTCATCCTGAAGCCGAAGAAGGAGTGGCCCGACCCCGGCCTGTCCAAGGAAGAGCTGGTCGAGCGGCTGGAAAAGCGGCTCTCCACTCTGCCCGGCAACGCCTATGAGATCACTCAGCCGATCCAGATGCGGTTCAACGAGCTGATTGCAGGCGTGCGCGGCGACATCGCGATCAAGGTCTTTGGCGACGACTTTGGCGAGATGAACGCGACCGCAGATCGGATAGCCGGCATCCTTCGAAAGACGCGGGGTGCAGCAGACGTGCGGGTTGAACAAACCGAAGGCTTGCCGATGCTCGATATCCGGCCGAACCGCACTGCCATGTCCCGCGTCGGGGTGACGGCGGGTGACGTGCAGGACACGGTTGCCGCAGCCATTGGCGGCCGACAGGCTGGCGTGATCTTTGAAGGCGATCGTCGCTTCCCCGTCGTGATCCGGATGGCCGAAAGCTCACGATCCGATCTGACGGCGGTTGCTCAGGTGCCGGTGCCGACCGGCAGTGGCGGCTTCGTACCGCTATCGACAGTGGCGGATATCGCCGTGGTCGATGGTCCCAACCAGATCAGCCGCGAGAACGGCAAGCGGCGTGTCGTGGTGCAGGCCAACGTGCGCGATCGAGACGTGGCCGGTGTCGTGGCTGATGCCCGGTCAGCCATCGACGCTCAGGTGAAATTGCCGCCTGGCACGTATCTCGAATGGGGCGGTCAGTTCGAGAACCTGGCATCTGCCCGCGATAGGCTTAGCGTTGTGGTGCCGATCTGCTTCGTGGTCATCATGTTCCTGCTCTACGGCGCGCTTGGCTCCGTCAGGGATGCGTTGATCGTGTTTACCGGCGTTCCGCTGGCGCTGGTCGGAGGCATCCTTGCGCTGGTGCTAAGAGGCATGCCGTTCTCCATTTCAGCGGCAGTCGGCTTCATCGCGCTATCAGGTGTCGCGGTTCTCAACGGGCTGGTCATGGTGTCGTCCATCCATGATCTGATGCGGCAAGGCATGGGTCGTGCGGTAGCGGCGCATCAAGGCGCTCTGGCGCGGCTCCGGCCAGTTGCGATGACGGCGCTCGTTGCGTCGCTTGGCTTCGTGCCGATGGCACTTGGTCATGGTGCTGGAGCCGAGGTGCAAAAGCCGCTGGCGACCGTCGTCATTGGTGGCCTGATATCCGCAACCTTGCTCACCTTGTTCGTGCTGCCGACGCTCTACGCTCGTTTCGGACGGCGCGAGCTGCCAGCCCCATCAGGGGGACACATCGAACTGCCGCCTTTGAGTCATGACAGCGTGAGGGCTTAAGCTATGCAGGCCGTTGCCTTCACGCTCATTCCCGTCGTCGCCGTACTGATCGGCTCGCTATTCGCGGTATCGAGACGGCCAAGTGATGCCTTCGTAAGCGCCATGCAGCACTTGGCGGCAGGCGTCGTGTTCGCCGCAGCGGCAGCCGAGATCCTGCCCCAGGTGATGCACGAAGGTTCACCGATCGCGACATTCACAGGCGGCGCGCTTGGCATTCTCGTGATGCTGTCGCTCAAAGCCCTTGAGGGTCGCGCCAGTGGACCGATCGCCATGCTCGGTGCGGTCGCGGTCGACATCCTGATCGACGGGCTTGTTCTCGGGTTGGCGTTCGTCGCTGGCGGGAAGGCCGGCGTGTTGCTGACGATCGCGTTGACGTTGGAGGTGCTGTTTCTCGGACTGACCGTGACCACCGAGTTGGGCGAGACGATCAAGTCCAAGGCGCGGATCATCGCGATTACGATGGGGATCGCGTTGTTGCTGCCGATCGGTGCGGCGATAGCGACTCCCGTTGCGACGTTTCCGCCCGTCGTCATCGCCGGGTTTCTCAGTTTCGGTTTGATGGCGCTGCTCTACCTTGTGACGGAAGAGCTATTGGTGGAGGCGCACGAGAAGCCCGATACCCCGCTTATCAGCGCCATGTTTTTCATCGGCTTTTTGGGATTGCTCCTGATCGAGGAGTTTTTGGGCTGACCGCTCGACGTGGAACGTCTTGGACCAATGATGATGACGTCGAGCTTCGTCGGCGTATCGAGGCCAAGCAGACTCTGGCGGTAATCGCACGCGAGATGGGCCGAACGATGGATGCGGTTCGGGGAAGAGCCTCAACCCTACGGGTAACTCTCCGCTCGTCACAGCGACCATGGCGCGACGGCGTGCCGCGGCGGGTAGATGTAGACTAGGAAAATAGGGGCGGCTGCCCGCCCCTATCCAGCTTTTAGCCGTGCTTCATGCCGCCCTTGGCATGATCGCAGCAGTCCGCGGCCTTGGCTTTTGCGCCATCCTTGCAGCAGTCCGCACCGTCCTTGCAGCACGCCATGTCGGCGCAGCAATTGGCGACAGCGGCGAATGCGCCAGTCGACAGGGTGAGGGCGAAGGCAGCGCTGATGAGCTTGAACTTGGTCATGATATTCTCCGAAATTTACGTGTGATGGTGTTCGACGTCACACGGTTTGCGGAGGGGGCGTGGCCGGAGCGTATGCCATGCCCAAAAGGCCCGTCTGTGGAGCTGGCCAAGGCGATAGATGGGAGGACGGAACCAGCCCGATATGCTCGACGGTTTCGCCGGCAACCGCAACGCACGGTATGGCGCAGGCCGACGCAGGTGCCTTTTTGATGGGAGCGCCTGCTGATTTGCTGGCGCAGTCCATCATCGCGGACGCAGCCGGAGGCGCGGCCATCGCCATCGTCTCGCAGAGCGGGCCAAGCCGGACCAGCAACATCACTGCCAGGACGAAAAACGCCATGGAACGCAATATCTTGGAGAATGGGCGAGCCCGGCGTTTCATTGGATGCATCTAGAAGCACACTCAGTGATGCACAATGTCGGAGGAGCGGTTCGCCACACTAAGAGAACTTTACTCGCCTTTCCGGTACGTTGGCGAGGTTGCGATGCTCGAAAGGTCCGTGGCGCTATCGATCGGCACATCTGCCTCCTTTCGCTCGGAATAGCGATCAACAAGCTGCGTGGTGTGCGGGCGTAGAAGGACCGTGAAGCGCACCAGCTCCTCCATCACATCCACGATCCGATCATAGTAGGCCGAAGGCTTCATTCGGTCGCTTTCGTCGAACTCCGCAAACGCCTTCGCGACGCTCGATTGGTTTGGGATCGTCACCATTCGCATCCAACGGCCGAGGACGCGCAGGGTGTTCACGCTGTTGAACGACTGCGATCCGGCCGACACCTGCATGACGGCAAGCGTGCGGCCCTGCGTCGGGCGCATCCCACCCATCGACAGCGGCAGGTGATCGACTTGCAGCTTCATGATGCCGGTGATCTGGCCGTGGCGCTCGGGGCTGCACCACACATGCCCCTCCGACCACATCGACAGTTCGCGTAGCTCGTGGACGGCCAGGTGATCGTCCCCCGTCACCTGATCGGGCAGCGGCAACGTCGAAGGATCGAAGATTCGCGTTTCGCAGCCGAAGAATTGCAGCAGGCGAGCGGCTTCCTCAACGCACAACCGCGAAAAGGACCGCTCCCGCAAAGAGCCGTAGAGCAACAGTATGCGCGGAGGTGGATCACCAGCGCCCAGCCCAAGGGCAGGACGATCGAGCGCATAGCGCCGATCAAGGGCGGGTAGATGATCGGGGTCAGAGAGGGCGCGAAGCGGCATCAGGCGGTCCTTGGGCCAAGCAGAATGATACAGGTGCCGATCAGGCAGAGTGTCGCTCCACCAGCGTCCCAGCGGTCGGGCCTCACCCCTTCGACAGCCCACAGCCAGATCAGCGATGCACAGATGTAGACGCCGCCATAGGCTGCATAGGCCCGCCCTGCTGCATCGCTGTCCACGCGTGTCAGCAGCCAGGCGAACAGCACAAGCGATACCACGCCCGGAGCCAGCCACAGGGGCGATTTGCCCAGCCGCAACCATGCCCAAAAGGCAAAGCAGCCTGCGATTTCCGCGAGCGACGCGGCCAGATATACGAGTGCCGTCATCCCATGCTGATCCTGATCGCGAGTGCCGCGAGCGTTACCAGCAGCACCGGAATCGTTAGCGTCGCGCCGACCTTGAAGTAATAGCCCCAGCCGATCCGAATGCCCTTTTGCCCGAGGACGTGCAGCCAGAGCAGCGTCGCGAGCGAGCCAATCGGTGTGATTTTCGGGCCAAGGTCGCACCCGATCACGTTGGCGTAAATCATGGCTTCCTTGATCGCGCCCGTGGCGTGCGTCGCGTCGATCGACAGCGCACCCACCAGAACGGTCGGCATGTTGTTCATCACCGACGACAGCAGCGCGGCAATGATCCCGGTGCCGAACGCCGCACCCCAAACGCCGCCTTGCGCGGTGCGATCGAGCAGGCCGGCAAGATGGTCGGTCAGTCCGGCATTCCGCAGGCCATAGACGACCAGGTACATGCCGAGCGAGAAGATCACGACCTGCCACGGCGCGCCGGCCAGCACCTTGCGCGTCTGGATGACATGGCCGCGCGCGGCGATGACCAGCAAGAGCACGGCACCGGCAGCAGCGACGGCGCTGACCGGCACGCCGATAGGTTCGAGCAAGAAGAAGCCGGCGAGCAGCAGGGCGAGGACGACCCAGCCCGCCTTGAATGTGGCATGGTCACGGATCGCATCAGCGGGCGCGCGGAGCTGCGCCACATCGTAGCTGGCGGGTATGTCGCGCCGGAAGAACAGCAGCAGCACGACCAGCGTCGCGGCGATCGACGCCAGATCGACCGGCACCATCACCGAGGCATAATCGGCAAAGCCGATCCGGAAGAAGTCGGCCGACACGATGTTGACGAGGTTGGAGACGATCAGCGGCAGGCTTGCGGTATCGGCAATGAACCCCGCCGCCATGACGAACGCCAGCGTCGCCTTGTCCTTGTATCCCAGGGCCCTCAGCATCGCGATGACGATCGGCGTCAGGATCAGCGCGGCGCCGTCATTGGCGAACAGCGCCGACACCGCCGCCCCGAGCAGGACGATCAGCACGAACAGCCGACGACCATGCCCCCCGCCCCAGCGCGCAACGTGGAGCGCCGCCCATTCGAAGAACCCGGCTTCATCGAGCAACAGGCTGACGATGATGATCGCGACGAACGTCGCGGTCGCGTTCCAGACGATGCCCCACACCACCGGCACGTCAGAGAGCGAAACGACCCCGACGAGTAGCGCGACGGCCGCGCCGCCTAGCGCGCTCCAGCCGATGCCCAGGCCCTTGGGCTGCCAGATGACGAGCGCGATCGTGACGACGAAGATAGCGAACGCGAGCAGCATCAGGCGATGCGCTGGCCCGAAGCATCCACAACCTGTTCGCCGTCTTCCTTGGCAAACGCGCCCTGTTGGGCATCAGGCAGCAGATCGAGGACCGCTTCGGACGGTCGGCACAGCTTCACGCCGAGCGGCGAGACGACCAGCGGCCGGTTAATGAGGACCGGATGCGCCATCATCGCGTCCACCAGCGTGTCGTCTGACAGCGCATCGTCACCAAGGCCCAGCTCCGCATAGGGCGTCCCCTTCTCGCGTAGCAGATCGCGGGGCGTGATCCCGGCGCGGTCGATCAGCTCGACCAGCAACGCGCGCGAGGGTGGGGTTTTCAGATATTCGATGACGTGCGGCTCGATGCCAGCATTGCGGATCATCGCCAGCGTGTTGCGCGACGTGCCGCACTCGGGGTTGTGATAGATCACGATATCGACGGCCACGGGGCGTCCTTTCAGCAGCAGGGGGTGAGTTCGGCCAGGAGCGGCGCACACAGTTCAGGCGAGCCGGCACAGCAATCCTTGACGAGGAACAGCGTTAGCGCGCGCAGCCCGTCTAGATCGGCACGGTAAATAATCGACCGGCTATGCCGTTCCGAGCGCACGATGCCGGCGCGCGCGAGAATGCCGAGGTGCGCGGACATGGTGTTCTGCGGCACGTCGAGCTGACGGGCAATTTCACCCGCCGCCATGCCGTCCGGTTCGTGGCGAACCAGCAGGCGAAACACGTCGAGGCGTGTGCCTTGCGCGAGCGCACCAAGCGCAATGATAGCCGAATCGTTATCCATGCATCCGGCATAGCGGATATGTTAAGTTATGAAAGCTCTCACGATCTTCAAACCACTATCGATTCCGACAACGCCCTGCACCGACATGAAAGCGGCAGGCGTAAAGACCATGCCGGCCACGACATGTCGGGCATGAAAAGTAAATGGGAGGGAGGCGTCCGCGCCTCCCTCTTTTAATGGCGGGCGAACACCTTGCGTCCGGTTGGTCCGAACGCGATCACCTCATAGGGCTGTGCGTTCATGCCCGGCATTTCCATGCCAGGTGATCCCACCGGCATACCCGGCACGGCAAGCCCGTTTACGCCTTTGGGATGCTGGGCAAGCACCCGTTTCATGTCGGCAATCGGTACATGGCCCTCAAATGCCATACCGTCGACTACCGCGGTGTGACATGAACTGAGGTCGGCGGGGACACCCATCTTGCGCTGAAGCACATCGCGGTGAGCGTCATCGATGATCTGCACGTTGCGCCCGAACTGCTGACGGACCTGCTTGGCCCACTGCTCGCAACAGCCGCACCCTGGATCGCGGTGCATGGCAATGCTGTTCGCCGCTAAGGCCACAGCCGGGGTCATCATCGCTGCGGCGACGATCGCACTCCGGATCGTAAACTTCATTGCTAAACTCCTTTGGTGAAGCCCCGCCCGGGGGCGGGGTTCCTGCCAGCGGCCTTATTGGGCGCGCTTGCCATGCGACTTGAGCCAGCCCTGAAGCTCGGCGATGTCCTTTTCCTGCTTCGTAATGGTCATCTGCGCCATCCGCTTCGTGTCGGCATCCTTCGCGTCCCGAAGCGCCACGCGCGACATGGTAACGGCTCCACGATGATGTTCGATCATCTTGCGGGTCCACATCTCCGATGCGTCTCCCTGCTTCGCGGCCATCATCTTCTGATGCATGTCCATCTCGGATGCGGCGTAAGGATTGCCCGGATCATTCATCATCTTGGAATGATCCATTCCCTGCATCTGGCTATGATCCATGCCCGCCATGCTGCTCTGTGCGGCAAGCGGACTGGCGGCGAGCGCTGCGGCTAACATGCCGATCGTGGTAATGGTCTTCATAGTCGTTCTCCCGAGGTATCCCCCACCTAGAGAGAGTTACGCGGCAACGTCGTGCACCCCTTGGACTTTTCTTTGCCTGCGGCGCGGCCAGCGCATGTAGAGCAGCACCACGCCTGCCACCGCAAGGGCTAGCCCCCCAGCTGCAAATGCCATCATCCAAGGGGTGTTGAAGTTCTCATGGTTTTTCCAGTCCATGATGTGGAGGCCCCAGAAAAAATCATAGAGCCGCCACGTACCCGTTCGGACACCGACAATCCTACCGTTCTCCGGTGACACGAACAC
The DNA here is from genome assembly GCF_001422525.1 of Sphingomonas sp. Leaf30. Classification (NCBI taxonomy): domain Bacteria; kingdom Pseudomonadati; phylum Pseudomonadota; class Alphaproteobacteria; order Sphingomonadales; family Sphingomonadaceae; genus Sphingomonas; species Sphingomonas sp. Leaf30. The sequence continues at coordinate 30,244 of NZ_LMKZ01000013.1, read as the reverse complement.
GCGCGTCGTCTCGGCGTCCTCGAACTCCACACGCCAGACCGGCAGTTTGCCACGAAACTCCGTGCTCGCTGTTCGAGCAAACATGACGGACGCAACAGGGACACCGGGGCCGCGATATGCCGCGCGTGCAACTCGTAGCGCAAAGGGCGCATCGATACGCTGCATCGGCAAACCGGTCCGGGCGTCGTGCATCCGGACCGTGCCGTTAGCCATCGTCAACTCGGCGACGGGTTGTCCGAACAAGGTCGTGTAGCGCAGTTCGCGCACCGGGCCGGGGGCAGCGCCCAACACCGATGCCGGGGAAGCAAACTCCTGAGCCGGATCGATCGTCGCCGTGTTCTCGCGTGCAACGAGGTGTTCTCCTCGTACCCGCTCGATCGGCAGGATGCTCATCAACAAGCCGCTGGAGAACCAGAGCAGTAGCTGCACCCCGATAATCAGTGCCAGCCAGCGATGAAGCTTGCTGGCACCGACATGAAGGCGGAGCCTGCCGCTCCTCAGAACCAGGTCCTCACGCCGGCAACGAAGCTGAAGCCGCCCGTGTCATCACCGCGTGCTCTCGTGAAGCGTGCCGTGTCGCCGAATTGCCTTTCCCACGACACGCCGATGTAGGGCGCAAACTCACGCGACTTTTCGTAGCGCAGCCTGAGCCCGAGTTCGAGGTCCGTAAGCCCCGATCCGATGCCGTCCTGGCGCACGTCTTGGGCTGCAAAGTTGGCTTCCACGCGAGGCTGAAGGACGAAGAATTGTGTCACTCGCTCGTCGTACCATGCCTCGGCTCGGCCAAGCACGTCGCCCTTGTCAGAAAGGAACAGTGCCCCCTCGACGTCGAACCAATAGGGCGCAAGCCCCTCGATCCCGACCGTCGCGTAGGTGCGAGAAGGGTTCGGCTTGAAGTCGTAGCGGACGCCCGCCTGAAGGTTCCAATAGGGATCGAGCGCACGGCTGTAGAGCGCCTGCACCTCGGCCGCTTCGAGCGGTTTGCCAAATGTGCCCTCGCCTTCGCTCTTCAGGGTGAGACGGTTGATGTCTCCCCCGATCCAAGCCTCGCCATCCCATCGATAGCCGTCCCCGCCTTTGCGCGCCTGATACTCGGCAAGGTTGAAGAGCACTTGGTAGTAGGTCATTCCGCCATGCTCGCGGCGCAGGTCGCGGTTGGCATCGCTCATGGCTGCCTCGCCGTAATAGCGAGACGCTGCCAGCACCGGAGATGGTGCAGGCGCGGGCGCATTGCCCGGCTTCAGGTCTGTACCGACAGGCACGGTCGCCATTCCCGGCATTGAAGACATGTCATGCTGCGTTGGCTGGCCGGGTGCCATATCCATGCCGGGCATCGCCGACATATCATGGCCGGTGTGCTCGCCTGTTGCGGTAGCCGGAGCAGGGTTCATGCCTGACATTTGGGACATGTCGTGGCCGGCGTGCGGATCGGCCGCGTTCGCACCGCTCATGTCCATGCCGGGCATCGTGTGTTCGGCATGTGGATCGGCTGCAGGCTTGGAGGGACGCTTTGCCGGGACCTTCCTAGTCGCTGCCTTCTTGGCAGGGGCCCGCTTTGTGGCCGGTCTCGATCTAGCGGTCGGTTTTTTCGCCGGCATTTTCATGCCCGGCATGCTCATGCCCGGCATCATTGAATGGTCCATCGTCTGCGCCGTGGCAGGTGCCGTGGCGACCAGCGCGCCGATCCCGGCGAGAAGCAGCGCCTTCATGCCGCCTCTCCCTTCGCCGAACGGACCTGGACGACCTGCATCATGCCCGCGTGCATGTGGTAGAGCATGTGGCAGTGGAATGCCCAATCGCCCTCGTTGGCGGTCACGTCCCAACTGACCTTGCCCCCCGGTTGAACCATGACGGTATGCTTTCTCGGGCTGTACGCGCCGTGCCCCGTCACCAATTCGAAGAAGTGGCCGTGCAAGTGGATCGGGTGGCCCATCATCGTGTCGTTGACCAGCGTGACGCGGACGCGCTCGCCAGCAAGAAATGGGATCGGTGCCTTCACCTCGGACAGCTTTTCACCGTCGAGCGCCCACATGTAGCGTTCCATGTTGCCGGTAAGGTGGATCTGCACCTCGCGCGACGGCGCGCGCAGATCGGGATTGCGATCGACCGCGACCAGATCGCGGTAATTCAGCACACGATGCCCGACATTCTCCAGACCCTGACCGGGGTCGCCGGTACGATCCATCGGCATCGGCGAGATGGTCTGGACACCCGGCCCCTTCTTCACGCCCGGCGCTTTCGAAAAGTCGCGCATGTTCATGTCCATGCCCGCCATGCCGCCCATTGCCATACCACCTGCGGCGTCGGGCGCACCTGCCATGCCTGGCATCGTAGCACCCGACTGCATCGCGCCGTGATCCATCCCGGCCATTCCGCCCGCGCCGGCACCGGCAGCACCGTGGTCCATCTGCGCGTGGTCCATCGCAGCGGCGGGCTTTTCAGCCGTGGCCATTGATCCGTGATCCATTCCAGGCATGCCACTATGGTCCATGCCCTGCATCGAACCGCCGCCCGACATATCCATGTTCATGTCCATCCCCATGTCCTTCATGGTGGCGACAGGGCGCTTGCGAAGTGGAGGGACTTCAGCGGCCATGCCTTCGCGGGGGCTTAGCGTTGCGCGCGCCATGCCGGACCTGTCCACGCTCTCACCGACCAGCGTGTAGGCGCGCTCGTCCGATGGAGTGACGATCACGTCGTAGGTCTCGGCCACGCCGATCTGGAACTCGTCGACCTCAACGGGACGGACGTTGAGGCCGTCCGCCTGGACAACGCTCAGCTTCAACCCCGGAATCCGGACGTTGAAGGTCGTCATCGCGGACGCATTGATGACACGCAGCCGCACCCGCTCGCCCGGCCTGAACAGCCCCGTCCAATTGTCCTGCGGCCCATGCCCGTTGACGAGATAGGTGTAGTTTGAACCCGTCACGTCGGCGACGTCGGTCGGGTCCATCCGCATCTTGCCCCAATCGAGGCGATCCTTGAGCGGCTGGTCCTCGCCCTTGAGCAGGCCGGCGAGCGTCTGCTGCTGCCGGTTGAAATAGCCCGACTGCTTCTTGAGCTTCATGAAGATGCGATGCGGGTGGAGCTGGCTGTGGTCGGACAGCACGATAACGTGCTCGCGATCCGACTGGATCGGGTCAACGCCCTTGGGGTCGATCACGATGGGGCCGTAGAGCCCCATCTGCTCCTGCAACCCGGAATGGCTGTGATACCAATAGGTGCCGGCCTGCACGATCGGGAACTCGTAGGTGAAGGTCGTGCGCTTATCGATGCCGGGGAAGGCAACGCCCGGCACGCCGTCCATCTGGAACGGCACGATCAGGCCGTGCCAGTGCAACGAGGTCTGCTCATCAAGACCGTTCTCGACATGCAGCCGCACGGTCTGACCTTCCCGCAGCCGGATCAGCGGTGCGGGCACAGTGCCGTTAATGCCGATGGCGTGGCTCTGCCGTCCGTCGATCATCATCATCTGGTGCGCGACCCGGAGCCGGATTTCATCACCCGATACAGTAGGCAGCGGCTTCACAATACCAGCGGAAACAGGCTGCGCCCATGCCGGCATATATGCCGACAGCGCAACACCGCCTCCTGCAAGAGTGGCACCGCGCAGCAATTGGCGGCGGTCTAGAACGCGCGACATGGTAGCTCCTTGGGATTGAGCCGCTGCCGGCCCGTCTCACCTCTTACGCGTCCCGTGCGCCTACCCCTTGGTTCTCTTTCAAATTTTCGGCGAGGCGCGCGCGAGCCCGATATAGCCTGGTTTCGACCGCCTTCTGGCTGATCCCCAATACATCGGCCGTTTCCGCCTGGCTCAAACCCTCGATCGTGCGGAGCACCAACGGTTCTTTGAGATTCATCGGCAAGGTCGCGATGGCGCGCGTCACTTTGGCAAGTTCCTGCCGATCGGCTGCTGCGTCATCGATTGCTACCTGATCGTCCGCGATCGTCTCGGCCTGTTCGTCGAGCGGTGCGGCAAAGGAGAAAAACCGACGGACCGCGCGCTTCCTTGCCCAATCCCGGCATTTGTTGACGGCGATCGTAGAAAGCCATGCTTTCATCGCCCGCTGTGTATCGTAGCGCGGCATCGCCTGATGCGCCGCGACAAACGTCTCTTGAACCAAATCGAGCGCTTCGTCGGCCTCGCCGACAAAGGCGCGCGCGAGCCGGAATATAGGCTGACGATAGCGACGCATGATTTCGGAGAATGCCGCTTGTCGGCCAGCGATGCTGAGCGTCGCCAGTTCGCCGTCGGACAGGGTGGTCCAATCGAGGCTCACCCCTGGTCGTCGGTGAGCGCCTTCACCACCGCAGCATCGAATTGGGGGGTCTGATCCGGGCGCAAAAGCTGCCGCATGGCGAAGATATGCGCCAACGTTGCCTTCTGTAACTCGCCCATCGCCGCATGACTCTGATCGACCGCGGCGGTCACCTTGGGGCCGTTGCCATGCTCGGTCTCAATGGCCTCGGCTAGCCGTGCATTGTCCGCGCGCATTTCCAATTCCAGCGCGTGGCGTTGCACCGCGAACCGGTCCTCTAGGCTTTTCAGCCGGGCCTGCTGATTGCCATCAAGCGCCAGCTTATGGTGCAGGACCTCGTGCAAGGCGGTGCCCGGTTGCTTAGGCTGGGGCAGCAACACGCGCGCAAGAAATACGCCTGCGATAGCCGCGAGGAAGGCCAGTACAACGCAGACGATAAGCCGCTTGGTCGATGTCATGGCTCACCAATCAGCAAGACCGATGGCGCCAGTGGTGATGCGCCCCCGAGCGGCGAAAGCGACACCGCAGGGCTGGCGGTCGCCGGAAGTTCCGCGCCAACCATGCCGATCGCGAGCGCTGCGACCATCACGCCCCCGACGCCCAATCCGGTCAACCGTGCGACGGGCTGCGCACCGATGCGTGCGAACACCTGCGCTTCGATCCCGTCCAGCGATGCCGGCACGGGTGCGCCCGCGAGCCTCGCCAATGTTCTGTCTAGATCGTCCATGCTGTCCACTCCGCGCCTCTACCACTTGTTACGCAGCGATGCCCATCACCCCTCGACTTCCGTCATGAGGGGCGAGCGGCCGGGCCGCGTAGAACAGGCACGAACCTGATCGGAGTATTCCCATGCGTCGCGTCTTCCTTCCTACCGCTGTCGTCCTTCTCGGCCTTGCCGGAGCCGCCCAGGCCCATCCCAAACTCGTATCCGCATCCCCGGCACCGAATGCGATGGTCGCGAAGCCCGCCAATGTCACACTGCGCTTCAGCGAGAAGCTGATGCCCAAGTTTTCCGGTGCGGATCTGATGATGACCGGGCATGGCGGCATGACGCACGCACCAATGAAAGTCGTCGGGACCGCAACTGTCGGCTCGGACGGTCGCACCCTCGTCGTCACGCCCAAGTCGCCGCTCGGCGCGGGTAGCTATAAGCTTGCCTGGCATGTGGTCTCGACCGACACACACCGCATCACCGGAAACTACGCCTTCACGGTGAAGTAAGGTGGAAGCCGACTGGCCGCTGATCGCGGTTCGCTTCGCGCTTTACGTGACGCTGAGCGGGCTGTTCGGCCTCTCGGCATTCGGCCTCTACGGGTTGAAGGTCGGTGAGCGCGGCAACGCGCTTGCCTTCCGCCCTTGGCTGTTCGGGACCGGGCTTCTCGCCCTGCTATTCTCCGGCATAGCGGTCGCGCTGCTCGCAGCCGCGATGGCAGGTGCACCTCCGTGGCCGATCGATCGGGAAGCAGTCGGAATGCTGCTCTCTGACTCCGCAACGGGCACGGCATGGAAAGTACGCATGATCGCGCTCTTGGTGGCGTCTATCGCTGCCCTAATAGCGGCGCGGCGCACGATGCCGCTTGGCTTGGTCGCCATCTTTTCCGGCGTCGCTCTCGCAACGCTCGCCTGGACGGGGCACGGGGCGATGGACGAAGGCGCGACCGGGTGGGTGCATCTGGCGGCCGATATCCTCCATCTCCTGAGCGCTGGTGCGTGGGTGGGAGCGCTGCTCGGGCTTGGGCTGCTGGTGACACGACCAGCGCGGCGCACCGATGCCGCCCACCTCGCACTGACCTATCGAGCGCTGCACGGGTTCGGTCTGACCGGCACGATTGTCGTCGGTACGATCGTCATCACCGGCCTCATCAACGCTTGGCTGTTGGTTGGCCTTGGCAATCTCCCGACCCTCGGCACGACGGTCTACGGCAGGCTCTTGATCGCCAAGCTTGTGCTGTTGGGTGGGATGCTCGGACTCGCTTCGCTTAACCGCTTCCGCTTTACACCGGCATTCGAACGATCGGTGTCAGCAGGCGATTATAAAGGCGCGCTGCGAACCTTGCGAACAAGTCTTGCAGTCGAGGCTTCGTGCGTGGTCGCGATCCTCGTGCTGGTAGGTTGGCTCGGCACGCTCGAACCCCCTGCGTCGGCCATGTAGCTATTGGTTTGAGGGCAATCGAGCTTTGCGACGTAATTTAATTAGGTGCCGTGAGTCGTTGGAAGGGGGGCTTGACCCTGACACGGTGTCAGACCCTACATGCTCTCGGGTTGAAGGAGTTTTTCTATGAACGACCCTGATTTCCACGCCCATTTGGCCGGGGGCTGCGGGTGCTCGAACAAGCAAGCTGATAAAGCTGCTGCGATCGAGCGCGAGGCGGGCGCGTCCTGCTGCTCGTCCTCCAAATCTCCGGCTGTTCCACAAGCTGCCAAGGAAGGATGCTGCTCAGGGAAAGCGGGCGGAGAACCTTCTGCCACAGTGACCGACCCGGTATGCGGCATGACCGTTGATCTGGCAAAAACAGCGCACCATGCCGAGCATGCCGGGCACGAGTATCATTTCTGTAGTGCAGGGTGTCGAACCAAGTTCGTCGCTGACCCTGATGCCTACCTTGGGGCCAAGCCAAAGCCCGAGCCGGTGGCAACCCCGGGAGCGATGTGGACGTGCCCCATGCACCCTGAGATTCGTCGGGAAGGGCCGGGAACGTGCCCCATTTGCGGCATGGCCCTCGAACCGGAAGAGCCGTCGCTCGATGACGGTCCCAATCCAGAACTAGTCGATTTCACCCGGCGTTTGTGGGTAGCAGGAGCGCTCACCGTTCCGCTGCTCATTGTTTCGATGTTCGCCGAGATGTTTGGGCTCCATGTTGTTAGCCCTACCGCTTCGCCTTGGGTCCAACTCGCACTCACTGCGCCAATTGTGCTGTGGGCGGGATGGCCGTTTTTCGAGCGGGGGTGGATGTCGCTTCGCACCCGCCATCTGAATATGTTCACGCTGATCGCGATCGGCGTCGGTGCGGCATTCCTCTACAGCCTGGTCGCAACACTCGCGCCCAGCATCTTCCCTGCGACGTTCCGGATGCACGGGGGCATGGTCCCAGTCTATTACGAAGCTGCCGGCGTCGTCGTGACACTGGTGTTGCTCGGACAGGTTCTCGAATTGCGCGCCAGAGCGGCGACTGGCCGCGCGATACGCGCCCTCATGGACCTCGCTCCCAAGACAGCGCGACGGTTGCGGTCTGACGGGTCAGAGGAAGAAGTCAGCCTTGCCGACGTGGCAACCGGAGATCGGTTGCGGGTCCGCCCCGGCGATGCGATCCCGGTCGATGGCGTGGTGGTCGAGGGTCGCTCCTCGGTCGATGAATCCATGCTCACCGGCGAGCCGGCCCCCGTCCTCAAGGAAGTCGATGCCGCAGTCACGGGGGGGACGGTGAACGGCACGGGCAGCCTCGTTATGGAAGCCGGCGCGGTCGGTTCGGACACGATGCTGGCGCGCATCGTCCGCATGGTCGCGGAAGCGCAGCGCAGCCGTGCCCCGATCCAGGCGGTCGCCGACCGGGTATCGGGCTGGTTCGTACCTTTGGTCGTGCTGATCTCGGTCGCGACCTTCGTGGTGTGGTCGCTGGTCGGTCCCGAGCCACGCATGGGTCACGCCCTTCTTAATGCGATCGCCGTGCTGGTGATCGCCTGCCCGTGCGCGCTCGGGCTCGCGACCCCTATGTCGATTATGGTTGGCACCGGCCGCGGCGCGCAGGCCGGCGTGCTCGTCAAGAATGCCGAAAGCCTACAGGCACTCGATAAGGTCGATACGCTGGTCATCGACAAGACGGGCACGCTAACGGAAGGCAAGCCGTCGCTGGTCGCGATCGAGGCAACCGGCACCTTTGGAGAGAACGACATGCTCGCGCTCGCTGCGGCTGTCGAAGGACAGTCCGAACACCCGCTAGCCCACGCGATCGTCGTCGCCGCCAAGGAACGCGGATTGCAACTCGCCACGGTCGCAGACTTCGCTTCGCAGACCGGCATGGGTGTCAGTGCCACGGTTGGCGGCCGATCGGTGGTGATCGGCAATGCCGCACAAATGAGCCGGGTCGGTGCCGATCCCCAGTCACTCGACGCTTCGGCCGATCGCCATCGGAGCGAGGGAGCCGGCGTCATCCTGATCGCGATCGACGGCGCACTCGCGGGCTTGCTCGCGGTTGCTGACCCGGTGCGCCCTTCGGCGCGCGACGCCATCGCGGCTCTTCGCAAGGAAGGTCTGCGCGTTATCATGCTGACGGGCGACAATCGCGGGACGGCCGATGCGGTTGCGCGCGCCGTGGGCGGCCTGGACGATGTACGCGCCGATCTGCGACCGGAAGATAAGGCGCGGATCATCGGCGAATTGAAAGCTGATGGTGCCAAGGTTGCAATGGCCGGCGACGGTATCAACGACGCCCCGGCGCTGGCCGCTGCCGACGTTGGGCTCGCGATGGGGACGGGAACCGACGTAGCGATAGAAAGCGCGGGCATGACGCTCACACGCGGCGATCTTTCGGCGATCGTGCGCGCGCGCAAGCTCGCCCGTGCGACGATGCGGAACATTCGGCAGAACCTGTTCTTCTCATTCCTGTTCAACGGGGTCGGCGTGCCCGTCGCGGCCGGCGTGCTCTACCCCGTTGCCGGCATCCTTCTGTCACCAATGCTGGCTGGCGCTGCGATGGCCCTCTCTTCCTTCACCGTCGTGCTCAACGCGCTGCGTCTGAACACGGTGAAACTATGAACATCGGGGCGGCGTCGGAGGCCAGCGGCGTCTCGCAACGCATGATCCGCCACTACGAGAAGATCGACCTTGTGCCCGCACCGCTCCGGCGCGGGAGCTACCGGGATTATTCGGAAGTGGACATTCATCGGCTGCGGTTCATCGCCAACGCGCGAGACCTTGGGTTTCCAATCGAGGAGATCCGCACGCTACTCGGCTTGTGGTCGGATCGGGATCGGTCGAGCGCCGAAGTTAAGGCGCTGGCGAAAGCGCGCGCTGCCGAGCTGGGCCGCAAGGCGCGCGCGTTGAAAGCTATGCAATTGGCGCTGATCGACTTGGTTGAGCGCTGTCACGGCGATGATCGCCCGGAGTGCCCAATTATCGAAAGCCTCGCTGAATAATCCGATCGAGCGCGGCGCTTAGCGTGCCGCGCTCTACCGCCTGTGGGCGTTCGCAAGCGGTTCTAGTGTTCTCCCTTCTCGTGTGAAAACGGCTTTTGGGAAAGATCTATCGTTCCCAAAAGACCATCGTTTTCGAGGAAGCTTTGTGTCAAAACCGAACGGTTCTGACGCTTGAGATAGGTCAGCGCCTTTCAAGCGCTTGCTGGTGTCAGAACCCTCATTTAAAATAGCTCGGCGAGGGGTTGCAGTCGGTGGCTCGCTTGGACCAAGCCGCTTTTCCGAAAGCGGTCGAGGTAATCTTCGGCGGTTACAGCGGGATTGCGAAACTGACGGCGCTGGCTACCGATCGCGGTCAGAGCCTTGGCCGTATCAAGATCGATGACATTGACGATGAAGTCGTCGGGATGCTTCACCTCGATACCGTGGCGGGCGGCCACTTCGACCGGAAAATCCTTGAGGTTGTAAGTGACGATCGCATCGGCTCTGCCGTGAATCGCTGCTGCAAGAACATGGACGTCCTTGGGATCAGGCAGCGTCAGGGCAGGCATCAGCGATTCATAGCTTTCCACCAGCGCCTCCCCGAAGCTGTCCATGTAGGCCCGCTGGCGTTGGAAATGGTCAGTTGGCAAATCAGGAAACCGCCGCCTCAGGCTTTCCTCCCACTCGGCCAGGATCGCCTCGCTCCAGAGCGGCCGGAACAGCCGGTTGGCGGCGAACCACAAAAGCGCACCCCGCACGATGGAGGGGTGCATGACGTTGGCATCAAGCAGGACGGTGTAGCGGCCGACCAGCATCAGGGACGATCGAGGGGTGCGTGATCATCGAAGAGGCCAGCTTCCTGATCCAGGTCCGCCATCCCCTGCAAGGCCTCATGCCGGGCCGCATCCATGCGGCTGCGGTAGGTCAGCACGTCGCGCCCGAGCAGCTTACGATGCGTGCCGACCATCCGGAACGGCAGGTCACCGCGTTCTAAGAGCTTGATGAGGTGTGGACGCGACATGTTGAGCAGATCGGCCGCCTGGCTGGTTGTAAGTTCTGCCTGTACTGGCACAACAGTGACGGCATGACCGTTGCCGATCTCAACCAGCATCTTGACGATACTGTTGAACACACCAGAAGGCAGGCTGATAACGTCCTCGCCTGCCCCTTCTACAGTCAGGTGAATAGGGCGGCTGGAATCTACCCTCGACAGTGCACGCGCGGCGTTACCGGCCGCCTCGATCTCGTGTGCAGTAGGCTCGTAGGCCTCGTCGATATTGAAGGCCACGGCGGCCATGTTTCGTCTCCCAGAGCGGAAGCCATCTAGTGATTGCGACTTGTAAACGCAATAAGTGAAACGAGTGTCAACGGGAGGACGTTCCACTGCGGTGATCGTCGAGCATGCTGAGGGGGGTTGGTGTGATCCAGTCGCCTCCCAGCTTGGGGTATGGGCCGTAGAACAGATCACCCAACGCACGCCGATAGTGCGCGTTCATCCAGCGACGGCGTCGATGCTCCGGTCCATCGTGGAGCATGTGGCAGCGCTGGCAGAGCGCTGCGAGCTGGTGAAGCGCACTGTCGCTCGGATCATGATTGAGGTGCGCACAGGCCAGGACCACCGGTGTCCACCGGCCTTGTAGCAGAATGTTCTCCGTAGGCCGTTGCACACGCCGGCCCCGGCCATTGCGCCAGCATTGCCGGTTCCGATCCCACCACCGTCCGTCGCCCAGGTGGAAGACCTTCTGCCTGTGGGGGCGTCCACAATGCTCGCAGTGTCCCCCCGCCCGCACGAAGCGTATCTGGTGCGAGAGCTGCGCCCAGTCGATCGGATACAGGAACACGTGCTCGGGGCGGATAGGCATCAGGCCCTCCCTGCCGAAACGTCAGGTTGCTCAGCCCACCGCATCATGGAGCCACCGTCGCTGCGGTCAGCGCCCGGTAGAGTGTGGCATGATGGCATTTGAGCAGCTTGGCGGCTTCGCGCACCGATGTGCCTTCGCCTATCAATCGTTCGCCGAGCGCGACCTGATCGGGGGTGAGCTTGGGCGGACGGCCGAAGCGCACCCCTCTTGCCTTGGCTGCTACCCGTCCGCTGCCGGTGCGCTGGTGGATCAGCTCGCGCTCGAACTCGGCGATGCCGGCGAACACGGTCAGCACCATGCGGCCCGCAGGCGAGGTCGTATCCGCCCAGGGCTCGGCCAGCGAACGCAGACCGGCGCCGACCTCCTTCAGTCTCTCGGCAATATCGAGCAGGTCGCGGGTCGAGCGTGCCAACCGATCAAGCCGCGTCACCACCACCGTGTCTTCGTCACGCAGTTGCTCGATCATCTTGGCAAGCTGAGGCCGGTCACGCTTTGCGCCAGAGATTTTTTCTTCGAACGTCCGCTTGCATCCGGCCTCTTTCAACGCGGCGCGTTGCAGCCGGAGATCCTGGTCATCGGTGGACACACGGGCGTAGCCAATCAACATGTCGCATAACTGTATCGAAATGTGAGTATTATGCAACAGACTTTTGCGACAACGCTAAATGAGACAAAACAGTTTTCAGGAACGCTGTCGCAAAACTTAGAACATTTGCGACAGTCGACAGTTGCTATCCTGCGGCCCTCACAGCCTCATTCTTCAAGCCTGCCTGTGCGAGCCTCCTTCTTCGACTTGTCCCATTCCTTCTTGATGAGCCGTTGGGCTGCTTTCTCGACCGTATCCGCCTTTTTGAGCCAATCGGGCTTTGGAGTATGCCGCGCACTCACTAGCTCCTCGACTGCGCGGAAGAGCGCGCGATCCAGGGCATGTTTGTCCTCAGTCCCTACGTCGCGGCAGGCCGGGTTTAGGCGGAGTACGATACCAGCGCGCGCGGCATGTACCTTTCGCCAATTCACCGGCTTGGCAGGGCTAACTGCACCACGCCGCACCTCGGCCGTTAACTCTACAACCAGCCCTCGCATTGCTTCTCGCCATACCGCGCGCTCGCTGGTGACGATCTGGACGAAGATGGCCTTGTCTGCGTTCTCCTTCCCGGCCTGCGCGCCAAAACGCGCGCCAAGGTAGGCAAGCACGCCCGCAAAGGCCGTTCCGAAGCCTTGCACCCACGTCCAGCCGCCTGATCCTGACCCCCCTGATATTCCTGTCACGTATGCTCCCTTATGCCGCGAACCTCGGGTGCAGCTTACGACCACCCAACCACGCTGCTACAGGCCACGAAGGCTATCAGTTCACAAGTGAGATTGTTATCTTGCTCACTTGTGTGCTATCCATCATGTTCACACGCGAACACGTGCAGGGGCTACATGAAGACCATATCTATCATCAGCCAGAAGGGCGGAGCGGGTAAGACCACGCTTGCCATCCACCTTGCCGGTGCCGCCACCAGTGCGGGCCTCTCCGCGCTGATCCTCGACGCGGACCCGCAAGCGACCGCTAGCCAATGGAACCACTGGCGAGGCGGCGCGGACCCTGAGGTCGTAGATTGTGCCTCCCCCACCCTCCTTCCGCGCAAGGTGCAGCAAGCAGCCGATCTAGGCGCGGACCTAGTCATTATCGATACGCCCCCACACGCGGACATCATGGCGCGCGAGGCGTGCAAGGCTGCGGACCTGATCCTTATTCCTTGTCGTCCCCAAGCGTTCGACTTGTCAGCCGTTGAAACGACGGCCGAGCTGGTGAAGGCAGCAGGCAAGCCGGCCTTCGTGCTCTTCATGGGCGGTCCTCAGCGCGCGCCAACTACTTACAGAGACGCGCGGGAGCTGATTGAGGGCAGCGAAGGCGTTGAGGGTATGGGTGTGCCGGTCGCGCCCGTCATGCTCACGATGCGCGCGATCTATCACCACAGCACGGCGCAAGGGAAAACCGCGATAGAGGCGGAGCCTGACGGTAAGGCGGCGGAGGAGATCGCCGCGCTATGGACGTGGACAAGCGAACGTGTGAACTTGCCCACAAGTAAGCAGGGCAGAAAGAAGCGAGGCTGACATGAGCAAATTTGGCGCCATGAGGCAGCAGCGTGCAGAACGCGCGAAGGTGGAGCCGAGCGTCTCGACCCCAGCCATTGAGGGCTCGGCGTCGGTGCGATCGGCGGCGCGGCAGGGCAAGAAGGCTGTCAGCGCATACTTTAGTCCGGAAGTTAGCCGAGGCTTAAATGTGCTGGCGGCCGAGAACGGAACTACCCTTCAGGCCTTGATGGGCGAGGCAATCGACCTTCTCATGCGCCAGTACGGCAAGCACCCGTTCGGGGAGCGGTGACGCGCAGCTTTGAAGAGGGGGCTGCACATAGAACGGACCCAGATGTACGCTAACGCGATCGGGTGTCAGCAAACCCCCAGATTCGGGTTTCCGTACAGCTGACCAAAGCGACAGGGTTTGTCGCACACTCTGCCATCCTGTTGGCACCACGACCCAAGGCCGGAGCGCACCCTGTCCGAAAGCATGTCAGACTGTCCGAAAACTGCGTGATGGATTCCCGTCAGGTTTCGTATCCGGTATGATCGGGCATGGGCTACATCGAACGTCAATCGCGCGATCAAATGCTGCTGCTGCCAGCCTCGGTCGATGACTATGTGGCGGCAGACAACGCGGTGCGTTTCATCGCGGCCTTCGTCGACGATCTGGATCTGGGGGAACTTGGCTTTGACCGCTTTCGGCCAAAGGCGACGGGCCGACCCGGCTACGATCCCGCGGATCTGCTGAAGCTTTACCTCTATGGCTATCTCAATAGGGTCCGCTCAAGCCGATGCCTGGCGGCGGAAGCCGGGCGCAATCTCGAAGTGATCTGGCTGCTGGGCGGCCTGCGTCCCGACTTTCGCACGATCGCGGATTTTCGGCGCGTGAACCGGCCAGCATTCAAGCCGCTGTTTCGCGCCTTCGTGCTGCTGTGCCGCAAGCTCGATCTGTTCGGGCGGGAACTGGTTGCCGTGGACGGCACGCGCCTCAAGGCGGTGAACAGCCGCAAGCGCAACTTCACGCAGCAAAAGCTGGCCGGATGGATCAAGCTGGCCGACGAGCGGATCGAAGAGTATTTGGGACGGCTTGATCGGGCCGACCGCGCGGAAATCGAGGCGCAAGGCGCGGCGCGCCGTGCGGCCACGCTCGAGGCGAAGCTCGCGCGGGTGCGAACACGGCGTGAGCTGCACCAGGCGATGCTCACCGAACTTGTCGCCAGCGGTGAGAGCCAGCTGTCACTTACCGACCCTGATGCCCGGGGGATGGCGATGCACCCCAAGGTCGGGGTGGGCTACAACGCACAGGTCGCGGTCGATGCCCGATACAAGCTGATCGTCGAGCAGAACGTCACCAATTCGGGCAGCGACCTTGGATTCCTGGCCCAGACAGCCGGTGCCGCGCGTGAGGTGCTGGGCGTCGAACGTATCGATGCAGTCGCTGACAAGGGCTACTACAAGGGCGAGGACATCGCTGCCTGCGAGGATATCGGCGTCGTGCCCTATGTCGCGCGGCCGCAGCGCGGCTCGGCGGTTGCAAGCGGCTATTTCAACAGAACCGAGTTTCGCTACGACCCGGAGGCCGACTGTTACGTCTGCCCGAGTGGTGATCGCCTTGATCCTTATACCCGCACCCGCAAGGACGAGCATATCGCCATCCGCTATACCAATATGCGGGCCTGCCAAACCTGCTCCCTAAAGCCGCAATGCACTTCGGGCTCCCGGCGAACTATTGATCGCTGGGAAAACGAGGCTGTGCTTGAACGCATGGCCGAACGACTTGTCGCGAGGCCCGATATTCTCGACAAGCGACGCGAGACGGTCGAGCACCCGTTTGGATCAATCAAACAGTGGATGAACCAGGGTGCGTTCCTCATGCGCGGGCTCGCCAACGTCAACGCCTAGTTTAGCCTGACGGCGCTCGCCTACAACCTGCGGCGAGCCATCAACATCCTCGGCATTCCCGCCCTGCTCCGCGCCGTGCAGGCCTGAAAAGGCCGGACATCCATTTCTCAAGAGAATATCGCGCTGACGATGCCCAATGTGAGGGATTTGCCCGCCGACGAGCGATCCAATCCAGAAATTCTGCCTCGAGCGCCCTCCAGGGCAGCGCGCGCCTAACGGCATGGCCATCCCGGAGTTCTCGGACGGTCTGGTGTGTTTTCCGACAGTCTCAAAACGCTGCGGCAGCCTATACCAGCGTCATGACCAAGATACCGGATACGGACAAGAGATCGCAGGTTTCACCGGAATCCTCATTTTTGCACCTGAACGACGGCGCCCGGCATCATCGGGTCGCCCGGAGCAATGACGAGGTAACGGCGCATGTCGCCTTTTGCGTCGCTGACGATCTGGCGGAGCGGTCCGAGCGTGTTGACTATCGCGCCGCCCGCCGGATTGGTCATGAACTTCGCCAGAGGCTGGATCACGCCGCTGCCATCAGCGCGGGAGGATAGCCCAAGGACATAGGGCATCTTTGGACTGAGGCCCGCAACCGCCGCCTGCAAAATCTGGACTTGGCCCTGATCGAACAGCGTCACCTGGCTGCGCCCAGTCCCGGATAGAGTCAGCTGGATCTTCATGCCGGCCTGGGCGAGCGGCACCAGGTTTGCACGGCCATCGCCTACCGGCACCGCGCCGGGAACGTAGGCCACGCCTTGGGGCCCCTGACCGATCGGAATCGTCGCGATAACGGTGTTGCTGGCGGTATCGATCGCCGCGACTGCGTCGGCGTTCTCCAGCCCGACATACATCCGCGTACCGTCGCCCGACGGCCAAAGGCCGTGCGGGAGCGCGCCGACCGGGATGTTCGCGACCTGCGCGAAGTCGGTGGTGCGGAACACCTTGACGACGTTCTCGGTGCCGACCGTCACATAGGCGAACTGGCCAGCCTTGGTGCGGGCGATGTTGACGTGGTTGGTGATCGCGCCTGTGTCGAACGTCTTGAGCACTGCGAAGGGTGGCTTGGCGTCGAACACCATGACCTTGCCGACGTCTTTCAGCGTCAACCAGACCTGCTTGCCGTCGGGCGTCGCGGCGATGTCGGGGCAGAACGGGCTCGCCTGCTTGACGCGACCGACGATCTTCTTCGAGGCGGTGTCGATCACAACGGTCTCGGGAGAAAAGCTCGAACAGACGTAACCGTATTTCCCGTTCGGCGAGAAGATCGTCATGCCGGGGCCATTAGGAACGGGGATGCGCGTAGTCGGCGCGAAGGTCTTGCCGTCGAGCACCTGGATATAATCCTCGCCGCGCACCGCGACCCAGACTTCGCGACCGTCGGGGCGGAAGAACGCTTCGTGCGGCGATCGGCCCACATAGGTCGTATGCTTCACGGCATTGGTCGCAGTGTCGATGAACGTCACCGAGTTCGAGCCGATCGAGATCGCCGCCAGCGTCTTGCGATCAGGCGAGAAGCCCATGCCGTGGACGAGCAGCTGTCCCTTGTAGAGCGGGCTGAGGTTCGCGGGGGTCTGGTCGCCGAGTTTTATCATGCCGAGCAGCGTGTTGGTCGACGGATCGATCACCGACACGGTGTTGGAGAACTGGTCCGAGGTGTAGAACCGGTCCTGCGCGCTGACGGGGACGTCGGGGGTCGCGTTCGGCACTTGCTGGGCAAACGCAGGGCCCGAGAAACACAAGGCGGCGCAGGCGGTTAGGGTGAAACGCTTCATGGACGGTCTCCGTGATGGGGGTGACCGGTCGCGGTCGGTTCGGTGTGAGGCAGCAACGCGCCGCCTTCGGATAGGATGCCCTGCATCACCGCGATTTCCTGACGCTGTTCGACGATGATTCCCTGGGCGAGCCGGCGCAGGCGTTCATCCTTGCCGAACCGCAGTTCGACTTCGGCCATGTCGATCGCACCCTGATGATGCGGGATCATCATTCTTGCGAAGTCGCGATCGGGATCGCTTGAATAACCGGTCATCATCGCGCCGTGCATCCGCGCCATCGCCGCATCCATTGCGGACGCGAAACCGTCCGTTTGCGCTAACGCACCCGTTGATACGGACACGGCTATCGCCGTTAGCAAGGCCGTGCGAGATTTCATCGTCATGCCTTTAGTATTCCCATTTATGACACGCGAGCGATGAATGCCGAGCGTGACAGCGTAAATGATCGCAGCTCAGCCATCGATCCAACGCATAAGCATGGTTGTTCTGATCATCTAAAAAGAACGGTAGACAATCTATGATCGCGTTTTCGTATTGAAACCATCGTTACCATGCGTTGGACGCAGGGGAGATATCGGTCGATCTAGCGGCATCGGACTGGCACGATCACCCGCCGGATCCGCGATAAGGATCAAACGATGAAAGCTGCGATCGTTCTGGTTGCCGCGATGTTGGCCTCCGTAGCCCCAGTCCCGGCGATCGCTCAGGCCTATTGGGCTGCACCTGCGGCGGACGACTTTCCCTGCGATATCAAGGCGGTTCAGGCACCGTGGTCGAAGGCTGATATCGACCTTAGTCATCATGACCGGATCTATGTGTCTGACCCGACATCGACAAAGATCGTTGTCATCGATCCTGCAGCGGGCAACGAACTGGGACGCATCGACCTCACCAAAAGCGCGATAGCTGAGCCCAGCTTTTCCAGCCCCAAAGTCCAGCACCTGGCTGCAACGCGTGACGGGCGGACCCTGGCGGTATCGGCATTAGCGCAGCACAGTGTGACGCTCGTAGATCTGGCCACGAACACGGAACGAGGCCGGACCGTGTTCCAGACGTCGCCTACCGCCGTCGCGTTTACGCCCAATGGGCACGAACTCTGGGTTTCGCTCGGCGATGAACATGCCATCGCGGTCGTGGATCCTAAGACCGCGCGGGAGATCACCCGCGTACCAGCAAGTGGCGGAGCGGGCGCGACCATCCTGTCGCCAAACGGACGCTATGCCTTTGTATCGCTTACTGAAAGGCCGTCCATCCTGGTTGTCGACGTCGAGCATCGGCGCGTCGTCGGACACGTTGCCAGCAACGGTGCAGGTGAGGGAGCAATCGCGGTCTCGCCAGATGGCAAACAGATTTGGGCAACACGCCGCGAGAGCGGCACGACCACGGTTTTTGCTGCCAAACCGCCGTTTGCGGTACGCGAAGTGATAAACACTGGTCCAGCAACGGGCGCGGTCAACTTCGCCCAGCGCGCGGACGATTCCTTTGCCTATGTCAGCATTGGCGGCGATCAACCTGCAATCAAGGTCTATAGAACCGACAGCCTGGAGGCTGTGGCAACCGTCCCGCTACAAGCGGCTCCAAGTGCGGTTTGGCCGTCGGGCGATGGTACGAGAATCTATGCCAGCCTGGCCGGAACCAACAAGGTCGCTGGGATCGACACGCTGACGTACACCACCGTGTCGACAATCCCTATCAGTACGGATGCGCAAAGCCTGATCTACGTTCCTGGTGCCGTGCGATCAGGAAAAGGTCTCGCCAATCTGGTGCCATCCGGGCGCGATGCGGCGCTTGCCGTGGCGGCGCGTTGATCGGTCTTACACCGTCTGTAATTTCCCAAGGAAAGCCCTTTCTGAAATGACCAAGCCCCCCGTCAGGATCGCGATCAGCGGTGCCGCAGGACAAATTTGCTATTCGCTGCTCTTCCGGGTTGCGCAGGGTGACGTGTTCGGACCGGACCAGCCCGTTATCCTTCAACTGCTCGACGTGCCGCAGGCTATGGACGCCGTACGCGGCGTGGTCATGGAACTGGAGGATTGCGCGTTCCCGCTACTGGCAGGTGTGATCATTACTGATGATCCGATGGTGGCTTTCAAGGACATCGATGCGGCCATGCTGGTTGGGTCTCGTCCCCGCTCAAAGGGCATGGAGCGCCGTGATTTGCTCGCTGCCAACGCAGCGATCTTCAAGACGCAGGGCGCAGCATTGGACGCAGTGGCCAAACGTGACGCCAAGATCCTGGTCGTCGGCAATCCCGCCAACACAAATGCCTGGATTCTTGCGCAAAGCGCACCGGGTTTTCCTGCCGAAAACATCACGTCGATGATCCGCCTCGATCACAACCGCGCGCAGGGACAGCTTGCGGCCAAGGCGGGTGTAGGTGTCGATGCGATTACAAAGCTCGTCGTCTGGGGAAACCATTCGCCGACGATGTTTGCCGACTGGGGGAATGCCGAACTCGATGGCCAAAAGCTTGCCGACCGTATCGGAAACGAGGCCTGGTACCGCGAAACCCTGATCCCCACCGTTGCGCAGCGCGGAACCGCGATCATCGAAGCACGGGGTGCGTCCTCGGCCGCGTCGGCCGCAAATGCAGCGATCGACCATCTGCGCGACTGGGTGCACGGCGCAGGCGATAATTGGGTGTCGATGGGCGTGGTGTCAGATGGCTCCTACGGTATCCCGCAAGGACTGGTGTGCGGCGTGCCGGTGCACTGCATGAGCGGTGGGTATGCGCGTATCGAAGGCCTGACCCTCGATCCGTTCCAGCGATCGATGCTCGATCGCACGATTGCCGAACTGGTCGATGAACGTGAGGCGGTTATCGACATTCTGAAATGAACGATCGGTATATCTGATTGGAATGACTGTAATCTTTGGTTGGTGCGATTGATCTCCTTTCCCTATCATTGGGGCAAGGAGATCGGGCATGACCCTCGAACAACTCAGGATTTTCGTCGGTGTCGCAGAGCGCGAGCACATGACGCGCGCTGCCGAAGCGCTCAATGTGACGCAGTCAGCCGCAAGCGCTGCCATCGCCGCGCTAGAAGCTCGGCACGGCGTGCCGCTGTTCCACCGGGTCGGCCGCGGGATCGAACTGTCCGAAGCGGGCCGCATGTTTCTGGTCGACGCGCGCGCAGTGCTTGGCCGTGCCGCCAGCGCGGAACTTGCACTGGCCGAATATGCAGGACTGGAGCGCGGCACACTGCGGCTGGTCGCAAGCCAGACGATCGCAGGCTATTGGCTGCCCCGCCAGCTGGCGGCGTTCCATGCGCGCTACCCCGCGATCTCAATCGAACTGGCGATCGACAACACCGAGGGGGCCGCGGCGCGCGTGCTCGACGGTGCGGTCGAGCTCGGCTTCGTCGAGGGTGTGATCGACGAGCCCGCGCTCGCGCATTGGACGGTCGCGAACGACCGCATGGTGCTGGTAAGCGATCGCGCAGCCGACACGATCGACGAGGACTGGATCCGCGCCGCGCGCTGGATCGTCCGCGAACAGGGATCGGGCACGCGCTCGTCGTTCGAGGAGGTGTTGCGCCAGCGCGGCGTCGATCCGTCGGACCTCACCACCGCGCTGACCCTGCCGTCGAACGAGGCGGTACGTAGCGCGGTCGAGGCTGGCGCAGGCGTCGCGGTCCTGTCGCAGCATGTCGTCGCACCTGCAATCGCGGCCGGAACGTTGCACGATCTGCCGCTCGGTCTGCCGCGGCGTCCGTTCTACGCGCTGCGGCACAAAGAGCGCTATCGTACCCGGGCGGCCGATGCGCTGACCGATCTCATCAAGGAGACTGGCAAGTGACCGCCGATCTGAAACCCGTTCTTGATGGCCTGAAGCCGCTCAGCCGGCTCGACTCACCGCGCGAGATGATCCGGCAGTTCACGCCCAACTGGTTCGCCGCGACCATGGGCACCGGTATCCTGGCGCTGGCCTTACCGCAGGTGCCGGGCGTCGGCACGTCGCTGCACCCGGTCGGCGAGGCATTGTGGTATTTCAACATCGCGCTCTTCACGCTGTTCGCCGGGCTCTACACCGCGCGCTGGACGATGTTCGGGCACGAGGCGCGGCGGATCTTCGGGCACAACACCGTATCGATGTTCATCGGTACGATCCCGATGGGCCTCGCGACGATCATCAACGGGTTCCTGGCGTTCGGCCTGCCGCGGTTCGGCGCCGGCGTGATCCCGATCGCCGAGACATTGTGGTGGATCGACGTCGCGATGTCGCTCGCCTGCGGTGTAGCGATCCCCTACCTCATGTTTACCCGGCACGAACATTCGCTCGACGGCATGACCGCGGTGTGGCTCCTGCCAGTGGTCGCGGCCGAGGTCGCAGGCGCGAGCGGAGGCCTGCTCGCACCGCATCTGGCGGACGCCCATCATCAGTTCGTGGTGCTGGCGACCTCCTATGTCCTGTGGGCCTATTCGGTGCCGGTCGCGTTCGGCATTCTCGCGATCCTGATCCTGCGGATGGCTCTCCACAAGCTGCCGCACGAGAGCATGGCCGCCTCGAGCTGGCTCGCGCTCGGTCCGATCGGCACCGGTGCGCTCGGGATGCTGGTGCTCGGTCGCGACGCGCCCGCGATCCTCGCCGCCAACGGCCTCGGCCAGATCGGCGCGGTAGCGCAGGGGATCGGCACGATCGCCGGGCTGTTGCTCTGGGGCTTCGGCCTGTGGTGGCTGGCGCTCGCGACGCTGATCACGATCCGCTACTGGCGCGCGGGTATCCCGTTCAACCTTGGCTGGTGGGGCTACACCTTCCCGCTCGGCGTCTACACTGTCGCCACCTTCAAGCTCGGCACGACGCTCCAGCTCGGCTTTTTCGGGATCGTCGGCACCATCCTCACCATCGCGCTCGCAGCGATGTGGCTGCTGGTCGGCGCCAAGACGGTCGCAGGCGGCTGGCGCGGAAACCTGTTCGTGTCGCCCTGCATCGCCCAAGCCAATTGATGGGCCGAACTGATCGTCCTGCCGGATCGAACCGGCCCATCCGATCGACCCGTACCGGGCAGACCGTCGGACGGATCGCGCATAAGAGCATGACATCGAAGGGAGAATGCTGGTGGACAGCCTGGATATGAAACTGGCGCAGGCGACGAACCGCCGTCGCTTTCTCGCAGAGGCTGCGATCGGCAGCGGCGCGCTGATCGCCGCACCCGCGCTGGCGCAGAGCATGGTCGACCTGCATCTTCCGGGTGGCCCATCGGAACGGCCGATAACCAGTGCGTTCCCCGGCAAGGGCAGCATGATCCTCCAGCGGATCCACCCGCCGCTGCTGGAAACGCCGATGAGCGTGTTCAATGGCGACGTCTTCACACCGAACGACCAGTTCTTCGTCCGCTGGCACTGGGCCGACATTCCGACCGCGATCGATGTCGAGGCGTTCCGGATCAAGGTGCACGGCGCGGTCACGCGGCCGCTGTCGATCTCGCTCGCGCAACTGCTGAAGTTGCCACGCGTCGAGCTGGCGGCGATCAACCAATGCTCGGGCAATTCGCGTGCGCTGTTCCAGCCCCCTGTTGCCGGTGCGCAGTGGCGTCACGGGGCGATGGGCAACGCCAAATGGCTCGGCGTGCGCCTGCGCGACGTGCTCGATATCGCCGGCGTGAAGCCGGGCGCGGTCGCGGTGCGGTTCGGTGCGCTCGACCAGCCGGTGGTCGCGGGTGGACCGGATTTTGCCAAGTCGCTGTCGATCGACCACGCACGCGACGGCGAAGTGATGCTCGCCTTCGGGATGAACGGTGAACAGATGCCGCTCCTCAACGGCTTCCCGGTCCGGCTGATCGTACCCGGCTGGTATTCGACCTATTGGGTCAAGATGCTGAACGACATCGAGGTGCTTGCCGCGCCCGACGACGGTTACTGGATGGCCAAGGCGTACAAGATCCCTGACACTCCAGGCGCGAACGTGCGGCCTGGCCAGAAGGATTTCCCGGCCGTCCCGATCAACAAGATGATCCCGCGCAGTTGGGTCACGAGCCTCGACGAAGGGCAGGTGATCGCGTTTGACCGGTCAATCCCGCTGGGCGGCATCGCGATGGGCGGCGATTGCGGCGTCGCCAAGGTCGATGTGTCGACCGACAACGGCAAGAGCTGGTACAAGACGACGCTTGGCCCCGATCACGGCAAATACAGTTTCCGCCGCTGGGATGCGCAGGTGCCGCTCAGCCATGCGGGCCCGACCAGACTGATGTCGCGCTGCTGGAACACCGCCGGCATCGCGCAGCCGATGACGCCGATCTGGAACCCGGGCGGGTTCATGCGCGGCAACATCGAAACCACCAACATCGTCGTCGGCTGAGGAGCGCTCCCCCATGAAAACGCCTTCCATCGGCACGCTGTCGTTCGGGTTCGTCGGCGCGACCGTCGTTCTTCTACTCGCGATCGGTGCCCCGAACAGCCGCATCGCCCCGCCGCCTGCCGCCCCGACCGCACCACCGCCGCCAAGCGTTTCGGCGCGCGGCTTCTCGCTGGCGTCCACCTCGGTCGATCTCCCGACCGACGAAGGGCAATATCCCGCCGGCCCGCATGCCGACGTCATCAACGCCAACTGCACCTCGTGTCATTCGGCGAGCATGGCGCTGAACCAGCCGCCACTCTCCTCCGATCAGTGGACCGCGGAGGTCACCAAGATGCGCGAGGTCTACAAGGCTCCTGTTGCACAGGCTGACGTGCCGGCGATCGTCGCTTATCTGACCGCCATGAGCGCAAAGCAGCCGGGCGCCGCGAAGGGCAAGGCGCAAGACCCCGATCCGAAGGCTGCGCCCGACGTATCGGGGGGATCAGGCTAAGCCCATCACTCACGACACGCGGTTCTGCGCGCGAAGTGCTGTGCGGCGTGTACGTGTCTCGCGCAGTGTTGCATTGGGCGCGAGGCCGTTCGCGGGCACCTTGGGTATCGCAACGCGCTGCGACAGGTAGATGCCATTGTGGCCCGAGCAGAGATAGGCCACGAAACAGGCGACGGCGATCGGCACCGCATAGCTGGCGCCAAACAGTTCAATCCCCATGAAGGTGCAGGCGAGCGGGGTATTGGCAGCCCCGGCAAAGACCGCAACAAAGCCGATCGCGGCGAACAGGCCCGTCGGTACGTCCAAGAAAGGCGCCAGCGCGTTACCGAGCGCCGCGCCGATGAAGAACAACGGCGTGACTTCACCGCCTTTGAAACCCGCACCGAGCGTGACGACAGTAAACAGCAGCTTGATCGCCCAACTCCACGGATGCGTGTCTGGTCCGAAGAAGCTGGCGATGGTAAGGCTCTCGGGCCTCGCTGCCAGGACACCCAGGCCTAGATAGTCGCGCGTGCCGAACAGGAAGACGAGCGCGATAACGACGACCCCGCCGATCACTGGACGTAGCGGACCATAGGGGACGATCCGCTTCAGACATCCCCCGACCACGTGGTTGGCTTCGGCGAAGGCCAAACCGACCAGTCCGAATATGATCCCCGCAATACCCGCCTTCGTCACGAGCAGCGCATCGACCGGTATCAACGCACCGATCGGGTAGACACCGTGATGGATACCCCAGGCGAGGCACGTCCAATCGCCGACTAGCGCTGCAACGAGGCAAGGCACTAGCGCGGAATATTCAACGCGGCCGATCGCCAGCACTTCGAGCGCGAAGACCGCGCCTGCGATCGGCGTGCCGAAGACCGCGCCGAACCCGGCTGCGATACCCGTCATCAACAGGATGCGCGTGCCGCCCGCATCGAGGCGGAGCGCGCGGCCGAAACCGCTGGCAAGGCTTCCACCCAATTGGACGGCGGTGCCCTCACGTCCGGCCGAGCCACCGAAAAGATGCGTCACCACTGTGCCGAAGAAGATGAGCGGCGCCATCCGCAGAGGCACCCCGCCGCCAGGCTCGTGGACCTGCTCGACGATCAGATTGTTGCCGCCTTCCACTGTGCGCCCGGTGACATGGTAGAGGAATCCGACAACGAACCCGCCCACCGGTAGCAGATAGAGCAGCCAAGGCGATGCAAACCGCAGTCGCGTAACGGTATCGAGACTCAGCAGGAACGCCGCACATAGCGTCCCGACGAGTGCCGCCATGGGCAGCAAGATCAGCGCCCAGCGCAGGACAGAGATCGCATGGTCGTGACGATCGCGCATGAATGCCGCGACGTTCAGCGTGCCGACGAGATTGCGAAAGGTAGCGCGCACAATTCCTCCTTGCTGCCTGAAGGCGCCAAGTAGGAATCATCAGCTCTTATCAGAGCGGTTCGGCCAAATTGCCCGGCAGAAATCCATTGCCAAAGTCGATCTATTAGACGTTTGCCCCAACCGTCAATGGGCATGTTGGTCGGGCAAATGCTCGGACCGGCCAGTCGGCAGCGTCTATCTGAGCCCGTTATATGTACCGACCCCGGGTACGCTGCATGCGGGACCGATCGGCTTTGGCCCACGTCGTTTTCGGGCTTCGTCACAAGGGGGCGATACCGCACGAAAGCCGCGGATGCGCTGCGGGGTCTGATCGGTTCGCAGCAAACCTAGGGATGGCTGCTACGAGCGTGCCGTCCAGATGCCGACGAGCGCGGCCAGTGACACGAGCATGAGAAACCCGTTCATCACTAGGAGCAACGTCGCTGGCAGGCGCTTGATGTCCGGTCGTGGCGGCGGGGCGCCTGCGCCCATCTCTCGCCACACCGCAGCGGCGAAGCAAAAGGCGCTGAACAAGATCAGCATGGTCCCGGTCGCCGTCGCCAGCCACGGGAACACGACGTCCTTGAGCAGCGCGCGCGCGCCGATACCGGAAGCGAGCGCCGCCAGTCCGGTACGCACCCAGGCAGCATAGGTGCGTTCGCCGGCGAGGATTGTGCGGTCCGCGGCAAGCTCTGTGCGACGGTCGGCGCTGTCCACCTGCTGGACTGCGCTGTCCTTCAGCTTGCTCGCGCTCTCCGCCAGCTTCGCATGGGCCCGATCGGCGTCGTGCGGCGCGTCCATCAGCCAGCGGTAACGGCGATGCGATGCCAGGCAGTCGAGAGATAGCCGGCGAAGTTCCAGATCGGCTCGGGCCGTTCGGGCTGCATCTGCCCGGCACCGTCAACGGCGCGCACGATCAGGACGTGGAGTCCGGGAGACAGATCGACCGTGACGTGCCACTGCGTCCAGCTCCAAGGCGCATCGGGTTTTGCAGTCAGTTCCGCCTGCAGCCAGTCGGTGCCGCCATTGACGGAGACCTCGACGCGGGTGACCGCTCGGCCGAAGGCGACCGCATAACCCGCGATTTCGCACGCGCCGGCGCTGACATGCGCGCCGTCCACCGGCGCGCAGATCGCAGCATTGAGCGGCATCTCCTCGATAGTCAGACCCCGATCCCAGTCTGCGTCCTCCTTCGCTACCGACGCCGGAAAGAGCTTGTAGTCCTTAGCCTGGATCGGCGCATCGGACGGGCGATCGCGCACCTCGATGCGCGTCAGCCACTTGGCGCTACGAACGCCCGCATAACCCGGCACGACGAGCCGCAGCGGTGCGCCATGTTCGGGGGCCAGCGCCTCGCCATTCATGGCCCAGACGATCAGCACGTCGGGCTCTAGCGCCTTGGCGATCGAGATCGAGGCACCGAACGGTGCCGTCTCACCATCGACATCCACGTTGTCGGCCCCCGTAGTGCCGACGAACGACGCGCCGTCCTGGATGCCGGCTGCGGCGAGCACGTCGCACAGTGCGACGCCGGTCCACGCCGCATTGCCAATCGCGCCCACGTCCCAGGGATCGCCCGAAGTCTTTTCCACGTCTTGAAGATGTGCCCGACGATTGCCGGCGCACTGCATGGTCGCGGTCACTGTCCGGGTCGCAAATGCCGTTTGAAGTTCGGCAACCGTGTAGGAGCGCGGGCGGTCGACTAAGCCGTCCAGCGCTATACGATGATCGTCGGCCAGTTCCGGCGTTGGTCCGTGACTGCGGATGTAGAAGTTCGCCTGCGGCGTCAGGAAGGACGTGATCAGTTTATCCGGGGGCGTTTCCGCATTGAGCGGCTCCGGACAGCGGAGGATCAGATTCTGTTCGGCGCGATCGGATGCGGTCATGCAAGCGGCCTACCATGATGAAATCAGTAGCGAAATCGATCGTTTTGCTGGGCGATGTCACCCAGACTCTTTCGATAGCCTATCCCTTTCTAGACGGCGGTGGAGCGATCACCATGCCGTCGCGCGAAAGGCGCCGAGCGCCAGACAGCCTTTCCCGTAGATCGTCGCGATGTGGCTGGACTTGCTACGACGGCTTTGTCCCAAAAGTCGTCGCTAGGTACTAGGGATGACGGAAAACCCTGTCGCCATCGCAGATGCGCGACAAACGGGTGATTTGCGCCGCCTGAACCCGGATGAGGGCGCTTAACGTATATCTGGGTCCGTTCTATGTACCGACCCCGAAGAGGGGGCGATCCGAATGATCCGTCCCGAGTGGAACATGCAAGGGCTGGGTGAATGCCCGGCATCTGTAACGGGCACCCCGGAATCCGCCAGCCCACTTGTTGGCATGTGAACATGATAGCACGAGAACACGATGGAACGTGAACACGTGTCTGGCATGTAGAGGTTGGTAGCAAAGCCTATCGGTGAGTTTTGGGGTAGCGGCTCACCTTTGGGCCGACGCGCTGAAATCTACCAGCACGGGCAGTTCGGGAATTCCGCCGCGCAGCTTTGCCCGTCGTACAATGCTGTGCTGGTCGATCAGGTTCTGTGCGTCGCGCTTGCCGCTGGACGTTTTTGGGAACCAGTGGAGTGCCACCCGTTCGACCTTGCGCCCGTTCTTGATCGGCGTGAAATCGACATAGAAGGGGCAAAGCTTGTTAATTTCCTCGACAGCCACCTTCAGACAATATTTGTTCATATCAGCGAAGCGTTCGAGTTTACCTTCAGGCACGTTAAGCAGGCCGCGCAGCTCTTCGATCGTAAACTCCTCTTTCTGTTTGTATTCGAGACCAATGCGCCGCTCGATCATTTCATAGAGACAAAGTGCGTATTTTGACTCGAAGCAATACATTACCTGCGTCTTGAGACGGGCATAAACCTGACTGTTCCGCAGTATCTCGATCAGCTCTTCTGGGATACGATAGTGAAGGAAGCCGTCCTTTTCGAGGCTTTCATCACTTGGGCCGAGCAGCTGGACACGGCGCTTGTAGCTCTTGCCATCCTTGCGGATCGTGACGATCGCGATGGTGCCCATGAGGCGCAGCAGTGAACTCTCTATGCGCTCGTTGCCTTGGTGCGTCCCTTTCAGTCCGGATTTCGCAATGCGATGGATGATCGGCTCGCCAATGCGTTCCCAGGCATTGGCGATCAGCAGGTTGTAGATACGGCGATCCGCGAGGGTGAGGGGGCTTAGCTCTACAATATCGACCAACTCGCCGGGCTTGACGATTTCACCGTAGTTGGCGGGATCAAAAGGATTTCCACGTCCCTTCTGGGCCAGCGTGCGGAATGTCATATCGACCACGGCAGGTTGCGACATAGGCTTGACCAACGGTGAGCTAGAGGAACTTACCAACTCACCCTAATCACGAAAAGTGAGCTAGGCAAATGTTTCAGCTCCCCCGAGGAGTAGAGAGGCGGATACCCCAAAACTCACCGATCCTTTTAACCCAACCATTGGGGTACCCCAACACTCACTGGACCCTGCCCGAACACTCACTTTTACCGACCCCAAAGCTCACCGCATGCTACCCCGAAACTCACGCGAATCGACCCCAACGCTCACTGTTGGAGTCATTTTTCGGCAGAAATACGGACCTTTCAGGGCTCTGAATCTTGAATCAGAAGAATTAGAGAATCTGAACGGCGAAAGGTGAGCTTTGGGGTGGCGAGCCTGTGGATAACCACCGTCAGAATAGGCAGATGGAATCGGCCTAATGGCCGATGCACTATTCGTCTCGTGCCGGCTGCGCTGTCACCAGAGCGGCGCAAACGCCGCGTGCTTAGCGGAAAAAGAAGAAAGGCGAGCTGGCGACCAGATACTACGCCAGAGCCGACCAAGAGCGCCATGAGGGCAGGGAAGAGGGCTTTGCCACGATCCGCACCCTTGCAGCACCGAACCTCGCTGTTGGTGCTTAAATCAGCTCCTTCGCGATCGGTTTCGTAGATCGTCAATCCGATCACCAGCTCCGTCACCTTCGGAAGGTGAGGCGCTACCCCAAAACTCACCTTTCGCGCATCGTCACGCAGGATCGAACAGGCCGGTGAACTCGCGTTGATCGTAATAACGGATCTTCTCGACTGCGAGCGGGTGTTCACCCTGGCGCAGCAGCAGGAGTTGATCGGGCCGCATCCGCATGATTTCGTCTGGCGTGGCGAGCCGGCGGGCCGAAACGTGCCCGCTGACGCTCTCCGAAGGCCCGGCGCGATTTTCGCCCCAGCCCGTACCGCGTGACGTGCTGACGGTATCGTATTCGATCGTCGTGTCGCCGATCGTGCGCGAGAGCATGTCGGCGGTCGCATGATCGTTGACCCCGAACGTCTGGATTACGCCGGCGTTGGACATGAACGTGCCGGCGCGTTCGCCATAGGTGGCTTTGAGCTGATGCATGTCCTGAAGGATCGGCCAGAGCTGGAGGCCGTAACCCGCCATCAGCCCCATTGCGCGCTCGACAGGTTCGAGGCGGCCGAGCGCGGCGAACTCATCGAGCAGGAACAGAACAGGCCGGGCAGGGCGGGCGGTGGACCGGGCCATGTCGGTGACGGCCTGGCTCACCAGCAGCCGCAGCCAGCGGGCATAAGTATCGAGCCGATCGGGCGGCAGGCACAGGAACACCGTGGCTGTCGTGTCCTTCAGCCCCGCGAAGGTGAAATCGGACGCGGCCGTACTGGCGACGATGCGTTGGCTGTCGAGAAAGTGGGTATGGCGCTGCGCCGAAGACAGGACGCCTGCTGCTTCGCGATCGGACTTGCCGAGCTGGCGGTTGGCGGCGCGGGCGATCAGGCCACCGGCGCCGACGCTGTCCTGCATATCGGCCAGCAGCGCGGCAAAGCCGGCGGGGGCGAGCGTCAACTTGTCGCGTACCGTCGCCAACACGCGGCGATCGGCAGGTTCGTGGATGACGGTGTGTAGGATCAGCCCGGCGATCAGAGCCTTGGCTTCCTCGTTCCAGTGGGCTTCGCCCGATTGCC
This sequence comes from Sphingomonas sp. Leaf30, assembly GCF_001422525.1. Lineage (NCBI taxonomy): Bacteria > Pseudomonadati > Pseudomonadota > Alphaproteobacteria > Sphingomonadales > Sphingomonadaceae > Sphingomonas > Sphingomonas sp. Leaf30. Next base: position 168 of record NZ_LMKZ01000013.1, on the reverse strand, counting down.
CCGGCGCGTCATGCACCAGCGCGTCGGCGAGGGTGTTGGCATCTTCCGCGAGATCGAGGCTGGCGGGATCGAGCCGGTCGAGCGGATTGTAGCGGGCAGGGGGCTGACCCGACACGCCGAATGGATCGAGGCACCAGACCTGGCCCTTGGCGGCACGCGCGCGGGAGG
>NZ_LMKZ01000012.1:1989-69493 GCF_001422525.1 Sphingomonas sp. Leaf30 | reverse complement strand
CTCAGTCTCCTCACGGAGCCTGAATCAGATCGCGCCTTTAACATCAATGGGTCCTGACCCTAGATCCTGCCCGTTGGATGAGACGCGTGCGTAGCCGTAATCATGCCCCGATTGTGCATTGGATTTATGCATCATGGAAGCGCCTGCAATTCGGCTGTTTTCCGCATGATGCAAAATCCGTGATTTTTGCATCAGAAGCTTGAAAACGCGGGAGCTCTCACTGTCGCCAAAGAAGTTGAAATCGGAAAAGGTGAGCGGTAGCATTCGATATGCGCTTACTTATTCCAGATATGAGTTCACGAAATCTCATCGCGGCAATTTTTGTTGCTTCGCTTAGCTCGTGTGCAACAGACCAACCCGGTGTCCTGGGGCAGCGCGTAATACTCTCACAGCCATTCGAGATCGTTCAGGTAAATAGTCTGCCTTCCATGATCTCTTGGAAATTAGAGAGCCTGTCGGAAATCGATCCAGACCATCCCATTGTATCGGATGGCGACACACAGACCCTCAGCCTGTTCGGGCGTGAGGATCTAATCGCAGCATCTAGCGACGATTATAAACCCACAAACTGCTCACCATCTGCACTGGCGACAGCGGCTCTAGATGAAATTGAGCGTAGAGCCGAGCAGACTTCCATAGTCATTATCAACGAAAGCCACGAACGATCGCGTCACCGCTGGTTTACTGCGGAAGTAGCACGACGCCTGCGCCCACTGGGTTACGATACGTTGGGGCTGGAAACGCTATCGAATCCGCCGGCTACTGTACCACAGCGGTATCTGCCCTCGCTTCTTGGCCATCCGGACCTGCCCTATCTTTCCGATGACGACGGCCACTACTCTTCAGAGGCGGGCTACGGGCGGCTCGGGCGGCAAGCCAAAGCTCTTGGCTATCGCCTGCTGCCTTATGAGGACAACACACACAACGAGCCGAGCAAAGGTGTCAGTCAGAGCCAGCAGATTGCTTTTCGAGAAGAAGCCCAGGCCAACAACCTAGCGGCATTCGTAAAGAGTCACCCGGCCGCCAAGCTGTTGATTCATGTCGGCTATTCGCATGCAACCGAAGTTCCTCGGGCCGATGGTCAGAAATGGATGGCAGCACGGCTGAAAGAAAAGACCGGTATTGATCCTCTTACTATCTCACAAACGACATGCCGGGGCGGTAGCGAAACCATGCGGCTCGCGACCTTACCTTCGGACCAACCCGCCGGAACGTTCGATCTAATCATCGACCATCCAACCGAGCGATTCACGCGCGGACGGCCGGATTGGCGTAAGATGGCAGGCGACAGGATCATTACCATTCCCCGCAAATTGCGACCGGCAAAGGGGTGGCGTGTGATCGAGGCCCGCCCCTTAGGTGAACCGGATACCTCGGTCCCGATCGATCGAGTAGCAATCCGCCCAGGTGAGGACATCGGCTTGCTGTTGCCGCCTGGACGCTACCATGTCCGCGCGATCGACGTGGTTTATTCCGCCCCCAAATGAGCATCAGTCGACAGGTAATTTATGGTGCCCTGTTGATGCAAAACTTTTGATTTTTGCATCAGGAATGTCCGGGATGGAGAGGTAAGCGGACATAAACCCACGGCGCTAACTGCGAATTACGCCGTGGATTTCAACGTGCGGCTTGCTTCCCATTGAGGGCGAAGGAGCGGCGCCACAGATGCGCTTTCCGTCTATAACAACTGTCACCGCGCCCTGTTCTTTGAGTTTAACCGAAACGTTGTGAAAGGCATTAGCCGCAATCTGCCAGCCGTCACGATCGGCTCCCGGTTGGAAGCATAATATAAAGGAAGACAAATTCGGTCCGGCCCAAGACGCGGTAGCATTAGCAATCACCCCCGGATCGTCGAGTTCGCCCTTCTCGCTTACTCTAGCCCAAAACGGACCGGATATAGGGTCGTATTCAGCCGGGGGCGCGGATGGCACTGACCTTTGGTCAAAACTTGGAAGTCGGGCGTCCAAGGCCACGCTTGATAGGATCAACCAAGCCGTTGTGATTGCGGTGACGCATCTTTGAGTTCGTACCATACGAGAGGTGATAGATTAGATCGGAATGTCGGAAAATGGGCGAAAGCCGTCATACCGGCCGGATTGTCCAGGCGGCTTAAAGGCTGATTTTGCGCCGGGCCATCTCAGCGAAGGCATACTGCGCGATAGCCGTCTTGGGCTTCCCCCTAAAAATGTCGGCAAGATCGAGTAGGTCCTCGTTTCCGAGTTCTATGATCGACATCTCGATCTGCGTGAGACGCTTCATCGCGCCCGCGTTCTGCTCCGCGTCCCGCTTCATCCGTATTTTCAGCATACGATCATCGTACCACCAATGGCATGCATGCGGCAGATCCCCAAAGCTCGGCGCCCTCGTGTCGCAAATATGCTAAGTCTCGCGACATCGCTTTCAACGCAATTGTGCCCTCGTGCACTCATGTCGCAAAAGTCTGTTGCATAATATCTTCGTTTAAATACAATTATGCGACAGCCTGATTGGCTACGCCCGGGTGTCCACCGACGACCAGGATCTCCGCCTGCAACGTGCCGCATTGAAAGAGGCCGGATGCAAGCGGACTTTCGAGTGGAAGACCTCAGGCGTAAAGTGTGACCGGCTTGAGCTAGTCAAGATGATCGAGCAACTGCGCGACTAAGACACGGTGGCGGTGACGCGGCTCGACCGACTGGCACGCTCCACCCGCGACCTGCTCGACGTTCGCCCGGCGGGTTGCCAGTCTTGCCACCGCGCACGGCCTGTCAGGTCTGCAGGAGAGGGGGCATGCGCCGACCAGCCACGTCATGGTCCGTGCCGCGCTCAAGGGCCTCCGCCGGCGTCGTGGCGCTGCTCAACGCCAGGAGGCCCCATTACGCTTCGGGGCCTCGCTAGATCCCCATACTAAGGGGTTCACGTTGACCGCGCTGCTCGGCGGCTGCGGCGGCAATTTACAGGGCTTGCGCAATGCCGCACTGCTGTCGCTCGGCTATGACGCGGGATTGCGGGTCAGCGAGCTCGTCGCGTTCACCGTCGCGCACATCGATCCGCACAGCGATGGTTCGGCACTGTTGTTCATTCCGTCGTCCAAGACCGATCAGGAAGGGCAGGGGGCCTGGGGCTGGCTATCTGCCGACACAATGCGCCGGGTCGGCGCTTGGCTGGTTGCGAGTGCCATCACCGAGAGGCCGGTCTTCTGCCGCATTGGAGTCGATCGTCGCCGTTTGCGCGCCGCGGTCCCGCCGATGGCGTATGAGGCGATCCCGGGGCACACGCGACACTGGCAAGAGTAGCTCAAGGGCAAGAAGGCCGAACCGGCGCGGACGGTCTATACCGTTGGTAAGGCGTCGCTTAGTCGTCAGGGCGTCAACGGGATCTATCGGCGCGTAGCGTTGAGTTCATTCGATCAGGGCCTGGTCGAGATGCCGATCGGCAAGGTTGAAGAAGCAGCGCGGGCGCTGTTGAGTCACTCGCTACGCGTAGGACTCACGCAGTATTAGTTTGCGGCCGGCGAGGACAGCGTTGGCATTGCCCAAGCACTGCGCTGGTCTTCGTCGTCGAGCGCGTTGCGCTACGGACCCAAGCTTGCCGCCAGGAGCAATGGAGCCGCACGTGTGCTGTCGAAGGTCAGAGGCTGATAACCGCCTTACCCGGAGAGTTTTATGGCATGGACAGGGGGCCCGGAAGCTGCGGGTGAAACCACGTCAGGAGGGCGTCCGACAGCGCCGTAGCGACAACAGAGGGATTCCCCCGTTCGTGTCTCGCTCGCCCGCACTAAGATTGAAGCGGGGGACAGCGACGGCGTCAAGCGTCTGTTCACGCCGGACGCAGCAGCGCCGACGCTGAGGACCGGCCGCCAAATCCAAGAATTTGCGCTGCCATGGTGCGCGCGCGGTGTGCCGCGATCGGCATATCCGCCCGCGCCGCGCAGGTGACGAACTTTTCCGTAAGCACGTCGTCAGACAGCGGATTGCCCGGATGCCCGATCGCATGCGCTACGGCATGATCGAGCCGCGCGCCCGAGGGCATCGTGACGACAAGGGAACCGCTGGCGGCATGCTCCCGGCCCCAGTTGGGGTTGCGATATTCCGTGATGCGCTTCGCCAAGCCTATTACCTCGCCATCGGCGCGCGCCTGATCATCGAATGAATCGAGAGATACGCTGCCATGGACAAGGGCCCACGCGGTCGTGAACGGAATGCTGAACTTCGCGTCTATCGCGCTCTTTGGCACGGCCTTGTCGGACTGGGGCCGGATAAGCATGGACTGGATAGGCCCGATTTCGGCGGTGACGCCGTCGATCTCGTGCCAGTTGCAGCGGTCGCGCAAGGCGAGCGCGGCTTCGATATAGGCATGCGTGCCGCGGCAACACGGCCATGGCTTGAAACTCACCGCGTCGCCAAGGAAGCGTACGCCGAGGTCGGCAGTGAGCACAGCCCGAGCCGGACCGCCACCGTACACGGCAAAGAAGCCTGCGCGCCCTTCCAGCGGTGTGGCAAAGGCCCTTGCGCCAGCCTGCGCCAGCAACGCGGCCTCGACCGCGCCGCGCGCCGCGAACGCCTCGCGCACGCCACGCAGGGGTGACGTTGCATCATATTTGATCTCGCCCGGAAAGCTGCCCTGCAGCATCGCTAGACCGATCGCATGACGGATCCCGTCGGCATCCAGACCTAACAGCTTAGCGCACGCCGCCGCGGCAGCGACGAGGCCAACCAAAGGCGGCGGATACCACCCGCCATCCTCATAAGCGCGCGCCGGTGCGAGTGACAGCCGGCAGGCCAGATCACTGCCTGCCGTCATTGCGGTTAGGAACCGCGCGGCGTCGATCGACGGGTCCGCATCCGCAAGGGCGAGCAGCGCGGGGACCAACGCGGCATTGGGATGCGCCGGCCCGGGATCGAAGGTGTCGCCGTAGTCGAGGGCATGCGCCAGCGCAGCATTGGCGAGCGCCGCGGCCGTTGGGCCGGCGGTAAACTCCGTGCCGAGGATCCGCGACCGACCACCGCGATGCGCCAGCGCGACTGTCCGGTACGGGACCGGATCGCTTGTGATCCCGCTCGCAGCAAGCATCACGCCGAGCGCATCAAGCAGCGCGCGACGGGTGGCGTGTTGGGTCGACGGGTCGAGGTGAGAGACCTCCAACCCAGCAACGTGATCGGCAATCCGCGCGGATATTGTTTTATCGCAAAACATTATATGCAATCGCTTTCATCTAAACTATCGTTGATGCAAGGGAAAAATGGGAGCTGAATATAACGATGCGCACTCTGGCTCTCTCGGTTGCCCTCGCGGCTGCCCTTGCCCCGACCGTGTCGGTGGCGCAGCAGTCCGCGCAACGAGCCGCCAACGTGAACATATTATCAGGTGGTGCGCGGTGGGCGGTCGCCATGCCCGTCCGGTGGAATGGCGTGCTTCTGCTCTACAGCCGCGGCTATTCCCAGACCGCGGGAGTACCCGAGGTTGCGCCAGAGACCGTCCGTCAACTCTTGCTCAAATCCGGCTATGCCTTGGCGGCGTCCAATTATGGAAGCGGGGGGTGGGCGATCGAGGAAGCGGTACTGGCGCAACGTGCAACCATCGCCGCTTTCTCTGCCGCGCACGGTAAGCCAAAGCGCGTGATCGCATGGGGTCATTCGATGGGCGGTCTCGTGACCACGGCGCTGGCCGAGCAGTCCGACCCGGCGATCGATGGCGCGCTGCCGATGTGCGCATCGATCGGTGGCGCGGTGGGTATGATGAACATGGCGCTCGACGGCGCCTACGCCTTCCGTACCCTTGTTGCACCGGATGACGGCATCCAGCTGGTCAACGTCGACGACGATCGCGCTAATTCGAAGCGCGTCGCTGATGCCGTCGCTAAGGCCGGGGAGACGGTTGGGGGGCGTGCCCGTACCGTCCTCGCCGGCGTCTTGGGTGGTATTCCCGGATGGACCAGCGTCGACACGTCCGAGCCCTCCGCAGCCGACTATGACGCGCAGGCCGGCGAGATTGCGCGCAGCTTCGCGCGGGGCATATTTCTGCCGCGGCAGGACCAGGAGCGCCGCGCGGGCGGCGTCTTCTCATGGAACACCGCGGTCGACTATCGCGCGCAACTGGCCCGATCGGGCCGCCGGCCGTTGATCGAGGCACTGTACCGCAAGGCCGGGCTTGATCTGGATGCGGATATCACGCGGCTCGAACGCGGCGCGCGCGTTGCCGCCACGCCGGGTGCGGTGGAGTATATGATGCGGCACTACACGCCCGATGCCCGCCCCAAAGTCCCGCTGCTCGCTGTGCAGATGATCGGCGACGGCCTAACTTCGCCGTCGATGCAGCGCGGCTATGCCGAGGCCGCGCGCGGCCGCGACGTCAAGAGCGCCTATGTCCGCGGGGCCGGCCATTGCACCTTCACGCCGGCAACGACGCTGGCGTCCATCCGCTATCTCGACGCACGGCTGGCCCGAGGGCGTTGGGAACCGGCGCCGACGGCGTTCGTGTCCTACACGCCGCCGCCCATGCTACGGCCCTGCGTACGTGGAGGAGTGTGCAAATAGCGTCTACTACGGCTAGTCGATCCCGCGTCGCTCGACCGTCCACTGGGCGTCGGTGCACAGCCCGCAATCCTTGCCGGTGAACAGCCGGGCTGCCGTCTTGTCGCCCCGCAGCTGCCACTCGAGCCAGCTGACAGCGACGCGCGCGACGCGTCCGCCGTTCGCGTCGAGGAACGTGCCGCCATGACCCACCGGCAGGTTAAGCAGCATGGCCGGAACGTGATCGATCTTGCGGAAGTCGTCCGTGCCGTTGGGATAGGCGATGTCGCCGGTGCCCCCCAGAACGTAGAGCACCGGCGTGTGAAGGGTCCTGAGCAGCGACTTGTCGACCGCCATGCCGGCAATCGGATTGCTGCCGTCGGTGAACACGCCGCTGTTGTGGACGATCACCGCATGGACCCGCGGGTCGCCGGCGACTTGCAAGGCCTGGAGCCCGCCGCAGCTATGCCCGGCCACCGCGACCAATCGCGGGTCGATCCGCTGGTAATAAGGGCTTCCCTTGCGCTGGTTTTCCGACAGCGCCCAAGTGATACCGGCGCGAACATCGTCGGCGCTGGTCTCGACCGCAAGTTTCCGGGGAGCGGTGTCGCGGGGCGGAGGCGGGACGGCCGGGGCCCCCGGTCCGCTCAACACCTTGCCCGGCGCAATCGCCAGATAGCCGTACGAGGCGATCTCGGCGAGATGAAAGCGCGCGCTGGCGCCGTCGGCGCTGCAACCGCCATTGCCCCATACCAGAACGCCGAGCTTGCGCCCGCCGAGCGCCGCGAGATCGGCAGGACGATACAGGACATGCGCGGCAAGCGTGGCGTCGACCTGCCTGACGGCGGGGTAGGGGCCGGTGCCACGCGAATCCGGTCGTATGTTCGCAGCGGCGCGGAGCGTCGCATGATCACCAGCAGCCTCGCCTAGCGGGGTCTGCTGGGCCGAGGCGATCGCGGCGGTGCCGAGCGCCAGCGACAAGATCAATCCGCTCCGCATCTCACTCTCCCATTTTTGTTATAGAGGAAAGCTATTTCGTATTCTGCCGACTATGCAAGAGTTTTCATGCGCTCTCCCGGGCAATCACGCGAAACCCGACATCAATTCGGGTCTCGATCGGCTCGTTTGCGGCCCGTGCGCGCAGCACGCGGAGTACCTCGCGCGCGATCCGCGCCCCATCGATGTCGACCGACGTGATCGTCGGGCGCATGTCGCCCGCCATCCGGAGATTGCCGAACCCCGTTACCGCCAGCTGGTCGGGCACACGGATGCCCGCCGCCTGAGCCTCAACGATCAGCCCCTGCGCGATCCAGTCCGATCCGCACACGACGACGTCGGGCTGTTCGGCCAGATCGGCGAGCGCGCGATAGCTCAGCCGGCCCTGGCCGAAATGGCTCGGCACGTTGACGTCGAGTCGGGTCGGTTCGGTCCCGCCATCGTGAACCCAGCGCTCTGCAAACCCGTTGGCGCGACGCTCCGAGCGCGACGACATCGGGACCACGAGATGGGGCCGGCGATACCCGCGGCCGCGCAGGAACCGGGCCATTTCCACCCCCGCCGCGTGGTGCGAGAAGCCGACCGCGACGTCGATGGGATCCTCGGGCAGGCCCCAGGTCTCGATCACCGTGACCGGGTTCGCCCGCAATCGTGCGCGCGTCGCGGCATCGGACACAATCCCGGTCAGAATGATCGCATCGACGCGCCGCGCCAGCGCCATGTTGATTTCGGCATGCAGCCGGTGATTGTCGGGTCCGGTCAGCGCCAGCACCACGCTGTTGCCGTCGCTCGCCAGTTCCTCGATCATCGCTTCGACGGTGTCGTTGAAGATCGATGCCGCGATGTCCGGCACGAGCGCGGCGATCAACCGCGACCGGCTTCCGGCGAGGGCACCGGCATTGAGATTGGGAACGTAGTTCACGGCCAGGATCGCGGCACGGATGCGCACAGCGGTCGCCTCTGCGACCACTGCCGGATTGTTGAGGAACCGCGACACCGTGGCGGCCGAGACGCCGGCGTGTGCGGCAACGTCGTCCAGGCGGGGGGCGCGGGTGATCATAGGCGACCCTATGACCCAACCCATGCCCACATGCAAAAATCCCGTTGCAAGCGCTTACATGGACTGCTATTTGAATTGTTATGACACATGACTTTAATCCCCTCGCGCCGGAGACTTTCGACAGCGCGAACGCCGATTATGCGCGGCTTCGTGCCGAATGTCCGGTTGCGCACAGCGACGCCTGGGGCGGGTTCTGGGCTTTGATGAAGCACGCCGACGTCGCCGAGGCGGCAAGCGACTGGCAGACGTTCATTACATCCAAGCAGAACGTCATCCCGAAGGTCGCGTTTACTGGGCGCCGGCCGCCGCTGCATCTCGATCCGCCCGAGCACACGCCCTATAGGCGTGCGCTCGCACCGTTGTTCACCGAGCGCCGAATTGCTCGGCTCGAGCCGGTGATCCGGATGATCTGTCGTGATCTTCTCGCCACGATGCGCGATGCCGGCGGCGGTGACGTTGTCGCCGACTATGGCGCGCATATGCCCATCGCCACCTTCGCGCACTGGATGAACCTGTCGGCGGACGCGGTCACCGAACTGACCACGGTCGGCCAGCGCTACAATATCGCCGTCCAGTTCGCCGACATGGACGCGACCAAGGAATCCAGCCTGGTGCTGTACGACATGGCCCGCGCAATCGTCGCGGACCGCCGCGCCAATCCGATGGCGGAGGACGAGGATGCGACCAGTGCCTTGCTCGCCGTGCGCGTCGACGGCGAGCCCTTGCCCGAGGAACTGATCGTCGGGACGATCCGCCAGGTGCTGGTGGTCGGCATCATCGCGCCGAGCGTGCTGCTCGGCTCGATCGCGGTCCATCTCAGCCGCGATCCGGTGCTGCAATCCGCATTGCGCGCCGACCCGTCGCTGATCCCGGCGGCGGTCGACGAGTTCCTGCGCCTCTACACGCCGTATCGCGGGTTCGCTCGCACCGCGGTTAAGGACGTTGTCGTCCGCGGGTGCCCGATCCCGGCGGGCGAGCCGATCGCGCTGGTCTACGCGTCCGCCAACCGCGACGCCGACGTTTTCGACGATCCCGACAGCTTCCGGATCGATCGTCCCAACATGAAGGATTCGCTGGCCTTCGGGCGCGGTCCGCATACCTGCATCGGCGCCGGCCTGGCCAAGCTCGAACTGGTCGTCGCCGTCGAGGAACTCCTCGCGGCGGCGCCGCACTTCACGCTCACGGCCGAGCCTCGCCCGACCCGCTTTCCCGAGATCGGCGCACTGACCGCGCCGATCGCGTTCGGGGCCCCGGCATGAGCCATGTCTTCCTGGCCGTCGGCGACCTGGCGATGGACCGCGACGTCTATGACGAGAGCTTCGCCGCCACGCGCGACATATTGACCGCGGCGGACATCACCTTCGGCCAGATCGAAACGAGCTTCGCCGAGCGCGGCGTGCGCCTGCCACAGGCGCGCCACGCCGTCCTCGCGCGCCCCGACGGCGCCGCGGCGCTCGGTCGCGCCGGCTTCGACATCGTCTCGCTCGCGGGCAACCACGTGCTCGACTGGGGGAACAACGCGTTCTTCGAGACGCAAGCGCATCTCCACGCCGCTGGCGTGCAGACGGTCGGCGCCGGAGCCGATATCCGCGCGGCCCGCAGACCGGCACTGTTCACGCTCGCCGACGGTACGAAGGTCGCGGTGCTCGCCTATTGCAGCATCCTGCCTCAAGCCTATTGGGCCGACGAGCGTCGGCCCGGATGTGCGCCGATGCGCGCCTTCACAGTCTATGAACAGGTCGAACACGACCAGCCCGGCACGCCTGCGCGGGTTCATACCTATCCGCACCGCGACGATCTGGCGGCGATGGAGGCCGATATTCGCGCGGCAAAGGCCCATGCCGACGTCGTGATCGTCTCGCAGCATTGGGGCATCCACTTTGTCCGTGCGACGATCGCCGACTATCAGCGCGACGTCGCGCGTGCGGCGATCGCCGCGGGGGCCGACGCCATCCTCGGCGGTCACGCGCATATTCTGAAGGGATGCGAGATCATCGACGGCAAGCCCGTCTTTTACTCGCTGTGCAATTTCGCGACCGATCTGCGGATGGATCCGGCGCACGCAGCGTCGAAGAGCTTCAACGAGATCCGGGTCCTGGCGGAGGAATGGGAGCCGGATTTCGACAGTCTGTACAACTTCCCCGCCGCGTCGCGCCTGTCGATGGCCGCCCGGCTGGAGATCGCCGGCGGCAAGATCGTCCGCGCCGGATTGCTGCCGCTCTACATCGATACCGACGCCGTGCCGCGGCTGGCAGCGCCCGGCAGCGCGCGGCATGCCGAGATCGTCGACTACATGACCGCGATCACCGCAGAGGCCGGGCTCAACGCGCGCTATACAGTCACCAGCGACATGGTCGAACTGGCAGAGGCGGCATGAACCGCTGGGAGCGCTTTCCGCTAGAGGGCTATGTCCTTCTCTACTTCCTGGCGTATCTGCCGAACGTGATCATCACCAAGCTGGTGACGAGCATGCCGCATGCAGGCCTGGGACGTCCGCTGACGGGACTGGAGACGCTGCCCGCCTCGCTGATCATCAGCACCGTACTGACCTATGTTTTCATCTGGGCGTCGGGCTGGCATCGCGACGCCAATGCCGTCCGCATCGCCGGCGCACGGGTGCCGGTGCCGACGAAATACACGCTGCTTTCGGGTCTCGGGACGGCGCTGGTGCTGTTCACCGTGCCCTTGTCCTTCACCTTCCAAGGCGTCTCGATCCCGTTCATCCAGCTGCTGATGCGCGGCGACATCCTGCTGATCGCGCCGCTGGTCGACCTGATGTTCGGGCGCAAGGTGCGCTGGTGGAGCTGGGTCGCGCTGGCGATGGTGCTGGTCGCGCTGATCATCACGCTGTTCGATCGCGGCGGCTTCGACCTGCCGCCGCTCGCGATCCTCACGGTCGTGCTCTACACCGCCGGCTATTTCCTCCGCCTGGCCGTGATGACCAAGGTCTCGAAGACCGGCGAACCCGCATCGGTGCGGCGCTACTTCGTCGAGGAAAAGGTCATCGCGCTGCCGCTGTCGGTGGCAGTGCTCGCCGCGATCTCGGCGTCCGGCATCGGTTCGCAATCGGGTGCGCTGGGCTGGGGCTTCGTCTCGGTATGGAGCGATCCGGTCATCGTGCCGCTGTTCGCGATCGGCCTGACGCTGACCGTCATCTCGGTCTTTGCGATCATCATCCTGCTCGACGCGCGCGAGAACGCCTATTGCGTGCCGCTGGAGCGTGCCGCCAGCCTGGTCGCCGGCGTCGGCGGTGCGGTTCTGCTCGCTCTGTTCTGGGGGCTGCCGATGCCGCGCCCGGCCGAACTGGTCGGCGCCGCGATCCTGATCGGTGCCATCGTCCTGCTGTCGCTGGCGCCGCGCTTTTCGCGCCGCGTCGTTCCGGCCCGCGCCGAGACTGTCTGACCAATAGCATTGCGCCAAGCCGCGACATCAAGCGGCAGGCGAAACTAGGGAGAGAGAAAATGACGGATACCCATGCGTGCCGTGCCGGCTGGCTGGCCAAAGCAGGACTTGGCGCACTTGCCATGGGACTGGCGCACCCGGCGCTGGCGCAGACCGCGCAGGACGTGCCCGCGAGCGAGCCGGCGATCGCCGGACCTGCCGAACAGGGCCTGCCCGACGATAAGGCGACACAGGACATCATTGTCACCGGCAGCCGGATCCGCGGCATCGCACCGGTCGGCTCGAACGTCATCGCGATCGACCAGGCGAAGATCGCGCAGGAGCCCGTGACCTCGACCAACGACCTCCTGCGCCGCGTGCCGCAGGTCGTCTCGCTCGGTGCCAACCGCGCCGGCGGATCGTCGCAGAACGGCGCAGCCAACGCGACGCGTGGCGCCGGTATCAACCTGCGCGGTCTCAGCACGAATGCCACCTTGCTGCTCTATGACGGTCGCCGCTTTCCGCCGCAGGGAACGCAGGGCCAGTTCACCGATCCGTCGGTCCTGCCATCGATCGCGCTCAGCCGCGTCGAGGTCGTCGCCGACGGAGCGTCGGCGATCTACGGGTCCGATGCGATCGCCGGCGTCGTCAACTTCATCCTGCGCAAGGATTTCGACGGCATCGAGGGACGCGCGCGCTACGGCTTCACCGACAGCAACTATGACGAGAAGCAGGCGGCGCTGATCGCAGGCAAGCGCTGGGACACCGGCTATGCGATGCTGTCGGGCGAATATACGCACAACTCGCCGCTGTTCGGCAGCGACCTCGATTTCTACCAGAACGACAACCGCGACCGCGGCGGGCGCGACCTGCGCGTCACCAATTGCGACCCCGGCACGATCACCGTCGGCGGGGGCACTTATGCCATCCCGACAGGCGGCGTCACGGCGTCGAACGTCGGATCGCTGGTCCGCGGCACGGCCAATCGCTGCTTCTACGGCGGGCTCGATCCGGTCATCGCCGAGCAGGAACGCTACAGCGTGGTCGGCGCGTTCAGCCAGGACATTACCGAGAACATCCGCGTCTTCGGCGACGGCTTCTATTCGCGTCGCCAGGGCGAGCTGGCGATCAATCCGACGATCAACGCGACGGTCCGCAACACCAACCCGTTCTTCGTCAGCCCGGTCGCGGGCGCGACCTCGGTTCAGGTTGCCTATTCGCTCGTTCCCACCATCGGCCTGCAATATAATCCCTACCGGGCTGACTCATGGAACGTGTCGGGCGGGGTGGAGGCAGCGCTGTTCGGCGACTTCAAGGGCACGGTCTATTACGCGCACGGCGAATCGGAGGAGGTCGCGGATCGCCGCTATTCGGGGGTGAATGCCGCCGCACTCGCCGCGGCGCTGGCCGACACCAACACCGAGACCGCGCTCAACCTGTTCGGCGGGCCCAACAACCGCGCGACGATCGACCGCATCACCGACAACCTGTTCGTCATCACGGGCCGCACCCGGCTCGACGTGATCAACGCGCAGGCCGACGGTTCGCTGTTCGCGCTGCCCGGCGGCAACGTCCGCATCGCGATCGGCGGCGAACGCCGCGTCGAATACACGTTCAGCGATCTGCTGACCGGCCAGGCGGCGACGCCGGTCAGCGTCAACGACGACGGTAGCCGTACCGTCTCCGCTGCGTTCGGCGAATTGTTCGTACCGGTGGTTGGCGCGGCCAACGCATCGGCCGGAATCGAGCAACTGTCGCTGTCGCTGGCGCTGCGCTACGAACATTACAGCGATTTCGGCAGCACCACCAATCCCAAGATCGGTGTGACGTACAAGCCGTTCCCGGGCCTGTCGCTGCGCGGCAGCTATGGCACGTCGTTCCGTGCGCCCACGTTCACCGAGGTATCGACCGTCGCCGGCGGTGCCGGGCTGTACTTCGATACGCTGCCGGGGATCGCCGGCAATCAGATTGGCATCGGCCTTGCGGGCGGCAATCCGGGGCTCAAGCCCGAGACGGCAAAGACCTGGTCGTTCGGCATCGAGGCCGCACCGCTCGACGTGCCCGGCCTGCGCGCCAGCGTGACGTATTTCCGGATCGACTACACCGACCAGATCCAGGCGTTGCGCGGCACGGCGGGTCTGCTCACCAATCCGCTCTACGCCGATTTCGTCCAGCTCAATCCCAGTGCCGCCACGATCGCCGCACTGGTCGGTTCCGGCCTGCCGATCAACAGCGCGATCGATCAGTCGCAGGTCACCTTCATCGCCGACGGCCGACGCCAGAACCTCGGGACGACGCTGCTGCGCGGGCTCGATTTCGGGCTGACCTACGACTGGAGCCTAGGCGATGCGAAGCTCGATGCGGGGATCCAGGGCACCTATGTCCTCGACTATCGGTTCGAGGCGGTGCCCGGTTCGGGGCTGATCGACGTGCTCGACACGTTCGGCTTTCCGCAGAAATTCCGCACCCAGGCCGATGTCGGGCTGTTGTGGGGCGGTCTGCGGTCTCGGTTCACGTGGAATCACCTGTCCGGCTATGACAACAACACGGTCGCGCCGGTCCAGGCGGTCGGCAACTACGACACGTTCGACTTGTCGGTCGGCTATGCCTTCAACGACCACCTGACCCTGACTGGCGACGTGCGCAACCTGTTCGACGAGACACCGCCCTTCGTCGACACCACCAACGGCTATGATCCACAGTCCGCCAACCCCGTGCCGCGCATCATATCGGTGACCGCGCAGGTGAAGTTCTGATGCTTGCTGCCGCGGCTGCCGCGGCATGCGCCGCGCTTGCCGGACCGATGCCAGCCGGCGTGAGCGTTGTCCGGGCGACGACAATCACCCCGGCGCCGGCATGGAGCCCGGTCACGACGGGCCATTATCAGCCGGTCCCGGTGCGCGTTCCGCTCTGCCGCGTCGAGGGGACGATCGGGGGCGATATCGGCTTCGAACTCTGGCTACCGATCGACTGGAACGGGCGGCTGCTGGGGGCGGGCGTCGGCGGCGATGCCGGGGTGTTCAACTATGCAGATATGAGCCGCCGTGTCGCGCAAGGGTTTGCGACCGTGACCACCGACGGCGGCCACAAGAGCACGCAGGCGCGCTGGATGGCGGACGCCAAGGCGCGCGTCGACTACGAACATCGCGCGACGCATCTCACCGCGCGGGCGGCCAAGGCGATCGCGCGGCGCTACTATCGCCGCGATGTCGCCAAGAGCTATTTCCTGGGCTGTTCGGGCGGTGGACGCCAGGCGCTGAAGGAAATGCAGAACTATCCCGGCGACTATGACGGGGTGATCGCCGGTGCGCCCGGGCCGTATATGCCGCTCCAGTCGGTGCGCATGATGTGGGGCGCGCTGCTACAGAAGCACGACCCCGCAGGCGCGCTCCGCGATGGCGACTGGGCGCTGTACGAACGCCGCGCGACGGCGGCGTGCGACGCCAAGGACGGCGTCGCCGACGGCATCGTCGCGAACCCGCTGCAATGCCGGTTCGCTATCGCGACTCTGGCGTGTCGGCCCGGGCAGGCGACAGACTGCCTGTCCGCTCCGAAACTGGCGATGCTCGAGACGATCGTGAAGCCGATGCCCGACGAACGGGGCAGGGCGATGGACTGGGGACTCTATCCCGGAGTGCGGACCCGGCCGGGGCCACCATCGCCGCTACTTCGCGCGATGTGGGCGGACGGCGTCCACGCGGACCCCGACTGGAACGAAGACCGTTTCCGGCGCACGGCCGATCTGGCCGCCGCCAACCGCGCCATGCCCGAGTTGCGGGCGGACAAGACGGCGATCTCACCCTTCCTGCGCGCCGGCGGCAAGGCGATCCTCTATCAGGGTTGGGCCGATCCCTCGACCAACGCCGGACCGACGCTTCGCTATTACCGCGATCTCGCGCGCGCGCAGGGCGGCATCGCCCGGCTTCGCGATTCGGTGCGCCTGTTCATGGTGCCGGGCATGTATCATTGCGCCGGCGGGCCCGGTGCCGATGCGTTCGGCGGATCCGGCCACCCGGGCGAGTCCACCGATCCCGCAGGCGATGTGGTGTGGTCGCTGATCCGCTGGGTCGAACGGGGTAGGGCACCCGACCGCCTCATTGCAGCCAAGCTGGACGCCGGCACGGTCCGGTTCACGCGGCCGCTATGCCCGTTCCCCCAGGCGGCGCGCTACGACGGCATTGGTCCGACGGATCGGGAAACGTCCTACGAATGCAAGGTCGATCCCGACCTGACGCGGCTCATGTCGAACTGAGGGTCGACCGTCGGCGCAGGCGCCGTTCGACCAAATGCATCAGTCGAATGGGTAGGACGGGTGGGCAGCGGGACGTCTCGTCCTCGCAAATGGCGCCGAACCGGCTACCGAGCCCTAAATGGGCCCTGTCGCGCTTCACACTCGCTGTCAGCGGTACTCGTTCGGTGCTGAGCATTGGATCGTGTCCGGCCGGCCATCGCAGCGCACAGGTCGATGCAACCGAGGCCGGTCGTGGTGTCGATCTGTGCTGGCCAACGCCGAGCCGGCGGCGGTTCGCCGCCGGCTCGATTGTCAGAATTGCGCGCGTAGCGAGACCGCGATTTCACGGCCGATTGGGCTGGCCGCCGAGGCGTCGTAGCCGCCGCTGCCGTTGCCCGATGGCGCGATGTTGACATAGGGCGGATCGATATCGAACGCGTTGCGCACTTCCGCGCCGAGGGTAAGACCGCCCAGGATGCCGCTGGCGTTGCTTCCGCCGAGCTTCCACGCGATGCTGAAGTCAACCGGGTTGTAGCTCTTGACGGTCTCGTTCGGCGTGATCGCGTTGTTGGTGTAGCCGCCGACATGCGTGATCGTCGCCTGTACGCGGATCGGATCGAGGTCCCAGGCCAAGCTGCCGCGCGCTTTGAACTTCAGCGGGAAGAAGATCGTGTTGCGGCGGTCGACCGGCGTCCCCGCCGGCGTCACCGAGACCTCGTAGCGAGTCAGGTAGGTGCCGTTCGCGTTAAGCAGGAACGTACCCAGGGTGGCGGTTGGTAAGGTGTAGTTCGCCGTAAAGTCGATACCTTCGGTCTGCGATTTGCCGAGATTGTTGTTGCGGCCATCGACGAACAGCGTGACCGGCGACGGCGGTACGCCCACCACGGCGACGCCAGAGGCGATCAACTGCGCGACACGCGCTGCGGCGTCCGCACCGCGAAGGATGATGCCGGTTCCCGTAAACTGCGCTTCGCGGGAGAGGATCGCCAGGTCGGACAGGTAAGCGTCGACCTGATTGCGGTAATTGACGTTAAAATAGGTCGCACTCAGCTTCAGCCGTGGGAGGACATCCCAGTCGGCGCCGAGCGACCAGGTCGTCGCGGTCTCCGGTCCGAGATTGAGGTTGGGACCAGACAAGGCGACGCCGACGATCGGAGGGCCAGCCGGGTTCTGGTAGGTCTGCGTGAACAGGCTGTTCGAATTGCCGTAGATTTGCGTGATCAGCGGCGCGCGGAACGAGGTGCCGTAGCTGCCGCGCAGTACCAATCTCTTCAGGGGCGACCAATTGACGCCGAACTTCGGATTGGTCGTGTTGCCGGAGTCGCTGTACTTGTCGTAGCGCACGGCCGCGTCGAACTCGAGCCGCTGGAAACCGGGAATGGCGTTGGCAGACCCGAAGATCGGGACCAGCAATTCGCCATAGACCGAATCCACGCGCCGACCGAAGTGGCGATAGACGATCGGTGTCCCGATCTGGCCGCGTGCATTGCCGAGGTTGACCTTTATCTCCTGGCCCTCGTAGCCCGCGGCAAGCTTCACGTCGCCGCCGGGCAGCGCGAACAGACTGCCGTTCAGTCGCGCTTCGTAGCCGGTGAAGCGGCTGAGCGTCGGCGCCAGGAACACGCTGTTATTGATCGCCTGCAAGGTCGCGGCGGACGTTCGACCGAGCCCGTAAGGATCGAACGCAGTGGCGGGGTTGCTGCTGGCCAGCGCAGCGTTGAGGTTGGCGGCGGTCAGCCCGGTAAAGGTGTTCGACTGATCGTTGCTCCGGCCATAGCTGTAGATGCCCTCGAACTGGAAATCGCCGAACAGTTTCACGCGCACGCCTGGGGAAATCTGCCAGTTCTCGGCACGGCCCGGATTCATGTTGCGCGGCAGGATATCCCTGAAGTTGTAGCCTATCGCGTAGCTGCTGCCGGTGAAGCCCGCGGGACGGACGAAGAAGGCGTTGGTCTGCGGTACGGTCAGTGTCGCCGTGCTGTCCCCGGCAGTGCGCAGGAACTTGCGGTACGAGTAGAATCCGTCGGCGAAGACCGTGACGCGGCTGCCCACATCCTGCGTGAACGTCATGTTGGCGGAATCATAGGTCTGCTCGGGGAACAGATCCTGGTTGGTGATATCGTCGCAGCGGTTGGACGTGCCCGCGACCAGCGCCCCGGCCGTCGCCTGTGTGACGCCGCCCGAGGGAATGGCGTAGGAGGTGCCCCCCGCCGTGATGGTGCCGGGCGAGCAGCGCGTGACGCTGTAGTCGTTGCCGCCGAACGCGGTCTGGTTCGAGCGGAAATAGTTGCGATCGTTGCCGCTCAACGCCGAGCGATAGGTATGCTCGAAGGCGACCATGAGCTGGCCCTGGCTCCATTTATGACCGACGGCGAGGCCCGTCTGCCATTGATGAAAATCGTCGGCGGTGCCGTATCGCGCCGATGCCTCGACGCCATCGAGCGAGCGGCGCGGGATGAGGTTGACCACGCCCGCGACGGCGTCGGAGCCGTAGATCGCCGAGGCGCCGTCGGCGATGACCTCGACCCGTTCGAGGCCGAGCGTCGGGATGATCGACGGGTCGACCGCGCGGCTGTTGTTCACGACGCGGTGGCCGTCTACCAGGATCAACGTCGCATAGGGGCCGATACCGCGTAGATTGACGCTATTGCCGTAGGTGACGTTGCCGCTGCCGCCGGACTGGCCACGCGAGTTCTCGCTGACGCCCAGATCGAACACCTGCGGGATCTGCTTGATCAGGCGGTCGGTGGTGACCGCGCCACCCGCCACGGCATCCTCGCGTCCAAGGGATATCACCGTAGAGCCGACCGGCGCTGCACCGCGGACGCGGCTACCAGTGACGATGATGTCGGCGTTGACGTCGTCGCTCGTGACCCTCACCGGACCGGCTTCCGGCGGATTTGCAGGCGCTGGTTCCGGATCGGCCGGTCTCGCCTGCGCGAAAGCAGGCTGTGCGATGATCAGCGTCATCAGCGCGGTCGATACCAGCGCCGCTGTGCGTATCCCTGTCATACGATCTCCCCCAAAATCTTTTGTGTTCATTGGAATGTTGCTGTGGTCGTGAACGGCAGGTCGACGCGCGACCCTTCCGGCCCGCCGGTCAGGATGCGAAACTCGGGCGGCGGCGTCTGACGGATCTGCGCGAGATTGCGCTGGCGCGGATCGGCACCCGCCAGGGTCACCCGGATGCGGTGGCCGCGCTGGAAGGTGTAGGCGCGGGGCGACAGGCTGAACGCGAGCGTCGCGGGGATCTCCGGCGTCATGGGTGCGACGTCGGCCTGCAATCCCGAGTGATAGGGCAGGTCGAGCCGGGCATAGGGCGGACGCGACAGCTTGCGATGCGCGGCGTCCAGACGACCATGCGCGATCACCGTCGCCTGGCCATCCGGCGCAACGTCTTCGACATAGGCGAACAGCACCGCATCGGGCTTGTCGATCGCGACGCGGATACGCGCGACGGGATAGCCGAGAATGCGCGCGTCGCTGGCTAGCGGTGCGGTCGTGAAGGTCGGGCCGAACTTGTCCATCGGCTTGGGCCAGAAGGCGAAATAGTCCGCCCCGGGAACGTCGTAATCGACCTTGAAGCGAGTCTCGTCGGCTGCGGGTCTGGTAAGGCCCAGCGTCGCGGCGGTCGCGCCGAGATAGACCGGCGTGCGGACGATACCGACTCCGGGCAATGTCCTCGAGCGGACCAGTTCGCCGCCGGTGCCGTCCTCGCGCCACCATGTGTAGCGCGGCTCGCGCTCGATGCCGTTGTCGATCCCGCGCACATAATGGTCGAAGAAGCGCCGCTGTTCGCCGGCGATATCGAACTGGCTCGGCGCGGCGCAGTGGCCCCCGGGGCCGACGATGAGTTTCCCCGGGATGTTGGCGGCGGCAAGGATCATCTGCTCAGTCGGCTCGTCCGACCAATTGCTCCAGAAATACCAGGCGAGCCTTGGGTTGGTCAGGGCCTTGAGGTGGGTATAGGGTCCGACCTCCTCCCAGAAGCGCGTGCCGGTGTAGGAGGACATGCTGTCGCGATACGGCATGCCGGCCCATAGCGGCCCCATCGGCGTGTTCCCGGCGTGCTGCGCCACAGCCTGCTTCAGCAGCGCGCCGTTCGCGTCGGCATCAACCGGCACGCTGGCGGCATCGACGCTCAGCGGTTCGTCGGGCCGCGTGTTGAACTGCGCCGTGATGCCGCCGTTGCGGACGAAGCTGTATTTGTCGATGTCGGTCGCGGCGGTGAACACCGCGCGAAGCGCTGGAGGCGAGGCGCCGGCGACCAGCATCGTAGTGCCGCCCAGATACGAGCAGCCGGTCATTCCGACCCTGCCGTTCGACCAGGGTTGCGCGGCGATCCACTGGACCAGGTCACGACCGTCTTTTGCCTCGGTTTGGTCGAGGAAGCCACGCCGCGCGCCGAACGAAGCGCCCTTGCCGCGTATATCAGCGATCGCGACGGCATAACCGGCCGCGACCAGTGCGCGGAACCCGAAGATCGCCTGGTCGAACGTCTCGACCAGCTTGCCCTTGTCGAAATAGCGCGCCCGGTACGGGGTGAATGCGAAGATCGTCGGCAGCTTCGAAGTGACCGGTTTGCCGTCGACGGCCGGACGATAGACGTTGATCGCCAACCGCGTGCCATCGCGCACCGGCACGTAGATCGACGAACGCGCGACGCGGCCGGTGTCCTGCTGCGCGGTCGCCGGGGCAATGCCTGCCGCGAGCACGGCCACAATGGCGAGGCAACTGCCCGCCCCGATCGAGACTGTTCGCCTCATCATCACTCTCCCGCATGGTCTATCGCCACGCCAGGAAGATGACTGATTTAGTACTGAGATACAACTGTAATGTTGTACACCATTATTATTTATCGAACCATTTGTCTGAGGTCGAGCGGAGCGAGCCCCACGCGTTGTCCGACGGCGTCGATATAGCGCGCGACCGTCGCACCCTGCGCGTCCGGGGCAAGGATCGGGCGGCCGGGCGCCTCGAACCAGAGCGGCGTGAACCCGGCATCGACCTTCCCGTCGGAATGCCAGCGCAACCGCCCGATCAGGCCGTGGCGCGCCTCTGGATGGAACGGCGCGAGCGTGTACGCGGGGTCCGGCTCGAACCCGAACATCGCCTTGCGCCGCTCGGCCCATTCGCGGCGTGCGGGGTGGTCCTGCGCAGGGCTCAGCGCGTGGGTCACGACGACGCCGTTGCCGAGCCCGTGGAAGATGGGCCGGCCGCGATGGAATTCGATACCTTGCGCGATATGCGCATGATGGCCCACGACGACGTCGGCGCCCGCGTCGATCGCCGCTTGCGAAAGCGGTCGCTCGTAGGGGGCAAGCGTCGCGGGCGAATGCGTCACGCCCTTGTGCAAGGCGACGACCACCAGCGTGTCCCGTCCGGTCTGCGCGCGGATCATTGCCTGCATGTCGGCCAGTGACGCGGGGTCGATCGCGTCGAGCCGCGCCTGTGGCCGCGTTGCGCCACCATCGGTGGCGGCGATGCGGACATAGGCGGAACCGGCGCGATCCGCGGTCGCCCAGGCGATCTCCGGCCCGACGCAGTTGAAGCTCAGCAGGATGATGCGGCGTCCGCCGACCGCCATCAGCGCTGGACGATGGGCGGCGGCCAGGTCCGCACCTGCGCCGGCATGCGCGATGCCCAGCAGGTCGAGCTCCACCAACGTGTCGGCGATCCCTATGGCGCCGCAATCGGCGATATGGTTGCCGGCCATCGATACGGCCGTCACCCCGGCCCGTGCGAGCGCCGCGAGGTGATTCGGATCGGCACCAGGCGCGGGCACGTCGCCCGTCAGCTCGACGCCGCGCCGGGTGTGCGGCACTTCGAGATGCGCGATCGTCACGTCGACCGCGCGGGTGAGGGGTGCGATGCCCGACAGCCAGTGGTCCGGATCGGGCACGTCGAGGATGATGTCGCCGAGCAGCGCGATGTCGAGCATGCTCATCCCCACGGTGCAAGACCGAGTTCGGCAAGTACCTCGGCGGTATGCTGGCCGATGGTTGGAACCTGCCACGGCTCCGTTGACGCGTCTATGGTGAAGCCGGGCCCGACCACGGCGATGTCGCGATCGGCGCCGGGCACGTCGGCGCGGACGATCAGCCCGCGATCGACGATGTGCGGATGCCGTGCAGCCTGACCAACGTCGCGCAGCATAGCGGCAGGAATGCCGGCCTGGGTGAGCCGCGCCTCGAGATCCACGGCATACTCGCTCGAGAGCAGTTCGACGATGAGCGCGCGCAACGCATCGTAATGCTCGACCCGCGCCGGATGGGTCGCAAAGCGGGGGTCGTTAATCAGATCGGCGCGACCGAGCACGTGCCACAGCGCCTCGACCTGATGCTGGTGGTTGGCGCCGAGGGCGATCCAACCCTTCGCGGTCGGGTAATATTCCGCCGTCGCGACGAGCCGATAGCCACGATTGCCGGTGCCCGCGGGCGCGACACCGGTAAAGCTTTCGACCGCCAGGTTGGTGGCCATCAGCTTTAGTGCGGCGTCGAGCATCGCGATGTCGACATCGCCACCGTTTCCCGTCGCGTCGCGCGTGCGCAACGCTGCGAGGATCCCGATCACGGCAAGATAGCCGCTGAACGAATCGATCACCGGAATGCCGATCTTGCGCGGCTCGCCGCTCCGGGCTTCCATCATCGCCATGCCCGACATCGCTTGGGCGATATGGTCATAGGCGCCCCAGTCGCGAAGCGGGCCCGACTGGCCGAACCCGCTGATTGCGGCGATCACAAGCCGCGGATTGAGCGCGCGCAAACGGTCGTTGGAAAAGCCGAGACGGGCGAGCACGCCGGGGCGGAAGTTCTCCACCAGCACGTCTCCGCGCATGACGAGGGCATCGAGCGCCGCACGACCTTCGTCGGATTTCAGGTCGAGCGCGACCGACCGTTTGCCCGCGTTGATGGCGGCGAACGGGATGCTCATCTTCGCCAAGCCACCATGTTCGGTATAGTCGCGGAAGTCATCGCCGCGTTCGGGTGGTTCGATCTTGACGACGTCGGCGCCCAACTGCGCGAGCATCAACGTGCAAGTTGGGCCGGATACAGCGTGAGTCAGATCGACCACGCGGATGCCCTCAAGCGGTCTCATCGTTTACGCTCCGTCGACGTGAAGAGCCCGGATGCCTGCAATTGGGCCGTTTCGCCTGGTGAGAAGCCGACGTCCGCAAGGATCGAGTCGGTGTCGCTGCCGGCCGGTGTGCCGACGCGAAGGTCAGGCGCGTCGTCCCCGAGCCGGAACGGCGTGCTGACCTGCGTTACTGGTCCAACCGGCGTGTCGAGGGTGACGGCCATGCCGCGCCCGCGCATTAAGGTGCTGTTCAGCGCTTCGGCGGGCGACAGCACGGGTGTCGCCTGCGTGTCTGCATCATCGAGGATCGCAAGCCACGCGGCACGCGGGCGAGCGGCCAGCGTTTTGGCGATCTCGCGCTCGAGATCAGGCCAGCGTGCCGGTGTCTCGCGCCAGGAAGTGAGGTCCTCGCGACCAATCGCCGCACAGAAGCGGCGCCAATAGGGTAGCTCCATGTCGGTGGTGCACAGGAAAGCGCCGTCCGCGCATTCCCACACGCCGCCCTTCGGGTGAAACGCGCCGTCTGACGGTCCGAGACTCGCAGGATCGTCGGTGCGGCCTAGTGCGACCATAGCGAGCGGCAGGCAGGCATCGCTCATCGCGATGTCGATCCTCGTGCCCCGGCCAGTGCGATCGCGAGCCCGCAGCGCCGCGAGCACGGCGATCGTTGCATGAGCGCCTGCCAGTACGTCGGCCACCTGCACGCCGGGCAGCGTCGGTCGTGCCGTGCCGTTGAGGCGCGACAGTGCGCCGCCCAGTGCCAGTGCGCCGGGGTCGTGCCCGGCCTTGCCGGCAAGCGGTCCGTCCTGCCCGGCAAACGAGACCGAACAGTAGATGAGATGCGGGTGCCATTCCGAGACCTCCGCGTATCCCAGGCCCATCGCCGCCATCGTGCCGGGCCGGTAATCCTCGACGAGAATGTCCGCACGCGCGAGGAGCGCGTCGAGTACCGTTCGTGCCTCCGGGTGCGTGGGGTTGAGCGTGATGCTGCGCTTGTTGCGCTGGTAGCTAGGCCGCGCGCGGCGACGCCGCTCGGCCGTCGGATCGGCCAGTGCGACCTTGGCCACTTCGCGCGGATGCTCGACGCGGATCACGTCGGCGCCGAGATCACCGGCGATCCAGCCGGGATAGGCACCCGGCAGGAATCGCGAGAAATCGAGGATGGTTACCCCGTCCAGCGCGCCACTCATACCGGGCGTGCGCCACTGCGCCGCGCTGCCCGCTCGGCGGCGGGGCCATCGAGGAACGCGCGCATCGCCGCATCGATCGTACCATCGTCCGCCGCATCCGGACTATAGTTGTCGATGCCGAGATCGAGCACCGGCACGCCGGCCGCCTGCAACGCGCGCAACACAAAGGGATCGGCGTCGGATAGAGCGACCGCGGCGTCGACGCCGTGCGTTTCGGCTTCGTGCACGTGCCACGGCCCGGCCCAGCCGGGCAGGCGCAGTTCGTCGCCCATCGTCACGAACCGCGCGGCAAGCGCACGCATGGGATCCCGGCCGCCTTCGGTGCTGCGCAAATAGCCATCGGCGGCCAGCGCCAGGTACATCGACCAGACGAAGACCGCGCCGTGGCTCTCTTCCCAGCGCTGGTACCACGCCATGTCGCTCCACAGCCCGCGCCCGACCCACATCAGGCGGATCCGTTCGTTCGGCACTGCCGCCTCGCCGGCGGAAACGCGCGCGGCAACCTCGTCATGGAATGCCTTGGCGGCGTCGCGGGCCCATGCGGTGCCGCGATGCCATTGCGGGACCATCGTCGCGGGCATCGAATCGACGATCCCGATCGGTGCTGGAACGGTTCGGGCGATCAGATCGCGGGTCCGCCTGTAATATCCCTCCTGTTCGTTGACGAGGTCCATCACCTCGGCAAAACGAGTAGCATCGAAGCATCGACCGGTGGCGGTTTCAAGCGCCGCGATCACCTCGGCCAGTTCGGCCTCCAACAGGTCGAGCCGCGCCGGTTCCAGCACCTTGTCCCAGCGCTCCGGCAGATCGTCCCACCACCGGATCGGCAGCGTCCAGCGCGGATCGATGGTGCGCGCGTAAATGAACGGCGTAACGTCGGCGGCATGGCCCCATTCGGCGAAGAGCGCCGCAGTCGCGTCGGACGAGGCGACCGCGTGGAGGTGATGCGGACGAGGCAGCCCGCCCCAAGGGGCGTGGTCCGCGTCATCATCGAACAGGGCCGCCAGACCCTGCGCACTGTAAGGTTCCGCGCGCGTCGGTAGATCATGCGCCTTCAGCAGGCCCAGATACCGTCGTGACTGCTGCTTCGCCGCGACGATCGATGCCCACCATTGGTTGACGACGAACGGAACGTCGAGCGCCCGCAGGATTTCCTGGGGGGCGTTGGCGTTGACGACCGCGAATGGCTCACCCGCCGCGACACGGGCGCGGATGCCGGCGAACCAGTCGCGCTGATAACGGCCGAAATCGGCGAGCGAAGTTAGCGACTTGCGGCTGCGCGCGGCCGACGCTGGGCGTGCTGTCGTATCGGGAGCCCGCGCTACTGTTGCGGGTGCGGTGCTTGCCGGTGCGACGAGTTGCGCGACGATCGCTTCTGGCGCGTCGATCGATCCGGCGACGGTCAGCACGGAAAGCCCGCGCCGATTCAATGCGGCCAGCGTCCACGGCGCGGCCTCGTCGCCATCGAGCGTCACATGGAGCACCGTTTCGGCACTGGACTGGGTCATCAGATCGGCCACACGCGCCGCGCGTGCGTCGGGATCGCGGAGTTGTGGAGGGGTACGAAGCCGCGGGTCGGCGAGGGCATCGAGATCGTCTGACGAAGCGTCGTCGACGGCATTGGGCTCGTCGCCGACGATCGCGAAGCCGGCCGCGTCCATCGCCGCGCGAAGCGAATCCGACTCGATCCGCGATCCGGTGACGACCACACGGCGCCCGACGCCTGTCGGACTCCGATCGGGTTCGCCTATCGTAGCAGTTTCGATCGCTTTTGGCAGGCTGTTCAGCCAGGAACCGAGCCTGTCCAGCCTTACGCGGTTGTAGGCGCGTGCTGAAGGTCGATCCAGATGGATGAGGTCGAGCAGGTGGCATGGAGGCGGCGTCGCTTCGCCCAGCCGTGCGAGTTCGCGCAGGATCGCATAGACCTGAACCTGTTCGGCATCCGCGCTGGTCACGAGCACGGGAGCATCGTCCGGTTTGGCCGCGAGGAGGGGCTCGAGCAGGCGACGTCCGCGCGGCGACAGACCTTTCATGCCGGTCGCCGCATCGGCGCGCGGCGTTAGGCCCTCGTGAACCTCTATCGGCCATGCGGAAAAGCCGTGCTTCGCGAGCCACTCGATCGGTATATCGATGCCGATCGTGCGGATCGGCGTCATATCGTGCCTGCCGTAGCGAGCGCTGCGACCTTCTCGTCGGAATAGCCGAGCGCACGATAGACGTCGTGATTGTGCTCGCCGATCGCGATCGGCAGGACGGGATCGAACCCAGTCTCGGCGGCGGAAAAGCGGATCGGGATGCCGGCGGTGCGCAAGTCGGTCTCGGACGGATAGGATGGATGCGCGATCTCGACCGTCTCGCCGCGTGCTACGACGCGCGGATCGTCCATCGCCTCTTCGGGATGACGAACCGGCGCAACCGGAACGCCGTGCGCCTCGAGCGCCGCCACTACCTCGGCTACGGCGTGCGCACGGGTCCAATTAGTAATGCGGGCCTCAAGCACGATCGCATTGGCGACGCGGGCATCGCGCGTCGCGAACAACGGGTCTTTGCCAAGTTCGGGGGCGCCCATCGCGGCGAACAGGCCGCTTGCCAGCTTCTCGTGCACCGCGACGATCGCGACATAGCCATCGGCGCATTCGAACACGCCGAACGGCGACAGCCGCTGGACCGTCAGCCCGGTGCGCGCGGGCATGCCCGCAGCGGCAAGCGCGGACCAGTTCTCGATCGCGACGAACGACGTCAGCGCGCCCAGCATGGACACGTCGACATGCTGTCCCTCGCCGGTGCGATGGCGTTGTTCGATCGCGGCGAGAATGCCGATCACGGAAAAGACCGGCGCGAGCATGTCGGCTATCGGTACGCCGAAGCGCACCGGCGGATGATCAGGCTCGCCGCTGGTGTACATCGCGCCCGACAATGCCTGGATGAGAACGTCCATCGCCTTGTCGCCGCCGCGTGAGTCCGCGCCGAACCCGGACAGCGAGCAGTAGACGATGCGCGGATTGGCGGCACGGGCGGCCGCGTACCCGACGCCCAGCCGGTCGGCGGTGCCGGCGGTAAAGTTCTCGACGACGATATCGGCGCTGCGCACGAGGTCGGCGAAGATCGCCGGCGCCTGAGGATCCTTGAGGTTCAGGCCAACGCCATATTTTCCGCGGCCGCGCGTCAGGTGCGAGATCGAGATGTCGTCGTCATGCCGCCGCTCAACCGCGATTCCGTCGCGCCCAACATACGGGCTATTGTCGCGGGCTAAATCGCCGCCGCGCGGATCCTCGACCTTGATCACGCGTGCGCCCAGCCCGGCGAGAAGCAGCGTGGCATAGGGCCCGGCGAGCGCGCGGGTTAGATCGATGACGGTCAGGCCCTCGAGGGGGCGGGTGTTGGGCTCGGTCAAGGCTTTGGTCCTTTGGAAGCGGCGCAGCGGATCGGGTCTGACGTCCCAGCGGCGGCGATGATGCGTTGCGCCTCGGCGAGCACGGAGGTGCCGTCGATGCCGAGCGAGGCAAGCCGCCCGGCCTGTGTCTTCGCGTCAGCCGTGTAGAGCGCGTCGAAATGGGCTTGGTCGGCGGCGGGGAAGGGGGTGAAGGCCATGCCGTTCTGGCGGCCGAATTCCGTTCCCGCGTCTTCGGCCTTGAGCAGTTCGGTGTTTAGCGCAGCCTCCCATACACGACGCGAGGCGGCCATCAGGCGCTGCAGATCTGGCGGCAGCCGGCGCCAGGAGCGGTCCGACATGGCGCGCGCTGGATAGGCTCCGCGGCTGAAGCGTATCGGCGTGAAATGTTTCGCAACTTCCGAGAAATGCAGACTCTTGATCGTATCTGCGGGCGCCACGACGCCGTCGATGATGCCCTTGGCAAGCGCCGAATAGACTTCGCCCATCGGCATGTTGACCGGGTTTGCGCCAAGTTGCCGCAAAACGTCGTTGGCATCGGTCTGCGCGCGCAAGCGAAGCCCCTTAAAGTCAGCAAGCGAGCGCACCGCCCGGGTCCGGGTAAGGACGCCCGGGAAGTTCCCGCCCTGTACCGCGAGCACGTGGAGCCCGGCGAGTTCCCGGTCGAATTGCGGAAAGCGCTGGGCGAGGCAGTCATAGATCGCCACTTGGTCGCCGATCGTCCGCACGCCGCCGTAGAAACCCGACTGCGCGCGCAGCAGGTGCACACCGCCACGCGTATAAATCGGCGTGATCAGCCCGATATCGGCGACGCCGTGACGGATCTCGACCATACTCTGGTCGGACGACAACAGTGCCCCGCCCCAGAAGGGCTTGATGCGGATGCGCCCATGGCTCTGCGCCTCGACCGCCTTCATCCAGGAGATATCGGCGCGGCTGAAAGGATGCGTCGGTGGATACGGGCTAGCATAGGTGAGCGTGATCAGCGCATCGTCGGGGCTATTCGGTTGGTCCGCTGGACGGCACGCCCCAAGACCAAGACCAAGACCAAGCGCGACCACCACGAGCGGGATGAGCCTGAACAGCCGGGTCATGCGATCACCTTCGGCAGCCAGAGTACGACGATGGGAAAGGCGATGATAAGTCCCAGATGGATGAAGTCGGCGATGAGGAACGGAACGATTCCGCGAAAGATGGTGCCGAGCGGAATGTCGCGTGCCATCGCCTGGATGACATAGACGTTGAGGCCGAGGGGCGGGTGGACGAAGCCGATCTCCATCGTCCGCACCAAAAATATGCCGAACCAGACCGGGCTCATGCCCAGCTGTTCGGCGATTGGCAGGAAAATGGGCGTGGTCAGTAGCATCAGCGCCAAGCCGTCGAGGAACGAGCCGAGCAGCAGCAGCACAAGGGCCATAACGAGGATCGCGATCGTCGGCGTGGCGTGCGCGTCAGTCACCAGCTTAGCGAGATGCTCAGTGATCTCGCTGACGCTGATGAAGGTCGCGAACAGGATCGCGCCAATGATGACGACATAGATCATGCCGGTCGTACGCAGCGTCGCCCGCAGCGCGTCGGCAAAGGCGACGCGGGTGATACCGCCGCGAAACATCCATAGCAACAGCGCGCCCGCAACGCCGACCGAGGCGGCTTCCGTCGGTGTGAACCAGCCGATCATCAGACCGCCGATCACGAACAGGATCAGCAACAGGATGTCGGCAATGCGGCGCAGCGCTGGCCAGCGCTCGCGCCACGGCATGCGGATTGTCGCCGGCCCGAGAGCGGGGTTGATCGCGCAGAGGATGGCGATCGTCGCCATGTAGAAGATCGCCTGCGTAACGCCGGGGATGATCGCCGCGGCGAATAGCTTGCCGATCGACTGTTCGGCAATGATGCCGAACACGATCAATGCGCCCGACGGCGGTACCAGCGAGCCGAGCGTACCGCCCGCCGCAAGCGCGCCAGTGGCGAGGCCCGGATCGTACCCCGCGCGGCGCATTTCCGGCAGCGCGACTGAGGTGACCGTGGCGACGGTCGCCAAGCTCGATCCGCTGATCGCGCCGAACCCGGCACACCCGCCGATCGACGCGAGTGCCAGCCCGCCGCGCCGATGGCCAAGAAACGCGGCAGCGGCACTGAAGAAGTCGCGGCTCGCCCCCGCTGCGAAGCAGATATGGGCCATCAGCAAGAATAGCGGCAGGACGCCCAGTTCGTATTTCGAGATCGTCTCGAAGGCGACCACGCCAGCCTTGATCACCGCAGGCTCGGGGCCGATCAGGACCGCAATGCCTGACATGCCGACCAATGCGAGCGCGATCCCAATCGGGACGCCCCCGGCGAGCGCCGCGAGCAGGACCAGTATGCCGACGATACCGACGAGTTCGGGCGTCACGCGGCAGTCCTCTTGATCGCCGCGCCCGCGAACAGGACCATAATGATCAGCGTCGCGCCAATCCAAAGCAGCCGGAACCAGCGCAGCGGCAACAGCAGCAACTCGGTCCGCTCATGGCCATTCCACAGGTCCGACGCGACCCAGACCGAGCCGATCGCGAACAGTAAGAAGGTAAGCGCCGACAGTGCATCAGCAACCCGCTGAGCGACACGCGCGCCGCGCGGGGATAGTCGTTCGGTGACGATATGCACTGCCGCGTGGGCGCCGACGATCGTCGCGCCGATCATCGCCGACGACGCGATCAGCACGACCGCGACCTGCACCAGCTCGATCGAGCCCAGAAACGTAAAGCCGATGTGACGGCCGAGCACGGCGATGCCGTCAATCGCTGCGGCGGACAACAGCCCGACAGAGCCGATCCAGAACACGATGCGCTGGGCGCGGCTTGACGGCACCGGGGCTGGCGGTGCGGCGTCCGGCCCGATGTCAGCGACGTCGAAAACGGTCGCGTGCGGATCGGTCATCGTCGATGCGCTCACCACAGTCTCCCCCGATATTGACAGCGCGACGCGGCTGCCTGCTAGATCAAATGATGATCGATATCGTTGTAGGAATCAACTGTAATATGAGATGTCATTTATGATGCGGGTACGGCCATCCCGGCGTGGCGCGGGGCTCTCGTTGGGGCGGATGGACGATTATCTCGGCTTCCGCCTCCGTCGTATCCAGAATCGGCTTTCGAAGGATTTTGCCGTTGCGGTGGCCGAGCACGGGTTGAAGCAGGGGCTGTTCTCGTCGCTGGCGCTGATCTCCGCCAATCCGGGGACGTCGCAGGCGTTCGTTTCGCGCGAAGTGGGGCTCGACAAATCGGCGACCGTGGCAATCGTCGATGAGCTAGAGCGGCGCGGCTGGGCCGAGAGGCAGGCGTCGGTAACGGACCGACGGCGCCACGCGCTGTTCATCACGCCGGCAGGGGACGCGTTCCTCGACCAGATGTTCGTAATCCTCGACAGGACCGAACAGAAGGCGGTCGAGCAACTCAGCGCGGCGGAATTTGCGTTGCTGCAGGAACTGCTCGACCGCATCTATGTGGCGTGCGTGGAATAGGCGCTAGATCTCGCCCCATACGTCGCGTGCGACATCGACCACCAGCCTCAGCTTGTCGGCTTGCTGCCCGACCTCGATGTCGTTGCCATGCACGGTCGACGAGAAGCCGCATTGCGGTGACAGCGCCATCTGGTCGAGCGGCATGTGCTCGGCAGCAGCGTCGATCCGGCGCTTCACGTCGTCCTTGTGCTCGAGCTCGCCGAGCTTGGTGGTGACGAGGCCCAGCACCACGGTCTTGCCCTTGGGAACGTGGCGAAGCGGCGCGAAGTCGCCCGAGCGGGGGTCGTCATATTCGAGGAAATAGCCGTCGACTGCGAGTTCGTTGAAGAGCACTTCCGCAACCGGCTCGTAGCCGCCTTCGGCCGCCCAGGACGAGCGGAAATTGCCGCGGCACAGATGGACGCACACGATCATGTCGTCGGGCCTGTCGCGGATCGAGTCGTTGATGATCCGGGCATAGAGCCGTGGCAGCGCGTCCGGATCCATCCCGCGACGCCGGGCATTCTCGCGCTGGGTGTCGTCGCATAGATAGGCCAGGTTAGTATCGTCGAGTTGCAGATAACGGCATCCGGCCGCGGCCAAGCCGGCGATCTCGGCGCGGTAAGCAGCCGAGAGGTCCGCGTAGAACTGGTCGAGGTCGGGATAGGCGACCGTGTCGATCGCGTCGCGACCGCCGCGGAAGTGCAACATCGTCGGCGACGGAATCGTCACCTTGGGCAGGCGCGACGTAGTTTCGGCAAGGAATTGATAGTCGCGGCGTTGGATGTCGCGCGCATGTCTGACCGACCCAGTGATCTTCATTGCCGGTGGTGCGTAGCTGAGCTCCTTGCCGCCATGCTGGTGGAAATGTACCTGGGTACCGCCGGCTTCCTCGACACCATCGAGCTGAAGCAGGAAGTCGGTGTGGAAATAGGTGCGCCGGAATTCTCCGTCAGTGATTCCCTTCAAGCCCAGATCCTCCTGGAACGCGACCACGCCGCGGATCGCGGCATCCTCGACAGTGCGAAGCGCGTTCGCATCGATCCGCTGCGCAACGAAATCGCTACGGGCTGCAAGCAGTGCCGCAGGACGCAGGAAACTGCCGACGTGGTCGGCACGGAAAGGTGGCATGCCCGACAAATCTTCTCTTCCGGCTTGACGTTTTTTGTATGTAACACGTACGATATTCTTGTCCTGAAAACAGGGCAAGGAGAGATGCGTGGCCTGGATCCGAGGTGCTTGAACCGCAGTCACGGTCCATCGCCGCCAATCTGGATATGCAGTTGCGCGGCTATTCGGTCGATACCGGCGCGATACGTGCGCGCTCGATCATCGATAAGTTGGCTGCGGCGGAATGCGCGGTTGGCTGACGATCTTGGATCACTGGACGCCATTCTCGGGCTCCATCTACGCCTGGCACACGGCGCGGTGCAGCGGCATTTCGGTGAGCATTTCGCGTCGATCGGGCTGACCCAGAAGCAAGTGTCGGTGCTGTGGCTGGCGGACGAACAGCCCGGCATCGCGCAGACCGATCTTGCCCGCAGGCTGCAAATGGACCGTGCAACAACGATGGCAATTGTCCATGCCCTGGAGAAGCTCGGGCTGCTGACGCGCGACCGGGCGGCGGACGCACGGCGCTTCGCGTTGTCGCTGACGCCGGCGGGGCGTGATTCGTTTGCTGGCGCGCGAACGGCGATCGCCGCGCACGAGGCTTGGCTGTGCGCGCGGTTCAGCGCTCAAGAAGCGGAGACGTTGATCGCTCTGCTCCGCCGGATCCATGATTGAGAAGCCCGAGGGCGGGCATCATTGGAGGCAGGCATGACGGACGATCCACGGGCGATCATCGATTCTGAACCGATGTCGCGGTTCCAATGGGCGGTGGTGGCGATCATGGTTGGGCTGAACGCGCTCGACGGGTTCGACGTATTGTCGATCAGCTTTGCCTCGCCAGGCATCGTGCGCGACTGGGGCATCGATCGTGGTGCGCTGGGGCTGGTCCTGTCGATGGAACTGATCGGCATGGCGGTCGGGTCGATCATACTGGGCGGAGTCGCCGACCGCATAGGTCGGCGGTACACAATCCTCGGCTGCCTGTTAGTGATGGCGTTCGGCATGGCCGGGGCGTCGACGGCCCACGGGTTGACGACGCTGTCGCTGTGGCGAGTACTGACCGGGCTTGGTATTGGCGGCATGCTGGCCACGACCAACGCTGCGGTGTCGGAGGCTGCGAATGCCGCGCAGCGCAATCTGGCGGTGGTGCTGATGGCGGCGGGCTATCCGCTGGGTGCGATCGTCGGCGGGTCGATCGCGTCGCTGCTGCTCAGCCAGCATGACTGGCCAATCGTGTTCCAGTTCGGCGCCGTGGCCACCTTGTGTTTCGTGCCTATCGTCCTGTGGCGGGCGCCGGAATCTATTGCCTTCGCGATGCAGCGGCGCGGGCCCGACACGCTAGCGGCGGTCAACCATACGCTAACGCGCATGGGGCACCGCACCGTCGTAACGCTGCCGCCGCTGGAGGGAACACGTGAGCGGCTACCGCTCGCCGCGTTGTTTTCGCCAGCGTTGCTTCGCGTGACGCTGCTCATCACGCTCGCCTACACGGCGCAATTGATGACCTTCTACTTTCTGCTGAAATGGATTCCGAAAATCGTCGTCGACATGGGCTTTCAAGCAAGTTCCGCCGGCGGCGTGCTAGTGTTCGCCAACTGCGGTGGACTGGTCGGCTCGCTTGTTCTTGGCCTGCTGACCGCGCGCATTCGGGTGCACACGCTGACGATGGTGATGATGGCATTCTCCTCAGTGCTGGTGGCGTTGTTTGGTCGCGGGCAGGGGAGCTACGCCGAGCTGGCGGCGATTGCCGCGATCACCGGCTTTTTTACCAATGGCGGTATCGTCGGGCTATATGCGGTGCTTGCCCGCGCCTTCCCGACTGGGGTGCGCGCGACTGCGACGGGATTCGCCATCGGCGTCGGACGGGGTGGATCTGCGTTGGCGCCTGCCGTTGCCGGCGCATTGTTCTCGGCGGGCTATGGGCTGCAGACCGTCGCGATCCTGATGGCGTCCGGATCGGTCATCGCCTTGATTGCGCTGCTCGCTTTGGGCAACAGGGCGGCACCGTCGTAAACTAGGAGCCGACCATGGCGACATTGCCGCAGGAGATACAGGACGACAGCGTCGAGTTGGGCGTACTGGCCAATCTCGCCGGGTATCACCTACGCCGTGCCTCAGGCGCTTTTGCCGCCGACTTCGTGCGCTCACTGGACGGAACTGGCATGCGCCAGGTTTTGTTCGCGATCCTGTCGGTCGTGGCGGCAAACCCGGACATCAACCAGGGTGCCGTCGGACGCGCGCTCGGCATCCAACGTGCCAATATGGTGTCGTTGATCAATGAGCTGGTCGATGCGGCGTTAGTCGAGCGCCGCGTCTCGCCAGACGATCGACGGGCGTTCGCACTCCGGCTGAGCGTGGCAGGACAGGCGAAACTCGACGACTGCATTGCACGCATCCACGAGCATGAGGAGGCAATGTTATCCGACCTTGTCGGGTCCGACCGTGCGCAGCTGATCGCGCTGCTCTCGCGGATCGAAGCGAAGGAACGCAGCTAGGCCCCCGCGGCGACGATCAACGCATCAAGCGCGATAGCACCCTGGCCCGTCGGATAGACGACCACCGGGTTGAGATCGATCTCGCGGATCTCCGGCGTACCACGCAGCAGCTGCCCGAGCGTTGCGATGATGTCGGCCACCGCGTCGACGTCCAGCGCCGGCGCGCCGCGCCAGCCGTCGAACAACGCGCCACTCTTCAACGCGCGGAGTTCGGCGATAATGGCGTCGCGGGAGAGGTCGGGCGACAGCAGCCGTACGTCCTGCAAGATTTCAGCCTGCACGCCCCCGAACCCGACCAGGATCACCGCGCCCCAGTCCGGATCGTTGCGGGCACCGATGATCAGTTCGACGCCGCGCGCGCCCATCGCCTCGACCAGCACGCCGTCCAGTGTCACGTCGGAAGCATGCGCCGCGACATTGGCATGAAGTCGGGCCCACCCGTCTGTCAGCGCGGCATCGTCGGCAAGGTTCAGGATCACGCCTCCCGCGTCGCTTTTGTGGCTGAGCGCCTGCGCCTGCGCCTTAATCACGACGGGATAGCCGATACGCGCGGCAACCGCCTGTGCTTCCACCAGCGTTCTCGCGAACCCGCCCTGTGGGAAGGGGATGCCAAGTGGTGCCAGCATCTCCTTCGCACGGTATTCGGCGATAACGCCTCCGTGCGGCAGCGTCGCCGTTGTGGGCTCACCGGCAGGCACCTGCTCGTTGCCGCTGCCGGCGTTCACGATCCGAGCCAAGGCGCGGAAGGCGCGGTCGGGGGAGGGGAAATACGGCACGCCCAATTTCCGCAACTGTGTGATGTATTCGGGCTGCACCGCCGCGCCGTCGTCCAGGCCGGCGAAGATCACCGGTTTGTCAAGCGACAGCACCTCAATCGCGGCGATGATTGGTTCGAACTTGAGCGTTGCGGTGGCGGCATCGGTCTGGATTATTGCAAGCACGATACTGCCGAACGTAGCGTCGGCAAGCAAGGGCTCCATCGTCCGGCGATAGAGGTCGGGATCGACCAGCGCCTGCGCGGTCAGATCCATTGGATTGCTGATCGGAATGAAGTCCGGCAGGCCAAGCCGCAGTGCCGCCCCGGTCGCGGTTGATACGGCGGGGAGGGGCAGGTCCAGCGTCTCGCAGAGATCGAGGCTGAGTGCTTTGAACGCGCCCGATTCAGTTAGCACTGCCGTGCCGCCGGCCGGCATCGGGCCACAGCGTATGGCGAGGTCGACGACGTCACCTAGCTCCTCGAGGCTGTCGACCAGGACCACACCGGCGCGCTCCACCTTCGTGCGCATCACCTGATAGTCGCCGGCCATCGCACCGGTGTGGGTCGCAGCCGAGTCGCGCGCTGCGCTGCTTCGGCCGGGGTGCAGCAGCACGATCAGCTTGCCCGCCGCCCGCGCACGATCCGCCAGCGCGAGGAAGCGTGCGGGCTTGCGGAACTGCTCGACGATCATCGCGATCGCGCGCGTATCGGGATCGTCCAGCAGATATTCGACATAGTCCTCGACGCCGCTCGCCGCCTCGTTGCCCGTCGACACCGAGATCGAGATGCCGAGCTCCTTGCTCATCAGCGTCGTGCCGAGCACCACCGCCATCGCGCCCGACTGAGACACGATGCCAATTCCGGGCCGCCCATTCAGTCTTTCCGTCGGGGTCTGCACGAAGGTGAGCGGAATACCGTCGATATAGTTGGTCATGCCCAGGCAGTTTGGCCCCTCGACCACCATGCCGCTCTCCGCCGCGATACGTGCGACGTCACGTTGTGCGGCGAGCCCTTCCTCGCCCCCCTCGGCGAACCCGGCGGAGAAGATCACCGCGGCACCGACGCCGCGTGCCGCCAGCGCCCGGATCGTATCGAGCACCGCGCCGCCCGGAATCGCCAGCACCGCCGCATCGACGTCTTCAGGCAGGTCGGCCACCGAACGCAGGCAGGCACGGCCAGCGATCAAATCCCGCTTTGGGTTGATCAGGTGAATGTCGCCGGTGAAGCCGTGCCGCTCGAGATTAGCCAATACCTGGTTGCCAAGGGCACTAGGCTTGTCCGAGGCGCCGAGGATAGCGACGGACCGGGGACGGATCAGACGGTCGAGCGCGTTTCTGGCTGGTGCAAAGCTGTCGGTGGTCATTCTGGAACCTTTCCGACCCCCGGAACGGCGTCCGGGGGCCGCCGATCCGCGACGTGGCCGATCGGCGATTGTGCAAGACCGTTACCCCGAACCAGGTTCGGGGGTGACGGAAGGGGGCTCAGCCCACCTGCTTCGACGTGTCGTACGCGCCGAGACCCGGCTTGAACGTCTTGTCGTCAATGAACTGCTTGATCCCCTCCTTGCGACCCTCATTATCGTAAGAGTTCGCCGCTTCTTGCGCGCGGATCAGGTAATCCTCGGCATCGTCGTAGCTCAGCACACCGACGCGGCGCACGGCGTCCTTGGTCGCCTTCAGCGCGACCGGGTTCTTCTTCAACAGCACATTGGCGACCTGGGTCACGCGATCCTTCAGCGTATCGAGCGGCACCGCCTCGTTGACCAGGCCCCAGTCAGCGGCGGTCTTGCCGTCGACGTTCTCGCCCATCATCGCGTGATACATTGCCTTGCGGAACGGCAGCAACTCTACCGCGACCTTGGTAGCACCGCCGCCGGGCAGGATGCCCCAGTTGATCTCGCTGAGGCCGAACTGCGCATCATCCGCTGCGAACGCCAGATCGCAAGCAAACAACGGGCCGTAGCCGCCGCCGAAGCACCAGCCGTTGACCATCGCGATTGTCGGCTTCTGGTACCAGCGCAGCCGCCGCCACCAGCCGTAGCTTTCCCGCTGCGCCTGACGGCTCGCGCCCAAGCCCTTGGCCTCGGTCTCGCGGAAATATTCCTTCAGGTCCATGCCCGCCGACCAGGCCGATCCCTCGCCCGACAGCACCAGCACGCCGACATCGTCGCGGAACTCAAGTGCCTCCAGCACCTCCAACATCTCGCGGTTGAGCGTGGGGTTCATGCAGTTGCGCTTTTCGGGACGATTGAAGCGTACCCATGCGATGCGATCAACGATATCGTAGGCGACGGTGCCGTGGGGGGAGGTGGTGGTCATGGCTATCTTTCATGCTGCCCTTCCTCTTGTGAGGGGGGGCTGGGGTTAGTGCCCGGTCCAGGCAGGCGGCATCGGTGCGGCAAGGCGCATCCGCCCCTTCGAGGGCGGGAGGGTGGAAATGTTAGATCGGGTAATGGCCGGACTGCGTCTCAATCGTGACCCAGCGAAGTTCGGTGAAGCTGTCGATGCCGGCCTTGCCGCCGAAGCGGCCGTAACCCGACGACTTGACCCCGCCGAACGGCATCTGCGCCTCGTCATGCACGGTTGGGCCATTGATATGGCAGATGCCTGACTTGATCAGCTTGGCGACGCGAAGTCCCCGCGCTGTATCGCGCGTGAACACGGCCGCCGACAGGCCATATTCGGTATCGTTGGCGAGCTCGATCGCATGGGCCTCGTCGCGCGCGCGGGCGATGCCGACGACCGGGCCGAAACTCTCGTCGCGGAACAGCTTCATCGCAGGGGTAACCCGGTCGATCACGTGCGCGGGCATCAGCACGCCCTGCGACGGGCCGCCGTTCAGTTGCACCGCGCCTTGTGCCAGCGCGTCCTCGATCAGCGATCCCACATGCGTGACGGTCTTGGCATCGACTACAGCACCGAGCGGTGTCTTGCCATCGCGGGGATCACCAACCGGCATTGTGCCGACCTTTTCCGCAAATTTCTCGGCAAACTCGTCGGCGACGCTATCGACGACGATGATCCGCTCGGTCGACATGCAGATCTGGCCCTGGTTCATGAACGCGCCGAACGCCGCGGCCTTGACCGCTTCGTCGAGGTCGGCATCCTCGAGCACGATCAGCGGCGCCTTACCGCCCAGTTCGAGCAGCACGGGCTTCAGGTGCTCGGCCGCGCGCTTGGCGATGATACGGCCGACATGGGTCGATCCGGTGAAGTTGATGCGCTTGACGGCGGGATGGTCGATCAGCGCGCCGACGATCTCGCCGGCATTGGCGGGGGCGTTGCTGATCAGGTTGACCACGCCCTCGCCGAGCCCGGCGTCCTCGAACGCCTCGACGATTAGCGCGTGCGTGCGCGGGCATTGCTCCGACGCCTTGAGCACGACCGTATTGCCGCACGCCAGCGGCATGGCGATCGCGCGCACGCCTAGGATGATCGGCGCGTTCCACGGCGCGATGCCGACCATCACGCCGACGGGTTCGCGAAGTGCCATCGCTATGCAGCCCGGTTTGTCGGAGGGGATGACTTCCCCCTGGATCTGCGTCGTCATTGCTGCCGCCTCGCGCACGATACCGGCGGCGAGCATCAGGTTGAACCCGGCCCAGCCCTGCGTCGCGCCGATCTCGCTCATCATTGCCTCGATGAACTGCGGCGCCTTGGCCTGCAGTGCGTCAGCCGCCTTGTTGAGCAAAGCGCGACGGGCGTTAGGGCCAAGCGCCGACCAGATGGGAAACGCGGCTGCAGCGGCGGCGCAGGCGGCATCGACGTCAGCGACGGTCGCCGCCCTGGCGGTGGTCGCGACCTTGCCGGTCATCGGGTCCAGTCGGTCGAAGGTCGGGCCATTGTCCGGCATCGTCGTGCCGTCCGCCGCCGAAATCGCGGTTGCCATCAAGCTCTCTCCCTTATTATTGCTATGACACATAACGTAAAGTTTTCGGCGGGACAATGGTTTTGTTCGCGAGATCGTGGCCCGATTACCGGATAAACGTTTGCCGCCAGCCGCTAGCGACCCGCGGGACGCCTGTTCGACTCACGATGTCGAGGCCCGAACTCCGGTACCGCCGAAAGGATGTCTCGAACCGTCGTAGAAAGAAAAGCGTCAGGAATAGGCGGGATCCATGAACTGTTTAGTCCCGGCATCTGGTGGATCGGATCGACGATGAACCTGTCAGGCTCTGACGTCCGGATCTTGGCGATGTATTCGTAAGGCGTGAGGCCACTGAGCGTCTTGAGCCGACGGGCGAAATTATAGGCTGCCATGAAGTCTGCGAGGTGCACCCGCAACTGCTCGTGGCTCTCGTAATGAAAGCGTTTGACCGTCGCCTCCTTGATGGTGCGGTTCATCCGCTCGACCTGACAGTTCGTCCACGGGTGGTTCGGCTTGGTCAACCGGTGCTCGATGTCGTTTGCTTCGCAGATCATGTCGAAGCGCATCTGACGCGACCAGGCGGTGTTACGGTTGCGCGGCTGCTCGGCAAACTGGATGCCGTTGTCTGTCAGGATCGTATGGATCCGGTACGGCACCGCTTTCAGCAGGTGTTCAAGGAACTCCCACGCCGTTCGCCTGTCAGCCTTGTCGACGAGCTGGGTGACCGCGAACTTACTCGTGCGGTCGATGCCGACGAACAGTTAAAGCTTGCCTTCGGCAGTCTGAACCTCGGCGATATCCATGTGAAAGAAGCCGATCGGGTAGCGCTTGAAGCGCTGTCGCTTCGGCTTGTCCCCCTCAATGTCCGGTAGACGGGATATGCCGTGCCGTTGCAGGCAGCGGTGCAGCGCTGACCGTGTCAGATGCGGGATCGACGGCTGCAACGCGTATAGGCAATCGTCGAGAGGCGGTAATGTGTGACGCCGGAATGCGACGACCGCTGCCTCCTCGGCTTGGCTCAAGGTCGTGGAGTGAGGGGCCTTCGGCCCGGTCTTCAGATCCTCAACCGTTGCCCGCTTGCGCCATTTTGCCACCGTCTGCGGGTTGATCCCCAGCTCTCGGCTCAGCGTCGAGAGCGAAGCTTGCGATCGCTGTATTGCTACTCTGACGGCGTGCGTGGTCGTGGCGCTCCCGTGACGTACTTGTCCCATACGGCTTCCTTCCATTCCAACGAAAGGATCGCACCATCAAACCGTGGGATCAAACAGCTAGGCCGCGTACTCTACGCTGACGAGCGTCTGAGCATTGTCCCATCCGACAGCTTCGGCATGACCCGTATTAGGCCGCTCCTCACACAATAACGAGCAGCGCCGGCCGTCCGCAGAGGAAGGCTTACACAAGCTACTCTTGTATGGATCCGTCAATTCGAGCGTCACGCTTTGTATCGCGCTGCTGGCGGTACCGCGTGGGAGACTTCCCGGAATGCCGGGTAAAAAACCGCGT
This sequence comes from Sphingomonas sp. Leaf30, assembly GCF_001422525.1. Taxonomy (NCBI): domain Bacteria; kingdom Pseudomonadati; phylum Pseudomonadota; class Alphaproteobacteria; order Sphingomonadales; family Sphingomonadaceae; genus Sphingomonas; species Sphingomonas sp. Leaf30. The sequence continues at coordinate 28,466 of NZ_LMKZ01000012.1, read as the reverse complement.
GAAATACGCAGGATCGGTGAAGCCAAGGGCGTAGCCAATCTCTGCCACGGACAGATGCGAATAGAGCAATGCGCGTCGGGCCTCGAGGATCGCGCGTTGATCGAGCATGGCCGCCGGTGATCGCCCCGCAATTCGCGCGCATGCCATCCGCAGACTGGTCTCGCTCGTGCCGAGATCGCAAGCGTGTGTCGAGATGCTCTCCCGTAGGCGGAACCGGTCTTCAATACGAGCGCGGAAGCGGGCGACCAAACTGGCATATTGCCCGCGATCGAGCGCGGAACCGGTATCGCTCGCGGGCAGCACGCGCAGGGAAACCACGAGCATTCCGAGAAGCGCCGCCTCCACAGCCGCGTAGTGACCTTTGGTGGACCAAGCGACCTCCTGTCGCAACGTCGCCATGCCGTCGGACAGGCGTGCCATCGCCGCAGTGTCCGGGGTGACCGCAAGCGGACGGTCAAAGACCGGTTCGACGTCTGGGTGCCGGGCGGCAAGATTTTCGAAATACGTCCGAGCCAGCGTGAGGACCGAACCCGACGATTCCGTGGTCCAATTAAAGCCATGAATAACGCCTGCGGGGACCAGCAGCAGCGCCGGTGCCTCGAAGTGCATCGCAACGTCCTCAGCCTGCATGGCCCCACCGCCCGACGTGATCAGGAACACCTGAACTAGATCTGCGTGCGCGTGTGGTTGGATCGTCCATTCGCTGGGTCTCGATCGATCGTCCAAGTGTTCGACGTGAATAAACCCGTCGGCAACTGCACGGTGTGGTTCCCCGTATAGGTAGAAGCTTGGGACAGCTAGGATAGGCATGAGGGCTTCATATCCCTTTTGCTGATAAATCCAAGTTTTCGGTTGTCCGTGGCATGGCCGGATGAGTTGGACACGCGCACCACTCGGATAATGGCGGATCGAACCGCTGGCGAGAGGATGGACACAGGATGCGCACACAGGTTGCGATCATCGGCGCAGGGCCGGCGGGCATGTTTCTCGCGCATTTACTCCGCCGTGACGGCATTGATGCCGTCGTCATCGAACGGCGCGACCGGGCCTATGTCGAAGGTCGGGTCAGGGCCGGCGTGCTGGAGCAGGTTACCGTCGACCTGATGCATCGGCTCGGTTTAGCCGAGCGCTTGGTCCGTGAAGGGTTGGTGCATGGCGGCACAAACTTGTCACTGGATGGTCGCCTGTTCCGCATCGACATGGCTGCGCTGACCGGCGGATCGACCGTGACGGTTTACGGCCAGCAGGAAGTGATGCGCGACCTGTTCGATGCCGCCAAGGCGAACGACCTGTCTATCGTGTGGAACGCCGTGGACGTGACGCTAGAAGATCTGGATAGTGACCTGCCATCAGTATCCTGGAAGGCGGACGGCGTCCATCAGACTTTGGCGTGCGACTTCGTCGTCGGTTGCGACGGCTATCATGGGGTCAGCCGCGCAGCGATCCCCGCGGACGTTCTGCACACGTTCGAACGCGTTTATCCCTTCGGCTGGCTTGGCATTCTGGCAGACGTGCCACCGGCGGATCATGAACTCATCTACGCCAATCACGAGCGGGGTTTTGCACTGGCGTCGATGCGATCGGCAACGCGAAGCCGCTATTACATCCAGTGCGGTGTCGACGAGAATGTTGCGAACTGGTCCGACGATCGGTTCTGGGACGAGCTGTGCCTACGCCTGGGGCCCGAAACTGCGGCCAAGGTAACGCGCGGACCGTCGTTTGAGAAAGCGATCGCGCCGCTTCGGTCCTTCGTATCGGAGCCGATGCGCTGGGGCCGGCTGTTCCTGGCGGGTGATGCCGCCCATATCGTCCCGCCAACCGGTGCGAAGGGCATGAACCTCGCCGTGTCCGACGTAACGATGCTGGGCGAAGCGTTTGCAGAGCATTATGGAGAACACTCCAATGCGGGTATTGAAGGGTATTCCGCCCGCGCACTGGCGCGGGTTTGGAAAGCCGAGCGCTTCTCGTGGTGGTTTACCTCCGTCACCCACCGTTTTCCGACGATGGATGGGTTCGACCGACGTATCCAGATGGCGGAACTCGACTACATTCGTGGATCTGAGGCGGCGCAGCGGACGCTCGCGGAGAACTATGTCGGTCTTCCCATGACAGCAGCGTGAAGGGTCAGCCAGCATGAAGAACAAAGTATACGAGAATCCCGCAGCCGCACTCGACGGGCTGCTCTTCGACGGCATGACGATCATGTCGGGCGGGTTCGGGCTGTCGGGAAATCCCGAAAGCCTGATCCCGGAGGTCCGCGCGTCTGGCGTCAAGGACCTGACCGTCATTTCGAACAATGCTGGGGCTGATGGCTTTGGTCTGTGGATGCTCCTGGAGACGCGCCAGATTGCCAAGATGGTCTCGAGCTATGTCGGCGAGAACAAGCTGTTCGAACAGCAATATCTGAGCGGCGAACTCGAACTGGAACTGACGCCGCAGGGGACGCTGGCGGAGCGGATCCGCGCCGGCGGTGCGGGCATCCCGGCCTTCTATACGAAGACCGGGGTCGGCACCGTCGTAGCGGAAGGCAAGCCGGTCGAGACGTTCGATGACGAGGAGTATGTCCGCGAGACGTGGCTGCGCGCCGATCTGTCGATCATCAAGGCGTGGCGCGCCGATCCAGCCGGGAACCTGATGTTCCGCAAGACCGCGCGCAACTTCAACCCGAACATGGCGACCGCGGGCAAGTTGACGGTGGTCGAGGTCGAGGAGATCGTACCCGCCGGCAGTTTCGACGCAGACTGCATTCATACGCCTGGCATCTTCGTCGATCGCATCGTGCTGTCGACGATCAACGAAAAGCGGATCGAGAAGCTGACGGTTCGCGAAACGGAGGCCGTGTGATGGGTTGGACTCGCGAACAGATGGCGGCGCGTGCGGCGCAGGAACTGCAGGACGGGTACTACGTCAACCTTGGCATCGGTATCCCAACGCTGGTAGCGAACTACGTTCCCGACGGCCTCGACGTGACGCTGCAGTCGGAAAACGGCATGCTCGGCATCGGGCCGTTCCCGACGCGCGATGCCGTTGATCCGGATCTCATCAACGCCGGCAAGCAGACGATCACCGCGTTGCCAACGTCCAGCTTCTTTTCCAGCGCCGACAGCTTTGCGATGATCCGTGGCGGCCATATCGACATGGCGGTCCTCGGTGCAATGGAAGTTGCCGCCAATGGCGACATCGCCAACTGGACGATCCCCGGCAAGATGGTGAAGGGGATGGGCGGTGCGATGGACCTGGTCGCCGGGGTGCGGAAAGTCGTGGTCGTTATGGATCACGCCAACAAGGCGGGCGAGGCCAAGATCCTCGAGGCGTGTACGCTGCCGCTTACTGGCAAGGGCGTGGTCGACCTGATCATCACCGACCTGTGCGTGCTTGCCTGTGACAAGAAGGTAGGCGGTCTGACGCTTGTCGAAATCGCCCCGGGCGTGACGCTGGACGAGGTGCGGACGAAGACCGGCGCGGCTTTTGACGCCGGCATCTTTGAACAGGAGGGGGCGGCATGACCGACGTGGTCGCCTATTCGCCGGAGGAAGTTGGGCTGTCGCCCTCGCTGCATCCCGACTATCGTTCGACAGTAGATCGCAGCCCGCGTCAGCCGCTCATCGCGATCCCGCCGACGCTGACCGAGACGACCGGTCCAAGCGCGTGGGAGCGCCTGATGGTGGGACCTTCGGGCATCGACCTCACCGCGCAACATGCGGGCGTTCCGCAGGGTCAGCGCATCATCGTCTCCGGCCGCGTGCTGGACGATCGCGCACGCCCGGCGGCCAACACCGTCATCGAGATCTGGCAGGCCAATGCTGCAGGGCGCTATATTCATTCGGCAGATAATTGGGACGCACCGCTCGATCCGAATTTTACCGGAGCAGGACGTGTCGTCACCGATAGTGAGGGGCGGTACAGCTACGTCACGATACGACCTGGCGCGTATCCGTGGGGCAACCACAAGAACGCGTGGCGGCCGGGCCACATTCATCTGTCGTTGCTCGGCCCCGCGTTTGCGACACGGCTCGTGACGCAGATGTATTTCCCCGACGATCCGCTGATCGAGATCGACCCGATCGCCAACGCCATACCGATGCCCGCCCGCCAGCGGATGGTGGGTCGCTTCGATATCAAAAACACGAAGCCTGCCTACGCGCTCGGCTATCTGTTCGACATCGTTCTGAAGGGGCGCGACGAGACGCCGTTCGAGGATCACCACCATGACGATTGAGATCGCAGTCGAGGATCGCCAGACGGTCCCGCGCTTGGACAATCAGGATCCGGCGATTTTCGGCCAGACGCCGTGGCAGACGGTCGGGCCCTTCTTCCACTACGGCCTGCCGTGGAAAGGCGGCGCCGATCTTGTCGGTAAATCGGACATGGGCGCCCGCACCGACCTGTTCGGCGAGGAGCATTACCTCCTCAACCTGTCGTCGCCGACCGGCACGCCCGAGGGTGACGTGATCGAGATCGCGGGGCAGGTGCTCGACGCGAAGGGCGTGCCGATACTCGATGCGATGATCGAGATCTGGCAGGCCAACGCCGCCGGGCGCTATGCGAGCGTCGATGATCCGCGCGACGCGGTACCGATCGACCCCCATTTCATCGGCTTCGGCCGCGCGTCGGTCGACCCGGACGGGATCTACCGGTTCCGCACCATTCAGCCGGGGCGCGTACCTGGTCCCGGCAACACGCTGCAGGCCCCCCATCTGGCAGTGTCGGTGTTCGGGCGGGGTATCATCAAACGGCTCGCGACGCGGCTGTATTTCGCCGATGCCGAAGGCAATGACGATGATCCGGTGCTCACAGCGGTTCCGGCAGCTCGTCGAAATACGCTGATAGCCCACCAGCGAGATGACGATAGTTGGTGGTTCGACATCCGGTTGCAGGGCGAAGCCGAGACGGTCTTCTTCGCGGTATGATGTCGAATGACTGATCTTCTCCGCACCCGCCCGGCGACAACGCCCGCAATGTTGGCCGTCTTTGACGACGACGCTACCGTCGCTCACGCGCTCGCATTCGAAGGTGCTTTGGCAAGAGCGCAGGCGACAGAAGGGGTGATCTCGGAGGAGCTCGCGCTTGCGATTGTGGACGCCTGCATAACGGCGGCGATCAATTCTGCTGAACTGGCAGAGGAGTCAGCGCTGGCCGGTACGCTGGCAATCCCACTCGTCGCTCGCTTGCGTGCCGCCCTAAGTGGTGATGCCAGGAAGGCGGTACACAAGGGAGCGACAAGCCAGGACGTCGCCGACACCGTGTTGATGATGCAGACGCGGGCAGCGACCGAACTGGTACTCACGGACCTTGACCGCATCGTCGATGCCCTTGGTCGTTTGGCTCTGCGTCACGCTGAAACACCTGCGGTCGGCCGTACGTTGTTGCAGGATGCGTTGCCCGTCGCGTTCGGTCTTCGGATCGCGCACTGGATGGTCGGTATCGCCGATGCCGCGCAGCGACTGCGGCGCGATGTCGAGGACCATGCCCGGATCCAGCTTGGCGGTGCCGCAGGTACGCGGGCCGGTCTCGACGGCGCGGGGCCGGCGATCGCATCGCATATGGCAAATGAGCTGGGCCTTGCCGTGAGCGAACCATGGCACGCGCGCCGGATCGGCATCGCCGCCATCGGCACCAGCCTGGCCATGGCGATTGGCGCCGTGGGCAAGATGGCGCGCGACATAGCGCTCTTGTCGCAGAACCCCGTTGGCGAGGCGCGTGAGCCGCCGGTTGCGGGCCGCGGTGGATCATCGGCCATGGCGCATAAGCGCAACCCGACCGGTTGCCAGATCGCGCTGTCGGCAGCGCTGCGTGCGCCAGGTTTGGCTGCGACCCTGCTTGTCGGACTGCCGCAGGAAGAAGAGCGGGGGCTTGGCGGCTGGCAGGCGGAGGGGCCGGTACTCGCCGACCTGTTCCTGCTTACGGCGGGCGCGGCAGAGGCAATGGCTAGCGTCGCAGAAGGGTTGGAGATCGACGACGACGCGATCGCGCGCAACCTGCGTGAGGCCAATATTGGTACCGATATCGGCGAGAGCACGGCGATCGTCGCCGCACTCGTCTCCAGACTCCAAGGATAACGTTATGCCATTCGCGATCCGTGAGGACGTACGCCTTTACTGGAAGCTCGATGGCGCCCCCGATCTGCCCGTGCTCGTCCTGCTAAATTCGATCGGCACGGACATGGCGTTGTGGGAAACCAGCGTCCCGCATTTGCTGCCAGCCTTCCGGCTCCTGCGGATCGATGCGCGTGGACATGGCGCGTCGGACGCACCTGATGGGGACTATAGCCTGGCGATGCTGGCCGACGATGTGATCGCCGTTATGGACGCCGCGGGGGTGCAGACCGCAGCCGTTGCCGGTGTGTCGATCGGCGGGATGATCGCGATGGAGCTGGCTTTGGCGTACCCAACGCGGGTTACGGCGCTCGCGCTCGTCTGCACGTCGGCGACGATGGACGCAGGCGCGTGGCGTGAACGGATAGAACTGGTACGCGCGGAAGGTACGGCAGCCATCGCCGATATGGCCATGGGCCGGTTCCTGTCGCCGCGCTTCGTGGCGACGCATGGCGGCGCGGCCGAGAGCGTGCGTCAGGGCCTGATCGCGATGGCCGATACCGGCTATGCGGGTTGCGGTGCGGCGATCCGCGATATGGCGCTGATCCATCGCTTGCCGGCGATTGCTATGCCCACGCTGGTCGTGGCGGGCGATCGCGACGCCTCAACGCCGTTTGCGGGGCATGGCGAACGCATCGTGGCAGCGATGCCCGACGCGCATGTGGTGCATCTCGACGCCGCACATCTCGCGCCGATCGAGACGCCTGCCGCGCTGGCAGCAACGCTTCGCGCTTTTCTAAAACCGGCCGATACCCAGGATGCCGCAAGCATCTTGTTCGAGGCGGGGCTGGTCAACCGGCGCCGTGTGCTTGGCGATGCATGGGTCGACGCGTCGCTCGCCAAGCGGACTGACTTCACCGCCGATTTCCAGGCGATGATCACGCGGATCGCGTGGAATGAAATCTGGGGCCGGCCGGGTCTCGACGACCGGAGCCGTCGGTTCATTGTGCTCGCGATTACCGTGGCACTCGGCCGCTGGGAGGAGTTCGCGCTCCACGTTCGCACCGGACTGATGCGCGATGGCTTTACCCGTGAGGAGCTCAAGGAAGTGCTGATGCAATCGGCGATCTACGCAGGTGTTCCCGCGGCAAATACGGCCTTCGCCGAAGCGGGCAAGATCATCGCCGAGCTCGACTCCAGCGGCAATAAAGGTTGAACTTATGACCGATGCTTTACTCTGCGACGCGATCCGTACTCCCATCGGCCGACTGAACGGGGCGCTCGCCAGCATCCGCGCCGACGACCTGGCCGCCATTCCGATCAAGGCGCTGATGGATCGCAATCCGGGCGTCGATTGGAATGCGGTGGACGACACGGTCCTCGGCTGTGCGAACCAAGCCGGCGAGGACAATCGCAATGTCGCGCGCATGGCCGTGTTGCTTGCCGGATTGCCCGAAACGGTGTCGGGATCGACGATCAACCGTCTGTGCGGCTCGGGTCTCGACGCGATCGGGTCGGTAGCTCGAGCGATCCGCAGCGGTGATGCCGAGTTCATGATCGCGGGTGGTGTCGAGAGCATGACGCGCGCGCCTTATGTAATGGGCAAGGCACAAAGCCCCTTCGACCGGGCGCAGAAGCTGGAAGACACGACCTTGGGCTGGCGGTTCGTCAACCCGGCCATGCGGCATGCCTACGGCGTGGATTCAATGCCGGAAACGGGAGAGAACGTTGCCGACCAGTGGCATATCAGCCGAGAAGATCAGGATCGCTTCGGCCTTGCCAGCCAGGAAAAGGCCGCAGCCGCGCAGGCAAGCGGACGGTTCGCCGCCGAGATCGTGTCTGTTACGATCCCGCAGAAGAAGGGCGATCCAATCGTCTTCTCCGCAGACGAACATTTGCGGACAACCAGCCTGGAGGCGCTCGCAAGGCTGAAGCCGGTCGTGCGGGCGGACGGCACCGTGACGGCTGGCAATGCCTCCGGCCTTAACGACGGTGCTGCCGCGATGCTCATCGCGTCGGAAGCCGCAGCGGCTCGACATGGGCTGACCCCCCGCGCGCGGATCGTTGCGATGGCAGCGGCTGGGGTTGCACCCCGGATCATGGGCGTGGGACCCATCGAGGCTGCGCGTAAGCTGATGACATTAGGTGGGATCACTCTGGATCAACTCGACGTCATCGAGTTGAACGAGGCGTTCGCCAGCCAAGCGATCGCGACGCTACGTGATCTCGACATCGATCCATTTGATGACCCGCGTGTCAATCGCAACGGTGGTGCAATCGCACTCGGTCACCCTCTAGGCATGTCCGGCGCGCGGATCACCTCGAGCGCAGTCGAGGAACTTCATCGTACGGGTGGTCGCTACGCAATGGCCTTTATGTGCATCGGCGTAGGGCAGGGGATCGGCCTGCTGCTCGAGCGGGTTTGAGGGAAAGACCCGCGCTAGGGTAAACGGCGGACAGGTAGCAGCTTCGTTTCCGATACGTCCTGCGAGCAGGATCAAGATAAAGCTTGAACTCGGGTATTATATCCGTTCTTCTCTGCCGCCGGTAGGCAAAAAGCTGTCACCCAGCACATCTCGGGAGGCGCTCGGCGTTGGCGGCCGCCTGCATGGCCTGCGGATGCGCCATGGGCGCCGTATAGCTCTCGATCTTGAGGATCGAAACTTGAGGCGCGAGTAGCATTCAGCTGGCGCTTGCCGACGTCCAAAGGGCGCGTCATGTCTGCGCCATGTCACAGCTCGACCTCGACCGTTACGTGCCCTTCTTCCTGTCGTCGATCGGCAACAAGCTGTCTCGGGGGGCATCGCGACTGTATCTCGGAAAGTTCGGCGTCGGCGTCAACGAATGGCGGCTACTCGCTAATCTGAAGGTGCGGGGCACCGCGAGCGCCGGGGCGATCTGCGAAGCGAGCGGCATCGATAAGGCTGCGGCAAGTCGGGCTGTTAGCCGCCTGCAGGAGTTGGACCTTATTCGTGCGGTTGGAGACCCCAACGATGGTCGCAGCCGGCAGTTGTCTATGACCGAAGCAGGGGTAGCCTTGCACGATCAGATTATCACCGTGGCGCTGGAACGCGAGCGTGCCCTACTTTCGGGACTGACCGCGTCCGAACGCGATGATCTGATCGAACTGCTGCGAAGGCTGTATACCAACGTCGAGCTGCTCGATGACTAATTATAGTTGACATCGCAACTATAAGGGTGAAACCTCCCTCATCGCCTCGAAAGAGGGCGCAGTTGGAGAGCTACCATGTACCCGCTCAACGCTTGGTATCCCGCGGCGTGGTCGCACGAAATCGAGCACGCGCTTACGGCACGAAAGATCTGCAACACCGATCTCGTCCTGTACCGGCGTACGGACGGCGTGGTTGCCGCGCTGGAAAATGCTTGCTGGCATCGTCTGCTACCGCTCTCAATGGGCCGACTGCGCGACGATCAGGTAATTTGCGGGTATCACGGACTGGTGTTCAATTCGTCGGGACGGTGCACATTCATGCCAGCGCAACAGACGATCAACCCCTCCGCGCAGGTTCGCGCCTATCCAATCTCGGAAAAGCATCGGCTGGTCTGGGTGTGGATGGGCGATCCGGCGCTGGCTGATCCTGCGCTGCTTCCTGACTTTCACTGGAACGACAACGACGACTGGGTAGGCGAGGGCGGCACCTTCTACGATCTGGGCTGCGAGTATCGCCTTGTGATCGACAATCTGATGGACCTGACGCACGAAACCTATGTGCACAGCGACAGCATCGGCGACGACAATATTACGAGTGCGTCCTTCGACGTCGAGCATACGGACCGCACCGCAACGATCAGCCGCTGGATGCTTGGGATCGAGCCACCGCCTTTCTGGGCGAAGCAACTGGGACGCCCAGGTACGGTAGATCGCTGGCAGGTCGTGTACTTTCAGGCACCGTCAACGGTCGTCGGGCAGGTCGGTGTCGCAGTTGCCGGAAGCGGCGCTCCAGAGGGCGATAAATCGCAGGGCGTCGAAGGCGCTTTCCTCGCTGCTATCGCGCCCGCGACCGATACGACCTGTCATTATTTCTGGAATTTCGTCCGCAAGTTTCGCCGTGAGGATGCGGACCTGACCCGTGCCCTCAACATCGCACACGTGAATGGCGGAACGGGTGTCTACGACCAGGACCATGTCGTGCTGGAAGCGCAGCAGAGAGCGATTAGCGCTAACCCGCGCACGCCATTTTATAATCTTAACATCGATGCAGGTGCACTGTGGGCACGCAAGGCCATCGATCGCATGTGCACAGATGAGAACGCGAGGAGCTCGGCGTCTTGAGCACGAAGCTTGACTGGGAGTCCGCCAAGCTAGTCGATATTGCCGATCTGACGCCGGACATTCGCCTGTTCACGATCAAACGCGAAGGCCGCTTCGTAACCCCTTCTCCCGGCAGCCATATCAACGTCATCGTCCTGATCGACGGCCGCCCTGTTACCCGGAGCTATTCGGTCGTTGGCTCGTGTCGGGACGGGCTATACCGCATCGCGGTCAAACGGTTGGCGGACGGCCGGGGTGGCTCGCGCTACATGTGGAGCCTCGAGCCTGGTGCGAATCTCCAGCTGTCGCAGCCCGCTAATCATTTCGATCTCGGCTTCGCGGCACCCGAGTATGTGCTGGTTGCCGGCGGCATTGGTATCACGCCGATCTATGGAATGGCGCTGACGCTGGCCGCGACGAATGTTCATGTCAAAGTGCTATACGCGGCGCGGACACACACTGATCTCGCGTTCGTGGCGGATCTGCGCGCGCATCTCGGAACTCGGCTGGAAACGTTCGTTGCAGAGGAGAACGAACGGATCGATCTGCACGCTGTTATCTCTAGCATGCACCCGGACGGCGAACTGTATATCTGCGGCCCGATCGCGTTGCTGGAGAATGCAAAATCGTTGTGGCGGTCGTACGGTCGACCTATCGAGCGTCTGCGTTTCGAGACGTTCGGTAATAGTGGACGCTTCGCTGCTACGGCATTCCGTGTCGAGATCCCGCGGCTCGACCTAGCGATCGACGTGGCTGCCAATGAAACGCTGCTCGATGCGCTGGAACGCAGCGGTGTCCCGATGATCGCGGATTGCCGTCGTGGGGAATGCGGATTGTGTGTCCTGCCAATTCTCAAGATCGATGGGCGTCTTGATCACCGCGACGTTTTTTTTAGTGAAGAACAGAAGGCGTCGAATGACCGATTGTGCACTTGTGTCTCCCGCGTTGACGGGGAAGTAGTAACGTTGGATGTTCCTAATCGCCGTCGTTCGAATACACCGGCAGCCAATTAAGGGAGGGTGCGGCGATATACATACTTCATCCGCCAATTATGAACGGCGTTCCGCTATCTCAACTCCTCGCCTGCGCGCTCTTTTGGCACGCGAGTCCTGTTTAAAGGTAGGGGCACGGAGATTGGCTTAGGTGAACATGCCGCAGTCTCCTATACGTAGTGCTTGTTAGTCCGGTCCTTTTTACATTGCAGAGAGCTGTATAACGTACTGGCATGCGAGCGGTCCTTGAAAGGCATACCTCAAAAGTACTGTGCTGCAGATATACGTTTCGCACCGTCTCGGATCTCGAGCATTGGGGCATGCGCGCAATATCGCGTCAAAGTTCGTGCTATTGATGACACCGTCTTCGCAACGCTAGCCGTCGCGATGGCGTCATCGAAATGATTATGCCGTCCGAGGCATATCCGTAATTGACGCCGTGACCGCCGTGACGTTTTGCATGTCCGGTGCCTGCGTCGCTGCCGCCATCAGATCGACGTCCGTGAGATCGCGGTGATCGATCCACCATTTGGCGTCAGTTATCTGAAGGCAAGCGTAACAATCGGCGTCGCTGTTGGAATTTGTTAGGGCCGCGAGCCGCTTGGTCCTGATGGTCGACGCCCAGCCAATTTGCCGATCGGTGCCGGTCAGCAGTGGAAGATCAAGGTGGGAGATAGCGGCGCTGCTTAACGCTGCCGCAGCGGCTTCCTCAGCTCGCTTTTCCGCAACAAAGCAGTCTCGACAGTTCGTCGTCTTCAGCCACCGGGCCTTGCGTTCTTGCTGGCTGTCAAAGCCCGTGAGATGATGAGCTTGCTCATGACCGCAGGCATGAATGATCCGCTGTTCCATGGCCGGCATGATGCCTGTTCGTGGTTTGTGCGCAACGCCAATGAGTCAGGTTGAATCAAAACTGCGCCGAGTGCCTCACTACGAGAGGAATGGTCTGCCCGCTAAGCTGGTGCAACGCGGTCAGCGTTCACAGGATCTGGGCCAACCAATGTGCCGACGAGCCGAACGCGTTTCTCAATGAGATCGACGGGAGTACGATGCAGTTCCAGCTCGTAGCGCCCACCGACATCGCGGCGAAGGTAGAAGGCCCCGCCATCGCGGATCAAAGTGCGAATCTCATTGATCCGGGTTCCAATCGCTACCGTCACTGCGCCCTTTCTCCATCATCGTTGTGCATAGTTGCGAGCATCTTTGCTTGTAACCGATGTGGCTCAGCGTGAGCGCATCATCCTGCTGACACATACCCGTGCGGATTTCAAAGACGGATATCGCGCCGCGCCATTTCCAAGAACGCCATGTCCCCAATTAGCGGGCGGGGCTCGGCCTTAAAGATGTCAGCTAGGTCGAGCAGATCCTCGTTAGAAAGGTTCGTGATCGAGGCTTCGATTTCGGCAAGGCGCTGCACCGCGCGATCGCCGCGATCGGCGAGCCGCCTTATTCTTGTCTTGAGCATGCGCACTTCTACCACATTGGTCGCGGGGGCGGCAGGGGCATTCGGGGCCGGCCGGCTGAGACCATCCGAAAAGACGTTTGCCAACCTGTACAAACGAAGGTTCTCCGAAGGGACAGCACCGCGCGCCAGCAGATGTCGAAGGGCAGGAGCGTGCAGCTTGTCCGGTGGAAATGGCGAGTTCTTGATGCATGCGGACCGTCCGCATTTACGGTAAAAACTGGTGGATTGCGGACTGGCCGCTTTCGAGAAGCCCCGAGCGAAAGCTGCCATTCGTTCATGTGGCCGGGCACGAGCTTTAAACGCCTGTCGGTGGTGGTTAGCGGAATGACCGCTTTCGGCGCCGATCGCGAGAAGCGGCCGCTCGTTTAAGGGGTGGGGCAGGGGCTCGTCACCTCTCGGTAACCCGGCCGGAGCTATTCTCCGTCGCGCGAGGAGGGTGCGAATGACCGCATTGTTTATTCTTGGCGAATGCGAGAGCAGGATGGCGCCTGGATCGCCTTTCGATCCATCCTGTAAGGCCGTCTGGAATTTGGCATCCCTGTTCGGGTTCGACGGTGATAGCGCTGGCGCGGAGAAGCTGAGGAAGTTGCTGGGATCAGCGAACTGCGCGAACGCGTACCCGCAATACTGCAGCTCGAAGAAGCTATGTCAGTTTTGGCATAAGAAAGCGCCCTCGAAGCTGACCCAAGATCACCTGGACCAGTTGTGGGACGGGGGCATGGGTAGCGCCGCCGGCATTATCGTTTTGGGCGTATTCGCATACCGAGCGCTCGGGGCATTCGCGGTGCGGCGCAATGTAGCGTTCAACCTACCAGAGGATCGTCCAGCTGTGCTACCGGCATTGATCGAGAGTGGCACCGGCCGGCCTCGAGTGATGTTGATCGATCACACCAGCCAGCGTTCATTTGGCCACCCGAACCGGCAGATCGGGTTTGAAGGTGCGCGGCTGGCCTTGCAGCTCGGCTGGCCTCATGCTGGGCGACAGTCGATGCACCAAGCATCTTAAATGTTCTTGCAACCGAGAATACGTGAAAACTGGCATGGCATGATCTGACCAGCGTTGGGACGCTGGGCACTCATCTTGCCTAGACTCGACCATCTGCGTTTGCTCGAAAGGCATCGAAGACTCGCGGGGAGTGGCAAGGGATGCCTAGCGCACTAAAGAAGTTGGGGGATTGGGAAGTCGCCCTCATCAAAGCCTTATTGCATACAGGGTCGCGTAGCGATCAGGACGTGCTCGCCTATTTCACTTGGCCTACTCGATCCATAAATCATCGCGAGATCGCGCAGATCCGGACCGGGGCGAAACATCGACAGATAGAGCCCGCTTCACCGGAGGCCCTCGCAGCATTTCTCAGCGCATGGCCCGAAGTCGAGCCAGGTACCGGGCTAAGCCTTGATGCGGACCAGCTCCTCGTAAAAGCCCGTGACGCAATGGTTGCTGCCGTTCAAACGTTCAACTCGGCAGGATTGAGCTTCCGTGCGGAACTTTTCATTGTCACGAGCATCATCGCATGGACGTACTTAATGCACGCGGCGCTTAAAAAAGAAGGCGTTGATGTTCGGTATTGGGAGGGATCAGGAAGGGACAGGAAGGTCAAGACCACGCCAGGAGGTGGGGAAAAATATTGGGAGCTTGGACAGTGCTTAAGACACGCTAAGTGCAGGCTCGACGTTGGAACAAAGAATAATCTGTTTTATCTCCTAGAGATTCGACACGAAATCGAGCATCGATCCACCGATCGCTCGTTGGACGCTGCCCTGAGCGCGAAACTGCAAGCATGCTGCATCAATTTCAACGATGCATTGAAACAGCTGTATGGCGCTAAGTATGGACTAGAGCGCAAGCTGTCTCTTGCGTTGCAATTCGCATCGCTCGATCCAGAGCAGGTGGGGGCTGTGAGAAGTGCTGACCTGCCCCCGCACCTCGCAACGGTGATGGACGCTTTCGAGGCTCAGTTGACCCCAGAGCAGTATTCTGACCCGCGCTACGCTTACCGGGTCGCGATGGTACCCAGACATGCCAATCGCGCCTCCGCTGCCGATATTGTCGCCGAGCTTGTTCCTTCCGGTTCGGACGCAGCAGAGGAGATCAACCGAGTTCTTTTACGCGAAACAGAGCGTACGAAATATCGCCCTGGTGACATTTTGAAGAAGGCGCATGAGGCTGGCTATCGCTATTTCAAGATGCATGATCACACAACGCTCTGGCAGCGGCTTGACGCTAAGAACCCTGCGAAGCACTTCGGCGTTGACGTTGCAGGGACGTGGTACTGGTACGAAAGCTGGCTTCAACACGTCTTGAAGGTGCTCGGAGAACGTGCGGCTGCGTATGCCGCTTCTATGCCGAGGCTTTAAAGCCGTAGGCGTTTGGGCGGCCGAGAAGGAGTGGGCACGGCCGCCCGCGCCCATGCAACGGGACGCATCCGGTTAGATCGTCGTCAATCATAGGGCATGGTCATGCCGCCCTGCTGAGGCCAGCAGCATACGCCTTGGCGTCTCTAGCGATCGCATAGGCCGTCGCCGACGGCGCAGCCCGCCGCGCAAGCGCAAGGATGGGTTCCGCCGCTTTACGCAAGTCTGCCAACCGATAGCGTCCTCTCGGCAGACGTCGTTCTCGCAGACGCCGCTGCTCCTAGCCACTTGTCTATTGCGCAGGTACTCATGCTAGCGCCTGCCACGCGGCTCGCGATTGTAGACATGAACGGATGGGTGGTTTCGGGCATCTCGCGTCAGGTCGCGAGTGTCCGTGTCTGGGTCATCACCATGAAACCCTTATCTTAAGGCGTAAGGTCCACATATGTCAGATGGCTAGACGTTCAGGCGCAGCTACATGATCCTGCCGGGAGCTTGGCTTGAACGACAGAGAACAGACACTCGCCGTGATCAAGACGATAGGAGCTAACCCGCGCGAATGGGGCAAGCACATCGACGCATTTTCTGCGTTGCTTGATACGTTGTCGGACGATGACTGGTGCGCGGTGAAGCGCTTTGCGTCACCAGAAGGCCGCAACATTATCTTGTTCCAATACCTCGGGCACATCGAGCGGACGTATAACCTGAGGGCGCCGGAGGCTGCGCGGGTGGTCGAGGGTGGAGTGATGTTGATCCTCCTCAAAGGATTCGAACTGGATTATCGCGAGACCACGTTGCGGGTGAAGGATTTTGTGAAGACCACCGGTGTGACGGTGACGCAGTTCGCCCGTCGGGCGCGTGAGTGTGACGTTCCAGCGCTGGGATATATCCGCGGGATCTATCAGACTTATGGCATTGGCTAGTAACCGGGGCCGGGTAGGCGCGGACGGCGCAACGTGAACAGTCGTCTGAAGTTGGGGGCTGCAAAGCGGCCTTTGAATGTCGCTTTGTGGGTCAAAGTGACCAAGATCTGGAAATATGCTGCCGCCGTCGCGAGCTCCAACGGCAGGCAGGCGCGTGCAGCGTATTGAGCGCTTACGCCTTTCACTCGACTTGCAGCGCGAGCATCTTGATCAGGTTGGGCAGTCCGGCTCCCTGCATGTAATGGTCGCGGCCGAGGTCCATACATC
Source organism: Sphingomonas sp. Leaf30 (assembly GCF_001422525.1). Lineage (NCBI taxonomy): Bacteria > Pseudomonadati > Pseudomonadota > Alphaproteobacteria > Sphingomonadales > Sphingomonadaceae > Sphingomonas > Sphingomonas sp. Leaf30. The sequence continues at coordinate 12,159 of NZ_LMKZ01000012.1, read as the reverse complement.
CTCCCAGAAGATATCGCTTCATCCGGTCCGGGTATCCGATGAACTCGCGCCTGAGGGATAAAAATGCCGCCAGCACGCCGGACACGTGCGGTGCAGCCATGCTGGTGCCGCTCATCTCAACATATAGCTCGTCGAGCGCGGGCGCTCCGTCCCCGTTTGGACGCCAATCGTGCCGGGCGGACAGGATGCGTTCACCAGGCGCAACGAGGTCCGGCTTGACCCGTCCGTCGGCCGTGGGCCCGCGCGAAGAGAAGAACGACACGCCATAGGTGAACGGATTCGTCTTGTGGACGGAGCCAACGGCGATTGCCTCCTCGAGGTTAGCGGGATCGCCGATGGAGAGATCAAGGTTGGCCTGCACCAGTCCACTCTCGGCACGCAGCACGACGTAGCCCTCGTTTCCGGCGGCCAGCACCACCAGCACGCCCTGTCGCCAGAGCCGCCTGATCTCCTGGCAGAGCGGGGTGTATCCGCAATTGTAGACGCTTGGATCGAAGCTGCCGCCAAGGCTGAGATTGACGCCATGTACCACGAGGCGGCCTGCCTCGTCGTTCAGGCGAGTGACCTGGTCGAGCGCCTTGATGATCGAAGCGTCGCTTCCGCCGCCGTCGTCACCCAGCACCTTGAACCCGTAGAGCCGACAGCGCGGCGCCATCCCTCGAAGCGGGATTACGCCCTCGTCGGTCGAGACGGAGTGCTCGCCGGCGATGATGCCGGCGACGTGAGTGCCGTGCCCGTTCCGGTCGAGCCGATCGAATTTCTTATCCCCCGGGCGGAGACGGATGGGTGAGCCGGGTTCGGTGCAGTCGTATTGTTCGATGACGAGGTTGGCACCCTGCGCGGCGAAGTGGGGGTGCCCGGCGGCGATGCCCGTGTCGAGCACCGCCCAGGTCATGCCGCGACCATCGGCCCCGTAGCCGAGATTGCCGGGCGCGGCCTGGACCGTATTGGTCGACTGGTGGATCAGCGCGCGCTTCGCACCGTTGCGCCACAGCGTCTTGATCGAGAGCTCGCCGCTGAGCGTTCGCAGCTCCTCCACCTCCCGGCGGGTCAGGTCGGCCGCGACGAACCGGTGCAGGCGATCGATTCGAGCCTCGGCTTCCTCGGCACCCGTATCCGCGACCAGCGTGCGAATCCTGTCGATCACCATATTCGCCGACTCGTCCAGCGTGGCGGCGGGCCGCTGGTCCTCGTTGACGAGCTGGATGAGGACCGGGTGGCGCTGCGCGACCAACCCGTTCTCGACGTCCGACACGAGATCTTTCGCGATCACGAACGGCGCGATCGCCTGGCCGAAGGCGGTGCCCACGACGTCGAGCACCGGCTGCCGGACATCGCGGGTGCTCAGGTATCCCGTGGCGGAGTGAGGGTGGCGCGGCGAGTCCGGATTCAACGCCCATCGCCTGACGTTATCCACTTGTCCGCCGAAATTGTCCGAGATGTCGGAGTCGATCGCGACGGGGTCGAGGCGATCGGCGACGTTGATCCAACGCTCCACGCAGGCCGGGCGCCCGAGCGGCCCGTCATGCCAGTTCCGCAGCTCGTCCTGAACCTCCTGCATGCCCAAGGGAGAACCGATGGTGAGCAGAAGCGGAATTTGGTACTTCTTGGGGTCGAGCTTCCGCAGAACGTCGTATGCGATCATCGAGCCCTGGCTATGTGCGACGACGACAAACGGCCCGCCGCCGCTCTCCAGGCGCGACGCGAGCGCGTCGCGCATAACCCGTCGCCGCTTCTCATCATAAAGGAAATCGTTGACGTCCCTAAGGAAGGCGCGGGTAAGCTTGCCGGCGAGTAGTCGCCGTAATACGGGCGGCAGCGGCAGCACCTTAGCCCGAACGTCGGCCGCGAGCACCGTGTCATTCTCGATCTCGTCGACGCCTGCGATCTGGTCGGCAATGCTCGACAGGACGCGCTCGCGTTCGGGATCGCCTTCTGCGAGCGCGTGGATCTCGCGCTCGATCGCGAGCGGCTCCGTGCCGGCGTCCGCCGTGGCTAGCGCGACCAGCGCGCGCGTCGACACCTCCTGGTCGTCGACGCGCACCAGGTCGGCGTCGCCGCAGGTCTCCTCAAGCGGGATCGGATAGTAATCCCGGTTGACCCAGTAGACCATCCGGCTCCGGTCGCCGAGTTCGGCCCCGAACAGCGCCCGATCCCACTGACACTTGAGCACCGCTGCCGACGGCTTGTTCGCAATCCCGTGGACGTAGATGATCGTTCGCGGCGCCTTGCTACCCACCGTCGCTTCAATCACGGGAGGTTCGATCTTTTCCGGAATGGTGATCTCCAGCACGCTCTTGAGTGGTAGGGAAGGCCGCACGTGGCGGGACCGCGCCTTGCGCGGCTCAGCCAGAGATCGTTTCCCGCCCGGCGGGCTCAGTTTCGCGTTCTGGTTCCCAAGCGAGGATCGAGGGTGCTAGATTGGCATCATGCTCCTCGCCGGTCGAGCCCAGCCGCGCGTCTTCATGCCGTCCCTTGATCGTCACCGATCCCTCCCTCACCGTCCGCAGGGTGAGGGTCTTTTGGCCGCCGCCGGTTTCCACAATCTGGAACAGTCTGGCGGCGAACGGGACGCCAGCTGCGCCCTCGAACGAAACGGTGGAGTCATCGCTCGCTGCGATCTTGACTGACAAGCTGCCGCCGACGGCGCCGGAGATGACGGGCACGTCTAGTTTCGCGTTCTGGCCAGTTTCGGAGTGCCCCGTGATGGTTACCTTCCTAGCCCGCAGCACGGAGGTGATGACATAGAGGTTGTCGTCGAGCCAATCGCGCAACAGACCCGGCCCGGGTGCCGCCACGCCGCTCAGTGCCTGCTGGAGCGCGACCGCGTTCAGGCTCTCGCTGGAAACGCCGTCATAGGCGAAGCTGAGCTTGCGGGCGTTCTTGAAGCCTAGCTCAAGGCCGAGCGTGCCCCCGCCAAGGGCGGAGATCAGGCCGGACAGGATCTTCAGACCGAAACCGAGCTCGATGCTGCGGGTGCGCTCGCCCGCGATGGACGGCAGGCCGACGTTCCGCTCGGGTTGCGGCAGCGTTTGCGCTACTTGCGGCGCAAGCTGTTCGAATGCGTTCTGATGGCCGCGTGCGCCGTGACGCTCGTAGACGAGGGTCAGTAAACCGAACTCAGGGCTGGGCAGCACTATGCCAGTGTAGCCCTTCTCGGCGAGGTGTTTGCTCCACTGGTCGGCCATGTCTTCCTCCTCCGCACCTCGCGTCTTGCGCTTCTGGTGCTTTGCGATGGAACGTCCGCCAGTCCGGCTACCGATGAGGTAGTTTGATTGTAGCTGCGCGAGCGGGTTCCGGATGATTTCGACGCGGACACGCGCTTCTTTGACCCGTTCTATCGCTTATCGTCACGAATCGTAGGCGCAGAACTGAAGAAAGCATAAGTCGCTGTGGCCGTAAAGGGCCGAGCAAATAATTTACCGTCAAAGATCAGATCGGAGCCCATGAGCACAAGGCATTCGCCCCAGCATTTTGAAGGACTTATGCGAAGCCTTGCGCATTCTGTCTTGCGAATTTATGGATTATAGGATTGCCGGTTCCCGGTGATGACAACCGGAATAGAACCGTGCTTCCGCAAGCCTTATCAGCTTAATTGCTCAAATCTTGGACAGGACCGCCCATTTCAGCAGTCTGTAGCTCCATTCAGTGCGCCTCGCGGCGTAGAAGCCGAAGCACACCAGCAGCGCCGCGAGTGCGGCGGCACCTTGGATTGTTTGACCGCTGTAGAAAGTGATTAGGAGAAGTACGACCGAGAAAGTCCTGAAGAACTTTTGCGTTCCTTCCAGTCGGTCCAGTTCAGCTGATGCGGTGGGGCATGTTCGTCTCAGGTAATCTGCCCAGAAGCTTTTGTTGCTCCACAGCTCGGGTAGGTTCGACCCGGGTGCCGTTGCGTCGAGAGCCCTGTTCTTGGCCTCAGTCGCGATGGAGGCGAAGCAAGCGAAGCGCTCGCGCCGCTGTCCGCGAAGAAGCCTGGGCTCGAATATATCATAGATGAAATCCAAACCGGACCCGATCGCGTAGATCACGCTTCCAAGCCCGTATGCGAGTGCCGCGAACACGATGGTATCCACGCCCGGAACAAGACTGGTAATACGAAAACCAAAAACTGTATTATCTATTGCTGTGAGAGCGTAGAGGAGCACGGCCCCCGGCACGAAGACGGCAAGAAGGTCGCGGAAACCAAGAAGGAGGTCCTGTTGCTTCATTGACTGCCCTCCCGGTCCGATGCGGCCATGTAGCATGGTCCGTTCAACCCCGGTTCGCAAGTCGTCACCTACACCGCCTAAATCTCGAAGCGCATAGCGGCTCTGCTACCGGAACGCTGGACGCTTCTGCCTACAGTCTCATCAAAGGCTTGCCCGAGCGACGCTCGGGCGGAGGACAATCAGCCGTGCGACCCACGACCTGAGAGACGACGCGTCACCCTTGATAACTTTAATGACAACATGAACGAATGAGCGATTTGGGGGAGCAGCGTGGATGCGCTGAGTGTCTGCGAGTGGGTCGCTTCTTACCGAGTCGGCGACTTGCGAACGTTCGTTCGTCACATTGCCGCACATGAGTGGAAGGGCCACTCTGCTGCTCGCATCTGCTTCGTCATCCAGTGCTGTGCTATTTTATTGTTGGACGGATGATAACGGCCTTGGCGATTGGCTGGTAATTATCGTCCATCTCTCCGGGGTCGGAGTCGGTCAGGTCGCGAACGCCGCGTGCGATACGGCCATCGGGCCATCGCGCATCGTATTTGAATCGGCCGGAAAGGAACCGCGCACGGCCGTCGCCGACTTCGGTCCACCGATCGCATGCATCGTGATCCCAAGGATCGACCTTGCGCGCTGTGCATAATGCGAATGAAAAGCTGCTAGCAACCCAGATGCTCGCCTGAGCGGGGATGGAGCGGAATCGATACGGCGTCTCACCGCCGCCGCAGCCCGTCTCGCCCTCAATGTGGGGCATCTCAGGCTCCAGTTTGACGCGCCGTCGCTCCAACGATTCGACGAGATGCTGTAATTCTCGATCGGCGCGCGTCTCTGGGCGCCACTCGGATAGCGCGAGTTCCGGTTCCGGTACCGACGTCGTACCCTTGGCTATAATCAAGAGCTGCCGACGCTCATATTCCGCGACTGAGGTCTCGTAGAGTTGTGCCGAATAGCCCGCGGTTTTCAGCCCGTTGGCAAAACCGACGACGCGCTTAGCAAGCTCCTCTAGCGGGTCCGTTTGCCACTTCGGATTGGGCTCGGCATCGTCCGTTTCTGCGCAATCAAATAGGCTGTACGACGAGTAGAGCGCGACACTATCCGTGCTGCGCTCATCCAACTGGAGATTGCCGTATGAAACCGAAGTTACGACCGCTGCGGTCTTCATCGCGAGGTAATCAGGAGGATACAAATTGTCTTGCAATTTTCGAGCTATCACGGGGGGCGTGATGAGTTGCCCTGTTTTGGGCGTCTCCGTGGTGATAGCCTCGTGCTTCGGCGATTGCTCGCTGCAGCCGAACAGCAGACCGATTATCGCTAAAAATCCAAAGTGCCGCGCCATAATTACAGCCCCAAATGCTCCGATTAGGTCACACAAAGCGGGCGCAATAACAAGTGACGGCCGAGACGGGGTCCTTGCAGTCGACGGCGATGCCGTTCACACCTGAGTTCCGGTGGACCCTGGGGTCGCGAACATGATCGATACCTATCTTAAAAACTTGACTAAGGTCCTTGGCGTCGGCGCCGGCTTCGCGACTATTCCGCTTCTCCTGTCGCTTGCTTCGCTGCAGCCGCCTTGGCCGCCGGCAATCGGCTACGTCTCGGCAGGGCTCGTGATGATCAGCGCGCTCCTCGCCTGGGAGTGGACTCGCGCCGCTAGGCGAAGTGATCGCCGTCGTTGGATCATCACGGGCCTTCTCCTCTCGCTCGTCGGGTTGGCCGTCTATCTCGTCTTCTACTCGATGTTCGTGGAAACGATTCCGGGCAGTGACGTCCGCCTGATCCTAGGCTATCGCTGCACCGCTGACGCACTGCTGGTTTACCAAGCTGCTTGCCCCGATCTGCCGCGGGACGCGCTTCGCGATGCTGAGTGGGAGCCGGCCCTGCTTTGGACGCGCGCATCGATCACGGTTGTGCGGCTGTTGCTCACTTTCGCATGGCTTAGCTTCGTCGCCGGCCTGATCATTAGCACCGGTGCCGTGATCGCCGGTCGGCAATTCGGGTTAAAGAAAGCCGCCAGCGTGAAAGTACGCAGAAAGCAGTCTTGAATGCCGGAAGCAGTCCGTCTGAAAGAATAGTGCTGTCGAAATACAAAGCTTCCGCTGGCGCCTGCGACTTTCGGGCGTCTGGCAACAAAACCTCCCCCTCAAAGATCACACGAAATCCGCCGTTCGGGCGTTCATCAACCTAAAGCTTGTTTCCCCACCCTCATCGCTGTCAAAGGCGGGAGTGATAAAGCAAAGATCAAATTTCCTTTATTGCAGTATCCAATTGCGACATTTGCGAACCGAAATTTGGATATAAAAAGTAGCATCAGGGCGGCGATGAATGAGCGTCCAAAGTCGGTAAGCGGGGAAGGGGGCGTGAATGTCCGGGAATGGGTCGTAAGCGCACATTTGGCCTAAATCCAGTGGCGAGCCTTGTTGTGCACGTGTCCGGCAACGTGACAGGAAGTGCATAGAGCTTGAAGATCAGCATCGAGGTTAGAGCCCACTACCGCATGGTGGACCTCCTCAGACGGCCTTGAGCACGTCCTCGACGCGTCACAGACAGGCCGGAGTGCCCTGATGCGCTTGCTGCGCCGCGATCTCGTGTTTGCCATCCGGTGATTATGGCTCGCCGGACTAAATAGATGATGAAGATCTTCGCGACCTTCTCAGTGGTGTCGACACCCAGATCTCTGATTTAAGCCGGGCTTTGCTCACTATGAGCTCCTTCACAATGATTGGGCGAGGGGTAGCCGCGATCGTGCATGGCGTGAAAAATTGTGTCGCCTTTGGCACCGGCTTCTGCGGCCTGCTCACGAATGGCGGGGCGATCCTGTTTTTCAGGGGGTGAACATTCTATAAGACTATGTGAATTCGAATAAACCAATGACCGGTTTCGGGTGACGGCGATGTGGCGCTGAATGGCCGAAAGTGGGTCGTCCGATCGATAGGTGGGTCGGAGCACCTCCAGAATGCAGGTCGAACTGCACGTGAGGATCCAAGATGGACATCGGCCCGCCGCGCCGCTGGGCCGGAGGGATCACCCATTCCGACCGTGATCCGACACGTCACATATCTCCTTCCTTGCGATCGCGGTACCACTTGAGCAGTTCGAGGCGCTCGCGCGTAAGCTTCTCGACCTCGGAGCTATAAAGCAGCGGCGCAATGCTGCCGTGTCCGGGGTGGTTTATTCCCGAACGGTACTCAGCCTGCCTATCTCGATAAGCCTCCCATGCCGCCTGACTAGCTTTAAGGTCCTCGTCTTGCCGGTCCGGGTCGAGAGCTGCCAGGATCTCGACGAGTTCGTCGTTCACCTTCGCTACCCCCGCCGCCGCAGCGACGTTCATCTCAAACTGAGTGATGGGGTAGTCGCCATATAGTAAGGTGTTGAACGCCTCGTCGGCCGCGTTCACAAATTGTGATGTTGAGGAGATATAAGCTCCGAGGGTCTTCGCCTCGACGTCCTGCTGCTCCGGCAGCTCATGCACGAAGATATGCCGTTGCTCGAACAGTCCGGCGAGAACCGTGCGGACCTTGTCGGGGTCAGGCATGATCGGTTCCAGCGGCCCATCCCCAACTGTGACGGTCCAGCGATCGACCACGCCCCGAAGATGGCCGAAAAACGGCGTTTCCATCAGACTAGAAAAGACGCGATCGATGTCGCCGACGCCGTTGACCGAAAGCTCGTGCGACACGAGTTCACCGAATGACACTTCTTTGCCGACAAGTGCCCGTGCGAGCGCAAAGTCGATCTTGAGCGTGCCTTTAACCAAGTCTGCCCCGCGCGTTGCGTAGGGATCCCCGGCATCGATTATCTGAGCGGCCCATTCCCGCGTGAAGACCTCCAAGATCGTCACTAGCCGGATGACGATGAATTGGTGCGGAGCTTGAAAGGCGGCGCCGTTCCAGCCGTCCACGAGCGCTGAAATTTCGCTCATCCCCCGCGAGTGACCGAGCCCTTTTCCGCGCATCCGAACGCCCGCGATCTCAGCCAGTTTGTCCCGTGCCATGCCCTCAAGCTAGTGCTCATTGCACCGTGGCGCCAACCAGTTCTTTTCGTCCCATAGGTCAGCTGGTGCGGAGGTGTAGTTTTGGCGAAACCCTGATGAACGAATGTCCAATGTTGGGAAGCGGAATGGTAGGCCTGAACGTCCGGGACTGGGTCTGGCCGGAAGCAGTAGGGCAGGGCGTGTTCGCCCAGTTGTAGCCGTTCGAATGCTCATCGGCCTTGCCTGGTAGGCGACGTTCCGACAGTCTGTCGAATTGAGGGTTTGGTACTGACTAGCCGCCTGGACTGGTCAGACGTACGCCGGCCCAAACTGTATTAAGGGGGGCTGCTGATGTGCCGTCGACGCAATGTGATGTTGTGGGCGCTTTCGCTGGTTCTTCCCTTGGCGCTGCCCGCTGCAGCACAGGTGCCGACCCATACTCTGGCTCCTGCTCTCGACGCCGCCGGACGTCGCGCGATTGTGGAAGAGTTCGCTCGCGCGATGCGCGACCATTACATATTCACTGAGCGGGCCGAGCAAGTGGCAAAGAGGACGACCGACGCGCTTGCTTCAGGCAAGTACGACGATGCCAGAACGGCGGGAGAACTCGCGGCCCGGTTGTCCGCTGATGCATCCATCGTGACCCACGACAAGCACCTTAGCGTGTTCTCGATGCAGGAGCCGCGACCGCCGCGAGGCGACGGTCCACCGGCTGAGATGCCCGCCGCGGACGCCGGAGTGACTCGCGCCGACATCCTAGCGGGCGGTGTTGGATATATTGAAGTGATTGGCTTTCCACCAATCAGCTTCTCCAAAAGGGCGGTTGACAAGGCCATGACCTCCCTCTCAGGCAGTCGTGCTCTGATCATCGATGTCCGCCGGAACGGCGGCGGAGACCCGGGGGCCGTTTCATACCTCGTCAGCTTCCTGGTTTCGCCTGGCCGGTCGATCAATGACATCGTCTCACGCGTGGCAAAGACGACTGAAACAACGCGAGAAAGCTACCGATCCGTTCGCACACCGGTGTCCTTCTTCGACATCCCTGTCTACGTTCTCACCAGCAAAACGACCTTCTCTGGCGGTGAGGAGTTCGCCTACGACATCCAAGCGCTCAAGCGAGGAACGTTGATCGGGGAGACAACAGGGGGCGGGGCCAGTCCTGTCGGTCCGATCGATATCGGTCACGGTGTTATCGCCATGATTCCCTCTGGCAGAGCGGAAAATCCGGTCACGAAGACCAATTGGGAAGGCGTTGGTGTTCGGCCAGATGTGTCCGTTAATGCGGAGAACGCACTTTCAGCGGCGCTGGCGAAGGCAGGATCAAAGCCAGTCGCCGATATCGCGGCAGCATCTACAAAAAGGGTTTTTAGCCCGCGAACAGCCCAGCTGCCTGGATCAGACGCAGCAATCCGCAGGCTTATCGGCGCGATTGCAAGCGGAACTACGATCCAAGACCTTGTGACCCCCCAGCTCGCTTCCGAGATCCAGCCGCAGATCACTCAGAACCGGACTGAACTCGCTAGTCTCGGCCGATTACTCTCGGTCGACTTCTGGCGTCCTACCCCGTTTGGTGGCGATGAGTTCAAGCTCACGTTCGCCAATGGACGGCGCAAAACGATAGTGTCGCTAGATGGTCAAGGGAAGATTGCGGGCATGCTCCCATTAGCTCCGTTAAGTCCGGCTGAGTAAGCGCCAGCCCGTCGAACGGCTTAAACTCATTTGCATGAGCAAGGTTTCCGGCAATTCGAGCGTTTCGCCGGTCGTCCCGAAACGACGTCATTGTCGGGAAACTTTTCTTTAGCTGCCCCTGGCGACTGCTTTATGAATGAGCGCCTGAAGTTGGGGAGCGGAAAGGCTCTGCTAAGTGTCCGATTATGGGTCTTTTTAACTTTAAACCGAAAGATCGGTGCTATGTTGTAAAAGCTCCTGCTGCTTTCGATCATCAATATCGATGTTGATACCCAGCCACCTGACGATCTGTCCGTCCTTGGCGCG
>NZ_LMKZ01000012.1:1750-1900 GCF_001422525.1 Sphingomonas sp. Leaf30 | reverse complement strand
TTCCCTCTTAGCCGGTACTCCGCGTCAACCGCTTGCCGATCGTGTACGGTCTCACGCCACTTCCGCATAGTAGCTATTCGGTCGTCGGGATGGATTGCGGTTAGCCAACCATATCCTTTCCAATCGTCATAGCTTTGACCGGTATAGGCC
>NZ_LMKZ01000012.1:1464-1654 GCF_001422525.1 Sphingomonas sp. Leaf30 | reverse complement strand
CGGCGCACTCTCCCAAGTTGTTGCGGCGATGCCGGTAGCGGCTAATCGTTCATACGCTTCGCCCTCACTGAGCATGTCGTGCGCGACCGAATGGCTGTCTGTGCGTCCTTCCGCGACCGAGACGTAATCAATCGCATCACGTTGTTTGGGACTGCCGGTATCGACAGGCGGACTTCCAAGGCGGCTTTTC
>NZ_LMKZ01000012.1:531-1377 GCF_001422525.1 Sphingomonas sp. Leaf30 | reverse complement strand
TGCTCTGATTGTTACCAGTAGAGCGGCTTGATCCGACGCTGGCGGCACAGTTAACCGAATGGCTCTCTAACACGTAGGCGCGGTTCAAGGCCTGTTCGATGCGTAATCCTTCTTGCTCAACGTCAAAGTCAGACTCGGAGTGGATTTGCACGACGACAAATTCGTCGCCTCCAAGCCGAACAACCATGTCGTCAGGATTTATAGATGTCCGCAACCTATCGGCGACCAAGCACAGCAAGCTATCGCCTACCTGGTGACCAAGCCGGTCGTTGACCGGTTTGAAGTCGTCGAGGTCGACATAGTGAAACGCGATACGTCCGTGTCGCTCTGGCCGGGCGTTTGTCTCAAATGCCTCGGCGAGAGCGAGACGGTTGCCAAGCCCAGTGAGGTGATCCGTTTTGACCTGACGAGCAAAGGCGTGTCGCGTTGTCGTCTTTGCCAACTGCGAACGATATCGTTGGCTAGCGCTACGAAGGCCGCCTGTGAGCAGCGCAAATAGGCAAAGAGCCGAAACGATCGCATTCGGATCTCCCCGCAGTAGAAGAACTAAAGCTGGCGGGATTACCGCGACAATCAGGCTCGTAATCACGATGTAAGGGCGCATCGCGACCGTAGATGCGACTCCTGCGGCGTATCCCACGACGAGAATGCCGATGGGCATCTGCCATTCTGCAAGCGGCAGCATATAGGATCGTGCAGCAAATAGACCGAAGACAGCCGCGAAGGCCCAATAGGTGAGTGCAAACCGGCGCTCAAAGCGCTTGGCTGTGAGTAAGGGCATTTCGGGGTTATCGCACAGCCGTCTCCCGCGGATCAAAACGGCAAGGCGGGCTACGCTCGCGATCA
>NZ_LMKZ01000012.1:0-431 GCF_001422525.1 Sphingomonas sp. Leaf30 | reverse complement strand
CGCTGCGGGCATGCGCGTGCCGCACAGACTGGCAACAAGCTCGACGTACGTTCCGTCAGGAATGTCGCGAACGATTGGGCTCTCAGTGGCTTTCACACGTCTCTAATTAAACGCAAAAGGTGAAGGCATCCTATCCGAACGCTTTCCTCAGGACACGGGGGCTGGCTTAATTAATGCGAAACACATGAGCCGGTGTTCGAAGCTGGGAAGCGTGCCGTCGCCGTAGACGGCGGTTGATGGGTCCTATCAGCCCCACTCTGTCGGGCAGTACCGCCAACAGGCGGCCATCCATCGGGTACTATAGTAGGTCCATACTTTCTGCGAACAGTTGACAAATAACTCTACTTAGGTTGAGTAAAAGTATGGCTCGTAATCGTCGACCATCGAAGCAAATGCTCCACTTGCTGGAGGCACTTTCGGCGCACGCTCAG
>NZ_LMKZ01000011.1:0-26636 GCF_001422525.1 Sphingomonas sp. Leaf30 | reverse complement strand
CCGCTAGACTCCACGAGCCTCTACGTTGATCTTCAGTCTCGTGCCGCGGATAATATGCTAAAAACAGGAGGTAGGCCAAGCCGCCAAAGAGACCGATTGATGCTATGATAAAAGAGTAACCACTGTCGAATGTCCTTCCGACTTTTAAGGGGTTTCCTACAAAAAAGTCTGCCAGGTCAAAGCGATTAAGAAGGCGATACGTAACACCTAAGCGGCCAGTTATGTCGTCCCCCATAGCATTTTCAATATAACCGGATAATGAAAAGATAAGTCCTATTATTACAAAAGGCAATGCTAATATAAGATTGCGATTAAGCCATGGAAATACCAAATATCCTATCGGCATAACAATGCACATCAATGCTCCCATTCTAGCGTTATTGCTTGTAATTATCAGAACTATGGTAACCAGCTGAAGAGCTTTTTCTTTTAAAGACAGTTTGCCCCACATGCCATTAAGGAATACCATACAAACAATAGCGTATGAGTTGATCGAAACCTGTTCAAGAAATACTGAGGAGGTGCGGCGTCCCGAAAATATCCCTAAACTGAAACGTCCCTCAAAAGCGATCGTCCCTATGCTTAAGCCGGAATCGTCAAATTCACTTATCGCGGTGCCCCGCGTCATTTCGTAGTAATGCGCCGGCGAGAAAAAAGAGGCATAGCTTTCTACTGAGGATATTTCCCATATAAGAACAACAAGAGTCATTGCAGATGCAATAAAGAATGCCTTACGAATGAAATCAATATTCATTCTATGACCAAGCATGCCAAAGACGGCTATTAAGGCAAAGTTTCGAATACTGCCGATGTAAATCGTATCTAAAGAGATCGATGCGATTAAAGCGAGCGTGCCAATGAACCAAAGAAGCGCAAGCGGCATGACGTCGTGATTTGAAAAGCCAGTTGAAAGCGATAACGCCAAACATGCGAACGTTATAACGATTTCAACTGCTGCTACACTTGAGTAGCTTAACGGTATTCCTCGCGCTCCCAATATCGCTAATACTGCGTTGTATAACACCGCCATCACGATGAGTGCTACGGCGAGATAATTGCCCTTGATGCCGAGAGGCTTTGAGCTTGTGGCACGCGAGCTATTAGCCAACACGCTTGAATGAGCGTGCCGCCTCGCCATCACCACGGGTCATACTCGGCACAAAACGTTTTACCCTTCGGCTTCTCCTGTTCGCAATGACAGGTATTCGACTTGAGCTGGGCACGATTATCCGCAGCATTTTTATCGTAAAGTTTTCCAGGCCATAGAAACACCTTTCTATCCACTTCTCGAAATAACATGCCGGTCTCCAGCTGGGCCTAAAGTCTGCAAGGCGCGCTGCCTCCCCTATGCCGTCAATGTCTGCAGATCAACGACGCGAAATAAGTAAGGGCCCCCCGGCTTCTCCCGTGACGTACCTGTCCCATACCGCTTCCTTCCATTCCAAGGAAAGGAGCGCACCATCAAACCGTGGGATCAAACACCTAGCGCTCGGTTCGAAAGGGCCGGGCGCTCCTCATCGGCGACGCACTGCTCATGTTCCGCCAGAGTTGATGCGCCTCGTTTCGGGGCACCTGCGACCGGTACGGTAAAACACCCCCGCTGCTTGGCGGTTACCAAGGTGGCTTAAATTCCCTGACTGCGGCAGGTGTTAGGAGATTGGGATAATAATTCTCGAAGGGAGATTGGTGCTAATGCGACTAAGGACGACCGCAAGTTCGAGGCCGCCTCGAGGACAAGTAAAGACATGACCCGGAACTCGTATGTGTCGGCGCCTTGGGGATTTCCTGCTCATTGCCGCAACGTCAGCACTACTGATACTGCCGGGTGCCTATATGCTCTTCGGAGGCAAGGGCGATCGATTTTGCAAGCCGCGACCACTCCGGAACGGGACTAAAAACAACCCTGAAAAAGTCTGGAAGTGAGACGCGGCCCGCCCTGTCACGTCCTCTTCGTCAGGAAGCTTGGCTTAGGTACTCGCTGCCAAATCCGTGAGACGGGACCGCTAAATTCGTTCATAGTGTCTCGAAGAAGCAGGGCCCCCGCGGCTGCATAAGCGATCGCTCCAACAGCGACCATAAGCATCAGCTGCGCCACTGGTCCTGCCCTGAGATCAGGTACCGACCAGACGGCAAGTCCCATGAGTGCCGTGCATAGCAGTGGACGCCCAACGCCAACTAGATAGCGCCCCAGTACAAACGAAGTATAGAACCGTCCGATCAAAAGCGTACCTATATAGACCATCACTGGTGGAGCGGATATGCAAAGCGCTATTTCGACCGGGCCGCGGCCACCCCAGAAGTAAATGCCAATTAACGACAGGGCCATTTGCGTTAAGGTAGAAATAAGAACGAACTTACCGTGCTTCAGAGCAAGTGCGGCAGTTTGGATAAGACTGAGGCTAGGACCGATGATCGCAAATCCAGCGAGCACTGTCATCGTCGGCGCAGCGGCAGCCCATTTCGATCCGAATAGAACCAAGATAGTGGTAGGAGCGGTCAAGGCTAACCCCGCAAACAATGGCGCTGTCGTAGCCATTACGATTGCCCCCATGCGAACCGCGGCATCGTTGAGGCGGCGTGTGTCATGTGCGACTTCGGCAAAGGCCGGAAGAGTTACTGCTGACATTGGCTGCCACAACATTATCTGAACTGCGACGACGATCCGTTTAGAAGCCGCGTAAAACCCACCATTCAGGGGGCCAAGGAGATAAGTAACGAGAACAGTATCAAAGTTTTGGGCGATAAACTGCAGGCTTTGCGTGCCCCCAAGAGGGAGGGCGGTCACCAGGATAGACCGCGCCTTTGAGGCACTAAATCGCATTTTGGGCCTCCATGGGATTGCTCGCCAAATAAGTAAAAGACCGAGCACCGAAGAGACTATTTGATTAACGACCAGCGCAGTGATTCCGTAGCCAAGTACGGCGAGACCAATTCCAAGTGCGCCGGCTACCCCGGTGCTTATAGTGCCCCGCATAGCAAGAGACTTAAAACGGAAATTTCTTTTCGCCCAGCCTGTGTGGGCATATCCCAGCCCGGATACTAGGAGAATTATGCTTGTGGCACGGATGACGCCCTCAAAAGCCCTAACTTGATAGAGTGAAGCGATGGCCGACGCAAAAATGTTTGCGACGACAAATCCGAAAAATGCGATAATGATACAGAGCCAAAAGCCAGTATCGTAATCTTCGTCGACGGGGTTCCGCAACATTACAAGTCCGGTGGAGACCGAGTTTAGTACCATGTTTCGCAATAGATTCACGAATATAAGAGACGTCGACAAAATTCCGAACAGGGCAGGAGATAATAATCTGCCCAAAACGAAAAATATCAGGAGCGATAAAACTTGCTGAGTTGTATTGTCTAGGAAGCTCCAGCTAATCCCAGACATCACACGTTTCTTTAAATTTTCACTCTGCTCAGTCATCTATTACCACTGCTTTAGATAGGCGCATCTGTCGAGATTCCTCGGCGATGTCATTGCAAGCCACACGGCCCTTGATCTGTAAAAACTGACCGAGCCGAGCTTAAGAGCGCATCTTAGCTAGTAAGCTCATTTTAACGGCTGAAAGTGTAGTTCTTAGCGTCGTCTGAAGCACACGTGCATCTAAGCCAGAGGAGACACACAGGCGAAGCATGGCCGTAAGATTTTTCGCCGGCAGGGAGTGGGAGCGTATCGCGATCAACCGCAACGTGCTTGCTCGGCGTCGCGCCTCAAGTCGCGCCAGCACGTTGTCTGGAAGCAGGCGAGCCTTGCGGACGTTGGAGAACGCAAGCGTCAGCGCCTCGTCAAATGTCTCAGCCGTCGAGCTTTCATGGCTCAGGCTTTTCGGGTGCAGTCGATAATCGATCACGATCCGGTCGCATGCCGCGAACGTACCCTGCTGCGCCATCCTGACGTAAAATTCCCAATCTTGGCTGCGGCGAAGACCGGCTTTGAACACGCCGGCGCGCTCTACGGCAGCAGCCCGAAAAAGCACAGCGCCCGGCGTATCGATGAGATTCCCCTCAAGGATAGAGGCGAGGAGATTGCCGTTCGGCAACGGTGCCTTACGCGAACGGAAAGGCAGAGATTTCGAGTTCTGATCGATATAGGCAACATCGCCATAGGCGGCAATGCATTCTACGTCTTTGTCAAGAAGGGACTTGAGCGTGACGAGTGCATCCGGCCGCAACCTATCATCGGCGTCAAGAAAGCATACGGCAGGCGCGGAAGCGTGCGCAAATCCCGTGTTCCTGGCAACCGCGACGCCCGCATTCTTTTGCTCTATAACCTGGATCGTCTCAGGGCGCTCACCCATCAACTGATGCGCGAGCGCTGCCGTGCCATCTGTCGAACCATCATCGACGATTACAATGTTAGCTTCAACGGACGCAGAAGCTAAAACGCTAGCCACTGTTTCCTGCAGATAGGGCGCGGCATTGTAGGCGGGGATTACTACCGTTATTTCATGCATTCCGCCCGGTACACATAATCGTCGATCGGCGAAAGATCCCCCGATAGACCGGTGGGTGATCCCCCGAAGCAATATTGGGTGAAACCCCGAGCTGGATGATCGGAAAAACCGCTTTTTGGGTTGGTATCCACAGATTGGCCAGTTCAGTGAGCCTAGCCGCAGCTGGCCGAGGCCCCCCGGTTGCCCCCCTGGTGGGTGATACCCCGACAATCTGCGCTGCGGTGGGTAATACCCCGATAGTTACCGCCGGCCTGCAAGATGATCTATCTTGGCGTCTATCTGACGCGACCAGGCGGTGTTACGGTTGCGCGGCTGCTCGGCGAACTGGATGCCATTGTCGGTCAGGATCGTGTGGATCCGGTACGGCACCGCTTTCAGCAGGTGCTCAAGGAACTCCCACGCCGTCCGCCTGTCAGCCTTGTCGACGAGCTGGGTGACGGCGAACTTGCTAGTGCGGTCCATGCCAACGAACAGGTAGAGCTTACCTTCGGCCGTCTGAACCTCGGCGATATCCATGTGGAAGAAGCCGATCGGGTAGCGCTTGAAGCGCTGTCGCTTAGGCTTGTCGCCCTCGATATCTGGCAGACGGGATATGCCGTGCCGCTCCAGGCAGCGGTGCAGCGCTGACCGGCTCAGATGCGGGATCGACGGCTGCAATGCATAGAGGCAATCGTCGAGCGGCAGGAGTGTGTGGCGCCGGAATGCGACGGCCGCTGCCTCCTCGGCCTCGGTCAAGGTCATGGAGTGAGGGGCCTTTGGCCCCGGTCTTCAAATCCTTAACCGTCGCTCACTTACGTCACTTCGCCACCGTCTTTGCGCTGATCCCGAGCTCCCGGCTCAGCGTCGAGAGCGAAGCTTGCGATCGCTGTATTGCTGCTCTGACGGCGTGCGTGGTCGTGGCGCTCCCGTGACGTACCTGTCCCATACCGTTTCCTTCCATTCCAAGGAAAGGAGCGCACCATCAAACCGTGGGATCAAACACCTAGGACCATATCAGCATGAAAAACGGTTACCAAGAGAATCGCTATGCCTTTGGCAACGTCCACCCATTCGATTCGCTACGGTCTCTCTGTTGACATATGAGTTAGCTTCCCTGATCTCTACCACGGCAGCTTCAGTCAGATTTAAGAGCGCCTTAACCTTAATGCTCTCGGTCCTGCTAGGGTCATCGTCGTGATGCAATGACGTACAATGAAATCCTCCGCTTAAATGGCCACGAAACGGGCAAACTCGCGCTCCGTCTCGTAGCAGCCAGAGACGACCCGTCGAAGCGCTAGTGTCAATATCTATGTCGTGACGATCGCGTTCATGCCCTCTTTCTCCGATTTTGCCACAATGCGCTATGTCGCGGCCGTCACCAAACCGCTGATCTGCACCGCGATCATGGCCATAGCGGTCCTCGCGGTACCGAACCTCCATGTCGGAGCCTTGACGCAGTTGGCGGTGCTGGCGATCGTTGGCGGACTGGTCTACGCTGCCACCGCCCTGATACTGCGCACCATCTTGAAAGAAATAATAGGTACCGCCATGCAGATGTGGAAGAAGCTCCGACCGGCAAAGGCCGCGGTGGCATGAGATTTCTGATCGGCACCGCGCATTTCTTCGCGCCTATCTATCGCGACGCGGGAATGCACCGCTTTGCCAAATCGCTCGCCGCTAAGGGGCATCATGTCGATTTTGTGACTTTCGGGCAAAGCCGACTTAAGCAGCGAATGAAGCCTGAGACCAAAGCCTTTGTCGACTCAGCCAACGGTGCCGCGGCAGCGAACGCTAACCCGGCTAACATCCATGCACATGTCCATCGCGAATGGTTCCACCCGCCAAGCGGTTCGCCGCGCATCGAACGGCTAACCTGGCCACTTGAGCGGCTTTACGGCCACCACCTCGACGCCTGGACGCGCAAGGCAGCGCGCGAGGCGGACGTCATCATCCTCGAATGTGGCTATGCGCTATATTTCTTTGATACGATCCGCAAGTTCAACCCGCAGGCACAATATGTCGCTTTCTACAACGACCGGCTCGAATTGGTTGGTTTCCGCCCCGAGGTCATTGCACTGCACGAACGGCTGATGCCGCGCTTCGATATGGTGCGGACCAATGCCGAACGGCTGCTCGATTATCTGCCAGCAGGGGTCCATGGTCGCTATGTCGCTCAAGGCGTTGATAAGGAGCGTATCAGTTTCGATTTACCTTCACCCTATCCCGCAGGCACGCGCAATATCGTGTCGGTCGGCAACATGCTTTTCGACGATGCCGCGGTACGTGCGATTGCCGCCGCTGCGGCGCGCACCGGCGCCAACGTACACGTGATCGGCGCGGCGATGGCTAAACCGCCTGCCAATGTAATTGTGCACGGCGAGCTGCCGTTTGAGGTTACTCTGCCCTATATCGTCCATGCCGATGTTGGTCTCGCACCCTACCGCGCGACCGAGGGCGCCGAGTATCTCATCCAGTCGAGCCTAAAGATCCAGCAATACAGCTATTGCGGTCTGCCGATCCTGCTCGCTAAGGAGATGGGGATTGGGGGGGCTAACTTCGTTCAGTATGCGCAGGGCATCCCTGGCGACGTCGACCGTGCAGTCGATCAGGCATTCGAGTTGGGTAAGTCGCGCGACTTCGGTCGCGATGTTCGCGGCTGGGACGAGATAGGCGACGTCTTACTCGCAACGATCGCCGAATCACCTAGGCGGTACGGGCTGTCTGGATGACCCAGGGTGCTTTGCAAGGTCCCTTATCCGCCGCGCCGGGACGCCAGCATACAGTCCGTTTGGCTCCGCATTGCGCGTTACCACGTATGCATTAGGCGAGCGCCCTCTGGTTTGGCGCGACTGATGCTAGGTGTTTAGTCCCGGCATCTGGTGGATCGAGTCAACGATGAACCGGTCTGGTTCTGAATTCCAGATTTTGGCGATGTATTCGTAGGGTGTGAGACCGCTGAGCGTCTTAAGCCGGCGGGCAAAATTATACGCAGCCATGAAGTCGGCGAGGTGCGTCTGTAGCTGCTCGTGGCTCTCGTAGTGGAAGCGTTTAACGGTCGCCTCCTTGATGGTGCGGTTCATCCGCTCGACCTGACCATTAGTCCAAGGGTGGTTCGGCTTTGTGAGCCGGTGCTCGATGTCGTTCGCCTCACAGATCATGTCGAAGCGCATCTGCCGCGACCAGGCGGTGTTGCGGTTGCGCGGCTGCTCAGCGAACTGGATGCCGTTGTCGGTCAGGATCGTGTGGATCCGGTACGGCACCGCTTTCAGCAGGTGCTCAAGGAACTCCCACGCCGTCCGCCTGTCAGCTTTGTCGACCAACCGGGTGACGGCGAACTTGCTGGTGCGGTCGATGCCGACGAACAGGTAGAGCTTGCCTTCGGCAGTCTGAACCTCGGCGATATCCATGTGGAAGAAGCCGATCAGGTAGCGCTTGAAGCGCGGCCGCTTCGGCTTGTCGCCTTCGATGTCCGGCAGACGTGAGATGCCATGGCGTTGCAGGCAGCGGTGCAGCGCTGACCGTGTCAGATGCGGGATCGACAACTGCAATGCGTAGAGGCAGTCGTCCAGCGGTAGCAACGTGTGACGCCGGAATGCGACGACCGCGGCCTCCTCGGCTTCGGTCAAAGTCGTGGAGTGAGGGGCCTTCGGCCCGGTCTTTAGATCCTCGACCGTCGCCCGCTTGCGCCACTTCGCCACCGTCTTCAGGTTGATCCCAAGCTCCCGGCTCAGCGCCGTGAGCGAAGCTTGCGATCGCTGTATTGCTGCTCTGACGGCGTGCGTGGTCGGGGCGCTCCCGTGACGAACCTGTCCCATACCGCTTCCTTCCATTCCAACGAAAGGATCGCACCATCAAACCGTGGGATCAAACACCTAGCCGCATGATCCTGTAGGGAGCATTCGCGCCGACAACGTCGGCGCGTCCAGGGTTTTCCGCGTGTTATTCGTTTGTAAGTATCGGCTGGTTGCTCATGTTGGCTTGACGCGGTCTTTAGGTAAAGCGCGTCTGATTGTTACCCATATTGATAGAATCTGTTAGCCGTTTTGAACCATTTTGAGCTTCACGCTCCGTACGATCGATCGCTTCGCCGAGCTTAGCAAGAATCTTGCCCAGCTGGCCATCGACGGTAATCTGCGCCAGCTCCCGACAGGACAGCGTGTCCAGCATTGCAGCGGTTTGCACCGCATGATCGACGTGATGCTGGACAGCGTCATCCGGCAATGGCGCAGGACGCATCCAGCGAGGGAGATAGGATCGGACGCTGCCAGGCAGCAGAGGCCGATAGGCATTGGATGTCTGAACGTATCGCGGCCCCGGTCCCTCGCTCTTCACGCGATTGAAACGTCGCTGACGCACCAGAAAGCCGATCGCTTCGAGGATCGCGAGCGCGCGTCCCACCGTTGCACGACCAAGCCCCGTCGCCTCGGCAAGATAATCGTAGGAAGGATATACACGGCCCTGGTTCAACCGCGCGAGCGTGAGAATTTCCTCAAAGACCCGGACGGCGCTGCCGGTCAGCTTCGCAATACCTCGCTCAACGGCCGTAAGCGTTCGCTCCCCCGATCGCGCATCGCGGCGCAAACGTCGTGCGGCATCGAGGGTCTTACGCGCGGCATGCAGCAAACGGTCGGTTTCACCTTTGGCCGGCGCCGTCCAAAACACTTCCTCGAAGGTGCCAGCTTCTATGCTGTCGCGTAGCACGCGCGCGTGCGTGCGGTGCGGCGCCCCCGATCGCGCTGGCGAGTGCTTGCACGCCAACCGGCCGAACGCCTTCAGCGCAGCGTCGCCTATCGTTATAGTTGCCATCTTCCGTTCCCTTTTGAGGGTGGCGGAAACGGACAAAAGTCAGCCGTGGCACGAAACGCGCATCCTTGAATTCAATCTGAAAAGCGCGTATCTATGGATCGTTGTTGAGGCGATCGTTTGTGCTTGCCGGCACGAACCTAGTATGTGCTTTCGGGATGCCCGGCCTTTGTGCCGGGTTTCCTTCTATCCGCTCACAGCCATTCCTTCGTCATCGATGCCAAAGGCAAGATAGGGCAGGGTGCCGATCTGAGTGACGTGTGCATCCTGCACCAGCGTAGACGCTGTCCGCGATGCGACTCAGAAACGTCGGCACTTGTCCTCCCTTGCCAATGATCTTTACGACCACGTCCTCGCTCATCGGATCCGCAAGAAACCGGATTCGACGAACGATGACCGCCGTTAGGCCATCCTTGCGGTTTATGGGGACAGGGCAAAGCGCCAAGGTTCGTGCTTTCACACGGAAAACCCGAGAAATGTTCGTGCTATTACGCGGAAAACCCTCGCCGGAGTCCGGTAGCTTAGCCGGGCAGGCCGACGGGTATCGAGTTTGCGTTCGTGCTATTACACGGAAAACCTCGTGCTAGCATGCAAACGGATTACGCGTCCGTGTCGTCGTCTAGTATTTCGAGTTCTCTTTTGGGTCGAAAGCCGATGGTCGTGTGCAACCGTGGCCGACCACCACGTCCCGACGGAATTTTTGTTTCAGCCACATCGAGGGTATATTCGGGTAGACTATCCTGCTCGGACACGTCGCGAAGCTGCTTCTTGAAATATTCGAGGCCACGTCGGTCCGAAGCGCAGCCTACTCGCGCCGCAAGCTCACCAATATCAAGTGTGAATCCGTCGTCCTTGCAGTTGAACTTGGCAAGTTCGTAGAGACGCCGCTCGATAGGACCAAGCTTGAAAAAGTCATGATGGTATGCAGCGATCCTCTGATCCGTCAGGATCGCACGATGCAGCCAATCGCACACCATGACTTCGACCCATTTTACCCGGCGCTCGCCCGTCGATGTCTTGATGTACTTGATGTCAGCCTTGAGCAGCCAGGAAAAGGAGCTGTCCGATCCTTCGCCGCCGGTTTCGATATTGGTGATAATCTGCGTCCCTTGCAGCCTATTCAGTGAGGCCTTGAGCGACGTATAGGACCGTGCCGACGCGTTCGTACCGGTGACGCGGAAGAGATCATTGGCGGTAAACGTCATGATCCGGTCGGCTTTTTCGCCTTTTTCGGCCCGCTCCGCCATCAGACTGGCGATATAGAGCAGGATTTCCTTGTCATAGATCGTTGCGACGCCGGTCTTGCTCGGATTGATCTCGATCCGGGCTTCGCCCGATTCAAAGACCATCGGCGTCATATGGGCCTTTTTCGACAGGGCGAAGAACGGAAATTCGGCCACGGTCCGCTCGCCCTGCACGTCGCCGTACAGCGGGCTATGCACCGAAAACAGGTCGCCCTGAAAAACCGCAACGTCGCTCATGATCCCAAACTCGCCTTTATCAGCGATCAACCTGTGTCGGTGCCTCACGCTTGTCCAACGGAAAGGGGGTTTTCCGTGTGATAGCACGAACATTGGCTGGGTTGGATCGTCGCTCTAGACATATGGACAGCCCACCTCCGGGAAAACGCTCCGATTTCAGGAATATGGCATAGCGATTGGTTCCGCCGTTCGTGATTTTACGAGGAAAACGCCGAGCAACGGCAAGCACCATACGGTGTGAGGATACGGCTTCGTGCTATCACACGGAAAACCCGAAACCCGTCCTATCACGCCGGTTTTGCGAGCAGGCGGCAAGCATATTCAAAATGTCTGCTACGGTTCAATTCGCGATAATTGATCCCTCGGCCAATGTATCGGCATACCGAGCCCTACAAGTCGACATGTAGACAGGTCGACTGCGGAGCTTTGATATCTATGGTCATCAGATTCTTTAGAGGAACCGTTGACCTGCATGATCCTTGAAAAGATCTGCATTCCGTACATAGTCAGCAAGAATCTGGACTGATTTATGTCGGCTAACTTCCTGAAGTTTGAAGATAGTCGCGCCTTGCGATGCACCCTCGGTAAGAAAACCTGCGCGGAGGGAATGCCCTGCAAATTGTTTCGGATCATAGCCCGCAGCGGCAGCATGATCCTGGACCAGGCGAGCAATCGCACGATCCGACATGGCGGCAGGGGTAAGCGCATCAAGCCGCGACAAGCGTCGAAAAAGCGGTCCCTCAATATGGCCAGCCGCAGCCATCCAGGCGAGGAGAAGCGCCTTCGGTCGAATACGCGAGCCTTCAGGAATGGCGATAACGATGCCTTGCCGGGTCTGATCGGTCTTCGAATGGGCAATGGTCAGTCTAAGCCCCTCGGGTACGACCCCGACATCTTCGACCTGAAGTGCAACGATTTCGGACCGCCGCAACGCTGCGGCCATCCCGATCGCCAGGATCGCGCGATCGCGCAGGGCCCGCAGACCTTGACCGTCGATCGCGGCCAGCATGTTGCGCAGCGCAGCCGCATCTGCGGGACGCTTCTGTCGTTTGGCACCGCCGTGTTCCGCGCGAATGCCGGCCAGTACTTCAGCCAGACGACCCGCGGTCGGCATCGCAGTCGGTGCCGGATACCCGCCAGCGCGATGATAATGTCCGATGGCTGCCACCCGCCGGTTGATCGTCGACGGGTTGAGCCCAGCGGTTGCCTGGTCGCTGGCAAAGACCGCAACGATGTCCGGTGTGGCCGGCAGCGATGGCAGACCATGCTGCGTGCACCAGGCGGTGAAGATCGTCCAATCGGAACCATAAGCGCGTCGCGTCGCACTGGCGCGGGCCGCTTTCGCATACGCGGCCGCGCGCTCGATCTTTTCATGCAGAATCGCGGGCAACATCGGTTCATCCGAGTCCACGGTAACGAACGGTGTTTGCGACGATGTGAGGTCCGGATCGGACGGCATCGGTCCAGGAGTGCGGGAAGCGACCATAAAAGAGCGTGTGCCACGCTCGATTTTGCCACGCTACTCTTATGTCCGAGAATGACACTTATCGGACACACGGGCTTAGAAGCATGGATATGCTGTCATTATCAGAGTTGCATACTCGATCTAAGTCTCGATCAGAGGATGACGGGTATATCAGTTAATACAATGTTCGAGCATTGGGATGTTTTGCTGGGCGACGTTACGGTGCACATACAACCACACGGCTGGTTCGCCAGTTATAACAACGTGCATCCAGACCGCGTTTAGCAATCGGCTATCCGCCCGTTCATCCCGCAACCCCCTAAGTTCTGGTCAGAGACTCAGGGCGACGACAGGAGCAGAGCGACGCCTCAGGTGTTTTCGCCAATTATCTACCGGACCCCCAACGAACGAGTTCATAGCCAATGCTATTATAATTGAGAGAACGGCCGCAATAACTGCAAAGAGTATTCCTCCTGGGCGCATCCCAGCAGCGTGCATGATAGTTATAATAAGTATGTGGTTAATATAGATTGGATAACTTAGATTACCGATCACTATGTCCCACTTTCTGCCGTGCTGAAAACGGAACAGCGCGGGAAGGGCGATTGCGAAACAGCCCATAAGCGCCGCGGACTTCAATAGCTCATGCGACGGAATAAGCGCGTAGCTAACGACCAGCCCTGTTAAAACCGCAGTGACCCCTATATCGTAGATCGGCGAAAACATTGCTTGATATCGCTTCGATCCAAGTTGCTGGACAAGCGAGCCTATAAGGAAGAAGAACAGCTCGGCGGGGAAAAACCGGTATGTCCATGGGTCTGTCATTCCAACCCCTGCTTGCACAAGCACTATGCGGATTGATAGTGATAGACCGAGAAGTACTAGAATCAGCCAACGCCGTGGTAAAACAAACGGTGCAATTGCATAGAAAGTTAACTCGACGCCCAATGTCCATGACTGTGGCGTAAGTAGGCCAAAATATGCTGGGAATGCAGCTTTATGAAAATCAGATGAAAACGCAAAACCTCCCCTGGTGATCTCTGCAAACATCAGCCAGTCTTGGCCAACAAGCGACGCATTTGAGAATGCAAGAAAGTATGCTGGAACAACATTCAAGGACCCGAATGCCCTAAAGAATAGGTCGGCTTCTAAGGGTCTAATAAAATAGAAAACTACCAGCGATATAATTGCAATAAGGATGTACTGTGGCCACAGCCTCGTATATCTACTTATGTAAAACTCACCTACTGAATTGTATGATTTGCGCTCTGTGATCACATACGAGATTAAGAATCCGGATATCATGTAAAATATCTGTACCGCGTTTCTACCTCCGACGAGGTCGATCCCACCGGCATGCGTAAAAACAACAGAAAGTGCGAGCAGCGTGCGGATCAAACCCATGCCGTTGGATAGCTCAGGCTCGCATGAATTCAAGCACAACGCACGGAGGATAGCGAGACGGCTAACCTTCTATTTTGCGGTCCCGGTGCGTCATCGGGCGTAGCCGAACGCCAAGGCTGATCGCTAAAGGCCAGAACAGAGTATTACCAAGATCGGAGAGGGTGTCGCCCCAGCGTAAGCCATAGGCAAGATAATCGAGGAACTCGTTGCCGAACTCGGCTATGACAACCGCTGAAAACGGAATGAATGTTCCAAGTGAGCGCCCGCTGACCAGCCGGACCAGCATCAGGATTATCAAGCCTGCGTGAATATGCAGAATGGCATCCGGAAGACCGGTGCCGTCGCCAATCCAGAGAATCATCGAATGGTAGAGCACAGGGATTTTCATTCCTCGACCCTACGGATGCGAAAGAATTTCGTCGATAAACAACAATAGCTTTATGAAGATTTTGACAGCGCAAGCCGCCCCCTGCCCATGTAATCGGGCAGGCACACGCGGGCGGCGGCCATAGCTATTTCCTACTCGAAAGCTCGAAGATCAGGAACACCAGTGAAACCGAAAATGTCGCCTAAGCAACCCGAGGGTCCGTACTTTCTATTAGGAAATAGACGGAGGGGGCGCCCCCCCGTCCAGACAATCACCGACGCGGCCGCGCGGTAGTACGCAATTGATCACCGGCAACGATAAAAGGCGTGGTGGCATTAGCTTGCGGGTCGTAATAGCGGTCGATCCGGTTGCGAATACGCGCCTGTACCCGGTTCTGGATGCGATTGCTGATCCGGCCCATCGGTTCAATACCGGTATCCTGCGCGACCTGTTGCCGGGTCTGGCGCTGGCCAGCTAGGCCCGTGTCGCGGGTCTTAGCAGGTTGTGCTGTGATCCCGGACTCAACGGGCACGGAAAGCGATTGCTCCGCCTTATATTCGCCTGGGCGGTTTTCCAGACTTTGTGCGATCGCCGGCGACACAATGCCGGTGGAGACGATGATCGAAAGAAGAAGCAGAGGGTGCATTCACTATTCCATACAGCATTCAGACGCGGCGCGCATCTGATTTACCGCATATCGCAATTGTTTTCATGGTGTCGATCAATCCGCCGGGCGCAACGACAAACGTTCTATCTGTCCGGTCACACCCGCGACTTCGTTTGACGGGCGCACGATCAACTTCAGATATTGCACGGCACATCCGGCGGTGACTGTGACCCGCCCCGAGAACCGCCCCCCGTTCGTTGCCGAGTTGGGAATATTGACCCGCCCCAGCTCCTGCCCATTGGCACAGGTAAGCACCCAATAGGGGCGCGACACAACCTGTTGCTCGATATTTTTGCTGATTCCTTCCAGCAAATATGCCCCGGGCGTTAGGATCTGCATCTGGCGCAGGACCTCCCCCCCCGCAGTCGAGGACGCGGCAAAGTCGAACAAACCACTATTTTCCGCTTCCTGTATCGACGCTGATATCCCAGCGTCGTCGACAACAGGCACCCAATCAAAAGGTGTAGGCCGGTCATTGACCCGGTTAAATTCGGGGTCTCGGCCATGCTGGCGATCGGAACCCGGCACGAGGTATGTATAATATTGCCACGCCTTGCCGACATCCCCGATAGCGATCAGCCGCTCAACGGCCAGCGTACTGACATAGGGGGCTACCGGTGTTCCCTGCTTTTTTAGCCGAATGAACAAATCTGCCGTTGCGTCGGCGTCTTTGGCAGTTGAGGCGATATAGGCCAGCAAGCCCTCCGCCCAGGAAGGCCTCGTTGCCAGCGCTCTCGCGACCTGGTTCCGGATGTCGACATCGCTAATCGCAGTGCCCAGTACGGGATAAAGGATTTCTGACGCATAGGAAGACGTCCGCAGTGCGATGTCATAGTTGCGGAGGACACCCGGAATATCATTGCGCGCCACCGCATCCTCAATAGCCCATAATCGGGTCCGAAGATCGCGGCGGGATAATCGATCTGAATAGGTAAAGAAACGTCGTGCCGCACCGGGGTTGTTGCGAAGCTGAGCGTTTATGCCCATCGTGGCGACGGCCTCTACCGCGGTAGGGTCGCGTGTCAGCGCATAGGCAGCCAGATGTTCGGATCTCATACGTTGATCTGGAGTAGCGTCTGCCCCTGACAGTTGCTTCGAGAAAGACGCAGCGATGCGGCCATCCCAAGGCGCTAGAGCATAGGCGAATTCAGGCGAAGCCCGTCGCGTTGTGTAGGCAAGGCTATGCAAAACCGAAAAATATCCGGCGACACCGACGACGAGCGCCGATGCGATGCGCAGCGCCCTTTCCCTAGGCGAACGAAACCGTCGCGGGGATTGCCGTATGCGACGTTCAGTCATCCGTTCAGCTGTTGCTCTTGGCATCGCGCCCATAGCCATAGCCATATTCATACCCGTAGCCGTAGTGCGCCTTTCGCGCTTCGAACTTGGTCAGCACCCCGCCGAAGATATGCGCGTTGGCGGCGGCCAGCCGCCCCAATGCCGTCGTGACCAGACTGGAGCGTATACCATGAGATTCCACTGCATAAATCACGCCTTCGACCCGGCTGGCGATCAGTGGCGCATCGGCCAGCCCCATTACCGGAGGACTGTCAATCACGACATGGTCGTACGTTTCGAGCAAACGCTCGATCAGCAGCGGCAGCCGGCTACCGGTTAGCAGTTCGCCTGCATTCGGCGGGATTGGCCCTGCCGTCATCGCAGTAAAACCAAGGTCCGCCATTTCAAAGGTCAGCGTTGAGATATCGTCTTGCCCTGCAAGGAAGTTGCTCAGCCCGCGGGCATGGTCAACGCCCCCCAGATGATGGACCGACGGCGAACGCATATCGCCGTCAACAAGGATAACCTTTTTCTGGGCACGCGCCAGCATCGTCGCAATCGCCAAGGCGGTCGTCGACTTTCCTTCGCCAGGCCGCGTCGATGTGATTGCCAGCGAACGGGGGACACCGTGTTCGGTGGTGAAACCCAGATTGGTTTGGATGGCCAGATAAGCGTCAACCATGTCCGATTTTCGGTCAAGCAATGCCTCCTTGGGCGACATGCCTTCCACCTTAGGTACCGATCCGAGCAGCGGCAGTCCCAATCGCCGCTCGACCTCGCCGGGATCCTCGATCGCTTCGTCGATCTGTTCGAGACCCAGGGCTATGGCCACACCAAGACCCAGTCCCGCCAGCAGCGCTATGACTAGGTTCAACAGCAAACGCGGGGACGATGGCTTCTGCGGAATATCCGCCGGGTCGACCACCGAGATATTGTTGATGCCGACGCCGCCGGCCACGCCAATTTCCTTAAATCGCTGCAACAGCCCGTCATAGAGTACGCGGTTTGTATCAACTTCTTGCTGAAAAATGTTGTACTGGATGCTGCGACGACGAAGATCCAGGAACGATGATTTCAGTTGTTCGACGCGTGCGCCCAACGACCGCTCACGCTCTAGCGCCTGCCGGTAATCTGCTTCCAGCGACCCCGACACCCGCCCTTCCTCACGGACGATCGATCGGTCAAGCTGGTCCATCTGCGACTTGATGGCGCGCGCCTGCGGATATCCAGGCTCGAACTGGACCATTAGCCGTTCGTATTCGGATGCCAGTTCGGCACGGCGCTGGCGCAGGCTGTTTATCGCCTGATTCTGCAACGCTTCGCTAGACGCGCCTCCGCGTCCTCTCTGCTGATAGCGGGCTTCAGCCGTAATACGGTCCGCAGTTGCTTGGGTCAGCGCTGTGCTCAGCCCCGAAAGTTCATCGGCGACAATAGAGCGTTCGCTGGTCGTGCCATTGGCATTTGCCTGACCGGGCAGGTTGATGATGCGCTGCGCAGAGGCATAGCCCACGAGTTGCCGCTGCGATTCATCCAGCCGTTCTTTGACTAGCGCCAGTTCGCGCTGAAGCAGATTGCGGCCGTACGAGGTCGCCTGCACCTTACGTTCGAGATTGATCTGGATGAACGCATCAGCCCAAGCGTTGGCGACGCGGGTGGAAAATGCCCCATCGGCGCTGGTGAAGCTGATGTTGACGAGGCGAGACATTCGCGTCGGCTGAATATCCAGATGCGCACGCAATACCTCGCCCGAAATACGTAACCGGGTCGCGCGGCCCTGTGCGGCGTATCGGCCATTGGCCTGACGGAACGCAGGATCTTCTGACTTTATGCCAAATAGGCTGAAGAATTCTGGATCATCGACCAGCCGAAGCTGAGTGGCGACCCGTTCCGACAACGAACGTGATTCTAACAACCCATACTGAGTCTGATAAAACTCTTGGTCGGCGACACTAGTTTCACGCTCGATACTTTGAAAGTTGGTGACCTGACTTGAATCACGCGAGATTTCGATAATCGACGTCGCAGTATATTTGGGCGTCATCAACAGCGTGACTATCAGACCTAGCAACAAACATGCGACAGCCGATCCGAGAATTACGTAGCGCCAGCGCATAGCGATGCGCAGATACTGACGGATGATCGGCATTGCCTCGCGTTCGGGGTTGGATTTCACAACGGTTTGCAATTGCATGGATGCCGCATTGGCCTGCATGCTCGAGGGAACGATATGCATCGCAGGCAACCTTACTGAAGAACGGCGATCAGCGGTCCCGCCAGAAGTGGCGAGAGCGAGACGAAGTCGCGGAACATGCGCCGCTGTGGAGAATCGCCTACGACGATAACGTCGTTGGCATATACGGCGGGATCGTCATAGATCCCCCGTCGAATTGCGGCTACATTATACAACCCGGCCATACGATGATCGCCGACGGTGCGAAGGATGACCACGTCGTCCTGACGCGCAAATTCGGACAGCCCCTTGGCTGAAGCGATCACTCGCATCAGAGTCATCTGATTGGTGACTGGGTACAGGCCTGGTTCGACGACCTGCCCATCGATGGTCACGACTTGGCTGACCGAACTCTTGATGTTGACCGTCACCTGGGGATTGCGAATGTAGCGGGCGCGCAGCGCCGCTTCGATCAGTTGCGCCAGTTCCTGTGACGTCTTACCGCGCGCATCGATCGTTCCGGCGAGCGGCATCGCGATCCGGCCACCGGCGTCCACCTGCATCTCGCGCTGGAGATCGGGAATACCAAAGACGTCGACCTCGATTGTGTCGAGCGGTCCGATTAGCGCCGGACGATCAATTGCGATCAGATCGCCCCGGCCGGGCGGGGGCAGCACAGTGGTTCCTTCAACGACGGTAAGGTCGCCGCTGGACCGGATAGGTTCGGGGGCGCCGCAACTGGCGCTAGCGAACGCAAGACATAGAGCGATGTGAAGCTTACGCATGCGCGTTGAACAATCCGCAATTGAAGGAGAATGCAGCCCCTATAGGTTCAGCTTCTATTGGGGTAAAGATAAGCGCCTTGCATCAGTCGCGCCCCACGCAAGCCACATGGCGGCCACGACGGTTATCGCCATAATCATCGGAGTGCGGGCAGGATAGTCGAACGCGCTAGCCGCGAAAACAAGGAACAGCACCGCCGAGCCTAGGCAGCCCATTCGGGCTTCGGCAAAATGCGATACTCGCCAAACGCGAATGCTGGCTATCGTCCACCACCCGAATGCCGCAATCAGCAACAGAATCCCGGCGATACCCGCGTTCAGGGCGATTTCGAGATAATCATTATGCGCGTGGTTGAAATAGGTCAGTTTCAGCAGGCTGGCTGGCTCATGCATCCGAAACAGTGGATCAAAGCTGCCAAAACCAGTCCCCGCCGGGAAATAGCTGTCTATCATCGATAGGACGGTCGGCAGGCTACGGCTACGCATGTCGCCGCCAAAATCGATGTCCAACAACCTGTTAATCGCGACCGCACGGTCAGCCTTTAGACTGACGGCAACCGCTATGCCGACGATCACGAAGAACCCAAGCAAGGCAACAGACAGTCCCCATCGCGGTAAACGACGTGAAAAACGGATCAGGTTTCCACGGACCAGGCCAAGACCTATAGCCAGCGCCATGCCGCCTAGCCCCAGCCCAGCCCGCGATCCTGTGGCAAGGATCAATAGAATTAGCAGGATTAGCAGGCCAAGCCCGCTCACCCCGCGGATGGCAGTGATGCGGCTGCCGCCAAAGGCCCAAAACGGCGCAAGCAGACACCCAAACGCAAGAAACAACGCTAAGTGGTTGCGATTGGCGAAATTGCCACTCACCTGACCTGGCGTATCGTTGATAAGCGGATTGGCAAATCCTCCACCTGAAAACTGCACGAGTGCTAGCACCATTGAGGCTAGGATCAGCACAAGACACAAGTTCAGCATCCACCGCCTTTCGCCGGGCGCGACCATACCGAACAACACGAACACGCTTAGCGGAACGATCATCGACAACAACGCATTGACAGCGCCACCGGGAACCATAGCCAATGGCCGCCACGGGACGGCCACGCCCGCTTCACGCAAACCGTCGAACACATCGCGTCCGGGTAGTGCCGTCCAGAGGGCCGGGGGAAGGGGTACGAGCTGTAAAACCGGGAGCAGGATCGACGCCCCTAGCAGCAGCGCCACCGCCCATACTCCTGCCAGCATCGGGCGCGGGCCCCAAAGCAGACCGATCATTAGCGTCAATGTCGCCGTGAACCGGACCCCCACTTGCCCCAGCGTATCAAGGCGCGAGGCACCGCCGCCAATCCACAGCGCTACCATAAGACAGCATAGCAGGATGGCGGGCAGGCTTGGCCGGACGCCGGAATGAATGCGGGGCATGCTAGGCATGGGCCCGCCTTTAGGCATTCGACGCATACAGCACAACATCGCTCCCATTTCGTGACAGCCATGACTATGGATACTGGTGTGTTATGATGTCGGAAACGCGCCTCGCCACGTTTCGGACAATTTCTCAGCGTTGCAGCAGCGCCAGGTACCGCGCCGTGATGCCATCCCAGCAATAGGTGGAGCGCAGCT
Source organism: Sphingomonas sp. Leaf30 (assembly GCF_001422525.1). Taxonomy (NCBI): domain Bacteria; kingdom Pseudomonadati; phylum Pseudomonadota; class Alphaproteobacteria; order Sphingomonadales; family Sphingomonadaceae; genus Sphingomonas; species Sphingomonas sp. Leaf30. Next base: position 6,166 of record NZ_LMKZ01000011.1, on the reverse strand, counting down.
GGGCCAGTTCGACGGCGGGAATCGGCGTCAATCCATGGCGCAACAACGTCGCAAGCGCATCAGCATCCGCGAAATAGGCACCCGCGCCAGACAGAGTTGCCCGGTTGAAGGAACAGTCGAAGCTAACCATCCGGTCGGTGTGGAACAGTGCCTCAACCAGCGAGGGATTGGTTCCGCCCACGCTGTGGCCATGGATATACCCGATGGCTCCCGCCCGCCAATGCGCTAGCGCTCGCTGATCGTAGAGGGGATCGAGGAGCGTGATGCCCGGCGTCTGGCCATAGCGCGCGCGGAGTGCCGTGCCATAGGCATTCGCCTTCCAGTTGCCGACGAATGCCAACGGTACACCGGCGGCGATGCAGCCCTGAATGATCGTCTCGGTATTATTCTCCGGCTCGATCCGTGCGATGGCCAGATAATGGCCGTCCGGCAAGGGCGATGCCGACGAGGTCGCCAATGCCGGCAGCACAGTATGATCGCCGCCATAGGCGATCACCACGGGTTCGCGTTGATACCGGTTCCGGAATAGCTCGGCGAGGGCCGCATTGTCGGCGATCACCACCGATGCCGTACGCGCCGCACACCATTCCAACGCTTTCAGCAACAGTCGGGTCGGGGCGGAAAACTTATCCCTTCGCCACTCCATGCCGTCGACATTCACAATATAGCGAACCTGCGGCCGTACCAGTTTCAACAACGGCAAAATCCACGCACCGGAATAGCCGAAGATGAATACCTCACGTGCGTTTTGGTGGAATACGGCATCGATTAGCGCCATCGCATCATGAAACAGACTGGCCATTCCATTAGCACGCAACGACAGAAAAATGCGGCGATGACCAGCGAAGCGCACGCCACGTTCGCCCTCTGCGTAAGCCCTGCGTTCGCAATAGACGACGAATTCGACATCGTCGGCGCTGACATAGCGGCATAACTGTTCGGCTAACGTCTCGAACCCGCCATAGCGGGCAGGTACTCCGACCGTACCAACAAGGGGGACAATCGTGGGCGATGTCATGGCCGGCGCATATCCATTTGCTGAAGAAGATAGGTCAGCCGTCCTGAAAATACGTCTTCGGTGAAATTTGCGCGGCGCCGGGCACAGGCGGCTCGCAGCGTGTCATACCAGACCGGATCGGCATGCAGCGCGCGTATGGCGTCCGCGATCGCCTGCGGATCGCGGCTCGGCATGTCGAAGGCCAGCGCATCGCCCAACACCTCTACAAGGACGGTAGCACCCGCACCCGCGACGGGCACCAGTCTTGCCATGGCTTCTACTGCCACTAACGAGAATGTTTCCGAGCACTGGGTGGGGTCGCTTGCCTGAAGCAGCAGAAAACCGTCGCGATATATGGCGTCGGGCGATGATTCACCGAACACGATGTCGATACCCGCTCGTCGTGCCGCAGCGACCAGCGACCGATCGTGTCGCGTCTCGTCGGACAGATAGGCCACCTTGCGGAGAGGGAGGCCGCCCAGCCACTCGCTTACCGCGACGAACAGCGCAAAGCCTTTAATCGACTGGGTCGTTCCCACGAACAGCAGGCGGTCGCGCGTCGATGGCACATCACGCGCGGGCAACGTCACCGGATTTGACAGAATCGTGGCCGGAAGCCCGATCCGCGACGCTTGGTCCGCCGATACGCAAACAACGCGCACTCCGCGGCGGACCATCAGGCGCAGCAGCGGCATGAACACTCTCGGAAACGTTGCTTCGTGCAAGTGGATCACTATCCGACGTGGTCGGATCAGTGCCGCGAGGGCCACTGGCGGAACCGCATAGACCGTGTTTGCCCAGATGGCCCGCCCCCGGAGCACCGACAGAGCAACTGGCAAAGCGATGAGAAGCGACCAGAGGGGATACAACAGCTTGCGGATCCGTACATTGGCACAACTTATGTCGGGGGTCACACCCGCCAGATCGGAAAGGAACCCAGTCCCACCAAAGCCCAGTCTGACCCGCACGTCATGACCTGCCGCCGCCAGTAGTTCGATTATGTCCCGGCCGACGCGCTGTGAGCCTGCATAGGCATCGAAGGGATTGAGTAGCAAGATGTGCATGAAGGGGACCTATGCAACCGGCATGGTGGATATGGCATCACGACTAAGGCGATGTTCGATCAGCCACCATAGTGCGCCGAGTATCCCCGCTGCTACGCTGCTTGCCGCCAGCCGCGGCAATAATCCCGGCATCATGGGCGCAAATAGAGCATCGACACCGCGCAACGCTGATCCCGCCGCCACGACGACTAGCATTCGCATAGCCAAGTCGCGCATGATCCGCCAAGCATCGCCTTGATCGATCGCCCGGAACATTAATCCCGCCGCTAGAGCATGGCTGATCCCTAGCCCTACAGGAATTGCCGTGATGCCAATCAGCGGAAACAGCGCCATCAGCATCAGCAGCGATGCTAGGCTGGCGATTGATCCCAGCATGGCATAGGTCTTGCCCCGCCGAGCCGCCAGAAGAGCCGATCCACCGATCAGGTACAGGACGATTGCAAGAATTGCGATGGCATAGATTTGCAGCAGTTCGCCCAGCAACAGCTGGTGCTGCACCGTTATATTGTCGCCGAACAGCAGGGCGGGGATCATGTCCGACAGCCCGAACAACGCGATCATGCCGACCGTAGCCAGCATCAGGCATTGTCGCACCCAATGTGTCAGTGCCGCACGAAACGGAACAGTATCGGTTGCATCCCACGTGCGCGCCATTGCCGGCACCGCCAGTGCAGAAAGGGCGGCGGTAAAGACCGCCTGCACGGTATTGCGGGCAAAAAAGGCATAGCTGAGGATTGACAATGCGCCAGTCCCCGCCAGCAGAGCATATTGCCGTTCGACCACGCCGCCGACCTGTCCAAGTGCATATGGCAGCAACAACGGCATCGAGAATGCCAGCGCTTCGCGCGCATGGTCACGAAACGCCGGCCATTCCAGGCGAGACAGGGCTCGGAATAGCTCGGGCCAGAACGACGCTCCTACCACCAGCGGTGCCAACAGGGCGATGTAATAGCTTCCCAGCAATAGCCAGTTTGCCGGAAGCTGTGGAAAGCTAATGATGAAGCCAAGGCCGATACAGCCACCCACCACCCCTGCAATTTCAGGCGCGTATACTTTGCCGCGACAGTTCAAATGAGCTGTTAGGACCGCCACTACCTGCGAAAGTGCTAGCGACGGGGCCAGAGCGTACAGGAAAAAGGTCGCCATAGGCCCCTGTCCCGATTGCTGCGGCACTAACGCGGCTGCGATTATGGGCAGCACTGCCATCGCCGCAACAGCAACTACCAAGGCAGTACCAATCATCATCACGGCAATAGTTGCGATATATTGTTCAGCCGCCGCCCGCCCATCACGATGGTCGATCCCGGTATAGCTTGCTCGGATCGTTTCAGTGATCGGCCCGAACAGTAGCATACCCGTGGCGTTCACAATACCTAGCGACCAGATCCACGCATCATAGGTCGCGCTGACCCCGAAGATACGAGCATAGACGAACATCATTGCTAGACCGAGCGTTAGCTTGGCCCCGCGCGCGCCCAGCAGTCCTACAAAATCCCATTGGATCGTCAACCGGCGGTCCTTGTGCGATACCGGGCGATCGCAGCGTTATAGGCGTTGAGGAAAGTATGGGGGCGGTGGATGATGCGGAACCTATCGCAATCCGTTACGATGGCACGAGCCATCGCTTCGAGCCGTTCGGGAGCATCTATCAGGCCCTGCAGCGCAGCCGCCATATCTTGGCTAGATTGTTCAACCTGCGTCACCGGAATGCCGATGCCATAAGCGGGCGCAATGATGTCGTGCATTCCGCAATGATCCAGCGTCAATACCGGCACGCTGCGGCCAAGCGCTTCCCAAATCGATGTTGTGTTTGCTTCGTTTAGGCCGGTGATGACATGCAGATGACTGTTGTCGAGTAGGTCGAGCACGCGTTGGCGCGACACTTGTCCGTGCCATTCGAACCTGCTGGAAATTCCTAGGTCCGCCGCCCGCAGCATCAATTCGCCACGCAACGGACCCTCGCCAAGAATGTCGACATGAACATGCTGTGCATCCTGCAACATGCCGATCGCTTCGATCAGCAGGATCAGCCCCTTGCGCGCTTCAAGCGAACCGATCCACAAGATCCGTATCGGTCGTGCAGGAAATTTGGCGGTATCAAGCGTGATCGCTCCTTCGATACCGTTCTCAGGAAGATGCTGGGATTCTATCCCCTTCATGCGCCGGAATATCGCTTGATTTTCGGTCGTGGCCGACAGCAGGACGTCGGCTCGGCGTAGCGCCTTTGTTACCCGGGCGCTGTAGCGGAGCTGGATGGCATTACCCAGCGTGCGAGCGATCAGGCGCAACCGCCCTTTGCCCGGCAAGGCGCTGCGAAACCCCCAGGGAAAACTGGTTGCTCCGCCGATTGGGCCCCAGACGTAGGGCAAGGGTATACGCCAGAGATAACCGGGTTCGCGATATCCGATCGGGCCAAGATAATGTATTAGGTCGAAACTCTCTCGCGCCATTAGCCACCGCGCCTCCGCCAATGCTCTTCGGTGCCAGATACGATAGGCGAGGTAGAAGCTGTAGGTCAGGATTCCGCGTCGATTGAGCGCATTGAGTCGCCGGGCAAGCGGCGGTTCGGCCACGAAGTGAAATGCCACGTCGCCAGGTTTGCTCCGGTCGATGAAAGTGGGAACGTCGAAATCCGTGGCGTCGCCCATGTGCGGGCCCGCACTGCCGTACAAGACCGTCAGATCGCAATGCGCTCGCATCGCCTGAATATGGTTCCATGCCACCGCATATTCCGACCCTCTTACGGGCGAAATCATATAGGCAAGCACCAATACGCGAAGACGGTCGGACATGGTTGCCTCAGAAGAACTGATATGGAGCGCTCCATGCCGCCCCGCGCGAAATAGCGACAATTAACCACAGCAGGAACACCGTGCTGAGGCCCACGGCGATCACGATGTCGCGCGGTCGTTGGGATACCGCAAGGCAGTAGTGTAGCACGAATGCTATGCAGATCGACCGCATAGCCACAAAATAGAACAGCCCCCGGGCAAAGGGCAGGAAGTCCCAGGCATTCGCCACCGGTTGAAGCAACGCTGCTACCAAATAGAAATTGTGGAAGATCCGGTACCCCATGATCTTGTAATGATCGGCAACCTTTCCTGAAAACAAGATGACCGCAAGATCAACGACCGGCCATAGATAAATGCCGAGGTTCAGCGACGATCCGTTTCCTCGGCCAAATGCCAGATCGGCACGGCTGATGTCGGAATAGGACGAATATCCTAGAAACGGAGACAGGAACGTGAATAGGCCAACAACTTGGTTAAAAAACAAGCCAAAGAAAACATAGGAAAATATCAATGCGCCCACTTGTAGCGAAACGCGCGGTACGCGTAGCCAAAACAAGCCGAGGCCGATTGGAAAGACAATCACAGCGCTGCGGTGAAAAAGGCAGGCAAACAACAACCAGCCGATGAATGAAGCCCATCGACGTTCGGCAATGGCGGATAATGCAAGAAGAATTGCAAAAAAAGCGATGCCCTGCCGGACGATGTTGTTCACATCCAGCAATAGTAAAGTGATAAAAGTGAATATGGCAAATGGCGCAATCTGCGGATGCTTACGTAACCACAGCGAGAACAGCGCGATCTGCAGAAAACTACTGGCGATAATGATCGAACGGTCGGGCAGGCTAAAAAACTTTAGAAGCTGAATAAGCAGCAAAAACCCCGGTTCGAACACGACATCGCGGTAATTGTCGTTAAGGGAAGTTAATCGATAATAATCGATATAGCCGAAGAAATCCCCGCCGACATTGTATCGCCCACCGATAAGCAGCGTAAATATTAGGATCGATGCGACCGCTGCCTGCGTTCCAGCATGCGCGGTCGGCACCGGGCCGATCGCTGCTTTGCGCGCAGGTAGGCTCCAGCCTGCCACTAGCAACAGCATCACCCCTAAGTAAACGACGAACGCCAGCGTCATTCCCGGTTGCTCCGGCCCGATGTCTGAAACGCGGCAAGGCCGAGCAGACGCCCATAGTTGACCAAGACGCGTGTCGGGAAATGTCGCCACCAGCGCGCGCCGGCCGCCACCACACGCGTAAAAGGCGCCGCGCGACGTCGTCCCTGCGGATCGGTTCGCACGGCGTAATGGCGGGGGG
>NZ_LMKZ01000010.1:0-22679 GCF_001422525.1 Sphingomonas sp. Leaf30 | reverse complement strand
TCTAGCTCTGTTTCAAACTACGGGCCTGCCCGCGGCCGATCCCAGCTTTTTCAACACAATCGGGCGAAAGCGGACATAGGCTTGTCGCGTAAGTGCTAAGTTTCGAACGTCTCGAATGTCCCACATTTAGCGACAGTTGGTGACCGATGACGGCACCGTTCGCGTTGCAAAAGGGGTCCCTTTTGCACGCCGTTTGACTGGCTAGCGCTAACGGTCGATGATGCCGAGTTTTACAGTTTTCCCAAATACCAATTGGGGAGACGTTTTTCCCATGCTGCGAGGTGAACGGCCTGTAGCGCGCTTGAACGCCGCACCAAACGCGCTTTCAGACTGGTACCCGACCGATGCAGCAACGGCGGACAGGGACATGCCGCCCCGCGCCAGCTGGTCCGAGGCAATCGTCATCCGCCAGCGAGCTAAATAGCCGATCGGCGTCTCGCCCGTGACCTGCTCGAAATGCGCGGCGAAGCTTGACCGCGACATGCCCGCGCACCGCGCTAGCTCGCGGAGGGACCAGCGATGCGCGACGTTTCCGTGCATCGCCTCCATCGACCGCCGCAAATTGGGATGTACAAGCGCGGCGAGCCAACCACGATGCGCTTGACCGCTTTTAAGATGCGCACGCAGCGCCTCGATTAACAACGCCTGGGCGAGATGGCTGGCGAGTAGCGCGCCTCCCGGACGCGGCTCGCGCAGCTCGCGCATCAGGCGCCGTATGCCCGCCAGCAAGGCGTCCCTGCCTTCACCCTCTCCGACATGGACCAGGGGTGGCAAGGTTGCGAGCAGCGCTGCGGCCTGTCTGTCGCCGAGCTGGAAGAAGCCGCCTACCCCAATGCAATCCCCACCGCCGTTTAGCGTCACGAATGCGCCTGCGGAGACGCTCGACAACAGCGCCACGGCATCGACCGGCACGGCGGCATCGGACGCGCCGAGACGTGCTGCGCCCGACGTCATCAGCACGACGTCGCCTGCTTGAAGTGTCGTGGGCGCCGTGCAGCCTTCCAGCCATAAACGACAAGTTCCTGTTTCGATGGCGATGCACCGGATGCCTTGCGCGGAATCGTACGCCAAAGCCCAATCGCCAGCGGCGTCGAGGCCACGAAAACCGTAGCTCGTCGGCCGCATCATTGTCAGAACGTCTGAAAGTGGATCCATGGTTATTGGACGATCGCGATGAACTACAGGACATATGAAGATGGATGATCCAGCCGGCGAAGTCTAGTTGAGGGGCTCCCCTCCTTTTTTCCGTAGGCCCATGAGTAAAGAAGCGACCCTCTCCATATTCGCCGATCGAGGCTCCCGACCGTCGATTAGTCGGCGTGTGATGTGGAGCGGCCTGGCCGCGCTAAGCAGCGTCGTCGCGCTCGCATCCTACCGCTATCTTGCCGGGGTCGGCCCGGTTCCGCCTAACATCACCGCCAACCGTCACCTCAGTCCGTGGATCGTTATACACGCGGCAGGTGCCGCCACCGCACTGCTTGTCGGACCTTGGCAGTTCGTCCCAGCATTGCGTGGACGCCGACCCGTGATCCACCGGACGCTTGGACGGGTTTATGTCGCCAGCTGTGCCGCGGGCGGCGTGTCGGCGCTAGTCTTAGCGACTGGCGTATCGGCGGGACCGATTGCTGGTGCCGGCTTCGCTGCATTGGGAACAGCGTGGCTCACCGCCACGACAATCGCAGTGCGGGAGATCCTGATGGGCCGCGTGCCGGCGCATCACCGCTGGATGATCCGCTCGTTTGCGCTGACGCTGTCGGCGGTGACGCTGCGGCTCTACCTGCCACTAACCAGCCTGATGGGGCTCGATTTCACAATATCCTACCGCGTTATCGCTTGGGCTTGCTGGCTGCCCAACATGATCGTCGCGGAGCTGTTCATCGGTGCCCCCGACACCTGACACATTTGCGAAAGAATATGAGAATGAGAGTATTCATTACGGGCGCAACCGGCTTTATAGGTCCCGCCCTCGCCACGAATTTAATTGCGCGCGGGCATGAGGTTGTAGGCCTTGCCCGGTCGGAAGCATCGGCAAAGGCGTTGCGCGATGTGGGCGTCAGTTCCCTCAGCGGCAGCCTCACTGATCTGGCCGTACTGCGACAGGGCGCCGCGGAGGCGGACGGCGTGATCCACCTGGCCTACAGCTTCTCACCGGGCGACATGCCGCGTAGACGCCTGCTCGGCGCGGTGCTGGGCGGCTGGCCCGGCAACATGATCGCCCGCATGATGAGGGCAATCACCATGACCAACGACGCTGCGCTCGACGCGCTCGCAGGCGCGCTGCAGGGCTCGAACCGGCCGTTGGTCACCGCCTTTGCCACAATGGGCATTGCCGGCGCTTCGGGGGAACGCGCACCACGCGTTGCCACCGAGGCCGACGCGCCGAACCCTGGATCACCCGGCTATGTGCGCGCGGTGAGCGAAGCCCGTGTATTGCAGTGGGCGACACGCGGCGTGCGCGCCTCGATTGTCCGGCTGGCACCTTCCGTCCACGGAATGGGCGATAAGGGGTTGATCCCGCAGCTCGCGGCTGCCGCGCGCAAGCATGGCGAGGTGCTGTATGTCGGAGATGGCGCCAACCGCTGGACCGGGGTGCAAATCGACGACGCAGTGACTCTGTTTAGGCTCGCGCTGGAGCAAGGTGTTGCCGGGGGCGTGTACCACGGCGTCGGAGACGCCGGGCTGACCTACCGAGAGATCGCCGAAATCATGGGTCGGCGGCTGTGCCTCCCTGTACGATCGGGCACTAAGGCCGACGCCAAGCGCCAGCTGGGCTTTACCGCACCGTTCGTTTCCGTCGACAATCCGGTGGACAGCATGCGGACGCGAGAGCAGCTTGGCTGGGCACCAAAGGGAATGTCGCTGGCCGACGATCTTTATGGACCTGCTTATTTCGGCGACTGATCGCTGGTCGGCGCAGTGGGGACGTTTTGACCGGCTGCGTCCTCGAGATGCCTTTTTGCATCTTCTCTTATGCCCAGCGTTGATCTGGAAAGGCTGAGCCTTCTAAAAACCGGTCAAACATCGTTTTGAGAAGCGGCGCCGTTTGGCACGATCGTATAAGACTGGATTGCCTTAACCGCTGACCAAGGCAATCCAGTTTTAACCCTTGATCAGACCGTGACGCGAAGAACGATCTTACCGCGTGCGCGACCGGACCCTTGGTAGGCGAACGCATCTGGAGCGTCGGCAAGCGGCACGACGCGATCTGTCAGGACGCGAACACCGCCCGCCACCTCTTTCACCACGGTTGCAAGCCGGGTCGCATCCGACGAGTGGAAGACGAAGGCGGCGCGGACGTTGTGCGCCTTGGCCATGGCCTCGTCGGGTGGCGATACCGTGGAGGCCAGGATGCCGCCTACGCGCAGCACGTCGAACGAGCGGACCTGCGTGTCGCCACCGACCGTATCGAGAACCGCGTCGACGTCGGACACGCGGGCGGCAAAATCCTCGTGGCGGTGATCGATCACCACGTCCGCGCCGAACCGTTCGGCGATGGCGATACCGTTACCGGACGCCGTGGCGATCACGCGCGCGCCAGCGGCGCGGGCGAACTGGATGGCGAAGCTGCCCACGCCGCCCGCACCGGCATGGACGAGGACCGTCTGCCCGACCGTGAGATCGGCCACCTCGAACAGCGCCTGCCAGGCCGTGCCTGCCGCTGTGGGGATCCCGGCGGCATCCTCGAAGCTGATCGCGTCGGGCAGCTTCACGAGCTGGTCGGCCGGCACGAGCGCGTACTCGGCGATGGCACCGCCGCTGGTCGGCGGCTTGCGTGCGACGATGCGGTCACCGACCGTCCAGCCGGTAACATCGGCGCCGAGCGCCTCTACCGTGCCGCTGAGGTCGGTGCCGACTGTCGTCGGGAAGGTAAGCGGGAAATACCCGTGCATTGCCCCGCTCTGGAGCTTCACGTCGAGCGGGTTGAGCGCCGCACTGGCGACGCGCACCAACACCTCGCCCGCACCGGGCCAAGGCGTGTCAGTCTCGGTGAGCGCAGGATCGGTTTCGTAGCCACTGAGCTGAAACGCCTTCATCATGCCTTCTCCTCGGCAGCGTCCATCGCGCCTATCTGATGCAGCCAGCCAAACCAGTCCTCCATGTGCCAGGTGTGCGTCACCCGGCCGTTCTCGACATGGTGGAACTCGTGGATTGGTAGCCTGAAAGTGCGGCCGGTCGGCTCAACGCCGAACCATTCGCCTCGATGAGTGCCCGTGATCTCCGCCCGCACGCCGGCTCGGCCGGGCGCGCCGATGATCTCGTGGATCGTAACCTTCGCGTCGGGGAAGGCGGCGCTGAAGCCGCGGATCAACGGCTTCATGCCATCACGGCCGGACGCTTGACCAGGTGCGAGCGGGATGTCTTGCCAGTCGGCGGTGACTGCCTGGTCAAGGAGGTCGGGGGCATGTTCGGAGAAGGCGCGGTACAGCGTCTCGATCGCGATGCGGTCCTCCTTACTCAGAGTGCCGCTAATTGCGGCGTCGGTTTGTGCCATGCTTAGTCTCCTAGTTGGATGACCGGGAGGTAAGCGCCGACTTTGCATCGTTGAAATAGATAGTCGGTATGTGACATCATCATTCGCATGGATTTGCATGGTATTGATCTGAACCTGTTGGTTGCGTTTGACGCGCTGATGGTGGAGCGCAACGTCACGCGTGCCGGCAAGCGCACCGGCCGCACTCAACCTGCGATGAGCGCGGCGCTCGCTCGGCTGCGCGCGCTGTTTGAGGACGAATTGTTCGTGCGCGCCCCCTCAGGCCTGCAACCGACACAGCGCGCCATTGAATTGGCCGAACCGCTCGGCCGGGCTCTAGGAGAGATTCGCCGCACGTTGGATTTTACCCAACGCTTCGACCCTGCCACCTCGACGCAAGGCTTCACGCTCGCGCTGTCCGATCATCCCGCCTTAGTGCTGCTGCCGCGCCTGACAGACACTCTGCGCAAGATCGCGCCGGGTGTGATCTTGCGCATCAATGCCTACACCCACCGTGACGATGCCGTGTCGCTGCTCGATGCGGGCGAGGCCGATCTGACGATCGGGGTGCCGGCCCGGCAGGGGGCGGGCGGTCGCATCCTGACGCGTCCATTGTTCGAGGATCGCTTCGTCTGCATCCTGCGCCGCGACCATCCTGCCGCATCGCAGACGCTAGACCTAGATGCTTTCCTCGGCCTGTCGCACCTGCTCGTCTCACCCGAGGGCGACCGCTTCGGCCAGGTCGATGCGGTGCTGGCAGCGCAAGGCCAGCATAGGCGCGTCGCGCTTAGCCTTCCGCAGATGCACGCCGCGCCACGCGTTGTCGCCTGCTCTGACATGATCGCAACCGTACTTCAGAGCATCGTTGCGAACTCAGAGAGCCGGGATCGGCTCACCCTGTTCCCGCCGCCCTTCGATCTCGCGCCGGTATCCTTCGTTATGTCGTGGCATCGGCGAAACGAAGCGCATCAGGCTCAACGCTGGTTGCGCGAGACGATCGCTGACCTGGGACCGCTCAATCCACCAACCTGATGTACCGACATATTGCCTATCGATTGGCACGATGGCTGACCGACTTCTAGCTTGTCTCTCATCATATCTAGCGGAGTTTGCAGCATGAGAACGGCCATCGTCACGGGGGCATCGCGCGGCATCGGCCGTGCCTGCGCCATCACGCTCGCCACGCAAGGGTTGGCGGTCGTGGTCAACTATGCCGGGTCGGACGGCGAGGCGGCCCAGGTGGTGAGCGAGATCGAGAATGCGGGGAGTAGGGCGCTTGCGGTTCAGGCCGACGTGGCCTCGGCGTCCGACGTGGCGCGCCTGTTCGACCAAGCAGAAGCTGCGTTTGCCGGCATCGACGTAGTGGTTTCCAGCGCGGGCGTGATGACGACAGGCCATATCGCGGAGGTCGGCGACGACGAGTTCGACCGCGTGATCGACGTCAACTTGCGCGGCACCTTCAACGTTTTCCGCGAAGCGGCCCGGCGGGTACGCGACGACGGTCGCCTGATCGGCCTGTCGAGCACGACACTAGCGCTCAATGCGCCTGGTTATAGTCTCTACAACGCCACCAAGGGCGCGGTCGAAGGCATGGTGCGCGTCGTCGCCAAGGAACTCGGTGGACGGGGGATCACCGTGAACGCCGTCGCCCCCGGCCCGGTCGAAACCGGTCTGTTCCTCGACGGCAAGTCGGACGCGGACGTGCAGCGCATGGCCGGCATGGCGCCGCAGAAGCGGCTCGGCCAGCCCGACGACATCGCGGCGCTCGTTGCCTTTCTCGCCTCGCCGCAGGCCGCCTGGGTCAGCGGCCAGATCGTTCGGGCGAACGGAGGCATCGCATGAGCGCCGCTACAAACGGACAGGCGATTCTTGTGACCGGGGCCGGCAGCGGCATCGGCTTGGCTATCGCCACGGTGCTCGCCCGCGCCGGGCACCACGTTCACGCCGGATTGCGGCTGGCTCGCTCCGAGGGTGAGGGACGGGCGGGAATGCTTTGCGATCTCGCCGCCACGGAGGGTCTCGACTTGCGCGTCGTTGATCTCGACGTGCTGTCGGAACCGAGCTGCCGCGCCGCAATCGACCAAGTGGTAAGCGAACGCGGCCGACTCGACGTGGTGGTGAACAATGCTGGTATGCTGATGACCGGCATCACCGAAGCGTTCGCGCCCGAGCAACTGCAGGCCATCTTCGACACCAACGCCACCTCGTGGCTGCGCGTCAACCGCGCCGCGTTGCCCGTGATGCGTCGGCAGGGCCACGGGGTTCTCGCCTATACGAGCAGCACCACCGCCCACATCGCCGAACCGTTCCTCGGCCCCTATGCCGCATCCAAGGCGGCCGGCGAGGCGCTGGCCGAGGTGATGGGCATGGAGGCACGGCCGTTCGGAATCGAAACGGTTATCCTTGTGCCGGGCGCGTTCACTAGCGGCACCGACCACTTTGCCCATGTCGGCAGACCGGTGCATCCGACTGTCGTGGCGCAGTATGGCGATCTGCCGTCGCGTGCCGAAGACTTGGGCGATCGGCTACGCGAGATCGACGCTGCGCAAGGCGGTGCGCTGGATGTTTCCAAGGTCGGGGAGGCGCTGCGCGACGCGCTTGCACGCCCACGTGGGAACCGTCCGCTACGCGTGTTTGTGGACGGCCAACAAAAGGGAGTGGAGAATATTACCGCCGTTCAGGACGCACGGCAGCGGTTGTTGCTTGATGCGTTCGGCTTGGGCGATCTCTCGCCAAGCGCTACAGCCTCATAGAGGCCCGATCGACCTTCTAAAAAAGGACTCCGGCCCGGGAACGGCGTACAGCCGTGACGAGTGATCTACTCCCGCTGCAAGCCGCCTTCCCAAAAACCGTTCCCAAAACGTTTTCCCGAAATGACGTCATTTCGACGGAGTTATGAGAATCACAGAGCGCGCCTTAAGACGACGCAAAACACATGATTTCCAATGGCACCCCGGTGAACACTGACGCGGTCACTAATTAAGTCTAAGCCTGGGCGACAAACCCTGTCGCTTTGCTCGAGTAGGCGAAAACCCGATCTTGGAGGTTTTCCGTCACTATCGATCGTTAGCGGATAACTGGTTGCGTTCTGTGCGCCGACCCCTGTCTCCGACAAGGACATCATTTTTAGTTTGCGCGACGAAACAACCGGCGACACGAAGGTCGTTCAGCGGGCCGCGGCATCAACTGGGACGGCGCTACCTGATTCCCGCATCGTCGCGTTTAACCAGGACGTATTCTGGGATGACGAAGCGGTGAGCAGCCGGAGTGTCGTCGAAAGCACGAACTTTGGTGTCCCTCGCATTCGTTCTCACCGCTCCACGGCTTGCGCAATCACAAAAACCCCTCTCCAGCATGTTCGCGAAATCGCTCGTGATCGCGCACATACTCCGCCACCATGTCGATCGAGGCGTGCCGGCTATGCTCCCGCATCTTAAACAGATTGGCATTCTGCCGACCTGCTTCGGTAAGAAACCCAGCTCGCAGAGAGTGCCCGGAGAATAAGTCCTCCGGATAGCCGGCGGATCGGGCGGCAGCTTTGACAACCAGGGCCACACCCTGCGCGCTCATCGGCCGCTCGGTGAGCCGCCCTTGCGGGGTCATTTTGCGAAACACATGACCGCTGTCGATCCCGGCTTTTCCCAGCCAGGCCCGGTAATGCCGCACCGGCTCGAGGCGCCGACCATCGGGAATAGCCACGCTATGGCCCCTGCCCTCCTGGTCGGTCTTTGACGTCGGCACGCGGACTAGCAATCCGCGCGTATCGTCCGACACCCGGCTCACGGTAATCGCCACCAGCTCGGAGCGGCGAAAGGCCCCCGCCATCCCGATCGCCAACAATGCCCGGTCACGATACGAGCGCAGATCCTCACCGCCGATCGTCCGCAACATGTCACGCAACACGTCGCCATCGGCGGGGCGCTTCTTCCCCGATGGATCATCGCGCTTGTCGCGGCGGATGGCACGCATGGCTTTTTCCAACCGCGCGCCGTCTGGCTGTTGCGTCGGCGGATCGAACCCCGCCGCGCGGTGCGCAAAGACGATTGCCGATAGCCGTCGACCGATCGTTGAACGCCCGAGTGGCTTGGCCAAAGCTTCGCGCCCTCCCCGCGCCCGATGCGGCGTCCGTGGGGCGAACCCGCGTTCCGCCAGTAGGGTCAGGAAGGCGGCGACCATCGCCGGCGTCGCGGGCAGCGATCGATAACCGCTTTCCTCGCACCAGGCACAAAATAGCCGCCAGTCGGATTGGTAGGCGCGCAACGTCGCTTCTGCCGATGCGCGAGCGACATAGCCATCGACGCGGTCGCGATCGTCCGGCGCCAGATCGGGTAGGTATGCGGCGAGCGCGTTGACCTGATCGGCCACGACGATGTCGCGGGCCAAGCTCGTGTTAGTTTCGGCGTCGTGTGACACGTCGGTTCGCTCGATCATCAAATTAGGCCAGATGCCACGTTTTGCGGCACCGGTTGGGTACGCGAATGGCCAATTTCACGCCAGCATGTTTCTAGCGGGAATCAGTCTTATCGCTAGAATGGTTCGCCGGATGTTCCGCGTCTACTCAGCCATTCCGGTTCTCCCGCTTTCACTAGTTCTCCGATTTTCACGTATCTTGACGCTTACCCGTGTTTTCCCTATTTCATCGATATCGGCTTTAAGCTGGTCGTGCCTCTATCAAGATCCGCAAGTACAGGCTGAGCCCGCACTCGCGATCGAGCCCCCCGCGTACAGGCAGCAGCCCGCATGCGATCGAGATCCCGCCGCGCAGGTAATAGCTTGCAACGCATCCAGCACAGGAAACCCGCTCATGGCGACGAGCATGGAAATCGTACCCTCGGGCGAATTGCAAAAGCAGTTCGGCCGTTATTCCGACGAGGCAATGATCCGCCCGGTCGGCGTTAGTCGGAACGGCCGCGTGCGCTTCGTCATGGTCCCCGTCGATGAATATGAGCGCCTGCGCCGTCGTGAACGGATCGCAGGCCGCGTGGAGGATCTTGATGACGAAACCCTCGAAGCCATCCGCGGCGTCGAACCCGGCCGCGGCGCCCAAGACGCCGAAAAAAGGCTCAACCCCGCCGCAACCGGGTGAAGTCCTCAACTACAGCTACTTGTGGGAATACGAGTACGTTAAAGGCCGGGATGAAGGTATAAAGGACCGGCCCGTTGCCGTTGTTCTGGTGACTCGTCAGAAGGACGGGATCGACCAGGTGCACGTCGTGCCGCTGACCACGAAAGCCCCTACCCGCGATCAGTTGGCGATCGAAGTGCCCGACGCCATTCGGCGTGATCTCGGCCTGTCGGGCGATAGGTCGTGGATCATCATCACTGAGTGGAACCGGTTTGCCTGGCCCGGCTACGACATCCGACCGATTCCGGGGCGCGAGCCCGCTGTCAGTTATGGCTACCTACCAGCAAGCTTCTTTCGGCGGGTCCGTGATGCGATCGTGGCTGCTGGCATCGGCCGTCCGGTGGATCGCGACTGACACAACCGGCATCGATCGAAATCAAACGTCGATCGCCCTCGGACTTCGTGCTTTCGACGACACTGAGAGTTGCGATTAGGGAAGTGATGTCGGTCGGAGAGTCTATGCGTAAGCCTCTCCGGACAGACGCCCCGTCGCGCGCAAAAGCGCGGCTTGGGCGATCAGAACATCGCTGCGGCTGCGCGCAACGGCGAGCTGCGCGGCACGGAAGCTCTGGTCAGCAACAAGGATGTCGATCGTTGAGCGTAAACCGTAGCTATATTCAGCGCGTACACCCTTGAGTGCAAGGTCGGCAGCAGCCAACCCATCTACGTTCGCTTTCAGTCGGGCACGCGCGGCAATGAGCGTCGCCCAGGCGGCATCTGCACCGCGTATCGCTTCCCGCGCAGCGGCATCGATCTGAAATCGCTCGGCGCGGTACGTCGCTTCTGCCTGCCTCACCCGCGAAGACACCAGCCCGCCGGTCAGCAGTGGCACCCGAAGTGCCAGCCCCGCAGAGGCCGCGGCCTCATAACCTCGAACGCGCTCGTCGGCTATCCGACCACCATAGCCATAAGCGCCGTTTAGCGCCAGGAACGGCGCGCGTTCGGCTCGCTCTCGACCGATTCGCGCCGCTGCTGCATCGGCGACGCGGCGCTGCTGGAGCAGAAGCGGATTACGAGCCTGCGCGGCCTCGCGCGCCGTTTCCAAGTTCGTTGGTAGCGCCGTCGGCGGCGGAGTTTCGGTGGACAGTGCGTCTGCCGACTGCCCGACGATCGAGCGATATGCCGCAGCCACGGTCGCGAGGGTTCCTTCCGCATCAGCCATGTTAGCGACAACGCTTGAGCGTTGCGCCTCAAGCTGGGCAACGTCGGTGCGGGTCGCCTGGCCCAGCCCGAAGCGCGAACGCGCCTCGGCGACCTGGGCGTCGAGCCGCTCAATGCCTACCCGCGCCACCTCCACCGCCTGCTGGTTGTAAAGCAGGTCCGCGTAGGCGGCGACAACGCTCTCAAGGATCGCCGCCTCCGTATCACGCAGACCCTCGGCCCCGGCCGCCACGTCGTTGTTCGCCGCGCGTACCGCTGAGGATACTCGGCCCCCGGTCCAAACGGGCAGTGTAGCGCCTACACTCACCGTGCCGGCGCGACCGACGCCGAGCCGGTCATAACCCGCCGTGGCACCGCCATCAGCGGACGGTCGACCGAGGGCGCGCGCCTGTTCAGGCGCCTCCGCCAGCGCTTCCTGCCGAGCACGAGCTGCTGCAAGCTCAGGGTTGGAGGCATAAGCCGTGGCGACCGCCTCGCGCAGCGTCTCTCCGCAGGCTGGAGTCGCCAGAACCAGTCCTGCAGCAATTAAGGGCCACTTATTCATGGCGCAACGCCCAAGCCGGCGCGGCGCGACTGGCGCGCAACGATTGGGCGAGTACCGTCAGCACAGCGATGACAATCGCGAGGACGCTCGCCCCGATAAAATAAAGCGGTGACAGCGTGATCCGATCTTCGAACCCCGCAAGCCAAGTCCGCATCGCGACGAAGGCGAGCGGCCATGCGACCAGATTGGCGATCATCACGGGGCGCAGGAACTGGCCGACCAGCAGCCTGACGATGTCGGCGGACGACGCACCTAGCGTTTTGCGGATGCCGATCTCTTTGATCCGCCGGGCCGTGTTGAATGAGGCAAGACCCCACAGCCCGACGCAGCCGATCAGCACCGCCAGCCCCGCGCCGACGGCGAACAGTCGGGTCGCGCGATCATCGTCCTCGTAGAACTCTCCCAGCCACTTGTCGGCAGTGTCGCCGTCAAACGGAACCTGCGGTACCATCCGCTGCCAGATGCTGCGCACAGCTGCCACCATTGCGTGCGGATCGCCCGTGTAGCGGATCGACGCCACCGCTGTACCAGCCTTCTCCGGCTGTCGAGAGTAGACGTAGTAGGTCGCGCTATTGGGTTCGCGTGGGCCGAAGAATTGCATGTCGTCGATGACGCCGATGATCGTTCGCGGACGGTCGCCGCCTACGGTCTTGCCGATCGCATCCTGCGCTGAGCGGAAGCCGAGCGTCGGTATAGCGCGGCGATTGATAACAATGTTGATCGGTGCGCCTTTACCGAGCGGCTTCGAGTCATCGGCTCCGTGTGCGTCGTCGAACACCCGCCCCGCAATCAGTCGACTGGCGTACACATCGAAGAAACGCGGACCGACAACGACCCAGCGCAATGACGGACCAGGTCCGACTACGCCTGGCAGCGGTACGTTATCGCTGTTATTCTCCCCACTGCCGCCCACCGCGCTGTTGCCGACAGTAACATCGTTCACTGCGGGTATCGCCCGGATCGCCGCGACGACCGCACTCTTCTGTGCCGGATCGATCAGACTATCGGCCAAAGAGCGGACCACCAAGAGTCCGTCGCGCTTGAAGCCCAGATCGGTCTGGCGGACGTGCCTGGTCTGCGAAACCAGTACGAAGGTGCCGATGGTAAAAGCGATGGCGAGGCCGAACTGAAGCACCACTAGCGCCTCACGAATACGGTTGCCGGCCCGCCCGCCACCCGGCGCACGCGCCGAAGCGAGCACGGTGGCGGCTGGAAAACGCGACAGCAGTATCGCCGGATAGGAGCCAGCGGCGATGCCCACGAGCACCACCAGCGCGACTAGCGCCGGCGCGACCAGCGCGTAAGGGATCGTCAAAGACAATCCGCCCGCCGCGTTAACGAGCGGCAGGCTGAGTTCCGCGAGCATCAGGCCGATGATGGCGGCGATTGCAACCGTCAGAATCGCCTCGCCGAGGAACTGGCCGACCAGCGCGCGCCGGTCGGCGCCAAGCACCTTGCGCATCGCGACCTCGCGAGCGCGCAGTCCGGCGCGGGCGGTCGCGAGGTTCACGTAGTTGACGATCGCGATCAGCAAGGTGAGCAACCCGACCACGCCCAGCGTCGTGACCGTCATCTTTCGGCTCGCACTCTGCGTCCCCTGTGGTTCGAGATGCATCCTCGCGATCGGGAGCAATTTGAGCTGTTGCGTCCTCGAGGCGTCCTTGCCCATGTCCTTCAGCCCGCGACGATCGACGAACGCTCCAAGCTTCTGCTGGAACGCTTGTGCCGTGGCCGGTGTGTCGAAGCGGAGAAAGGTCTGTAGGGAGGAGCTTCCCCAATGAAACCAGGTTTCCGATGGCGGCGTCCGCGGAAGCGGGATCAGGATGGAAAAGTTAAGGTCGCTGTTCTTGGGGAGGTCGCGGAAGACCCCCGCGACGCGATAGGCGTCGGAGCTGTCCATCCCGACCGTCAAGGTCTGACCGACCGGGTCGCTAGCTCCGAAATATCTGCGGGCAGCACTTTCGCTGATGATTGTGTTTGTCGGTGTGCGTAGCGCATCGCGCCCGTTGCCGCGCGACATCGGCAGGTCGAACACTTCGAAGAGGGACGGATCGACTTGAGCTACGTCGTCGGTAACCGCGATGCCCCCGCGCAAGACGTTGCCGGCACCCTTGCCGCCGCGCACCCGGGTGCCGACCGTGCCGGGGAAATCCTCGCGCATTTGATCAAGGAGGCCCCCCATCGTCCAGGGATAAGCACCATTAAACGGGCTTTCCGGAAGGTTCCATACGGTCTGCACCGCGTAGACTCCGTTGTAACGCGGGAGCCATTTCTCATAGCTTGTCTCGAACCGGACGTAGAGGGCGAGAACTAGGAATACCGCGATCCCCACCGCCAGTCCGCCGACGTTGAGCGCAGCGTAAAGCTTGTGGCGGGTCAGCGAGCGGTAGAGCGTCAGCAGGGCGAAGCGGTTCATCTGTCTCGTCCGTGTTTGAGAAAGGAAGGTCAGCCGCAGCGGACGATGGCGCTGCCACCCTTGCGAACGTCGCAGCGTGCACCGCCCGAAACGCGAATCATGCCCGAGCCACCCGCGCCGATCGTAGCGGTACGAGACGCCGTGGCGGTGACCGTGCCCGATCCGCCCAGATCCACCGTGACCGCCGACGTAGCCAGCCCACGCGTATTGATGCTGCCCGAGCCGCTCATGTCGATCGCTACAGTGCTTGCGTGGCCGCTAGCGACGATCGATCCCGATCCGGACAGGTCGAACCGAGCAGTCCCGACGCGCAGGTCGGTCAGTACGATCCCGCCGGAACCCGAGATACTGGCAGCGAAGTCGCGGCGTTCGATCGCACCAGCGCGGATTTCACCCGACCCTGAGAGTAGCGCAGCCCGCAGCGACGGCATCGTAACGGTGATGCGCGCGCCCTTGTCACGCCACGTACCGGGGCGCCGGCCGACGCGCAGCGTTTCGCCGCGGACATCGATCGCTAGCGCGGCGATGGCGCGCGGATCGCCGGTCGCGACCACCGACACGGTCGACCCCTGAACTATCTGGATCGAGTCTGACGCGGTCAGCTCGACTGCATTGAACCCGCGGACGTTGAAGCGTTGCTCGCTGGATTGCGGCGAGGCCGGGGAGGAAGCGACGGCGAGCGTGAGGGCGGCGGCATGGGTAAGTCGGTTCATGATCGGTCCTTTCGGGTCAGAGGGCGCGGGCGACGGAGGTGACTATGCGGCCGTCGAGCATGTCGATCCGGCGCCGCGCCATGTCGGCGTGGCTAGGAGAGTGCGTGACCATCACGATCGTCGCCCCCTTCTGGTTGAGGCCGGTCAAGATGTTCATCACCTGCGCACCGTTTTCGGTATCAAGATTGCCGGTGGGCTCGTCCGCAAGGATCAGCTTCGGGTCGCCGACGATCGCGCGGGCGATGGCGGCACGCTGCTGCTGCCCGCCGGACAATTGGTGCGGGTAGTGACGCGCGCGGTGAGCAATGCCGACCTTGTCCATCGCTGCCGCAACGCGCTGGCGGCGGTCGCCCGCCTTGTCTTTGCGATAGGCCAAACCAAGCTCGACATTTTCGGCGATCGTCAGCTCGTCGATCAGGTTGAAACTTTGGAACACGAAGCCCAGCGTGCTGCCGCGGAACTTCGCCAACTTCTTCTCGTCCAGCGCCGCCAGGTCTCGGTCACCGAACAGATATCGCCCCCCGGTCGGCCGATCGACGGTGCCGAGCATGTTGAGCAGTGTCGACTTGCCGCAGCCAGACGGGCCCATGATCGCGACAAACTCGCCAGCTCCGACGTGCAGGTCGATGTCGTGAAGCGCGGTGGTCTCGACCTCGTCGGAGACGTAGCGGCGCTGGATGCTCTCTAAACGGATCATGGAACGGCCCTTCAGCGGAGGTTGAGGATGTCGCCCTTCACGGACGAAGTGTTCGAGGTGGTAATGCGTTCGCCGGACGAGAGGCCGGACAGGATTTCGACCTGCTCGGGGTTGCGGCGACCGACCTTCACCACCCGACGGCGGGCATGGCGACCGTCGGCATCTAGGACGAAGGCCGAAGATCCGCTCCCCGCCTCTAGCCAGCCCCCCACGGGGGCAACCAGCGCTGGCGCGGTGCTGCCGAGCGTGATGCGGATATCAAGCGTCTGGCCGCGATTGAGCCTGACGCGCGCGGCACTGTCGAACGTCAGCTCGACACGGAAGCGGCCATCCTTGACCGCAGGCAGCACCTTGCTGACCGTCAGCCGCGCACCATCGGCGATGGCGCGCTGCCCGACCGCCACGCGGCCGAGATAGAACTCGTCGACGTCCGCCTCCAACTTCCACGAGCCCTCGCTGTCGATCTGTCCCGCCGGGTCGCCGGGTTTTAGGGTTTGGCCGGGCTGGATCGTGAAGTTGGTCAGCCGCCCGCCGGTAGGTGCGCGCACGGTCAGCGCGTCGAGGCCGGCGCGTACCGCGGCTAGGTTGCCCGACAGCCGTCCACGCGTATCTGCCAGCCGCGCGGCTTGTGTCGCGGTGATCCGCGCCTCCGCCGCACCGCCCGATTGCAGCTGCGCCACGCGCTTTTCCTGATAAGCAGTTTCTTCTGCAAAGCTCTTCACACCAGCGTCGGATACAAAGCCCTGGTCGTGCAACTGCTGGCGAATGCCGAGTTCGCGGCGCGCCTTGATGAGGTCGTAATTGGCCTGCGCGATCTGGCCCGCACGGTCCAGGCGGTTGCGCTCGATACCCAGATCCTGACCAGACACGTCGCCGAGCTGCCCGGCGATCTGTGCCTCGCGTGTCAGAACATCGAGCTTGAGCGTCGGATTGGCAAGGCGAGCAATTGGCTGACCGGTGGCCACCATCGCACCGTCCTGCACCAGTAGCGTCTCGACCTGCCCCCCCGACAACACGCCGACCAGCGTGGTGACGCGCGGCGCTACAGTGGCGCGCACGGGGAGGTAATCGGCGAACGGCGCGCGGATGACTGTGCCGATCTCAACGTCGGCGAGCTCGATGTCAGTCGATCCGCTCGCCGGCAGGAAACGCCACAGCATCAACGCGACAATTACCACCGAGATGGAGATCAGCACTGTCCGGCGCCGCCACCACGGCGTCGCCTTTCTCGCCACCCTGCGATCCATGCTGGCACCGGGAGAGGTGGTTGCGTGTACGGGCTGTTCGGTCATCATGCGGACAGTGTCGCGCAAGAATGCCGAAATGCCGAAAAGGCCTAATTACAATGACTAAGCAGAACATCCCATCGTCCGTGCTGTCCGACCCCGGACACGCTGTCCGCCAGCGGACAGAAAACTATGTGTCAAGCGGTGCAACGATTCTACTCGTCGACGATAATCCGGAGGTTGCGCGCGCGATCGCGCTGGCGTTCGATTGCGCTGGGCACGCAGTCGACGTAGCAGGCGGACCGGAAGAGGCGTTTTCGATGCTGGCACAGCGGCGCTTCGATGCGATCCTGCTCGATCTGAACTTTACGCAAGGGCAAACCAGCGGCGCGGAGGGATTCGCTTGCCTTGCGCGCATCGTTGCCGACGATCCCGCCGCGGCCGTGGTCGTCATCACGGCACACAGCGGCATCCGTATTGCTGTCGCTGCAATGCAGGCGGGCGCGGTGGACTTCGTGATGAAGCCGTGGCGCAACGACGACCTGATCGCGCGCGTCGAGGCCGCGATCGCCAAGCACCTACGACCCGTCGCCGGTGCGGCCGCCATCCCCACCACGCCCCACCGGCTGCTTGGCGACAGTCCGCCCATTCTCGCCGCACGTGACCTCATCCGCCGCATCGCACCGACGTCCGCGAGCGTGCTCATCGAGGGCCCCGCCGGCAGCGGCCGCAACCTTGCTGCCACGCAGATCCACGAGAGCTCTCCTCATGCTGAGGTTGCGATTGTAACGATCGACGTGCCCGACGAGGGGGCGTGGTCGCGCATGGACGGGATCACCGGCACGCTGATACTACGCGATCCGGATCGTTTGGATGCCGTAGCACAGACCCGGCTGCTCGACCGTTTGCCGGACAACCTGCGCACGATCAGCATCGTCGAGGATGCCGCTCGCTTGTCTTCTCGACTGCGGGCGCGGCTCGCCACGATCGTCCTAGCACTACCGCCCCTTGCCGCGCGCGGGGATGACGCGCTGCTGCTCGCGCGGCATTTTGCGCGCATCGCGGCCGAACGTTACGGTAAGATCGCCCCACCCTTCACCGCATCTGCCGAGGGGCTCATCCTGTCGACGCAGTGGACCGACGAAGTGCGCGGGCTCGCTCAGGCGGTCGAGCGTGCGGTGTTACTTGATGACGACGGCGTTATCGATGGAAGTGCGCTGGCACCCACCCTAGTCCGGACGATTGCCAACGCAGCGCCCGACCCGGCAGCACCTCTCGACGTGTCGCTGTCCGCGTCAGAGCGCGTGATGATTGAGGCCGCGCTGCGCCAGTATCATCACAATGTCAGCCACGCCGCGAATGCACTTGGGCTTACCCGGCAAGCCTTGTACCGCCGGATGACCCGCTATGGTCTCTGACCGGGCACTCAACCCCCGTGGTCTGGGCGCCATCGCCGCTGCAACAGGGTTGATCGCTGCGGGAGGTCTCACCGTCTGGGCACTGCGTTACGGGTTTTACGGCACGATGGTGTTCGGTGTTCTGTCGGCGATCTGGCTTACAACGCTACTGTGGTGGAGCGCTAGCGAACCACGCGATACCGCAGCCGTAGCAACCGGCGAGCGAAACGAAGAACACGAGGACGAGCGGGTCATGCTGCGCACTCTCCTTGACCAAGCGCCCGGGGCGCTGCTCGCGATTGAAGGGACGCGTGTTCGTGCGCTCAACCGTGCCGCACGGTTGCTG
Organism: Sphingomonas sp. Leaf30; assembly: GCF_001422525.1. Taxonomy (NCBI): domain Bacteria; kingdom Pseudomonadati; phylum Pseudomonadota; class Alphaproteobacteria; order Sphingomonadales; family Sphingomonadaceae; genus Sphingomonas; species Sphingomonas sp. Leaf30. The sequence continues at coordinate 4,583 of NZ_LMKZ01000010.1, read as the reverse complement.
TTCGCGACCGACGATCTCGTCCTGCCAGCGCCCGCCCCACTGCTGTCCGGCGACGCGGCGCGGCTCCGCCATGACGGACGAAGCTGGCGTATCGATCGCGTCGCCGTCCAGGGCGCTGCGCCGGGCATGCTGATTGCGTTGATCGACGTCGAGGCCCAGGAACATGCCGCTGAGGCACGAGCCACCCGCGACCTGCTGCGAGTCCTGGGCCACGAGGTAATGAACGCAATGGCACCCATTGCTTCGCTCGCCGAGACCGCGCTCGCGGTACTGGCGGTGCCCGAGCGGCGTGACCGGCTCCTACCCGAGATCCTTGGTACGCTAGCCCGCCGGGCCGATGGCCTGCGCCGGTTCACCGAAGCCTATCGCCAGGTAGCACGACTGCCCGAACCTACACTTGCCCCGGTTTCCGTCGCCGACCTCTTCGCCGATCTCGCGCGGCTCTTCGACGGACAGTGGCACGGGGAAGCGCGGCTAACGATCGCGGAGGTGGGCAGCCTGATCGTTTCGCTCGATCGCAGCCAGATGGTGCAGGCAATGCTGGCGCTGCTGCACAACGGCGTCGAAGCGACGACTGTAACAGATTTACCGCCGATGGTGCGACTGTCTGCTACGGTATCGACGGATCGCCTGACCTTTCATGTCGCCGACGACGGCCCCGGCATCGACCCCGCCCATCGCGCATCGATCTTCCTGCCCTTTTTCACTACGAAGGCCGACGGCAACGGAATCGGGTTAGCCGCTGCGCGCCAGATAGCTCAAAGCCATGGTGGAGACGTGACGCTACGTGCTACTCGTCCAACGACTTTCGACCTTTCGGTGCCGCTCTGACATCATAAGCCAAGCGCTTTATCTCGGCTCAGAACCTATGCGAGAAGGCCTGCGCGTTGGACAAACCGCCGGCCGTTTGTCGCGGCCTCTTTTCCAAACAGGCGTTGTTTTCGAAACTTAGAGCTCAGGACACGGGAGAGCTTCTAGCTCCGCCCAGCAGCATGCATTGGCCTTGTCGCCAGCGCGGCATGTCAAGGGATTGATCAAGCTGCTATCGACGCGCAACGGTTACGAAGACGACCCATTTCCGGACATTCAGAGCCCCCCGGTTCGTTCCCAACTCCGGCCATTCATTCAGGTGGGATACCATGGATATCCGCATCAGGTCATTCGCCGGAACGCTCTGGCCAACGATGACATGTCAGTAGCGGCCCCTTTGCTCGACCCGTCGCCGCTGCAAGGCCAGACGAAGCGGCAGGTCCCACCAGCGGTAAGCGGCAAAGGCGAAGGCTATCGTGAAACCATAGAGGGCCGCCGCAACCGCCACCGTGGCCCATGTCGTCGTGCCACCGGCAGCGATCCAATTCATGTACAGGTACACAAAGGGATAATGCGTGATGTACAGCGGGTAGGATAGCTGCCCTGCCGCACGGCATAGGCGGCTCACCATCCGACCGCCGCCCGAATGCCGCCCCAACACGATGATCGCTGGAAACAACAGAAGGACGCAGAATGCCTGATACAGGCCGTTCAACTTGAGGCCACCGTAGCTGGGCAGCACGGGGGCGGCGAAGACGACGCAGAGGATCAGGCTGAGCGGCACGAAGCCGATGCGCCATCGCGGCAGCCGGTCATGCAGGCGGAAGATCAGCAGACCGGTGATGAACGGATAGGCAAGCCGCACAGGCGCGCCCCAGAAATTGGCAAGCCCCCAACCGGTGTCGTAAGACCCCAGCGACAGCGCCATCGCCGCGGACACCAGTCCAGCGATAAGCGCTGTTATCGCCAGCGCTTGCGTTCCGAGCCGCCGGAGCACCAGCGCATAGGCCAGATTGCCGATATATTCCTGTAACAGCGTCCAGGCGGGGGCATTCAGCGGATGGCTGTCCCCCAAGCGGTTGGCCAGCGGCGCGGATGGCAAAGCGAACAACGCCATGACGAACGCGAACACGATGAGTATTCCCGGCGCATTCTGCCGATTGCCCGCGAACGGGTCCGCCACATAGCTGAGCAGCCCCAGCACCGCGCCCAGCACGACGAGGGGGTGCAGCCGGATCAGCCGGCGGATTAGGAACTGGCGTGTCGACATCGTTCCCCAACGATCGTCATAGGCATAGCCGACGACGAAGCCCGACAGCGCGAAGAAGAAATCGACAGCCAGATACGCATGCGGCAGTAGCAGTTGTGGCGCGTTGAATAGCACCGTGATGCCCTGGATATGGAACGCCACCACCAGCAGCGCTGCGGTGCCGCGCAGCCCGTCGAGAACCTCGAAATGAGCCTTGCCGTCCCGGATCGGCACCACGGCATCCAGTGGACCCTGCGCAATCATCGTCGTGCCGCTCGTGCGGGGTTACCCACGACCGTCTCTCCGACTGCGACATCACGGGTAACCACGCTGCCGGCGCCGACAATCGCATCGTCACCAATCGTCACGCCGGGCAAGATCAATGCGCCACCGCCGATCCAAACGTTCGCGCCGATCCAGATTGGCCGTCCGAACTCCAGCAGCCGCGCTCGCAGAGCGGGGTCGCGGGGATGGTCGGCGGTCAGGATCTGCACGCCCGGCCCGATCTGCGTACCGGCACCGATATCGACGCGCACGACGTCGAGCACGACGCAGCCGAAGTTGAGGAACGCTCCTGCGCCGAGATGGATGTTATAACCGTAGTCGCAGTAAAATGGCGCTCGGACGGTTACCCTTTCTCCGACGTCCCCCATTGCCTCGCGTAGCAACCGATCGCGAGCGGCCGCTGAGGCGTCAGCCATGCCGTTGTACCGAGCCATCCACGCCGCAGTGCGCGCCGCGTCGGCGGCCAGTTCGGGATCGTCGGCGGTGTAAAGCTCGCCCGCCAGCATCCTAGTCTTCTCGCTCATCACATTCAGCTCAGATCATGCAGGTCTTTGGCGAGCGGCGGGGTAATCCGCAGATCGGAAAACCGTACGCCCAGCCCCTCGCGCTCGGGCGTGCAGGCCATGGGGCCGACGCGATATGAAGACATCACGGGAAACGGTGCCAATCGAACAAGAGGCCACGTTATGCCATCCGCCGACACCTGCAACCGCAACACACCGTTGGCGACCGTGGCACGCATCCAGAAATCGCGTGGATCGTGTGCGTAAGGGCTGGTCGCCCAGTCCGAGCGATCATCGGTCAGGACGCTGCTCAACATCGCGCGGCCATCGGACAGTTCGATTCCGGCCTTGATCCAGCGACGCTCGTCGACCCGGATCATGATACCTGCCTGATCATAAAGCTGTCGATACTCCCCGCGAATGCGCAGCTGCGCCGTGAACGCGGCAGGAGTGGCGAAACCAAGGAAATGACCGGAATCCCGTGTGAAGCCATAATGCGTCTCGCGCCAGAAATCGGTGGCCCGATCGGTGACCAGTGTCACTTCTCCCCTCGCATCCACGTTCCAGCGACGGGGCGCATTCAACCAGACGCCATCGCTTCGCCCCAACACGGTATGTGCCACGGTCCCGCTGCCGCGTGCGATCGACGGCACCGCGAGCGCCGTTGCACCACCAATGATCGTGCGCCGCGATACTATTGCTTCCTGCATGCCCCCCGTCCTCCCTATATGCTACGACAGCGGAGCGACGCTCGCTGACGAACAATTTGTACAAATGTACATGCGCTTTGCAAAGGGGGTGCCGTGAGCGGCGGGACGAAGCGGAAAGATCCTGAACGCCGACAGCGGATCGTCGAAGCGACGCTGGATGTCGTCGCCGAATACGGCGTGACCGGCACCACGCATCGCCGCATCGCGGCGGCTGCAGCCGTGCCGCTCGGGTCCGTCACCTATTATTTCGCGACACTGGACGACCTTATCGCAGCGGCATTTCTGCAACTGGCCGAGCAATCGTCGGAGGAATTTGCGAAGCGGATGGCAATGGCAGGCGATCGGGACAGCGCCAAGGCGGCCATCGTCGCCATCATCGCGGGATCGATATGGGCGACACCGCGCACCTTGCTGCTCAGCTACGAACTCTATGCCTTTGCCGCACGCCATCCGCCCGTCGCCGCGGTGATGCAGCGATGGATGAGCAATAGTCGCGTGGCGCTCGAGCGCTTCTTTGATCCGTTGACGGCAAGGGCGCTGGACGCGCTGATCGAGGGCATCGGCATCCACAATTCAATCGACACCGAGCCGCTTGAGGAAGATGCCATTCGGACGATTGTGGATCGCATTACCGGCATAAATAACAACTTTAGACAAAACTGACGGTTTGGACAAAGCGACCCACAAGCGATCGTTCAGTGCCCGAAAGCGGCATCCCAGAATCGGCCGTTCGTTCACGTAACCGGCCGAGGCCATGGTGTGATCCTCAGGCTATAGTCACGCCGCTGCACGCCAGCGGAATCTACTCACATCAGCGTGCAACGGCGATCTGTTATCCGATCATGAGCTCGGAATGATCATCGCGGCGAGATCGGTGAGTAGATCGGGACCTGTAGGCTCCCATCCCAGCCGCTCCTGCGTCAAGACGCTCGACGCGGTCATGTCGAGAGCGGCGAAGGGAGTCATCCAGCCGAAGAAGCGCTCGATGTCTTCGGTTGCGATCGAACGTACCGGCAATCCGGTTCC
>NZ_LMKZ01000009.1:0-17270 GCF_001422525.1 Sphingomonas sp. Leaf30 | reverse complement strand
TCCGCCATTGCCCTCGCCGCCACCGTCATCTTCTGGCTTTGATCAACGAGTCCTGACCCTAGGGGAGGCAGGCAATTTTCCGGCAGGCATCAAGGCCGTGTCGGAGTGGTTTCCCGCCAAGGAGCGAGCCTTCGCGACCGGCGTCTTCAACGCAGGCGCGAACATCGGCGCAGTGATCACGCCGCTGATCGTGCCCATCATCACGATCGCGTTCGGCTGGCGGATGGCGTTCATCATCACCGGCGCGATCAGCCTGGTCTGGCTCGTCGCCTGGATCGCGATCTACCGCCGCCCCCGCGAAGTGGCCAAGCTGTCGCCGGCGGAACTGGCGCATATCGAGAGCGATCCGGCTGACCCGGCGAAGAAGATCGGCTGGATCAAGCTGCTCGGCTACCGTGAGACGTGGGCGTACGCACTCGGCAAGTTCCTGATCGATCCGATCTGGTGGCTGTTCCTGTTCTGGACGCCGGACTTTCTCGCCAAGACCTATAATCTCGATCTCAAGAGCTTCGGACCGCCGCTAGTCGCGATCTACCTGCTCTCCGACCTCGGCAGCGTGGCCGGCGGGTGGTCTTCGTCGAAGCTGATGAAACGCGGTTATTCCGCCAACTTCGCGCGGAAGATCACGATGCTGGCCTGCGCGTTCCTGGTGATGCCTATCTTCTTCGCCCAATATGTCGACAATCTCTGGCTCGCGGTCGGGATCGTCGGTCTGGCGACGGCGGCGCACCAGGCGTTCTCAGCCAACCTCTATACGATTCCTTCGGACATGTTCCCGCGTGGCGCAGTCGGGTCGGTGGTCGGGATCGGGGGCACGGTCGGCGCGATCGGGGGCATGATGATGGCCAAGTTCACGGGGTACGTCCTCCAGACCACAGGCAGTTACACGCTGATCTTCGCCGTCGCGGGCAGCACGTATCTGATCGCGATCACCGTCGTGCACCTGCTCTCGCCGCGCTTGGCGAGAGTGAACGCCGACTGAGGGTTGTCCCGCCCTCCTGTTCTTACGCAAGGACGGGACCGAGCATGGGTCCTCGCGTTCGCGGGGGCGCATTTGCGACGCAGTGAGATTTCGCCAGATCGCTCAATGCCGATTGGCTGCAAGGAGAGAGCAGTGAAGCGTTCCACCACGGCGTCCGTCCTCGCACTAGCTGTCGCCAGCGTCACGACTGCGGCTGCACAGGACGCAACCGGCCTCCTCTTCCGCGCGTCCGCCGACAAGAGCCTCACCGCCGACTACGCGACCGGTGATCCCGTCCCCAATTTCCGCAGCGGCGTCGACGTCACCCCGGATGGCGCGATCGGCGGCGCCGCGCGATGGGCGGACGACGGTTACGTCGCGTGGAAGGCACCCGGCAACATCCGCGCCGACCGCGGCACGCTCGCGTTCTTCTGGCGCGCCCGCACCCCCGTGGGCGAAGCCCCATTCGTGATCTTCCGCGCCGGGTTCGCGGACCATTCAAGCTGGGACATGGCGTTCTTGCGGATCGACTGGAACGGCCACGGATTCGACGCCTTCGTCACCGACGCCAACCTTTCACAAGTCCGGGTCGCTTGGACGATACCGCAAGCGCTCGCCGCCGACGCCTGGTCGCATGTCTCGTTCGCCTGGGACGAGACGGTCGGCGTGCAGCTCTTCGTCGATGGCAAGCTCGTCGCGCGGAAGGACCAGAAGGCCGACCTCGACAGCGGCCTCGACCAGTTCGGTCTCGCCGGTCGGGTAATGTCGCCGCACCAAGTGCAGAGCCGCTACAATTTCATGCGCGGTTCCGACCTCGACGAGATCCGCGTCTACGACCACATGCTCACAGCCTCCGACGTCGCCGCGCTCGCCGACAAGCGCGAACCGTCCCCCGCCCCGGCGACCGGCCCCGCCGCCAGACGCACGGCTTGGCTTCACCGCTACGGCTGGGACAAGACCACACCGCCCGTTCTCGATGCCGACGTAACGCGCGTCCGAAAGGTCGAGTTCGTCGACGCGAAGGACCTGAAGCAATGGATGTGGAAGGGCGTAGACGGCATCGCCGAGACGACCTGGCCCGGCGTCTACAACCGATCCCGCCTGCCCGGCCGCGACGATTATTTCGAGCTGCCCGACTGGAACACCTATGTCGAAGGCGGCAAGCGCTACGATCTGACGATCCCCCCTGGCGAGCGCGTCAACCGCGTCGAGATCCGCGGATCCGCGTACGGCCGACTCGACTGGGGCGACGGAACCAAGACTGCCCTGATCGGCGCCCGTGCTCCAGGCACGGTCCGCAGCGTAAACCAGTTCGCCCCCCGCACCGGCGGCACGCTCAGCTTCACCAACACGATGCAGGAGCAACCGATCCAGGAGTTCTGGGCCTACGACATCGGCGCGGGCGCAGAACCCGCAGGTAGCTTCAAGCTCTCCTACACCGTCGACGCAACCGCCTCTCCCAACCTTGCCGCCCTCGCGCCCCTCAACGTCTACATCGCGGGCCGCTTCGCTTCGGACGAGCGCAGCACCGTCGTCGCGATGCCCTCCGTCGGCCTCAAAGCCGCGGTCGGCGCAGGCACCGGCGGCGCATCCGGCGCCCCCGTACGCCGCAAGGACGCCGCGCCGATCGTCCACATCCTCATCCCGGCGAGCTTCGGCGACGCGCTTCCCGACCGCCCGCTGGCACGCGCGTTCGACTATGGCTGGCAGAACCTCAACGACGGCCTCGACGGCCTCGCGATCGACATCCCCGCGCTGAAAGCCGAGCCCAACGCCGCCGGCCTGATCGCGCTCAACGTCCGCGTGAAGGACCCGATCTGGCCGGGCCGCGACGTGATCGACCTCTCCGTCTCGGTCCGCCCGAACGAAGCACGTACGCTCTGGCTCGACCTGCGCGACCGCATCCTGCCCAACGACAGCATGTATCTGACGATAGCCAGCGCTGAGCCGGGCTTCGATGCCGCCGCGCTGAACGGCGCGAAGATCCGCCTCGTCTTCAAACCTCGCGCCGCCGCCCTTACCGAACACGTTGCCGACCGGATGACGCAAGTGAAGGACAATTGGGGTTTTCTCGTCGAGGAACACACCGCGTCGAAGCGCGCCGGCCTCTACCAGCGCCTCTTCGCCGACATCTCCGACCTGCTTCGCGTCGACCCTGATAACGCGCGCGCCCGCACCTATTGGGCGGACATCAATTATCGGCCAGAAAACCTTCCCGCCTTCGTTCAGCCAGTGGCCCCCGCAGGTGTACCCCTATGGGCCTTCCGACAGCTCGAAGACCTCAAGCGTGTCCGCGAGTTCGTCATGTGGTGGATCGACGAACGGCAAGTCCCCTACGGTGATTTCGGCGGCGGCCTCTCTGACGACACCGACCTGACGCAGCAATGGCCCGGCCTTGCGTTGATGGGTGTCGAGCCCGACAAGATCAACGCCTCGCTCCGCGCGCTGTCGGATGCGGTCTACAAGAACGGCATGATCGTTAACGGCCTCGGCTACATCACAGCCGACGAACTCCACGCGTACGAGGAGGGCCTGAACAGCAACGCCGAACGCCTCTATCTGAACTGGGGCGAACCCAAGGCGATCGAGCGGCTGATGGACACCACGCGTGCCCTCCAGACGGTGATACTCAAGAACCCCGCCGGGCACATGCACTTCGCCAGCAACTGGTATGGCGGGCGGAAGATGTACCGCGAAGGCGCATGGGAATGGCAGAAGCCCTATGCCTTCACCGTTATGCACGGCCCGATGCTGGTCGGCCTCTACAGCGCCAATCCGCTCGCACGCGGGCTCGTCACCGGCGTGATCGACGGCTGGATGGCGCATGGCAAACAGGGTCCGGACAGCAGCTGGAGCTATCCCAACGAGATCAACTGGCGCACCGACGCCGAGCGCACCGGCGACGGCGGCGGCATTACTACCTCGCTCCAGGCGACCTGGGCCGCATGGCGCTACACCGGCGATGCGAAATACCTGCGTCCGATCGAAGCACGCCTCGCCAAGGCGGGTGCGGGGGCACTTGCCGAGTTCAACGAGAACGCGTTCGACGCACTTCCCGGTGGCGCCGCGGCCCGTGCCAAGTTAGCCGCCACCAAATCGCAAGACTCGTTCGCCCGCTACACTGCCTGGGCCGCGACCGGCGACACCGCCCCCCTGGAAGCACTCCACGCAGATGCGATCGCCGACAAGTCGCAGCACATGGACATGTACACCGAAGGCCATTGGTGGAGCGACCGCGTCGACCAGCCAAGCGAGATCCTCCAACGCGAGCGCCTCGGAGGCATCGCGCTGCGCCGCAACCAGAGCTGGCCAGGCAACACCGTAAGCTGGCGCTTCGCCGAGCTAGGCGCCGCAACACGCGTTGCGCTCCTGCTCCCGGACGCGACACCGACCAGGTTCCGGGTGATCGGCTACAACACCACCGATCACGCCCAGCGCGCGACGATGTCGACTTGGACCGTCACCGCCGGCCGCTGGTCGATGCAGGCGTCGACCAGCGGCGACGGCGGCAAGACGCTCACACCGATCGGCGCTGCGCAGACCATGACGCTCGAACGCAGCGCCAGCACTGACGTGACGTTCGCGCCCGGCACCACGGTGTTCGACTTCGCGCTGATCGAGCCGGGCACTCCAGTAGACGAGCGCGCGGACCTCGGCATCGGCACGGACGACGTGGTCATGAGGGGTCGGAGCGCAGCGATCACCGTCCACAGCCTTGGCGCGAAGGACACAAAAGGCGGCCATGCGGAATTGATCGACGCGACGGGCAAGGTCGTCGCCACCACGCGCATCCCCCCGCTAGCCGCACCGCTCGATCTCAAGCCCAAAACCGCGACTGTGAAACTTGCGGTCCCGTCCCGCCTCGATCCCGCGACGCTGGCCATCCGCGTCGCGCTTACCGGAGACGAGCCCGAGATCACCCAAGCCAACAACAGCGTGGCATTGACCCGATGATGCGCACTCCATGACGCTTCGCCAATTTCCCGACGCCTGCTCCGTCGGTAGCGTGACCGCTCCCACCCCGTTCGCGCTGAGCGAAGTCGAAGCACACCTCCCTTGGGTCACGCCATTCGACTTGGCTCACGGCGAACGCGAGTATGTGGGATGACGCCAAACCGCAGGAATATGCTCGCTGGGCTGGCGTCATCAGTGTTCTTCCCTTCTAACGTGCACGCCCAGACCGCCTCGTCTCTACGCCAAGCGCTCGACGCGGCCGCGGCGACCGATCCAGACGAAGCACTCCGTCTTCTCGCCCCCTTCGACCCACACGCCTTGCAGCCCGGTGGCCGCCTTGATCTGATCACAACGCGAGCCGGTTTGGCGGTCGACGCCGCCATCGCGCGGTCCACGTTCGGCCGCACCGGACGCAGCCCTTACCGCGTCACCCCTACGACCGGCGCCTGGAAGGCGGCACGTCCGGTTCAAGCCAGGATTGACGCAGACACCACCGCAATCCTCGCCGACGCCAAAGCAGGCATCGTCGCTCCCCGCCTGTCTCTCGATCGCACGGTCGACGCTCTCCGGGCGGCGCTCCCAGATCCCGCGATCGAACGACAGATCGCCGCGCTCGAAAGTCTCCGCGACATCGCACCATCCGCTCCCGGGGTCGGACGGTTCAAGGGCGGCGCGGACTGGTACGCGCTACAACTGCAACGCTCGCTCGGCACCATGACGCCAGCCTATGCGGAACGTCGACTCTTTGTCGAGCTGAACCGCCTCCACGCCCGTGCCACGTACCTGTTCGATCGGATTGGCGCGCCCAAAGGGACGGTCGCGGCGCGCTATGCCAAACTCTGGCAGAACGAGCGCTTTCTCTATCCGGACACTAACGCTGGCCGTGCCGACGCAATTGGCGACATGAACAGCATGCTCGCCACCGCGCGAGCAAAAATCCCGACGGCGTTCGGCGAGCTCCCTCCCTGGTGCCTGAACGCCAGCGCCCGCGCGTTATCCACAGAGGAGATCGCCGCTGGCCGCGGCGGCTATCGAGAGGTCCCAACTTCGACTCGCGCCGGCGCATATGTCGTCGATCTAAAGGATATTTGCCGTCGCCCGCGCTGGACGTTCCCCAGCGTCGTGGCACACGAATTGCTGCCGGGCCATATGATCCAACTGGGTCTGGAAGGTATCACCCCGCCCCACCCGCTCCGCATCGAATACGCGTCATCCTTTGTCGAAGGCTGGGGCATCTACGCTGAGCAACTCGCGGAGAAAGCCGGCACATACGGCGATCCTCACGATGCGCTCGGGCACACCCACTGGCTCCTTTTCCGCGTCGCCCGCGCGCTCGTCGATCTTGGTATCCACCTTTACGGTTGGTCGATCGAGCAAGCAAGGCACCGCCTTACCGAATGGCAAGGTCAACCCGCCTATTTTGCACCGTTCGACATTGAGTTGGCGCGGATTCCCCTCGAGCCGGGCACTCGCGTTGCTGAGGCGATGGCTTGGCTCGCAATTGCCGACGACGGCCGCCGTAAACGGGCTACCGCCTATCATCGCAGCCTACTGCTATCGGGACGGAAGCGAGTTAACTTAACTATCGTAAGTTGAAATTTGCGATCTTCCGATTATAAAATACACATCCGCTCTGCTGTAGGTCCCAACTGAGAACGTTATTCCGCTCTCTACCAGGAAGCCGCCGTTCGCGCCCCTGCCCGGCCGCCTGAACGAATGGCAGCTTACCGCAACGGGCCGCTCGAAAGCGGGCAGGCCGCTATCCACCAAGCGTTAGCGTTGCTGGCGAGGCGCCAGGCCCCATTCCCAATCATTCAGGGCCTACTTGTGCGGCCCAAAACAGACATTCGTTCAAGGTAGTGATTTGGGCGCCGCAAACTCCTGCAATCGATTCAGCGGGTTTCGTTCGCTGATTAACGGATGCGCAAAGCGTCCTCTACGCTGAGTTCGGATCGAGCGACGTCTTGGAAAATTCATCGCCAGCCTCACACGTAGGCAGTAGGCGCGCACTTACGAGCTTGCGCGCAAATTTGCCAAGTTCGGGCGCGTCGCCACAAATCACTCCGCGATTGTTTTTATTCAAAATTTCAGACCAGAGTGGCAAAACCCGCCGTCCTGATGACTATAACTCCAGCGGACAAGTGCCTCACCTATAGCAGCGTCGCGCCTACAGGATTCTCGAGAGCGGAACGCGTTGCAAACGTCGCCTTCCGCCGCTTGCCGAGCTCGATTCTGAAATTGTCGAGCACCGTAAGGTCGGCCTCCATCTCGTCCGGGGACGGCTGCGGGATGTCGCGGCCGGCTGACATGTCGTGGCCTGAACGTTCCGAGGCCCGCTTCATCGCTAAGAAGATCGTCCGGTAGTCTTCGTCAGTGACGGTCACCTCCTTAAGCCTACCCGTCATCACGTCCGGCACGAACCTTACAACCGTCTTCGCGAAGACCACCTCCTCGACCGCCCGTTCCCAAGATTCGCGCAGATCAGAGTAGAAGTCCTTCGCCTGCCGCCGGTATTCGTCCGTGTCAAAGTCAGTCAGGGATTTAAGCTTCTTCGCGCGTAGCCTCAGCGTCTCGATCCGCGCGCCGAGGTCGGCAACCCAGGGCTCGCGGTTCTCCCGGATCACGCCGAAGCCCTCGGATTGGGTCTTAGCGACGACTGACTTAACCAGCGGTGCGCCGTCTCCTGCTCTGGCGGCCTCCGATACCACCTCGTTAAAGAACACCAGGTTGTGCGTGAAGATGATCACCTGCCGTCCCTTCTTCGCTTCGGTCACGAGACGGTGCGCGACTTTGCGAATACGCAGATGGTCAAGCGAAGAGACGGGATCATCTACAAGAATTCCGTAGCGCGCGTCGTCGCCTCCGATCTCGGCTAAGAAGCACGCGAGCGCCAGCGCCCGCTGCTCGCCTTCTGACAGCACCTGGTTGTTCTTCACCGCGCCGGCGCCGTGCAGGCCAACTGAAAAGAGGCTCTTCCCACCGGAGCTGGAGTCGCTAACCTTGAACGGGAGGTGGGTCAGGCCGAGCGCGGCGATCTCCTCTGCGATCCTTCGTTCGAGCTCCTCGGTCACGAGCTGCTTGCGTAGGGCGGTGATCTGCGTCGAGATCGACCGCGTGGCTACCCGCGCCTGACAAACCGTCAGCAACTTCTGCTCCGAGACGTCACGCAGTCGCTGGAGCACCGTCTCGAGGTCATTCCCGAGCTTGGCCCGATCTTGGAGTTCGGCCAGCCGTGTCCGCATGGCGTCAAGCGCCTCGGTGTGCGAAGCGCTCCGCTGGAGCGACGCAGCCTCGGCCTCGAGGCGTGTGAGTTCCGCCGCGACTGTATCTACGAGGCCAGTAACATCCGGCGTAGGTGCCGGCGTCGCCGTCTCGTTCAGAAGTGCAGCGCGCCTTGCCTCAAATCCGGCCAGCCCCTTGAGGAGGTCGACCACGGCCGCAGCCCTGGTCGCGTCGAGCTGTCCGTATCCAGACAGGGTCTCTTCGACGACGGTTGCCTCAGGCACCTTGACCTGCTCGACCTGCGCCAAGAGCTTCTTCAGGGTATCGCGCGCGCCGTCGGCGCGCTTCGTAGCTTCGCCGCTCACGAAGTCATTGAACCGGGCGAGCCGCGCAGCGCCCGGCGGGGTTAGCGGCTCGAGACACAGGAGGCACAGGTCGCCGGTCGTCTCGGGCAGGCGCTCTGGCGGTATCTCCACGCCAGCCGCAGCGAACTCGCGGGCTGCCTCAAACAGGATGCGCCAAGACTCGCCGCCGACATTCGCGACAGGTTCGTCCCCAAAACTAACAGTCGCTGCGATCCTCTCTGCCTCCACCGCTTGGCCCAGCTCGCGCCGGGCCGACGCGAGCGTCTCGCCCACCGTCTCCGAGAGTCCGTCTTGGAGGGTCGCCAGCACCTGGCCTACGCGCGTTAGCACAGTGACGGCGCGGCGACGCGTCGCCGCCAGCGCCACCGGATCTGCGGCGAGCTCGGCTTCGAGGCGGGCAAGCTCAGCGAGGTCCGGCTGGCTCAACTCGGACAGTCTGCGGATCTCGTCCTCGGTGGGCAGCGAGGGGGCCCTGGAGTCCAGCTTGGCGAGGGTTAATGCGACTACGCTACCCGGGGTGTATCCGGCCGGCAGCCCGACGCGCAGCCGCGGCGTGAGCACCTTCTCGTCCGCCAAAAATTTCGCGGCCATCCGCTGGCACAGCTCGCCGTGGTGTTCGAGGATTGCGAGCTCGCGGGGCAGATAGGCGATCCTGTTGCCGCTATCGACGTAGAGCCGGGCGTTATGACTGTCGAACACAGAGATCTGGCGGAGTTGTGATGGAGGCGGTGTCGCGGGATCCCACTCGAGCTCGGTCACCGCATCGTCGCCGACCTGGTAGCGCACATGCACCCGCATAGGTCCGCCGCCGGCGTCGAAGACATTCCCCCTCAGCTGATCCGACGTTAGGCTCCGGCACAGCCGCTTGGCTATGCGGGTGTAGCCGCTTTTCCCGCTCCCGTTTTCCCCATACACTAGAGTGATGCCCACACCGGCCATGCGCAACTTCTGACCACCGGCTAGGCGGTCTATGTTCTGCACGGGACCTAGCTGCGCAAGCACCGTCCGCCGCGTCTCGCCCGAGGGGCCACCGAGTTGCGAGACGTCGATTGCAGTCATGGGGTGGGGTGAAGAGCTGGCACCGGCCGCAGCACGCACGTTGTCGAGGATGCAGTCGGCATCCGTCTGCGCAATAGAATGATCTGCCGCCGCAGCGATCCGACGAAGGCTGTCATTTACCCAGTCAGGCTGCTCCGCAGCCCAACTCATCAGATCCTTGGCCATTTCTCCTCCCCTGTACGGCCAGAATGATTGCGTCCCGTGGCCGAAGCAAGTGAGGTTTCAACTAAATCGATCCGATGGACTGGCGCCTCGAGCAAAGGAGTTTGAGCAAACCACCGAGTGTGCCGGTTCGTGCTCAAAAGCAGTCGTTGCCATCTACCATTAGCGCTCGAAAATGTAACGGTGGCCCCGTCTGAACAGACGTCCGCTTAGCACGATCGCTGCCGGAAAGCGGACGCTTCAATCTCTACCACCGGGCTTCCAGTCGTCGTTTTCACCGAGCTCCGATTAGGTTTACCCTGTTTCCAAGATGTCGGAACGCGCGGTCACGGCAGGTCAGCAGAATCACCTGCATTCGCGACGCCGCGTCGGTCAGGATCTCGGTCATCAGATCGAGGCGGGCATCGTCCGAATAGACGAGCGGGTCGTCGAGGATCAGCGACACTGGTAAACCCTGCTCCAGCAGCATGTCCGCGAAGGCCAGCCGAGTGAGCACCGAAAGCTGCTCCTGGGTGCCACGGGAAAGGTCACCGCAATTTTCACCTAGCCCGCTACGCATGATTGATGTCAGGCCTAGATCATCCCCAAAGCTAGGATCGCAGCCGGGCAGGAGCCGCTCGATGTGCCGACGCGCCCGCCGGGCGACGGGCCCGACGAACGTCCGTGAGGTCTCTGCACGCGCACCTTCCAGCGTGTCGCGAAGCAGCTTCAGCGTTTCCGCCTCCTGCGTCACGCGCGCCAGGTTGGCGGCCGCAGCATCCGCTTCTTCTCGCGCAGCAGCAGCGCGGTCCGCCAGTCCCTTGCCGCCTTCCGCCTCAATCCGGGCCTCGAGCCCGGCGACCACCTTCTCCAGATCGATCCGCTGCGTCCGGGCGACCTCGATACGTTTGTCCAACACCCCGATCTGGCGTTCGATCACCGCTACATCATGCGCTGTCGCAGCACGTTCGGCATCCTGCAGACGAACCAGCGCAGCAGCTTCTCGCTGACGTGCCTCCAGCATAGCCTCATCCAGACGATCTACCTCAGGCTTGCCTTCCAAAGCAGCCAGCTGCGCTACGGCGTTGGCAGCATCACGCTCTGCGCTAGCCGCCTGAACCATCAGCGGCGCATTGCGCGCTTCCAGCTCGCGCAGTTGCGCAGACGCCGCCTCATCGACGCCCTCCGCCCTTGCGAGCGCGCAATCCGCCTCCGCCGCGATCACGCTCAACTCGTCGACGTCCGGTCCTTTCTCACTGCCCTCCCCTTCAGTGCTTTCCGGCAATCCTGCCATGAAGGTCTTCAGGGCCGAAGCACCGGCGTCGAGACCGAGCAGCGCCACGGCCGGCGTGATTCCAGATATCTGCGCTTCAAGCGTCCGCACGTTGGCGACAGCATCACGTGCGACCTCATTACGTGACCGCGCGTCAGCGACACTTGTCACCCCGTAGTCGGCCAACGCGGCGCCCAGGTCATCGCGGGCGTTGGCGAGCGCCGTTTCGGCGCTTTGCAGCCCAGCTGGCGGTCGGATGATTAACTCAGCCTCGCCAAGCTGGATGCGCGTCTCACGCGATAGCGTCTGGTCACCGCGCTCGACCGGCATTCCGTCGATCCGAACACCGCTGACATCGCCCGCGAACTCGATCCGGGTCGCGCCCGCCTCGACTGCCGCGCGTGCCTTGTCGACGGCACGTTCGCGTTCCTCCAGCGTCTTGATGACGCTGGAGGGGATCACGGTCGTACCGAGTTCGTGCGCTGCCTCCAGTTCGGCTTCGAGGGGCAGCAGCTCAGCATGCCGCTGGCGTACCTGCGTGATCTCAATTTGACGTGCTCGCGCCGCAACGCATTTGTTGCCAGCATCAAGTGCGGCATGCGCCTTGCGCCTATCGTCGCGGGCCGTCGCCAGCCTATCACGCGCCGTACCCGCTTGCTCACGCGTGCTGGTCAATTCCTCTTCCAGGCCGGATCGTTTCTCACGCGCCTTGCCAAGTGCTGCGGCCGTGTCACTAACAGCCTTCCGAGCATCAGCGAGACGCGCGATGAGGTCCTCCAGTCCCCTAACCTGATCAGCAAGGCGGCCTCGCTCGGCCAGCCTAGTATCGCGCAACTGCGCAGCAGACCGCGCCACGTCGATCTGACCAACGAGAGCCTTTCGCCGATCTGCGTCCGTCGTATCGGCAAGATCACGGTCCAACACTTTCAGCCTAGCCCAAGCGGCCTCGAGATCGGAGAACCCTTGTTCAAGGGCGGCGAGCCGGGCGGCCGCCTCGGTCGCAACGCTCTCGGCAGCGTCATGCTCGGTACGTGCCGTCGTCTGGCGACCGCTAGGCCGGCCGGTGTTAGTCCAATAGTCTGCGAACTGGCTGTCGATCCGGGGCCGGACACGCTGGTAGGCTGCGCCGCCCATGATCGTGCCAACCTCAGCCTCTAGCGTCGCACGCACGCTATCGCGGACGATATCGCCCGGGGCCGTGACTTCGAGCGCCTGCGCCTGCCCTACCCAAAGCAGCCCCAGCGCACCGTGAGCGGCCGCGTCGCCGGCTTGGCTCGTGTCACGGCGCGCGCCGAGCAATGCCTGCAGCTGAGCTTCAGCATCTTCGCCTTGTGCACGGCCGTTTGGTCCACGCACCTCGACCGACGCACCTTTCAGGAAGCGCTTATTAACCTGCCAGTCCTCGCCTCGCGCCTCGAAGCCGACCTCGATCTGCGGGGCGACGGCCTCGCCGTGCGGCGCATAGCTCCGCGCCAGCCGGTTGGCTGTGTTGTGCCGAATGAAGAAGGCCGCGCGCATGGCTTCCAGCAGTGTCGACTTGCCGGTCTCGTTGGGCTCGATGATGACGTTCAAGCCGTCAGTGAGCCCGTCGAGGACGAACGGCTCACGGAACTTACGGAAGTTGGCCAGCGCGATGCGCCGGATCTTGAGGCTCATGCTGCGTCCTGTCCGCGCTGATATTCCACGAAGAGGCGCTCGAGCGCCCGCTTGGCCGTGACCCCGTCGGTACCGCCGGCCTCGATCATGCGCATCAGCTTTGCGGCAGCCGTTCCGATCATCCCCTCTACCTGCAGATCCGCCAGGTCCTGCTCGCTTGGCCGACCCACCAGGTCGTCTGCCGCAACCGCCAGATGCCGAAGGCGATGGCGTAGGTCATTGTCCAGCTTGCCAAGGATCGTGATCCGGTCGGACAGGCTGACGATGCCGGCAAGCGACAGCTGCAGGAGCGTTGCCGACGGTTCGATCGGGCCAAGCAGCCGATCGCACTCGGCGGCAAAGCCGTCCGCGTCAGGGATCGTCCAATTCCGCATCAGCCATTGGAACTTGCCCGTGCGGATCGGTGACACGATCGGCTCCACGCCTTGCTCCAGCGCCACGAGCAAGGCATATCCCGGTTCGTCTCGCTGGAACCGATCTTTTTCCGGTGTGCCGGAATACCAGGTTCGTGAATCGACCCGCAGCGCTCCGTGCCAGTCACCGAGCGCCAGATAGTCTAGGCTGGAGCGCTGTGCGCGATCGGGAGCGATCTGGTTTTGCGCCTCACCGCGCGACGAAAAATCACGGATCGAACCATGGGCCAAGCCAATGCGCAGTGTCGCGCCCGGCGTCTCCATCGTGTCGAACAAGGCCGTCGGGTCATCAAGATTGTGCCGGTGCGTGAGTGGTGCCGGCAAAAGCCAGTGTCCAGGTTCCAGCTCGCATGGCACGGGCTCGGTGATGACGCGGATGTTCGCCGCCCCTTTGGCGCGGACACGGTCCCAAAGACCGCTGTTGCGGGCGAAGTCGTGATTGCCGGGGAGCAGCCACCACGTGCAGGCATATCGCTGCATCCGTGACACTGCCTGCACAATGACGCGATCTTCTGGACCCTCGGTATCGAAGACGTCGCCAGCGACCAAGACATGCGCAGCGTCATGCTCGGCCGCGGCCTTGCCGATCGCATCGATCGCATCGAAGCGCGCTTCGCTAAGTGCTGCGCGGACATCACTATCAAAGCGACCGTACGGCTTACCTAGCTGCCAGTCTGCGGTGTGGATTAGGCGTAGCATAGGGCTCTTTCGGTAACTTCTGGCCTACGTGCCGAACGCTGCCGCCACTTTGCCGTTCTGCTGGCAAACATCATCGTCATTGCGTTCTTGTTCAGGACGCTACGCCCGCTGAACGAGTTGCTCGATGGTCTCTGGTTCGGCTTTGATCAGCGACAATAGGACTCGCGCCGGCGCATCTGGCTGGCTGCGGCTTTGCTCCCAGTCCCGCACTGTACCCAGCGGGAGATGGTATGCGCGGGCAAACTGATCCTGTGTCTTACCCGTACGTTTGCGGATCGCCGCCACATCGATGGGTGCCGCTACCCTTGCGTGACCCGTTTCCCCGTTGGCATGAGCGATAGCGTCACTGAGGCCGGCTGCGATCTTGTCGAAGGCACTCTTCATTTTTTCCTCCTAAGGCTGTCGGTCAGCGTCTTGGTAAAAGTGGCAAGAGCATTACGCTCGCCCTTGGTCAGGTTAGCTTTTTCGTTCTTCCCGAAGACGGTCAGCAGGAACGTCGGTACATTCATGCCCGCATAGTAGGTGATCACCCGATACCCGCCAGATTTACCGCCGCCCGGTCGCGCTACCCTTAACTTCCGAGCCCCGCCGCACCCCGGCATGATCTCACCGGCTTCCGGATTGGCAGCGATCAGATCGACCACCATCTGCTGCTCCTCGGCACTCATGCCAACGTCCTTCGCGGCCGCAAGGTAGGCACTGGTTTCGATGACGGACTGCATACGACAGCATGTACGGGATACCCGTAGTTAGTCAAGTGGGTAGCATTTGGTTGGGAGGCACCAGAACGCGGCCGGTAGCCCCCTGCCCCACAGTCTGAACGAACGTCTGTTTACCGCAATCG
The DNA here is from genome assembly GCF_001422525.1 of Sphingomonas sp. Leaf30. Classification (NCBI taxonomy): domain Bacteria; kingdom Pseudomonadati; phylum Pseudomonadota; class Alphaproteobacteria; order Sphingomonadales; family Sphingomonadaceae; genus Sphingomonas; species Sphingomonas sp. Leaf30. The sequence continues at coordinate 2,683 of NZ_LMKZ01000009.1, read as the reverse complement.
CCGCCCGAAAACGGCCGGGCCGCTATCCACCACAAATGGCGATGCCGCCCCTTGCCCGGCTGTCTGAACGATCGTCCGCTTACGCCGTTCGATTTTCGAAAGCGGACGGGCGGCTTTCCGCCAGAAATGCAGACGTTCCGCATCGCCGGATGATGTAAGCCGCGCGCCGTTACAAACCTACGCCTTCACTCGCCTCAGCTTTCTTCGTCAAGCCCGTAATCGAATCTGCCAGCCGCGAGATCGGCAAGTATGGGATTGCCGAAGACAACACGGCGGACTTCGGGTACTTCGCCGAGATCGTCCGGGTGCCATGTGAAGACCCCAGATCTGCCACCCTGCGCACGCTCGATCCGTGAAAGCTGAGCTGCGGACACACCAGAGCGCCGCGAGAGCTCGGCTAACGACAAGCCTCGAGCCTCGCGCTCGAGGCGCAGGCGCCGACAAAGCTGATAAATCTTCGTGGCTTGAAGGCTACCGTCGAACAAGAGCGCTGGACGACCACTGTCACCAGCGATCGCCACCTGCGGCCAATCGAGTTCCAGTTCCTCCATGATCCGGTCAAGCGTGGAGCCTTGCGGCCAGGTGTGTCCGTTTTCGATCCGCGACAAAGCCACGCGCGTAATACCGACGCTCATGGCAAATGCGTCCTGGCTGATCGGCTCCACGACGCCCTTAACGCCCGTACGATGATCCTTGAGGATCTGCCCCAGGTCGGCGCGCAGGTGGCTGAAGCCTTCTGGCAGTCGCATTCGGGCGGGGGGACGTTCCGTCTTCATGAATAACCAATGATGGCGAATGTATGTAGATTTCGTGCACGCGCGGTGACGGCCGTCCCAAAACGTCGCTATGGCCGTCTCCAGGATCATATTGGCACAACCTGTCGATGCGCAAGACGCATTCGCCGAGCTTGTACGCCTCCTGGCACGACAAGCAGCGGCCGAACATCATGCGCGCATGCAGGATTCCCGTGCGGCAAAAGCTGTGAAACAATAAGCCATGCTCACGACCACGCACCGTCGCATCGCACTCTATGGCAGGCACTCAACCGCTATGCAGTCGGCATCATCGAGCGCTGATCAGGTCGCGTCCTGCGCGCCGCTGGTCGGCTATCTTGGCGGCACCGTGACAGCGACGTGGCTCGACCCGGAACTGTCGGGGTACCGGCGCGACCGTCCCGGGCTCCGGCAGTTGCTGCGCGCGGTGGAAACGGGCCAGATCGACATCATTGTATGCGAGGCGCTCGACCGGCTGGCGCGCGATGCCGAGGACGTGGCCTGGCTGGGCAAGAAGCTCGCCTACCACAGGGTCCAGCTACATACAGTGAGCGAAGGCCATGTCGACGAGATCAAATTTGCGGTCGCCGGCCTGCTCGGCTCGATCTTCCTCAAGCATCTGGTCGACAAGACGTTGCGCGGCATGGAGGCCGCCGTACTCGCGGGGCGGTTCGCCGGAGGGCGAGCCTACGGCTACAAGCGCATGGTCCGGCTCGATGCTAAGGGCGAGGTCCAGCGCGGGTTGCTGGAGATCGAGGAAGGACAGGCGGCGGTGGTCCGCCGTATCTTCGCGTGGTTTGCCGCAGGGCTGTCCTCCATTCAGATCGCCACCCGCCTGAACGAGGAAGGGGTTCCCGGCCCGCGTGGCGGGCAGTGGAACGCCTCGACGATCCGCGGTGACCCGACCAAGCTGGTCGGCATCCTCAATAACCCGCTCTACGCGGGTCGGCTGGTGTGGGGCCGCCGGCAATGGCGCAAGAACCCGGACAGCGAGAAGCGCGAACGCCGCTACCGGCTCCGCGATCGTACGGAATGGGTCGAGGTGGCGGTGCCCGAGCTACGCATCGTTGACGACGCGCTGTTCGACGCGGCGCACGCCGAGATTGAGCGCCGCAAGCGTGCGCCACAGGCAGCCTCGCCTGCAGGCGAGACCCGCGCGCGGCATCTGCTCTCCGGCCTTATCCGCTGCAGCTGTTGCGGTGCTAATTACACGATCAGCGGCAAGGACTATTACCGCTGCGCGGGGCAGAAGGAGCGCGGCACGTGCCGAAACCGCGTGTCGGTACGCAAAGGTCCACTGGAGACCGCCACCTTGGCGACCCTCCAGGAGCATCTGCTGACCGACGAGCATGTGCGCGTGTTCATAGAAGAGTTCGAGCGTGAACTGCAGCGACTGACACGCCAAGACACGGGCCGGCATGACGCCGCGCAACAGCGCTTACAGCAGGTCACCACCGAACTCGATAATCTGTACCAGAACCTGCTGGCCGGCATCGCCAGCCCGGCGCTGCGGGCGATGATCACCGAGCGCGAGGCGGAGAAATTGCGACTGAAGGCGCGCACAGGCGCTGGAAATGATAGCAAGCCTACCGCGATCCTCCTGCCGCATCCGGTACTCGTCGAGCAGTTTCGGAGCAAGGTCGCAGCACTCCGCCAATCGCTGGACGACGCGTCGATCCGGACCGAGGCAGCAGCCGTGCTGTCGACGCTCATCGAGAGCGTGACGATCTTTCCCGACGAGCCGGGCGGTCCGGAGGCGGAGGTGGTAGCAAAGGTGTCGGATTTGCTCACCTGGGCGACAAACGACAACGCCGCCCGTAAGGGCGGCGTGTCGGGTTCTATATCGGTGGTTGCGGGGACAGGATTTGAACCTGTGACCTTCAGGTTATGAGCCTGACGAGCTACCGGGC
>NZ_LMKZ01000008.1:0-8570 GCF_001422525.1 Sphingomonas sp. Leaf30 | reverse complement strand
GGTCGCCCCGATGAACATCGGCGCCAGCCGCTTCGAGCTGCTGCGCGCCCGCGTCGGAGCGAGTGAGTCCGAGCACATTGTGACCGCGGTGGAGTAGTTCGGGAATGACATGGGAGCCGAAAAATCAGGCCTGCGGCGTAAACGCAGGTCAGCAACACTCCAAGGCCCGCAAGATAGATGTCGCTTGCCTGAGCATCAGGCAGCACTGCCTTGCCTGAGACGACGACGGCTAGGAGGAAGAGCACTGGCAGAAAGGCGTTTCCACCAAAGATGTCGCTGACGGCCAGCTGATAGTCCTTCATGCGTACCGAGGTGATACCGGTCGAAAGCTCGGGCAGCGACGTGGCGGCCGCAAGCACCGTTGCCCCGAAGATGACCCCGCTGAGGCCGATGTGTTCCGCTATGGCATCGCCGCTTCGCTCTAAGAGTACACCGGCTGCCAATGTCGCAAGCGCCGCAGCGGCGAAGACCAATGCGACGTGAATCGTACTCTCGCCGCGCTGTCCAGAGGCGTCATCCTTCTTCGCCTGCGAGTGGCCCTTGGGTTCTTTTTGCGCGTCGGGATCCGTGCCGCTCGTATCTTGCCAAGGCAGCCCCTTGCTGGCTTTGCTGGAAAGCCACACACCAATGATCCACAAGACGCCGATCAACACCGCCCCCGGAGTCAGGCGGGCCGCAATGAGCGTGCCCGGCAACTGCGTCGCCATGATCGACACGATCAAAACCACCACGACCAGCACCGCCTCCACGACCAGCGTGAGGCTGGCGGCGCGGTAGGTCAGAGGAACCTGCTCCTTCATGGCGATGTCCATCGCCACGAGCACAACCGTCTGGATGGCGATGCCGCCTAGTATATTACCGACCGCCACCCCCAGATTGCCTGCCAGCGCCGCACTGACGGTGATCGCAACCTCGGGCAGGTTGGTGGCCATTGCGAGTACGATGATACCGCCGAGTGCCTTGCCCAGGTGAAGTCGCGAGGACAGAATGTCCGTCGTATCAGCTAGCTTCACGCCCGCTACCCAGATTACACCTGCGCAGGCGGCAAAGATGGCGAGCAAAACCGGCAGGCCGAGTCCGTTGAACATGCGGAACTTTCAGTTTGTGGGTGAGCGATAGGCGGTCCATCTTAGCGATCCAGGCGACCGCGCGTTCCACAACCAGCCAAGCTCTAGTATCGTGATACCAAAGCCGCGCAATCCAGTTCGCCGGGGCTCCAGAGGACAACGGCTAGTCGATACGATGCTCATGAAGGCATCCGGTACCAGTGATTACCTACGCAGCGTCGCGCAGGGTAGTCCGCCGGCTTAATTCACTGACGAAAAGTCCGTTCGCCTCCTATCGACCGCGCTTCGTGACAAGCCGATGAACTTTGCTCCGGCGTGGACACAAAACGATACAATCCATGTTATGCGATTTGGGTCGGCATCGGGTCGCCCCCTTGTGCTGGGGATCCCGCATGGATCAGACTGCCTTCCTACTTGGGTTCACAATCATGTCGCTGGGGTCGCTGGCGATCTATGCGACGGGGAAGAAAAGTCACCCGTCCGGCCACCATACGCTGCTGCATGCCAGCGTGCCGTTCATTGCAGCTACGGCATATCTGGCAATGGCCTTCGGCATTGGTACGCTGTTCAAGCTCGACGGCTCGGTCACCTATCTCGCAAGATACCTCGATTGGTCGGTGACAACGCCGATCCTCCTATCGAGCCTTGTTCTTCTGGCCTTCCATGAGCATGGCAGAACTGGCGAGGTGGGCGGCCACCTCACCGCCATCATCGTCCTTGACGTGCTAATGATAGCTACGGGACTGGTGTCGTCGCTAACCGGCCCATTGTTCGCAAAATGGGTCTGGTATGCGTGGTCATGCGTCGCCTTTCTCGGCGTGCTGTACCTCTTGTGGGGGCCGCTACGCACGCTGGCGCAAAGCCGGGGCATGGCCTTGGGCACGGCATACAACAAGAACGTCGCCTTCCTGACGGTTATCTGGTTCCTCTATCCAATCGTCTTCCTGATCGGTCCTGAAGGAATTAAGATCATCACGGATCCGACATCAGTCTGGGCAATTCTGATCATGGATGTCGTCGCCAAGGTCGTTTACGCCTTCTATGCGGCAAGCAACCTGGACAAGGCGCTGGCGCAGCATAGCACCGAACGCGGTCATCAGTCATGATCGCCCCCGCTCCAGCCTGGGGCTGGAGCCTGCTTCTGGGGGCAGCAGCCGCCGCCTCCTTCAGCGCGTTGACCGTACAATTAGCTTTTGCTGTTATGGCGATAGGCCTCATCGGCATGGCACATGGCGCCAGCGACTTGGCAATCGTCGAGCCGCGGCAACGCCCTTTGTTCGTCGCGTTATACGTCTTTGTTGGTGCAGTTTGCCTCTGTTGGTGGGTCGTTAATCCAGCGGTCGCACTCCCAGCTTTTCTCATCGCGTCGGCAGTTCATTTCGGCGTGGAAGATGCACCAGCGGATCGGCCGTTGGAGAGGGTGGCGAGAGGAACGAGCCTTGTCGCCACCCCCGCCACTTTCCATGCCACGAACCTGACCGATATTCTTCGTCTCGGCGGCACCTCGACAACTGTGCTGCCCGCAATAGTGTCAGCAATGGCGGTGATCGGCGCGATAGCCGCAGCGTATTTGGTCGTACGGGCATGTCAGCGCAACGACCTGCGCCTCCTGATCGGGACGGTGGCCCTTGTCGTTCTGCCGCCACTCGTGGGGTTTTCGGTGGGCTTTCTCGTTCTGCATGCCGCACCCCAAACGTTCGAACGTCGTACGCAGATCGGTTGTGCAACGATGGGCAGCTACCTCCGAGCAACTGCTCCGATACTCGTCGCCGCTATACTGCTCGCTACCATAACAGGCGTTCTTTTGTTACACTTTGACCCTTCCGGCGTCCGCCCCCTATTCGCGGGCATTGCGGCTCTCGCTGTACCGCATCTATTCGTGACGCCATTATTCGGGCATTTGCAGTGGCGCCCGTTTCAACGAGCAGTGCGCTCCGACGCTTAGACTGACCGCCGGGTGGCTTTCTTTAACGAATAGCCTGTTGGCGTTACGACCCACAAATGGCCTTTCAGGGCACCCGTTCGGTTTCCCGACTTCTGCCATTCGTTCACGTCGGACTGACTGCCGCTTTCAGCGGACCGCATCGGCCACCCGAACTCGGCGAGGTGGCGGTTACCGTCCTCGTCTCGCACGATCCTCCCCGCATACAGTTTGGCTAGATCGGCAGGAGGAAGAGAGAAGCTGCTCGTTCACCTGCGGAGCACTGCGTTCGCGTTCCCAGCTTGCCGCTCACCTGACCGGCTTTGCAGCCCTTTCCTTGTTGCGCCGATCGGCTACGAAGCCCTGTCCGTTATCCATCCTCACGATCTCGAACAGGCCGGTCGCGGCGAAGAGAGCCGGGAAGTTCTTCACGCCGTAGTTGCGCGGATCGATCGACGCCTGCCTCTTCGCCGCGCTGCCGGCCGCCGACATCGAGGCCCATCCGTCCTCGTGCGCCGACGCCTCGACCGCCCCTCGCAGGATCGTGACCAGCTTGGTGTCCTGCGACAGGTGACGTCGATCCGCCTGGGCCGGCTCCGCGCCGTCAACAGTCGTCGGGCCGGATGCTGCGGGCGCGGGCGCGACGGCGACGGTTCCATCCACCACCGTCGCCGGCCGGTCCGCCGCGTCGAGCGTATCGAGGTACAGGAACGTGGTGCAGGCGTTCACGAAGGGGGACGGCGTCTTCCGCTCGCCGAACCCGTACACCTCGTTGCCGTTGGCCTTCAGCTGCATGACTAGGGGCGTGAAGTCGGCGTCGCTCGACACAAGGCAGAAGGCGTCCGGCTTCTGTGTGTAGAGGAGCTCCATCGCGTCGATGACGAGCGCGATGTCGGTCGCGTTCTTGCCCGCCGAATAGCTGAACTGCTGGATCGGGCGGATGGCGAAGTCGTGGAGCTTGTCCTTCCAGCCCTTGAGCCCGGAGCTGGCCCAGTCGCCATAGGCGCGCCGCACATTGGCCGTGCCGTACTTCGATAGTTCCGCCAGGATGGCGGCGATCATGGCGTGCGACACGTTGTCGGCGTCGATCAGCAGGGCGATCCTGCGATCGGGCGCATGCCTGGACCGGCCATCGGGCTCCATGCAGCGAGCCTAGTCGGACCGGCCGATTCGGAACATCGGCTCCTGACGTTCCTGCTCGTGATGCAGTTCGGCGACCTGCAGGAGAGGACCGGACTTGACCACGTCCGCGATCCGATCCGCCATCGCGGATGCCAGATCCACGTTGCCCGACTCGATGGCCTTGTCCAAGCTGTCCAGAAACCCGGCCAACGCGAGATCCCGGTTGTCGAAGGTCCGTTCGACGTACCTGTCCAAGGTCTTCCTGTTCGCAGCGATGCGCTTGCGCATCACGGACGCCTTCTCCCGGATGGCCTCCCGCGCCGTCTGGTTTTCCTGCCTGATGCGTCCGTGCTCCTGCACTGCGCCCGTGATCGTGGCGAGCGCCTGCAGCGCGTCCGCGGGGGAGAAGGCGGCCTTCGCCCCGCCTGCGGCAGCCCTGGTCGCGGACGTCACTGGCTTGAGCACCGTCACCTTACCCTTCGTCATGCCGCCTCCTTCATGTTCAAGGTTTCCACTCGCTTCAACACGTCCGCGGCGTCGTCCATCAGCTGCGCCGTCTCGTCCACTATGGCGACCTCCACCAGTTCGCTCAGCAGCCCGGCGAGGACGCCCAGTAGAAGGGTACGGTCCTGCACGGCAGTGGGCAACGACCCGAACGCCCGCCGTTCCGGCGGCAGCACGTCCAACATGGCGCCGAGGGTTTCCACAGCGCTTCGGGTGCGGACCTGCACGTCCTCGATCGCCTTGCGCACCTCCCCGACACGACGCCTGATCGCCGCGATTCGTCGCTCCGCGCTAGTGTTCCGCTCGACCGCGACGGACACGTCCTCGGCGTAACTGGTCGCCTTCGTCAGCTGCTTCTCCGCCTGGTTCGCATAGGCAAGCCCCGCTAGGAGCACTGCGGGCGCCGCGACGATCCCGCCAAGCACCGCCGTGCCGCCGGCGACGCCCATTCCCCCCGATGCCAGGGAACCACCGCCCAACCAGGCGAGGGTCGCATTGCTGGCGGCCACGCCGCTCAGGCCGGCGATCGGGGCGCCCGTCGACGCCAATCCGAAAGTGGCCACGGCGCCCTGCGCGGCACCGCTCAACGCCGCGCCGGCACCGAAGCCCTTCAGGGCACCCTTCGCGGTCGAGACCACCGCGCCCTCCTCGACCCCGATCGCGACCGCGAGACGTTCGGGGCGGGCGAGCGCCTCCTTCAGGTCGGTGAAGCCGCGATCGTCGACGCCGGCGACGCGACGCAGCGTGTGAGCGACGTCGTCGACCAGCATCGCCCGCGCATCCGCACGTACCTTGTCGAGTCTGGCGAACGCGCGCTCGCCCTGCTTGACCGCCTTGTCGAGCCGCTCCTGCGCGGCCCTCAGGCGAACGGTGGCATCCTCGGAGATGGTCGCCGCACGGTTGGCCGCCGAACGGCCGTCCACCATCTTCTTGGCTCCGCCGAGCATAGCAGCGGCTCCAATTAGCACCAGCGGCAGCACCTCAGCCGACCGCCCCGATGAGGGTCTGGGCGTCGGCCACAAGGTCCGCCTGCCGTTTAACCCAATCGATCATCGCCGAGCGGTCCGCCGCGTCGATCGACCATGCATCGGCGATCTGGTCGAGCAGCACGGCCTCCTCGTCAGCGATCATGCCATCCGACCAGCAGATCCCGATGCACTCTATGAACGCGGCACGCCGCTGCAGGGGGTCCACTATGCTGGCGACGGCATCGTCGAACCCCATGCCTCCGCCCGACTGGTCGAGATCGCCGGCTTCCGACCGTAGACGGTCGAGGATCGTCTGTTCCTCCGACGACAGTCGTCCGTCAGCGTGGACGAGCTCATGCGCCAACACGGCGAAACCCTCACGTCCGCGGCGCGACAGTCCTGCAAGAAACAACGTCTACCCCCCAATCCTGTCCGGCGGCGAAGCCCGACCTCTGGCTTGCGCTCTGCCCGGCGTTTCCCTGCGAGGATGCTAAGTTGGCTGTTGCCGCGAAGCAAGCGTGGTCGAGGATCGTGCGGGTAGAGCGCCGTTTAAAAGCAGGACGCTTGCGCCGCCGCCCGAACCAAGACCCAGAACCCGACGTTCACGCCCCTTCCCTCGCTTCCCAACTTCGGACATTCGTTCATCCCAGCGCTCATTGCCCCTGGCGCATGATCGTCCGTCATGGATGTCGTGATTGAGATGGAAAGTCGTCATTCCCGATCTGTCAGTAGACGATCGACATCCCCCGCTTCGGGGGCCCCTTGTAGTTCTGATCCGCAGAAGTCCGCTTTGAGGCAACCCAAGATCACTTTAGTCACAGCACAGCGCTCCGAACGCCAGTTTGCGCTCACCCACTCGGCGACGGTTAGCACCGCCGCACGCAAGACTGCGCGGTCGTACTGCACGATCTTGGCATCGGTCCATGCTGGACGCCCTTACATCGCCCAGGCCATGTGGCGCTCATTGGGATCGAGCCGATTCTCCACCAACCGAGCGGGTGGCCCTGCGATCCCATCGGGGAGCATCTCATCTACCCAAGCCGCCTTTACAGAGATCAGCGGATCAGTCGGCGGTTAGCCTTGGCGTCGGTGTCTTCACGTTCCACATGGCAAAGATACGTGCGCTCCATATCGCGATGCACCGCCGCCACACGCGGGTGCGTGTATTGCATCGCCTCTGCCCCGCGCGCGTACCCGGTGGCGCGTTCACGTTCTTGATCGCCCCCGCTCCCGCGCCACGTCACGCCTCGGGAATTGAAGAGCGCCGTGTGAAGTCCACGACCGATATGCTCCGTCATCACTTTCTCGAGAGTGTCGCGGACGGGCAAGCACGGCCAAACGCCGTCGTCGTCTGCCGGCGCATGCGACAAAAGCTTGCCGAGCATCTGATCGCCTACGTCTTCACGCGCAATTGTCGCATAACCGGCCCGAGCCTGCTCGATCCAGCGCACCGAATCAGCGCTGTCGATCGTGCCATCATCTTTGCGTCCGGGAATGAGCGCAATGACATCGACCAGCTTGTAGGCGGAGCGTGCCCGGTTAGATTTTTGATTGCTATCATCCAATCGCAGCTCGGACGAGTCTTCGTTATCGTCGCTGCGCTTGAACGCGAAGCCTACCGCCTGGACGAACAGTTCGGGATTGCGCGCAATTTCCTTTTCGAGATTTTCCGGCCGGGCTTCCCCGTCGTCGAAAATGTCGATGAACGCGAATTCAAGGCCCGCCATCGCATCGGTTTTCACGTCAGCGCTTTCGTTCAGACGACGGAATGCCTCGCGTAGGCCGTGCCGGTCGAGCTGATAGGTATTTGCCGTTTCGTCCGATCCGCGGGCGATGGCAGCGAGAAGATCAAATAGCACCAGAGGCGGCAGTTTTTTCATTGAAAAGTGGGCGAGTCGGAATGCGGCGCGGGGGCGAATGGCTTTCAACAAATGCGTCACGCCGACCAAGAGGTCGTCCTCGTCGCGATTCCAGTTGGGAGGGAGCTCGCGCCAATACGCAGTACGAACATCGCTATCAAACGAGTCCACAACCGCCCATGTTGCGCGATCGAACGGGGCGCTCGTCAGCAACGGCACCACCTTTTCTTCCGATACCGCCGCTGCGCAGCGGTCGACGTAATCGGGCAACTTCGAGCAATCCACCTGCATGGACGCCCAACACGCTGACCGGCAACGCCGAGCGTGGTACTGGCATTCTCAACAACCAACTTTATGTCAGTAAACGCGCTAACGCCCGCCAGACGTACCGCAAGAATCCCGATACCGGTAAACGACATGCATTCCTGAATGCAGAAGAGCAGCAGGCTACCACGGTCGCAGCACCAGATCTGCGCATCGTCAGCGACACGTTATGGCAGAGCGTCAAGGACCACCAACAGTCGCTGCGGCGTGGCCCGATGAAGGCCCTGGACGCCGTCCCTAGCCTGGCCTTCTTCGCACAGCAACGCCCGAAATATTTGACATCCGGCAAGATGACCTGCGGCGGATGCGGTTCGAGCTATGCTAAATCTGGTCGCACGCGGTTCGGCTGTCAGGGGGCATCAAAGAAAGGCCCGGCCTTTTGTGGGACGCCTCGATGTTCATTGCGAAAATGAGGGAGTGAGCCGAGCGACGAGGCACGTTGCTTGCTGAAGCTGAACGCGCATTTAAGCTACCGACGCCTACCAACTTACTACATGCGGATCTTGGCAACATGTACCGCCAGAAGGTCGGACGGCTGACCGATGCGTTTGAGGATGATGCGCTCCGTTCACAGACGTTCGAGCGCATCCGTTCGATGATCGACACTGTGGTGTTAAAACCGGAAAACGACGTACTTGCGATTCATCTTCGCGGAGAGCTGGCATCGATGCTCGAGCTATGCGTCTGTCCAGAAAAGCAAAAAGCCTCCGCGGGGGTTTCCGAGGAGGCGTTGCAAATCAGGTTGGTTGCGGGGACAGGATTTGAACCTGTGACCTTCAGGTTATGAGCCTGACGAGCTACCGGG
>NZ_LMKZ01000007.1:2500-5524 GCF_001422525.1 Sphingomonas sp. Leaf30 | reverse complement strand
GTGACCAATCCCTCGACGGCGAGGGGATTGGCAATCTGGCGTCGTCTTAATCATCCGCACTATCGTCTGACGTGCTGGGCGAACCCAGTGTTGTCATTGATGGTGTGAGACTCTCAAGCGCGAATAGAGCAATTAGTATCGGTTAGCTCCATGCGTTACCGCACTTCTACATCCGATCTATCAACGTCGTGGTCTCCGACGGCTCTATGAAATCTTATCTCGAGGGAGGCTTCCCGCTTAGATGCTTTCAGCGGTTATCCCGTCCATACATAGCTACCCAGCTGCGCTCTTGGCAGAACGACTGGTACACCAGAGGTATGTTCAACCCGGTCCTCTCGTACTAGGGTCAACTCCTCTCAAATTTCGACGCCCACGGCAGATAGGGACCAAACTGTCTCGCGACGTTCTGAACCCAGCTCACGTACCACTTTAATTGGCGAACAGCCAAACCCTTGGGACCTGCTCCAGCCCCAGGATGTGATGAGCCGACATCGAGGTGCCAAACAACCCCGTCGATATGAGCTCTTGGGGGTTATCAGCCTGTTATCCCCGGCGTACCTTTTATCCGTTGAGCGATGGCCCTTCCACGAGGGACCACCGGATCACTATGACCGACTTTCGTCTCTGCTCGACTTGTCAGTCTCGCAGTCAGGCGGGCTTATGCCATTGCACTCTAACAGACGGTTTCCGACCGTCCTGAGCCCACCATTGCGCGCCTCCGTTACTCTTTAGGAGGCGACCGCCCCAGTCAAACTACCCGCCACAGAGGGTCCCTGTTCCGGCTTACGGAACGAGGTTAGACATCAGAAACAAACAGGGTGGTATTTCACCTATGGCTCCACATCAGCTGGCGCCGATGCTTCAAAGCCTCCCACCTATGCTACACAGTTTCTTCCTAATGCCACTCTGAAGCTGCAGTAAAGGTGCACGGGGTCTTTCCGTCTAACCGCGGGTACTCCGCATCTTCACGGAGAATTCAATTTCGCTGAGCATGTCCTGGAGACAGTGGGGAAGTCGTTACGCCATTCGTGCAGGTCGGAACTTACCCGACAAGGAATTTCGCTACCTTAGGACCGTTATAGTTACGGCCGCCGTTTACCTGGGCTTCATTTCAGAGCTTGCACCCCTCCACTTAACCTTCAGGCACCGGGCAGGCGTCAGGCCCTATACGTCGTCTTGAAGCCGACTTAGCAGAGCCCTGTGTTTTTGCTAAACAGTCGCTACCCCCTGGCCTGTGCCCCCTCAAAGTGCTTGCGCATAGTGAGGGCCTCCTTCTTCCGAAGGTACGGAGGCAATTTGCCGAGTTCCTTCAGGACACTTCTCTCAAGCGCCTTGGTATACTCTACCTGACCACCTGTGTCGGTTTCGGGTACGGTCTATACGGTGGGGCTATTTCCTGGAACCATTTCGAAGCCATCCCAATCCGATAAGGGATGACAACACACATGATCCGTCACACACCACCAGGCCCACGAATATTAACGTGGTTCCCATCGACTACCCCCTTCGGGCTCGTCTTAGGGGCCGGCTCACCCTGCGCGGATTAGCCTTGCGCAGGAACCCTTGGTCTTTCGGCGAGAGGGCATCTCACCCTCTTTATCGCTACTCATGTCTGCATTCGCACTTCCGATACCTCCACGACCCATTACCAGATCGCTTCACAGGCTTACGGAACGCTCCGCTACCGCGTACCACATAAGTGGCACACCCTAAGCTTCGGCACGTATCTTGAGCCCCGTTACATCTTCGCCGCAGGACCTCTTGTTTAGACCAGTGAGCTGTTACGCTTTCTTTAAAGGATGGCTGCTTCTAAGCCAACCTCCTGGTTGTTTTGGAAGTCCCACATGCTTTCCCACTTAGATACGATTTGGGGGCCTTAGCTGTAGGTCAGGGCTGTTTCCCTTTTGACGACGGACCTTAGCACCCGCCGTCTGTCTCCCGCATATCACTCTTAGGTATTCGGAGTTTGGTTAGGTTTGGTAGATCTCGCGACCCCCTAGCCCATCCAGTGCTCTACCCCCTAAGGTGTTCGTGCGAGGCACTACCTCAATAGTTTTCGCGGAGAACCAGCTATTTCCCGGCTTGATTGGCCTTTCACCCCTAAACACAACTCATCCGGTAACTTTTCAACGTTAATCGGTTCGGACCTCCAGTGCATGTTACTGCACCTTCATCCTGGTCATGCCTAGATCGCCGGGTTTCGGGTCTAATACATCAAACTCTGGCGCCCTATTCAGACTCGCTTTCGCTGCGCCTACACCTATCGGCTTAAGCTTGCTTGATACATTAAGTCACAGACCCATTATGCAAGAGGTACGCTGTCAGGCCATAAAAGCCCTCCAACTGCTTGTAGGCAATCCGTTTCAGGTACTGTTTCACTCCCCTCATCGGGGTGCTTTTCACCTTTCCCTCACGGTACTAGTTCGCTATCGGTCATGTACGAGTATTTAGGCTTGGAGGGTGGTCCCCCCATGTTCAGACAGAATTTCACGTGTTCCGCCCTACTCGAGTCCTGAATTCTCACTTTCGTATACGGGGCTGTCACCCGCTATGGCGTCACTTTCCAGAGACTTCTACTAGTTGAAATTCAGGCACTGGCCTGGTCCGCGTTCGCTCGCCACTACTAACGGAATCTCGGTTGATGTCTTTTCCTCCAGCTACTGAGATGTTTCAGTTCGCCGGGTTCGCTTCACGAAGCCTATTTTATTCAGCTAAGTGATACCTAACCTAATTAACCCAATACACTGCGTTACCGCAGCGCTTGGATTAATCGGGATAGGTGGGTTTCCCCATTCGGAAATCGCGGGGTCAAAGCTTGCTCACAGCTCACCCGCGCTTATCGCAGCGTGCCACGTCCTTCATCGCCTGTACATGCCAAGGCATCCACGAATTGCCCTTACCTCACGCTTGAGAGTCCACACCACCAACGACATCACTGGGTGCGTTCCAGAGGAACGTCACCAACTCGGCAGAGCAGTGCGCGTTAGCTTTTGTCAGGTGCGGATGATTATAATCTCAGCCAGA
>NZ_LMKZ01000006.1:0-1017 GCF_001422525.1 Sphingomonas sp. Leaf30 | reverse complement strand
GCAGAGCAACATATGTAGATTTAAGAGTCAAGTGACTCCGCATAATTCCGGTCGTTCGCCCGGATCGTCGAAAAGCACCTACACGCTACCGGGCGAGCAGTTCGGATGAGGCGTCTGATGAAATCCGAATATGCCACCGCGAAATGGCTGCTACCGCTACAAATTCGATCACCAGCTCCGCGATTGGCACCCCCAATGACGACAGATCGAGCATCAATACGCCCATGAACAGCGACAACGTGATCATTGCTGCTCCAATCAGCGTGCCGCACTTCACGATGCGCGGCCAATCCCATTCTACTAGCATCCACGCGAGACAAAGGTGCGCCATACCGAGCAGGAGCCACGTGATAAGCAATATCGGGATTGCGCTGTTTTGAGACCAGATCAAATAAAGATTCGGTCCGTCGCCGGCGCTTGGGATAACGAAAGGCGGACCGTCTGCCGAAGACAGGAAGCCGACCGCCTGCTGGAACTGCAGAGTTGCCATCGGAATGAGTAACCCCAGAGCAAGCGCGTAACTCGCAAGGATCAGGCGTCCTTCGCTGTGCTTCCCGATCTCTCGCCACGCTACGAACAGGCAGCCGAGAGCGAACTGGAATGGACGTCGATCCTCCACCGCAGCTTCGAACTCCGCTTCCATGGCCATCGCCCATGTTCGGCGATCCGAGCCGAGAGACCGACTGGCCAATGACAGCAGAGCTCGCGACACAGCCGATTTCACGCGAAGGCGGCCTTGGTGAAAGTCATTGGGCCGGCAGGTGTGGCCATACGCGCAAATGACACTCCAGCACTCGTTAAACGGTATGCATGTCGAGCAGGCCGGCCAGGGTGTTCCGGTTCACGCCACTCGGCCTCGACAAGCCCTTGGTCGGTCATGCGGATCAGTAGCGGGTACAGCGTTCCAGACAGGAGCCCCGTCTCTTTCATCAGATCGTAGCCGTGGCGCCACTGCTGAGCGTGCGCCGAAAGTGCCTCCAGCAAGTGGAGCATTTGCTTCGATGGTCGACGATTACG
>NZ_LMKZ01000005.1:79483-281888 GCF_001422525.1 Sphingomonas sp. Leaf30 | reverse complement strand
CCACGCTCTCCTCACGGAGCCTGAATCAGATCGCGCCTCTCACATCAATGGGTCCTGACCCTAACCCGGCGGATGTCAGCGCCAAGGGGCGGGCTGTCCGGCAAAGGGTTCCTGCTCAGGAAGACCGGATCAGTGGAAACCGCCAAGACTTTTTCGCCGCCCAACACATACTATCCCTGCTGAACGGACTTGGCTGTTGATAAGCACTAGTGCTAATGTCAACCGGCAGCTCAATAACGGAGACAAAGATGTTTGCCGTTACTCTTATGTTTTCCGAGGCGGTGGCCGTCGCTTCCAACCCGCTCGAATCCGGCAACGTCGTCAGGAGCGTGCGGGAATCGATATGTGAACTGCGCGCACCCTCGATTGCCGATGACGCCATTGGTCTTCTGGCCCTGCTAGCGCCGAAGCAAAAGAACGAGATGGGGGTCTTGCTCCTGGTCAATTGTTCGGACCGAAAGATCATAAGCCTGCGGATCCGAGTCGATCACGACGGCACGTGAACGAGTTTCCGTACGACCCGCGGGTCGTGACAAAATTGCGACATGACCCAGGGCGCTACGAAATCCTCAACTTCAACCAGAGGGCCAACAATTCCGTTGGGGACCACACGACCCATTCAAAATCGACATATTGGACGGGACCTTGCGAATATACGGGGCTTCAACTGACAACCGCCGCCGCAGGCGACGATCATAGCCGCCAAACGGTCGTCTTCGATCTCAACATCTGCAAGAACCAGATTCTCGCAATGCTCGAGCCCAACAAGGCGGTAATATCCCCGTAGGAAGACGCCAGAGAGCCGCCTGCAGAATACCACCGCGTGCCGCGATCAACGTCCTGCCCAGTACGTGGTTGGGCGAATGCCCCTCGTCAGGGCGGCGTCGCTGAAGTCATAGAGAGGCGGATGCGGTGGCGCATTTAACACTCCACGCGCTGAAAACGGCCAGCCGGTTTGCCGCTAATCTATCGAGAGAGTCGGCATTCCTCTCTTGATCAGTCATTCGCTGCTGCAAAGATAAAAGTTTCGCAATACAGTCGCTGATGCGAGGTTAGGCTTGCAGCGGTGCAAGGTGCGACTCGAAGTGGAGGCCTGGTGATGATTGCTTTATTCTTCGCATTGTCGCTGCAGGCCGCCACCCCCGATATCGTGATTTCTGGCAGGCAGCTTTCGGAAGCGTATGCAGCCTGCGTCGAGCAGGGCTGTCCGCCATTGCGAGATGCACAAGCGTCGATCGCCTTTGCCGAGCAGCAATTCCGGGATGGTGCGTATCTCAAGGCGCGTCACACGCTTATGCGCGCCATATCTCGTAACAAGCGTCACGCTGCGACGGACCCGAAACCGGTGTCCGCATTGTATGAAGCATATGCGACCGTCTCTTTGCACGACGGTGATCTGGATGCGTTCAAGAGCGCGGTCGGTGAGCAGGTTCGCACGCTGCGCGACAATCTGCCGGCCAATGACCCGGCTGTCGTTGCCGCGGCATTTGCAACCGGCGATATGTGGCTCGCGATGCGCAAGGGGCGTAGTGCCGAGATTTCGTATAAGGCGGTGGAGCGTCAGGCGTTGGCGGACCGAAACGCGGTGGTTGCCCTACAGGCGACGTTGCGCCGCGTCAGACTGGCCAACGCACGAGGCGACACGGCCGGTGCGGCCAGGCTTATGGCCGAAGCCGAAGCCCGGCCGATCGCGGCGGATCCAAAGCTGCACAACCTGCTGCAAGTTGTCCGGTTGCGCTTGGCGGCGGGGCAAAAGGACAACGCGCAGATTGACCAGCTGGTGCGTGCGATCGGCCGCGATGGCTCGACCCGCCCTGAGCTGGTATGGGCGCCGCCTTATCGACCTACGGCACTGGCGGCTGCGCAAGACGAAGCGCGCAAGTTCGACTTGCGCAATCCGCTTCCCGCGAGATCGTCCGATGTCGATCCAATCCAATGGGTCGACATCGGCTTCTGGATCCGACCCGACGGCAAGACGGACGAACCCGAAATCTTGCGCGGCTCGCGTTCGACGGGATGGGCAGGGTACCTCCTCAAGCAGGTTTCCGAACGACGCTACACCGGCTTTTCGACCAGCAGCACTGATCGGGGTGTTTACCGTGTCGAACGGTTCACCTTGCGCGGTACGTACCAGGTTCCAGTAGGGAGCCTGATTGCAAGGCGAGGGGGCGCTGCAAGGTTGGAAGTGCTCGACTTGACGCAGCCAGATACATCCGGCTCGTCGAACCGCTCATAACGACAAATGTGAGACGGGCTCCGGCGGCGGCTGATGATGCAAAAGCTGCTTCGCTGGGGACGGCCATTTGGCGGGGCAGTTCGGGCATATTCATCGTTCGCCGTGCCACGTTGCAGGTACCACGCCACGTCATCCGCGCCGACGATCGCGTTCCGGCGTTAGGCCATCACCCCATCCAGGCCGAAGATATTGGCAAAAGGTCGTCTGGAACTTCTGATGGTTCGATGGTCGCCGAAATGCGTATCGGCCGTCTGTATCTCGTTGCAGACGAAGGAGCACCAGCGTCAAAGGAGCGGCGCGATGGTGACCGGACGCCTTACATTGCATCGAAGGTGAACTATCTCACAGCGGCGCATGACACTCGACCGACCTTTGATACTCGCAATCGGCGACAGCCTGATTGCCGGTTACGGCCTGCCCGCCGACGATAGCTTTCCCGGACAGCTCCAGGCATCGCTGCGGCGGGCATGTCCTTTTGCCCGCGTGGTGAATGCCGGGGTGTCGGGTGATACCACCGCTGATGTCCTACGACGCTTGCCCCGAATGCTCTCCGCGCTTGACCAGCGACCCGCACTTGCGATCGTTCAGGTCGGACCGAACGATGTCCTGCGGCAGGTTCCGGTGGGTCGTACTCGGGCGCAGCTCGAGCAGGTCCTGCTGAGCCTGGGCAATTGTGGCATTCCCGTGTTGTTGACGACCGTCGATCCCCCGATGTTCATCCGTGATCGGGCTGCTGCATATCTCTGCATTCACGCGGCGTTGGCGGCCGAACACGGCGCGACCGTCTGGCCGTTCTTTCCGCCGGGCGTATTGGGACATGCCGATATGGTGCTGGCGGACCGGGTGCATCCCAATGCCAAGGCGATTGCTGCGGTGGTCGCAGCGATGCTGCCGATCGTGGAGAGGATGCTGTAATGCCCGCATTTGAGCGTAACCGCAGGCTCGTTCGTATCTCGGCCCCAGGGGCGGGTGGATCATGGTGACGGATCCGAAGTGGCTGAGAGTGGCGCGCACGAAGCTCGGCACGAAGGAAGCTGCGGGATCAGCGAACAGCGCGACGATCCTGGGTTGGGCAAAGCGGCTTGGAACGCGGGTGCTGGGCATGGTCTACAATGCCGATAGCGTCCCGTGGTGCGGCATGTTCGTCGCATATTGCCTGCAGGACGATGGTATCGAGCCGGTCTCTATTGCGGTGCGGGCGACGTCATGGTCGACATGGGGATTGTCGTTGCGGCCGGAGCGTCTGGCGCCGGGAGCTGTGCTCGTGTTCGAGCGTCCTGGCGGCGGGCATGTCGGTTTCTATGTCGGCGAAGACGCGACGGCCTATCATGTCCTTGGCGGCAATCAGGGCGACGCGGTGACCATAGCCCGGATAGCAAAGGATCGCTGTATCGCGCGCCGATGGCCAGCCGGCCGCCCCGTAATAGGCAAGCCGGTCCAGATGGCGGCACGAAAGCCGATCTCGACCGACGAAGCCTGATGGATATACGCTGATTTCGTAGTGCGCACATTGGATTCTGATCCTTTCGTAACAGACCGTATCGGCAAGCAGTCGCTCAAGTGGTCGGTTTGGCCTGACCGCGCCGTACGGCCTCGACGATGAGATCCCCCGTCTCGAGCCGCAGCGTGTCTGGCTCCCAAAATCCAAAGCTTTGATCGCTCCGGTAGATGCGATTACCGAGACCGGCACGGATTTCCGATAGTGCGATTCCCACCTCCGTCGCGGTCAGCGCTCGTTCGTGCAGGACGACCTGTCCGTCGGCAGCGGCGAGATCCGTTGATACGACGCGATATGCGCGCAGTGGGTCCGACCCTGCCAACAGGACGTCGGCGAAATTTGCGGGGTTCAGGACGATCGGGATCGGATGTGCCGTCCCATCCCGCAGCAACGAACAGGGCACGCGCACAGGCGAGCTGAACTGCCTCCAGCGCGGCATTGCGGGTCGCATCGCCTTGCATCACGGTCGTGCCCCATGCTTCAGTGGCGGAGAGCGCGACGGTCCGATCGTCGATTACCACGATTGTCTTTGGATCCGCACCACGCTTGACGAGTTCGTCAACAGCTTCCGCGCCCCACCCGCCATAGCAGCCGGAGCCAAACGGCGTTTTGCCGCGCAGTCTCGGGGTAAGACTGGGTCGAGGCGGACGGCGCATGACGTGGTCTACGCAGAGTTACGAACGACCCAAGGGGCTGCCGATCCGTTTTCGCCGTCGTGGCTCCGCGCCCGGGGTTGATGGGGCAGACGATATGATCTTCCAAAGTCGTGCCGGCCTATCGCCGACCGAACCCCGCGGTGCTGTTTGCGCCATCGTCGGTCCGCTCACGACCAGCCAGCACGTTCTCGAGTTCAGCCAATGAATGGGGCACGTCGAGGTGCTGCGCCCCGATGAACAGGCGTGACCCGTTCCCTTCGGGCACTGCATGGGTCAGCTTGTCGATATCGACCAGCGCCTTGCCCTGCGGCAGTATTTCGATCTGAACAAATCGCATGTGATTTCCCATCTTGCGTCTGAGGGCTGGAGTGTCGCGCGGTCTATAACGAAGTTCTGTGCCCTGAGGGTACCCGACACGCTGACGTACGTCGCTAGAGTCAGCTTAAGGGCGAGGTGACGGATCCCGGAGTCAGAAAGCGGGTAGGGTGGTCGGAATGCCTGCGAGTCGGTCTCTTTTTCGGCGAGATTAGTGGAGTTTGCTCTCACGCTCCCGTCTGCCTTGAGCATCCCACGCCAACATCGCGTGTTCGATGCCGGCCCGCAGCGTCTCGGTCGGAACGCCGTCCCGCGCCTGGATCGAGATCCCCAGCACCAGCCCGTCGTACAGCGCGGTGAGCCCCGCGACGTCCGTGGCGGGATCGAGATCGCCGGCGCTGACTCCGGCGGCGATACACCGCTGCAACGCCTGCCGGGTGATCTCGCGTTCGGCATGGGTCAGCGCCCGGGTCGGTGCGCCGGCCTCGGACGAAACGATTGCTGACAGCGTCATCATGCACCCCTTCGGATGAGCAGGATCGGTCTGCACCGCAACCGACGCGATCAAGGCCTGTTCGAGCCGTGAGCGTGGCGGTAGCATCTCGTCGTCGAGCGCACCGACGATGCCGCCATGCACGGCGAGATAGCGCGCGAGCGTTTCGCGGTAGAGCGCTTCCTTCGAACCGAACGCCGCGTAGAAACTGGCCGACGAGATGTCGCCCATCGCCTGACGCAGCGTGAGCAGCGACGCGCCCTCATACCCGTGTTCCCAGAACAGATGCATCGCGCTGTCCAGTGCTGCAGCCCTGTCAAAACCACGCGGTCGTCCGCTCCGTGCCATATATGTCCGCTCCTGATTGTGGACTAATCAATCTATTACTCGTTGACAAGCCACGCCATGTGGTTGAACGCAGTGGACCAGTCGATCCAGAAGTGAGTGTTGCGTGATTCCAAGATCCGGTCAGACCGATGATGGCGCGAGCGAGACGTTGCCGATCTCCGCGTTGCTGGCGCTGGCAATGACCGGTTTCACCGCGATCCTCACCGAAACGCTCCCTGCCGGGCTGTTGCCGCACATGGCCGCCGGGCTCGGCGTATCGGAGTCGCTCGCGGGGCAGACCATCACAGTCTATGCGGTCGGGTCGCTGCTCGCGGCGATCCCGCTGACGCTGTACACGCAAGGGTGGCGCCGCAAGCCGACCCTGCTGGTCGCGATCGTCGGCTTCCTGGTCTTCAACTGCGTGACCGCGGTGTCCACGTCGTACGCGCTGACGCTCGTCGCGCGGTTCATGGGCGGGGTCGCGGCGGGACTGGGGTGGGGAATCATCGCGGGCTATGCCAGGCGGATGGTCGCCCCGCCGTTGCGCGGCAAGGCGCTCGCGATCGCGATGGTCGGTACGCCGCTGGCGCTGTCGATCGGCGTCCCCTTGGGGGCGATGCTGGGCACGACGCTGGGCTGGCGCATGGCGTTCGGACTGATGTCGATCACCACCCTCGTCCTGATCGGCTGGGTGTTGTGGCGCGTGCCGGACTTTGCCGGCCAGCCTGCCGAACAGCGGCTGTCGATCGCCAGCGTGTTCCGCACGCCGGGCGTTCGTCCCGTCCTGATCACGCTGTTTGCGTGGATCACCGGGCACAACATCCTCTACACCTACATCGCGCCGGTCGCCGCCTTGTCGGGCGTGCGGCAGAGGCTAGATCTGTTGCTGCTCGGATTCGGACTCGCCGCGCTGGTCGGGATCTGGGTGACGGGCGTGCTGATCGATCGCGCGCTGCGTCCGCTCGTGCTGGTCAGCCTCGCGATGTTCGCGGTCGTCTCGCTGGCCTTCGCGCTGTTCGCGACTACCCCCGCGATGACGATCGCGGCGACGATCCTGTGGGGACTGTCGTTCGGCGGCGCAGCGACACAGCTGTCGACCGCGCTCGCCGATGCGGCGGGTGAGGGCGTCGACCTCGCCAATGCGATACTCACGACGGTCTGGAACGGCGCGATCGCGACGGGCGGGATCGTCGGCGGGGTGATCCTCGACCATGCGGGAGCAGGACCGCTCGCCTGGGCCGTACTGGTGCCAACCCTTCTTGCCCTGGCGCTCGCAGCCGGCGCGCGCCGCCATGCCTTCAAGCCTGGTCCCCGTGCCTTCGAATAACGTGCCTTCGAATAAGGCGCCCATCGTGCGTGCCCATCAGGAGAAGATTTCGATGAAAGCCTTTCACATCGGTGCCCAGAACGGCATCAGCGGGTTAGTCGCCACGACCCGGCCCGCGCCGGTCGCCGGTCCCGGCGAAGCGCTGGTAGCGCCGCGTCTCGTCGGCCTGATCAGCCGCGACGTTCAGCTGCTGCGCGGCACCTACGGCGCCCGACAGCCCGAGACCCGCATTCCGATGTCCGAAGGCGTGGGCGACGTGGTGGCGATCGGTGCAGGCGTGACCGAGGTCTCGGTCAGCGATCGCGTCGTCTGCGGTCATTTCGCGACCTGGCTGGACGGCCCGTTCCGGGCGGACGTCTTTGCGCATGATATCGGCATCACGCATGACGGCTGGCTTGCCGAAAGGGTCGTTCTCCCCGCGGCTGCGCTGATCCGGGTGCCCGACGCGCTGGCCGACGCGGATGTCGCAGGTCTCGCCTCGGCCGGCCTGACCGCCTGGAATGCACTGGTCGAGGTCTGTCGGGTCGAGGCGGGTGAGACCGTACTCTGCCTCGGCACCGGTAGCGTTGCGCTGGCGGCACTGAAGATCGCCAAGACCCGTGGCGCACGCGTGGCGATCACGTCGTCACAGGACGCGAAACTTGAGACGGCGCGCAGCCTCGGGGCGGACATCACGGTCAATTACCGGACGTCACCGGATTGGGGGGGCGAGGTGATCGCACAGACCGAGGGGAAGGGCGCCGACATCGTGATCGAAACCGGCGGCGTCGACACGCTGGGGCACTCGATCGCAGCCGCGGCGATCAATGCGCGGATCATCATCATCGGCGTTTCACCGGGCGAGGGGCCGGCGATCCCCGACTATCTGTCGCTCATCACGAAGAACGTAACGATCCGCGGCATCGCCAACGGCAGCCGCGCGATGTTCGTCGATCTGCTCGACGCGATGGTGGCGAACCGGATGACAACCGTCGTCGACCGGACGTTCGCCTTCGACGACGCACCGGACGCCGTCCGCTATTTCGCCGCGGCAGGGCATCTGGGCAAGGTGATGATCACGTTCTGATTACTGCAGCACGTCTGCCTCTGCGCACGTCTCTCACCGGGTTTCCTGTGATGCCGAGGTTGATCCGGATGGCATGAATGACCAGCATTGGACAGCTTGGAGCGCTTTTTTAAATGACCGACCGTCCGTCAGAACCGCGAGGGCGGATTCCGATCAGGCGCGATCCAAGCCGCGCACATGCTCCCACACATTGGAGATGACGACCGATCCCTCTCCTACCGAGGACGCGACGCGTTTCACCGATCCGGCGCGCACGTCCCCGACGGCATAGATTCCCGCGCAGGACGTGGCGAAAGGCGATAACGCGCCAGCCGCTTCGCCGGTGAGCACGAAGCCCTTGTCGTCGAGAGCGACCAGTTCGGAGAGCCAGCCCGTATTGGGTGCGGCGCCGACCATCACGAAGACGGCGCAGCTTGCCACGGTGCGGTCGCCGTCTTCGTTGCGGATCGTCACTGCCTCCAGATTGTCCCCGCCATGAAGTTCGACGGCATGGGTGCCGTATTCGATGGTGATCGCGGGGTCTGCCTCGAGCCTGCTCGACAGATAGCTGGACATGGACGAGGCCAGGGTATCGCCGCGCACCAGCAGGCGAACGTGGCGCGCCGTACGGCTGAGGAACATCGCCGCCTGCCCGGCCGAATTGCCGCCGCCGATGACCAACACCTCCGTATCCCGGCAGAAGCGGGCCTCATTCTCGGTCGCTGCATAATAGATGCCCGTGCCCTCGAACTCGGCGAGGCGCGCGATCGGCAGGCGTCTGTACTGGACACCGGTGGCAACCACGACAGAGGCGGCGAGAACGCGCCGACCATTGGGGAAGGTCGCACAGAAGGCGCCATTGTCGAGCTGGTCCAGCGACTCGATCCGCCGGGGCATGACGAAGCGTGTGCCGAATTTCATCGCCTGCACCTCGCCGCGCCACACGAGATCGGCGCCGGAAATGCCGGTAGGAAAGCCCATATAATTCTCGATCCGGCTGGACGTGCCGGCCTGGCCGCCGATCGCGGTCTCGTCGACTACCAGCGCGCGCAACCCTTCGGCTCCCGCATAGACGCCAGCCGACACGCCGGCGGGGCCAGCCCCGACGATGAGCACGTCGAAGGCCTCGTCTTCGGGAACGTCCTGATCAAGTCCGAGCAGCCGTGCCACCTTTTCCGGCGTCGGATCGCTCACCACCACGTCGCGGCCGAACACGACGACGGGCTCCAGCGGCGTGGTTCCGCAACTGCTGGCGACATGCGCGGCCTCAGCGCTGCCGAGCGGGTAGGAGCGGTAGGGCAGGCGATTGCGCGCAGCGAACTCGGCCACACCTCTGACGGCTCTGTCCTCCTCCTCGCCAACCAGAACCAGCATGCCGTCGCCGGCATCCAGCTGCCGCCGACGGCGCGCGGCCAGCACCGTGATGACAATGTCCGACATCTCCGGTATCGCCGCCATCAGGTGAAGCATCGCGGATCGCGGGACTTCGACGACGGTCGTGTCGCTCGCTGCGCGCATTGGTAACGACCATGTGCCGCCGGACAGCAGCGAGATCTCGCTCATGAACTGGGTGGGCCCCAGCGTCGACGGCACCAGCCGATCGCCCGTGAACGGGTTGACGACCTCGATCTCCCCCTCTTCGACATACACGAAGCGGTCGGCCGGCGCGCCGATCTCGGCGAGCATCATTCCCTTGGGATAGTGTTTGCGCGTCCCTGCCGCCCGGATCGCGGCAATATGCGCAGGTTGCAGCGGAACCCGCTGCATTTCCCGCAGGTCACGACCGATCGTTTCCATGAGCGCTGTCCCCTATCCCCCTCGACACTAGCCCGGCGAACGCGACGACGGCAATCGCCCGGGAACGGCCCAGGCCGAATGCGGGCGCGACCCGATACGCTGCCCGATCGCATTGACGCCGTTCGGGACAGCTTGCAGGACCACCGGGCGGGCAGGAAAAGGGGCGGCTCTGTGCATCCAGCGGCAAACTTCGAGCTGATCATCCTGATGTTCCTGGTGGTGCTGGGGCTTCACTATCTGGCCCGGCGTCTGTCGCTGCCACCAGCAGCCGCGCTGATCGTCGGCGGATGCGCCGTCGCCTTCGTGCCCGGCGTGCAAGGGATCGCGATCGATCCGGAGCTGGTCCTTGTCCTGTTTCTCCCACCCCTGCTGATGGACGGCGCGTGGTTCACCGCGGTTGCGCCGTTCCGGCGGCACATGGCCGGCATTCTTTCGCTGGCGGTTGGCGCCGTCTTCTTCACCACGGCGGTTGTGGCGGTCGTGACCAGGCTGCTGATGCCGGAACTGCCCTGGGCCGCCTGCGTCGCGCTGGGCGCGATCCTGTCGCCGCCCGACGCGGTATCCGCCCGCGCCGTGTTGCAACGGGTGACGCTCCCGCGCAGACTGACCACGCTGCTCGAGGGCGAAAGCCTGCTCAACGATGCCGCGGGTCTGGTGCTGTTCCGTTTCGCGGTGGCAGCGGTGCTGACCGGCAGCTTCCATCTGGGGGCGGCGACCGGAACGTTTTTCGTGCTCGTGGCGGGCGGCATCGCGGTCGGCGCGGCGATCGGCGGGCTCTGGGTAGTTCTGCTCCGCCGGCTCGGCGATGATACGCTGATGATCGCAGCGACCGTGCTGGTCTGCTGGAGCGCCTATATCGCGGGCGAACTGCTGCACGTGTCCGGCGTCATTGCCGTCGTCACTGCGGGCCTTGTCTGCGGCTGGTATCAGCATGTCGTCTTCACCGCCCGCGTGCGCATCCGGGCGATGGCATTCTGGCAGGTGCTGGTGTTCCTCCTCGAAGCCACCGTGTTCCTGCTCATCGGCCTGTCCTTGCGGGGACTGCTGGACCGGGTCGGCGGGCTCGACATCGTCATAGACACGATGGCGCGGCCCGTGCTGCTCATCGTCCTGGCGGTCGTCGCCGCGCGGTTCCTGTGGATCTTCGCGGTCGATGCCGGCGTCGCCACCGGTCGCCGCATCGGGTGGACGCGACAGCAACCGCTCGGAACGCGGGCGGCGGTGGTGATGAGCTGGGCCGGGATGCGCGGCGTGGTGACGCTCGCGGTCGCGCTCTCGCTGCCCGAGGCGATGCCGGCGCGGGATCTGATGCTCGTCACCGCCTTTGTCGTGATCCTCGTTACCGTCCTGGTGCAGGGCACCTCGCTCGGCTGGGTCATCCGGACCCTGAAGCCCTATGACGACGGCAGCGCGCGACCGCCGCTCGATCTGCACGCCGCCGAGATGATGCTGTTCCAGGCGCAGTTGGCGCTTGTCGAGCGCGAGGCGGTGGCGGTCGACGGCACGGTCATCCACCCGCAGCTCCTAAGGCGCTACCGGACCCGTGCAACCGCAGCGGATGCTTTCGACGGGACGGTGGAGGAGCGCAACGTGGCGATCGCGAGCCATTTCGACGTCATCATCGCCGCGGTCGCGGCCGGCCGCGCCGAGCTGGTTCGCCTGCACCGTGCCGGTCGTATCGATGACGAGACGCTCCACGACCTCGAACATGATCTCGACCTCGAGGAACTTGCCGCAACGGCAGCGAAGGGATGAACGAACTCGGTTGACCGGAGCCGCGATGTAGAGGCGCGGACGTCGGCCGGATCAATAGGGCGGATCACGCCGCTCGCGCTGGGAGCGGGCGGCCTGCGTCCACCAGCCGAGATCGTCGGCGAAGCGCGGGAAGGCGCGGGTGAGGGCGGCGCCACCGTCGCCCGCCGGTTCTCCGGTCGCATCGAAGGCATGGCCGATCCCACCCACCGCGATCGTACTGGACACCACCACCATGCCCATTTCGGACAGGATGCCGTGCCATGCGAGGCCGGCACGCGCACCGGCGAAACGTCCGGCCGAATAGCTGACGATCGCCGCCGGCCGCCAGTACCATTCCTCCAAGAAATGGTCGGTGAGGTTCTTGAGCCCGGGCTGCACGCCCCAATTATATTCGCCGGCCACGAAGACGAAGGCGTCGGCCGTCCTGATCTTTTCGGCGAGTGCCTCCAGCGCCGGCGGTGCCTCGCCGGTGGGATGTTCCTTGTACATGCGGTCGAGCATGGGAAGGTCGACCGCCCTGGCGTCGATGAGCTCGGCCGATGCACCGCGTTCGGCAAAGGCGCGGACGAGCCACTCGGCGAGGCGGATGCCTTGCCGGTCGGAACGATAGGAGCCGTAGAAGATCAGAACCCGATCGGGCATCGCGGCAATTCCTCGTTAAGCGTGTCGCGCAGAAGCACGGAGCGCGCCATCGCTCCGTGCTTCTACCATGGATCAGCCTTCGATGAAGGCGAGCAGATCGGCGTTGATCCGATCGGCGTTGGTAACCGGCATGCCGTGGGGAAAGCCGGGGTAGGAGATGAGCTTGGCGTCCTTCACGATGTCGGCCGACATCTTGCCGGTGGTGGCGAAAGGAACCACCTGGTCGTCCTCGCCGTGCAGGACCAGCGTCGGTACGTCGATCGCCTTGAGATCGTCGGTGAAGTCGGTCTCGGAGAAGGCCTTGACGCCGAGCGTATGGGCGAGCGCCGAGCCCATCATGCCCTGGCGCCACCAGTTGAGCCGCACCGCCTCCTTCACCTCGGCGCCGTCGCGGTTGTACCCGAAGAAGGGAAGCGTGAAGTCGTAGTAGAATTGCGAACGGTTCGTGGCCGTCTGCTCGCGCACCATGTCGAATACGTCCATCGGCACGCCGTCCGGGTTGGCATCGGTCTTGACCATGATCGGTGCGACCGCACTGACCAGCACGGCCTTTTTGACCCGCCCGGGCTTGGCGCGCGCGACATAGCGGGCGACCTCGCCACCGCCGGTCGAATGGCCGACATGAACGGCATCGTGCAGATCCAGCGCATCGGTCAGCGCGATGACATCCGCGACATAGGTGTCCATGTCGTGACCGCCCGCCGACTGGGTCGAACGGCCATGCCCGCGGCGGTCATGCGCGATGACACGATAGCCCTTCTGGACGAAGAACATCATCTGCGCGTCCCAGTCATCCGAGCTGAGCGGCCAGCCGTGGTGGAACATTACGACCGGTGCATCCGTGTTGCCCCAGTCCTTGTAGAAGATTTCGGTCTTGTCGACGGTGGTGACGAACGGCATTCGATGTCTCCTCGGGCTTGGTCGGGTACGCGGCACGCTACAGAGTGAAGGTGACAATCAGGCGGCGTCGACGAGGACGATCTCTCTACCCTTGATAGCGGTCATACGCGGTACGGCCTCGTCGGCAACGGCGGGGACCTCTCGCCGATCGAGACGGGTGAAGTTGACCTTGATCGACCCGATCGCCGGTATCAAGTCGCTACGCTGGTCGGCGCCGACCGGATATTCGGCGATTGCCTTCGGCAGGGCCTGCACCGCGTCGGAATGCGCCGCCTCGCGCGCATCGCGACACCGATGCAATAGAGGTTGGCGAGGCAGAATTCGTCGGTCGCGAATTTGGGGAGCACGCAGACGTCGGCGGCTGCGAACCGATCATGCGGGGTGAAGCGGACGATCTGTATCGGAACTGCATTTATCGCAGTTGAGCAGTTCTAATCTATTCATCCGTCCAGGCCTCGTCCCCGCCGGGCAGCTGTTCAATGTCGGGCGAATGTGCATGATTGGCCATGACCGCAGCGTATCGCCAAGGCGTCCTTCGCTATCTGGGCATTTGGGCCGCGTGGCTGGCGATCGCGGTGGTGACGGCGTTCCAGACCTATGCCGCGGGTTTCGCGGGTGGGCCAAAGCTCGCGCTGGGGCAGGCATTGGTCAATGGGCTGATCTGGTATTCGGCCTGGGCAGCACTGACGCCCGGGGTTGTGAGCGTGGCGCGAGCGTTCGCAGACGAGCGGCGGCTGGGCAGGCTGCTGGTCATCCATCTGGCCTTCGGGCTGCTCTTCGCGGTGCTGCATGCGGTGCTCTACAGCGCGGTGAACGCGATGATCTATGTCCGCGCGCCCTGGGCGCCGTGGAGCAATGCGCTGCTGATCACGAAGCTGGCGACCAGCATCCACGTCCATCTGATGATCTACGCGCTGCTCGTCGCGATCGTGCTCGGCGCGCGCGCCTATCGGACGATGCGCGATCGCGAAGTCGCGGCGGCGCGGCTGGAGGCGCAGCTCGCAGAGGCGGAAACCGCGGCGCTGCGCGCGCAGTTGCAGCCGCACTTCCTGTTCAACACGCTCAACGCCATTTCCGCGCTGGTGCCCGACGATCCGATCGTCGCCCAGCGGCTGATCGCGCGGCTGGGCGATCTGCTGCGGCTGTCGATCGATCAGCGCAGGTCGCAGCACAGCGCGCTTGCCGATGAACTCGACTTTACCGACACCTATCTGGCGATCGAGGAAGCCCGGTTGGGTGAGCGACTGCGGATCGTCCGCGCCATCGCGCCCGGGTTGGAGACCGTCCAGGTGCCGGCACTGCTGCTGCAGCCGCTGGTCGAGAACGCGGTGCGCCACGGGATTGCGCCGTTGATCGAAGGTGGCACGCTGACGATCGAGGCGAAGCCCGCGGGTGACATGCTGCGGATCAGCATCGCCGACGACGGCAAGGGCGCGGGCGCGATCCGCGAGGGCGTCGGGCTCGGCAACGCACGGCTGCGGTTGCGCCAGCTCCATGGCGAGCGCCAGTCGCTTGAGATCGACACGGCGCCGGGCGAGGGCTTCCGCGTCATCATCCTGGTGCCGCGGTGATCCGGACCCTGATCATCGACGACGAGCCGCTGGCACGCCGGGCGGTGCGCCAGTCGCTGGCCGGGTTCGGCGATTTCGAAGTGGTCGGCGAAGCGGGGCACGGGGCGGAAGCAGTGGCGGCAATCGGCACGCTGCGGCCCGATCTTGTGTTCCTCGACGTCCAGATGCCCGAGATGGACGGCTTCGGCGTGATCGAGGCGGTCGGGGTGGACGCGATGCCGCTCACCGTTTTCGTGACGGCGTTTGACGCCTATGCGGTGCGCGCGTTCGAGTCGGAGGCGCTCGACTATCTGCTCAAGCCGTTCGACGACCAGCGCTTTGTTCGCGTGATCGAGCGGGTGCGGCGACAGATCGGCACGGGCGACGGCCAGCGCGACGGCCAGCGCGACGGCCAGCACGACGGGATGCGATCGCTGCTCGGCGGGCAGGGCCGGCTAGTCGCGCGCGGCGATCGCGCGACGCAACTGGTTCGGCTCGACGAGATCGACTGGATCAGTGCGGCCGGCGACTATGCCGAAGTCCATGCCGGCGGACGCAGCTTGCTGATCCACGAATCATTGACGTCGCTCGAGGCGCGGCTGCCCCAGGCTGCGTTCGCGCGCATCCATCGCGCCGCGATCGTCCGGCTCGACCGGTTGGTCGAAGTCCGGCTCGGCACCCATGGCGACGGCGTGGTGCGGCTGGCGGGCGGCGCGGAGCTCCGGTTCAGCCGGCGATATCGCGAACCGATCGACGTCTACCTTACCCGCTGATCCCGCTTGGCGATCCGCCGGACCCGCCCGGCGAAAATTCATTGCCGGCAAACCCCGTTCCGGGCCCGTATGCCGCTCAACCAAAACAGGGGGTGGGCATGGGTTTGCAGCACAGGGCATATGTACTTTTCAGGTTTCCGACGGCGGTATTCGCACTGGCGATCCTGTTCCACGCAAGCCCTTCAACGGCGCAACTCGCCAACCCCCGGGCCATGATCAAGCTTCACGCCGAAGGCCGCCAGTCCCCGCGTGCGACGATCGCCGACATGGCGTGGATCGAGGGCCACTGGATCGGCGACATGCCCGATGGCCCGGTCGAGCATGTGCTTCTCAGTCCTCGCTTTGGGCAGCTTCCGGGCTTCGTCCGCGCGCTCGCTCCCCAGAACCTGGCCTTTTACGAGATCGGCGTGTTCGCCGAGATCGGCAATTCGCTGACGCTTCGGGTCAAGCACTTCACTCCGGAACTCGCCGGTTGGGAAGCGCAGGCGGCTTATATCGACCGTCCGCTGGTCGATCGCGATTCGACCAGCTTCTACTTCGACGGCGCGACTTTCTCGCGAACCGGGCCGGATAGCTTCACGGTCTATTTCCTCAATCGCTCGGAGGGCCAGGAACGCGAGACACTCGTGATTCCCTTCCGACGTACATCAGGCCCCACGCGGCAAAGCGATGGAGCACCGTCATGAGCGCGCTGTGCAAGCTTTACGCGGTTGCC
The DNA here is from genome assembly GCF_001422525.1 of Sphingomonas sp. Leaf30. Lineage (NCBI taxonomy): Bacteria > Pseudomonadati > Pseudomonadota > Alphaproteobacteria > Sphingomonadales > Sphingomonadaceae > Sphingomonas > Sphingomonas sp. Leaf30. The sequence goes on along the minus strand of NZ_LMKZ01000005.1, from coordinate 265,859 downwards.
TGTTGCTTGCTGGCGCTGTTCGTCGCTCCGGCGATGGCGCAGCCGCAGGGCCGGCTCGTTGTCGGCAAGCTGCAATCGATCAGCTTCGCCGGCAGCAAGATCGGCATCTCGCCCGTTCGCAACCTCACGGTCTATCTGCCGCCGCGCTACGCCGAGGCAGGCAAGCGATTTCCCGTCCTCTACTTCCTCAACTATTTCTTCGAAGATCACCGCGAACCCTTCGCCAGCCACGGCGCAAAGGCGTTGCTGGACAAGGCGATAGGGCAGGGTCTGATCGGCGACGTCATCGTCGTGACCGCCGACTTCACGACCCCCGCGGGCAGTTCATGGTACGTGAATTCGCCGGCGACGGGCAATTGGGAGGATTTCATGGTGCGCGAGCTGGTGCCGCACATCGATGCCACCTACCGCACGCTCGCCACCCGGGATTCGCGCGGGATCGCGGGGGACGGTCCGGGGGCGTATGGCGCGACGCTCGCCACCCGGGATTCGCGCGGGATCGCGGGGGACGGTCCGGGGGCGTATGGCGCGATCCGCTTCGGCATGCGCCATCCCGAAATGTTCGGCGCGGTCTATGGCATGCAGCCGGTGGCGAGCGGCCCCAATATCCAGCCGACGCACAGCCGCCCGAACTTCGAACGCATGGCGCGCGCGACATCGCTCGACGATCTGCGGGACGACGGCTTCTCGCTGATCTTCACGTCGATCTATCAGGCCTTTGCGCCGAACCCGAACCGACCGCCGCTGTTCTTCGATCCACCGGCGCGGCGTGTCGACGGGCGCATCGTAGTGGACAGCGACCGTACGGCGCGTTTCAAATAGGGATTCGCGCTGACGGCCTTGCTCCCCGCTTATGCCGACAATCTCAAATCGCTGCGGGGCTTCAAGTTCGACTGGGGGCGTCAGGACACGCTGGTCGATCATGTCTATGGCGCGCAGGCCTTTTCCAATCTCCTCGCCGAATATGGCGTGCCGCATGAGGCCGAGGAGCATGGCGGCGGCTTTCGCGACCGGCACTGGGGCGAGCAGGGGCGCTTCTATACCGATGTGCTGCCCTTCTTCGCGCGACACCTGTTGTTCGGGCCTCCCGCGACGCCGACCGAACGCGTCAACGCCGCGCATGGAAAGCTGCGCGAAACGATACTCGCCGACGATGCCGATGCGCGCGCCGCGCTTTACCGCGCCGACGCGTTGAGCATGCCCGAATATCAACCCGTGCTGCAGGGCACCCGCCAGATTGGCGCCTATCACCGCGCGATGCGCGAACGGCGGCAGGTGACCAATTATGTGCCGGTCGCGAGCGAAGTCTTCGACCTCGGCAACACACTGGTCGAGATCGGAACCTTCACGATCCGCTGGTCCGACCGCATCGATGAGGAGCGGGGAAAATACGCGCATGTGTGGGCCGTCGAGCGCGACGGCAGCCTCAGGCTCAAGGCCGACACCTGGGGCTATTTCCGTCCGCTGGCCGATCCCGCGGGCTTCTTCACCGCGATCCCGGAGCCGTCGTCCTCGCCCATCCCGCTAGCCGCAGGCGATCGGTCCGTGGGCGAATTCCTACGGGCGCATAACGACCGCGACGCCGAAGCCGTGCGGACCAAGGATGTCGAGGCGAAGCTCGTGGATTATACCGACGACGCCATCTTCATGCCCTTCGCCGATACGCCCAAACGCGGCATGGCCGAGATCCGCCCCTATCTGACCGCCTATACTGCAGCGGGAAGCGGCGCGACCTTCCGCGACGTGCGGGTCTGGACCCTGGCATTCAAAAATCACGGTGAGTGGGTAATCGAATATCCCAAATTCCGCGTCGATTGGACCGCGGGGGGCCAGTCGGGCACCGTGAAGGGCGGGGGCATCCGGTTGTGGCAGCGTCAGGCTGGCGGCTCGCTCAAGCTGCATCGCCAAATCGGAACACACGACTATGTCGTCCCGGCCCGTTGAGGCGGCGCCCCGCTTGGTCCGGATTGGCGGCAGGCATTCCGCTATCAGGCTGACATCGGAGGTCTTCGTTAGAGGCGGGCATTTACAAGCCTAGCGAGGCGCTCAGATCACGACGGGGCAAGGCTCAATAAACGTGGTTTGCTCAAAGAGAGCACGGCATCGCGTATTCTAACAATTCTGCGCCGCTGTCGGCGAACGTAAGCGGGCGTGAACGGATGTCCGAAGGTTGGACGCGCAAACGCCGCCTGGAATGTCCTGCAGGCGGTCGTCCTGACCGTTATTCAGGCGGGCACTCCTTGTGCTGCCGGCAGTGCAGTGATGTCAGATGATCCCGACCAGAGATTGACGCCGCCATCGTCGGCCGCGCTGTCGATCGCGGTAAGTTCGTCGGCGGAGAAGTCGAGCGTCTTTAGTGAGTCCAGGGAATCGTCGAGCTGGTCGACCGTTCGGGCGCCGATCAGCGCCGACGTGACGCGCGGGTCGCGCAAGACCCACGCGATCGCCATCTGGGCCAGGGTTTGTCCGCGCTCACCTGCGATATCGTTCAGGGTACGGATGGCAGCAAGGTTCTGATCCGAGAGCAAGGCCTGCGACAGCGACCCGTCACGGGTTGCTCGCGCATCCTGCGGGACGCCCTGGAGGTATTTGTTCGTCAGCATGCCCTGCGCCAAGGGTGAGAAGGCAATGCAGCCGACGCCCAGCTCCCCCAGCGTCGCCAGCAGGTCCCGCTCGATCCACCGGTTCAGGATCGAATAGCTGGGCTGGTGGATGAACAGCGGCACCTTTTCCGCGGCCAGGATCTCGGCCGCACGGCGCGTAAGCCCCGGCTCGTAGGAGGAGATGCCGACATACAGTGCCTTGCCCTGTCGATGGAGCTGCACCAGCGCGCCCATCGTCTCCTCGAGCGGCGTCGCGGCATCCACCCGGTGCGAATAGAAAATGTCGACATAGTCGAGGCCCATCCGCTTGAGGCTCTGGTCGCAACTCGCAATCAGGTATTTTTTGGATGAACCGACATCGCCATACGGTCCGGGCCACATGTCCCAACCCGCCTTGGTCGAGATGATGAGTTCGTCGCGATGGGCCGCGAAATCGGAGGCGAGGACGCGACCGAAATTCTCTTCGGCCGAGCCATAGGGCGGGCCGTAATTGTTGGCGAGATCGAAGTGGGTCACGCCACGATCGAATGCCCGCCGCAGGATGGCTCGCCCCGTCTCGAACACATCTTGTCCGCCGAAGTTCTGCCACAGCCCCAGGCTGATTGCCGGGAGCCTCAGCCCGCTTCGGCCGGTGCGTCGATAGGGCATGCCGCTGTCATACCGGAGCGGGGACGCGACGTACGGACGGGGAAACGACATTGGTGACTCCTTGTGAACGTCTTCGATGCGCAACGCGCAAACCGTTTCGGCGCAGCGTGCATCACTCTTCTGAACTGCCTCGATCGCGTTGGGCAGGTGCGCGATGCAGCGCTGCAGTTACGCGCTCAAGCTGCGCTAACGCTGGCCTAGATCAGCCATTCGAAAGCACGCTTCAGTCGTGCCGCACCATTGGTGTCGAACGGCCGACCATGAGCGAAGATCACCCGGTCAGGCTCGAGCGCCACGATCGCTCGCACCGCCTTTCGAGCGTCCGCGCCGCCTAGCCGTACCGGTAGCCGAAGGTACCGTGCGGTCGTGCCGTCCGTGGCAGCGGAGGCCTGCATCAATAGCCGCGTGACAGGCGGCAGCTTGTCAGGATCGAGGTTTTCGATGAGGTCGACGAGCACGAGCGTCCTGGTCTGCCGGTGGAAGAACCAAATCTCGTTGAAGCCAGCCCCTGCCGGCACCATCCCTTGATCAAGCGTGTCCGACCATTCCGCCGGGGCCGTGCCACCGAGTTCGGCATCGAACCGCACCGACGATGCACGGACCTGTGCCCGGTCCCGCAGTCCTGGCGCAGCCCAGGTGGTCGCATCCGGGTAGGCCCGTTGCCAATCGGCAATGTAGGTCCAGTGCGCGATGTTGGGGGCAACGAGATGCCGTACCCGGCCCAGCGCTTCGACCGCCTTGGCCAGCTCGGCCGAATAGGGGGTCGGCGAATGCAGCAGCAGATCGCCGTTTTCGAGGCGGACGATCGTCATGCGCACGGGCAGCGCTATCCCCATCGCGTTTATTGGTCCGCTGTCGACGATCCAGATACCCTCGGCAAAGACTTTCGGGACATCCAGTGGCGGGTAGGTCGCGCGATGCCGGGCTTGGGTATCGTCCGGGCGTCGATGACTGTCCGCCAGCGTCCAAAATCCAAGGGCGGCAACGCCGACGACACCCGCCGCGCCGGCGATCCGACGCCGTCTGCGCCCCTTCGAGGACGCCTGGTCGGCAAAGAAGCGTCGCATATCCGCCAGTAGGAGCCCGGGCTGTTCGAGCGCTGCGAAATGGCCGCCGGCCTCCATCTCGCTCCAGTGGACGATGTTGTAGGTCTTGCGTGCCTGCGAGCGCGGGGGCGGCGGGAAGACGGGATCGGGGAAAGCTGCGACGCCGGTCGGCACCTTGATACGGCTGCCTGCCGGAAGTTCGCCCGAACCCTCCAGCATGCGGCCGCGATACATCCAGGTGGACGTGATGAAGGACCCCTCGACGAGGTACAGCATGATGTTGGTGAGAAGCGTATCTTCGTCGAACGCCTGCCAGAGATCGGGCCTACCCTGTTCATCACGCGGAACGTCCGCCCAAGCACCGAACTTTTCCAGAATCCAGGCGGCAACGCCGACGGGACTGTCCGACATGGCAATGCCGAGCGTCTGCGGACGCGTGCCTTGCTCCTGTGCGTAGCCGGTTTCCTCTTTCGCCAGCGTGGCACGTCGGGCCGCCCAAGCGAGTTCGTCGGGCGTCTTCGGCGATACGTCCGCCGCCTGAAGGAGAACCATGTTGAGATGCAGCGCGGCCACGGCTTCGGGATGATCGTGCGCCATCCAGCTCCCGATCGCCGCGCCCCAGTCACCACCTTGCACCAGATATCGCGCATCACCGAAAAGCTCGGTCATAAGACCGTGCATCAACTCGCCTGTTCGGCGCGGTCCGATCGGCGCGGCAGGGCGCCCGGAAAAGGCGTAGCCCGGAAGCGAGGGCACGACGACGTCATGGCCGTCGGCGACCAATGGCGCGATGAGCGCCTCGAATTCCATGAACGAGCCCGGCCATCCATGCAGCAGGAGCAGGGGTGCGCGCGACCCATCGCCCCGCGCATGGATGAAATGAAGCTTTTCGCCCAGCACCTCCGTCGTGAACTGGGGTAGAGCATTCAGCCGACGTTCCTGCGCGCGCCAGTCGAACCGCATGCGCCAATGGTCCACGAGCCGCTTGAGATCCGCAAGCCCGACCCCTGACGTCCAGCTTCCGGCGTCCGGCAGCGCGCCCCAGTCGAACGATGCGACCTTGGCGTTGATGCCGGCGAGCCGCTCGTCGGGTACTGCAATCGTAAAGGGCTTTGCCATCTCGTGTCCTTGCGTTCCAAGGGCGCGCGCCCCGTCTCGAGCAACACCAACGCACGCACCTTCGTCGCGTTCAAAATCGTCCGGCATTCCGTAGTGAGAGCACCGTTCGAAGCTCGAGTCGGATACGGTAAGATAGGTTCTGCGGCGCTCGTGGGACACCGCAGCGCCTTAGAAACGTTGAGGGGCTATGCATGATGACAGGCCAGCCCCTCCGACGCGACAGCGTTCTCCCGCCGACCCTGTGCGGCCAAGCCCCCCGAGCATGGTCCAATGAGCGCGGACCACCCACTGGCGGGACACCGGGTGGTGATCACCGGTGCATCGAGCGGTATCGGCGCTGCGACGGCGGTGGCCTTCGCGGCGGCGGGCGCACGGGTTGTTCTGGGTGCCCGCGGCAGGGAAGGGCTGGACGACGTCGCTAGCCGCTGTGCCGCGGCGGGCGGCAACGCGATCGTCCGGCCCGTCGACTGTACGGATGCAGCAGCGGTGGCGACATTCGCCGCCGAGGCTCGCGACCTGCTCGGTGGCATCGACCTGTGGTTCAGCTGCGAGGGGGTTGGCGTGCTCGGCCGGTACGAGGACGTGCCGATCGCAGACCATGCGCGCGTCGTCGACGTGAACCTCGTTGCTCACATGAATGACGTGCACGCGGTGCTGCCGATCTTCCTCGCGCAGGATCGCGGCACCTGGGTCAACATGATCTCGGCCGGCGGCTTCGTCGCGACGCCGTATGCGGCGGCTTATTCGGCGAGCAAGTTCGGGTTGCGCGGGTTCAGTGCGGCACTCCGCGGCGAGGTGTCGAAGCGCCCGCACATCCATATATGCGACGTCTGTCCGACCTTCGTCGACACGCCTGGCGTCGACCACGCCGGCAACTATACGGGCGCACGGCTCGCGTTGCCGCCGGGTTCGCTCGCACCCGAGACGGTTGCGAAGGCCGTCGTGGGGCTCGCCACGCGACCCCGCAATTTCACCGCAATCGGCGCGCCGGCGATCGCCTTCAAGCTGGGGGAGTTCGCAGCGCCGAACCTGCTGGCGGCGATCCTGAACGGCTTCCTCGACACCTGGTCAGCCCGCGCACCCGACGCGGCCGACAGCGACGGGGTATTGTTCGAGCCCGGCGTCGCAGTCGGTCCGGATGGCGGCCGGCACGATCCGGACCGAAGGCGCAAGGTCGCGGCTGCGACGTCCGGTATCGCGGTGCTCGGCGTTGCGGGTATCGGCATCTGGCTCGGTCGTCGCCGGTGAGCGAGAACGACCGCGATCCTTCACTCGCGCCCGGCAAGGAGAGCGTGTGGCGCTTTCCCCGCCCGGCCGTTGCCGAAGCGAGCGAGCGATGGATCCGCATCGAGCATCGCGGCGTCCTCGTCGCCGATACGCGCCGGGCTGTCCGCACGCTGGAGACCAGTCACCCGCCCAGCTGGTACCTGCCGCCCGACGACCTGAGCCCCGGCCTGCTTCGCCGTTCGGAGCGACGCTCGTTCTGCGAGTGGAAGGGCTACGCAGTCTACTGGCACCTGACGATCGGAGCCGAAGTGCTGCGCGACGTGGCGTGGAGCTATCCGGAGCCGACGCCGGCCTTTGCGGTATTGCGCGACCATGTCGCTTTCTACGCCGGTCCGCTCGATACATGCACGGTGGACGGCGAGCAGGTGGTCCCGCAGCCCGGCGGATTTTACGGCGGCTGGATCACGTCAGACCTTGTGGGGCCGTTCAAAGGCATACCGGGCAGCATGGGATGGTGACGGCCGTTCTGCCTGCCGGTCTTCACGACTGGCGAGAAGCGCCGCGCGTGCGGGCGCTGAACGACCGCGCGGTGAACGCTAGCGGCCGATACGTCCTGTGCTGGCTGCAACAGGCGCTGCGGGCACGCGACAATCCGGTGATTGACGCGAGCATTCTGCTCGGCAACGCGCTCGGCGTGCCGGTCCTGGTGTACCACGGCGTGCGCGAGGATTATCCCTATGCCTCCGACCGGCTGCATCACTTTATCCTGGCGGCGAGCCGCGACCTTGGTACCGGGTGCACGAAGCGTGGTCTGGCCTGCGTTCACCACGTCGATCGGGCTGGGCACCGTGAAAAGGGTCTCGTGCACCGGCTTGGCGCCGATGCGGCGGCGATTGTGCTGGAGGACCAGCCGACCTTCGTCGCCCGCTGGCAGTCCGATAGGGTCGCTGCCCGCGCCGCCGCACCGGTCTACGCGGTCGAGGCTGCTTGTCTGGTGCCCCCGGCCGTTCTTGGCGACGACGTCCGTGGACGGTCGGGCTTTCTGCGACGCCACGAACCGGAGCGCCTCAACTGGGCCGAGACGAAGGCGTCGGTGCCGGAACAGCCCGCTTACGCCGGGACTCTGCCCTTCACGCCGGACAGGTTGAACACATGCGATCTCGACGCGCTGGTGACCAGTCTCGCGATCGATCATACGGTGCCGGTCAGCGACATGCACCCGGCCGGGCGGGGTGCGGCAGAGGAACGGCTGCGGCGGCTGCTGACCGAGGTGCTGCCCGGCTATGCCGCAGCGCGCAACGACGCCACGCGCGCGGACGGCGCCAGCGGATTGTCGCCCTATCTGCACTTTGGCGTGCTGGGCCCGCGCGAGGTGATGGCCGCGGTCTCCGCGGCTGATGCAGGCAGCAAGCACAAGGCAAAGTTCGCCGACGAGCTCCTCGGATGGCGCGAGTGGTTCCACTACCAGGCGCGGGCTCTTGCCGCGCCGGAGCGCTACGACCGCATCGCCGGCTGGGCAGTCGACACGCTCGCAGAGCATGCCGCCGATCCCCGACCCGAGCTGGAGACGTTGAGCGCGATGCTTCACGGCGAAACGCGCGACGAGACCTGGAACGCCTGCCAGAAGCAGTTCCTGGTCGACGGCTGGATGCACAACAATCTGCGGATGTACTGGGGCAAACGCATCATCGCGATGACGCCCAGCCCGGAAGCGGCATGGTCCACAGCCTGCTATCTCAACGACCGGCTCAGCCTCGACGGTCGCGACCCGTCGACCTACGGCAACATCGCCGCGACGTTCGCGGGCTCACCATCGGACCGCGAGCGACCGATCTACGGGCGCGTCTCGACACGCGGTGACGGCTCCACCCGGCGCAGGGACGGCGGCGACGAATGGCTCGCTGCGGCAGCGTCAAGGGCGGTGCCGCGGGTATCGGTTCCGGCGGAGGTGCCGGTCGATCCGTATCTCACCGGCGAGCCGACTATCTGAGCGGTCGTGCGACAGGGGGGCTTTGATCTGCAGATGCGGCCGAACAATCGCCTGCATTCCCGGCCTCTCTGTCATAGCTTCCCATGCGTCACCACCGCGCCCGTATTAAGAATGCCAATGATTTGCTGCTTCACCCGTCCATTCCGATTGCGGATCCCGGCTCCAAATCGAGGGGAAAAACGGGGGCGCGTCTCATCCGGCGCCCGCTGGCATTCTCTCGCATTGGTTTGTCAGGATCGCCGATAGTCGATCGCCGAAAGTCGGAGCCGCCCGACCCGACCGAGCCTGCGTCTCACGAAAAAACGGGGCGGCCGTGCGCCGCCCCAAGGGGGGGTGTTAGCGACCAGTGTACCGGTCGATCGAGGGTGTCCGATCGGCACGCTGCTCGTTATTTGCGTTTTCCCCGTATCTGTTCGATCACGTCCGCAGCGGCGTAGATTGTCGGCTGTACGTTGAGTCCTGGGAATGTGGCCTGGTCGCCCGATCCCATCTGGATCACGACCGTGGTCTGCGCAGACTGGCTCGGACGCCAGCGTTCCAGCACCTGGTAGGGAACGTCACCGCCGCCAAAACCACCCGTCGTAGGGCCATTTGGCACGGCTGCATCGGCCACCCCTGGAGGGCTGCCCGCCTGACTGGCCGACCCCATCGAAGCGCTGGCGCCGGTCCCTGTAGAAAAGCTTGGGCCAGTTTTGTCGCGCAGGTCGGAGCCGCCACCGGCAGCAAGGTCGCGCGTCTCGGCCTTGATGACGGCGAACCACTCCTTACCGGCATCCTGGGTGAGTTCCGCCGCCCGCAACATGGCGAATTTCGCGACATCATCGGGCTTTGCGCCCTTCGCGCCGGTGTAGACGATGGTCACCCTGCCGTCAGTGCCAACGGACGACTGATAACCAACGTCACTTGCCGCCTTCGCTGCTTTATACCCCTTCTGCGCAGCAGCCGGGGTGCAGATCAGCGCCGCTACTATCAGGACTGCATATTTCATCATGCCCTCCATCACGAAAGAAGATCGGGACGGTTTCGACCGTCCCGATCGCATAGCTTCAATACTGCAACAGGATGCCGAAGACGATTCGCCGATCGTTCAGGAAACTGAACCGATCATACAATTGTCCGCTCTGGTCGATTTGAACGCGCGCCTTGCTTTTCGTGTCGAGGATGTTGGCGACCGACGTGCGCAGCGTCAGGGGGCCGATTCTGTATCGAACCGAAGCGTCAAGGAACCCGGCCGCTGAGTTATAGACGGGGTTGCCTGTCACATAGTCGCGGTAGGTCGTGAGGTATTTCGAGCGCCAGTTATACGCCAGACGCATCTCGAGCGCGGAGTCCTGGTAAATTCCGACTACGTTGAGGATGTGATCGGATTGTCCGAGAAGATCATCGACGCCGAACCGGAAGAAGGTCGTCTGGTCATCGACATTCCCGTCGCCATCACTGTCGACGCCGTTCGCAGGCGGTGTCGTCGACGAGTCGATATAGGTATAATTCCCCTGGAAGCCGAGATGGCTCAGCACGCCCGGCAATTTGTCGAAGAACTGCTGGTAGCTGACCTCGATGCCTTTGACCTTCGCTTTGGCCTGATTCACCTGACCATTGTAGATGATATTGACCGTCTGCCCGTCAAGCATCGTCGTTCCCAACGCCAGATCGCCATTCGTGACGATATTCGACAAGCTCTTGTAGAATCCGGCGACGGAGAAATATCCCCCGCGGAAATAGCGCTCGATCGAGAGATCGAAGCTGTCGGCCGTGGTCGGTCGCAGCAGCGGATTTCCGCGATTCACGCGGATGTCGCCAGCCGTGATGTTCTGGGCACCACGATCAATGCCGAACAGCGGGTCATTCTCATCGGTGATCGGTGGGAAGTTCACGCGGTTCGTAGTCACGACATATTCCTGCGACGCACGCAGGTCCTGTACGTTCGGCCGGCTCAGCCCCTTGCTGTACGCGAATCGGACGAGTTGCTGCGAGTCGACATTCCAGCGCAGGTTGAAGGACGGAAGCCAGTTCTCGTTGGTCTGCTTGAAGCTGATCGGTACAGCCGCCTGAGCCCCGTACGCGATTGACTGGGGCAGGAAGTCCGCGGGATCGTCGCGGCTCTCCGCATCATCGGTTCTGGTCCGCTCAAGAACGCCATCGCCATCGGTGTCGGCAAACGCGGGTGTCTGGGCATCGGCCACGAATGGCCGGAACGCCTGGAACCCGGTCGATCGCAATTTGGTGCGGACGTATCGGACGCCGAAGTTTGCGGCGATCGACATGCCGTTGTCGAACTCGTGCTTGAGATCAAGGCGAGCGTACGCGTTCGCCGTCTGCTCCGTGATATTGGACGTGTCCTCGGGGCGGAATATGGGAACCCCGAATTTACTGCCGTCGTCCGTACCCCTGGGCACCCAGTTGTAATTGCCGTTGGCCAGCTGCGGCTCTGCGTTCAGATATTTGCGGAATGCGGAATAGTCGTTGAGAAGTGCGGAGTTCGCAAAGACGAAGGTCTGGTTCGGCCCTTCGACCACGCCGCCCCGGAAGAAGTTGGCGAAGCTGATGGCTTCTGCAGCCTTGGTGGGCTCCTGAAAGGTGCCGACCACGCCGTAACCGCCGCGACCATCCCATGCAGGCGAAATGGCACCCCAGTTCAGCGCCATTTCCGAGTTCGTCTGGCTCCGCTCGGAGTAGCGACCGCCGAATTTGACGCTGTCGAACCAGCCGGCAAGGCCGTCACTCCCCGACACGTCGTACGCGGTATCGGCACGGAAGGCGTAGAGATCGCCCTTGCCGACCTGGAACTGGTCGGCCGCAAATTGCCAGGTCGCGCCGTTCAGATCGCCGGACGATGTCGGCGACGCGAGCGGATTGGCATCGCTGTCACCGCTGAAGCGCGTATTGCCCGGATTGAAGCGATGGGCCGGGTTGACCGAAAAGGCGATCCGCGGGTTATCGAGATCGGGCGCAATCTGCCAGTCGAGATAGGTGTTGAAGCCGCCCCAGATCTGACGCTGCCGTGCGCTTGCCTTGGTATATTGCCCGTCGACCGTCACCAGCAGGCGTTCGGTCGGCTGCCACCGCAGATTGAGGCTGAAATCCTCGGTCTTGCTCTCTTCCGTCCTGCCGATGCCGAGCGATCCGACCGGCGATCCGACCGCGCCCGTCCAGGCATCGATCCGGTTCGTGACGAAACCCGACTCCATCAGACCGCCGCGGATCGGGATCAGCGTCTCGCAGTCGCCCGGGTTCGAGGGGAAGCCGCCCGCGCCGCTGCACATCGCGACACCGTCGGACCCGAAACCAGGCTTCACGCTGAGGTTGCTGATCCCCGCCGTCGTGCCCGTATCGTGCTCGGGGAACCACTCGAACGTCCGCTCGATGCTGTCCGTGTCCTCCTCAACCCGGATATACTTGGCCGTGAGTTGCAGCGTGTCATTCTTCCACTGCAGTGCGCCGTAATAGCTTCGACGATCACGATCGACATCGTTCGTACGCAACTGAAATCCCGGCGTCGTACCAAGGATGCGTGACGGATCGACGCCGGTGAACTCGGACAGCTTCGCCGCGCCGGTCAGGCTTGTCTGCGGAACATTGCCGGTTGCGTCGAGCACGCGTGGAAACGGCGAATTCTGCTGCCAGCCGTTGATACGCGAACTCAGCTTTGACCGTGAAACCGACGCTACCACGCCGAATTCGCCGATCCCCGTCTTCCATCTGCTGCCGCCCGTGATGCTGCCCGACGGCGACGACTTCTTGCGAAGATCGGTGTAGGTATTGTCCGCCGAGATTGCGAGAAACGGCTTCTGGCGATCGAATGGTTCCAGGGTGCGCAGGTTGATCGTGCCGCTGATGCCGCCCTCGATGAGATCGGCCGTCTGGTTCTTGTACACATCGACTGCGCCGATCAGCTCGGGCGGAATACTCGAGAAATCGAGCACACGCCCGCCATTGGCGCTGAACGCGTCGCGGCCGTTGAACTCGGAGCGGACAAAGCCCAGGCCGCGGATCAGGTTGCCCTGGCCTTCGGGTGAGGGGAAGTCGGGCGACGCGCCGCCGGTCGCGAAGCGCGAGATCGTCACGCCCGGGACGCGCCCGAGCGCCTCTGCCACCGACAGATCGGGTAAGGTGGCGATGTCGGACGCTGTGATCGAGTCGACGACCGTGTCGGCGTTGCGCTTGATGTCTTTCGCGCTTTCGAGTGCGGCGCGGATGCCCCTTACGACGATGTCCTCGGTCGTCGTCTCGTCGAGCTCGGTAGTCTGAGGCGCGGTCGCCGGGTCGGTATCCGGCAAGCCGGATTTCGGCGGCGAGGTCTGCTCGTTTGCCGGGGACGAAACCGTCTGGGCCATGGCTGGTGACCCGATCAACGCTATCGAGAGCGCCGAAGTCGAAAGCAGAAAGCGCTTGGTCGAGCTTGATAACGCCGGAAAAACCGAATTTTGCATCACAGCATCCCCTCTTTGTCCGGTTTGTCCCGGGCTTCCTCCTCACCTGCGCCAGCTTCTAAGTGATCTGAGCTTTTGAGCTCTTCATCACGACCGGTCGTCAAATGTAAGAGTAATGCTACGTCCGCTTTCTGCGACAATCAAGACCTGAATATTGCGACAGAATGCTTGTCTTTTAATCACTTGCCGACGTTCGCGACCGCGCTTGCCTTCCCGCGCTCAGGCTTTAATCAGGCGTAAGGCGCCAATAGGCGCGGGGAACAGGAGGGGCAGCGGCGATGCCATATTGTGGTGCACCCGCAAGATACGTGGTGGGCGTTCGTGGCAGAACAGTCTGACATTAGCAGCATCTGCATTGTCGGGGGCGGCACCGCAGGATGGATGGCCGCGGCCGCCTTGGCGGCCAAGCTGGCGGGGCTCCCGATATCGATCACTTTGGTCGAGTCGGACGAGATCGGCACCGTGGGCGTTGGCGAAGCGACGCTACCGCATATTCGAGCATTCAACCTCGCGCTCGGCATCGACGAAGCGGAAATGATGCGGGCGACCGAGGCCACCTACAAACTGGGCATCGAGTTTTGCGACTGGGGCCGCCGCGGCGATCGATATATCCACCCGTTCGGTGATTTCGGGCCGACGACCAACGACGTACCGTTCTATCAATACTGGCTGAAGCTGCGCCAATCGGGAGACCGGAGCCGGATCGACGAATATAGTTACCCGGTCATCGCCGCGGAGCAGGGCCGCTTTCGACGGCCCTCGGGTGACCTGGACGCCGTAGAGTCCACGTTCGGGTACGCCTACCAGTTCGACGCGGGGCTCTATGCGAAATTTCTCCGAGGCTTTGCCGAGAAAAGGGGGGTGTCGCGCATCGAGGGGAAGGTGGTCAGGGTCGTACAGGATGGCGAAACCGGGTTTGTGCGCGATGTCGTGCTGACGAACGGCACGACGCTATCCGCCGACCTGTTCATCGACTGCTCGGGGTTTCGAGGGCTACTGATCGAGACCGCCCTGCAAAGCGGCTATGACGATTGGAGCGCATGGCTGCCGTGCAATCGGGCGATCGCGGTCCCGACGGAAAGCAATGGTGCGCTGCGCCCGTTCACCCGGGCGACCGCGCGCACCGCGGGGTGGCAGTGGCGGATCCCGCTGCAACACCGTGTCGGCAACGGCCATGTCTATTGCAGCAGCTTCATTTCCGACGACGAGGCACATGATCAGCTTGTTGCGGGGCTCGACGCACCGATGCAGGCAGAGCCGCGCCGGCTGTCGTTCACGACGGGTCGGCGACGCGAGTTCTGGAAGAAGAACGTCGTGGCGATCGGGCTGGCAGGCGGCTTCCTCGAGCCGCTCGAGTCGACGTCGATCAACCTGATCCAGGATGGCATTACCGAACTGCTGGCGGTCTTTCCGGACAAGGGATTCGCGGCGCGCGACATCGCCGAATATAACCGTCGCATCGGCCTTCACTATGAGCGCATCCGCGACTTCCTGCTGCTGCATTACGTCGCGACGCAACGCGCCGACTCCGAGATGTGGCGGCATTTCCGCAACCTCCGCCTTCCCGACAGCCTGTCCGAGCGGATCGACGCGTGGCGTGCCCGCGGTCACCTGATCCAATACGAATTCGGCCTCTTCCTGTCGCCGAGCTGGGTCGCGGTGTTCCTGGGTCAGAATATCGTTCCCGACCGGCATGATCCGCGCGTCGAGAACATGAGCGTCGATGCTCTGACGGCCAGAGCAATGGACGTGCGCGCGAAGGTAGATGCTGCGGTACGGCGGACACCCGAGCACACCGCCTTTATCCGGGAAAGCGGAGGAGCGGCGCGTCTGGCCGTTGCCGGGGCTTGATCGGTGCACCGGGAACACCTGTTGCATTTACGCCGGGTAACAACATCAGGCACATCGTGGTCTGCGGTGGAGGGCTTGCCGCCTGGATGACGGTGGCGACGCTTGCGCGCCAGCTGCCGGACACGGTGCGGATCACGCTTGCTGAGATCGATAGCGATCACCGGCGCACCGACCTTTTCTACGGCACCGTCTCCGGTCCAGGCAGCTATGCGTTCAATCTGGCGGCCGGTGTCACCGAGCCCGCTCTCGTACTCGGCAGTTCCGCCGCCTTTTCCTGGGGCAGCAAATATGTGCATTGGGCCGAAGGCGGGCGATCCTGGATCCAGTGCTTCAACCTGACGCTGCCGGTGATCGACGGCGTCCTGATGCACCAGTATCTGGTACAGCAGGGCATGACGCGGCTCGATCCGTTTCTTCTCGGTGCCGTCGCGGGAAGTCGGGGCACGTTTGCGCATCCCCCGCGATCACCCGGCGCGGCCGGTCAGCAGCCACTGGCGCGTGCCGAATATGGCTACCATTTCGACCCTGCAAGCCACGCCCGGTGTTTTGCCGCCGCCGTACCGCCCGGCCGCATCCACCATCTGAAGGGGGCGCTGAGCCGGGTCGGGGTGTGCGACGGAGTGATCACTGGCATCGCGCTCGACGGTGCCGACATGATGACGGCCGACCTGTATCTCGATTGCAGCGGACCGTCGGCCGAACTCCTATCCCGGCTCGATCCCGCGTGGCTGGGCGGGCGGAAGCTTCAGATTTCCGCAGACGACGTGGCCGAGGCCCGGCTCGGCCCGCCGGTCCGCAGCGTGTCGTTTCACGACAAGGGCTGGGCGGCACAGACCCCGCTGCGCGGATCGACGCGATCGCTGACGGTCTCCGATGCAACTGCGTCGTGCAACACGATAGGCAAGCTGAGCACGTCTGCGACGCTCGGGCGGCGCCGACGGGCCTGGGCGGGGAACTGTGTCGGTATCGGGCACG
The DNA here is from genome assembly GCF_001422525.1 of Sphingomonas sp. Leaf30. Taxonomy (NCBI): domain Bacteria; kingdom Pseudomonadati; phylum Pseudomonadota; class Alphaproteobacteria; order Sphingomonadales; family Sphingomonadaceae; genus Sphingomonas; species Sphingomonas sp. Leaf30. The sequence continues at coordinate 249,970 of NZ_LMKZ01000005.1, read as the reverse complement.
CGGCCGGCATCGTCGAGCCCCTCACACCGGCGCCGATGATGCTGCTCGAACGCGACATCGAACGGCTGATGACGCTGATCCCCGTTTCGACTGCGTCGATGACCGTCGAAGAACGCGAGTATAACCGCAGGCATGGCGAAGATCACGATCATGCGATGCGCTTCACCCGCGCGCTTCTCGAAACGTCCGCCCTGCCGGACAGCGATTTCTGGCGCGCGGCGCGCGACACGCCAGACGCTGAGCTTGAGCACAAGCTCGCGATGTTCGCCGAACGCGGATTGCTCGTCTCCTACGATCTCGAACCCTTTCATCCCGAGGACTGGCTGATCATGCACTTCGGTATCGGCCGACGTCCGCGACGCCATGATCGTCTGGCGGACCGCGCCGATGCCAAACGGGTCCGCCGCTATCTCGACGATGCGGCACAGCAGGTCGCGAGTGCCGCCGCCGCGTTGCCGTCGAACCACGTCTATATGACGCAGCTGGAACGCTATCTCCGCCAGGATCCACGAAAATGACGCAGGCCCGCCTAGGATCCATCGTCATCGTCGGCGGCGGCTCAGCCGGCTGGATGACCGCCGCCGCGCTTTCCAGCCTTGTTCAAACCAAGGACGTGTCCATCACGGTCATTGAGTCCGATGCGATCGGCACCGTTGGTGTCGGAGAGGCCACCATTCCGGACATGCTGGTCTTCAACCAGATGCTCGGCATCAGCGAAGCCGAGTTCATGCGTGCCACCGACGCGACGTTCAAACTCGGGATCGAGTTCGTCGACTGGGGTCACAAGGGCGACCGCTACATTCATCCCTTTGGTCAGCACGGTGTCGACATGGAGGGGATCGACTTCCACCAATATTGGCTGCGCCTCAGAAGGGATGGCGGCACGGCACCGATCGAGGACTACAGCCTCTCCGCGGTTGCCGCCGGCGCGGGTCGCTTCGCCCTGCCTGACCCGAACCCGCGATCGGTGTTCTCGCACCTTCGCTATGCCTATCACTTCGATGCGACGCTGTACGCGCGATATCTGCGGCGTTACGCCGAGAAGCGGGGCGTCAAGCGCGTCGAGGGCGTGGTGAATGCGGTTCAACGGACCGCGCAGGGCGACGGCATCGCGGCCGTGACGATGGACTCGGGCGCGCAGGTCAAGGGCGACTTCTTCTTCGACTGCACGGGATTTCGCGCGCTGCTGACTGGGCAGACGTTGGACATCGATTTCGTCGACTGGAGCGCGTGGCTGCCGTGCGACAGCGCGCTGGCGGTGCCAAGCGCGCATGTCGGACCGCCCCCGCCCTATACCCGGTCCACGGCGCGCCCCGCCGGTTGGCAGTGGCGGATCCCGACGCAACGCCGCGTGGGCAATGGCCATATCTACAGCCGCAGCTTCATGGACGATGACGAAGCGGAGAGGGTCCTGCGCAAGGGGGTCGAGGGCGCGCTTCTTGCAGAGCCCCGCGCGATCCGTTTCAAGGCGGGGCACCGGCGGCAGTTCTGGCGCGGCAATTGTATCGCGATCGGGCTTGCCGCTGGTTTTCTGGAGCCGCTTGAGTCGACGTCGCTGTATCTGATCCAGGAAGGAATCAGCCGCTTCATATCGCTTTTCCCCAACGGGGATATTCCCGATATACTCAGAGTAGAATATAACCGCTACATGCAGAAGAAATTCGAGCAGGTGCGCGACTTTATCGTGCTGCACTATGTCGCGACGAACAGGGACGATACGCCGTTCTGGCGCTATTGCCGGAGAATGAGCGTGCCCGACAGCCTCCAGCACAAGATGGAGCTGTTCCGCGAAACGGGGCGCATCTTCCGCTATGATGACGAGCTTTTTGCCCGCCCGAGCTGGGTGGCGGTGATGCTGGGCCAGGGAATCATGCCCAAACGATGCGATCCGATCGTCGAGGCGCTGCCCGCGCGCGACGTGGCGAACAGCCTGCAATCCATGGCGTCGGCGATGAAGGACGCTGCATCGCGCATGCCGACACATGCGAGCTTCATCGCGTCCTACTGCGCCGCGACGGAGGGCTGAGCGATGGACGAACTTGCCATTCGCAGGATCGTGGTGGTCGGTGGCGGCACCGCCGGCTGGATGGCGGCTGCAGCCCTGTCCCGCGTCCTGGGTCGCGCGGTCGAGATCGAGCTGATCGAATCAGAGGCGATCGGCACGGTCGGCGTCGGCGAAGCGACCATCCCGCACCTGCAATATTTCAATCGGCTGCTCGGGATCGACGAGGACGACTTCGTCCGCCGCACGGCCGCGACGTTCAAGCTGGGGATCGAGTTCGTCGATTGGGGTCGCATCGGCGACCGCTATTTTCATCCGTTCGGCACCTATGGTCAGGAAATGGAGGGTTTGCACTTCCATCATTTCTGGCTGCGTCAGGCTCAGCTCGGCGGGGCTCTCGATCTCGACCGATTCAGCATCGGCGCCGATGCCGCGCGGGCCCAGCGATTTCAGCGGCCCGATCACAGCCGCGCTGGCTCGCCGCTCGGGACGATCAGTTACGCGTTCCAGTTCGACGCATCGCTCTACGCCCGCTACCTGCGCGAGCGGGCCGAGGCCGGTGGCGTGCGGCGCACCGAAGGGCGTATCGTCGATGTCACCCTCGACAGCGGCAATGGTCATGTCCAGGCGGTGACACTGGAGGACGGCAGCCGCGTCGCGGGCGACCTGTTCATCGACTGTTCGGGCTTTCGCGGTCTCCTGATCAGCGAGGCGCTTGGCGCCGGCTTCGAGAACTGGAGCCATTGGCTGCCCTGCGATCGCGCGGTGGCGCGCGCCTGCCGCCGGACCACCGACCCGCTTCCGTACACCCGCGCCACCGCCAAGGCGGCCGGCTGGCAATGGCGCATCCCGCTCCAGTCCCGCACCGGCAACGGCTATGTCTACTGCTCCGATCACTTGAGCGATGATGAAGCACTTGCCGGCCTCAACGCCGCGCTCGATGGGGACCCCTTGTCCGAGCCGAACTTCATAAGGTTCAAGGCCGGCGTCCGGCACAAGGCCTGGGACCGCAACGTCGTGGCGCTCGGTCTGGCGAACGGCTTTCTCGAACCGCTCGAATCGACGTCGATCCACCTGATCCAGTCGGCCATTGCGCGCCTGCTCACCAACTTTCCGGACCGTCGCTTCAACCAGCACGACATCGACTATTATAATCGCCGCACGCGTGTCGAATATGAGCAGGTGCGCGACTTCATCATCCTGCATTATGCCACCACGACCCGCGATGATTCGCCGTTGTGGCGGTACTGCCGCAGCATGGCGTTGCCCACGTCGCTCGGAGAGCGCATCGCGATATTTCGCGAGAATGGCCGGTTATATCGCCACGACAATGAACTGTTCAGCGAGACGAGCTGGCTCGCGGTCATGCACGGGCAGGGGCTTGTTCCAAGGCGCTACCATCCACTCGCCGATCTGCTGCCCGAAGGCGAACTCGACAAGCGCATGGCGCACATCGCAAATGCGATGCGGCTGGCGGTCGACCGTATGCCCTCGCACCAGCAGTTCCTCGACCAGATTGGTCACCCTGCGGTTTGACGCCCGGCTGGCAGAGGTGACGCCGGGAGGGCTTATCGCGCGCCTAGTGCGTGGAGCAGATACTGCTTGATGCGATCCGTCCGCGATGGCGACGCCGCCCCGAGCACGCCGCGTGCTGCCTCGGGCAGGTGATCGGCAACCCGGTCGGCCGCGTCGTCGAACGCATAATGATCGAACCATTTCCGCCAGACCGCGCGCTCGCGCGGCGGTAGGTCGCGTACCGCCATCAGCGCATGGATCATCGCGGTAAACGGGCTCGTCGCCTCGGTCCCTTCTGCCCAATAATTCACCAATATGTTGAGCGGCTCGTACGAGCGCACATTGTGCCACCACAGTGCCGGAATGAAGATCGCGTCGCCCGGCCCCAGGTCCGCGACCAGCGCATGGCGCATCGCCTCGGCAAAGCGCGGGTAGCGTTCCAGGTCGGGTTCATCAGGGTCGACCATGCTCGCCGGCTGCCCCGCCATCGTGTGGTCGAGCGGCCCGACATAGAGATTTTCGAGCTGTTCGGGCGGGAACAGGACGAAGCGGCGACGGCCCGCCACGACGCACGCGAGGTTCGCTGAGCCGTCGTAATGCGTCGAAATCCGGGTCGCGTTGCCGATCCACACCCGCGCCTTCGCGCCAGGCAGCGTCAGGTCGAGCGGGTTTGCCTCGCTCCAGCCCGGCAGGAGCTGTCCTGTCGGCGCAGACCCAGCATAGAGGACGGGCGCCGTGGGATCGTTTTCAAACCGAAGCAATTCCGACAACAGCAACTGCAACGGAACCATCTGACGGTTGAAGTTGAAGCCCTGGACGGCATCATCGTAGAAGAAGCGGCCTTGTATCTCCGGCCGCCCCGCCATCACCTGAACAGGGACACCGCCGTCGAACTTCTCCATGTATTGCGCCGCGTGCCGGGCGCCGCCGCGTGCCGCCGCGACGGACGGCCAGGCGGAGACTTGAGCACGCAGGACGACCGGCTCACCACGGTTCAGGATCTCGGCTTCGAACGTTGCTGAGTCCACCCGCGCACGCTCGGCAAGCGGGCGCGCCCAGTCCAGATTGCTCACCCCTCGTCATCCTTTCATCCCGCCCCGCCAAGAAGTTTGGCGCTGCGCTACCCAGGTTTCTCCGGATATAACTGGCTGGGAAGCTGGTGGCGACCGCGTATTCGATCTTCGAACGCCCGCTCGAGGGCGAGCAATGGCCGAGCCCCGAGAAACGCGACGCCCTAGACCAGGCCGCGGCCCTCGATTTTCACGACCGGAACGAAGCCGTCACCGCGGTCGGCAGGCATTGCGAAATGCAGGCCGTGCGGGTCGCGGCGGTGCGCTATGCGGTCGCCGCCGAGCAACGTGACGCGCTCGACGACGCCGTCGGCGAAGCGGTGGCGTGCGAGGGCCTCGATCGTCACGTCGCCGCGTGGCCAGCCGAGGAACAGCGCATAGAGCGCGCCCTTGTTCGTGGTGAAGCGCACGTCGCGCGGCGTGAACACCCCCGCAGACTGCTCGTTCTGCATCCCCGTCTGCAGCTTGGTCGGGCCTTCGCCGTAGATCCGCCACGGTCGCGAGCCGAAGATCGCCTCGTCGTTGATCGCGATCCAGCGGCTCATGCCGTCGAGGATCTTTTCCTCCTCGCCGTCGATCGAGCCGTCGCCGGGCTGCGGGATCGAGAGCAGCAGATTGCCGTTCTTCGACACCACGTCGGCAAGCCGCTGGATGACCTGCTCGGCGGTCTTGTAGCTTTTGTCGTTCAGGCGGGCGACGTTGTAGAACCAGTCGCCGATACACGTATCGGTCTGCCACGGCTCGTCCCACAGATGGTCGGTGAAGCCGCGTTCGACGTCCTGGACCAGGCCAAACCGGGCATAGGGTTTCAGCTGCTTGGCGGTCAGCACGACATCGATCTTGCCGTGCCAAGCGATCGACCGGTTATAGTAATCCGCCGCCGCCTGGAGCCCGATCGGGCCGAACGGCAGCTCGTAATCGTCGAAATAGCAGAAATCCGGCTTGTACTTGTCGATCAGGTCGGTCTGCCGGAGCAGCCATTTCGCGGCATAGGACGGGTCGTTCGGCGGCGGCGTCTCGATCCACTGGCCGTCATGCGCATCGTGCCATGCGTTCATCGCCGCAATGGTGTCGATTCCGTTCGGCAGGACCGCGTGCGCGCCCGTATAGAGCTGCTGCGGATCTAACCCGTCCCACCATGTACCGTGGCCATCGGCGGCGCGGAGCGTGAACGCGTCGTAGCGCTGTCCCTTGCGCGGCCCGACCGGATCATAGCCATAGGCGGTCTGATACCAGTGCCAGCTATGCGCCGCATGGTTCGAGACACCGAACTTCAGCCCGGCCTTGCGCGCGGCCTTTTCCCAGATGCCGACGACGTCGCGCTTCGGCCCGACGCGGAGTGAATTCCAGGCGTGATAGCGACTGTCGTAGCAGTCGAGATTGTCGTGATGATTGGCGAGCGAGACGAAATATCTCGCGCCCGCCTTGGCATAGCGGGCGATCAGCGCGTCGGGATCCCAGCGCGCCGCGGTCCAGCGGTTCATCACCTCCATCATTCCCGATCGGGTCGGATGGCCATAGGTCTTGAGGTGATGTTCGTACGCTGGATGGCCCTGCATATACATGAAGCGACCATACCAGTCGCCTTGCTCGGGCACCGATTGCGGGCCCCAATGCGACCACAGGCCGAGCTTAGCATCGCGGAACCATTCGGGGTAGCGATAGTGATCGACCAGCGATTGCCAGGTCGGCTGCACCGGGCCCCGCGCCAGCCCCATCGGGCTCTGTGCGAGCGCATGCGTTGCGGGTCCGAGTGCAGCGATACCGGCGAGAACCGACCGACGGCTGAGGTCGATGCTCACGGGGTTGCGACGGATCTGACGGGCGCGCCGTCAACGCGCGCGCCCGCTGCCGTCGGCAACCCGGTCAGGAGCCGTGCGGTGACGCGGATACGGATCATTTCGGCGCCACGATCTGGACCAGGGATCCGGCGTCCTGCCCGGTCGGCAGCTTGCCCGACGCGGTCAGGCGCCGGCTCTTGTCGTCCCAGCGGAGGGTCGCCTTGCGTCCGCCCTTGGTCCGGTAATCGTTGGTCACGCCGTCGTCGTCGTAGAGTGCGAAACTGGCATCCGCGCCGGGATACACGCGAATGGCCTCCAGCGACTGCGCCGTCGCGGTGCTGGGGACCTGGACGCCCATCGGGATGATCGACCCGGCGCGCACGAACAGCGGGATCCTGTCGATCGCTGCGTTCGCGGTGACGGTCTGCCCACCGGTAAAGCGCTGGTTGGTCCAGTAATCATACCAGTCTGCCCCGGCCGGCAGATAGACCTGGCGAATGGTCTTGCCCTGTTCGGTGACAGGGGCAACGAGGAAGGCGGGGCCGAACATATATTCATCGCCCATGTCGGCGACGTTGGGATCGTTCGGGAAATCCATGAACAGCGCGCGCATCATCGGCGCATTGCTCTCGTAGGTGTGGCGCCCGAGCGAATAGATGTACGGCATCAGCGAATAGCGCAGCTTCAGGAAGTTCGCGAGAACGGGTTCGGCCGCGGTCCCATATTCCCAGAGCGCGGTGGCGGGGCGCTGGCCGTGGATCCGCAAGGTCGGCGTGAACACGCTATAGGCGAACCAGCGCGTGAACAGCTCGGGATAATCCGCATAGTCGGGCGCCATCGCGGTCGCGCCTGCCGGATCGAGCAATACCGGACGGGTCGCCTTGGGCCCGTTCGGCCATTGCCAGCCGCCGATATCGCTGCCCCAATAGGCCATGCCGCTCGCGGTGAAGCCGAGCCCGGCGGGCACCTGCCGGTGCAGCGCTTCCCAGGTCGACTTGATGTCCGACGACCAGAACAGCCCGCCATTGCGCTGGGCGCCCAGATAGGCGGCGCGCGACAGGATCAGGTTGCGCATCGTGGGGCGATCCCGTGCCGACCCGTCCGCGACGCTCATCGTGTGGAGCAGCGGGAAGACATTGTGATAACGGTCGCCCGAGCCGATCGAATAGAAGCTGCCGTCGGGCACGAGATCGGGCTCGGTCTCGTCGAGCCAGAACCAGTCGAAGCCCTGGCTGGCGATATTGTCGCGGATCCGCTCCCAGAACCAGTTGCGCGCGTCGGGGTTGGTGCTGTCGAGCAAGGCGCCTGCACGATCGGACCGGATCGGCAGGCCGTCGACGGCGTTGCCATCCTTGTCCTTCAGCAGCCAGGACTTGCTCGACAGCAGATTGAAGTAGCGCGATTCCTTTTCGAACCGGGGCCAGACGCTGATGATCGAGTGCATCCCCATCGCCTTGAGCTTGTCGTTCATGCCCTTGGGATCGGGGAAATAGGTGCGGTCGATGTCGAGCTGACCCATGCGCGACCAGTAGAACCAGTCGAGCACCATGATGTCGAGCGGCAGGCCACGGCTGCGATACCCGTCAGCGATGCCGAGCAGTTCCTTCTCCGTCTCGTACCGCGCCTTGCTTTGGATAAGCCCGAACGCGGCCTTTGGCGGCAGCGGGGTCGTCCCGGTCAGCGTGGCGTAGCCGGCATAGATCTCGTCGGTGGTCGCGCCCGTGATGACGAAGAACGAGACGCGCTCGCCGACTTCCGACTGCCAGTGCGTCGCACTGTGGAGGCCGGGGGACACGACGGTCGAGGATGGATTGTCCCAGACGATGCCATAGCCCTTGTTGGTGACCATGAACGGCACGCAGACCGTCTCGCCCGCGGGCGCATCGTAATTGTGGCGGCAGTCGATCGTCCGGCCGCGCAGGTCGAGCTTGCCTTCCTGGTTCTGGCCCAGCCCGTAATAATGCTCGTCGGCGGGGGAGGCGAAGCTTGCGCCGACGCGGAACGTCTTTTCGCCGTTGACGGTATGCGGCCCCATCTCCCACCCGGTCATCTGCGTCAGCATCGTGCCGTCGGGCTTGCGGATCGTTACCGACACCGGCGGCAGCGATGGCGCGAAATAGCGCTCCATCTGCGTGGGGGCCTTAGGCCATGGCTTGGCATCGACCGAAAGCGACAGCGCAGCGGACGTGAAGATATCGGCGCCTGCGTCGTTGCGGTGCGTCCAGCCCGCGGCATCGGGCTTGGCGTTGGGACCGTCGCCGGGGGGGGCGTCGACCTGCCCGCGGTCGGTCGCGATCGTCACGCGGACGATGTTGGGGGCATAGGCCGCGACCGAAACCAGGCTGCCGTTGCGGTCGACCGTCGCGATCGGCGCTGCGAACCCGCTCGTCGCAATCGTCGCCAGCGAAACCCCAACGGCAAATCGCGCGATCAGGCGCGACCAGACCGGCGATACCGTGCTGCGGGAATCGTAGGACGGCTGCGTGACGACACGGGATGGGGCGATATGCATTGAAATCCTCTCCGCGGGTCTGTGCCCGTTATGGTACCGCAAACTTCGCCAAAGCGGCAAATTTGTCGTATAATTGCAGGTCCGCGCTACAGATCAACAGAATTCTCTCTCAAAAATATGACTTGTCAGACAATTTGTCCATTGATACCGATACCACACTTCGACCGCAGAGCGCTTCATGGCTCAAAATGCGGCACAAATTTCGAGCGGTGGTCCGTTCGGTATCCTGGGGAGATGGTGTTTGAACCGCGTAAAATTCCGTTCGGCTTGTGTACTCAAGGCGCTGGCAAGCGGGGCATCTGCCCTCGCAATCGTCTCGGCATTCACGGTAGCCGCGAGCGCCCAGCAGGCGCCCGCTATCGTCCCCGACACGGCCGAAGAGGTCGCCCCGTCACCGATCGATCAGGGCGCGCAGGCGGGTACCGTCGCACCGAGCGGCGACGTTGCGAATGCGGATGCGGATGCGGACATCGTGGTTACCGGCGTCCGCGCCAGCTTGCGCAGCGCACAGGCGCGCAAGCGCAACGCCAGCCAGATCATCGATTCGATCGTCGCAGAAGACATCGGCAAGCTGCCCGACAACAACGTGTCCGAGGCGCTGCAGCGGATCAGCGGCATCCAGATCGAGCGCAACCAGGGCGAGGGCAGCCGGATCGCGATCCGCGGCCTGACCCAGGTCCGTACCGAGCTGAACGGTCGCGACTATTTCACCGCGGGCGACGGCCGCACGATCAGCCTTGAGGATATTCCCTCCGAACTGCTCGCCGGGATCGACGTCTACAAGAACCCCGCCGCCGACGTGATCGAGGGCGGTCTGGGCGGCACGGTCAACCTGCGCACGCGGATGCCGTTCGACTTCTCGAAGCCGACGATCAGCGGCAGCGCGCGGGTCACGCATCACGATCTGGCGGACAAGACCAAGACCTCGTTCTCGGGCCTGATCACCGACACCTACCAGACCGGCCTGGGCGAGATCGGCTTCCTGCTCAACGGATCGCTCCAGCGCGGCGCCTATCGCACCGATGCCTTGTCGATCGAGCCCTATCAGCTGCGCACCGGCATCGTCGATCGAACCGGCAATGGCAGCACCGCCGATGCCGCCGACGCGGTGATCGTGCCCAACGGCGTCGGCCAGTTCAACAATGTCGGCGATCGCCGCCGCATCGGCATTTCCGCGGCCGTCCAGTGGAAGCCTGCCGACAATCTCGAAGTCTACGGCCAGTTCGACTATGCCAACTACAAGTTCAACCAGGTCGGCTATCTCGTCTACCCGTTCGGCCGCGGCGGTGCGCCGATCACGCCGGGGCCGGCGAGCAGCTTCACGTTCGATGAGAATGGCGAGTTCCAGAGCGGCACGTTCCAGAACGTGTTCGTCGAGGGCAATACTTATCGCAGCGATCGCCGCTCGAAGACCGCATCCTATTCGGGCGGGCTCAAGTTCAATCCGACGAGCCAGCTCACGCTGACCACGGATGTCAGCTATGTCGACAGCCGCACGAAGACGGAGTTCTTCGCGCTCGGCGTCGGCAGTGATCAGCCCAACACGCTCAGCGTCGACATTACCGGCAAACTGCCCGTGATCGGCGTGACCGGGGCAGGGTCGCCCAGCTTCCTCACCGATCCGGCGAACTTCTCCTATCTCTACATCCTTGATTCCAGCAGCCGCAGCCACAACGACCAATGGTCGGTACGGCAGGACGTAGAATATGAGACCGATGGCGGCTTCTTCACGTCGATCAAGGCGGGTGTGCGGTACACCAAGCTGAACGCGGTCGTCGAAAATCCGGTGTTCGGCTATGTCGACCTGTTCGATACGCCACGCGTGCCGCGTACACCGCTCTCGGCGATCCCCGGCTATTACAACCCCGTACCGGTGAAGAACTTCTTCCGCGGCGATGCGGCCGGGCTGGGCAGCTTCCTGATCCCGCCGTTCGACGTGATCCGCGGCGATCTGAACGCTGTGCGCCAGACCTTCGCCTCCTATTATCCCAATGGCCAGGTCGCCGTTCCGGAATATCTGCCGACCGGTCGCAACGACGTCTCGGAGCAGACGATCGGCGGTTATTGGGTCGCGCGGTTCAAGTCCGAGACCATCCTGCCGTTCGACGGCAACCTCGGTGTGCGCATCGTGAATACCAAGACCAACGTCGCCGGCTTCCAGACGCCGTCGGGCGGTCCGACCATTCCGATCGACCAGACCAACAGCTACACCTCGGTCCTGCCGAGCCTCAACATTCGCTTCCCGATCACCGAGACGCTGCAGCTGCGCTTGGCCGCGTCGAAGGGCCTGACGCGACCAGATTACAATCTGCTCAACTCGGTACTGACGTTCGATCCCGTCAGCCGGCGGGGCTCGTCGGGCAATCCCGATCTGAGGCCGCTGCGCGCGGATCAGCTCGACGTCTCGTTCGAATGGTATTTCAACAAGACCAGCTCTGTCTACGCGGCCGCATTCTACAAGGCGGTCAACGGCTTCATCGCGCGCGTGGACGATCCGGTGGTGATCGACGGCACGCAATACCAGATCAACCGGCCGGTCAACGGCGCGAACGGCAAGATCAAGGGGTTCGAAGTCGGCTATCAGCAGTTCTTCGATTTCCTGCCGGGGCCGCTGTCGGGCTTCGGGGTGCAGGCCAACTACACCTATGTGGACTCCAAGGCGCCCAATCCGAGCGCCGGTGCGATCCCCGGCGCGCCGATCTCGGTGCCGCTCGAGGGGCTGTCGAAGAACAGCTACAATCTGGTCGGCATCTATGAGAAATACGGACTGTCGGCGCGCGTCGCGTATAACTGGCGCGACGATTACGTCCGCACCACGTCGGCCAGCGGGACGGGCAATCTGCCGATCTACGACCGGGCGTTCGGCCAGCTCGACGCCTCGATCAGCTACGACGTCACGCCCAACATCACCGCGTCGGTCGATGCTACCAACCTGCTCAACACGCGGCGTGAGACGTTCTTCGGGTTGGACAGCCGGCCGCGTGACTATTCGGTCGTCGATCGCCGCTTCGGCGCGACGCTCCGCGTGAACTACTGACCGGCCGAAGCCCGGGGGTCTCGAAAGGCTCCCGGGCTTCTGGTGCGATCCCGTGCGATGTCGCCACCTGAACCTGTAGCACAGCACCGCGATCCGCGCCGTGGGGGTTGCAATGCCGTCGCAAGGGCGCCCACCAGTGTCCGACTAATGCGAACGCCAGCATTGACGGCGCAACGAACGGGGCTCGCCCGGCAGCGATGGATAGGAAGCCAGAGATGACGGATGCGCACGAGACGGGTCGGCTGAACCGGCGGCATTTCCTGGGAAGCGGCACCGCGATCGGCGTGGCGCTGGCCGCGGACGGTGTCGCTCAGGCTGCACCGGTGCAAGCGCCAGCGATCGGCGCATTGCCGATGCCGGCAACCCGCGACGACCTGCCGCTGCGTGCACCGGTCGAGGATCCCAGCCGGCTGCTGCTCGATCGCAGCTGGCGCTTTCACCTCGGCGATATCCCGATGCCGGATATCCGCGGCCATGGCTGGTCCTACAACAGCGCCAAGGCGGGGCAGGCGCAGGGTGCGGCGGCGATGCAATATGACGATTCGGACTGGCCCGAGGTCGATTTGCCGCATGACTGGGCATCGACGATGCCGTTCGAGGAAAGTGCCAATGTCTCGCAGGGCTATCGCAGGCGCGGCTTCGGCTGGTACCGGCGCGCGCTGCGGCTCGATCCCGCGGACCGGGGGCGGTATCTCGAATTGCAGTTCGGGGGGATCGCGACGAATGCGACGATCTGGTTCAACGGATCAATCGTAGCGCACAACTGGAGCGGCTATAATTCCGTCTATATCGATATCACGGATCTGGCGCGGTACGGCGATGATCTGAATAGCATCGTCGTGCGGGTCGATGCGCAGACGATGGAGGGATGGTGGTACGAGGGCGCCGGGCTGTACCGCCATGTCTGGCTGGCGAAACGCGATGCGACGTACATCGCGACCGACGGCATCCACGCCGACCCGCGCCGCGCCGCTGATGGCAGTTGGAGCGTGCCCGTCACCGCGACGCTCGGCAATATTGGCAAGATCCCGGCCGAGGCGAGCATTGAGGTCTCGCTGATCGATCCCGCCGGCCGCACGATCGCGACGCAGACCGCTTTGGCGCACCTGCCGTCTTTGAAGCCCGGCACGGCCACGCTGACCATTCCGGTCCCCGCGCCCCGGCTATGGTCGATCGACACGCCGACGCTCTACACGCTGCGGACGCGGCTGATGCGCGGCGGCAAGGCCGTCGACGAACGCACGCTGCGGATCGGGTTTCGCACGCTGCGCTTCGACGCCGCGACGGGCTTCCATCTCAACGACCGTCCGCTCAAGATCAAGGGTACGTGCAACCACCAGGATCATGCCGGTGTCGGCGTCGCGGTGCCCGATGCGCTGTGGGACTGGCGATTGCGCCGTCTGAAGGACCTGGGATGCAACGCGATCCGCTTCGCGCACAGCGCGATCGCGACCGAGGTGCTCGACGCGTGCGACCGGCTCGGCTTCCTGGTGATGAGCGAGAACCGCAACTTCAACACCAGCCCCGATTACATGGACCAGCTCGAATGGCTGGTCCGCCGCGATCGCAACCGGCCAAGCGTGTTCATGTGGTCGGTGTTCAACGAGGAGCCGATGCAGGGGACGCCCGCCGGGTACGAGATGGTCCGCCGCATGTCGGTCGCGGTGAAGGCGCTCGACGACAGCCGCCCGGTGACGGCGGCGATGAACAGCGGGATGTTCGCGCCGGTCAATGTCAGCCAGGCGGTCGACGTGGTCGGCTTCAACTATCAGCGCGACCAGTATGACCGGTTCCACGCCGCCAACCCGATGCTACCGCTGACGAGTTCGGAGGACACCAGCAGTTTCATGACGCGCGGTGCGTGGGAGACCGACCGCGCCGCGCACGTGATGGCGTCGTATGACGAGGAACCGGCGGACTGGGGCAGCACCCACCGCGAGGGCTGGAAGTCGGTTGCCGAGCGGCCGTTCGTCGCGGGGACGTTCGTGTGGACCGGGTTCGACTATCACGGTGAGCCGACGCCGTTCGAATGGCCGTCCGCGGGCAGCTATTTCGGGATCATGGATCTGTGCGGCTTTCCGAAGATGGCCTTCTATCTGCACCGCGCGCAGTGGGTCGACGACGTGCCGCTGCTCGATCTGATGCCGCACTGGAACTGGCCCGGGCGCGAGGGCCAGGCGATCAAGGTGATGGCGCTGACCAATGTCGAATCCGTGCGGCTGATGCTCGATGGCCGTCTGATCGGCGAGCAGAAGGTCGATCGCTACACGATGCCGAGCTGGCGGGTGCCCTATGCGCCGGGCCGGCTCGAGGCGATCGGCTATCGCGGCGGACGTGAGGTCGCGCGCAGCGTGGTCGAGACGACCGGCGCGGCGGTGGCGCTGCGGATCACGCCCGACCGGCGTGCGATGGCGGCGGATGGCGAGGACGTGCAGCCCTATACGATCGACGCGGTCGATGCGCGCGGACGGCATGTCCCGACCGCCAATCTCGACGTCACCCTTGCGGTCAGCGGCGGCGCGATCATCGGCCTCGGCAATGGCGATCCGGTCAGCCACGAAGCCGAACAGGGCAATCGTCGGCGCCTGTTCAACGGCCTGGCGCAGGTGATCGTTCGCGCGGGCGGCGGCGGCGCGGGCACCGTCAAGCTCTCGGCCAGCGCGGCGGGACTGCGCCCTGCCACCAGCAACGTGCGCCGCCTCGCCACGCCGGCCCGTCCGTCCGTCGCGCCCGCCCGCATGACGCTGACGGTGCAGGACTGGCGGCAGTCGCCTGCCGCCACCGCCAGGCCCTCGCCCGACATCGTGCTGGCGGACAATGACATGAACAGCTGGCTGTATGTCCGCGCGGGCGAGATCCAGCCGGCGCAGGGCAGTGGTCACTGGACCGTGCTGCGTGCCAGGCTCACCCCGCACCGCGGCACGCGCGAACGGGGCGGAACGATCGTGTTCAAGGATCTCGTCGGTCGCGGGGAAATCTGGATCGACGGCAAGCGCGCCGCGACGAAGCCCGATTTCGCCGCCGCCACATTGCGCGTCGCCTTTCCGCCAGGCCCCGGCGAGCGGATCGTCACCCTCCTGCTCGAGAGCGACGGCACGGTCGCATCGGGCCTGGGCGGGCTCGTCTTCGTCGAGGACTGATCCGGCCCGACTTTCCCGTTTCCCGTTCGAGGTACTGCATCATGATCTTCCGCTCCTCCCGCGTGCTTGCGGGCCTGACCCTCGCCGCAACTCTGCTCGCCGGCGCCGCGCACGCGCAGACCGCGACCGAGGTGCCCAGGCTGGTCACCCGCGACGGGCATCACGCGTTGATGGTCGATGGCGCGCCGTGGCTGATGCTCGGCGCGCAGGTCAATAATTCGAGCAATTATCCGGCGATGCTGCCCAAAGTCTGGCCGACGATCCACGCGATGCACGCCAACACGGTCGAGGTGCCGATCGCGTGGGAGCAGATCGAGCGAACCGAGGGGCAGTTCGACTTTTCCTTCCTCGATCAGCTGCTCGCCGAGGCGCGGCAGAACAAGGTGCGCCTCGTCCTGCTGTGGTTCGCGACGTGGAAGAATACCTCGCCCAATTATGCGCCCGCCTGGGTCAAGCTCGACAACGCGCGGTTCCCGCGGATGACCAACGCCAAGGGGGAGACGCATTATGCGCTGTCGCCGCTCCATCGGTCGACGCTGGAGGCGGACAAGCGCGCCTTCGTCAAGCTGATGCAGCATCTGAAGGCCGCCGATCCGCAGAACACCGTCATCATGGTCCAGCCCGAGAACGAGGCCGGTACCTATGGCAGCGTCCGCGATTTCTCGCCGGTCGCGCAGAAGCTGTTCGACGGTCCGGTCCCGGCGGCGTTGCTCAAAAAATTCCGCAAGCCCGCGGGCAGCTGGAAGCAGGTGTTCGGCGCTGATGCCGACGAGTATTTCCACGCCTGGTCGATCGCCCGCTATATCGAGGAGATCGCGGCGGCGGGCAAGGCGGTGAAGCCGGTGCCGATGTACGTCAACGCCGCGCTCGCCTCGGCCTTCGGACGGCAGGCGGCAACGACCTATTCGAGCGGTGGGCCGATCCATCACGTGATCGACGTGTACAAGGCCGCGGCGCCGTCGCTCGATCTGGTCGCGCCCGATATCTATGCGCGCGATCATGCCGCGTATCTCGAATATCTGAAGCTCTACGGCCGTGCCGACAACGCCCTGCTGATCCCGGAGACGGGCAATGCGCCCGAGTTCGCACGGTATTTCTATCCGGTGGTCGGCAAGGGCGGCCTCGGCTTCGCGCCGTTCGGGATGGACGATAGCGGCTATTACAACTTTCCGCTCGGTGCGAAGACGCTGGACGCGCCGACGATGGAGCTGTTCGCACGCAACTACCGCGTGTTCGAGCCGATGATGCGAGAATGGGCCCGGCTGGCCTTTGCCGGCAAGACCTGGGGCGTGGCCGAGCCGACCGACCCCAAGGCCGAGCACAGGCAAGTCATGGACCTCGGCAAGTACCGCGCCACCGCGACGTTCGGCCAGTATCAGTTCGGCACCGACAAGCCGACCGGCAACCCGCAACCGACCGGCGGTCTTGCTATCGCCGAGATCGGCCCCGACGAATATCTCGTGACCGGGTTCGATACGCGCGTCTCGTTCGCGCTGGCGGATGCGAATAGCGGGCGTTCGATGCTCTACGATCGGGTCGAGGAGGGGCATTACGACGCGCAGGGGCATTGGGTGTTCGACCGTGTGCTCAACGGCGATCAGACCGACTACGGGATCAACTTCACCGATCGTGCGCAGGTGCTCCACGTCAAGCTTGGCAGCTACAAGGGCAATCCGGTCATCCCGGTCGGCAATCCGAATTAGGGCCCACCGCGGTCGTCAGATCGGGGCATGTTCAATGACCGGCCACGAGAGCCGTCATCTTATTGGAACCATGTCATAATCGTTGGATCGAAAGCTATCGTCGGCCAGATCGGTTGTTCAACATACTGTTAACTGGCGACCATTGAGAACAGCCCAAATGGAGGGCTGTTTTATCATGATTTACCGTAAGATGACGAGCAGGGTTCTGGGCATTGCGGTCGGCATGATCGCGGCGTCTGGCGTGGCGACATCGGCACATGCACAAACCGCCAGCGGCACGATCGGCGTGTCCCTGAACATCCTCGCGGCCTGTGCCGTGAATGGCGGCAACAGCGCCGCGACCATGGGGCGGATCGGGACGATCGCCTTTGCCGATCAGTCGGGCGTCTTCGGCAACGCCGATGCGACGATGGTTGCGCAGGGCGGCACGAATGCGGTCACGGTGCTGTGCACGCCGGGCCTCGCGCCGAAGGTAACCGTCGGGGCGGGCGCGAACGACGCAGGCAACGTCCGTCAGCTGGCGTATCTCGGGCAGACCGTTGCGTATCGGCTGTACATGGACTCGGCGCGACAGGACGAGATCACCATCGGCAGGCAGATCAGCCTGGGTACCGCGGCCACCTCGGCGTTGACGCTGCCGATCTTTGCTCGCGCGTCGAGCAATGGCCTAGCGCTGCCGGCGGGCACCTATACCGACACGGTACAGGTGACGCTCAGCTGGTAGCGGCGGTGCGCGCCGTCCGGACTCTCTTCGCGCTTTCGGCGATCGCAAGCTGTGCGTCCGGGAGCATGGCCGAGACCAGCCGCACGTTCAGGGTCGGGGCGGTCATCGCCAATGGTTGCGCGGTCAGCGCCGAGACGGGGGGCAGTTGGGGATCGATCGACCTCGGGTCGGTGAACGGGGTCGATGGGGGAGCCGCGCAAGGCAGCCTGGTCACCGCGGTTGCCGCCGGATTGCAGATCGACTGCACCCCGGGAATGAGCGTCACCCTCACCGCCGACAACGGCACTCAGCCGGCCAACGGTGTGCGCCAGCTCGTCCACGCAACCCGGCCTGCCGATCGCTTGCCCTATCAGCTGTTCGCGAACGGCAGTCAGACGCCCTGGACGTCGCAGGCGATCGCGCTGGCATTTCCGATCGGCACGTCGCGACTGTCCGTTCCCGTACAGGCCCGTGCCGTCGTCCAGCGCGGCGTGGCGGCGGGGCGATATTCCGATGTGGTTCGCATCACCGTCACCTGGTGATGCAGCGAGGACAAGTCATGAAGATCCTGCGTATGTTGACCGCCATCGTCTCACCGCTCCTCCTGCTGCCCGGCACAAGTCGCGCCGCGGCGGTCATCATCTGGCCGGTCGATCCGAAAATCGCCGCCACCGAGCGCGCGACCGCGCTGTGGATCGAGAACAAGGGTAACGAACCGATCACGATGCAGGTCCGGACTTTGCGCTGGTCGCAGGGGCCGCAGGGCGATCTGTACGATGATCAGGACGAGGTCGTTGCCAGCCCGCCGATCGCAGTCATCCCGGCGGGGGAACGGCAGATGATCCGTGTGCTGCGGCGCGAGCGGCCTGCTATTGCGGCGAACGACCAGACCGGCCCGGTGGAGCGCAGCTACCGCCTGTTGATCGACGAAATCCCCACCGCGAACGCGCCGAATGCGAGCCGGCTGCCGGCGGCCGAGCTTGCGGTACAGATGCGCTATTCGGTTCCGCTCTTCACCTATGCGGGGTCCGTCAACGCAGCCAAGCCGGAGCTGACCGCGACGTTGGAACGGAGCGGCAGCGGTCGGATGCTGGCGATCCGCAATACCGGCATGCTGCACGCGCGCCTGGTCGACATCCGGACGGCGGACGACAAGAAGACCAGTCTTGCTTCGGGGCTCGCGGGTTATGTTCTTGCGGGGCAGACGATGCGCTGGCCGGTGCCGGAGGGTGTCCCGGACACCAGTCCGCTGATGGCAAACGTCAATGGCGCCGATCAGCGCATTGCCGCGCGTTGATCCGTCCGACACGCCATGATCCGCGGTTCGCTCCTGCTGACGACCATGCTGGTCTGCCTGCCACAAATGGCACGCGCGGGTGACCCGGTGCAGCAGCTGTTCGTCGAGCTGGTCGTGAATGGCCGTGCCACCGGCGATCTGGTGCCGCTGCGGATCGACGGCACACGCATGCTCGTGCCGGCCGAGGCGCTCAGCCGAAATGGCGTGACGCTCGATGGGGAGGGCGGCGGTGCGGAGGGCGGCGGGACGGAGCGCGACGTCGCGTCGCTGCCGCACACCCGCGCCCGCTATGACGCCGCGCTCCAGACGCTCCATCTCGAAACCGCGCCCGACTATCTGCCGACCACCCGGATCGCCGCGGGTGATAGGCCCCGCGCCGCCACGCTCGCCAGCTGGGGCGCGATGGTCAACTACCAGTTCTATGCGCAGCGCACCGACGGCGGCTCCTTTGCCTCCTTATGGTCCGAACAGCGGGTGTTCGGGCCGGTCGCGACGCTGTCCAATTCCGGCGTGCTGCGAGTCGGGTCCCGCATCGGCGGCTATCTGCGCTACGATACGCATGCGAAAATCGTCAACGAGGATCGCGCGCTGACCGTCACGGCGGGTGACCTGATCACGCGGTCCTTGCCCTGGAGCACGTCCGTCCGGCTGGGTGGCCTGCAGCTCACGCGCGATTTCAATACGCGGCCGGACCTGTTGACGATGCCGCTGCCGAGCTTTGCGGGCAAGGCGGCGGTGCCGTCGGCGGTGGACCTGTTCGTCGACGGCTATCGGCAGCAGGGTGCAGACGTCACGCCCGGTCGGTTCGTGCTGCAGGATGTTCCGGTGATCAACGGCGCCGGCGAGGCCGTGATCGTCACGACGGACGCCGTGGGCCGGCAGATCGCGACCACGATCCCCTTCTATGTCTCGTCGACACTGCTGCGCGCCGGGCTCACCGATTTTGCAGCCGAAGCCGGCGCCATCCGCCAAGGCTATGGCATCCGCAACTTCGATTACGGCACGCTCGCCGCCAATGGCTCGATCCGACGCGGCATGACGTCGTTCCTGACGCTCGAGGCGCATGCCGAGGCGACCGCCCGGCTTCGGCAGATTGGGGGCGGGCTCGTGGTGGCGCCGTGGCGATTTGGCACCGTCGCGCTGTCGGTCAGTGCGTCGCGTTCGGGGCAGGCCGCGGGTCATCGCTGGTCGCTCGGCTACAGCTATACCGCGCGTCACTTCAGCGTCGCCGCGCAATATGACGATCGCAGCAGGGGCTTTCGCGAGCTCGCCAGCTTCGACCTTGCAAATCCCGCGACACGGCGGCGAACCTATCGCGCGATCGCCAACGTCAATCTGGCGCGGCTCGGCACGGTGGGGGCGGCGTACATATCGGGACGAACCTTGGGATCGGTCGACGAACTCACGCTACGTTCGCGCCTGCTGTCCTTGTCCTATGGCCGTCCGGTCGGATCGCGCGCGAACCTGTTCGTGACCGCGGATCGCGATTTCGAACGGGGCGCGACCAGCGCACAGCTGCGCCTGTTCATCCCGTTCGGACGCAATGCGGCCAGTGGCGGGATCAGCCGCTCGGCCGGGCGCAATCTCTATCAGGTCGGTTATACCCGGGCGACGCCGACCGATGGCGGCCTTGGCATCGACGCCGGGATAGCAGCGGCGAGCCGGGGGCCTGCATCGGGGCAGGTGACCGGGACATGGCGCGCGCCCTTCATCGAAGTGCAGGCCGGGGGCGCGACGGCCCAGACGCGCAGCTCGGCCTGGATTGGCGCATCGGGTTCGATCGTGGCGATGGACGGCGGCCTGTTCGTCGCCAACCAGGCGAGCGATGCCTTTGCGGTCGTCGAGACTGGCGTGGCGGGCGTTGGCGTCAGCTATGAAAACCAGCCGGTCGGCGTGACGAACCGCAAGGGCCATCTCTTCGTGCCGAATGTGGTGCCCTATCTTCCCGTCCGCTTCGCGATCGATACGCTGTCGCTGTCGGAGAACCATGTCGCATCCGCGGTGGAGCAGCGGGTTGCCGTGCGACAGGGCAGTGGTGCCGTCGTGCGTCTGAACGTCCGCATGACGCGCAACATCCTTGCGGTGCTCGTCGACAGCACCGGGGCGACACTCAAGCCGGGCGGTCGCGTCCAGCGTGAGGGGCATCCCGACGTCGCCATCGGCTGGGACGGCATCGCGTATCTGGAGGATGTCGGCGAACAGGTGTCGCTCTCCGCGGTGACGTCGGACGGGACGGTGTGCCAGGCGACGTTTGGCGTCTCCGTAGACGTCGCGGCGCTGTCACGGATAGGACCGGTCTCGTGCCGGTGATGGCGTCGCTCCGGCTGTTCTTCGCACTGATGGTCCTGAGCATCGTCACGGGCCCTGCATTCGCTGCCTGCACGACATCGTCCGGGGCGCTCACCTTCTCGCCGGTGTCGTCGTACGACGTGCGCGGTAACACGGTGCCGCAAGTTGCCGGGTCAGCCGGTCTTTCCTGTACGGGGTCCGTGCTGACCCTGATCGGCGGCAATTCGGCGCGCGCGACCATCACCAGCCTCAACCAGTTTCGCCTCGTCAAAGGTGCCGACGCGATCGCCTATCAGGTATCCGCCGATGCCAGCGGCACCACGCCGTTCACGCAAGGGTCGACCGTCAACTATATGAGCGGCAGCCTGTTGGCGGTGCAGGGCGGTGGAAGCAGTTTCACCACGCCGTTGTTCGCGCGTTTGACGGCGGCTCCCAATGTGGCTGCCGGGACCTATAGCGACACACTGACGGTGCAATGGGACTATAGCGTCTGCAACGGGGTGAATGTGCTGAGCCTTGTCTGTTCGGGCTATGACAGTGGCAAGGTCGTCGTAACGCTTCAGGTGACGCTGGTGGTCGGCAACGACTGCAAGATCACCGCGCCCGACCTGTCCTTCGGCAGTGCCGCGCTCGTCACGCAGTTCGGGCCGGTGACCTCGGCCGTCCAGATCGATTGTACCCGCGACGCCGTCTACCGGATCGGCTTTACACCCGGCGGTGCCGGTACCGGTGCGGCGTGGCGGCAGATGACCAGCGGCGCGGGCGCGACGTTGCAGTATCAGATCTATCATGCGGATGGCATCACCGTCTGGAACGAAGCCAACCCGCTTACCGGCGCAAGCCCCGGAACGGGCAGCCTGACCCCGGTCAGGACCTATCCCTATGTCGCCAGGATCAATCAGGCGCAGGTCACGCCGGCGGCTGGAAGCTACCAGGACGCCGTCAGCGTGGTCGTGACATTCTGATCGATCAGCCACTGACATGTGGCGGCGAGACGGACGATCGTTGCATGGCGCATCATGCGGGGCGGATGATCTCCCCGACACGAACGTCCGACAGGCCGAGCCATTGCGCCATCCGCTCCAACTCGACGTGCAGGCGGGGCAGCGTGTCGTCGGGCGCCCCCGGTTCGAGCGTTATGCGCTTTGCCAGCAGCGCACTCGCTTGCCGGTCCGCTTTGAGATCGACCCGCGCGACCAACGCCTCGTCCATCAGGAAGGGCAGCACATAATAGCCGTGGGTGCGTTGCGCCTGCGGAACATAGATCTCGATACGATACCGGAAGCCGAACAGCCGTTCGGTGCGGCCGCGTTCCCAGATCAGCGGATCGAAGGGCGCCAGCAAGGCCGCCCCGCGCAACCGGCGGGGCACCGCGGCGTCGCGGTGGAGCCAGACCTTCTGGCTCCACCCGTCCACGCGGACCGGCACCAACACCTGATCCTCGGCCAGATCGGCAATGGCATGATCCGCCTCGACGGGTTTCAGCCGGAAATAATCACGCAGCTCGGCAGCGGTCGCGATGCCGAGCGCGCGGGCGCTCCGTTCGATCAGCGCCCGCTGCGCTTCGGCAACGCTCGGCGTGGGCATGGCGAGCACGGCAGGGGGCAGGACACGCTCGGGCAGGTCATAGACCCGCGCGAAACTGCCCCGCCGCGTCGCCGTGGTGATCCGGCCCGACCAGAACAGCCATTCCAGCGCGTGTTTGACGTCGCTCCATTCCCACCAGCCGCTGCGGCTCGTGCCGCTTTCGAAGTCGGCGGCGGTCAGGGGGCCCTCGGCTGCGATGCGAGCCAATACGGCGTCGGCTTCGCTAGAATGCTCTGTCGCAAAGCGGCGAAGCGCGGCGTAGCCGATCTCGCCTCGTTCAGCGCGGGCCATCCGCCATCGCAGCAGCGGATGAAGCTCGAGCGGCAGCAGCGACGCCTCATGCGCCCAATATTCGAAGAATTGGCGATGCGGCTTGGGACCCCAGGCGGCGCGCTCCAGCAGCGCCCGGTCGTAGCGGCCAAGCCGGGAAAACAGTGGCAGGTAATGCGCGCGGGCCAGCACGTTGACGCTGTCGATCTGGAGAAGGCCCGTCCGATCGGCGACCTTGCGGACATGCGCCGCGGTGACCCGAGACGGCAGTGGACGGTCGAACCTGAGCTGCAAGGGCAATGCGGCGCGCATCGGCCTGCGAGATGATCATGCAGTAATGATGTTCGCAAAGGACAGCGACGGTCAACGTTACCTTGGCTGCCCCGCCGGGCTACAGCGTCCTCCGTGTGATCCGGGAGCCGCGGGCGTACAGGCAATCACGGAACGCCGCGAGCGCCTTTGTCGCTACTGGTCGGCGACCTTGATCTCGGTGATTTCCGCGTTTGAAAGACCCGGTTTTTCCGTGCGGAGATAGTGGAGGAGTTCGCCGATCTCCCGCGCATCGAATCGGAGGTCGAGAGCGTCCATATGGATGGCGACGGAACGCTGCCGCGCCTCCGACAGGCCAGCGACGATATCGACGCACGCCTCGAGCGTTCCGCGTCCGACTTCCGTCGGTGTCGCGCCGGCGGACGATGCGTCAGCGAAGATCCGGGCCGGCTCGCTCAAGGGGTAGGTGGTCATGACTGTCGCGTCCGTCGTCTACGGGGCAGGACATCGCCCGCCGGGGTGAGCCGGCGGGCGATCGTTTCAGGCGTCTTCCGCGTCGATGTTGACGCTCGTCTCGGCGAGCTTCGTCATATATTCGTCGCCACCGTAAATGTCCTTGGTGGCCGCGTTCAGCGCCTTGTGATCATTCTTGAGACCCAGCGCCTTGGCATAGGCTGCGGCCGTGCCGAAACCGGCGATCCCGTAATGCGTCATCCGCTGATATTGGGCGATGATCATGACATCGAGCAGCGGACCCTTTGACGGACCCTCTTCGACGACATGCTTGGTGGCTTCGGCAACCAGCCCTTCCATGCCCTTGCAATGCTCCTTAGAGACCTTCTCGTCGTTCGACGCGATCAGCTCCTTGAGGAGATCGGTATGCTTCTCGATATCCGCCTGCGACTTGGTCAGCATGTCCTTCAGCGCGGCATCGCTGGCCTTCGACGTGATCTTCTTCAGGACCTTCTTCATCTGGTCGTTCGCCGACCACAGGTCCTTCAGCTCGTCGGTGTAGATGTCTTTCAGATCTTCAGGTGCAGACATGGGATGGTCCTTGCTGGACCACCGGACGAAATGTCCGGTGGCGTGGTTGACGTTGAATAAGGGGGTAGCGTGCCGTCCTGGCGTCAGCCGGCGCCGGGCTTTGCCTGTTCGTGCTCATAGCGTGCATCGGTGCCGACCTTGCCCGTCGCCTCGGCCTCGGCGATACCGGACGTCTCGACGACCTTGATCGTGCCATGCTCGGCCGCGATCGAATGCGGGGTCCTATCAGCATCCGGGTCCGCCGCGATCGTCGTGCCGCCGCCACCGCTCGAGCCGGCAACCGCGTTGCCCGCGCTGCCCCCGTCTTTGCCCGCCTGACCGCCACCATGATAGGCGATGTCCGTCTGGCCGCCCTGCGACGCGGGGCTGGTATCGGCGTCGGTCTTGCCTTCGTGCGGGTTGGGATAGGCGCCGCCCGCGCTCTCACCGCCGTCGCTGCGACCATGAACGCGGCCGTCGGTATCGCTGCGAGGCGACTCCGAGACGCCATCCGGTGCGCCCTTGCTCGCGGGATTGCCCGGGACGGGGGTATGAACCTTGTCGCTCATGAAAACTCCTCGTGACGGTCGTGGATAGGAAGCGGCCACCCCGATCGGCATGCCGAGCGGACCGGGGTGGGGCAGGGTTACGGCCGCAGCACGACCTTGATGACACCGTCCTGCTTGTCGCGGAACTTCTGGTACATTTCGGGCGCATCCTCGAGGCTTGCAGGATGCGTCACGACGAAGCTCGGGTCGATATCGCCGGCTTCGATGCGCGCCAGCAGCGGCTTGGTATAGGCCTGGACATGCGTCTGGCCGGTCTTGATCGTCAGCCCCTTGTTCATCATCGCGCCGATCGGGATCTTGTCGCCCATCCCGACATAAACGCCGGGGATCGAGACCGTGCCACCCATCCGGCAGCTCATGATCGCCTCGCGCAGGACATGCACGCGGTCGGTAGCGAGGAACGTCGCCGCCTTCACCTTGTCGATCACGGCATCCATCGCGCCATGACCCGAAGCCTCTGCACCGACGGCGTCGATGCAGCTGTCCGGGCCGCGGCCCTTGGTGCGGAACTGGAGTTCGTCATAGACGCTGTCGACCTCGGCGAAGTTGATCGTCTCCGCACCGCCGGCCTCGGCCATCGCCAGACGCTCGGGCACCTCGTCGATCGCGATCACGCGGCCTGCGCCGAGCATCAGCGCCGATCGGATCGCGAACTGGCCGACCGGACCGCAGCCCCAGATCGCCACGGTGTCGCCCTCTTCGATGTTCGCATTCTCGGCGGCCATATAGCCCGTCGGGAAGATGTCGGAGAGGAACAGCGCCTGATCGTCGGTGACGTTGTCCGGCACCTTGATCGGGCCGATATCGGCCATCGGCACGCGCAGATACTCTGCCTGGCCACCGCAATATCCGCCGAGCATGTGGCTGAAGCCGAACAAACCGGCAGGCGAATGCCCCATCGCCTTGATCGCCATTTCGGCATTCGGATTGGTTCGCTCGCACGCCGAGAACAGGCCCTTGCGACAAAAGAAGCAGTCCCCGCAGCTGATCGTGAACGGCACGACGACGCGGTCGCCGATCTTCAGGTTGGTGACCTCGGAGCCCAGTGCGACGACGACGCCCATATTCTCATGGCCGAGAATGTCACCGGCCTGCATCGTCGGCTGATAGCCGTCGAGCAGATGAAGATCGGACCCGCAGATCGCGCAAGACGACACCTTGATGATCGCGTCGCGCGGATGCTTGATCTCGGGATCCGCGACAGTGTCGACCCGAACATCGCCTCTTCCATGCCAAACCAGTGCGCGCATCAGAAAGTCTCCGTCTTGTAAGTAGCGTGCCGTACTTTCGAAAGTACAATTCGCCTTAAGAAATCATCAGTCATCAGGCCATCTTGACGAAGCATAGTAAGCAGAAACAACAACGAGATCGCCGGGCGGCGTCATCGCCTCATGTGTCCTACCGTCAAGCCACGCGTCAGGCCCCGGATATTGATGGAGACATAGCGATCTGGATGTCCTCATCGTTCCTGACGATCTTGAATATTTGTCGGGAATATTTCGTATTGATCCTCATCAGTGTGGCTAAACGCCGGGGATCATTGGCAAACTGCCGAAAATGGCCGTCAGGTTGGGCTTCTCGCCGGCGAAAAATCACACCTTCAACCGTTTCGCAGAGGATGCGCGCCCCGCCATGCTTGCCGTCGCCGGGGCCAATTCGGACAGCGGACCGTTGGAATGTCAGCAACCTTCGCCGACGCTCACCGGCGCACCTGCGCGACGCTGGCATGCCGGCTGGCAAACGCGACTTAAATTCGGGAATTAGATATGCAGATCAAGGCCATCCTCTTCGACATCGACGGCACGCTGGTCGACACCAATGACATGCATGTCCTCGCCTGGGAGGAAGCCTTTGCAGGCGTCGGGGCGTCCTTCGACCGGCAGGTGATCCACGATCAGATCGGCAAGGGGACCGACATGCTCGTGCCGACCCTGTTGCCCGATGCCGACGCGGAGGAGCAGGAGAAACTCGGCGATACGCACGGCGAGATCTTCAAGGCAAAATATCTGGAGACCGCCCAGCCGTTCGCACGCGCGCATGATCTGCTGGTGCACGCGCATGGCCTGGGGCAGCAGGTCGTGCTCGCCTCGTCGGCGTCGGGATCGGAGCTCGATCATTACATCGCGCTTCTCGAGGCGCGCGATCTGATCGGCGCGACGACGAGCAGCGACGACGTCGAGCGCACCAAACCCGCCCCGGACATTTTCGCGACCGCCCTGAAGGCGCTGCCGGGAATCGATCCTGCCGAGGTGATCGTCGTCGGCGATACGCCCTACGACATCGAGGCAGCGGCCAAATGCGGGATCGCCGCGGTTGGTGTCCGATCGGGCAAGTTCAGTGACGAGCGGCTGAATGCCGCGGGCGCGGTCGCGATCTATGACGATGTCGCGGCCCTGCTCGCCGGTTACGCCCAGTCGCCGCTGGGGCGCTGATCGCCATGGCCATCACGCTGAAACCCCTTCGCGACCAGGTCATCGTCGTCACTGGCGCCACCAGCGGCAACGGGCTCGCGACCGTCGAGGCCGCCGTGGGCCGCGGGGCCGCCGTCGTCGCGACCGCGCGGAACGACGCGGCGCTCGAGGCCCTCCGCGCCCGTCTGTCCGCCGATGGCGGACGCATCGCGGTGTGCGTTGCCGACGTCAGCGACATGGCGGCGGTCGAGCGTGTCGCCGACGTTGCAGTCGCGGCGTTCGGCGGCTTCGACAGCTGGGTCAACAATGCCGCGACAGGCACGTACGGCACACTCGATCATGTGCCGGTCGCCGATCACCGGCGCGTGTTCGACGTCAATTATTTCGGCGTACTGCACGGATCGCTGGTCGCGGCCCGCCATCTGCGCGAGCGAGGCGGCGCGATCGTCAACATCGGCTCGATCCTCAGCGACCGCGCGATCGTCGAGCAGGGGCCCTATGGCGCGACCAAGCATGCGGTGCAGGCGCTGACGGACACGTTGCGGATGGAGCTCGAGCAGGAGGGGGCCGGCATCTCGGTCACGCTGATCAAGCCCGGTGCGATCGACACGCCATTCCCCGAACATGCGCGCAATTTCATGGATCAGCCACCGCGCCTGCCACCGCCGCTCTACACCCCCTCGGTCGTCGCCGACGCGGTCCTGTTCGCGTGCGAGACGCCGCGACGGACGCTGTATGCTGGTGGTGGCGGGCTGCTGGCATCACTCCTGTCGCGCGCCGCGCCGCGGGTGAGCGACCGGATCATGGAACTGGTCGGCACGCTCGCGCAGCAGAAGCCCGAGAATCCCGGTGATCCGGCACGCCGTGACAATCTCTATGATCCGCGGGCCGATGCGCTGCGCGGGACCCAGCATGTCCACGCGCGCACATCGAGCAGCGTGCTGCAGGTGCAAAAGCTTCACCCCGCGGTTGTGATGCTTGGTGTTGTCGGCGCTGGTATCGTCGTCGCGCTCGGCCGACCAAAGGGTGGACGCCGGTAATATCAGGCACGGAAAGGGTAGGGAGCGTGCGCGGCGTCGACACGTGACCATCCTTCCGCGCCATTTTGAAGTCTATATCAACCGGACGCCGGCTGCGCGGAACTGCGCTTCAGCCACGTCGACTGTCGTTCCATCACCTGCCGGCATCGCGATCGCTCGCGTGTAGTCCGTCAGGATAGACGCTTCGAAGCCCTCGCGCCGCGCATCGAGTGCCGACCAGGCGACGCAGAAATCATAGGCCAGCCCAATGAAAACGCACCGTCGAACCTGCTTGTCCCGCAAATACCCGGCCAGCCCCGTTCTCGTCGTCTTGTCGTTCTCGAAAAAGGCCGAGTAGGAATCGATCTCCGGATTATAGCCCTTGCGAACGATGACGTGTGCGCGGCGGATGGTGCCCTCCACCCCGGGATGGAACTCGGCACCAGCGGTTCCCTGGACGCAGTGATCAGGCCAGAGGACCTGCTCGCCATACGGCATCGCCACGGTATCGAACGGCTGGCGACCTGAGTGGCTGCTCGCAAACGACAGGTGCCCGGCCGGATGCCAGTCCTGCGTTACGACGACATGCCGGAACCGCGGAGCGAGCCGTTCGATCCCGGCCATGATCTCGTTCCCGCCCGCAACCGCCAGCCGGCCGCCGGGGCAGAAGTCGATCTGCGGGTCGACGACGATCAAGGCGTCCGACTCCGTGATGGCTGCGTCGCGGGTGAACTGCTCGATACCCAATGTCATCTCCTGCAAAGCCGACAGGTCGCGTCAAAGGCGGCCGATGACAAGAATGATCCTATTGCCGAGCGCCTATTTGCGAACACTGGTCGACGGCTGGGCCAGGTCCGGGAAGCGATCGAGGATCGCGCTGGTCACGCCATTGGTCCAGCCGAACCCGTCCTGGACCGGATATTCGCCACCTCCGCCCGGTATGCGCTGTTCGATATTATACTTCTCCAGCATCTTGCCGGTGTCGGCATAGGCCGCGCCAACCGTCCCGAGCCAGCGTCTGGCGATGTCCTTGGCCAGCGCCGGTTCGCCGTTTCGCTCGAGCCCTGTGATCGCGACCCATTGCAGCGGTGCCCAGCCATTGGGTTCGTCCCATTGCTGTCCGGTGTTGAGCGTCGTCGTACGCAGGCCGCCCTCGGCCACCAGCGACTTGCGCATCGTCGCTGCGACGGCCTTCGCCTGCGCCGGCGATGCGAGCCCGACGAACAGCGGGTGCAGCATCGCCGCATTGACGCTGGTCGTTGGCTTGCGCGTCGACAGGTCCCAGTCGGCGTAGCGCGCGGTCGTCGCCTGCCAGAGATAGCGGTCGATCGCGGTCTTGCGCTTGGCCGCCAGGGTCGTGAATTCGGTCACGCAGGGGGTGTCGCCGGCGGTCTGGCAGCGCGCGGCGATGCGGCGTTCCATCGCCCAGATCAGGCTGTTGAGATCGACGGGCACGATGTCGGTGGTGTGGATTGTGGCGAGCGACCGCGGATCGCGGAGCCAGCGCGAGCTGAAATCCCATCCGCTTTCCGCGCCCGCACGCAGGTTGCGCTGCGTATCGGCGGCGGCGCGGGGTGCCGCCCTAGCCGCGGTCTCGACATCCTCGGCATAGGATTCGTCGCGCGGCGTATCGCGGTCATCGTAATAGCGGTTGAGCAGGCTGCCGTCGGGCATCCGCACCACGCGAAGACAGGCGGGCTTGCTGTCGAGGCAGGTTGTGCCCTTCATCCAGAAGGCGTGCTCGGCGCGCAACGCCGCCAGACGACGCTTTGCGACAGCGGGTTCGGTGTTGGTCGAGAGATCGAGCATCAGCGCATAATAAGGCGGCTGCGAACGGCTGAGATAATAGGTCCGTGTCCCGTTCGGGATATGCCCGTAGCGCTCGATCAGGCTGGTGAAATCGTCGAGCATCGATTCGACGAGCGGCTGCTGACCGTCGACCTTCAGCCCGAGCATCGTGAAATAGCTGTCCCAGTAATAGATTTCGCGGAAGCGTCCGCCCGGCACGACATAGGGTGCCGGCAGCGGCAAAGCGGAGCTGCCCGCGACGGGGGCAACCGGCTGACGGACGAGTTGCGGCCACAAGGCGCGGACATGCGACCTCAGATCGCCCGAACCCCGGTCATTCTCGCCGGGCACCACGAAATTGGCGAGCACGAACGCCTTCAGCGCCGGGCCGGCGGGTCTGGTCCGCGCATAGTCCGCCATGATCGCCGCGGCCGCGCGCTTGGGGACGGCATCGACGAACGTCTTGCCGTCCGCGAAGACGTGACCCTGCTGCACGGCCTGGAACAGCGGGCCATAGATATCGGCGGGCGACTGGGCCTTCGCGGCGGATGCAGCCGGTCGGGACGGAGCGGTCTGGGCAGGCGCCATCGCGGCAACCGAGGCCAGGGCGGCAAAACGGCAAAGGGTTTTCATGAAGATCGCAACCAATTTGCCAGGGCGATCGATCCCTCGACGGGGCGGGATCGATCACCCTGGCCTGTGTCAGAACTTGAACGCGGCGGCGAAGCGGATCGAGCGACCGACGATCGGCCTTGCGAGGATCGTGCCGCTTCCCTGCGATCCGAGCGTGCGCGGATTGCCCTCGGTCAGCCCGATCTCGTCGGTCAGATTGTCACCGATCACCTGGAACTGCACCTGCCGGTTCAGATCGAGCGTGATGCCTGCGTCGAGCTTGTAAAAGCTCGGCAGCACCTGCGCGTTCTGGACGTCCGAGAAGCGGTCGCCGATATAGCCGATCGTCGCATAGACGCCGGCCTTCGCATCGCCGCCGAGCTCGAGATCATAGGCGGGGGTCACGCGCCATTGCCATTTCGGCTGGCGCTGAACCCGGTTGCCGGTGAGATCGGTCCGGCCGCCATCGGTGAAGAAGTCGCGGTAGCTGGCGTCGAGATAGGTCGCCGACCCGCTGAGCGTGAAGCCACCGAACGGCCGCAACTGCCCCTCGAACTCGACGCCGGTCGCCTTGGCACCGCCGACCGAGGCGATCGGGGCGCCGCTGGTGATGACCGTCGTTGCAAGGCCGTCGAACGTGTTGTGGAACAGCGTCGCGTACAGGTTGGCGATGCCGGTCGAGACCTTCACGCCGCCTTCATAGCTGTCGACCTGCGGTGCGACGTCGATCCCGTCGCGCAGATTGTCGAAGAACGGAAAGCTGTTGCCGCGGCTGTAGCGGACGAACGCGCCGACCTGCCGGGTCAGGTCGTAATTGACGCCGCCGGTAAACGACCAGGCATCGCCGCGGTAGCGGATCGTGCGGAAGGTGCCGTTCAGCTGCGCATCGCCATTGTCGTACAGCGTCCGCGGGTTGCCGTCCAAACCCGCCGCCGGAACGGTCGCTGCAAGGTTTTCGAGCGTGCCGTCGACCGAGTGATGCTGCCACCGGACGCCGCCGTCGATCCGCAGCTGGTCGGTGATCTGCAGTTCGTCGACGGCATAGCCCGCGACGTCCTCGCCGGTGTAGCGCGCGTTGACCTTGAACGTCGATCCGCCCGAGAAGCCGTCCCGCGTGACGATCCGGCCATCCGCCAGCGTCAGATTCAGCCGCCGGGCATTGGGCTCGGCTGTGAGCAGCATGCTGTTGCCGAGATTCCACCGGTCGCGCGACTTGTACCGCGTGTAATAGACGCCGCCGGTCAGCGTGTTGCTGCCCGTTTTCCATTCCAGCGCGAAATCGTTGACGAAGGCCTGGATGTGCTTTTCGACGCTCCACAGCCCGGCCTCGACGACCGTTTGGTTAGGCGAGGCCGCCGCACCGCCGGTGGCAAAGGTGAGCGAACCGATCGTTCCGCCCCGGCCGGCCGCATAGGCTGCGGCGGTGACCGGCGCAGCGCCGCCGGGGACGAGACCGATCGTGTCGGCATCGCCCTCCATCCAGCTGCCGCGATCGCGCACCGTGATGCCGCTGCCGAGTTCGTAATCGAAATTGCCGCCCAGATTGTAGATCTTCGCGCTGCGGCCATCCGCCAGATCCACCCGGCTGCCGTCATTGCGCACGCCGATCCGCGTGTCGCGTCCGACGAGCGTCCCGGTACCGGCATCGAAGCCGGAATATTCGCGGATCTTGTCGCCGTCCTGGACGACCGGGATGGGCAGCAGCCACTGGCCGCGATCGTCGAGATAGCGCCCGAAGAGCAGGATCGAGCCCTTGTCGAAGTCATGGCGGATATTGCCGGTGATCTGACCACCGCGCTCCGCGTCGAACTGCGCGTCGCGGACCCCGCGCGAGGTCGAGTAATAGCCGCCGAGCATATAGGTTGTGCTGTCGTCGATCGGCCCCGAGACGTAGCTGTCGACGCGGAACTCGCCGAAATCGGTGCCGCTGAGCTTCAGCAATCCGGCCGGCGTCTGCTTGCCCTCGCGCTGGACGAGGTTGACGGTCAGGCCGGGCTGACCGTTCGAGAACAGCGCGCCGGTGCCGCCGCGCACCGCTTCGACGCGCTGGATCGTCTCGTCGATTCGGATCAGCTGCGTGTTTTCGAGAAACGAAAGCGTCGGCGGCGGGAAGAACGGCACGCCCTGCGTCTGGAAGGTGACATATTCCGCATCGCCACCAGACGGATAGCCGCGCACGAAGATGTTCGCGCCGGTCTTGCCGCCCGAGCTTTCTGTGCTGACCCCCGGCACCGCGCGGAGGACTTCGGCGGTGCTGGCAGTGCCGAGCCGCTGCGCCATGCTGCTGTCGATCGTGGTGACCGCAAACGCGGCGTCCTGGCGCCGGGTGCCGGCGCCCGCGGTGCCGATCACGACGATATCGGGGGCGGTTTCCTCGGGTACCTGCACCGCAGCCGGATCGGCTGCCGCCTGCGCCGGGGCGACCTGAACCGCCGCTGGCGTGGCTTCGGCCGCCTGGGCATGCGTGTCGATGATCAGATAGGCCCCGCTCGGCGTCAGCCGGTGGCCGAGCCCGGAGCCTTTCAGGATCGTCGTCAGCGCCGCGCCGACGTCCATCCGGCCGGCCACCGCGCGTGCGGTCTTGCCGCGGACGAGGCTGGGGGAGAACAGGATCTGCCTGCCGCTCTGGCGCGAGAAGGCGAGCAACGCGGTGCTCATGTCCTGCCGTGCGATGCGGATGCCGATAGCGGCCTGCGCGGTGACGCCGATCGGGATCCCGCCTGCGCCCAGCGCCAATGCGGTCATCATCACGCCGCGTATCAGCACGGCCCTGCCTGTGGATGTCATGCAACCCTCCCTGTTCGTGCGATCCCTCTGCCGGGGTCGATCTGACGATAAAGACGCGGAACGTCGGAAAACCCGAACCGGGTTTTGCCCTCGGGTCGATTATTTTTTCGAGGCGATCGTGATGCTGCCGTTCGCGCGCCGGTCGACGCTGACGGGAAAGCCGAGTTCGAGCGCGTCTAGGAACGGCTGGACCTCGCCCGTCCGGAATGCGCCGCTGATCCGGACCCGGCCCGCCGCGGCGTCGACGATCGCGATCTGCTGGACGCTGTAGCGATTTATCTCGGCGACGGCCTGACTTAATGCCTCGTCCTCGAACACGAGCCGGCCTTCGCTCCAGCTTGCCAGCCGTTGCGCACTGCCGGGCATGTGGCGAACCAATACGCCGCCCGCCGATGCGGTTAGGACATCATCCGGCACCAGCGCGACGGGTTTGCCGTGCGCGCCTTTGCTGGCGACGCTGACCAGCCCTTCGAGCAGCGCGACGCGCACCGCGCTGGTCTCGAGCCGCACGTCGAACGCGGTGCCGTGCGCGGTGACCGCTTGCGCGCCCGCGGTGACGACGAACGGCCGGGTCTGGTGCTTGGCGACCTCGAACAAGGCCTGTCCGCGTTCCAGCACCAATCGACGCTCGGTGCTCGTATAGGCCATCCGGACCCGCGTGTCGGTATCGAGAGTCAGCCGCGACCCGTCGGACAGCGTGACCATCAGGCGCTGACCCGTCGCCGTCCGGTACATGGGTGTTTCGGCGACCTGCACGGCAGGCGTATCATCCGCGAAGCGCCACAGCGCCAGCGGCGCGACCACCGTGGCACAGGCGGCCGCGGCCAGCATCCACGGCGCGACTCGTCGCGCCTCGCGGCGCAGCGCGGCACGCGCCACGGCCGCGTGCCGCAATGCCAGCAGGTCGGGATGGTCTGCCAGCGCTGCACTAGCAACCCGTGCTTGGGCTATCACCGCCCAGGCTGCAGCGTGATCCGGTCGCGCATGCCAGTCCTCGAACCGCGCACGCATTGCTGCGCCCGGGTCGCGGTCCAGCCGTTCGGCCCATTCCGCGGCTTCGATCATGACCGGAGCGCTCACCGATGCCAGTCCTTCAAGCGTTCCGCGACATGCGCGAGCGCGCGTGCCTGGTGCTTCTCGGCGGCACGCGTCGAGATCGCCATGGCATGCGCGACATCGGCCATCTTCAATCCCTCCAGCATTCTGAGCACGAACACGTCACGTGTCCGTTCGGGCAGTTCGGCAAGCGCACGACGCAACGCGTCCGCGATGTACTTACTCGCCAAGACGCGGTCGGGCGCGAAATCCGAACCTTCAAGCGAAAGATCGTCGATGGGATCCGACAATCCCGCGCCTCGCGCCTGATTGCGCCGGGCCTGATCCTTCAGGACATTGGCTGCGGTGACGAAAATGAAGCTGTCATGCTGGCGAATGCCGTTCGGGTCTTCCAGCCGACTGAGTCGCAGGAAAACCTCCTGGACCAGATCGGGGACGTCGTGTGGCGCGGAGACGCGCCGCGTGAAGTACCGGCTCAGCGGCCGGGTATAGGTCTCGACCAGCGTGAAGGATCGTTGTCCTTTCGCCAAGGCCGGACACTTGCTCCCCCTTCATCGCCATGACCGGTTTCTAATAGCCGGGTCTGTTACGTCAATGAGTCTCGCTGGTCGGTATTTGACGCGGTCAATCTTGCGGCATTCGAAATCTATATTGATGCAGGCGAACGCGCGCCGTGTTTTAGAAGCCGTGAACACCGTTTTCTGGGCCGCTCCACGAGGCGTAGCTGGTCAGCGCTGCTTCTTCGTCGTCGTCGCGGTGAAATCAGGATCTTTCTTCGCGACCCAATCCACGAATTTGCGGGCCGTGGGATCGGCCAGCAGCGCGTCGACATTCATGCCGTGGCGTTGCAGCTCGGAATTGGTGAAATTCGCCATCAAGGTCTGCTGGCAGATCGGATGCATCGGCACGACATCGCGACCGCCGCGGCTTTTCGGCACGGGATGATGCCAGACGATGGTCTTGCCGAGTACGCGTCCGCAGAGCCAGCACGGCGCGACCGGTGCCGGGCCTTCCTCGTCTTCGCGATCGGGCTCCTCGTACGGGGCATGTTTCGAATGTTTGCGGGCCATGTCGCTGTATAGTCTCTCGGTGGATGTCTGCACGCTGTAGCGGCGCGCCCGGCACCACTACACCTGCGACACGCAGGATGACCACAGGAACGGGTGTCGGGATTGGGTCGCGAAGGCCCCGGGCCAGACGCTGTGCGTCACACGGAGCGAACCCGCACGCGCGTTAAGACAGAGATCGTCGAGCGGCAGATCGGCCTTGGGGAGCGCCTGAGAAACCGTTCGTTTAAACTTCGTGGCTAAGACGACGCGATGCCGACGTCCTCCCCAGCGCCCCTGACGGCACCATCCGACCATGGGCATAATGCACTGGCGCGTGCCGTCCTTGGGTGTCGAAGGCATCTGGTCTTCGCCGGTCTGTTCTCCGGCCTCGTGAACATCCTCTACCTCGTGCCGTCGATCTTCATGCTGCAGGTGTATGACCGGGTCGTGCCCACGCGGGGCGGGACGACGTTGCTGCTGCTGACGCTGATCCTCGTGCTGGCGCTGGTCGTGTTCGCGATCCTCGACGCGGTGCGCATGCGGTTGCTGTTGCGCGCTAGCATGCGGCTGGAGCGTCAGGCGGCACCGGGGATCCTGCTGCGGATCCTCGGCACCGATGGCGCGACGACCGGCCAGCGCAGCCAGGCGATGCGCGATTTCGACACGGTGCGCGGGACCCTGACCGGGCCGACGATCATCGCGCTGTTCGATGCGCCCTGGGCGCCGATCTATATTGGCATCGCATTCCTGCTCCATGTCTGGATCGGCGTGCTGGCGCTGATGAGTGCGCTGCTGCTCGGCGGGATCGCGATCCTCAGCGATAGGGTGACCGCGGGGGCCGCGCGCGACACGCAAGCCCGCGCGGTACTCGCGACGCGCGAACAGGATGTGTCGATCCACGGATCGGAGGTCGCGCGCGTGATGGGGATGCGCAATGCGCTGATCACCCGGCATCTGCTGGAGCGCGCCGAGCTCGTCCGCCGTCAGGCCGCGCTCGCCGGTACGTCGGGGCAGTTTCTCGCGATCACCAAGTTCCTTCGCCTGCTGCTCCAGTCTCTCGCGCTCGCGCTCGGCGCGCTGCTGGCGATCCGGCAGGATATTTCGGGCGGCGCGATCTTTGCGGCGTCGCTGTTGCTGGGGCGGGCGCTCCAGCCGGTCGAGCAGATCCTCGGGGCGATGAAGCCGCTCGCTGCCGCGCGCAACGCCTATCGCGATCTCGATGCGTTCTGCCGGATGCCGGGGCCCGCGATCGACGCGACGACGCTCCCCGTGCCGACCGGCCGGATCGACGTCCACGGTGTCACGGTGCGCGCGGAAGGCAGCGATCGCGCATTGCTGTCGGACATCAGTTTCGCGGTCGCGCCCGGCGAGATCGTCGCGCTGGTCGGCCCGAGCGGCGCGGGCAAGTCGACGCTGCTGCGCGTGTTGTCGGGTGCGCTGTCGCCGGACGCTGGCGAGGTGCGGATCGACGGTGCGAGTCTCGCGGACTGGAACCGCGAACAGCTTGGCCGGCACGTCGGCTATATGCCGCAATCCCCGTCGCTGTTCCCGATCACGGTGCACACCAACATCTCGCGGTTCCAGTCGGTGCTGGCGGGCGAAAGCGAGCAGCTCGACGCCGCAGTGGTCGAGGCGGCACAGGCGGCGGGTGCGCATGAGGTGATCCTCGGCCTGCCCAATGGCTATGCGACGATGCTGAGCATGGCGGACGGGTCGGGGCTGTCGGCGGGCCAGAACCAGTCGGTCGCGCTGGCGCGCGCGCTGTTCGGTACGCCGACGATCCTGTTCCTCGACGAGCCCAACGCGCATCTCGACAGCGATGGTGAGGCCCGGCTGGTGACGACGCTCTCGACGCTCCGCGCGCGTGGCGCGACGGTGATCGTGTCGACGCATCGGACCGGGCTTTTGCAGGCGGTCGACAAGATCATGGTGCTGCGCAACGGCACGATCCAGCTGTTCGACGACCGCGCCAAGGTGTTGCGCCCAGCCAATGCAGAGCCCGTCGCGGCGACCGGAGGCCCCCGATGATACCCGCCGAACTGGCCAGCCCGGTCCCCGCCGCCAGTGGCGCGCGCCTGGCGGATCGCCTCCGTCTCGACGATTCCCCGCGGCATGCGATCCTGATCGGCGGGCTGGTCGCGATCCTGTTCTTCGTCGTGGGGCTGGGCTGGGCGGCGTTCGCGCGGCTCGATGCGGCGGCGGCGGGCGAGGGGCAGGTGGTCGTCGCGGGCAATCGCCAGACCGTCCAGCACCGCGAGGGCGGGATCGTCGCGGCGATGGCGGTGCGCGACGGTCAGCACGTCCGTGCGGGCGACGTCCTGTTCCGGCTCGAAGGCGGCGAAGTCACCGCCAGCGAGCGTGCGCTGGCCGCCAGCGTCATCGACCTCCAGGCGCAACGGGCCCGGCTCGAAGCGGACGTTCGCGGCGGCGCGGTCGTCTGGCCTGCGGACTTCGCGTCCGTGCAGGGCGACGACCTCCGTCTCGTCGAGCGGGCGAAGTCGCTCCAGCTTGCGCAGCGGTCGGCACGCTCGGCGGCTCTCGCCGCCAATGGCGCGGTCCTCCGCCAGCAGGAGGCGACCGTTGCGCAGCAGACGACCGGCTTCAACGCGCAGGCGCAGGCGACCGCCCGGCAGCGCGCCTCGCTCCGGCAGCAGCTCGACAGCACG
This sequence comes from Sphingomonas sp. Leaf30, assembly GCF_001422525.1. Taxonomy (NCBI): domain Bacteria; kingdom Pseudomonadati; phylum Pseudomonadota; class Alphaproteobacteria; order Sphingomonadales; family Sphingomonadaceae; genus Sphingomonas; species Sphingomonas sp. Leaf30. The sequence continues at coordinate 211,814 of NZ_LMKZ01000005.1, read as the reverse complement.
CGGGCGCTTGCCGACCAGGGCTATGTGTCGCGCAACACGGTCCGTGCGATCGAACGCTCGATCCAGCAGCTCGACGGGACCGACGCCGACTATGTCTCACGCTCGGCGGCCGCGCGTGAGCAGATCGGCCAGACCCGCGCGGAAGGCGTTCAGACCCGCCGCAAATATGTCGAGGAAAGCGCGACGTTGCTGCGCGACACGCAGTTCCAGTTGAACGAGGTCTTGCCCAAGCTGGCCGCGGCCCGCGAACAGCTGGCGCGCACGATCATCCGTGCACCGGTGGCGGGCCGCGTGGTCGGGCTGCGCGTCTTCTCCGTGGGGGGCGTCATTCAGCCGGGCCAGGCGATCCTCGACATCGTCCCCGACGCCGCGCCGCTTGTGGTGCGCGCAAATTTCTCGCCGGGCGACATCGACGGGGTGTTTGCCGGGCGCGAGGCGGAGGTAAAGTTCCTGTCGCTGCACGAACGCGACCTGCCGATCCTGCTCGGCACGGTTCGCACGGTTTCCGCGGATTCGCTTCGCGACGAGCAGACCGGTCGCAGCTATTTCAGTGCGGAGGTCACCGTGCCGCGCGCTCAGATCGCCAAGATCGAGGCGGTGCGCGGTCGCGACACGGGCATCCGCGCGGGCGTGCCGGTCACCGTCCTCGTCAAGCTGCGGTCGCGGACTGCGCTCGACTATCTTCTCGATCCGTTGACCGAGGCCTTTTCACGGTCGCTCCATGAACGCTGACAAGCTCCGGCTCGCCGCCGCGATACTGCTGGTGCCGGTCATGCCCGTAGCCGCACAGACGGCGTCGGAGGCAACCACCGCAGCGCCCGAAACGCTGGGACAGGCGATCGCCGATGCCTATCGCAGCAATCCGTCGCTCGAGGGACAGCGCGCCCAGCTTCGCGCGCTCGACGAGCAGATCGTCCAGGCGGGGGCCGCGTACCGGCTGACCGCGGGCATCAACATGACGCTGCAATATCAGTCGCAGGATCAGCGTGGGCTGCTCGGCGACTTCGATACGGCGCGGGGGCGGACTCTGGGGGCCTCGCTGACCGCTTCGCAGATCCTGCTCAACGGCGGGCGGACCGCCGCTCAGGTGTCGGCGGCCGAGGCGACCGTGCTTGCCGGGCGCGAGCGCCTGCGCGAGGCGGAGAACACGATCCTGCTCGAAGTCGTCGACGCGTTCGTGTCGGTGCGGCGTGACCAGGCGCTGGTGGCGATCCAGCAGCGCTCGCTCGACTCCTATGGGCGACAGGTGACCCAGGCGATCGCACGCGAACGGGGTGGCGACCTGACCCGCACCGACATCGCGCAGGCCGAGGCGCAGCGCGAGATTATCCGCGCGCAGCTGGCGCAGGCGACGGTCACTCTCCAGGCAAGCCGTGGGCGGTTCGCGGCGGTCGTCGGGCGCAATCCGGGCACGCTGCTCGTGCCGCCGACGCTGCCCGGCCTGCCGCGCTCGCTCGATGCCGCGTTCGCCGTGGTGGAGAAGGAGAGCCCGAGCCTGTGGCAGGCGATCCTCGCCACCAAGGCGGGCGACGCGCGGATCGCGGCGCAGCGCGCTGAACGCGCGCCGATCGTCGCGCTGTCGGGGAGCTATGGCTATGGAAGCCCCTATTCCTACCGGCTGCGCGATGCGGGTGCGCAGGCGACCGGCGGGGTCACGGTGACGATGCCGTTGTTGACTGGCGGCGTGATCGGCTCGCGCGTCCGCGCCGCGGTCGCCGAACGCCAGCAGCTCGGGTTCGAGGTCGAGACGGCACGACGTGCCGCACTCGCCAATGCGCAGAACGCCTGGAACCAGGCGGTGGCGGGGGGTGAACAGATGGCGGCGGGGCAGCGCGCGACCGAGGCGGCGGAGTCGGCGCTGACCGGGGTTCAGCGCGGCTTCGCCGAAGGATTTCGCTCGAATTTCGAGGTGCTGGATTCGGAACAGCGCCTGCTGACCGCGCAACTCGTGTTCGTCAACGCGACCTATGGAGCCTATGCCGCCGAGGCGCGGCTTTTGGCGACGCTGGGGCGACTGCAGGCGGCGGCGATCGATCAGGCGGTGCCGACCTATGATCCGGCGCGGAACACGCGGGTGGTGCGGGCCAGGACATTCGGACCGTTCGATCCGGTGCTCGCGCCGATCGACCGTGCGCAGAAGCCCGCCGGCACCGCCCCGGCTGCACCCGTGATCGCGCCTGCCACCGACGCGCGGATCAGGCCGGCCGCCGTCCGGGCCTTGCCAGGGCCGATCGGCAAAGTGCTGCCGATCGCGGCGGTTCCAGTGCTTGCGGGACCGGTCGCGGCCGATCTGAGCGATGCGGTGGTCACGAGCGGAAGATGATCCGATACGGCGTACTCGTGTCGGCTACCGCTCGATCAGTGTTCCGTAGAGTTCTGCATAGGCCCCGATGATCGTGTCGTGATCATAGTCGCGGCGCACGCGTTCGCGCATGGTTTCGCCCATTGCCGATCGCATTGCCGGATCGCCCGCGATCGCGAGGATCCCCGCCGCGGTCGCTGCGGGATTGACCAGCGGGGTGATGATGCCGCCATGGCCCGAGTCCCCGCCGCCGCGTCCCTCGATCATCTCGCGGCAGCTGCCGACGTCGGGCGCGACCACGGGGATCCCACAGGCGCCACCTTCGAGGATCACCAGCGGTTGCGCTTCGGACAGGCTGGTGAGCACGAGCAGATCGATCTTTGCCATCCAGTCCTCGATCCGCACGCGCCCGGCGAAGTGGAAGACCGGCGACAGGCCCAGATCCTCGACCAGCCGCGAGCATTCCGCGGCATATTCCCGGTCCTCATCCTCGGGGCCGAGCACGACGAAGCGGATGTCGGGGCGTTCGGCATGCGCGATCGCGGCGGCGCGGATGAACGTCTTCACATCCTTGATCGGGACCACGCGGCCGAGCAATGCGACCAGCGGGTGTGCCGGATCGCGCTGGTCGGGGAGTGCGGCGAACCGCTTCGAATCGATCCCGTTGGGGATGACGCGGACCCGGTCGGCGGCGGCACCCAGCCGGCGCTGGACCGCCGTATTCTCGCCGTACAGCGCAACGATTGGATCGCAGCTGTCATAGCAGGCGGTCGCATAGCTGGTGAAGGCGCGTACCCAGAGGTCGCGCAGATCGCGCACGCTGCGTTCGAGCTCGAGCCCGGTGTCGACCTGATCGCCGATCCAGTCCGCCATCATCACCTCGATCTGGCGTTCGAGCAGGTAGATGCCGTGTTCGGTGATGAACGCCGGGCGCCCGGTCTCGCGCGCGGCGCGGGCGGCGAGCAGGCCTGCGAACCCGGTCGAGATGGTGTGATAGGCCTTGGCGCGCGGCAGGGGCGCCGTCAGCACCGCGAGCAACCCGCCGAGCAGCACGCGCATCGCCCAGAAATAATGGTGGAACGAGGCCTTGGGCAGCATCGCCTGATAATGGCGCCTGAGGCGTGCGAAGACGGACGGGTGCGACAGGATGTCACCGGGGGCAAGCGGTCGCGCGATGCCGCCGATCACGTCGATCAGCGTCGCCAGCCGCTCCGCGCCACCGGTTCCAACGAACGCGACCAGCGCGTCGGCTATCGGTACCGCGATCCGGTCCGGGATCGCGCGCGGCATCGCCGGCGCGGGCGCCAGGCCGATTTCGACCACCGCGACGACGTTGGGCGGCGGGGCGAGCTGGAACGCGAGCAGCCCCGCGCCCGGCTTGATCGCGGCGATCACGAACCGGACGTCGGGCAGATGCGTGATCAGATCCTGCAGCCAGCCGGATACGCCGCCGATAACATAGGGATATGCGCCCTCGACGATCAGGCAGATATCGGCGTCGGGTACGCAGACCGGCGCGTGCCGGGCCGTTTCGGCCAAGGCGGACAGCGGGATCACGCCGCGGCGCCCGTCAGCCACCAGTTCGCCAGCGTCGTCGCGCCGTGATCGTTCGCGCCGGTCGGATCGCCGGTCCGGTCTGCCGACGCCTGGATCGCGGTCGCCATCCAGTCGATCGCGTCATAATCGCCCGCAGCCCAGAACGCCTCGATCATCAACGCATCACGCGTGTCCGCATGCCGGTCGTCCGCCCCGTCCGATCCCGCGGCGGCCATCGTCGCAACCGCGTCCTCGCGCAGGTGGAGGCGCTGTGAATCGGACAGCAGCACATCCGAACGCGCGTGGTCCCCGAGCAGCCGCGCCAGATTGGTCGCGGCGTCCGGATCGCCGCCATCGGCAACGCGGGCCGACAGCCGTGCACGGGCGAGCACCAGATTTTCCGCGACGCGCGCCGACGCGGCCGCAGCAAGCGCGCGGATCGTCTGGTCGCTATCGGTCAGCGCCAGCGCGATGAGCGGCGACAGCGCGGGCTCGAACGACCGCACCACGGTCTCCAGTGCGCGCCGCCGCTCGGCGACCGCGCCGTGACGCATGATCGTGACGAGCGAGCTCAGCGTATCGGGGGTGGCGTGATGAACCCGCCCGTCGAGCATGCGTGCGACCGCAAGACGCGCGCCACGCTGTGCGGAACGCCCGGTAACAGGGCCGAACATCTCGTCGTCGCTCCGGTGGGCGGCGGGTCTGACGAAGCGAGCAAGGGGCAGGGCAACAAGCAGGCCGAGCGGACCCATCACACCCAGCATCGCCGCCGCAAAACCGGCCGCCGCACCGCTGCGGAGCCACAAAGTGAGCCCAATTCCGCTAGCCACGGCATGGACTGCGAGCGCCCAGCCGGCCGCAAGTTCGAAAAGCCAGCACGCCGTCAGGACGACCATCTCCAGCAGCGCGAGCGCAGTGAGGCGGCGGATCACGCGACCAGCCCGGCGGCCCTGACCGGCCGCTGCGTTGCGTGCAGCGTATCGGCGAGCAGCGGCGTCAGCCAGGCGGCGATCTCGGTCAGTTCGGCGGTACGGCTCGCGTTCAGCGTCTCGAACGGCAGCGCGTGCAGGACCAGGCACCCGACAGGTTCGCCGGTCTTCGGATCAGGGAGGGCGATCGCGGCAATGCCGATACCATCGAGCACGATCCTATCGCTGCGCCTCGCGACGTGCAGCATCCCCTGCGACCGTGCCATCCGCTCCATCAGGGGACCTGGCAGGGTGTCGCGTCGTCCCGCGGTGACCGGCCCGCGGATCCATGCGCGCGCCTCGTCCCCGGTCATGCGGTAGCAGGTGAAGTCGGGGGTTCGCGCGGCAAGCGCGATCAGTTCGCCGATCGCGCCACGTCGTTCAGCCAGGTCCTGCGAACAGAGTCGCGCGGCCGTCTCGATCGCATGGCCGACGGTATGCGCCTCGGTCGCGATCTGCACTTGCAACAGCCGGTTGGTCCGCGACAGCGCGGCAAACGCGTCGGTCAGCCGCGCCAGGTTCCGCGTCGCGACCCCGCCGCGCTTTTCCAGCCGATCGTGCCGCGCGGTCCGCATGATCGTCACTTCGCCGATGACTCCGGCGGCGACGAACCACATCAATGGCTGGAGCGACAGATGGAACAGATGATCGAGATAGTCGCGCGCGCCCGTGTCGTCGTGGACATGCGCGAGCCATAGCCCCGACGCGATTCCCGCCGCGAGGACGCCGGGGCCGGTGCCATAGGCGAGCGCCATCACCAGCACCGGCAGCCAATAGGGGTTGGGCTGAACGCGCGTGAAGCCGGTTTCGCCCGTCAGCCACCAGTCGAGCGCCGCCAGCGCGGCGAAGGTGAGCGCGATCTCCAAGGCAATCCGCAAGGGGCGTCGCCACCGGGCCTGCCATTTTGGCGCAGCGTCGTCGTGCGTCACTGCGTATCCCCGAGGCTGCGGGTCAGCAGCGCGCGCGCATAAAGCTGCCGACCTGCAAACCCCTGCCGCGCGATCGACGTGATGCCGCCGCTGCCCTCGACCCGCCACGCGACTGTGATCGGCGCGGCGAGACCCAGGCTGGCGGTGGGGCCATCGCCGCCGAACCGATCGACGGTCCAGCCTGCGAGCGCGGTCATCTGCACCGCGCCGACCGCGCCGCTGGCAAGGCCCTGGATGGTGTGGTTCTCGCGAGTGGCCAGCGGAATGACGGCAAGGCGGTCTGCGCCGATCTGCATGCGCTGAACATATTCCGCGTCGAAGCGGTAGGTCAGCCCGAGCGCCGGGAACTGGCGGCGAATGAGATAATCCACCCCGCCACTCGCGACGATGGTGTCGCTTGCACCGTTCCCGGCTGCGAGGCCGTACCGGTAGGCGCCGACATCTCCTTGCGCGACCACGCCCGGCGTCAGGCGGTAGGTGACGCCGATCAGCGCGCGCGAGAGATATCCTCCCGTCAGCACCTGCGCCGGGGTCGAATAGTCCGGCATGTGGCGGCTCAAGGTCGCGCGGAACTGCGCGTCTGCGGCCCCTGCCGTGATCCTGGCACCGCCACCCGTCACCGCGTCGTCGAGCGCGGCGGAGGCGAAGAGCTGGATGCGGACCGCGCCGTCGAACGCTGCGGCCAGCGAGGCGTCGACGACGGTGTCGCCGGATCGCACGGTCGGCGCGGCGGTGGCGACGTTGCTGACGACATGGCGAACGCCGCCTCCCACGTCGAGCGTGCCGCCGACCGCTGCGTCGATCCGCGCGCCAAACTCTGTCTGCGCGAGGTCGCTGCCGTCACGCGCGGTGACGCCGATGCTGGCGGCCCCCGCCGCGGCGGCGATCGTACGCCGTGCGGTCAGGTCGTCTGCCTTGAGCACGCGGTACGCGCGCGCCGCGCCGCGGACGTCGCCCTGGGCTAGACGCGTGTCGGCGAGCAGACGGGCGGCGCGTTGGTCGGCGGGATAGCGCTGTGCCAGCTTCGTAGCAGCGCGCAGGGCCGATCCCGGATAGCCGGCGGCCACGTCCGCCTCGATTGCGGCCAGTGCGGCGTCGGATGCGCTGTCGTCGGTAGCCTCGAGCAGCGCGATGTCCGCGGGCGGTGAGAAGGCGAGCGCGACGACCGGGCCTGTCTGCCGCCAGCGCATCGTCCAGCCCGCCGCAGGACGGAGGACCAGGCTGTCGTCGTTCCAGCGCAGATCGCCGATTGCGTCGCCCGCCGCCTTGCGGAACGCGGCGAGCCGCGCCGGCGCGATCGGTCGATCGAACCGCGCGACCAGTTCGCCGTCATGATCCTCGATCCGGACGACGGCGTCGTCGGGCCAGGCGAGCCGGGACTCGGACGTGACGATCCGGCCATCCGCAAAGACGGTCCGGGGTATGGTCAGCACCGGCGCATCCGCGAGGCAGAAAAACAGGATGATCACTGCGCCAGCACCGTCCGCGCCCGGCCCGGCTGGCCCTGCGTGATCAGCAGCCGGGCGTGCAGCGCGGCGAGCGATCGGTCCTGCGGCGTTTCGGATCGCAGCGTCTCGACCAATCTCACTGCCTCGGCCCGACGCCCGAGCTTCTCGAGCACTTCCGCGCGCGCCCTGCTGTCGACGGGCGTCTGGGCGAGCGCGCGTTCGAGCCAGGGGCGTGCCTCACGCGCCCCACCGATCCGCGCCTGCACGTCGGCCATCAAGCGCAGCGCGGGCAGATCGGTCGGGGTGGTCGCGAGATGCGCGTCGAGCCATTGTACCGCGGCCTTCGCATCGCCCGCGTTCCACGCCACCCAGGCGAGGTCGAACTGATCGCGCGGCCCGGCGATCCCGGCAGCGACACGGCGTCTCGTGATCGCCGCCGCCTGTGCCGGATCGATCCGCGCGGGCGCCGCGGCGGATACGGCACGGACCTGATCGGGGGACAGCGCGCGGCCGTCGAGCAAGGCCGCCAGCACCGTCCGACCGGCGGCGTCATTGTTCGCCGCGCGCGCCAGCGACAGCCGCATCAGCATCACGTCGGTCTCGTCCGCGAGCGGATGCCGGGACAGGAACGCCAGCGCAGCGCCCGGTTGATCGCGTTCGGCATAGCAGGCCAGCCAGCTGCGCTGCCGGGTCGCGCTGCCTTGCACGCTCTGCTGTTTCAGCCAGGCGAGATCGTCGGATCCGGGGCGCGGACCCATTAGGTACAGCAGGCGCTGCGCTGCCGGCGCAGTCGGTGCCAGCCCGGCCGCCGCACGCCGCAGCACCGCCGTCGCATCCCCGCGATACCCGGCCGCGACTAGGCGTTCCGCAATCTGCTCGAGCGGCGCACCGGATCCGGCCGCATGCGCCAGCAATTCGCTGCGCAGCCCGGCGCGGTCGCCGGCCTCGGTCAGGATTGCCTCGCGTGCCGCCTGACGCTGCTCGACCGGAAGATAGCCGGCTGCCCGCAAGCCTGCGGCGGTGTCTTTCGAACGCGCAGCCACCCGGATGGCGAGCCATGGGTCCGCGGCGCGCCAGTTCGCGGTCGTCGCGGTGTCAAGCAGCGCGATAAGGTCGCGCCGTCCGGCCTTGTCGGCACGACGCGCGAGATCGAGCGCCAGCGCGGTATCGGGCGGCGGGATGACGTGGTTCGCCGCGGCCACGATCACCAAGTCGGGCCGATCGATCGCATAGGCCGCCGCGACGATATCCGCAGCGGGCAGGGCGCCTCGCTTCTCCACCGCCCGCGCGACCAGCGCGGCAGCGTTCGCGGCGCGTCCGGTCCGGTGAAGAAGATCGATGCGGAGGCGCCACGTTGCTGCGGTCGCACCATCGGGCCGGGCCGCCAGATAATCGAGCGCAACCGCCGGTCGCTTCGCAGCGACCAGATCATAGGCGACCTGCAGCGTGGACACCGGCTGGCCCTCTGCGATCAGCCGCGTCGTGAGCGCGGCGAGCGTCGCTGCGTCCGCGGTCGCGATCTGCGCCGTGATCGACGGATGCGCAGGCGGCAGCACCGGTGATGCTGGCGCGGGCATCGAACTACGCGCAGTCGAAAACGGCACCGGCTGCGCCCGACGAACGGCGGGGAGGATTTCACGCTCCTTCGGCAACAGCATCAACCCGCCCGCGAGCAGACCGATCCCGGTCAGCGCGGGCAGCAGGAGCGCAAGCCGTGCGCGGTCGCGGTCGATCCTCACCCCGCCGGCTCCGGCATGAGCTGGTCGAGCGCCAGGGTCGCGACATAGGGGCTGAACCCCGCCGCACGCTCTCGCGCATACAGCGCCGCGACCTGTTTCGTATCCGCCGGATCCCAGTAATCCAGCGTCATCAGCGCCAGCGCCGGGTTCCGCGCCTGTGCGGTGCGCAGGCGACCCGCTTGCCAGGCCCAGTCCGAATCGCTCAGCAACTCATAGTGTTTGGCCGCAAAATTCCACCGCGACGCCATCGCCTCGCCGAGCAGATAGTCGATCTTCGGCGCGACGTCGGGCAGCAGCGCATAGCCGCGGTTGAGCATGATGCGGATCTTGGGGAAGCGGGCGCGCACGGCGGCGATCAGCGATACGCCTGCCGCTACCATGCCCTTGTTGGCCACCAGATCCTGCTGTTCCATCGCCTCGGCATTATCCATCGTATCGATGAAGATTCCGTCATAGCCGAGCGCGAGGATCGCGGGGACGAGCCGGTCGAGCACCGCTGCCCGCCACGCCGGATGACGCAGGTCGGCGAGCCGCGCATCGGGCCAGTTGGGGTTGGCGGCCTTGAGCGCGCCGGCCTTGTCCAGCGCGGCGAAATAGGGTCGGTTGCGCTCGACTTCCCCGAAGCTGACGTAACCGAGAAGCGTGCTGCCCGGGCCACGAAGCGGCGCGATCGGACGCGCGTGATGCGGCTCGAGGACCAGCAGCGCGCAGCCGCGTGCCAGCACGGGGTCGGTCGCAGCCCCGTAATCGACGCCCCAGCGCAACGCGGCGTTCGCGTTCGGTCCAGGCGCAGCGACCGACTGGTGGCGGCTGCCCAAGGCCCACCCGGCCGCGCCGAGCGCCAGCATTCTCTGGACGATCCAGCGGCGGCGCATATCCGTAAATCCCGTCACAACAGACGCCCTCCATGCCCCACGACGGAGGGATTGTTGCCGACGAACAGCAGATAGGTGAGGTTGACCGTGGCTTCGGCGACCAGCGCGAGGCCCACCGATGCACCGACCACGGCGCCGGCCATATAACCCCAGCCGAACGCTGCGAACCCCGTATCCCATTGGAGAAGCGTCGCGAGTCCGCTGCCGATGGCGAAAGCCGTCCAGGTCACGAGGATCCGCCCGAACAGGTCGTAATAGGCCAGCACGACCGTGGCCGCGATCACCACGAGGTGGAAGACGGTGCCAAGCGCGGTCTGGCGAAACGCGAAGACCGCGCGTGCGTCCGCGCCGATCAGCTCGAACAGCGGCACCGCGAACACCCAGGCGAGCGCCGCGACGAGGGCCTGCACCAGCAGCATGATCCGCAGCCCGTCGAACATCGTCCCCGCCAGGTCACTGCGCGCCTCCTCGATACGTTGCAGCGTCGAGGTGCCGGTACACCGGACGATCATGTCGCCGAATGCGCGATCGAACCGCGTCTCGGCGACGATCAGCAACAGCGTCAGGCCCGGCACCATCGTCAGCAGCCCCAGAAAGCTGCCCTGATCGTTGATCGGGTTCAGCCGAAGCAGCCCGATCGCGCGAATGCTCTGCGGCCCTGTCCACAGGAGCCATTTGTCGATCCAGATCGCCGCGACCCCGGCAATGCCCGCCGCGGCAACGATAAGTGCGAGACGTGGCGCCATCGCGTCCCGCGTCGGCAGGACGGGCGACGCGGAGAAATGTCGGCGGATCACCGCCATGATCGCGGCGAGCGTCAGGCCGACGCCCCCGGCAATGACGGCAAGCACGGCAGAGACGTCGGGGCTTGGCAGGAGCGCCAACAGCAACGTCGCGACGCCGATGCCGAGCAGATAGGCGAGCGGAATCGCTCGGTACCGGCGCAGCGCGGTAAGCAAGGGCGCGGCGATCCAGACCTGCGTCAGCCAGGCGAGGATCAGCGTCGCAAGCGCGGCCTCGCCGAGCGGAAGCCCGGCAAGGGTTCCGAACACGATCGCCCCGATCGCCAGCGCGATCCCGCCGCCGGCCGCCAGCGCGACCAGCATGATGCCCGACACGCCGCCTGCGTCCCGCGCGAAGATCCGATCCGCGGCCATCCGCGTCGCGAGAATGCCGACCGGCGCCGCGGCGAGTGCGGACAGGCTGAACGCATAGACAAGGATCGTCTGGACGGTCCGCGCGCCGCGTGCGCCGAGATGCGTGCCCAACCAGTGGGTGAGCAACGCCATCGCGACCGCGGTGATCAACCACGGTCCCGCGCTGATCACCGCACCGAATGCAGCGGCGCCGACGATCCCGCCGACACCGCCCTCGCGCGCGGTTTTCGCTAATTGAAAGCCTATGCCCGCCATAACTTCGCCGGCCTATGGCGCAGCTTACATGAAGAAATCGTTCGCGGTCAGCACGTGTTGACCGGCCAACGCGATCGAGAAATCGGCGCCCGCACCGCTGTCGATATTGCCCTCGACGACGGTGAATTCCTTCCCGCCGATCATCTGGTAGCTGTAGCGCAGCTGCCCCGGCGCGGTGAAACGCGCGCTCGTGCCGATGAAGCTGAACGCCTGATCACCGCGGGCGAACAGCGACGTGTTGGCGTCGATCATCGACAGGTCGATCTTGTCCTGCCCGACGGTGAAGTCGGTGATCACGTCGCGCGACGCCGATGCGAGGCTGTCGCCCCTGGCCTCGAACCGGAAGATGTCCGCGCCGGCACCGCCGGTCATCATGTCCAGGTCGTCGCCACCGATCACGATGTCGTTGCCGTCGCCGCCGCTCAGGATATCCCTGCCATTGCCCCCGATCAGCGTGTCGTTGCCCGCGCCGCCGTTGAGCGTGTCGTTGCCGAGCCCACCAATGAGCCGGTCGTTGCCGCCGAGCCCGTTGAGCACGTCATTGCCCCAGCTGCCGTCGAGCACATCCTGCTCGCTGGTGCCGTTGATCGTCTCGGAGAATATCGTCCCGGTCTTCGTGATGCCGACCACGTCCGTCACGCCGATCGTCAGCGTCTGCGTGTCGATCGCGCCGCGTGCGTCGGTCGCGACCACCGTCACGGCGTAGATATTGTCGCGATTGGCATCGGTCGGTGCCTCGAAATCGGGCGCGGTGACGAACTTGAGCACACCGGTCGTCGCGTCGATCGAGAAATTTGCGCCGTCGCCGCCAGCACCGATCGAATATTTGATCGAATCGCCCCAGACAATGTTGGCGTCGGTCGCGGTGATCGTCGTCAGTGCCGTGCCGTTCTCGGCGATCGACAGCGATCCCGTCGTGCCGCCCGCGAACGACGTCAACACCGGATCGACATTGGCTTGGTGACCGTTTTTGACGTCGTGAACGCCGATCGCGCCAAGGTCGATGGTCAGGATTTCGCCGATCTGGCTGGCGATCGTCCCGCCGCTCACCGTCGTCCAGTCGGTACCGGGCGCCTTGAGGTCGATGGTGACCTTGCCCTCGCCCTCGACCGTGAACGCCAGGTCGCGGCCGTCGCCGCTCAGCGTCGTCAGCGTCGCGCGCATCGGCAGCGCGGTGATGTGGGTCACGTCGTCCGCCACCGCGCCCATCGTGATCGCGTAGGTGCCGCCCGCCTTGGGCAGGAACACCGTGTCCCCGTCATAGGCATACCAGTTGGCGACACCCTTGATCACCTGGCCGCTGCTTTGGCCGTCGACGTCGAGCGAGAAGCTGCCCGTCGTCGCGCCGACCGTGGCCGTGATCGTGTTGCCGACGACGGTCGAGGTGATCGTCGCATTCTGGAACGCGCTGACCCGGCCTGCCAGATCGGCAAGCGTCACGAACTCCACCCCCGCCGCCGCGGCCTGCGCGATGAAGGTGGTGAACATCTGCTTGGTGTACAGGCTGGTCGCGCCGTCGCTCGCCCACATGGTCGGGCCGTAATCATGCCACGGCCACACCACGACCGGCGCATCGCCACCGGCGGTCAGCGCGGCGAATTCCTTGGCCCAGATGGCGCTGGCTTCGGCGACGGTCTTCTTCTGGAATTCGATCAGCGAGAAGTCGAACGACGTGTTCGGTGCGATATACACCTTGTCGTCCGCGGCATTCTGCGGCGTCATGTATCCGACCGCGTTGGGATAGCCTGCACCGACGCCCGAAAAGCCGCCGCTGAGATAGGTCACATATTTCAGGATTTCCTGGCTCGTCGCGATCTGCTCGGGCGCACCAGGTACCGCGGCACCGCCGACCGTCACGGTCTTGCCGAGATACGCGCTCAGCTGCTTTTCCAGCTCGGCGCGCGACTGGCCAAACTCGAACGCGATCTGCGCATCGGTCAGCAGATTGGTGTTCTCGGGATGCGTGAAGCTGTGCGAGCCGACCTCGTTGCCGGCATCGAGCAACGCCTTGTAGACGGGCAGCGAGACCGCCCAGTCGGTTGTCTGACCGTTCGTGGCATCGTTGCCGACATTGACGTAATAGCTGCCGACGAAATTATAGTCGGTCTTCCATTCGGTGAGGATCGGCAGCAGCTTGTCATAAATGCCGGGCGCGGTACCCGCCGGATTGACCTCTTCGCGCTCCTGGCTCTGGTCCATGTCGACGCGCGACGCGAACAGGCCGCTCTGCCGCGTCATCTGCAACCCGACCGACAGGCCGTTGCCATGGACCGAATAATCGATCGCCTTCTGGAGCAGATTGTCGTCGGCCATCACCGCTTCGCTCGAGAACAGCACGTTGCGCCCGCCGGTCTGGGTGGCGATCGCCGCCGCATAGGTCTGGCCGTTGACCGTCTCGGTCGCGATCGTCGTGCCGGTCCCGCTGACGCTGGTGAACGCGTTCCAGCCGATGCCGGTATATTCGCGAATGACCTGCCCGTCGGCATAGCCGTCGAGCACCAGCTGTGCCCCATCGCTCGCCTTCACGGTCACGTCGGCCGGAAAGCCGCCGGTCACACGCGTCGCGTCGAACAAGAGCTTCATCCGCGAATAGGAGTCGCCGGCCAGCGCGGCATTGTCCGCGCCGTTGGTCATGAACTCGCCCGCCGCGACCAGGCCGATGCCGAATTGCGTGGTCGCCTGTTCCAGCGTCTGCGCGATCTGGTCGGCCTTGCCCGCCTCGACGTTGCGGAACGACGGGAAAACGATCGTATCGTATTTTAACAGCGTCGCCAGGTTGGTGAGATCGCCTTCGGTCAGGATGTCGAACGGTACGCCCGCCTGCATTGCCTGGCTCTGTGCCGCCATGAACAGCTGCGAATAGGCGGTCTTGCTGAAATAGGCGGTGGCGGTCGTATCGGACCAGACGATCGCGATGCGGTGGGAGGGATCGGCGACGACGCCGGTGTCGTTGAACACGGTGAACGCGGGGTTCGAATAGCTGCCGGGCAGGAATGCGGTGTCGTTGACGTCGTAGATCGTGTCGATCGCGTTCGGATTGCCGATCGCCGCCTTTGGGACCTTGAATTCGACGGTGGTGCGATCCGCCGACCACGCCGCCTGCAGGCCGCTGGCGATCAGCGTCTGCCCCGCCGCGCCGCTGTACAGCGAGACCGTGCCGTCGGCGGCGAAATTGACGTTGAATTCGGCACCGCCTGCGAACCCGAACACCTGATAGCCGGTGGCCGTGTTGCGATCGGTGTTAAGCCACGCGGTGGTGTTTGCGCCGATCGCGGTCGGCGCGGTCATCGCAAAGGCAAAATCCGCGCCGTCGCTGCGGGCATAGATCGCGTAGCCCGCGCCGAGCCCGCGATCGATCCGGTCGTCGGCGGTCCAGTCGTTCAGAGTGCCATCAACGGTCACCGGAGTTGCGTTCGCCATTCTTTGTCCCCGCTTCGGTCACGGGCTTCATGCGAGGGCCAGGCCGCTCGTCATCAAGCTCGAGCGTCAACTAGCGAAGACCGTCGGTCTTTCGAACAACTTAGATGAATGGTTAACGTCGAACTTGTATCACGATGGTACGCGATTACTGGTGGTATGCCCGGTCGCCAGGGCGGAGCGGTAATGCGAGCGAACCGGAAGAATGGCAAAGCGGTGTCAATGGTAACGAACATTGATCAGGTGCGCCTATCGGGTCGGGTTGACCCAGCTTAGTCGAGGTGAATTCAATCCGCTGCATGCGAATGACTGGCCACGCCTTGTCGGCCTTGTCCTTGGCCGGCGCGTATCGATAATGCTTTATCATCGAAGAACAGGCGCCGGTATCGAATGGCGCAGAGCCGCTCGACGTTATAACCGAACAGCGTCGGATCGCGCCGTCTTCCCCGACCAGATAGGCCAGGGTGACAGCAACGGACCTCCGCCCCGCCGGCAGCTTCGCGACTTCCAACACGATGTCTGCCGGCACCTTGGGTGTAGGGGTAGAAGCATCGAAGAAGAGCTCCATGTGCCACCGAACCCGCATCCGGTAGACACCGTACATGGGCGACCTGGTCTCGTCCGTAGCGGGCGCATATTTACCCCGCAGCACCCCGGCTGCACACGCCTTCAGGTCCAGATCCTTGGATCCGCTGGTCGAGACAAGGCCGCACGTCTGAGGTTTTCCCGTCGGATCGATCAGGATCTCGACCACCGTGTAGCCGCTCTTGCCCGTACCGACTGCGCGCGAGACGTAATCGTCGGACGTGAGCATCTCACTCGCGTTGCGGACGATCACGGGCGTCAGCGTGCCCTGTCCCCCGAGAAAGAGCATTACCAGCCAGAACATTCGCCTCTCCCCGTTGCGGATAGTGCTTCTTGGTAGCTGGAGCCCCGGGCTGTTGACGCTCGTCTCGCGGGTAGGGTCGCCCACCCGACCCGATGCCCGCAGGTGAATTTATTTCCGGCAGCGCACCCAACGGCAATCTCGGCTCCGGCAGCTAAAGCATGATCATCTGACCCTGCCGCGAGCCCGTGGCTCCGCCGGCCGAACCGATCGCATCCAAATGGGTACCCGTTAGGCGCGGTCGGCATAGTGTGGTGCGGCGTCACGTTAGCGGCGGAATACAGGGCTCTGTGCGACCCGAGACCGGCGGCTACAGACGCCCCGCTATTGGCGTTTAGGCCCAACGGCACGTCATGGGGCCGGATGACCGTGCGCCATCATGACGTCGAGCTTGCTCTTGGGCATATTGATCAAGAGCCCGTTCTTGTTTTTTGCAAAGGACGGAAAGTCCACCTCGACACTCCCGATCGCACTCGACACGACCGCAAAGCCTTTACCGACGGTCTCGATCTTGCCGACGACGAGTCCCTTTGCGTCATGGACTTCCAGCCCCTGAATGATGTCCTTGGGTCCGGCCGGGACCGGCCGCATTGTCAATCGATTGGCGTCGGTAACGCTGACTGCGAAATCCCGGAAATTTTGCTGACGGTTGAATTCCCCCGTACCGCTGTCGTTCGCCCCGACTCCCTGCGCCGAAGGAAATTGCTGTCCCTGGGCTCCGGTTGCCGATGCGAGAACAGATGCGATCATGCCAAGCAAAAGCTCCCGCATTTCATCCTCCCATTATCTTATGCCATCAGCTTATCCTTATTTCATACCGCGGACAATACACCGAGTCAGCTTGGTAGTAATATGCGGCAGGTAATTAAATACAAAACAACTGGCAAATTAACCTGGCAATCAACCATCGAAATAGAGTTGGGATGGCGAAGTATCTGATCTGGCAACCGAACCGGGAATTGCCGAGACGTTCTGGCAGCTGCCGACTTTTGACTTAGCGCCGGTGGCGGGAGAAGAACGCCCACATTGCCTCATTGTCGACGACCGACCAGCTATGCTGCCCGCCGCGCGTCACACGCGCCGCGACGCTCGTGCCGTGCTGACAGCGGGCATAGCCCTGTTCGTAAACCGTCGCGCCGAGGTTGCGGGCATAGGGATCCGAGCAGCCGTTCAGCACAGCCCAGCGTTGCAGCGCGGCGGCCTGTGAATATTGCCAATAAGGAGCGCCGCCGCCGGTGATGGGGTTGGTGGTGTCGGCATCGCCGGCGAAGGCGAGAACGGGCAGCGGCGCTGTCGAGCGACACGTCGCGGGATCGGCGAGTGACACATCGGATGCGAGGGGGCGTCCGGCACGCAGTCCGACCACCGGCGCGATCGCGGCGAAACGTCGTGCGCCGACGCAGCCGAGCCAGGACGTCATCCGTCCACCACCCGACAAGCCGGTCGCGTACACCCGCGCGCCGTCGACGCAACCGGTTGCGACAAGCCGGTCGATCAGCCCCGTCAGATACCGGACATCGTCGCGCGCGCCGCGTGCGGGCATGCTGCCCGTGACGGTCGGCACGCCGGGGATGTTCCAGACAAAGCCGCGATCCGCGGCGATACCACCATCGGGCGCCGCGACGACGAAGCCGTGGCGATCCGCCGTGTCGGCGAGGTGGCTGTCGCGCAGCATCTCTGCGCCCGTGCCGGTGCTGCCGTGGAGCAGGACCACAAGCGGCACGGGCCCGGTCACACCCGCCGCGGGAAGGTGAAGCATCGCGCGTTCAGGCAGGGCCTCGATGCTGCCAGGACGGCACTCGGCGCGCGAGACACCCGCAACGAAGCAGAGGGCAAAGGTAATAAGCAGACGAAATACCACCATGTGTCCGATCCTCGACGTCAGCCATCCGCGCTGAAAAGTCCCTGTAATAGCAAAGGACGCGTGTCCAGACGCGCATTGCGTCCTGCGTCGTCGGTGGATCGAGGCCTTGGCGCTAGGATTGCGGCAGGTTGGCGAGGCGGCGTTCCACGCCGTTCCAGAACCGCTCGAGCCGATCGAGCGCGTGTCGCTTGATCCGGTTGACCTCGTCCTCGGTCATGACCTGTACCCCGGTTGCCTGAAGGCTGCCGAAATCCTCCAGCATGCGATGCGCAGTCGCCTGACAGGCCCTTACCGGATCAGCGTCGCTGGCGAGCAGCAAGGCATACAGGTTTTCCAGCACGAAGCCCTGTGCGGCCAGCGCGCCGGCCACGGCTTCGGCAAATTCGTCGTCCACTGGGCATCTCCGTCCGCCGTGCCGCGGTGTGTAGCGAAGCGCTAAGCGTTCGGAAACCGCGCAGATCGAGCGTGTTGCAGCGATGACGTCGTCGTCACGACCGCCGCGGAGGATCAGGTGGCTGATGTGGGCGGTGGAGAAGGACAGGGGGCCTCCTCAGATCGGGCGTTCCCGTGACATCGCGCCGCTAATCATCACCCGCGCGGCTGACCAGCATCCGGCAGAGTGGCTCGACCGTGCGCACGACCCTCGACACGGGTTCGTCGCAACCCCGGGCGACCCAGTCGCGCGCCACCGCAAGGAGCCCGTGCATGGCGCCGGCGCGGCACAGCGGCTCGATCGAGCCGGGGACATGAGTCGGCACCAGCGTGCCGGCGATCAAGTCGGCGAAGCTGGCCATCGAGCGTTCGAACAGCTCGTCGACCTGCGGGTCGATGCCGGACAATTCCGACAGGAAGACGCGCGCGCTGGCCGGTTCGTCGCGCAGCAGGTCGTAATAGGCGGTCAGCAGCGCGATCAGCCGATCCTGCGGCGTGCCTCCCGCCGCATCGGCGGCCGCGGCGACCCGCTGCGTCACGAACTGCGTGACCTCGCCGAACGTCGCGAGAAGCAGCGCGTCGCTATTGGCGAAGGCCTCGTAGAAATAGCGCGGGGTCAGCCCGGCCGCGCGGCAGACCGCGGTCACCGTCGTGTGACGATAGCCCTGCTCACCATAGAGCGCGATCGCGGCGCGGATCAGCCGGCTGCGCCGCTCGACGCGGCGCTCGCTCGCCGATGCACCGCCATAGCGCCGTCCGTCCTGGCTTGCCGCCCCTGATTTCAAGTGATAACTCCTGTTTCCAGATAACGGCGATTGCTGTCGCATCCTTCTATCGGAGCACTCCGGCATGGCAATTGAGACTGCGTCCATCCCCTCCGGCTCGGGCACCGCGGAAGAGCTCGACATCGTGATCGTCGGTGCGGGTCTGTCGGGGATCGACGCGGGCTATCGCTTCCAGACCGAATGCCCGGGCAAGAGCTACGCGATCCTCGAGGCGCGCGATGTGATCGGCGGCACCTGGGACCTGTTCCGCTATCCCGGCATCCGTTCAGATTCGGACATGTATACGCTCGGCTTCCCCTTCCGCCCCTGGCCGAGCGACCAGGCGATCGCCGGCGGCGACGCGATCCGCGACTATATCGCCGACACGGCGCGTGAATTCGGGATCGATGCACATATCCGCTTCGGCCGTCGGGTCGTTCGCGCCGCCTGGTCGTCCGCCGATGCGCGCTGGACGGTCGAGATCGAGCGGGATGGTGCCGCGTCGGAGCGGATCGTCTGCCGCTTCCTGTACATGGGCAGCGGCTATTATGATTATGACGCCGGCTTCACGCCGCCCTTCGAGGGGGTCGAGGACTATGCGGGGCAGCTCGTCCATCCGCAGCACTGGCCCGCCGACCTCGATTGGACCGGCAAGCGCGTGGTGGTGATCGGAAGCGGTGCGACCGCGGTGACGCTGGTGCCGTCGCTCGCCGAAAAGGCCGCGCACGTCACGATGCTGCAGCGCTCGCCGACCTATATCGTCTCGCGCCCGTCACAGGACGGCTTTGCGCGGTGGACGCACCGGATGCTGCCCAAGACGCTCGCCGACAGCGCGACCAAATGGAAGAGCGTCGGACTCGGCATCGCCACCTACGCCTATGCGCGCAAGCGCCCCGATCACATGAAGGCGCTGATCCTGAAGGGCGTCCGCGCTCAGTTGCCCGAGAATTACGAGGTCGAGCGCGATTTCGAACCGCGCTACGATCCGTGGGACCAGCGTATCTGCCTCGTCCCCGATGCCGACCTGTTCGAGGCGATGCGCGGCGGCAAGGCGGAGATCGTGACCGATCACGTCGCCCGCTTCACGCCGACCGGCATCGCGCTGCGATCGGGCCGCGAACTGCGCGCCGATATCGTCGTCACCGCCACGGGCCTCGTCCTGCGCCTGCTGGGCGGTGTCGAGCTCGTCGTCGACGGGCAGGTCGTGAACCCCGCCGACCGGCTGATCTACAAGGGCATGATGGTGAGCGACGTGCCGAACCTGGCGCTCGCCTTCGGCTATACCAATGCATCCTGGACGCTGAAATGCGATCTGTCGGCCCGCTACGCCTGTCGCCTGCTGCGGCACATGGACGCGAACGGCTATGATATGTGCACACCCACGCACGACGATCCATCGGTGACGCCCGAGCCGATGCTCGGTTTCACCTCGGGCTATGTCCAGCGCGCCAATGCCATCCTGCCACATCAGGGGTCCAAGGCGCCGTGGAAGGTGCACCAGAACTATGCGCTGGATCTCGCCGCGCTCAAATTCGGCAAGCTGGAGGACGGAACGATGCGGTTCGACAAGGCGCGCGGTGCCGCCACTCCGGTGCCTGTCGTAGCACAGCGCTCTGCCGTTTCGATCGGCGCGGTGACGGCCGCGGCGGCGATCGCGGCAGTCGGCGGTCTTGCGCTGTTTGCGAAGCTGAGCCAGCGGCGGACCGAGCGAATGATACCCGCCGACGGCGCCTTCATCGACGTCGATGGCCGCCGGATGCACTATCTCGACCGCGGCACCGGACCGACGATCGTGATGATCCATGGCCTTGCCGGGCAGATGCGCAACTTCAGCTATGCGCTGCTCGACCGCCTCGCGACCGACTACCGCGTGATCCTGATCGACCGGCCCGGCTCCGGCTATTCGGCGCCCGGCGAGACCGCGAATATCCGCGCGCAAGCCGCCCAGATCGCGCGTTTCGTTGCGGCGCTGGAGCTCGAGAAGCCGCTGGTTGTCGGCCATTCGCTCGGCGGCGCAGTCGCGCTCGCGCTGGCGATCGATCACCCGGAAGCGGTCGGTGGCTTGGCGCTGATTGCGCCGCTCACTCAGCCGCAGGACAGCGCGCCGAGCGCGTTCGCGGCTCTCGCGATCGTCTCCCCCGCCGCGCGCAAGGCGGTGGCCTGGACGCTCGCCACACCCGCCGCGATCCTGGCGGGCGAGAAGGGCGCGGCGGCGGCGTTCGCGCCCGAGGCCGTGCCCGGCGATTTCGCGACGCGCGGCGGCGGCGCGCTGGTGTCACGGCCGGCAAATTTCGAGGCGGCCTCGGCCGATCTCGTCGCCGCCAATGACGACCTGCCCGACATGGTCGCGCGCTATCACGGCCTCTGGCTCCCGATCGCGATCCTCTACGGCCGCGACGACCAGATTCTCGATCCCGAGGTGCATGGCGCCCGCTTCGCCGACATGGTGCCGCACGCCGCGCTGACGCTGATCGACGGCGGCCACATGATCCCGGTAACGCGGCCCGACGAAACCGCGGCGTGGATCAGGACTCAGGCCGATCGTCTCGGCTGATCGACCCAGCCTGGGGCGCGCCGCGATCTCAGAACAGACCGTCGCAGTCGTCCGCCTCCTCTGACAGCGCAGCGACCTCGGCTTCGGGCTGGTCCTGGGATGGCGAAAAGCGGGCGTGCACCTGGCGTTCGCGTGCCATCGTGTAGAGTGCGTTTATCGCGTGAAAAAGCTGCTCACCGGTGGCCGAGATACTCTGGCTCGCTTCGACCAGCGGCATCGCCAGTGCATCGAGTTTCGCGTTGATGCGCGCCAGCGGCTCGGCAAACGCGGTTTCGCAGTCCAGCGTGCTGGTCATCGCCGCGACGATGTCGTGGATCGCACCCGCATCACGGTCGAGGCCGGACATGCCCTGACGCGTGAGCAACGCCCCCGCGCGAATGACCGCGAGCGCTTCGGGCAGCGACCCTGCCGTCGCTTCGTTGCCATCGGTGGGCGAGCCGATCGCGTCGGCGGCGTCGCTCAGCTGTTCGAAGGCGCTGGCGATCGATGCCGAGACAGCCTCCAGGGTGTTGACGGCACAGCGGATCTCGGTCGCGATACGGGCCAGCCCGTCGCCCTCGCGACCCATGCGGAACGAGCGCAGATCGGAATTCCACGCCATGATCCGCACGCCGCTCGTGACCCGGTGGATCGTCGTCAGCCGTTCGCCCAGGCGTCTGACGGTGGAGGAGGCTTCCGATCCCAATTGCGTCGACCGCATGTCGGCGTCGCGCAACTGCGCGGTGACCGCATCGACATCGGCGACGCTCTGCTCAAGCAGCTGCAGGAACGCGCCATCGCTCGTCCGCTCGACGCCGCTCGATTCATGCGGTGCCACCATCGTCGCGACCTGCGTTGCGATCGCGCGGAAATTGCCGCCCAACAGACGCGATTCCTTCTGGAGATCCGCGGCCGCGTCGGCGACCTGTGCCGCGAGCATCGCCATCACTTGGCCTTCGAGCGCGCTGGCGGCAGCCGGGTCGCCCGCGCGATTGAGATCGTCGACCGCCGTACCGAGCAGGCTGCAGGCCTGCGCGACATGTTCGAGCCGCTGCCGGGTGATGTCGCCGATCTGCAATGCGCCGTGCGCCGCGGACAGCTTGCTGCGAATGTCGCGGGCAATCGTTGCGATCGTCTCGGCACGCCGCGCGGCCTCGATCTGGTTTTGCTGGAGTCCGATCGCGTCCGCGGCGAGCTTGTCGGGAACATGCGGGCACAGGCGCGCGCATTCGGACGCCAGCACGCGGTTCACATCGACGACGCAGGGAACCGTCGATGCGAGCTGCCCGACCTCCTTGCTGATCTCGTGGATCTCGCGCTCGCTGACGTCCAGTTCGGCGACCATCGCGTCGGCGAACTCGGCAAAACCGTGCGCGCCAGCGGCCGCGACTTTCAGATACTGCCCGCAGATCTTCAGCAGATCGAGCGTCCGGTCGACCCGCCCGATCTCCGTCTGTACCGTTCCGCTCGCCTGCTGAAGGATGTCGAGCGAATGCTGCCGCGTCCTCTGTCGTGCGGGTAGGCTGGCGAGCTGGTCGGCATTGGCCTGCATCGTCGCGACCGCGCGGTCGGCGGCATCCCGGTCGAGCGCATTGGTGACGCTTTCGAGGCTGCCGATCAGGTTCCCGACCGTGTCATAGGCGCGTTCCAGCGAACGCCCGGCATCGACGAAGCGCTGGTCGAGCCCGCTCGCCACGCTCTCGAGCTCGGTTGCCAGCACGCTCCAGGCCGGCATTTCGTCGCCGTCCCGATCGGACTCGACAGCCCTGTGTTCGACCCGTGTCATCGTCCTAGCCCCTATTGTGCCGTTGCGTGCAAGACGTCGCGGGCGATGTGATGCAACGGGACGACCCGATCGACGCCGCCCAGCGCGATCGCTTCCTTGGGCATGCCGAAGACGATCGACGTCGCCTCGTCCTGCGCGAAGGTGCGGCCGCCCGCCTGTTTCATCTCGAGCATGCCGCGCGCGCCATCGTCGCCCATGCCCGTCATGATGACGCCGATCGCGTTCGTCCCCGCAGCGGTCGCCGCCGAGCGGAACAGGACGTCGACCGACGGCCGGTGACGCGAGACCAGCGGCCCGTCGCGGACCGCGACGAAATAACGGGTCCCGCGCCGCTCGATCATCATGTGCTTGCCGCCGGGGGCGATCAGGACGGTGCCCGGCAGGACGGGATCGCCGTGCTCGGCTTCCTTGACGGTCACGACGCACAGCGTGTTCAGCCGGTTGGCAAAAGCGCGCGTGAAGTTTTCCGGCATGTGCTGAACCACGACGACACCGGGCGTG
The DNA here is from genome assembly GCF_001422525.1 of Sphingomonas sp. Leaf30. NCBI lineage: Bacteria > Pseudomonadati > Pseudomonadota > Alphaproteobacteria > Sphingomonadales > Sphingomonadaceae > Sphingomonas > Sphingomonas sp. Leaf30. The sequence continues at coordinate 188,422 of NZ_LMKZ01000005.1, read as the reverse complement.
GTCGCGGGCAGCGCCATGAGAACTTCGCGCAGGGCCTCGGTTCCCCCGGTCGATGCGCCGAGGCACACCACGCGCTCGGTGGCGCGGTTCATCACGCGACCGCTCGGAGGCGGCAGGACCGCGTCCGCGGTGAGCTTCTGCTCGAGCCGACCCGGCCGGCTGCCATTGGACGACCGCAGCGAGACCCGCACGCGCGCCGCCGCCTTGATCACGTCGCGGATCTGGAGATTGTGATCGGCGAGATGCTCGGCGAGCCCGGCACGGGGCTTCACGATGACGTCGACCGCGCCCGCCTCCAATGCCTGCAGCATCGCGTCGGAGCCCTTTTCGGTGACCGACGAGCACATCACCACGGGAAGCGGGCATTGTGCCATCAGCTTCTTTAGGAACGTGATCCCGTCCATGCGCGGCATCTCGACGTCGAGCATCATCACGTCGGGCACTTCGTCCTGGATGCGACGGGCCGCACTGAACGGATCGGCGGCGGTGCCCATGACGGTGATCTCTGGGTCCTCCTCGAGAATCGCCGCAAGGGCATGCCGTGCGACCGCGGAGTCGTCGACGATGAGCACACGGATCTTTCCGGAGATGGCCATGGATCAGCTCCGCTGGAAAACGGTGTGGGCGACGGGCACGAGCGGGAGGTCGTGCCCCGTGATCGATTCCGAATGCCCCAGAAACAGGTAGCCACCCGGCGCGAGCCTGCTGACGAGCTTCGAGACGACCTCATGCTGGGTCTGCTTGTCGAAATAGATGAGGACGTTGCGGCAGAAGATCAGGTGCATCGGCTCGCCGACCGGATAGACCTCGTCCATCAGGTTCAGCCGGGCGAACGCGATCGCCCGGCGCAACTCGGGTATCACGCGGACTTCGCGGCGCGCCGGATCACGCGATTCCATCAGATATTTGCGCCGCAGCGCCGCCGGAACGGGCTCTGCGAGATCGGCGGGGTAGATGCCGCGCCGGGCGATCTCGAGCACCTCGGTGTCCAGATCGGTCGCCAATATGCTGTAGGCGATGCCGCGGCGCGTGGCGGCAAACTGGTCGAGCAGCATCGCGATCGTGTAGGGCTCGGGCCCGGTCGAACAGGCGACGCTCCAGGCGCGGATCGTCCGCAGATAGGTCGCTTCCAGGCCGGGGAGGGCGACGTCGCGCAGAAAGTCGAAATGGACCGGTTCGCGGAAGAAATCCGTCTTGTTGGTCGTCACCGCATTGATCAGGTGGATGCCTTCCTGATCGAGATTATTGTCCGTCAGGACATGGCGACAATAAGCCTCGAGCGTATCGAACCCCAGCGCGCGTTGCCGGCGCCGCAACCGCCCTTCGAGCATCGTCCGCTTGCTCGCCGGCATCCGGATCCCGGCATAGTCGAAGATATAGTCGGCGAGCTGCGCGAACTCGCGCGGGCCGATCTGGTCCGAGGCGCTCGGCGTAGCTTTGACGATCGGGGAGATGAAGGACACGGAAGCCAGCTCCAGAAATGACGAGGGACCGTTCGAGGCGGCACCATGAGGATTGGGTGTCAGGGGTCGCGACGCGACCCCGTCATGCGGCGCTGGCGTGCAGGACGCTGACCTCGGCGCTGGAGAAGATCTGCGCGACATCGACCAGCACGACGAAACCCTCGGTCCGCTTGACCACCCCCGCAATATAGCGCGACGGCCAGCGGACGCCCATATCGGGCGCCGCGCCGATCTGGCCGCGGTCGAAGGTACTGACCTCCAGTACCCGGTCGACGACGAGGCCTAGGACCAGGTTGCGCCCGTCGACGGGGACATCGATCACGAGGATCCGCGTGCTCGGCGTCGGCGCGACCGGCGGCAGGCCGAGGCGGCGTCGCAGATCGATCGTCGTCACGCCCTCGCCGCGAAGATCGGTCAGTCCCAGCAGATAATCGGGGCCGTTCGGGATGTGAAAGGTCTCGGTCCAATCGAGGATTTCGCGGACTAGCGTGACGGGCACCGCAAAGGTTTCGGCACCCAGCCCGAAGGTCACGGCCTGCAGCTCTCCGGTGACGCTCATGCCACACACCCAGCACAGGCTGCGGAGTGGGGGCGTGCCGCACCACCTGGCCGGGACTCGCGGGACCGATCAGTGGCCGTCGCCGAGCATCGTTCGATTGACCCGTACATGTCGGTCCTTCCAGCGTCAGAGAAGTGCCGGCGCGAGCACGGCGGGGGTGGCGCGGCCACCGAGCAACGGGTCGAAGATCCGCGCGATGTTGGCGAGGACGATGACGCCCTGCGGCGTACGCACCAGCTCGCGGATGAAATCGCGACGCCAGCGCAGGCCGACCGTGGGCGGGGTCTCGCTGGCGTCGCGGTGCAAGGTCGCCACCTCGTGCACCTTGTCGGTGCGGATGCCGATCTGGGTCGGGACACCGTCGACGTCGAGCTCGACCACCACGATCCGGCTGTCCATGGTCGATTCCGCCGAGGGCAGGCCGAACGCCAGGCGCAGGTCGGCGATCGGGATGATCTTGCCCCGAAAGTTCGCGACGCTCGCGACCAGCCGGTCCGCACCCGGCACGACCGTTTCGGGCAGCAGGTCCAGGATCTCCCGGACTAGGACTGCCTCGACCGCGAACTTCTCGGCTTGCAGATCGAACGTCAGCACCTCGAGCCGGCCGTCTTCGTCCCACTGGGTTTCCGTCGTGTCTTCCATGGTCATGCAACGGCGCGAAGCCGCTCCTCCTGATGCTGGCCCAGCGCGACGAGCTGGACGACGTCGAGGATCAGCGCGACGCCGCCATCGCCGAGGATCGTCGCGCCGGCGAAGGTCGGGACGTTGCAGTGCACCGCCGACATCGGCTTGATCACGGTCTGGTGGCTGCCGATGATCTGGTCGACCACCAGCCCGACCCGCTCGGTGCCGGTCGCGATGATGACGATCTTCTGGTGGACGCTGGGTTTCGTCCCCGTGGCGAACATTTCACGCAGCCGGACGAACGGAACGAGCCGATCGCGCAGCGTGATGAAGCTGCGCCCCCGCGAACGCAGGTCTTCCTCGAGGCTGAGTTCGATGCATTCCTCGACCACGGCGAGCGGGATGACGTAGCGACCGTCGCCGACCCGGATCAGCAGCCCGTCGATGATCGCGAGCGTCAGCGGGATTCGCAGCGACATCGCCGACCCCTGGCCCGATACGCTCGCGACCTCGATCGTACCGCGCAGGCTCTCGATCGTGCGCTTGACCACGTCCATCCCGACGCCGCGGCCCGACAGGCTGGTGATCTGTGGCGCGGTCGAGAAGCCGGGATGGAAGATCATCTGGAGCAACTCCTGGTCGCTCACGACCTGTCCTGGTTGGAGTAGCCCGTGTGCCTCGGCCTTGGCGCGCACGCGCTCGCGGTCGATCCCGTGGCCGTCGTCGCGGATCGTGATGACGACCTCGCCACCCTCCTGACGTGCGGACAGCCGCACCTGCCCGACCTCGGGCTTCCCTGCGGCAAGCCGCCGCTCGGGCGGTTCGATCCCGTGATCGCAGGCGTTGCGGATCAGGTGGATCAGCGGATCGGCGAGCCGTTCGATCACCGTCTTGTCGACCTCGGTCGTCTCGCCGTCGGTCGACAGCTCGATCGTCTTGCCGGTATCGCGCGCGATGTCGTGGACGAGGCGGCGGAAGCGGCCGAACAGCGTGGCGACGGGTACCATGCGGAGCACCATCACCGTGTCGCGCAATTCGCTTGCCAGCCGCTCGATCTCCTCGGAGATGGAGCGAAGCGCGACGTCCGTCGCATTGCTGCCGCTGCTATGCGCGAGCTGCGACAGCCGGCTCTGGACGATGACGAGTTCGCCCACCCGGTCCATCAGCAGGTCGAGGCGTTCGGCGGGTACCCGGACGCTTTCGCCGGTCTTAGGCGCGCCCCGGCCGTTCGGGGTGGTGGCCGGGTCGCGATCCTGCGCCGGTGGCATCGTGTCGACCCGTGGGGGCGGGAGCGCAGACGGCGTCGTGCCCGCGTCAGGCGGCGGCGCGGCATCCTCCACGTCGTCGCACGACGTGTCGCCGATCGCCTCGATCTGAAGGTCGAGGTCGTCGAGCACGAAGATGAAGACATCCTCGAGGTCATCCCGCGACACCGCGCCACGCACTTCGATATCCCAGCCGATATGGCATTCGGTCGGCACCAGCTCGGCAAGCGGCGGCACCTGGTCGGTCCGCGCGACGATCCGGCAGTCGCCGAGCGTGCGCAATTCATCGAGCAGCGCGAGCGGGTTGATGCCATTCTGCATCGCTTCGGGGGGCAGGCGGAGCGACAGCCGCCACCCCTGCACGACGGGCGGTGCCTCCGGCGTCGGCGCGGGCGCGCCGTCCAGCGCCGCCTGCAGCTTCGCCAGGATCGCGTCGCCTTCCGCCTTGCGGTCGGTCGCGTCGCCTTCGATCAGTGCGCGCATGTGATCCTGCGCGGACAGGATGACCGCGATCAGCTGCGGCGTGGCGGGGGTCAGGTTCTTGCGGACGCGGTCGAAGGCGGTCTCGCAGTGATGCGTGAAGCTGGCCAGCGCGTCGAAGCCGAACATCGCGCCCGAGCCCTTGAGCGTGTGCAGCCCGCGGAACACTGCGTCGATCAGCTCGTGATCGTCCAGCCGGTGACCGAGGTCGAGCAAGCCCTGCTCGACCTGTTCGAGGACTTCGCCCGCCTCGACGCGGAATGCGGCGACGGGGTCGTTCTGGCTCACCGTCCGAGGACCTTGCGCACGACCCGGATCAGCTGTTCGGGGACGAACGGCTTGACCAGCCAGCCGGTCGCGCCGGCGGCCTTGGCCTGCTGCTTCATCGCATCCTCGGATTCGGTGGTGAGGAACAGGATCGGGGTACCGCATTGCGCGGGGTTCTTGCGCAGCGCGCGGATCATCGACAGCCCGTCCATGTTGGGCATGTTAAGGTCGGTGATGATCATGTCGAAGCGGCTGCCACTGGCCTTGCTCAGGCCCTGCGCGCCGTCGGCGGCCTCGCTGACGGTGTAGCCAGCCCCGGTCAGCGCCATGCGGATGGCGACGCGTATGCTGGTGGAATCATCGACGATAAGGATGGATGCGCTCATCGCGGCAAATCTCCGTGAAACCAGAAATTCTGATCGGCTGATGGGATATCGGTGAGGAAGCCCGCGCGCTCGAGGAGCGCCGCCAGCGCGTCGTGCACCGGCATTGCAAGGCGCAGGGACTTGCCGTCGCGTTCGGCCTGACGGCGCGCCGCGTAGACGAGCTGCAAAAGGCTGACATCGGCTTCGGCAACGGCGGAGAGATCGAGTTCGATCGCGTCATGCTGCTCGAGCTGTGACGCGAGGTCCGCGGCGAACGGCACCACCGAGCTGGTCGTGACGGTGGCCGGTACAAGGATGATTTGCGCCATGCGTTCCCCCATTCTCTCCGACCGGCAGCGTCGCGCGGCCGGGTCCGCTAGTTCATTATAGACGGCGGCCAAGAGGTCCGTTCCGGACCCATCGCTTATTTTCGATCAGGTCGTCATTAACGCCGCAAGGCGACCGCGCCCGACGGCGCGATCGCCTCACCACAGCGTCAGCGGTTGCGTCTGATTACCGGCTAGGCCGCCCGTCTCAGCAATCCGCGGTCAGGCCGCCTGCGCGCCGAAAGCATCGTCGTCGGCGTCGGTGCCACCCTTGATCAGATCGAGCGCGAAGCCGTTCACGCGGGCCTGCTGGTCGGCGATCGAGTTCGGCTTTGGCCGCTTGGCCTTGGCGCTTGGCCGTGCGGCGATCGGGCTGCGCGTGCTCACCTTGCGCTGCACGGCCGGGGCCGGCCGCCGATGGCTAATATCCGCGCCGCCACCGGTCCGGAAATAAGCGATGCTGGCCTGGAGCTCCTCGGCCTGCGAGGCAAGTTCTTCCGACGTCGCGGTGATCTGTTCGGATGCACCGGCATTCTGCTGGCTGATCAGGTCGAGCTGCTGGATCGCCTCGTTGATCTGTGCCGCGCCGATATCCTGTTCGCGGCATGCCGCGCTGATCTCGGCGACGAGTTCGGCGGTGCGGCTGATGTCGGGCACCAGCTTGGTCAACATGTCGCCGGCTTCGGTCGCCGCTGCGACGGTCTGCGACGAGACCGATCCGATTTCTGCCGCCGCGACCTGACTGCGTTCCGCGAGCTTGCGGACCTCCGAGGCGACGACGGCAAAGCCGCGGCCATGTTCGCCCGCGCGCGCAGCCTCGACCGCGGCGTTCAGCGCGAGCAGATCGGTCTGGCGGGCAATCTCCTGGACGATGCCGATCTTCTCCGCGATCGTCCGCATCGCGTTGACCGCGCGCTGGACCGCGATCCCGCTGAGTTCGGCGTCCTTCGCAGACTGGCGGGCGATCTTCTCGGTCTGCGCGGCATTGTCCGCGCTCTGCTTGATGTTGGCGGCAATCTCTTCCATCGCCGAGGACGCCTCTTCGGCAGCCGCCGCCTGCTCGGTCGCGCCTTGCGAGACCTGCTCGGAACTTGCCGACAGCTCCTGGCTTCCGGCCGAGACATTGTCGGCCGCGCCGCTGGCCTTGCCGACGACGTTGCGCAGCTGCTCGATCATCCGCACCAGCGCCTGGCCAAGGACATCCTTGTCGGACATGGGCTGGTGCGACACCGCCAGATCGCCATCGGCAATCTTGTCGGCCAGATCGGCACTCACCCGCAGATTGTCGACCATCCGCACGATCGCCTGTCCAAGCGTATCCTGGTCGGACAATGGCTGATGCGCAAAGCTCAGATCACCGTCGGCGATCTTGTCGGCGAGACTGGCGCTTACCCGCAGATTGTCGACCAGCGCGTTGATGGAATCCTTCATGCGGCGGTGGTCGCCCTGGCAGGGGATCTCGACCATCTCGCGCAGGTCGCCGACGCTGGCGAGGTTCAGGACGCGATTGCCCTCCTCGATCGGCAGCAGCGTCGCGTCGAGCATCGCGTTGATCCCGCAAACCAGTCCGGCGAAATCCCCGACGAAGCGCGTCTCGTCACCGCGCTGGCCGAGTTCGCCCGCCGTCGATGCCTTGATCAACCGTTCCACCTCGCCGATGATGTCGCGCAGGTTGCGCCGCAGCGTCTCGACGGTGTCGTTGATGAACGCCTTCTTGCCGGGAAAGGCTTCGAGCGGCGCGTCGAAATTGCCTTCGCCAAACGCCTTGATGCAGGCCATCGCCTTCTTTTTCACGGCGATGTGGTTGGCGACCATGGTGTTGACGCCGCGTGCCATGGTGCCGAAGTCACCCTTGAACCGGTCGGCCGCGACGATGACGTCGATGTCGCCCTTGTCGTGCTCGGAGGACATGTGGTTCAGTTCGCTGATCAGGCCCTGCAGATTTGCGCGCAGCGTCTCGATCGTCTCGTTGATGAACGCCTTCTTGCCGGGGAAACGCTCTAGCGGGGCGGCGAAATTGCCCTCGCTGAATTCCCTGACGCAGGCCATCGCGGTTCTTTTGACCGCGATGTGGCTGCCGACCAGAAGGTTGAGCCGTTTCGCCATAAGTGCGAACGTCCCGTGAAACTCGTCGACCGGCAGCATGGCGTCGATATCGCCCTTGTCATGCGCGGCGCTCCAGTCGTCGATCCGGGCGCTCAACTGGCCAACCGGGCGCAGCGCGCGATCGAGCATCTGGTTGATCGCGCAAAGCACCGTCTGGGTCTGGCCGTTAGCGAGCGACGTATTCGCCCGCTGCGAAAAGTCACCATCGGCAAACATGCTCTCGAGGCGCGCCAATTCGGACGTGAGGACGTCTGAGGAGACGCCGCCGAGGATCTTTGCCAACATCAACGGATTCCTTTGTGCTGCATCATGTAAATCAATAGCTCAAACAACATGACGGCCATTTGCCGTCGTCTGAATCTCACATGTCACGCCGATCTGGCCGCCAATCGCGGAATCGGGGGACCGCCCATCAAGGTCAGCTTGATTATAGAGTGGTCAGGGCGGGGACGGTTTGAAGCGCACGACAATTTTCAAGATTGCGATCCGGTGCGCCGGGTGGCTGCCACCCGCACGTCGATGCGTGCCGGATCATGGACGTGGTCTGCGCCTGTAAATCCTGACCGGTTCTGCTAGTGGACGGCGATGCTCAAAATACGAACCAAGCGCCAGGGAATGGTGACGGCGCGCGCGCTCGATCGCCTCGTGGCCGTCGAGGCCTCGGTGAATGCTCTTGGCGACGAGGATCTGCTCGATCTCGCGGACATCTTCGCTGCGGGCGAGGCGACCCCGCTGCGCGAGATGGCGCAGGCCGAGATGCGCCGCCGCGCGCTCAGCCTGTGAAGCGATTCCCTTCACGCTTCCGGCGCCTCGATGGTGCGCTGGCCGATCTCGCCGTCGAGGAACCGATGTTGCTCACCGAGCTCGACGGCTTCCTCACCGGGCTGCTGATATCCCCGGAGGCGATCGCGCCGGGCGAGTGGATGACGGTGATCTGGGGAAGCGAGTCCGACCGCACGCCGCCCTTCGAGGATCCGCTCGACGTGCAATGGTTCGCCGATGCGGTGGCGGCACGGCGTGATGAGATTGCGCGCGACCTTGCCCGCGGCAAGCTTCAGCCGATCTTCGACGTCGATGAGCGCGACGGTGAAGTTCTGTGGGAATATTGGATCGACGGCCTGACCGATGCGGTCGCGCTCCGCCCCGAGGCCTGGGATGCGCTGGCCGACGACCCCGCAAGGGCGGCCCCGTGGTCGCAGCTGGCAACGCTGATCGCGGTCGCAGGCAATGAGAGCGACCTCGACAGCGTTGAGATCAACGCGCTTCAGGACCGGGCGCCGGCCGAACTGACCGACGCCGTTCAGCGCCTGTACGCAGCGCAGGTGAGCGTCGCCGGTCCGTCGTCACCCGACGTATCGGCGACGACGGCATCGAAAGTCGGCCGCAACGATCTGTGCCCTTGTGGTTCGGGGAAAAAGCACAAGCGTTGCTGTGGCTGATCGGGGACGTGGGCGGCACGATGCGTGCCTGCCCCGCGTCCCCTCGGGCAACTCCAGACGCTCTGCCGGATTATGAGAGCTCGATCTTCCCGTTCATGCCGGGCCAGTCCGAATAGCCGACGGCGCCGCCGCCATACCAATATTGCTTTGGCGCCTCGGCCAGCGGTGCTCCGGTGCGCAGCCGGTCGACGAGATCGGGATTGGCGAGGAAGGGGCGACCAAAGCTGAACAGGTCGGCATTGCCTTCCGCCAGCGTCTTTTCGGCAAGCTCCAGCGTATACTGGTTGTTGGCGATGTACGCGCCCGAGAAACGCTTGCGCAGCGCCTGGAAGTCGACGCCGTCCGGCACGTCGCGCGTCTGCTGGGTCACGCCTTCGATATCGTGGATGTACAGCAGCCCGATCTCCGACAGGGCATCGACAAACGTGTCGAAGGTCCGCCCGACCTGGCTGTCGAGCGGCGTCTTGCCGGGCTCGGTCGTGGCGGGCGAGATGCGGATCCCGACGCGGTTTGCACCCCAGACATCGACCACGGTGCGCACCACGTCGAGCGGGAAGCGCAGCCGGTTCTCGATCGAGCCGCCATAGACGTCGCTGCGCTGGTTGGTGCTGTCGCGGATGAACTGTTCGAGCAGATAGTTGTTCGCGGCATGGACCTCGACGCCGTCAAAACCCGCGGCCTTCGCCTGTTCGGCAGCGCGGCGGTAATCCTCGACGATCGCGGGGATCTCGTCCGTCTCCAGCGCGCGTGGGGTGACGAAATCCTTCATCCCGTCATTCGTGAAGGCCTGGCCCTCCGCCTTGATCGCGGACGGCGCGACGGGGAGCGCACCATCGTGGAGATCGGGGTGCGAGATGCGGCCGGTGTGCCACAGCTGAAGGAAGATCGCCCCGCCACGCCGGTGGACGGCCTCGACGATCGGCGTCCATGCGGCGACCTGCGCGTCCGACCAGATGCCGGGCGTCATCGCATAGCCGCGCGCCTGCGACGAGATGTTGGTCGCTTCGCTGATGATGAGGCCGGCATCGGCACGCTGCGCATAATAGTCGGCGGCAAAGTCGGGCGGGACACCGTCGTCATTCGAGCGGCTGCGCGTCAGCGGCGCCATGACGATACGGTTCTGCAGTCGCAGGTCGCCGATCTTGACGGGCTGCAGGACGGGGCTGTCGGTCTGGTCGGACATGATCTGATCTTCCGTGGGAGTGGGGAGTAGCGGGGGCAGCAAGCTGTAACGCGCGAGCAGCCGCTAGATCCCGGCGCGGCGGCGAGGAGGGGCGTCGTCGCGGCAGAATGGGACGACCTTCCGGATCCGGTGGCGAGAAACGGGCGCGAGTGTCGATGCTCGACCCCGACGGGATTTAGGCGATCACGGGCGGCTGCCGCTGCGGAGGCATCCGAAATTGCGTCACGAAGGCGCTCGAGGCCGCAAACGGTTCGAAACGCGGCGGCGGGACCGCACAGCGCCGGTCGGCGACTGCCCGACCGGCGCGTGTCGCGCTTCCCCTATAGGGCTACCCTATAGCAGCTTGTCGAGGGTGATCGGCAGATCGCGGACGCGCTTGCCGGTGGCGTTGTAGACCGCATTGGCGACCGCCGCCGCGACGCCGGTGATGCCGATCTCGCCGATCCCGTGCGCACCCATCGGTGTGCGGGGATCGGCGATATCGGTCCAGATGACGTCGATCTCCGGAACGTCGAGGTGCACGGGGATGTGGTATTCGGCGAGGCTTGGGTTCATGATCCGGCCATTGCGTTCGTCGAACTGCGTCTCTTCCATCAACGCCATGCCCAGCCCCATGATGATCCCGCCGCGAAACTGGCTCTTCGCCGTCTTGGGATTGAGGATGCGCCCGCAGTCGAACGATCCGAGGATGCGGCTGACGCGTGTCTCACCGGTAACCGCATTGACCCGCACCTCGCAGAAGATCGCGCTGTGCGAGTGCATCGACCAGTGCATCAGTTCGAGCGGCTGCGATGCCGCGGCGGTGACGGTGACGCTGTCGCGCTGCGCACGCGTCAGGATCGAGGCGTAGCTTTCCCGCTGCGTCGGATCATCGATCTTCGCCAGCCCGCCATCCTCGCTGCCGACCGTATCCGCCGACAGCCCCGCAAGGGGCGAGTCGTTGCCGGCCAGCTTGAGCAGCTCGGCGACCAGCGCGTTATGCGCCGCGATGACGGCCGCACCGATCGCCGCGGTCTGCTGCGATCCCCCCGCCATGATCGCGCCCGGGATCGAGGAGTCGCCGTAGCCGACCTCGACCTGATCGAGCGACAGACCGAGACGCTCCGCGCCGACGATCGCGGTGGTGGTCGAGGTTCCCATGCCCATTTCTGCCGCCGCGACCTCGATCAACGCGCGCACGGCATCGCCCTCACGCGTGAGGGTGATACGCGCCTGTGCGCCGGGCATCCGGTAATAGGGATAGGTCCCGGTCGCGCAGCCCATTCCGATCTGCCATTCGCCATCGCGGCGCGTGGCCGGTTCGACACTGCGATCCGCCCAGCCGAAATGATCCGCACCGTTGCGCCACGCCTCGACGATATGGCGCGACGAGAAGGCAAGCCCCGACGTCGGGTCCTTGTCCGGCTCGTTCAGGATCCGCAGCTCGACCGGGTCCATGCCCAGGTTGACCGCGAGTTCGTCGACCGCGCATTCCAGCGCGAAGGTACCGACCGCCTCGCCCGGTGCGCGCATGAAGGTATTGGCCAGCATGTTCATCCGCGCGATATCGACCTGCAGGCTGATATTGGGGCAGGCATAGGCGGCGCGCGTGCCGAGGATGAACGGCTCGGGCATGTTGTTGTGCGGCGTCATGATCGACAGACCGGTGTGGACCAGTGCGTCGAAGCGGCCGTCCGCGGTCGCGCCGATCGCCACCCGCTGCTCGGTGAGCGATCGCCCGCCGACGACGCGGTACACGCCCTCGCGCGACAGCGTGATCCGCACCGGACGGCCTGCCAGCTTCGCCGCGGCGGCACCGATGATCTGGTGATCCCACAAGCCTTTGCAGCCAAAACCCCCGCCGACATAGGGCGAGGTCAACCGGACCTTGTCGGGCTTGAGATCGAAGACCTCGCCGATCGTCTGCGCCTGTGCGGTGACCATCTGGCTCGCGTCGTGAATCACCAGCGCGCCGTCGATCCATGCGATCGTCGCGGCATGCGGTTCGATCGGGTTGTGGTTGTGGCGCGGGGTGCGATAGAGCTGATCGACGACATGCGGCGCGGTGGCGAGCGCGGCGTCGGCATCGCCGATCCGGTTGTGCAGCGGCTGGCCCATGAACAGGCCCGGTTCGCGACCGTTCGCTTTCGCGTCCTCGAGGCTGGTCGTCGATGGCTCCGCGGCATAGGTGAAGCCGAGCAGCGAGGCGGCATGGTCGGCCTGCTCCTGCGTCTCCGCTAGGACGCAGGCAATCGGCTGCCCGTTCCAGTGGATACGGTCGTCCTGCAGGATCGGCAGGTCGGCGGGGCCCACCGCGGTCGGGGACGAGCCGAACACGCCCGGTGTGTTCATCCGTGGCGCGTTGAGGTGGGTCATCACCAGGACGACACCCGGCGCGGCTTCCGCGGCCGCGCTGTCGATCGCCGTGATCCGACCGCGCGGGATCGTCGCATAGGCGAGTGCCGCATAGGCCATGTCGTCGAAGCGGAATTCCGCTGCGAAGCCTGCCTCGCCCTTGACCTTCAGCGCGCCGTCGCGCCGCGATACCGGTGTGCCGATCAGCCCGTGCTTGTGCGCGATCAGCGGATCGGGCCGGCCGCCGGGGATCCAGCTGTCGGCTGCCAGCGGAACGAGCTTCTCCATCGCGCCCTGCATCAGGCCCTGCGCCGCCTGCTTTGCGGTATCGATGATGCTCATGCCACGTCTCCCTTCGCCAGCTCGGCCAGCACCGCGGCCAGCGTTCGCTTCGCCAATTCAGGCTTGAACGCATTGTCGCGAAGCGGCCGCGCATTGGCGAACTCCGCGGCTGCGGCCGCCCGGAAGGCGGCCTCGCTGGCCAATTGACCGCGCAGCGCGGCCTCTGCCTTGGTCGCGCGCCATGGCTTGTGCGCGACGCCGCCGAACGCGATTCGGACGTCGGCGATCCGGTCGCCGTCCATCTCGATCGCCGCGGCGACCGAGATCAGCGCGAAGGCATAGCTCGCCCGGTCGCGCACCTTGCGATAGGTCGATCGGGCCGCAAAGCCGAGCGGCGGCAGTTCGATCGCCGTGATCAGCTCGCCCGCCGCCAGCACGGTGTCGAGGTCGGGCCGATCGCCGGGCAGGCGGTGCAGCTCGCCAAAGGGCAGCGTCCGCGCGCCGTCGCGTCCTTCGATATGCACGACAGCGTCGAGCGCGGTCAGTGCAACGCACATGTCGGAGGGATGCGTCGCGACGCAGGCATCGGACGCGCCGAGAATCGCGTGGATTCGGTTGAACCCCTCACGGGCATCGCACCCCGTACCGGGCGCGCGCTTGTTGCAGTGCGATCCGTCGGTGTCATAGAAATAGGTACAGCGTGTACGCTGCAGCAGGTTGCCGCCGACCGTCGCCATGTTGCGGATCTGCGCGGATGCCCCCGCGAGGATCGCGCGCGACAGCATCGGATAGCGCGTCCGCAAGCCGTGATGCTCGGCGACCGCGGTGTTGGTGGCGGCCGCGCCGATCAGCAGTCCGCCCTCTGCCGTCTCGGTGACTGCGGCGGACAGGCGGGTCACGTCGACCAATGTCTCGTGGCGGGCGACGGTCTCACGCATCAGGTCGACGATATTGGTGCCGCCGCCGAGAAAGGCCGCGGTCTCGCCCGCACCCAGTCGTACGGCATCGTTCACGGTATCGGCGCGCAGGTAGGTGAAGGGAGTCATGCCGCCATCTCCGCGCTCGTCTCGGCGGTCGGCGCTGGCGCGATCGTCGCCTGGATCGCATCGATGATGCCGTTATGCGCGCCGCAGCGGCATAGATTGCCGCTCATCCGTTCCTGGATCTCGTCGCGGGTCAGGATCACGTCGGCGGCGAGGTCGGCGCTGACATGGCTCGGCACGCCACGGCGGGCCTCCGCGGCCATGCCGATCGCGGAACAGATCTGCCCGGGCGTGCAATAGCCGCACTGGAAACCGTCATGCTCGATGAACGCTGCCTGCAACGGATGGAGCGTCGCGGCCTCGGCGAGGCCCTCGATCGTCGTGATCTGACGCCCGTCATACTGGACCGCCAGCGCGAGGCAGGACAGGATCCGCTCGCCATCGACCAGCACCGTGCAGGCCCCGCACGCGCCCTGATTGCAACCCTTTTTGGTGCCCGTCAGGTGAAGCGTCTCCCGGAGGTGATCGAGCAGCGAGATACGGGAATCCGCCGGTCCCGGGACGGCGTTTCCATTGACAACGAACGACATGGCGATCTCTCCTGTGGCGCACCGCGCCGAGGGGCAGCGTACACCAGTTTATGTGTCGTGCTGATGTCTTTCAGGGGCCGGGGTGCAGCGCAAATCCAAAAAGACCAAACAGCGGGCTTGGCTCTCCGGTAAGGCAGGCGGCCAAGAGAGGCGCCGCTCGATAACCTCGGTCTCGATCGGCTGCCAAGTCATTGTGGCGCAGCGCCGCGCGCGTCCCCGATCTCCAGCCAATAGCCATCGGGATCCTGCGCATAGATCTGGCGGACGCCGTCGAACCGGAGCTGCATCGTGTGCGGTGTGCCCGCAAGGTCGGTCCAGACGCGTCCGTGCTGGTCCAGCCAGGCAATGACGGTAGCGAGATCGTCGACGTGCAGCGCCAGATGCTCGTTCCGGTTCGAGGGTTTCGGCGCCGTACGACCGTCGAGAATGTGGAGTGCGAGGCCGTTGCCCAGATCGAGCCAGCGGCGGTTCTTGAGCGGCGTCGGGATGATCCGCAAGCCGAAGGCCTCGTGGTAGAAGGTCGCGCTACGATCGATGTTCGCTGCCTGGATCGCGACATGCTCGGCGGTCGCCGCGGGCGCCGCTGTCGTTTGCAACGCTGCAAGGGCTAGAAGAATGGATGGCACGATCATGAGGCCTGATCCCTGAAATATGTGGTCAGCGCGTGTGTGACGATGAAGGCCCGGACCCATGCGGCGCACCGTCTGCGCCGTAGTCCAATAAAGAACCGGGTGCGCCGCACGTGACGTGCAGCGCACCCGGAGATCGGGTCGACATCGGCAAGGGGGGCGGCACCGATATCGACCAGAACCGTGAAGTCCTCAGAACTGGAAATTGACCGCGAGCGCGTAGGTGCGGCCGAAATAGGACGTGTAGAGCGGGTCCTGACGCACCGTGTCGACGGTCAGGCGATTGGTTTCGTCCGTGATGTTCGATACTTCGGCGATCAACTTGATATGCTCGTTGAGGTTGTACGAGGCCGATGCGTCGACGAAGATCGAACTCGCATTTGCGGTCGAATCCGCGTCGACCGAGCCGCTGGGGACGGCGGTCAGGAAGGCCGCGCGATAGTTGACCGTCGAGCGGATGCTGAACTTGTCGTCTTCGTAATAGAGCGTGCCGCTTGCCGTTTCGGGCGACAGCCCGACCAGCGGCGCGGTCCGGGACAGCGTCGGCGAGATGACGTAGTTGATGTTCGACCGGACCCGCGTGAAGTTGCCGAGCGCGCCGAAATTCCGCAGCACGCCGGGCAGGAAGGTGAAGGGCAGCTGGACGTTGACCTCGAACCCGCGCAGCGGCCCGCCCTCCGTATTGTTGCTGCGCTGGACGGTGAACACGTCGGTCGGGCGCAACTGCGTTCCGTTGAGCAGCGTCAGCGGCAGGCCGATATCCTGGAACGCGACCGCCTGGCTGGTCGTCTGGATATAGCTTTCGATATTCTTGTAGAAATACGCGACCGAGATCAGCGAGCCCTTGGCGAAATACCATTCGAGCGCCGCGTCGAACGTGTTGGCACGGATCGGTTCGAGGAAGGGATTGCTGAAGGTTGCGGTCTGGATGACGAGATTCGCGGAGCCTGCGGGGATCAGCTGCCCATAGGCTGGACGCGACATCACGCGCGCGACCGAGGCGCGCGCGATCAGCTCGGGCGTGATGTCGAGCGCGAGGTTCGCCGACGGCAGCCAGTCGTCATAGCTGCGGCCGACCTCTGATATCACGAACCGCGAGGGATAGAGCGACCCCGCGGGCGCTGCCGAGGTGATCGGGCCATAGGTGTCGAGCTTGGTATGGACGTATCGTACGCCCGCGTCACCGCGCAGCGCGAAGGGCAGCGAATTGGCGGTGTTGAACTTCACCATCGCATAGCCCGAGGCATATTTCTCATCGACGCCGCCATATGTGCCCTTGGCGCATTCGAGGCTGCAATAGACATAGTTGTCGAGCCCGACCGCGTCGCGGAACTTCTCGGGATCGATCGAGACGAAATCCTGCAACAGCCCGTCCAGGTTGCTGCCGATGCCAGTCGTCACGGTGGTGAGGCTGGCGAGCGTCACGCCCGACGGCAAGGCAAGCGGCGTGTTGGTGGCGAGCTGCCGCTCACGCGCGGTATATTTGTTGGTGCGATACTGGCCGCCGATCTGCAGCGTGAAGTCGGGTGCGGCCTCCCATTCGCCGTTGAGTTCGAAGGTCTTGCTCGTGATCGTGTTGCGACGGATGAAATTCGACAGCTGGCCGCGCTGGTCGCCGTTGGCGAGCGGCGGGCCATATTGGAAGAGCGCGGGATTGGTCGTGTCGATCCCGTAGCCGATCTTCGGAATGTCGGGATTGTCGCGGAAGTCGATCGAGAAGTCGCGCGTGTCGTTGGCATCGATTGCGACCTGTAGGCGGTCGACGTCGAGCCGCGACTGGTTGATGCCGGCCAGACCATAGACCCGGACGGTGTCGGAGAAGCGGTGGTCGAGGTTCAGATTGACCTGGCGATAGGTCGAGGTGAACTTCTCCTGCTGCATCTCCGACCGCAGATCGACGCCGTCGAACAGCCCGTGGATCAGCGACCCATTGTCATCGACCTCGATCTCGCGGACCGACGTCAGCGGCTGGCCGTTGTTCGAGATCGCGCGCCCGAACGAGCGTGCATCGAAATAGGTGTCGAGCCGATCCACCTTGAACCGCGAATACAGCCCGTCGAGCGAGATGTCGGTATTGTCGCCAGGCTTCCATTGCAGCGTCAGCGTGCCCGCGAGACGCTGCTGTTCCTGGTCGCTTTTCGCCGGTCGCGGCAGGCGGGGGAGATAGACGCCGCCGCCCGGGCGACCGTTCACCCCGGTTCGGCTCATGACATAATCATAGGCCGCCGCCGTGCTCGTGCGCGGATTTCCGGTGCTGCAATTATTGGCGTCTGCGCCGATCGGCGTGCCGTTCGGCTGGGCGTAGCCGGCGGTCGGACTGTTCGTCGCGGCCCCGCGAAAGCTGTAGCCGACCGGGGTGCAGAAGGGGAAGATCACGCCGGCATTCGCGGTGCCCGCAGGCTGCGCCTGGCCATAGACCGTGGTCGGCACGACATCGGCCGCCGAATAGGCATATTCGGCGATATGGCGCTTTGAATAGGCGATGCTGCCGAGGATGCCGAACGTGTCGCCGAACTGCTTGGAGACCAGCGCGGACAGGCGCGGATCGGCCTTCTTGCTGATGTCGTTGTAGATGCCGCGCGCGGTGCCGGTGAGCACGAAGCTCTTCTTCTGGTCGAACGGCTTGGGCGCGCGCAGGTCGACCGTCGCGCCGAGCGAGCCCTCCTCGACATCCGCCGACAGCGTCTTGCGGACCGACAGTGCTGAGAAGATTTCGGTCGGGAAGGTCACGAAGTCGAACGAACGGCCGGTCGCGACGCCGCCGCGAATGTCGGTGCCGCTGACCTGCGACACACCTTCCATGCCGTTGATGCGGACGCGCGTGAACTGCGCGCCGAGGCCGCGGACCGAGATGTTGCGGCCCTCGCCGCCGTCACCGCGCGACAGCGCGACGCCGGGGATGCGCTGCATCGACTCGGCGAGGTTGGAATCGGGGAACTTGCCGATATCCTCTGCGACGATGCTGTCGATCGCTGCGGTCTCGTTACGCTTCTGGTTGAGTGCGTTGTTCAGCGAGGCGCGGAACCCGGTCACGACGATATCGGCGTTTTCCGGCTCGGACGTTGCCTGGGTCGGGTCGACGGGATCGGGTGAACTCGTCTGGCTGTCTGCTGGTTGCGGCACCTGGCTGCCCGCGGTTCGCTGGGCCATGGCCGGCGCGGCGATCAACAGACCAATGACGCTCGTCGAGATAAGCAGCATGCGCTTATCGAAGCTCTTGTGGCTCAAGGACCCTCTCCCGATAGGCCGGTCGCGCTGAGTCGGCGCGGCCCGACATTTTGCCGCCCCAGTTTTCTAGGGTCGACGTAGGTCGTCAGGTATCAGGGCCGCAGAAATATGACAATATGGAATCATTTGGTCAGGCAATTAGTTTGACCAATATTTTGAGGCGCATCCGTAACCGCGATTTGACAGCATGCACCTCTAGACGCGGGGGCGGGTCAGACCGAGCGACGGGCCAGGGCACGGCGGCGCTGGACGGTCGCAGCCCGCGCGCGTTCGACCGCTTCGGTCTCGGTGACGTCGAGCAGGTGGTCGATCACACGCGCAAGGTGATCGCGCATCGCGTTGCGCGCGTCGACCGGCGAGCGGGCCTCCAGCGCGGTCAGGATCCGGCCGTGTTCGGCCATGCGGTTCTCCGTGCCGAGGCTTCCCGCCTTCGCCAGAACCTCGCGCGCGAGTGGCGAGCGGAAGCGCATGTCCCAGAAGTCGGCCACCGCGGAGATGATCACCGCATTGCCGGTCGCCTCGGCGATCGCGATGTGGAACCGGCGATCCGCGTCCTCTGCCGCGATCGTGTCGTCCTGATCCATCTGCGCCAGCAGACCGCGTAGCTCGACGAGCTGCTCCTCGGTGATCTCGGTCGCGGCGACCGCAGCGACCTCACCTTCGAGCAGGCGGCGCGCCTCGGTGATCTCGAATGCGCCGATATCGAGTTCCTGCTCCGAGTCGTTCGATGACGATGCCAGCACGAACACGCCCGAGCCCTTGCGGGCCTCGACCATGCCCTTCATCTCGAGCGCTATCATCGCCTCGCGGATCGTCGGGCGACTGACCTGGAACCGCTCCGTCAGATCGCGTTCGGCGGGCAGGCGACCGCCGACCTGAAACACGCCGTCCGCAATGTCCGTCATGATCGCCTGCACGATCTTGCGGTAGAGTTTACCGCCGCCTTCAGCGTCCTGCATTGCATTCCTCGTTCGATCGACGGCAGCCTGAACAGCGGCGCCGTCCCCTACATCGCGCGGACACCGGCATCGTCAAGTCCGGTAAGCCCCGAACCAGCGGAAACTTCGATAAAATGCCTTACAATCTGTTTGCATGTGGCCCGACCACAAATTAGGGTTGGTTTTGGAGAGACGTACGGCAGCGACATGTCGGCGGTGGAACGATGCGAGACGACCGGACCTGTCCGGATAGGGCTGCCCAGCCCGTGTTCGCAGAAAAGAGAAAAGGGGAGGCGAATGGTTCGAGCACTCGCAATTCTGACCTTGGCGGCCGCACCGTTGCTGCTGCAGGCGTCGGTCGACGCGGCCCCTGCGTCTCAATCCTCCACAGATCAGGCAAAAGCGCCGTGGCGCGACGTGACCCCGCGCGCGGGGCTGGCCGGCTGGCGCGCGACCGGGGGCAACGCGACCTACGCGTTCGAAAATGGCGAGCTGATCGGGCGCGCGGAGCCCGGCAAGACGAATAGCTGGCTCGTGTCCGAGGCGCAGTATGGCGACTTCATCGTCGAATTCGACGCGAAGACCGATCCTGCGCTCAATTCGGGGATGATGATCCGCGGACAGAGCCGGCCCGATTATCGCAATGGCGTCGTGCACGGCTACCAGGTCGAGATCGATCCGTCGGCGCGCGCGTGGAGCGCGGGCATGTACGACGAACAGCGCCGGCAATGGCTGTACACGCTCGGCCGCAACGCGCCCGCGCGGCAGACCTTCCGCTCGGGCGGCTGGAACCACTACCGTGTCGAGGCGATCGGCACGCGGCTGCGCAGCTGGATCAACGGCGTGCCCGCGACCGATACCGTCGACGATGTCGATGCGCGCGGCTTCATCGCGTTCCAGGTCCATGCGATCCCCGACGCGGACGCCGCGCGGCACCCCGAGGTGCGGTTCCGCAACGTCCGCGTGATCACCGATGCGCCGGCGCGCTACGCGATGCCCGCGACCGCGCTGCCGCAGCAGGGCTGGCTGAGCAATAAGCTGTCCGCCGAGGAGCAGCGCGCGGGCTGGAAGCTGCTGTGGGACGGCAAGACGGGTGCCGGCTGGCGCAGCGCGAAGGGGACCGCGTTTCCGACGACGGGCTGGACGATGGCCGGCGGCGTGCTGCGCGTGGACGGTGGCGGCGGCGACATCGTCACGACGCGCGAGTATCGCGATTTCGAGCTGTCGGTCGATTTCAAGCTGGCACCCGGCGCGAACAGCGGGATCAAGTATTTCGTCGATGCCGGCCTGCTGAAGCGCAAGGGCGAGGCACTCGGGCTGGAATATCAGCTGCTCGACGATGCGCGGCATCCCGATGCGAAGATGGGCCGCGACGGCAATCGGACGCTTGGCTCGCTCTACGATCTGATCGCGGCGAAGAACCTGTCCGACCCGGCAAGCCCGGGCAAGCGGATCAATCCGCCGGGCGAATGGAACCGGGCGGTGATCGTGGTGCGCGGCGCGCGTGTCGAGCACTGGCTGAACGGCTTCAAGATGGTCGAGTACGACCGCGGGTCGCCGGCATTCCGCGCGCTGGTGGCGCAAAGCAAATATGCCGGCACCGCCGGGTTCGGCGAGGCCGTGCAGGGGCCGATCCTGCTTCAGGATCATGGCGACCGGGTCGAGTTCCGGTCGATCAAGCTGCGTACACTCTAAGGGGGATCAAGCGATGGACCGTCGGACGATGATAAAGGGCGCGGGCGCGACGCTGGGCATGGCGATGACCGCGCGCAGCTATGCACGGATCAAGGGCGCGAACGACCGGCTGAGCGTCGCGATCGTCGGCGTGAACAGCCGCGGCCAGGCGCATATAAGCGCGTTCACCAAGGTCCCGAACGTCGAGGTCACGCATTTCTGCGACGTCGACTCGGCGGTGCTGGCCAAGCGCGCGGCGGCCTTTGCCGCGAAGGGCCATGCCGCGCCGCGGACCGAAGGCGATTATCGAAAGTTGCTCGACAACAAGGCGATCGACATCATCACCGTCGCGACGCCCGATCACTGGCACGCCAAGCTGGCGGTCGACGGGATGAAGTCGGGCCATCACGTCTATTGCGAGAAGCCGATCGGCATCGCGCCCGCCGAGGGCGAGGCGATGATCGCCGCGCAGAAGAGCACGGGGCGCCAGCTCCAGGTCGGCAACCAGCAGCGGTCGAGCCCCGAGACCCGGCAGCTGCTCGCGCTCGTCCAGGCGGGCGAGCTGGGCGACGTGTACGAGGCGCAGACCTGGTACGCCAATAATCGCGGATCGATCGGCAAGGGGCAGCAGGTCGCACCACCCGCGACGCTCGACTGGGACATGTGGCAGGGCCCGCGCCCGCGCGCGGCCTATCGGTCGAACCTGGTGCCGTATAACTGGCACTGGTTCTGGCAATATGGGACGGGCGAGCTGTGCAACAACGCGATGCACGAACTCGACGTCGCGCGCTGGCTGATGGGCCTGACCTATCCGACGAAGGTCGAGGCGAAGGGGGCCAAGCGCTTCCACGCGGGCGACGACTGGGAGATGTACGACTCGCTGTCGCTCGACCTGAACTACGACGACGACCGGGTGATCCGCTGGAACGGGCAGAGCTGCAACGCGATGCAGACCTATGGCCGCGGCCGCGGCGTGCTGCTGCTCGGCACCAGGGGATCGGCCGTGGTCGATCGCAACGGGTTCGAACTCTATGATCTGGCGGGCAAGTCGATCCGGCAGGTGATGGCCAAGGCGACCTCGGAAACGACCGGCACGGTCGGCGAGGGGGTGCTCGACGTCTATCACGCGAACAATTTCGTCGACGTGATCCGCGGCAAGGCCGCCACGCTCAACTCGCCGATCACCGAGGGGCATATCAGCACGACGCTCTGCCATCTGGGTAACATGGCCTATCGCACCAACAGCGTGCTGACCGTCGATCCCGCAACCGGCAAGCCGAGCAACGCCGAGGCGATGAAGCTGTGGTCGGTCGCCTATGAACCCGGCTGGGAGGTCAAGGCCTGACGTGGGTATCGCCGCGCGGGTCGAGCGCTTCGTCGCGATGGGGACGCGGATCGAGCTTCACGTCTTCGGTGCAGGGTCTGCGGATGCGATCGTCGCCGCGCGACGTGCGATCGAAAGCGTCGACGACGCGCTGACGATCCACCGGCCGTCGCCGACGACCGCGCTCAACGACGAACTGCTCGCCGGGCACGGCGTCGCGATCGACGATCCGGTATTGATCGACGCGCTGGTCGCGATCGACGAGGCACATGCACTGACCGAGGGCCTGTTCGATCCGGCGGCGGATCGCCGGTTCGCCGGGGCGGGCTGGGGCGATCTCGTGTTCGACCGCAGCACCGCGCGGATCGCCGCGACCCGGGCGCTCGCGCTCGATTTCGGCGGGTTCGGCAAGGGTTTCGCGCTCGACCGGGCGTGTGCGGCGTTGCGCAAGGCGGGCGTCGTCTGCGCGTGCCTGTCCGCGGGTGAAAGCTCGATCGCGGTAATCGGGGAGCATCCGCTGGGCGGCGGGTGGCCGTTCGCGATCCCCGATCCGTCGTGCACCGACGCGGTGCTCGTCGAGGTCGAGCTGGTGGACGAGGCGCTGTCGATCTCGACGACGGTCGGCGCGGGGACGCAGGCGCCCGAGCGCGCGGCGATGATCCGCCCCACCGATGGCGGGATCGTGACCGCGGCGCGCTGTACCGTGGCGATCGACCGCAGCGGCGGTGTGGCGGAGGCGATGAGCACCGCGCTGCTCGTCGCCGATGCGGCGCGCGCGCGACGCCTGCTCGACGCGGCGCCGGCGCGGCGATTCCTGTACGATCTTTCCAAGGCCGCGGCGCGGACCGACGACACAGCAAGGATGCAAGCGGCATGACCGACAAGGATTTCGACCTCTCGCGGCGATCGTTCATCGATCGCGTGCTGACGGCGACGGCGGGCGCGGGGATGGCGACCGCCGCACCCTGGGCGGTGTCCGCGGCTTCCGCGGCGGCGGGTGCCGAGCCGGTCAAGTCGAACCCGGTGCGGCTGGGCGTGATCGGCACGGGTGACCGCGGTCGCGCGCTGATCCAGAACATCGCCAAGTCACGCAACTGCACCGTCGTCGCGATCTGCGACAGCTATGCGCCGAACCTCGTCAAGGCGCAGCAATGGGCGCCGACCGCGCGGCGCTTTGCCGATCACCGCGCGATGCTCGATGCGCGCGGGATCGACGCGGTGGTCATCGCGACGCCGCTCGATACGCATGCGAAGCTCTGTTTCGACGCGTTCGACGCCGGGCTGCACGTGTGGTGCGAAAAGGCGATGGCACGGACGATCGCCGATTGCGGCGCGATGATCACGCGCGCCAAGGCGGCGGGCAAGATCCTGCAGATCGGGCATCAGCGGATGTTCCACCCGACCTACCTGAACGCGTTGAAGCGCGCTCGGGCGGGCGAGATCGGCACGCTGACGCAGATCCGCGCGAGCTGGCACCGCAACAATGCCTGGCGCCGCGCCGTGCCCGCCGATGCGAACGACCGGCAGATCAACTGGCGGCTGTACCGCGACCGGTCGGCAGGGCTGATGACCGAGCTGGCGACGCATCAGCTTCAGGTCGGCAACTGGTTCCTCGATGCGGTACCGACGCGGGTGATCGGGTCGGGCAGCATCTGTTTCTGGAAGGATGGCCGCGAGGTCTATGACCATGTCGCGCTGATCTACGAATATAGCGGCGGGCGGAAGCTGATCTACACCTCGCTGCTCAACAATGCGCGCTATGGCTGCGAGGAGCAGATCCAGGGCAGCAAGGGGACGATCGAGCCCGAGCTGGGACGCATCTATCAGGAGGTGCCCGCCAAGGTGCTGGCGTTGCAGCGGATGCACAAGGACGTCGCGCGCGGGCACAAGCGCACCGTGCCGATCGGCGGCGCGACCTGGTTCCCCGAGCTGCCCGTGACGACGCCCGGCGAGTCGCTCGGCTGGGGCGAATATGACGAGACGATGCTCCAGTTCGAGGGCTTTGGCGAGGCGGTGCGCGCGGGCAAGCCGCTGCCCGGCCTGTTGCGCCAGGCCTATCAGGCGAGCGTCGCGTCGCTGCTCGGCGAGCAGGCGATGGACCAAAATCAAGCAATGACCTGGCCGACGAACCTGGTCGCGATCTGAAAGGGGATAGAGCTGTGAGCGACACCAACCGCCGGGGACTTCTCGGGCTCGGACTGACCGCCGGACTGGCCGCGGGCTTCGCCGCCGACGCGTTCGCGCAATCCGCCACGCGCGGCGACGCGCCGACCGAAGCGGCGATGGCCAAGCCCGCGCCCGAAGCCAAATACCGCGTGCCGTTCGCGGTGATCGGGATGGACCACAACCATATCTATGGCGTCACCGACGCGGTGATCCGCGGCGGCGGCGTGCTGACCGCTTTCTACGCGACCGATCCCAAGCAGATCGCGATGTTCCGCAAGCGCTATGGCGACATCAAGCTGGCGCGGTCCGAGCAGGAGATCCTCGACGACCGCGCGATCAAGCTGGTGTGCAGCGCGGCGATCCCCGTGCTGCGCGCGCCGCTGGGCATCCGCGTGATGCGCGCGGGCAAGGATTATCTGAGCGACAAGGCCGCGGTCGTGACGCTGAAGCAGCTCGCCGACGTCCGCCGCGCGATCCGCGAGACGGGGCGCAAGTTCGCGATAATGTATTCCGAACGGCTCGAGGTGCCCGCTGCGGTGATGGCGGGGCAGCTCGTCCATGACGGCGCGATCGGGCGTGTGATCCAGACGATCAACCTCGCGCCGCACCGCCTGTCCGCGTCGAGCCGCCCCGACTGGTTCTGGGATCCGGCGCGCAACGGCGGCATCCTGACCGATGTCGGCAGCCACCAGGCGGACCAGTTCGTCTATCTGACGGGCACCAAGCGCGCGCAGGTGCTCGCGTCGCAGACGGGCAATTTCGGCAATCCCGCGCATCCCAAGTTCGAGGATTTCGGCGACATGATGCTGAGCGGTGATGGCGGGGCGGGCTATGTCCGCGTCGACTGGTTCACGCCCGACGGCCTGTCGACCTGGGGCGACGGCCGCCTCTTCATCCTCGGCACCGAGGGCTATATCGAGCTGCGCAAATATGTGGACATCGCGGGACGCCCGGGCGGCAACCACCTGCTGATCGCGGACAAGAAGGGGACGCGCTATCTCGATTGTTCGAAGGTGCCGCTGCCGTTCGGGCCGCAGTTCGTGACCGACCTGGTCGAACGCACGTCGGTGGCGCAGGATCAGGAGGGCGCGCTGCTCGCGGCCGAACTCGTGCTGACCGCGGAGGCGCGTGCGACTCCGGCGAAGCGATGACGGCGTGCCGCGGTGCGGCGGCCCGCACGGTGCTGCATGTCATCGGGGTCGGCCTGGCGCTCGCGGCGGCCCCACCAGCCGGAGCGGGGCAGGGTCGCGATCCGCTGCCGCTCAGCGACTATGTCGATCCGCTGATCGGTACCGGGGACGACGACGCGGGCGACACGATCCCGGGGCCGACGCTGCCCGCAGGCTCGATCCACCCGAGCCCGAACACGATCACCGCGACGACCAGCAATGCGGGCTATGACCGCGCCGCACCGCTGAGCGGGTTTGCGCAGCTGCATACGCAGGGGTCGGGCGGGGTGCCGAGCTATGGCACGTTCCTCGTCTCGCCGCAGACGGGGCCGCTCGCGACGACCGAGGCCGAGCATCTCTCGCCCAAGCGCGACGAGCACGCGCGGGCGGACGGCTACCGCGTGACGCTCGCGCGCTATGACACCGACGTCGAGATCGCGCCCGCGCACCATGCTGCGCTGTACCGCTTCACCTTTCCGGACAGCGGCGAGGCGCATCTGCTGTTCGACGTGACGCGCAAGATCATGGGCGAGCTCGGCACCGCGGGATCCGAGGTGACGCTGTATCCCGAGCAGGGCAAGATCGTCGGGCGAGTCCGCACGCGGCATTACTGGTCGCCCGCGGAGGTCGATATCTGGTTCGTCGCCAGGGTCGACGCGAAGCCGACCGCCTGGGGAGTCGAACGCGCCAACGTCCGCACCCCCGGCGCGACGCGCGCGAGCGCGCCCGCCGACCAGCCGCTACGCGCCTGGTGGACGTTCGGCAGCGCGGGTCGCGAGCCCGTCACGATGAAGATCGCGGTCTCCTTCGCCAGCGCGGCGCGCGCAGAAGAGCTGCTCGCACAGGATCTGCCCGGCTGGGACATGGCCGCGGTTCGCAGCGCGGCGGGCAAGGCGTGGAACGATGCGCTGGGGCGGATCACGATTGACGGGGTCGGCGCGGCGGACCGGCGGCGCTTCTACACGGCACTTTACCACAGCGTCATCCAGCCGCGCGACCGCACGCAGGACCAGGCGGACACCGAGCGCGCGTCGCCGCTGTACGACGATCATTATACGCTGTGGGACACGTACCACACGGTCTATCCGCTGATGTCGCTGATCCGGCCCAGCACCTATGCGGGCGTGATCGGATCGTTCGTGCGGACGTGGAAACGCTATGGCGCGGCGGATACCGCGTTCATCGCCGGGCGCAATTTCCATGTCGGCCAGGCGGGCGACGAGGTCGACAATGTGATCGGCGAGGGGTTCCTGCGCGGTGTTCCCGGCGTCGACTGGCAGAAGGCGGCGAACGTCGTCCTGTTCAACGCGTTCGAGCGGCGCCGGCCGCGCTATCTGGTCGACGGCTATTTCGCGGTCGACGATCGCAGCCCCGAGGGCACGCCGCAGCGGTCGCGCTCGGGATCGGCGACGATGGGCATGGCGCTCAACGATTATTATGCGGCTAAGGTGGCGGCAGGCACGGGGCATGCGGCCGAAGCCGCGCTGCTCGGGGTGCGCGCGGGCAACTGGCGCAACGTCTGGGATCCGCGCGCGGCGAGCGACGGGTATACCGGGTTCGTGGGGCCGCGCTTTGCCAATGGGCGGTTTCAGCCGAACGACCCCAAGCGCGGCTGGGACGGCAAGACGCACGACAATTTCGGCTTTTACGAGGGGACGGGCTGGATCTACTCCTATGCTGCGGTCCACGACGTTCCGGGCATGGTCGCGATCATGGGTGGGCGCGCGGCGTTTACGCGGCGGTTGCAGCATGCGTTCGACGCGGGGCTGATCGACTTCACCAACGAGCCGTCCTTCTCGACGCCCTGGCTGTTCAGCGAGGTCGGGCGCCCCGATCTCGCGAGCAAATATGCCGATATCGTCTTCCGGCGATTTACCGCGGACGCCTATCCCGGCGACGAGGACAGCGGCGCGATGAGTTCGCATTACGTGTTCAACCGCCTCGGTCTGTTCCCCAAGCTCGGCAGCGACCTCTATTACCTCCACGCGCCGCACCAGCCGCAGAGCCGGATCACGCTCGAGAGCGGGCGGACCTTCACGATCGTCGCGCGCGGGCAGGGGGCGGGGACGCGCTATATCCGCGCGGCGCGGCTCGACGGGCGACCGCTCGACACGCCGTTCGTGTCGCAGGCCGCGATCCTGCAGGGCGGGACGCTCGAGCTCGAGCTGGGTCGTACGCCGAACGACTGGGGTCGCGCGGCGTCGTTACTGCCCTGAGACACGATCGGCGTCAGCGCCGGTATGCGTCGGGTTCGCCGGGAACCACGGTCTTTGGTGCCGCGCTCAGCCGGCGGATCAGGTCGGTCTCCGCCTTGCGATACGGCGTGCCGTCGGCGCGGAAGACCTCGTGGAACCAGATCGTCGGCTCCTCCATCACATAGGGCTTCTTCCAGCTGTCCCAAGGCAGCCGCGTCTGCGTCTTGCCGTCGACGAACCCCCAGTTCATCATCGCGACATTGTAGCGCTTGGCGATCGGCAGCGAGCCGTCGAACGTCGAACCGTTGCCGCGCGCCATATATTCGGTGCACAGGATCGGCCGGTCATACGGCAGCAACTGGCGCACGCGCGCCTCGAACGTCTCGGGCCAGCTGTAATCGTGGAAGCTGATGACATCGGACTGGCCCAGCTGGAGCGTCTCCATCGGCGACAGCTTGCCACCGGAGTCCAGTCGTCATGCTGCCACACGCCCGACGTCAGCGGCTGCGACGGGTCGGCGTCGCGCGCCCAGTCGAACGCCTGAGCGAGAAGCGCGCGGACAAGCGGTTCCTTGCCCTCCTGGCCCTTATACTGGTCGGCGCCGTTGTCGGGTTCGTTCCAGACGTCCCAGCCAAGGATGCGGTCGTCTTTGGCGAACGCCCCGACAATTCCCTGCACATAGGCCTTGTACGCGGGGTAGCGGCTTTGGTCGCGCAATCCCGGCAGGCCAGGACCCTGCACCCAGCCCGAATTGTGGACGCCGGGGATCGGCGGATGCTGGGGCCCGAGCCTGGGATCGGGATCCCAGCAGCTGTCGAACAGCACGAACAGCGGGCGGATGCCGTGCGCGTGCGCGATCGTCAGGAACGCGTCGATGCGGCGCTTGAAGCCTTCGGGATCCTGGACCCAGAGCTGGTCGTGGAGGAACACGCGCATCGTGTTCATCCCGATCGCTTGGGCGAGGCCGAATTCGTGATCGATCCGCTTGGGATCCCAGGTCGCCGCCTGCCACATTTCGAGCTGGTTGATCGCGGAGGCAGGGGTGTAGTTCGCGCCGACCAGCCAGGGTTGGCTGGCGTACCAGGCCTTGGCCCGCGTCTCGGTCCAGCGCGGGCGTGCATCGGCGGTGCCAACGCATAGCACAGTCGACGTCGCCGCGAGCGCGGCCAGCAATAGCTTGCCCATGTCATCCTCCCCTGTCGGTCATTCTCGTTGCAGATCAGGTACGTCTGGCCGAATTGAACGAAGGCCGGGCCGGTCATCGCGGATACGGCGAGGCAATTGCTTCTTCGTCGCACATAATTATAGGATTAGTAATAGGCGTCGCGCGGGTCAGCGGCGGCCAAGAACGGGAGCCCGGTTCTGGAAAAGCGTTTGTCCTCACCCGATCGGGTGATCGCAGCGATTCAGCTATTCGCCGTCAGCCACGTTAGGCGCGATCGATGAGCTATACCGTCGCTGGCGACTGGGGCACGAGCAACCTGCGGCTCTACCGGATCGAAGACGGTGCGGTCGTTGATCGTGCCGCGGGGCCAGGTATCGGGGACCTTGGCGGCCAGACTCCCGATCAGGTACTGCGCGGCGCGCTCGCAGGCTGGCGCGAAACATCGGAGCCGCGCGCGATCCATCTCTGCGGCATGGTGGGGTCGCGCAACGGCTGGATCGAGATTCCCTATGTCGACTGTCCTGCCGGTCCGGCGACCTGGGCGGCGGGATCGGCGCGCGCAATGGTCGACCGGATCCCCGTCACGATCGGCGCGGGGCTTGCCTGCACGCGCGGCTCTGGCGCACCCGATGTGATGCGCGGCGAGGAAACACAGATCTTCGGTGCGATGGCGCTTATGCCCGAGCTTGCATCCGGGCGTCATCTGATCGCGCTACCCGGTACGCACAGCAAATGGGCGAGTGTCGAGGACGGCCGGGTGACCGGGTTCCAGACGTTCGTGACGGGCGAGCTGTTCGCGCTGCTGCGGCGGCATTCGACGTTGACGCGTGCGGCGGCGGATGATGGCGCGGCCGAGGATGACGCCATCGGTTTCGACGCTGGGCTCGACCGTATCGCCGAGGGCGGGCATTTGCTCGGCGCGCTGTTCGAGACGCGGGCAGCGCAACTGCGCACGGGGGCCAGCGGCCGCTGGGCACTAGGGTTCCTGTCGGGGCTGGTCATCGGCGCCGAGATCGCCGAGATCCTGCCCGCGGCCACCGGCACCATCACGCTGATCGGTGATCCGGCGCTCGCTGACCGCTATGGCCGGGCGCTCGCGGCGCGCGGCCTTGGCGCTACCGTTCATACCGGCGAAGCCTGTGCGCTTGCCGGTCTTGCCTTGCTGGAGACACCATGACCGTCGATGATCTGCTAGCATCGGGCACCGCGCCCATCGTCGCCATCCTGCGCGGCGTCGCACCCGACGAGGTGCTGGCGATCGGCGAGACGCTGGTCGACGCCGGCATCCGCCTGATCGAGGTGCCGTTCAACTCGCCAGACCCGGCGACGAGCATCCGCATGTTGCAGCAGGCGTTCGGCGATCGGGCCGCGATCGGCGGGGGGACGGTGCTCGACATCGCCGCGGTCGAGGCGCTGGCCGCGACCGGCGGCACGATCATGGTGACCCCAAACACCAACCCCGCCGTCATCGCCCGCGGCGTTGAACTCGGGCTCGAGCCCATGCCCGGGTTCGTCACGCCGAGCGAGGCGTTCCAGGCGATCGCCGCGGGTGCACGACGCCTGAAGCTGTTTCCCGCGGTCGCGTTCGGACCCGCTTATCTGAAGGCGGTGCGCGAGATCCTGCCGAAGACCGTCCGTGTCTGGGCAGTCGGCGGCACGGGGGCGGACAATCTCGCCGATTGGCTGGCGGCGGGTGCCGAGGGGATCGGCGTCGGTGGCGCGCTCTACAAGCCCGGCGACAGCGCCGCCACCGTCGGCACGCGCGCCCGCGCACTCGTCGCAGCCTGGCAGGCGGCGCGGTCCGTGTAACGCGGGGCTTGGGTAGCGCGGTCGTCCGCAATCCTAGGCCAGGATAGTCCGATCGATATCGGCGATCCGGCGGACGCCGGTCAGTGCCATTGCGACGCGCATCTCGCGTTCGATCAGCGTCAAGAGCAGGTCGACCCCGGCCTCGCCCCGCGCGGCAAGCGCATAGACCCAGGCACGGCCGAGCAGCACGCCCTCCGCGCCCAATGCCAGCATTCGCACGACGTCGAGGCCTGACCTCACGCCGGAGTCCGCCAGCACCGTGACCTGGCCGCGGACCGCGTCCGCGATTGCCGGCAATGCGCGTGCGGTCGACAGGACTCCGTCGAGCTGGCGGCCGCCATGGTTGGAAACGATGATGCCGTCCGCGCCGATCTTCACCGCCTCGCGCGCGTCCTCGACGTCGAGGATGCCCTTGATGATCAGCGGCCCGTCCCAGGCCGAGCGGATCCATTCGAGATCGGCCCAGCCGATCGACGGATCGAAGTTCGCGCCGAGCCAGCCCATATAATCGTTGAGCCCGCTGTTGCTGCCGAGCACGGGTTCGAGGTTGCCGAGCTTGTGCGGCCGTCCGCGCAGACCGACGTCCCACGCCCAGCCGGGCCGGCCCATCGCCTGCAGGGCGCGCTTCAAGGGGGCGCCTGCGCCGGACATGCCGGAATGCGCGTCGCGGTACCGCGCGCCCGGGACTGGCATGTCGACGGTGAAGACGAGTGCTTCCGCGCCGATCTGTTTCGCCGTGGCGATCAGGTCGCGCATGAACGCCCGGTCGCGGATCACGTAGAGCTGGAACCACAGCGCGCCCGTGCCGCTCGCCTGCTTGACCTCCGACAAGGGACAGATCGAAACCGTCGACAGGCAGAAGGGGACGCCCGCGGTGGTCGCCGCGCGCGCGGCCTGGGTTTCACCGCGCCGATGATACATGCCGCTGATCCCGACCGGGCCGAGCGCAACGGGCAGCGCCATCGTCCGCCCGAACAGCGACGTCGTCAGATCGATGTCGGCAACGTCGCGCAGCACGCGCTGGCGCAGCGCAATGTCGGCGAGGTCGTCGACATTGCGCCGCAGTGTCTGCTCCGCATAGGCGCCGCCATCCGCATAATCGAACAGGAAGCGCGGCAGCCGCCGTCGGGCGGCTTCGCGGAAGTCGTGCGTCGAGGCGATGATCATGACGCGATCAGTATCGCACTTCCGCCGATACCGCATAGCGTTCGAGCGATGCGGGCTTCATCTCGATCGAATAGCCCGGCCGCGTCGGCGGCATATAGGCGGCATCGCGGATGACGCAGGGATCGACGAAATGCTCGTGCAGATGATCGACATATTCGATCACCCGACCCTCGCGCGTGCCCGAAAAGCACAGATAGTCGATCATCGACAGATGCTGGACATATTCGCACAGTCCCACGCCGC
This sequence comes from Sphingomonas sp. Leaf30, assembly GCF_001422525.1. Lineage (NCBI taxonomy): Bacteria > Pseudomonadati > Pseudomonadota > Alphaproteobacteria > Sphingomonadales > Sphingomonadaceae > Sphingomonas > Sphingomonas sp. Leaf30. The sequence continues at coordinate 156,449 of NZ_LMKZ01000005.1, read as the reverse complement.
CGGCATGCGGACAGACCGGCAGTTCGTGCTTGGCCGCCATCAGCAGGACCGCGAGCACCTCGTTGACGCCGCCGAGACGGCACGCGTCGATCTGCACGACGTCGATCGCGCCCGCGTCCATGAACTGTTTGAACAGGATGCGGTTCTGGCACATCTCGCCAGTCGCGACCTTGACCGATCCGATCCCGCGGCGGATCTTGGCATGGCCCAGCACGTCGTCGGGGCTGGTCGGCTCCTCAATGAACCACGGGTTCGCAAAGGCGAGCGCGTTGACCCATTCGATCGCCTGGTCGACCTCCCAGATCTGGTTGGCGTCGATCATCAGCTTGGCATCGGGACCGATCGCCTCGCGCGCGATCCGCAGCCGGCGGATATCGTCGTCGAGATCGCGCCCGACCTTCAGCTTGATATGATCGAACCCGGCATCGACCGCCTCGCGCGCCAGCCGGTAGAGCTTCTCGTCCGAATAGCCGAGCCAGCCCGCTGACGTCGTGTAGCAGGGAAAGCCCTCGGCCTTGAGCGTCGCGATGCGCTCCGCCTTGCCCTCGGCCCGCTTGGTCAGCAGCGCGAGCGCCTCGTCGGGCGTGATGCAGTCGGTGATGTAGCGGAAGTCGATCGTGCGGACGAGTTCCTCGGGCGTCATGTCCGCGACCAGCTGCCAGACCGGCTTGCCGACGCTTTTTGCCCACAGGTCCCATACCGCGTTGACGACGGCGCCGGTCGCCAGGTGAATGGCGCCCTTGTCGGGGCCGATCCAGCGCAACTGGCTGTCATTGGTGACATGGTGCCAGAACCGCCCGGCATCCGCCGCGATCCAGTCGAGGTCGAGCCCGATGACCCGCTCGCGCAGTGCGCCGATCGCGGCGACGCAGATCTCGTTGCCGCGCCCGATCGTGAAGGTCAGGCCGTGCCCTTCCAGCCCGGCCGTGTTCGTCTCCAGCACGACATAGGCGGCGGAATAATCGGGGTCGGGATTCATCGCGTCCGACCCGTCAAGCGAGAGGCTGGTCGGGAAGCGGACGTCGCGAATACGCAGCCCGGTGATCGTCGTCATGCGCGCGATTCCACGACGCGCTGGGTCTGCTCGCCAAGGCCGTCGATGCCGAGGCGCATGACATTGCCCACCGCCAGATATTTGGGCGGCTTCTGGCCGAGGCCGACGCCCGGGGGCGTGCCGGTCGAGATCACGTCGCCCGACTGGAGGCTCATGAAGCGGCTGAGATAGGACACGATCTCGGCCACCCCGAACACCATCGTCGCGGTGGTGCCGTCCTGGTATTTGTGACCGTCGACCTCGAGCCACAGCCGCAGCGCCTGCGGATCGGGGACCTCATCGGCAGTGACCAGCCAAGGGCCGATCGGGCCGAACGTGTCGCAGCCCTTGCCCTTGTCCCAAGTACCGCCGCGCTCGAGCTGATATTCGCGTTCGCTGACATCGTTGATGACGCAATAGCCGGCGACATGCGCCATCGCATCGGCTTCGTCGATATAGCGCCCGGGCTTGCCGATCACGACGCCGAGTTCGACTTCCCAGTCGAGCTTGGTCGAGCCGCGGGGCATTTCGACCGCGTCGTCGGGGCCGCAGATCGCGCTGGTCCATTTGTTGAAGACGACCGGCTCCTTGGGCACATCCATCCCGCTTTCGGCGGCGTGATCGCTGTAGTTGAGGCCGATGCAGATGAACTTGCCGACCGCGCCGACGCACGCGCCGTAGCGCGGCGTGCCGTCGACCAGCGGCAACGTCGCCGGGTCGATCGCGGCCAGCGTCGCGATCCCCTCGGGCGTCAGCGTGTCGCCGGCAATGTCGCCCACGATCCCCGACAGATCGCGGATCGCACCATCGGCATCGAGCATGCCGGGCTTTTCATGGCCGATCGGGCCGTAGCGTAACAGTTTCATGGAGCGAACGTCCTCTGGTTCTAGGTCGTGGGGAAGGGGGTGGTTAGTTGACCCAGCCGCCGTCGATGACATGGGTTGTGCCGGTGGTGAATGCACTCTCGTCGGACGCAAGGTACAGCGCGAGGGCTGCGATCTCCTCGGGGCGGCCAAGGCGGCCGACGGGCTGGCGCGCGACGAAGGCGGCGGTCGCCTCTTCGAGCGGAATGCCGGCCGCGCTCGCCTGTTCTGCGACACGCTGGCGCAGCGACGGGGAGTCGATCGTGCCCGGGCAGATCGCGTTGCAGCGGACGCCGCGCAGGACATAATCCGCCGCGATCGCCTTAGTCAGGCCGATCACCGCGGCCTTGGTCGTGCCATAGGCGAAGCGATTGGGAATGCCCTTTACGCTCGAGGCGATCGAGGCGAGATTGACGATCGATCCGCTGCCCTGGGCGAGCATGCCCGGCAGGAGGGCCCGGCACAGCCGGTACATCGACGTGACGTTCAGCGTCATCGAAAAGGCAAAGGCGTCCTCGTCGCAGGCCAGGATATCGCCCGCATGGACATAGCCTGCACCGTTGACGAGGATGTCGATGTCGCCGATCTGCGCCGGCAGCGCCGCGACCGCTTCTGCATCGGTGACGTCGAGCATGATGGGCGTGACGCCCGGGACCGTCGCGAGCAGTTCGCCGTTCAGGTCGGCGGCGTAGACCGTCGCGCCCTGTGCGACGAACCCCTCCGCGATCGATCGGCCGATGCCCTGTGCCGCAGCGGTCACCAGCGCGCGTTTACCGTTCAGTCTCAATGGATCGTCCTCATGGTAGGGGAAAGGGGGGCGTCGGTCGCGCCGCGCGCGAACAGCGCGACGACCGCGAAACAGACCAGCGGCAACGCCATCGCGACGTGCAGGCCGCCCGCTGCGCCGGCGATCAGGCCCATCACCGGGGGCACCAGCGCGCCACCGATGATCGCCATGATGATCAGCGAGGAGCCGATCGTCGCGCGCGGTCCGAGATCGCGGACGCCGAGCGCGAAGATGGTAGGGAACATGATCGACATGAAGAAGCTGGTCAGCCCCAGCGCACCGACCGCGATCCAGCCGCCCGACAGCATCGCCACCGCGCAGAGCGCGATGTTGGCGACCGCGCACGCGAACAGCAACCGGGTCGCCGGCAGCCTGTGCATCAGCGCTGCACCGATGAACCGCCCAGCCATGAACAGCACGAGGCTGAGCGACAGGAGATAGGCAGCCGAACGCTCGGGCGTGGCGGGGAGGCTGTCCTTCACGAAATCGACGAAGAAGCTCCAGATCCCGACCTGTGCGCCGACATAGAAGAACTGCGCGACCACCGCGCGCCACAGCCCCGGCGCGCGCAGGACCGTGAACAGCCCGTCATGCGCGCTGTCGTCGGTCTTGGTGTCGAGCGTGGGAAGGCGGACCAGTGCGATGGCGACGCCGACCAGCACAACGATGATCGCCAGCAGCAGATACGGCACTTGCACCATGCGCGCCTCGGCGACGCGATAGGCAACCAGCTGCGCCTGCGGCATCGTCGTCAGCGTCGCCGCGTCATGCTCGACGCCTGAGAAGATGAACAGACCGCCGATCGTCGGGGCGAGCACCGCGCCGAAGCCGTTGAACGCCTGGGCGAGGTTCAGCCGCTGCGAGGCGCGCGCCGGATCGCCGAACGCGACGATATAGGGATTGGCGGCGGTTTCCAGGAAGGCCGCACCTGACGCCAGCACGAACAGCGCGCCGAGGAAGGCCGCATATTCGCGGACTTCGGCGGCAGGCCAGAACAGCAAAGCGCCGATCGCGTACAGCCCCAGCCCGGTCAATATGCCTGCGCGGTATCCGAAGCGGCGCATGACCAGACCCGCGGGCAGCGCCATTACGAAATAGCCGACATAGAAGACGAACTGGATCAGGCCGGCCTGCGCGCGGTTGAGGTCGAGCGCCTTCTGGAACTGGCGAATCAGGATGTCGTTGAAGTTGTTGGCAAGCGCCCAAAGGAAGAACAGGCTGGTGACGAGGATGAAGCCCGTCCGAAATCCCGGCCGGATGAAACGCCCGGTGCTCGTCGCGGTGTCAGCTATGTCGGCCATGTGGCTCGAGCCCTTCGCAGCGTGTGCCATGACATCCTCTCTTCGTCGCCTCTGGTGCGATTGCCGCCATCATAGGCCTTGAGAGAGGTTTGCATATATAAAAAATCATGTCACAGGTGAGCAACAAGTGAAGGGATGCAAAAGCCCGATGGTGAAGAGGATCGATGCGCACCAGCATTTCTGGCGCTATCGCACGGCGGAGTATGACTGGATCCAGCCCGGCAGTGCGCTTGCGCGCGACCGGCTCCCGGTCGACATCCGGCCCGCGCTGGAGGCCGCCGCGTTCGACGGCTGCATCGCGGTGCAGGCCTGCCACAGCGCGGCGGAGACCGACTGGCTGCTCGCGCTCGCGGACGCGACTCCCTGGATCATGGGTGTCGTCGGCTGGGTCGACCTGACTGCGCCCGACGTCGCACCCCAGCTCGACCGTCACGCATCGCGGTCGCTTGTGGGCATACGGCACATCGCGCAGGACGAACCTGACCCGCGCTATCTGCTGCGCGAGGATGTCCTGCGCGGCGTGCGGACGATCCTGTCGCGCGATCTCGCCTATGACATACTCGTCCGCGGGCCGGCACAGCTCGCATGCGTTCCCGACCTGCTCGAAGCGGCCGGGCCGGGGTCGCTGGTGCTCGATCATGGCGGCAAGCCCGACATCGCGGGTGGCGAATGGGGCCCCTGGGCCCGGACGATCGCAGCCATCGCCGCCGTTCCAGGCGTCACCTGCAAACTGTCGGGGCTGGTGACCGAGGCCGATCACGCCGCCTGGTCGCCCACCGACATCGCGCGGTATCTCGACCATCTGCTCGCCTGCTTCGGACCGGACCGGCTGATCTTCGGATCCGACTGGCCGGTGTGCCTGTTTGCCGCCGAGCATGCGGCGGTGGTCGACCTGATCGAAACCTTCGTCGCGCGCGCGTGCCCGGGGCATCGCGATGCGATCTTTGGCGGCACGGCGGCGCGCGTCTACCGCCTGACACCTATCGAGGATGGACTATCATGAAGCTCGGACTCGACGGTAAACTGGTGATCGTCACCGGCGGTGGCGCCGGGATCGGCGGCGCGATCTCGACCCTGCTCGCGGAGGAGGGCGCGATCCCCGCGATCCTCGGGCGCAGCGCGCTCGACCCCGCGTTCGAGGCGAATATCCGTGCGCTTCAGCCCGCGACGATGTTCATCCGTACCGAGATGACCGACGATGTCGCCTGCGCCGCGGCAGTCGCGCAGATCGTCGCGGCGGGGCACGGCATCCATGGCCTGGTCAACAATGCGGGCGCCAATGACGGGATCGGGCTTGAGGCGGGAACGGCGGCCTTCCTCGCCTCGCTGGTCGCCAATGTCGGCCATTATTACGGCATGGCGCATCATTGCCTGCCGCACCTGAAGGCCAGCCGCGGCGCGATCGTCAACATCTCGTCGAAGACCGCGCTGACCGGGCAGGGCCAGACCAGCGGCTATGTCGCCGCCAAGGCCGCCCAGCTCGGCCTGACGCGCGAATGGGCGGCGGCGCTGGTCGGCGACGGCGTCCGCGTCAACGCGGTGCTCCCTGCCGAGGTGATGACGCCGCTCTATCGCGCGTGGATCGACACGTTCGACGATCCGCAGGCCAAGCTCGACGAGATCGCGGGCAACATTCCGCTTGGCCGGCGGCTGACGACCGACCGCGAGATTGCCGATACCGTGGTGTTCCTGCTGTCGGCGCGGTCGTCGCACACGACCGGGCAGTGGATCATCCCCGATGGCGGCTACACGCATCTCGACCGCACGCTGACCTGACCGGTCAGCGCTGCCCGTCGAGCGCGAAGATGCGCTCGGCGAGGAGCCATTTCTCGCCCGGCTGCGCGCTCGGCAACGGACGCTGAAGGCGCGACATCGCGGCTTCCCACGCGACCACGGCGGGATCGGACGCGTCCGCCGCGGCCTTCGCCTCGGGGTCGAAGCCGGGACCGGTCCGCATCATCATCACCAGTCGGTCATCGCGCTGATAGATGTCCATCGCCTCGATTCCTGCCGCCCGGATCGAGGCGAGCACCGCCGGCGGCACCGCGCGGTGGCGATCGCGATACGCCGCGATCAGCGCGGCATCGTCGTGAAGGTCGAGGAAAAGGCAATGCCACATGATATCGTGTTCCATGGTGAGGAGGGGAGAAGGCGACGCGCTTGCAGCAGTCAGCCGTCGGATCCCGCGTCGGGTGCGCCGTGGTCGACGACCCGCTGATACAGCCCGTCGCGGACTTCGGGGGACAGTTGCTCGGCGATAGTGGCGGCGGCGTGGCGCAACACAGCCTGCGACGCTTCCAGCGTCACGCGTGCGCCCGGGCCATCGACGAAGGGCACGGTCAACGCCGCCCGCGCGGACCCCATCACCAGAATCGGCACCGACATGTCGGTGATCGCATTCAGGACGGGACTGGGGGTGGTGTGCAGACCCTTCGCCGCGATCGCGTCCAGCTCCGCCGCCAGCGCCGCCGCATCGAACGCAGCGCCCGCCAGACGCACGTCGTCGAGCATGGCCTGGCGCACATCCGCCGACTGGAACGCCAGCAGGACTCGTCCCGACGCCGAGCGATGCAGCGGCCGGCGATAGCCAACCCGGATCGCAAAGCCCGACAGGCTGGGGGCCTCGAAGCCGACGATCACCACCATCTCGGCACCCGACGCCACCGCCATGTGACAGCTTTGCCCGGTCCGTCGCGCGACCTCGCTCATCACCGGGAGCGCGATGCCGACGAGGTTGCGGACCGGCGGCTGGCTCATGCCGAGCGCGAAGAGCCGGTTGGTCAGCCGATAGCCGTCATCGCCCCGCGCGATATAGCGGTGTTCCTCGAGCACCTGCAGCATGCGGAAGATCTCGCTGACCGACCGGCCGAGCGCGGTCGAGATATCCGACATGTTGAGCGGCGCGGTGGCTGCGGCCAGCAGCTCGAGGATCTCGAGCCCCTTTTTGAGCGCGGGCGCCTGATAGCGCGATTTCGTCGTCATGGCTCCCCCGGTGCGCTTTTGGCGGCTTCTACGATCACCCACGCCAAGAACATAGCGGCTCCGTCGCAGGCTGGTAATTGAGGACCGGCCATGGCGTGCGATCGGACGCATGGCATGCCGTGACAGACCTGCTAAGGCGGCGGCATGTCGAAAAATCTCAGCACTTCCGGTACCATCGACGTCGATGGCACCACCTATGAATGGCGCCTCGAGAGCGAGCCGCAATGGTCGGACGACGACGGATGGAAGGGGATGGTCCTTTCGCTGCTCGAAAAGGACTGCCAGCGTGAGGCGATGCTCGAATTTCCCGCCCCCAAGCGCCTGCTGAAGGGGTTGCCGCGCGGGCGGCTTCAGATCGACGATCCGACCATCTCGCGCGGTATCCGGGCGGCATTGGGCGCAGGCTGGGAGCCGATGTCGCGCGGCAAGCCCGTGGTGTTCGTCGTCGACGCAGAGGGCAATTAAGCGCGCCCCCGCGCTACTCCTTCGGTGGGGGCTACACCTGATCCAGGACATAGCGCGTGAACCGGGGGAGCGGGCAGGGGTCGCCGCAGCCGGGGACCGGGATCGCGACGATCTCGGGCGGTGTCTGCGCCGACAGCGGGATGCGGTAGCGCATCTGGTCGAGCCCCTGCGCGACATAGCGGACCCGCACGATGCTCTTGCCGGTCGCGCCACGACGCCACAGTTCGAACACCAGCCCGCCGCCGGGGGCGGCTTCGCCGGCGCCGTAATCGCGCAGCGCCCAGTCGAGACCAAGCAGCCCGGCGAGCATCGTTACCGTGCCGTCATGGCCGCTGACGACGACGATCTTCTCCGCGTCGCCGATCGGGTCGGCCAGCGCGGTCGCGCCGGCGCCGCGCTGGAGCGTCGCGAGCAGCCGCATCGCGAGATAGCTGCTGGTCTGGCGGCCGACCTCCGGAGTGCGCGTGCGCAGGTCGATGCCGGCCCCATGGACGGTGAGCGCCTTGCCGATCGTCGCTGCGTCGATCCCGCTCCAGCCGGGGAAGGCGAGCCCGTCCGCATAGGCCATGACGAGGCTTTCGGCGATCCCGGCGACCTGCAGGCTGGGCGAGGTGAGGTCGGGCTTGCCCGTCGCGTCGATCCGCATCGTGATCGGCGTATCGCCCAGCCGGCGCTGGACCCGGGTGCGCTCGGTCGTGGAGCACGGGATACGGCGGCATTGCAGCATCAGCGCCTCGAACCGGTCGCGGTCGGGGGTCTGGCGCGCGTCCCACGCCGCCAGATCGCCGTCGACCCGCGCGGAGATCGCCGCGAGCATCCGCGGGGCGTCGAGCGGCGCGAGCGGGGTCTGCGGCGCCTCGAACAGCGGATCGGGCGCGGCCGCCGACTGGTGGATCGGCGCCGCGCACCCCGGGGTCAGGCCGGCGGCGAGCGCGGTCGCGGTCGCCTCGGTGCGCTGCGTGTGGTTCGCCCAGTAATAGACCGCGCAGTCGCTCGCGCCGAGCAGGCCCAGCTGCCGGTACTGCGCCGCGTACCAGCCGCCGAGCATCGTCACGAGCGTCGCGCCATTCGCGGTCAGGTGCCCCGCCGGCACCTTGAAGCGCGGAAAGGCGCGGCGGCTGTAGCGGCCCAGCTCCACGGGGCTCGACATCGCGCTGCGCACGCCGTGGCGCATGACGATGACGACGCGTTCGAGTTTGTCCTCGCGCGGCGGCGGCGTTTGTGCCGGCGCGATGGACGAGGCGACCAGCGCGAGGCCAGCCGCGAGCGAGGCGAGCCGCATCAGAACTTCGCCCTGACGCCGGCCATGAACGTCCGACCGTAATCGGTATAGCCCGCAAACTGGTTGTCGCGGACATATTGCCACTGGACGCCGCCGGCGACGTTGATGCCCTGCACGACGAAGGTCACGTTCGGCGTCACCTTGTACGACATGTCGAAATCGAGACTGCCGAACGCGCTGTCGTTGTTCGCGGCGAGCCCCGCGCCGCCCACGTCGCGCAGCACGTTGCCGCGCCAGCTATAGCTGACGCGCGCACCGACGCGCTCCTTCTCGTAGAAGGCGGTCAGGTTGAAGCTGTCCTTGGCGACTTCTACCAGCGCATCGCGGAAAATGCCGCCGGTCGCCAGTGCATAGGTGCCGCCGGTCTTGGTGTGCGTATAGTTGGCCTGCGCGCCGAGGCCATCGAACGGCGCGGGGAGCATCTTGAACAGCTGCTGATACGCGATCTCGACGCCGGCGACATAGGCGTCGCCGCCGTTCTTGGGCGCGGTCAGGCGATAGGTCTGGCCGTCGAGGACGAAGTCGCGCGTCTGCTGGAACACGAAGGTCGTGATGTCCTTGTAGAACACGCCGCCGACCAGCGCGCTGCCGGGCGCGAAATACCATTCGACCGTGCCGTCATATTGCCAAGCCTCGAACGGCTTCAGCTCGGGATTGCCGCCGACCGCGGTGAGGACGGTCGGGCTCGAATTGATCGTCAGCCGCGGCGCCAGATCGGCGAGCGACGGCCGGGTGATGACCTTCGACGCGGCGAACCGCATCTGCAGATCGGGCGAGACCTCGGCGACCAGGTTGAGCGACGGCAGGAAATTGTCATAGGTCTTGTCGTAGCTGACGGGCAGCGCGACCTTGCCGTCATCGGCATAGCCCGAAGAGGTCTGCCGCGTCCGGGCATAGCGTACGCCGATATCGCCGCGCACCGCGATGCCGCCGAGCGGGAACGCGAAATCGGCCATCGCGTAGCCCGCGACGATCTCCTCGCCGATCGCATAGCTGTTGCGCAGATCGCCGCGCGCAAGCGGTGCGGCGAGCAGCGCCTCCTTGCCAGTGGCGGCGGCGAGGAATTTCGCCGGATCGGGCATCGCCCAGCTGGTCGGCAGGGTGCCGTTCGCGCCCTTCAGGAAATCATCGACCGGGAACGGGACGAAATAGCTCGCGTCGAAATATTTGCCCGCGATGCCGCTGGTGAAATTGATGTCGCGGCGATCATAGGCGCGTGTTCTTTTCTGGTATTTCACCCCCGCACGCAGCGCGCTGACCACGCCGGTCAGGTCGCGCGTGACGTCGAGCTTCGCGGCGCGCTCCCGGTCCTTCGAGCCGTTGACGCGGTATTCGATCCGCCGTCCGGGCAGCAGCGCCGGGTTCGACAGGTCGGCGTTCAGCAGCGTGACGTCGGGCAGCCGGTCGCCCGCCTTGCCGAAATCGAACGTCGTCGGGCCCACCGTACCAAGCAGCCGCGTGCGGTAGATCGGTTCGGGCGTATTCGAATAGGCCTGGCCGATGCTGCCGTCCGCGGCGATCGTCCAGCCGCCCGCCTGCCAGCGGGCATTGGTGCCGACCAGCCAGTTCTTGTACTGGAGCACCGACGTCTCGCGACCGATCTGCGTGGTCGAGGCGGTCGTGGTCGCACCGGTCAGCACGCCGTTCTCGATCACCGCGCTGCCCGGCACGATCCCGCGCGGCAGGTTGGAGCCATCCGCCGCCGAATAGGTCAGCTCGTCATAGGCGACGTTCAGCCGGCTCCACAGCCCGTCGACGTTCAGCTCGAACCGGTCGTCGGGCTTCCATTGCACCGCGCCGTTGATGCCGATCCGGTCGCGGTTCTCGCGCTCCAGCGTCGGGCGGATCGCGGTCGGGATCAGGATCGTGGCACTGTCGAGCGAGCCGTTGCCGTCGGTGTCGATCTTGCCGTCCGCCCAGCCGACGCCGGTGATCCGGTCCTGCCGCGTGGTGCGCTCGTCATAGACGCCGGCGATCAGCGCGCCGAACTTGCCGTCCGTGCTCGCCCAGCTCGCCATGCCCGACAGTCGCGGATCCACCGCGTCGGCGAGGCGCGGCGAACTGGCCGTGGCGGATAGCGACAGCACCGGCTTCTTCAGGTCGAGCGGACGGAAGGTGCGCAGGTTGATCGTGCCGCCGATGCCGCCTTCGTCGAGGCTCGCGCGCGGGCTCTTGATCACCTCGACCGCGGACATGAGCTCGGACGGCAGCGTGTCGAACCGGAACTGGCGCCCGCTCTGGCCGCTGTCGCGAACATTCTCGTTCACCGCGACCGAGCGATCGTTGAGCGTCACCACCTGGAAATTGGCGCCAAGCCCGCGGATCCGGACGAACACGCCTTCGCCGCGATCGCGAACGATCGACACGCCGGGGACGCGCTGGAGCGCCTCGGCGATGTTCTGCGCGGGGAACTTGCCGATATCCTCGGCCTTGACGACGTCGATGACGTTGGTCGCCTTGCGCTTCTGCGCCAGCGCACCGGTCAGGCTGCTCGCATAGCCCGTCACGACGATCTCGCGGGTCTCGTCGTCCGGAGCGGACACAGCGGTCTGCGGCGCTGCGGTCTCGACCGTCGCGGCGACGATCAGCGCGCCATTGGGCTGCTGGCGGACCATCAGCCCGGTGCCGGCGATCAGCCGCTCGACCGCGGCGTGCGGTGCCATCGTGCCGTCGATCGCAGGTGCGGTCCGACCGGCAACCGCAGCGGGTGTGAACAGGATGTCGATGCCGCTCTGGCGGGCGAGCGCTTCGAGCGACCGGCCGAGCGACTGGACGCCGAGATGCACGCGGACGACATTGGTCTGCGCAATCGCCGCGGCGGGTGCAAAGGCGGTCGACAGCGCGGCGCAGGCTGCGCCCATCACGAACGAACGGCGCAGGCGCCGGCGATTGGTCGTCACGGTGTTCATCCCCCCAAGGAAGGCGGCGATACTGCCGCACCTCCTCGACGGGCGAGCCGCGATCTACCCCACCCCGCTGACGCGAATTTTTATCCGCCGAGCAGGACGGCACCGTCCATCGTTCGCAACCGCAAATCCAGCAGCGTCGCGAGCGCACGCCCCAGCGCGACATTGTCGCCCATCCGGTACATGCCGCTGACCTGCAGCCCAGCGACCGCCGGGTCGGCGATCACCAGCCGCGTCGCGCTGTACCGGTTCGCTTCCTCGGCAACCGTCGCGAGCGTATCGCCGTGAAACGCGGCACGACCGCTGGTCCAGGCCCGTGTCGTCGCGATGTCGGGCCGATCGATCACGCCGTTCCGCAACCGCGCTCCGTCGGTCAGGAGCTGCGCAGCGCCAGTCGTCGTCGTGGCAGCGATCGTCGCCCGCCCCTCGATCGCGGTAAAGGCCGCCCCGTCGCGCGCGTCGCAGCGCAGGTCGAAGCGGCCCGCGCCGGCGGTCATCGCCCGGTCGGCCGCGGTGATCGTGAACGGGGTCGCCAATGGCGCCACCGTCAGGTCGATGCGGCCTGGCGTCAGCCAGAGCCGCCGCCGCCGCTCGGTCGCGACCACATGCAGCCGGGTGACCGCGTCGAGCAGCAGGGCCGAGCCGTCGGGCAGCACGATCCGTCGCTGCTCGCCGATCCCCGTCCGATACGGCGTCGCGGCATAGGCTGCCTGGAACACACCGGTCCCCGCGACAGCCGTGACCGCGAGTGCCGCGACCCCGCCGAGCGCGCGGCGGCGCGTCACCACCGGCGCGCGCGACGGTGCGGTTCCGGGCACCATGTCCCACAGGTCGGTGGCGCGCTCGAACCGTGCGGCCTGCTCGGGGTTCGCGGTCAGCCACGCCCGAAAGACGATCGCGTCCTGTGCGCTGACGTCGTCCGCGTTGAGCCGCGCGATCCACTGCGCCGCAGTGCGTTCGGGCGCCGCCTTGTCCGAAAACATCCGGTCTAGGGATTTGCGGCCATGCATTGCGTGCTCACCAATCCTCCGTCCAATCGACCAGGAAGGTCATCGCCTTGGCCATGTGCTTTTCGACCGCACTCTGGCTTATTCCCAGACGCGCAGCAATCTCGCGATATTTATACCCGTCGAGCCGCTGCATCAGGAAGATCTCGCGGGTCCGCGGGCTGAGACGATCGAGCCCCTCGCGCGCCCGGTCGAGCCGCGCCTTCGCGATCAGCACCTCGTCCTGGATCGGCGAACAGTCGCGCAGCCATTCGATCGCTCCCGCGTCCTCGTGTGTGCCACGAACCGCCTCGCGTCGGAACGCATCGCGCCCGCGGTTGACCGCCGCATGAACAAGGAACGCCTCGTCGTTGCGCGGCGCCGCGGGCAGCGTCGCCAGGCTGACATAGGCGTCGTGGAGCAGATCCTCGCCATCCGCCCGCCGCGTCAACCGCTCGACCTGCGCACGCAGACGCGACCACCCCGCCCAGAGGCGACCGGGCCCCGTATCGACCATGCTGAGCTCGGACGTCGCCATCGGCCCAGGCGGTATGCGCCCGCCGGTACAGTTTGATGACGTGCCGGCGACGGATCAGTGACACGCAACGATGCCGCGCCGGTGTTAGCCAGCAGGGCGGCGCGGCGGCTGCCATCCCCCGCCGAGTGCACGGAACAGGTCGACCTGCGCCCCCGCGATGCGGGCGTCGGCCGCGGCGAGCTCGGTATCGGTATCCGCCAGCGTCCGCTCGGCATCGAGGACGTCGAGGAAGTCGATCTGGCCTTCCCGCTGGCGCGCGCGGGTGATGCGCGCGGCGGTGGCGGCGTTGTCGTGCGCGGATTGCAGTTGCGTGCGGCGATCGAGCTCGCGCGCATAGTTGGACAGCGCGGTCTCGGTTTCCTCGAGCGCGGTCAGCACGCTGCCGTCGAAGCTGGCGAGCGCGCCGCGCGTATCGGCCTCGGCGCCGGCGATGCGCGCGCGCGCCGCCGATTGATTGACCGACCAGTTGAGCAGCGGGCCGAGCAACCAGCGGATCGGCCCGCCGGTGAAGACGTCGCCGACGCTGAGCGCGGTCGAACCGATCGAGCCGCCGAGCGCAATCTGCGGATAGAGCTGCGACGTCTGCACCCCGATCCGCGCGGTGGCGGCGGCGAGGCGGCGTTCGGCGGCGTGGACGTCGGGTCGGCGCGCGAGCAATATCGCGCCGTCGCCGATCGGGATCGGCCGGTCGAGACGCGGCGTGGTCGTGCGCGCGCCGGCGCTGGCGGGCAGCTCCTGCGGCGTGCGGCCGGTGAGCGTGGCGAGCCGGAAGAGCGCCGCCTGACGCTCGGCCTCGATCTGCGGGATATTCGCGGCGCGCTGGTCGCGCAGCGCGGCGATCCGGACCTGATCGAGGCGCGCGGCGCGACCCGCGTCGACCCGCTTGCCCGTCAGCGTGTTCGATTTCTCGAGCAGGTCGACGATCCGCCGGGCGACCGCGAGGCGTTCGGCGGACGAGGCGGCGTCGACATAGGCGCGCGTGGTGGCGGCGACGATCGAGACTCGCACCGCGTCGGCATCGGCCTGTGCCGCGCCGACGTCGCCGCGTGCGGCCTCGACGTTGCGGCGGACGCGGCCGGCGAGATCGACCTCGTAGCTGACGTCGAGGCCGACATCGTAGGTGGCGCGCTCGCGGTCGAAGCCGGGCAGGTTCTGGAGTTGCGACGTCCGGGAGTAATTGCCGCTGCCGCTGGCGTTCACCTGCGGCTCGCGATCGGTTTTCGCGCCGCGCAACGACGCGCGGGCGCTGTCGAGGCGGGCGATGGCGACGCGCAGGTCGGTATTCGCTGCGAGTGCATCCGCGACGAGGCCGTCGAGGACCGGGTCGCGGTACATTCGCCACCAGTCGTTATCGGGGGCGGTCGTGACGGTCGCGGCGTTGGCGGTGACGAACGACGCGGTCGCCTTGGGCGGGGCGATCGGCGCGACATAATCGGGGCCGGCGGCGCACGCGGCGAGCGTCAGCGCCGAGAGGCTCGCGAGAAGCAGGGACTTCATGAGGCTGGTCCTATTCGGCGGGCTGAAGGGTCGCGGCGGGGGCAGGACGGCGGCGTTCGAACCGCATCGCCAGCGCCCGTGCGACGACGTAGAAGGTGGGGGTAAAAAGCAGCCCGAACCCGGTCACGCCGATCATCCCGAAGAACACCGCGGTGCCGAGCGCTTGGCGCAGTTCGGCGCCAGCCCCGTCGGCGATCACCAGCGGCACCGCGCCGAGGATGAACGCGAAGCTCGTCATCAGGATCGGCCGCAACCGGTCCTTCGCCGCACGCACCGCCGCCTCGACCGGGGACAGGCCGTCCTGTTCCTCGGCCTGCTTGGCGAACTCGACCACGAGGATCGCGTTCTTCGCGGCGAGCGCGATCAGCACGACCAGCCCGATTTGCGTGAGGACATTGTTGTCCATCCCCCGCAAATTCACCCCGGTCATCGCCGCGAGCAGGCACATCGGCACGATCAGGATGATCGCGAGCGGTAGTGTCAGGCTCTCATATTGTGCGGCGAGCACGAGGAAGACGAACAGCACGGCCATCCCGAAGACCAGCGCAGCGGTGCTGCCGGCCGCCTTTTGCTGGTAGGCGATGCCGGTCCATTCATGCGCATAGCCGGCGGGCAGCGACGCATCGGCGAGCTTCTCCATCGCCACCAGCGACTGGCCCGAGGAATAGCCCTTGGCGGTGTCGCCATCCACCTCGACCGCGGGGAAAAGGTTGTATCGGACGACGCGGTACGGGCCGGTCTTGTCACGGAACGTCGAGACCGAGCCGACCGGGACCATCTGGCCCGAATTGGAGCGCGTCTTGAGGTTGGCGATGTCCGCGGTGGTGTTGCGGAACGGTGCGTCGGCCTGCGCGGTGACCCGGAAGGTGCGCCCCAGCAAGTTGAAATCGTTGACGAACGCCGAGCCGAGATAGACCTGCAACGCCTCGAACACGCGCTCGGGGGGAACGCCGAGCAGATTGGCCTTGGCGCGGTCGACATCGGCGAAGATGCGCGGCGTGGCGGTATCGAAGAAGGTGTAGACCTGCGCCAGGCCCTTGGTCTGGTTCGCCTTGCCGATCAGGTCGTAACTCGTCTTGCCAAGGTCGCCATAGCCGTGGCCGCCCTGGTCCTGCACCATCAGGCGATAGCCGCCGGCCGAGCCGATGCCCTGGATCAGCGGCGGCGGGACGATCAGCAGCCGCGCTTCGGTGATGTCGCCGGTCGCCTTCTGCGATTCGGCCATGATGCTGGCGAGCGTGACGCCGAGCTTCTTGCGCTCGGCAAAGCTCTTGAGCGGGATATAGGCGGCGGCCGAGTTGGGGGCGAGCGTCTGCGACGGGCCGTCAAACCCGGCGAGCATGACCGCGCCCTTGACGCCGGCGAGCGGGAGGATGCGTTTGGCGACCTTCTGCATCACCGCGTCGGTACGCTCGACCGACGAGCCGGGCGGCAGCTGGATGACGGTCAGGAAATAGCCCTGGTCCTGCGCGGGGACGAAGCCCGACGGGGTGACCATGAAGACGCCGACCGTGACCGCGATCAGCGCGGCATAGGCGACCATCATCCGCTTCGGCGCGGCGACGAGGCGTGCGGTGAGGCGGGCATAGCTTTCGCTCATCCGCTCGAACCCGCGGTTGAACGCGTCGCCTGCGCGGCGCACCGTGCGGGTCAGGCGGTTGCCCGAGCCGGCAGGGGCGGTGGGCTTGAGCAACATCGCGGCGAGAGCCGGCGACAGCGTCAGCGAGATGAGCAGCGAGATGATCGTCGCGGTCGAGATCGTCACCGCGAACTGGCGGTAGAACGCGCCCGACAGTCCGGTGAGGAACACGGTCGGGATGAACACCGCGCACAGCACGAGCACGATCGCGACGAGCGCGCCCGACACCTCGTCCATCGAGGTGCGCGCCGCCTCCAGCGGGGACAGCCCGTGTTCGAGGTTGCGCTCGACATTCTCGACCACGACGATCGCGTCGTCGACGACGATCCCGATCGCGAGGACGAGGCCGAACAGCGACAGGTTGTTGAGGCTGTAGCCGAATGCGGCGAGCACCGCGAAGGTGCCGATCAGCGAGACCGGGATCGCCACGATCGGGATGATCGCCGCGCGCCATTTCTGCAGGAAGACGAGGATGACGAGCACGACGAGGATCATCGCCTCGAACAGCGTGTGCTTCACCGCGTCGATCGACTGCGCGATGAATTCGGTCGGGTTGTAGATCACCTTGTATTCGAGGCCCTTGGGAAAGCGCTTCGACATGCTCTCCATCTCGGCGGTGACGGCCTGCGCGGCGCCGAGCGCGTTCGAGCCGGGACGCTGGAAGACCGCGGCGATGACCGTGGGCTTGCCGCTGAGATAGGTGTTGGCGCCGTAATCCTGCGCGCCGAGCTCGACGCGGGCGACGTCCGAGACGCGGACCTGGCGGCCCTGCGCGTCGGTGCGGATGACGACGTCCGCGAACTGCTTGGGGTCGGTCAGGCGCCCTTGCGTCTCGACGTTGAGCTGAAACGCGCTGTTGCCCTTGTCGTACGGCGGCTGGCCGAGCGTGCCGGCGGCGACCTGGACGTTCTGCGCGCGGAGCGCCGCGACGATCTCGCCCGCGGTGAGGTCAAGCGCGGCCGCGCGGCCGGGGTCGATCCAGACGCGCATCGAATAGTCGCGCGCGCCGAACAGCTGCACGTCGCCGACGCCGTCGATGCGGCTGAGGCGATCGCGGACCTGGGTCAGCGCATAGTTGGAGATGTAGCCGCGATCGAGCGAATTGTCGGGCGAGACGAGGTTCACCACCATCAGGAAGTCGGGCGAGGTTTTCCGCGTGACGACGCCCAATCGCTGGACGTCCTCGGGCAGGCGCGGCACCGCGACCGCGACGCGGTTCTGGACGAGCACCTGTGCGGCATCGAGGTCGGTGCCGATCTTGAAGGTGACGGTGATCGTCACCTTGCCGTCGCCGGTCGATTGCGACGACTGGTAGAGCATGTTGTCGACGCCGTTGATCTCCTGCTCGATCGGCGCGGCGACGGTTTCGGCGACCGTCTCGGCCGACGCGCCCGGATAGGTCGCGCTGACGGTGACGGTGGGGGGGACGATGTCGGGATATTGCGACACCGGCAGCGCCATATAGGCGATCGCGCCGACGATCGTGATGATCACCGCGATCACGCCCGCAAAGATCGGCCGGGTGATGAAGAAGCGCGAGAAGCGCATGGTTTGTGTCCTCGATAGAGGGCGCGCGCGCTTTTCCGTTCCCCGGCGGAGGCCGGGGTCCAGTTGGGCGAACCGCAGTGATTACATCGAAACGCTATGCCACCTGGGCCCCGGCCTTCGCCGGGGAACGGTGGTTATCTGGCGAGTGTGGCTTCACCCGAGATGGGCTGGACCGAAGCCGGCGCCGCGGCGCCGGTTGCGACCGCGATCCGGCCCGCCTTCGGCGCAACCGTGGCACCCGGCATCGCCATCTGCGTGCCCTGGATGATGACCCGGTCGTTCGGCCCGATCCCCGAGCGGACGATCCTGAGGCCATCGACCACCGGCCCGAGCTCGACCGGCTTCTGGCTCACGACGTTCTTCGCATCGATCGTCAGCAGTACTTTCCGCGCCTGATCGGTCTGCACCGCGTCGTCGGGCACCAGCAGCGCCTGTCGCGTCCCCGCACTGGCGAGGCGCATGTTGCCGAACATCCCCGGCGTCAGGAAATAGCCCGGATTGGCAAGCACGGCGCGGCCGCGGATCGTGCCCGAGCGCTGGTCGAGACCGTTGTCGGTGAAGTCGAGCTTGCCCTTCCAGCGATGCTCGGTCTCGTCCTGCAACTGGATCTCGACCGCCGCCGGGGTCGCGCCCGGATGCCGCGCGCGCTGCGTCTTGAGGTAGAGCGCCTCCGACCCGTCGAAATTGAAGTAGATCGGATCGAGCGCGTTGATCGTCGTCAGCACGGTGCCGCCGGTGCCTTCGCCGCCCGCGACCTGGTTGCCGGCATCGACGCGGCGATCGGAAATGCGCCCGCCGATCGGCGCGCGAACCTGCGTGAAGCCGACGTCGAGTGCGCGGGCACGTTCGCGCGCCTGCGCGGCGGCGAGTGCGGCGCTGGCAGCTTCGAGCTTGCCACGCAGCGCGTCGACCTCACCCGCCGAGACGGCCTCGTCCGCGACCAGCCGCTGCGCACGGCCGAGGTCGGTCCGCGCGAGCGATAAGGCGCTCTTGGCGCTCGCGACGTTGGCGTGCGCCTCGGCTAGCGCGGCGGCGAATGGACGCGAGTCGATCGTGAAGAGCAGCTGTCCTTTGCGGACGATATCGCCGTCATGGAAATGGACGCCGGTGACTTCGCCCGCGACACGCGGCCGGATCTCGACGCTGCGGCTTGGCGCGAACCGGCCGACATAATCGTCCCATTCGCTGACCTGCCGCACCAACGGGGACGCGACCGTCACCGAGGCGGGCGGGGGCGCCGCCATCGCGGCATCGGGCTGATCGAGCAGCCGGACGCCGATCGCGCCAACCAGCGCGACGGGCACGAGCAGCATCGCGCCGCGCTGCCACACGGGTCTGCGTCGGGGGGCAGGGGCCGCCACCGGTATGGCATCGGCCGTCTTGATCGGGGTGAACACGGTCATGCCGCAACGCTCCGTGGTCGATCGGCTGACGTGAACGTGAATTTGGGATATTCCATGGGATTGCCCCCGTTGTAATGGACATGCGTCACCGATCGTCGGTGCGCGCGGCATCGACAGTCCAGATGACAAGCGTGGACGATATCCGGTCGCCGGCATTACGCCGTAACCGGTCTGAAAACTGCGGAATTCTTGGCGTTCGACTAGGACAGTGTCGGCAACTTCGCTGGCCGGAAGACGATTGACGGACGACAATTTGACCGACCGTCGGCTGGGACTGTTTGTCTACCGGCTGGTATATAAAGCGCCGCGGAAACCTGTCAACCAGATTAACATACCGGCTGGTAGTTTAATCGCGATGGCCGGGGATCGGCTATTGGTCGACAAACGCCCAGCGCAATGTTTTCGCCAGGTTGCGCGTGCCCGACGTGACGACTGGCCGCATCAAGGCGGGCGACCCCGCCAGCCCATGCATTCGCCGCGCCCATTCGGGTAGCAGATCGACCGCGGCCTGCATCACGATACGCTGCACGGGCAGGGCGAGCGGGTTGGCGGGTGTCTGCTCGAGCACGAACCGGGCAACCTCGCGCGTCCGGGCATCCGCGACGAGCTGCGGGCGCATGGTCTGCAGATAACGGTCCGTTCCCGCCAGATCCCGCGGCAGCGATGCGGCGCCGAGCAGTTCGCCGAGCTCGGCGAACGCGGCATAATAGGCGTCCTGCTCGGCCATGCCGAGCCGGCGGTCGCCGAAACGCTGCCACGCGGCGAGGAAGCACCAGGCCTCCGAGACATGGACCCAGGCGAGCAGCGCGGGATCGTCCGCGCGGTAGGGCGTGCCGTCGGGGAGCGTCCCGGCGATGTGCGCGTGCACCGCGCGGACACGCGCGATCACCGCCTCCGCATCGGGGCGCTCGCCATAGGTCGTGACCGCGATGAACCGCGCGGTGCGCCGGAGCCTGCCGAGCATGTCTGTGCGGAAGTTCGAATGATCCCAGACGCCCGCCAGAACTGCCGGGTGCAGCATCTGCAGCAGTAGCGCCGCGACGCCGCCGACCATCATGCTGACCACGTCGCCATGCACTGTGCCGATCACCGCATCGGGCGCGAACATCGCCGCCGCGCTGCGCTGGACCGGTGCCTCGCCGCGCGCCTGGTCGTTGAACAGCGCACGCACCTGCCCGACGATCCGGGCCTTGGCGCCGGAGCTGGCCCGCTCGCGCAGCAGAGTAGGAAGGTCTTTCATCATGGCATGAACGCGCGATCGCCAATTTCGCACCTGACGCTGGAGCGGCCATGCAATTGGCGGTCCGTGATTGCGCTGACGGGATCCGCGCGCGACAAGCACGCATTCGACAGGAGAATGTAATGCGTCTTGCCTTTGCCCTATTGCTGCTGCCCACCGTGCCGATCGTCCTCGCCGCCGCCCCGGTGCCGGTGGAGACGCAGCGCGTCGCGGCACAGGATGCGGCACTGCTCGCATTCCTCGACAAGGCCTATGACGAACAGCTTGATCTTAGCCCGGAATCGCTGACCCAGCTCGGGCTGAAGACGCATTATGATCGGCTCGACGATTATACTGACGCCGCCGCGGTTCGCGCGCAGGCCCTGTCGGAGCGGCAGCTGAAGGCCATGCGGTCGCGGTTCCGCCCCGACGATCTCGGCGAGAGTGCGCGGGTGAGCTACCGGCTGTTCGAATATGAGGTCGACCGCGGCCGGCAATCGCTGCGCTTCCGCAAGCTGCGCTTCCCCGTCACGACCAATGGCAGCCCCGCGGGCGACATCCCGGTGTTGCTGATCAACAACCACAAGGTCGATACGCTCGCCGACGCGCAGGCCTATATCGCACGGCTGCGCGATACCGAGCGCGTCATGCGCGAGGTCAGCACGACGATGCGCGAGCAGGCGGCGGCGGGAATCATCCCCAACAAAGTCAATTTCGCACCCGCCCGCGCCGATGCACGCGCCGTGCTGGTCGGTGCCCCGTTCGACGCGGGCGCGGATTCGACGGTCATGGCCGATTTCCGCAAGAAGGTGACCGCGTTGGCAGTGCCCGCGGCGACCAAGGCGACGTTGCTGGAGGAGGCGCGCGCGGCGCTGACGGGGCCGTTCCGTGCCGGCTATGACCAGCTGTTCGCGACGCTCGACGCGATCGAGCCGCAATCGAAGGGCAATTTCGGGGCCTGGAATCTGCCCGATGGCGCGGCCTATTATGCCGACCGGCTGAAGACCTCGACCACGACCGCGCTGACCGCCGACCAGATCCACGATCTGGGCCTGAAACAGGTCGCCGCGATCCGGCAGGAGATGGAGGCGATCAAGCGCGAGGTCGGCTTCACCGGCACGCTCGAACAGTTCTTCGACAAGATCCGCACCGATCCCCAGTTCAAATATCCCAACACCAGCGCGGGGCGCGAACAGTATCTCGGCGACGCGCGCGGCGTGATCGCATCGGTAATGGCGGCGGCCCCCCGCTATTTCCGGACCCTGCCCAAGGCGCCGCTCGAGGTTCGCGCGGTCGAGAAATGGCGTGAGGGCACGGCGTCCACCGCCTTCTACAACCCGCCGTCGGCGGACGGATCGCGGCCCGGCATCTATTACGTCAACCTGGTCGACATGAACCAGACGCAGAAGGTCCAGGTCGCCGGCATCGCCGCGCACGAGGGCGCGCCGGGGCATCATTTCCAGATCGCACGCCAGCAGGAGTTGACCGGCATCCCCAAATTCCGCAAGTTCGGCGGCTATGGCGCCTATATCGAGGGCTGGGGGCTGTATTCGGAGCGGCTGGCAAACGAGATGGGGGTCTATAAGGATCCCTATGCCCGGTTCGGCATGCTGTCGCTCCAGGTATGGCGCGCGATCCGGCTGGTGCTCGACACGGGGATCCATGCAAAGCGCTGGAACCGCGACCAGGCGATCGCCTATTTCAAGGCGAACAGCTCGGTGTCCGACAAGGATATCGCGCGTGAAGTGGACCGGTATTTCAACTGGCCGGGGCAGGCGACCAGCTACATGGTCGGTCAGCTCAAGATCGCCGAACTGCGCGCGCGCGCTGAACGCGAACTGGGGCCGCGCTTCGACATTCGCGATTTCCACGAGGCCGTGCTGGACCAGGGGGCGCTGCCGCTCGACGTGCTCGACGAACAGGTCGGTCGCTACATCGCCGCGCACCGGCAATAAGGGGCGCGACGATGCATCCGGACACGCCGCGCGAAGCGGACCGCCGCGCCCTGTTGAAGGGCGCGCTCGCACTCCCGGCGATCGGCTGGCCGGGCATGGCGCAGGCGGCCGTCGCCGCCGATCCGCTGACCGGGCCGGGGATATCGCGCTCGCTGGCGCAGCGGCGGGCGGCGCAGGTCGCGCGGGTCCGCTATGCCATCTCGCTCGACGTCACCGCCGCCGACCGTGCGGTCGGATCGGTCGTGATCCGGTTCGACCGGGTCAGGGACAGCGGCGACCTCGTCCTCGATTTCCGCGGAACGATGCTCACCGGGCTGGAGGCGAACGGTGTGGCGGTCCCGGCCACCGCGCGACGCGATGGTCACCTGGTGCTGCCCGCGCGCGTGCTAAAGACCGGAGCTAACAGCGTGTCGGCGCGCTTCGAGACCCCGATCGCGAGCGCAGGCGCCGCGATCATCCGCTTCAAGGACCCGGCCGACGGGCGGACCTATCTCTACACCTTGCTGGTGCCGTCGGACGCCAATCTGCTGTTTCCGTGCTTCGATCAGCCCGACCTGAAGGCCCGCATCCGCTGGGACGTCGTCGCGCCCGAGGGCTGGACGGTGATCGCCAACGGACCGGTCGCCGCGAAGACTCCGACAGGCGCCGCGACCCGCTGGCGGTTCGCGGAGACCGTGCCGATCTCCACCTATCTCGCCGCCTTTGCCGCCGGACCCTGGGTCGGTACGACTTCGTCCCCCGCCGGGGAGCAGCCGATCACGCTCTACGCCCGCCATTCGCGCGCCGCCGAGGTCGATGCCGAGACACAGCTTGCGACCAATCGCGCAGCGGTGCGCTGGCTCGCCGACTGGTTCGGCATCGCCTTTCCCTTCGCCAAGCTCGACCTCGTGCTCGCGCCGGCCTTCCCCTTTGGCGGCATGGAGCATGTCGGCGCGGTCTTCTACAATGAGGACCGCTTCGTCTTCCGCGAACCGCCGACGCTGCCGCAGCGGCTGGCGCGCGACCAGACCATCTATCACGAGATCAGCCACCAGTGGTTCGGTGACCTCGTCACGATGCGCTGGTTCGACGATCTGTGGCTGAAGGAAGGGTTCTCGACCTTCATGGCCGCGCGGATCCAGGCGGACCTGCAACCGGACAGCAACGCCTGGACGACGTTCCTCCTGTCGATCAAGACGCCGGCCTATCGCGCCGACGCGACCAGCGGCACGGCGCCGCTCTGGCAATCGCTCGACAATCTCGATGCGGCCAAGAGCAATTACGGGCCGATCGTCTACAACAAGGCGCCGGCGGTCATCAAGCAACTGGCGTTCTTCGTCGGCGAGGACGGGTTCCGGCGCGGCCTGAACCTGTTTCTCACCCGGCATCGCTATGCCAATGCGACCTGGCAGGATCTGCTCGGCGCGGTGGGCGAGGCGTCGGGCATCGATCTGGCTGCGTTCGGTCGCAACTATGTCCTGCGCGCGGGGCTGCCGCGGATCGAGACCGCGCTGACGCTCGCGCAGGGGCGGATCGATGCGCTCGTGTTGAAACAGCGATCGGAGAGCAGGCTGCCGGGTGATCCGGGCGGCGCCTGGCCGATGAAGGTCCGCGTCCGCCTCGGCTATCACGACCGCGACGACGTCGTGCTCGACGCATGCTTCGAGGGGGCGGTTGCGACCGTCGACAAGGCCGCCGGACTGCCCGCGCCCGACTATGTCTGGGCGAATGACGACGACCAGGGTTACGGCCTGTTCATGCCCGACGACCGGACCGTCGCGTGGATCGCCGCACACGTTGGCAGCGTGACGGACAGCCTCTTCCGCGCGATGCTGTGGAGCGCGCTCTGGGACGTCGTCCGCGACCGCCGGCTGCCGCCCGAACGCTATCTTGCGGTGCTGCTGCGCGAGCTTCCTGCCGAGCGCGACGAACAGATCTCGCGTGCGATCCTGTCGCGCGGGGCGGCGGCGCTCGACGTCTACCTCACCGAGGCGCGTGGCGCGGGGCTCCGGGCGGGCTGGGAGACCGCGCTGCTCGCGCGGATCGACGATGCGGCGATCGGCTATGGACTGCGCAAAGACGCGCTCGATCGACTGATCGCGACCGCGCGGACGCCGCTCGCGCTTGACCGCCTCCGCGCCCTGCTTGACGGCCGCGCGCGACTGGCCGGCGAGCCGATCCGCCAGCCGACACGCTGGGCGATCGTCCGGCGGCTGATCACGATCGACGCACCCGACGCGGGCACGCGCTTCACCGCCGAGCGCGCGCGCGACACCTCGACCGAGGCCGCAAAGGATGCGTTCGTTGCCGAGGCTGCATCCCCGCGTGCCGCCGTGAAGACCGCCTATTTCAAGCGCTATTTCGACGATGCCGCGCTCAACGAGGCATGGGCGAGCGAAAGCCTCGGCGAGTTCAATGCGGACGGGCAGGCGGCGCTGACGATCGGCTTCCTGCGACCCGCGCTCGATCGGCTTCTGTGGATCCGGCAGAATCGCCGCATCTTCTTCCTGCCCGCCTGGATCGACGCGTTCATCGGCGGGCAGGTGAGCCCGGAGGCGCTGCGAGTCGTCGACGACTTTCTTGGCGAGCAGCGGTCGTTGCCAATCGACGTCCGCCGCAAGATCCTGCTGGCGCGCGACGAGCTGGCGCGCACCGTCGCCATTCGAAAGACTTAGCCGCCGGGACGATATCGCCGCGCGACATGCCCCTTTAGCTCGTCGGGGTGGAAATAGACCGGACGCAGCGTGCCGCCGGCGTAGCGCGCGGTCTGGTCGGCGAAGTGTGGGGACGTGATATCGCCGCTCTGGCCGCCGACCATCACCGCCGTCGCCTTCACGCGCGGTCCGAATTCGACGACCGCGACGAAGCTGTTGCCGCTGGTCCCGTAATAGCGCTTCGTCCCCGGCCAGCGCTTGGCGCCGAACGATGCGAGGCTGCCCCATTGCGCGGACGTGAAGGGGATGGGCGTCGATGCGCGCGCATCGTCGAAATGCGGCTGGATCGCGTCGTCGAGCCGCTGGAAGCGGTTGATCGCCTGCCACGGCGTTCGCCAGTCGCCAAAGTCGCGGGTCAGCTGATCGACCGCGGCCGACAGCGCGGCCAGCTTGGCCTCCGGCGTGACGCGCGTGGCGATGTAGTCGGGCACGTTCATCCGCTCAGCCTGTGCGAACCCGCCAACCTCGCGCCACAGCTGATCGCCCCAGAACACCGCAAGGCTGGTAGCCACCGAGCCATAGCCCCAGCGGTGATCCCAGCGATCGAGCAGCGCGATCGGCGCCGCGAGTTTCGCCCGCCGTGGATCGCTGGCAGGCAGCGTCCGCCAGGCGTCGACCAGACCGGGGAGAAGCCGCGCAAAGGCGGGAAGGTAAGAGTCATAGGCGGCGGCACGCAGCGTCTCCGCGGTCCAGCCGCGTTTCCCGGTCAGCAACAGATCTGCATGCACCCCGCGCGCATTGCCGCCGACCTGATCCATGTAGCGGGGATAATCCGCCGCCCGCGGACTGTCGGGTCCGGCCGCGCTCCAGGGCCAGTCATTGGTGTTGTGCACCCAGCCGGTGCGTGGGTTCGCAACGCTCGGCAGCGTGGCGAGCCCGTGCAGCCCGCGCCAGTCGGTCGCCGGGTCACTGCCGTCGACGGGCCGGGTATAGTCGAACCGGTCACTTCTGATCGGCATGAACTGCGGCATCAGGAACGCGATCTCGCCCTTGGCGTCGGCGAACAGCGTGTCGTTTGACGCATTCGCCTTGCGCTGCGCGACCGCCATATAGCCTGCCAGATCGGTCGCCTTGGTCCGCAGATAGCTTTGCTCGAGCGCAGGCACGGGCTTCCACATCAGCGCGGTCGCGATCCAGCGTCCCGCCTTGCTCGCGACGATCGGGCCGTGATGCGTGCGATAGGTCGTGAAGCGGCGCGTGCCCGATGTGCCGTCGGCGTTGCGGACGCGCAGCGTGACGACCCTCGTGGTGACCGGCCGCAGCGCCTTGCCGTAGCGATAGCGATAGCGGTAGCCCGCGTCGCCGCGGACGACCCGTTCGGCGAAGTCATCGACATTGTCGACCGTCGATGACGTGTGCATCCAGCCCGCAGACGGGTTGAAGCCCTGATAGATGAAGAACTGGCCCCAGGTGCTCGCGCCATAGGCGTTGAGCCCCTGGTCGCTCGTCATCTGCGCTTCCGAGCGGAAATAGAAGCTGGTGTGCGGGTTGATCAGCAGCAGCGCATGACCGTTCGCGGTCAGGCGTGGCGCGATCGCGATCCCGTTCGAGCCCGACGGTTCACGCGGTACCATGCCCAGCTCCTCGGGGCTGGGCGGCGTCGGCGTGCCGTAGAAGGTCTTGACGTCGCTCAGCGATATCCGCTCGATATCGCCGCCGATGCTGCCCTCGGTAAAGCTCAGCGCCATCCACGGCTCGAACCGGGTGAGGACCCGTGGCTTCACCTGCGGATGGGTCGCCAGATAATAGTTCAGCCCGTCGGCCCAGGCCTGCATCAGCGTCCGCAACCAGCCGGGGCTTGCCGCATAGTCGCGCTGGAGTTCAGCTGGGTCGACGAACAGCCGCTGCCGCAAATCGGCCCAGACCGCGTCCTCGCCGTCCGCCTCCGCGCTCCGGCCGAGCGCGGTCAGGTAATTCGCCTCGATCCGCGCGAAGTCATCCTCGGCCTGAGCGTAGATCAGCCCGAACACCGCATCCGCGTCGGCTCGGCCGCGGACATGCGGGATCCCCCAATCGTCGCGGGTGATCGTCACGCGTCCCGCCTGCGCCTCCCACCGTGCCCGCTCGGTCGGCGGGGCACTGGGCGCGGTCGTCAGCATCGCCAACAGGATCACCGGCATGCGGGCGTGTCGAACGATCATGGCCATCGCGGCAGCCTAAGCTGCAAACCGGGGAATGACCATGCGTCGCCCCCCGCCGTCACGACGGGGTCGACACGGTGCTCCGCGGTCAGGCGG
Source organism: Sphingomonas sp. Leaf30 (assembly GCF_001422525.1). Lineage (NCBI taxonomy): Bacteria > Pseudomonadati > Pseudomonadota > Alphaproteobacteria > Sphingomonadales > Sphingomonadaceae > Sphingomonas > Sphingomonas sp. Leaf30. The sequence goes on along the minus strand of NZ_LMKZ01000005.1, from coordinate 129,115 downwards.
CCTGGGCGGCCATACGCGCGGCGAGCTTCTCTTCCTCGGTCCACACCTTGCGCTCGCGCGGCGGCTTGGGCGCCTTGACCTGCTTGACCGGGCCACCGCCCAGCACCGGCGCACGCTTGGTCGAGTGACGCGCGACTTCGCAATGCCATTCGTGATCGTCGTGCACGGTCAGCGTGCGCCCGATCTCGCGCTCGACATCGTGCAGCCATGCGCGCTGCTCTGCATCGCACAACGTGACCGCGAAACCGCTGCGGCCCGCACGCCCGGTCCGGCCGATGCGGTGGACATAGCTTTCCGGCAGGCTCGGCAGGTCGTGGTTGAAGACGTGCGTGACCGTGTCGACGTCGATCCCGCGCGCCGCGATGTCGGTCGCGACGAGCACCTGGACGGTGCCGGCACGGAACGCGTCGAGCGCACGCTCGCGCTGGCCCTGCGACTTGTTGCCGTGCAGCGCCTCGGCGGTGATCCCCGCTTCGCCGATGAACGCGCAGACGTCGTTGGCGATGTTCTTCTGGAGCGTGAACACGACCGCCTGGCCGATGTCGGGCGTACGCAGCAGCGCGAGCAGCGCATCCTTCTTGTTCGCGGCATCGAGGAACATCACCGATTGCTCGATTCGGTCGACCGTGGTCGAAGGCGGGGCGATCTCGACCTTCGCCGGATCGCGCAACAGGCTGTCGGCCAGCGTCGCGATCGACTTTGGCATCGTCGCCGAGAAGAGCAATGTGTGCCGGTCCGCGGGCAGGGTCGCGACGATCCGCTCGATCGGCTTGGCAAAGCCCATGTCGAGCATCTGGTCGGCCTCGTCGAGCACCAGCGCCTCAAGCGCCGACAGGTCGCAAAGCCCCTGCTCGACCAGATCGAGCAGACGGCCCGGCGCCGCGACGATGATGTCGACGCCCGCCTCGAGCGCCTTGACCTGGTGAAACTGGCTGACGCCGCCGAAGATCGTCATCACGCTCGGCTTCAGGTGGCGGCCGAAGCTCTCGAACCCGGCGGCGATCTGCGACACGAGTTCGCGCGTCGGCGCGAGGACGAGGATGCGCGCGCCCCCCTTGGGGGCAGGGCGGGGATCGGCGGCGAGCCGGTGGAGCAGCGGCAGCGCGAACGCGGCGGTCTTGCCCGTGCCGGTCTGCGCCATGCCGAGCATGTCGCGGCCCTGCAGCAGCTGCGGGATCGACTGCGCCTGGATCGGCGTCGGGTGGGCATAGCCCTGTTCGGCGAGCGCCTCGAGCAGGAAGGGCGCCAAAGCGAGGTCGGCGAAGGTCGTGGTCATGGTAAAGCGGCGCCTCCGGCGCTGGGCAAGGCCGCGCCTGGTCGGGCTTAGCATTTCGGGAGCGCGCGCTGGTAGGTTTTATGCTGCACTGCGTCAATCTGGAATAGCGGCAACGTGCCAAGGGCATTCGCTTACCGGCGGCAGTGGGCAACCCTTGAGACCAAAATGCGCCACGGACCGCCCCGATCGGACGTCCTTGCCGCCTCCGGGAAGGCCCTGATGGATTGGCCAAACCAAAACCGGCTTGACTCGCTAACCAATCATGGCGAGATACCGGTAACATAAGACTGCGTCAGACGGTTTCATGAGGGAGAGGATGAGTGACCATGAAAGTGTCCGGTCAATGTCGCGGCCGCCAGATCGGCCGGCGGATGCCCCAGGCACGCGTGCCGCTACGGCGCTTGCCCTGAGTCAACTCGGGTAGCCTTGCGCGCCTACCGGCTGATTAAATACGCAAACAGCATCACGTTTTAGCCAAACCGGGACCCGCTTTCCGCGCCCCAGTACCGACTTCGTATGCCGCAACGAACGGCGACGACCCCACAGAGAGGATCCTGATCATGAAGGCATTTAGACAGGCGCGTCTGACGCGTGCAGCCTTGTTGTGCGCTACCACCCTGGCCGTATTGGCGCCGTCGATCGCGCTGGCGCAGACGGTGCCGCCGCCGCAGGAGCAGGTGCCCGAAAATGGTCAGGATCCCGCCCCGGCGACGCCGCCCGCGCCGCAGACCGAGGACACCCAGGGCACGCCCAGCGAGGACATCGTCGTCACCGGCTACCGGTCGAGCCTCGCCAAGTCGACCGACGCCAAGCGCGCGTCGACCGGCTTCACCGATTCGATCTTTGCCGAGGATATCGGCAAGTTTCCCGACACCAACATCGCCGAATCCTTCAACCGCATTCCCGGCATCACGATCACGCGCGACGTGACGGGCGAGGGGACGAATGTCGCGATCCGCGGCCTCGGATCGAATTTCACCAACGTGACGCTCAACGGCGCGACGATCGCGGTCGCGTCGTCGGGTGCGACCGACGCGCAGGGCACGGATCGTTCGGTCGACCTGAGCTTCTTCCCGACCGAATTGTTTACCAAGCTGACCGTCAACAAGAGCTATACCGCCGACCTGCTCGAGGGTGGCGCGGCAGGTAATATCGATCTGCGCTCGGCACGTCCGCTCGACCGCGCGACCGGGTTCCTGAACTATAACGTCCAGGGCACGCGCCAGTCGCCCGAAGACCGGATCGGCGCGCGCGGCGCGCTGATCGGAAGCTGGCGGACCGACACGTTCGGAATCCTGGCCGGCGTCTCGGCACAAAGGTTGTTCACTGATACGCGCGGGTTCGAGACGATTGGCTATACCAATCCGGCGCTGACCGCGGCGCAGTGCGGCGCCACGTCGGGCTGCAACACGACCGGCGGCGGCAACTGGACGATCCCGGCGGTGGTGCCCGCCGGCGCCGGCGCCGGGCTGGTCGCGGGGACGCCGATCGACCGGGCGTTCCTACTCGCGAACAACCCGGGTGCGACGATCCAGCAGATCGACAATGCGCTGCTCCCGCGGCTCGGTCGCACGACCAGCATCCGCGGCCCGCGCGACCGGATCAACGCGATCGTCAGCACCGAATGGCAGCCGACCGATACGCTGCATTTCTACATCGACGGTCTGTACGGCTACAAGAAGAACGAGCTCACGCGTGAGAACATGGCCTGGATCGTCCGCAACGGCGCGATCATTCCGACCAAGCTGACCTTCGACAATCCCGATTGCACGATCGGGTGCGTGGTGACCGGCGGCACGTTTGCAAACGCGCAGTTCTTCAACGAATTCCGCCCCTATACCGAGACCACCAAGCTGGTCAGCATCAACCCGGGCGGCGAATGGGAGATCTCGCCGACGCTCAAGGCCTCGCTGCAGGGCAATTATGCGCGGTCGACCTTCCACCGCGAGAGCCCGACCGTGGGCCTCACCACCCCGCTCGGCGTCGGCAACACGGTCACCTACAGCAACACCGGCGGAATCCCGACGATCCAGAGCGGGCTCGACCTGAACGATCCCGCGAATTTTGGCTGGAACGCGGGCAGCCGGGTCGGCATCCAGGACGAGCGGCGTCTCAACAAGAGCAAGGGCGCGCGCGGCGATCTGACCTGGGGCGGCAAGGCGCTCAACCTGAAGATCGGCGGCGCGTTCGACGACGTGTCGCGGCGGATCCGCGGGTTCGACAACAGCCAGGCGTGGCAGAATGCCGTCTGCGGCAACAATCCCAACGTGTTCGTCGCGTCGCCCAACACCCAGCCGCCCTGCGCAGGCCTCGACGCCCCCGGCGCCGCGCCGGCGGGCTATCCGAGCTATCCCGGCTATGGCACGGGCGCGACCACCGGCCTGGCGGGGCCGGTCAGCTATGGCGGCTCGCTGGTCCCCAATGCGGCGGTGCCCGGCTATCTGAAGCCCGGCCCGGCAGGGTTCGTCACGGTCGACTGGCCGGCCTTTGCCGCCGCCACCAACTATGACAGCTTCCACGATGCGGCGCCCGAGACGGGTGCGGCCAACACCGGCGCCAGCGGCGGTGCGATCCGCGAGGTCGTAAAATCCGCCTTCGCCACGCTCAACGGCGCGCAGCAGATCGGCGACAACACGCTGCGGTTCAATGTCGGTGTACGCTACGTCAACACGATCCAGACGATCACGGGCCGCGTCTCGCTGCCGGATCCGCGCAACACGACCAGCACGGGCGCGAGCTTGCCCGACGGCAGCCGCTACGTGAATATCGTCAGCGAGGTGTCGACGCGCAACGTCTATTCGAAATGGCTGCCCGCCGCGACCTTCGCCTATGACCTTGGCGACCAGGCGGTGGTGCGTGTCGCCGGCTCGCGTACGATGACGCGTCCGGACCCCTCGGCGCAGCTTCCCGGGGTCAACTTCGGTGCGCCGTCGGCGGATCAGGCGAACATCGGCAACCCGGCGCTCAAGCCCTATATGTCGACCAACCTCGACCTCGGTTTCGAATATTATACCGGCCGCGAAGGCGTCGTCAGCTTCAACGCATTCCGCAAGTCGATCGAGGGGTTCACCAACACCGCGATCAACACCGTGCCGTTCGCGGCGCTGGCGCAATACGGCATCACCTTCGACACGCTCAACGCCAACCAGCAGTTCGCGATCCAGTCGCGCGGCGGCCCCGGCGTCGCGCAGGTCCAGGTCACGTCGCAGGTCAACGTCCCCAACAAGCTGACGATCAACGGCCTCGAATTCCAGTGGGTCCAGCCGCTCGACTTCCTGACCCGGATGATCGGCGTCACGGGCTTCGGCTTCAATGCCAATGCGACGATCGTCGATCAGCGCAGCGATGGCCCGGCAACGGCGTTCGGCGTGTCGCCCTTCACCTACAACATCACCGGCTTCTACGAGAAGAACGGCGTGATGCTCCGGGTGGCGACGACCTCGCGTCAGGGCGCACAGAATAGCGGCGCGGCGCAGAACGGTATCCCGGCGGCGGCGCTGTTCGGGACGGACTATACGACCTACGACTTCTCGTCGTCGTTCGATCTCGACAAGATCTTCGGCCTGGCGGGCGCACCGCAGCTGACGGTCAACGTGTCGAACTTCACCGACGCGACGCTGCGGTCCTATTTCCAGTTCGAGAATGCGACGTTCACGCAGTATAAGCCGGGACGTCAGTTCCTGATCGGCCTGCGCGGTACCTTCTAGGACCAACGGTCGGGACGGTCGCCACTGCGCGATCGTCCCGGCAGCCGCTCAAGGACCCGAAGACCAGTCTGTACGCCGCCCGCTCCGGACAAAGGATTCACCCTCATGCGCATGCTCACCCTCGCTCTCATCGCGCTCGCCGGCACCAGCGTCGCGCAGGGCGGTCCGGCACAAACCTCCGCTGTGCCGTCCGACGCATCGCCCCGGTTCAGCCGGTTCAGCTATGAGGGGCGGTCGCCCGGCGCGGCACCATTGCAGCGCAACCAGTATCGCAACCCGATCCTGTCGGGCTATTATCCCGATCCGTCGGTCACGCGGGTCGGCGAGGACTATTATCTCGTCAATTCGTCGTTCGCGCATTTCCCCGGACTGCCGGTCTTCCATTCGCGCGACCTGGTGAACTGGACTCAGATCGGCAACGCGATCGATCGCCCCGATCAGCTCGACTTCACCCACATGCGGACGTCGCAGGCGGTGTTTGCGCCCGACATCTCCCATCACGACGGCGTCTTCTACATCGTCAACACCTGCGTCGAGTGCCAAGGCAATTTCGTCATCACCGCACGCAATCCCGCCGGCCCCTGGTCCGCGCCGATCTGGCTGCCGTTCGAGGGCATCGATCCCTCGATCTTTTGGGAAGGCGACAAGGCCTACATCGTCAACAACCGCGCCCCCGCCGAACCCCCGCGCTATGACGGGCACCGCGCGATCTGGATCCAGGAATATGACTGGCGCAGGGGACAGATGGCCGGCGAGAGCACGCAGCTCGTTAATGGCGGCGTCGACCTGTCGAAAAAGCCGGTGTGGATCGAAGGGCCGCACATCTTCCGCAAGGATGGCTGGTATTATCTGACCGCCGCGGAGGGCGGCACGAGCGTCAACCATTCTCAGGTCGTGCTCCGGTCGCGGACCTTGCGCGGCCGCTATGAGCCCTATGCCGGCAACCCCATACTGACGCAGCGCGATCTCGATCCCGCACGGTCGCGGCCGATCACCTCGGCGGGGCATGCCGAACTTGTCCAGACTCAGACGGGCGAGTGGTGGGCGACCTTCCTCGCAGTCCGGCCCTATGCCGGCGACTATTACAATATCGGTCGCGAGACGTTCCTGCTTCCCGTGACGTGGAAGGATGGCTGGCCGATCATCCTGCCCAAGGGGCAGCGCGTCCCCGAAGTCGCGGCCTCGCCCGGACTGCCCGCGCAGCGCCCGGGACCAGTACCGACGGCTGGGGCCTTTTCCTATGTTGACGAGTTCGACGGCGATCGACTGGCGATGCAATGGGTCGGTGTCCGCACCCCCAAGGCACCCTTTTATCGCCTGACCGGGGGAGAGCTCGTGCTCGGCCGGGGCGCGCCGATGGGCGATCTCGCGGGCGTCCCCGCCTTTGTCGGCCGGCGCCAGCAGCATCACGACGCGACGATCTCGACCACGCTGCGATTCTCGCCGAAAACCGGCGATCGTGCTGGCCTAGCCGCGATGCAGAGCGACAAGGCGCATCTCTTCTTCGGGCTGACTCAGATTGCGGAGAAACCCGTCGTGGCGCTCTATACGACGCAGGAAGGCAAGGAGCAGCTTGTCGCAAGCGCGCCGGTCGATCCGGCGGGCCCGGTCACGCTGACGATCGACGCCACGGGGGGTACGATGCGCTTCAGCTACACGACCGGCACTACGCCGCGCACGCTCGTATCGGATGTCGACGTCCGGTTCCTGAGCACGCGGATGGCTGGCGGCTTCGTCGGGACGCTGGTCGGCCCCTACGCTTGGTCGCGCTGATATCGCGTGGCACCGCTACGTATCATAGCTGCGGGAGCGATGCCGAAATAGGAAAAAGGCGCGGGCCGGCTGACGTGCCGGCCCGCGCCTGAACCTCAGGCCTTCTTGCGCGCGCGCTTCGGGCTTGCGGCTGCGGCGACGTCCTCTTCCTCGTCGGGGCTGTCCTCGCCCGCCTCGGTCAGCGCCTCGCCGAGCGCACGCAGCTTGTCCTGCGACGTGTCAGCCTTTTCCGCGATCTTGGTCGTCGCGGCGCCGAGCCGGTGCAGCAGCGCATGGACGCGGTCGGCGTCCGGCGCGTCCTTCTCGAGCTGCTTGCGCAGCGATGCCAGGTCGCGAAGAATGCCCTTGGCGCCGGGTGTCTCGATATCGGCGAGTGCGGCTTCCCAATCCTCGACCATGTCGGCGCCCTTGGCGGGCTTCGTCGCGTCGAGACCGCGATTGATCGCGTTCATCGTTCCTGCAAATTTGACGGCCATGTCTGCTCTCTCCTAGCCGGTATCGGCGAGCATCAACGCGGTCGGGCGGCGCGAATGTCCCGCCATTCCTATCAACCTGCATCAACATGATCGCATTTTGTTCGGACGCCCGCCGCGTGTGTCAGCGCAACCAGTTGCGCAGCAAGGCGGTGACCTCACCCGGTCGTTCGAGCGGGGCGAGATGACCACAGCCCCGCAGCTCGTGGAACCGCGCGCCCTCGATCAGCGTGGCCAGCGCGCGCGCATCGTCGGGCGTGCAGATCCGGTCGCGATCGCCCACCGCGACGAGCGTCGGCACGTGGATCGCGGCGATCGCATCGCTGATGTCGGGCCGTTCGAGCAGCGCGCGTTGCTGGCGTTCGAAGACCGCCTTGCCGACCCGGTCCGCCATCGCCTGCACCGGGCCCGCCACGATCGCGGTCAGTCGTGGATCGGCATGCGGGGCAGTCGCCAGCAACCCCTGGCCGTCGACCGTCCGCGGACGCATCGTCATCGACGCGCGCGTCCCGAACAGTGCGACACGCAGGACCCGGTCGGGCGCCTGCCGCACCATCTCCATCGCGACATAGCCCCCCAGGCTGACCCCCGAGACCGCGAAGCGCGGCGGCGCCTTAGCGAGCACGCGCGCGGCCATCGCCGACAGCGTGTCGTCCTGCGACAGGTCATGGAACTCGGGCTCGGCGAGCGCGGCAAGATCCATGATCTGCCGTGCCCAGAGTCGCCCGTCACAGCCCATGGCGGGGAGCAGCACGAGCGGGATCGGCGAACGGGTCATGCGGTGTCTCCGGTGGCGGGAAGCAGAGGGCGGATGGCGGGGGGCATCATCGAATGGCCGGACCGGTTAGGCGACGAACGGGAAAGCGAGCGCGATCATGCCCACCACCGTCATCACCGCGCAGACCAGGATCGCCGGCACCAGCGTGAACCGCTGATGATCCGCCAGATCGATCCCGACCAGGCTGACGAGCAGATAGGTCGACGGCACCAGCGGGCTGAGCAGATGGACCGGCTGGCCCATCAGCGACGCACGCGCAATCGCCTCGGGCGCGACGCCGTAATGCGCACCGGCCTCGGCGAGGATCGGCAGCATCCCGAAATAGAAGGCGTCGTTCGAGATGAAGAAGGTGAAGGGCAGGCTGAGCGCGGCGGTGATCGGCGCCATATAGGGGCCCATCGCTGGCGGGATCACGCCGACCACGGCCTTGCTCATCGCCTCGACCATGCCGGTGCCGCCAAGGATTCCGGTGAAGATGCCCGCCGCGAAGATCAGCGACACGACTGCCAGCACGTTGCCGGCATGCGCGGAGATCCGCTCCTTCTGGTCGGCGACGCCCGGATAGTTGACGATCATCGCGATCGCGAAGGCGAGCATCATCAGCACCGACAGCGGCAGGATGCCCCAGACCAGCAGCGTCAGCAGCGTGACGACAAGGGCTGCGTTGAACCAGATCAGCTTGGGCCGGCGCGCTTCGGGATATTGCGACACCGCCATGCCGGTGAACGTGTCGGTCGCGGTGATGCCCGCTTCGCCCATGCGCGCGCGTTCCTTGCGGCCGAAATACACCGCCAGCCCGACGAGGAAGGCGAGCCCTGCGATCATGCCGGGGATGAGCGGCAGGAACAGCGTCGCGGGATCGAGCTTCAGCGCGCTCGCCGCGCGTGCGGTCGGCCCGCCCCACGGCGTCAGGTTCATGATCCCGCTCGTCGTCATCAGCAGGCAGACGAGATACAGGCGGTTCATGTCATAGCGCTTGTACAGTGGCAGCAGCGCGGCGATCGTGATGATGTAGGTGGTCGAGCCGTCGCCATCGAGACTGACGAGCGCGCACAGCACGACCGTGCCGATCAGGATCCGCATCGGATCGCCGTGCACCATCCGGATCAGCCGTCCGACCAGCGGATCGAACAGGCCGGTATCGGTCATCGTCGAGAAGAACAGGATCGCGAACAGCAGCATCACGCCGGTCGGCGCGAGGTTCTTGATCCCGTCGATCATCATCGGGCCGAGACCCGCGGCCTCGCCGGCGAAGACGCCGAAGATCGAGGGGATCACGATCAGCGCGACCAGCGGCGTCATCTTCTTGGTCATGATCAACGTCATGAACGTGGCGACCATCAGGAAGCCAAGCAGGGCAAGGTTCATCGCATCGTCCTAGAAAAGGGCGTGAAAAAGGGGGGTGGGGGCAAAACCCCCGTCATCCTGACGAACGTCAGGATCCAGGGTTACGGAGCGCCATCCTGCCTCGCTCTGGATCCTGACTTTCGTCAGGATGACGGAGCGGTAGATGCCGGAGACGGCGCGTCGCATCAGAACGTCACACCGACGCGCGCGCTGACCGTCTGGCCGCTGTCGTTGCCGACATAGTCGCCCGCACGATTGTCGGTGTTCCACTGGATCGCGTTGACCTGGAACCTGGTGAAGCTGTTGAGATACCAGTTCACCCCGACCGTCGCGGCCCAGCCGTCGCCGCCGGTCAGCAGGTCACTGTAATCGAGGCTCTCGTACCGCGCGGTCAGTTCGATCGCGCCGACGCCGCCATCGAAGGTGGGTTTGAGCACCTTGGGCTGGCCGAAGCTGCCGAGCCGCGGGTTATAGGGCGGCAGGTCGCCGGTGAGGAAGAGACCACCCGACACGCTCCACGCCTTGCTGACGAAGTCGGGCCGTCCACCGTCGAGCCGCGCATTGCGCTGGCCGGCTTCGCCCATCACCCACAAGGGCCCGCGATAGCCGCCGAGCTCAACGCCGTACCCGGTCGTCCCGGTCCCGCCGGTCAGCGGTCCGCTCGACACGCGCAGCGCGCCGTTGAACCGCCCGCCGATCACCGTGTTGCGGGTCAGCGTGCCCGCGACGGACGACAGCGATTCGTCGAACCCCCAGAGCCCGACATGAAGCACGCCGGTGTCGGACTTGATCGGGTTCCAGTGCGCGCGCCCGAGGACGGTGCGGCTGTCGCCGACCGTCTGCGTGCCGTCGATCCGGTCGCCGGTGACGGTGACCGACGCGTGGCCGGTCTTCCAGAAGATCCGCGGCATGACGCCGATGCCGTAGAAGCCGCGCTGCGGAATGATCGCGGTGGCGACCGTCGTGCGCTCGAGGAACGGGGTCGAGTCCGACCCGGTCGATCCTTCGAAGCTGCGGTCGTTGAACAGATGACCTGCCCGCACGTCGTAATCGAGACCGGGCGTGATACGGTTGCGCCAGCCGACGAACGCGGTGACGACGTCGACCTCGTTTTCGGAAAAGTCGCTTTCGAACTGATAGAAGAAATGCGTGCCGACGCCGCCTTCGAGACCGAGGCGCAGCGCGCGCATCCCCGTCGTCGTGATGTTGCGGCCGTCATATTTCGACCCGAAGCTTGAGCTCACATCGGTCAGGATCCGGCCGCGCGGCTTGAAGGTATAGACGCCGTCCGCCGAGTGGAAGACCGGCAGGCCGGCACCCCATTCGGTCGTCAGGCCCGATGGATTGTCGCGTGCCGCCACGGCCTGCGCGACGCTGCGGTCGGCGGGGCCGGGAGGCGCGAGCTGTGGCGCGAACGGCACGGTCCGCCGGGGCTCGCCGGTCTGCGCGAGCTGTGGTTGCGGTGCTGCACCGGTCGGCTGGACGGAGGCTGCGGGCGGGGCCGCCTGCGCGACGACTGCATTGGTCTCGAGCCGGTCGAGCCGGGACTTGAGCGTGGCGATCTCGGCCGCCTGCGCGCGGACCAGTGCGGCGAGGTCGGCGTCGCCGGGCGCCGGTGCCCCGGTCTGGGCGAGCGCGGGTGTCGCGATGATCAGCGCGACGAGAGCGCAGCCGGTACGAAATGGGGTCATCGGGAAGAGGCTCCGTTGGCAAGAAGGGCGGTCCAGTCGCGCAGGAAGCGCTGGCGTTTGAGATGATCGAGCGTGACGAGAAGCTGCGGTCCGACCCGGATCGGCCGGGCCTGCGCGGCGGGAAGGCGGCGCGCGGGGACGTCGGTGCGGACCGGCCAGAGGCTGCGCTTGGCGAGCAGCGACTGGCCTTCGCGCGACAGCAGGAAGTCGAGGAACAGCTTGGCGGCCGCCGGGTGCGCGGCTTCGCGCGCGATGAACGCGATCCGCGACGTGACGATCGTATAGTCCTTGAGAAACGCGACGCCGATCCGCGGATCGGTGCTCGCCCGCTCGAGCGCATAGGAGCCGATGACGTTGTAGGCGATCGCCTGCCGGCCCTCGGCGACGCCGCGCAGCATCGGCTCGCTGGTCCGTGACAGGACCGGCTTCGTAGCCGCGATCGCCTCCAGCAACGACCGCGTGTCGCGCGTGATCGCCATGTCCTCCGACAGATAGAGATAGCCGACATTCGAGCGTGACGGATCGAAGGTCGTCACGCGCCCGGTCAGCGCGGTGCGCTGCGTCCGCAGCAGCGCCTCCAGCTCGGCATGCGTCCGCGGCACGCGCGCCGGCGGCAGCAGCCGCTTGTTGTAGACGATCCCGATCGGCTCGGCGGTGACGCCGAAGCCCATGTTCTTCCAGACCGAGACGGCGGGCAGCGCGGGCTTTTCGGGACTGGCATAGCTTTGCGCGAAACCGTCGTTGATCAGCTTGACCTGCAGATCCATCGCCGACGACCAGACCAGATCGGCGGACAGGCGCCGCGCGCGCGTCTCGGCGACGAAGCGGCGATACATTTCGGTCGATCCGAGATCGGCGTAGAGGACGGTGATGCCGGGATAGCGTTTGCGAAACGCGGCGACCACCGGCAGCAGCTCGGCGCGATCGGCATTGCCGTAGATCCGGACCTGCCGTTCGGCGCGTGCGCTTTCGATCAGCGTGTCATAGGATCGGGGATAGCCCGCCGGACGCTGCGCCGATACCGCGGTCGCCGCGAACCCGGTCAGCGTGGCCAGCAATCCGATCGTGAGAACCATTCGTGCCATCGTCACCTCTCCTCGCCTTCCGTCTCTGTGTTCGGATAGGCAGTAGCGGTGGAATACGAATCGAAGCTGTCACCAACCTTTCACGCCCTTTTGAATCAACGAGGTAAGCCGATTTGCGCATTCTGCTGATCGAGGACGACGCCGCGCTGGCGCGCAGCATCGCGGCATTGCTGCGGGCGGGCGGCAATGCGGTCGATCATGTCGCGAGCGGCGAGGAGGCTCTCGGCATCGTCGCGGGCGAGCCCTATGCGCTGGTCATCCTCGATGTCGGGCTGCCCGGGATCGACGGTTTCGCGGTGCTCGAGACGCTGCGGCGACGCGGCGAGCGTGTGCCCGTGCTGATGCTGACCGCACGCGATGCGCTGGATGATCGCGTGCGCGGGCTCGATCTCGGTGCGGACGACTATCTGCGCAAGCCGTTCGACCCCGAGGAGCTCGAGGCGCGGGTCCGCGCGCTGGGACGACGGCGCGGCGGCGACCCGCTCCCGGTGCTGAGCGTGGGGAGCTTGACGATGAACCGCTCGACGGGCGATGCCGATATCGCCGGCCGGGTGCTCGACCTGCGCCGTCGCGAACGCGCGGTGCTCGAGGCGCTGGCGATGCGCGCGGGCCGCGTCGTGCCGCGCGAGCTGCTGATCGGCGAGGTGTTCGGGTTCGACGAACCCGTCGGCGGCAACGCGATCGAGGTCCATGTCACGCGGTTGCGGACCAAGCTCGCTCCCGACGGACCAGGTATCCGCACCGTCCGCGGCGTCGGCTATATGCTCGATGCCGGCTGAGGCGCGTGCCCCGGCGCTGCGGACGCGCCTGCTGGTGGCGGTGCTCGGCCCGCTGCTCGCGGCGGCGATCCTGATCGGCGTGGTGGGCGCGACGCTGATCACCGACGTCGTCCGGCGCACCAGCGACCGCGTGCTCGGCGGCGCGCTCGGCGCGATCGCGGAGACCGTGCAGGTCGAGCGCGGCGAGGTCACGCTCGATCTGCCCGCCGCCGCGTTCGGGATGCTTGAGAATGCCGAACGCGACAATGTCTATTACCGCATCGCGGTCGGCGGCGACCTGCTCACCGGCTATGCCGATCTGCCCGCACCCGATCCCGCGGCGCTCGCGGTCGATGTGCCCGCCTACCGCTTTGCGCGCTATCGCGGTCAGCGGATCCGCATCGCCGAGGTCCGTCGCGACCTGCCGCGGATCGACCGGCCGGTGATCGTGCAGATCGCCGAGACGATCGACAACCGGTCAGCCCTGACCCGTCGTCTGATGATCGCGCTGCTGATCGGCGAATGCGTCCTGGTCGGTGGCGCCGCGCTGCTGCTCCGCCCGGCGCTGGGGTGGAGCCTGCGCCCGCTGGCCCGGTTGCGCGGTGCGATCGAGGCGCGTGACAAGCGGGCGCGGCCCGACTTCTCGCCGCTCGACACGGGGCCGCTGCCGCGCGAGCTCCGCCCGCTCGCCGGCGCGTTCGACCGACTGCTCGCGCAGCTCGATACCGCGACGGTCGGCGTGCGGCGCTTCACCGCCGACGCGTCGCACCAGATGCGCACGCCGCTTTCGGTCCTCAAGGTTCAGGTGGCGCTCGCGCGGCGCGGTTCGGGCGCCGAACGGCATGAGGCGCTCGACGAAATCGCCGATGCCGTGACGCGGCTCGAACGGCTCGTCACCCAGTTGCTGGCACTCGCGCGGGCGGAGGAGGCGGGGGTGTCCGCCCCGCTCGAAACCGTCGACCTGCGCGAGGTGGCCGCCGCGGTCATCACCCGCCAGATCAACCAGGCGATCGAGGCGGGGATCGACCTCACGCTCGAGACAGATCCGGTCGAAACCTACCAGGTACCCGGGCACCGGACGCTGATCTTCGAAATCCTGTCGAACCTCGTCGACAACGGCATCCGCTACAATCGCCGCGGCGGTACGGTCACGGTCAGCCTCCAGACGTCGCGCGGGGAGACCGCGATCGCGGTGATCGACGACGGCCCGGGCATCGCGGACAGCCAGCGCGAGGTCGCGTTCGACCGCTTCGTCCGTCTCGGCGCACCGGGCAGCCCGGAGGGCAGCGGGCTCGGGCTCGCGATCGTCCGCTCCGCCGTCGCGCGGTTGAACGCGACCGTCGGCTTCGGCGCAGCGGACCGCGGCACGACGATCGTCGTCCGCTTCCCCGGCACCGCCGCGGCCGGCTGACGCCGCGCCCGTCAGCCGCGCAGCTTGCCCGGTGCGAAGGATTTCGGCGCCACCGCCGGGGCCGCATCCCCGGCGCCGCGATCGAACAGATGGTCGAGCATCGCCGCCATCGCCTTGTAGCCGGTATCGGTCAGGCTGACATGCACCCGCCGGTGATCCGCGGGATCGACGTGGCGTCGCAGCAGCTCGGCCTGTTGCAGCCGATCGATCCGCCGCATCGTCCCCGCTGCACTGCCCCCCGACATCAGCGTCAGATCCTTCACGCAGAGCGTCTCGCCGGTGGCGGCCGCAATGAACAGGTCGATCATCATGTCCCAGGCCGGATCGACCAGCAGGTCCTGCGGCAGGAACGCGCTCATCGTCGCGCGCAGCTGGCGGGCCTGGCGCGCGCGGGCGAGCAAGGCGGGGGCGATCGGTCTCGGGGCGCCGGCGCCGGGTGCGCGCAGGTTGCGGCGTGCGACATCGGTCATCGTTCGCGCAGCGCCTCCCGCGCCCGGTTGAGGGGTTTGACGAGATACTGGAGCACGGTCTTGCTGCCGGTATGGATATCGACCGTCGCGACCATGCCGGGGGTGATCGCGAACTTCGCGCCGGCCTTGTTCGTCAGCATATCCGCCTTGGTCCGCACGAACACGCGGTAATAGAGGATGTCGGGCTTCACCTCGTCGCGGATCGTGTCGGGCGAGATGCTGACCACGCTGCCCGTCAGGCCGCCATAGATCGAATAGTCATAGGCGGTCACCTTGACGCTCGCGGACTGGCCGGGGCGGATGAAGGCGATGTCGCGCGGCTGGATCCGCGCCTCGATCAGCAGCCGGTCGTCGAGCGGGACGATCTCCATCAGCTTGCCATTGGGCGGCACGACGCCGCCGATCGTCGACACCTCGATATTCTTGACGACCCCGCGCACCGGCGAGCGCAGTGTGAGGCGCGAGAGCGTGTCGGACCGCCCCCGAACCACCGGTGCGAGCGAATCGACCTGTTCGGTGACCTTGGCCAGATCCTGCCGCGCCTCGACCATATATTGCGATCGCAGATCGGCCTTTTTGAGCTCGAGCTCGGCCCGCTGGCGTTGCAGCCGCAACACCTCGACATTGCTCGCCGCGCCGACCGCGATCAGCGATTCCCCGATCCGCACCTCGCGTCCGATCAGCGCCAGGCTCTGGTCGATCAGCTGGATCGACGATTGCAGGCTGCGTCGCCGGGTGTCGTGGAGCCGCGTCTCGGCGGCCTTCAACTCGGGATAGCGGTCGAGTTCGGACGCGAACGTCAGCGGCGTGCCGTTCGCCTCCGCCTGAAGCCGCGCGACGCTGGCCAGCGCGGCGCGATATTTGGCGGCGGTCTCGTCGACGGTCGACCCCGCCTGCGTCGGATCGAGCTGTGCGAGCAGCTGCCCCGGGGTGACGATATCGTCCTGACGCACCGGAAGCTTGGTCAGGATCCCGCCCTCGAGCGACTGGATCACCTGTTCGCGGCTGGTCGGCACGACGCGCGCTTCGCCGGTCGCCACCTCGTCGAGTGCCGCGAACCACGCCCAGCCAAGTGCTGCCACGAACAGCGCGGCGAGGATCCAGACGAGCCGCGTCGCGGTCGCGAGCCGGACGCTGCCTTCGCCGCCGAAAAGGTGGTCGTCGTCGATCGCCCGCGCGCTCATGCCGCCGCACTCCGCGTCCCGCGCATCTGCGCGAGGATCTGGTCCTTGGGGCCGTCGAGGACGATGGTGCCGTTGTCGATCACGATGATCCGGTCGACGATCTCAAGCATCCGCATCCGGTGGGTCGCGACGATCAATGTACGCGTACGGCTCCACGCCCCGAGCCGCGCGATGAAGTAGCGCTCCGTGCCCTCGTCCATCGCCGCGGTCGGCTCGTCGAGCAGCGCGACGGTTGGCTGGCGCAGCAGCAGCCGCGCAAGCAGCAGCCCCTGGATCTGCCCACCCGACAGGCCTCTGCCACCTTCCTGCACGACATGGCCGAGCCCGTCGCGCAACCGCCGGACCATAGTGTCCGCGCCGACCATCGCGAGCATCTCGCTAATCTCCCTGTCCGACGCCATCGGCGCGCCGAGCGTCAGGTTCTCCCGCAGCGTCCCGTGGAACAGCCGCGAGGTCTGGGTCAGCAGGCCGATGTCGCGGCGGACATCGGCGGGATCGACCTGATGCAGCGCGAGGCCGTCGAGCAGCACCTCGCCCGACACCGGCTGCAGCATCCCCGACAGGCCCTGAAGCAGCGTCGACTTGCCCGCGCCGTTGCGCCCCAGCAACGCGATCCGCTCGCCCGCCGCGATGTCGAGCGTCTGGACCGTCAGGGCAGGGGGGGCGTTGGGGTCGGCATAGGTGAAGACCGCGGACCGCAGCGCGAAGTCGCCCTGGACGACGGGCAGCGGGATGCGGTGATACGCGTCGGCGGTGTCGACGGGCAGCGCCATGATCTGGTTGAGGCTGCCCATCGCCACCTTGGCGTGCTGGAACCGGCTGAGCAGCTGCGTGACCTGGGCCATCGGCGCCATCATCCGCGAGCCGAGGATCGAGGTCGCGACCAGCACGCCGGTGGTGATGTCGCCCGCGATCACGAGCGGCGCGCCGACGAAGATGATCGCGGCATAGACGCCGTTCTGGACGCTCTGGGTCCACACCGACAGGCCGTTGGTCAGCCCGCGCAGCCTGAGCTGCGCCTCGCCCGCGACCGCGGTATAGTGGTTCCACTGGTGGTGGAACCGGTCCTCCGCCTGCAGCGCCTTGATGTCCTCAATGCCCTGCACCGATTCGACCAGCATCGCGTTGCGCAGCGAGGATTCGCGCATCGATTCGGTCGCGTACATCCGCAGCCGGCGTTGCGCGAGCAGCCCCGGCAGCAGCAACAGGACCAGCGCGGCGAGCGGCACCAGCGCCAGCGCGCCGCCGACATACCAGAGCACGCCGAGGAACAGCAGGAAGAAGGGCATGTCCGCGACCGTCGCGACGGTCGTCGAGGTCAGCATGTCGCGCACCTGGTCGAGGTCGCGCAGCTGCGAGATGAACGTCCCGGTCGAGGTCGGGCGCGCGCGGTTGCGGACCCGCAGCGCGTGACCGAAGACCCGGTCCGAGATGCGCAGATCGGCGCGCTTGCCAAGCACGTCGACGATGTTCGTCCTGAGCCGTCGCAACACGAAATCGAAGCCGATCGCGATCAGCACCCCGACGAACAGGATCGTCAGCGTCGGGATCGAGCCCGCCGGCACGACGCGGTCATAGACCTGCATCGAGAACAGGACCCCTGCGAGCCCCAGGCAGTTGGTCACGACCGACGCGACCATGACATGGCCATAGGAGGGGGCGTCGGCCATCAGGATGTCGCGCAGCCAGTGATCCTGGAACGGGCGGATATAGGCGTCGATCCGCGTGTCGGGCGCCGAGCGCGACGGCCGGGGAATGACATAGCCGGTTGCGCCGGCGGTCAGCTGGTCGATCGGCAGATGCGTCGCTCCACCCCGGTCGCCCGGCACGATCAGCCGGGCCTGGCCCTCCGCGTCGATCCCCTCGATCAGCGCGATCTCGCCGTCGCGCAGCCGGACGATCAGCGGCAGCCGCCAGCTCGTCAGCCGCATGCCCGCGGCGGGGACGAGCTGCACGCCGAGCCCGGTCGCGCGCGCCAGCGTGCGGATGCGCGCCTCGTCGTCGTCGCCCAGCTCCCAATGGGCCGCGAGCCGCGCGCGCTGTTCGGACAGCGGCAGGCGATAGTGGCGGGCAACGCGGCCAAGCAGGTCGAGCCAGCCGTCGATGCCGGCCCCCGGTCCGCCCGCCGGCACCGCGAACGGCACCCGATCGGCGGTCACAGCGTCACCCCGCGCACCGTCGCGCCGGACAGCGCAAACGCGTCGCGCATCCGTCCCGACAGATACAGGCAATCCACCTGGAGGCTGCGCAGGGTCTGCGCGACGTTCACCGCCTCGAACCGGACCTGCTGGAATTCCTGTTCGGCGTTGAGCAGGTCGACGAGCGTGCGCGTGCCCATTTCGAGATACTGGATCCGGTACAGCCGGCCCGTCTCACGCATGTTGGTCTGGCGCGATTGCAGCGTGGCGACGACCTGCGACAGGCTTTCGATCTGCTGCCGCGCCTCGGCCAGCCGCTGGCTGCTCTCGTTGCGGACCCGGCGCGTGGCAGCCTGGGCCGCCTCCAGTTCGAACGCCGCGCTGCGCGCACGCGCGCGCGTGACCCCGCCCGCGAAGATGTTGCTCGAGACGCGCAGGCCGACATTATAGATGCTGCGATTGCCGAGCGGCGCTGTCACGTCGGTCGAGGCGTCGCCGCCGATCGACAGCGTTGGATAGCGGTCCGCGCGGCTGCGACGCAGCGCGGCGGCGGCGCGGTCCGCCTGCGCCTCGGCGGCCATGACCAGCGGCACCGTCTCCCAGGCGGGCACCGGACCCGAACAGCTCCGCATCAGCCAGTCCGGAACGTCGGCGGACACCGCGGCGGGCGGGGCGTCGCGACCGAGCAGGAAGGCCAGATTGCTCGCCCAGCGGCGTTCCGCCGCCTCGACCGTCGCGAGGCTCGCCGTCGCCGCCTCGACCCGCGCCTGCGCCTGCAGCGCATCCGATCGCGTCGCGGCACCAAAGGCGGTACGCTTGCCGACAAGCTCGCTGATCTCGCGGATCCGGTCCGCCTGCTCGGCCGCGATGATCCGCTGTGCGGACGCGCGCTGATATTCGATCACGGCATAGGCTGTGTCGCGGATCAGCGTGTCGACCGCGAGCAGCATCTCGGCACGCCCGACCCGCGTCCCGGCGCGCGCGCCCGCGATCTCGCTCGACACCTTGCCGAAATCGAACAGCATCTGCGACGCGCCCAACTGGGGTCGCGGCCGCAGGGTGCCCGATACGCGGCTGTCAAACCCGCTGCCGATCCCGGCGCTGACGGTGGGGAGATAGCCCGCGCGTGCCGCCTTCACCTCCTCGCCGCGCGCCGCCAGCGCGCCCGCTGCCTCGGTCAGCGACGGATGCCAGGCGACCGCTTCGCGTGCCGCGGTTTCGAGCGTCACCGGACCCGGCGTCGCGGGGCTAGGGGTGTCGACCGCTTGCCCGGCGTTGCACGGCACAGCCGCCAATAGGACGCCCGCGGCCAGCGATCGCATCGCGCTCATAGTGGAAGTGATCATTGCGTCCCTGTCCTCTGCTGGCACCAGCAAAGGACAGGGGTGCTTAACGAAACGTATAGAGTAAACAGTCTTTAAGTTGCTGAAATGGTTCTAGAAAAGACCAGTTTCGAATGCTTATACAACCTGACTGGTGACAAGTCCGTTCTGATCCTGATCCGGGATAGTGGCGAGGTAATCGAACGGATCGACGACGGTGGCGATTTCCGTGACGACGATCGGATCAAACGAAACCGTATCGGGCTCTTCTCCAGTCAATGCTTGTGGTTCCTCTGCAAGATACTGTGACAGCACGTCCTCCAATTCGCCCTGACCCTCGAACAGATCATAGGTGGCGAGCCCGATCACCGGCCCGGCCGCCGCGAACGCGCCCGATTCGACGCTCTGTGCCGTCAGCGCGTCGAGCGGGATGACGTCGAGGTCCCCGGTCTCCACCAGCGCCGTCAGCTCCGCGAACCCGTTTGCGTCCGATGCGACCGATGCGAAGCCTGCCGCGGCGGCGGGTCCGTCGCCGGGCACGTCGATCGTCACGGTCAGCGTCGCGGTGGACAGCACGCCATTGGGCTGGACGAGCTGATAGGTGAAGCTGTCGGTGAGATCGACCGCGGAGAAGCCGAGCGTCGCGCTGGGCTGATAGGCATAGCCCCCGGTCTCATCGATTTGCAGCGTGCCATATCGGCCGGTCAGCGTGACCGGAGTGTTGCCGATCTCGGCAAAACCGCTGCCGCGATCGACGCGGATCGCAGCGGAGCTGGTATTGGTCGTGTCATTGTCGAGCAGATTGCCCGTCGCGGTCTCGCGCGTCGCCAGCGTGTAATCGTTGAGGAACAAGGTGCTCGAGCCCAGCGAGACCGTGGTGCCGAAACTCCCGACGCTCAGCGCAGCATTGCTGCTGACCTGGTAGGAATAGCTGCCGCTGGGCAGGTCGTCGAAGGTGAAGGTCGCGACGCCGCCGAGCCCCAGGTTCAACGCCGTATTGATGGTGCCGGTGCGAACGACGACTCCCTCGGCGTTGCGCACGCTGACGGTATAGGCCGGCAGTACGGACACCAGCCCACCCGTTCGCGCGGCGACGATCGTGATATCCGACACCGCGGCGGGGGCGACGGTGAAACTGCCGGTGCCCGTGCCGGTGACCTGCCCCGTCAGGATGGTCCCGGTCGACGGGAAGTCGAACGTCCGTGCGGGCGGCAGCGTGGTGACGACATTCTGGAACGTCACGTCGGCAAACGCCTGGTCGGCGACCGCAAGCGGCGCGCCGGTGATGTCCGGGCTGCCGATCGCGATCGTCAGCGTCGCGGTTTCACGCTCGCCATCGGCCGGGTCGACCAGCGTGTAGGTAAAGGTCTCGGTCCGCCCGATCGCGCCGGCATTCGCAACGGGGGTGTAGCTGTAGCTGCCGTCGGGGTTGATCCTCAGGCTGCCCCAGGCGCCGGTGACGCTGCTCCCGTCCGGTCCGACGTCCGTCGTCACGCCATTGACCGTGACGCTGGCGACGCGGGTTCCGGGACCCGTGACGTCGATCTCGCCACCCGGGCCCGCGTCGGTGATGACGTTGCCGCTCGCCGCGATGGGCGTTGCACCGGCAATATCGGTGAAGTCGGAATCGATCCCGGCGACCGACAGATCGCCGAGCAGCCCGACGCCCGCCGTCCCCTGGAAGGTCAGGAAGGCCCGGTACACGCCCGGTCCCAGCGTCTCGGTCGCGCTGAGATTGCCGTTGAGCAGACCGATCTCGAGCAGCGAGGCAGGCCCGCTGCCGGTGACCGCGACCCACTGTGTCCCCACCAGCCGCTGCACGACCACCGCATAGTCGCTGGCGGCGCCGATCGTTGCCGCCGCGTCATAGGTGAACCGTGCATCCAGGCTGTGGCCCTCCGCCACCGAGAAGCGAACGTTGCGAACCGCGAGCACCTCGGCGTCGAGGTCGACGAGGCCCAGCGAGACAAGGGCGAGATAGCGGGCGCTCCCCAGATCGACCGGGGCCGTGGTCGGCAGGAGATCGAGTCCGGCGGCGTCGACATTGCCGAACGCGGCGATGTCGAACGGCGCGGCGATGCTGGCCGGGACCGAGACATTGCCCGTGGCATCGGCCTGGGTGACGCTCAACGTCCCGCCCGCCGCCTGTGCCGGCACCAGCGTGACCGTGTACCGACCATCGGCATCGACGGTCGCGACGCCGATCAGCGTGGCATCGGGACCGCGAACCTCGACCCGTGCGCCGACCTCGCCCGTCCCGGTCAGCGTCGTGCCGTCGTTGGTGATCGCCGAAATGATCGGCGGCGGCGGGGCGGTGATGTCGGGCGCCGCGACGGTCGCGACGGCCGAGACATTGCCGGTGGGATCGGCCTGGCTCGCCGACAGCGTCTCGCCGTTGACCGGCGCCGGGCTCAGCTGCGCGGTGTAGCTGCCATCCGCCGCGACCTGTGCGGTGCCCAGGATGACGGCACCGAGACGGATCGTCACGGTCGCACCCGGCTCGCCGATCCCGCTCGCCGTGCTGCCGTCCGGTGCGATCGTGACGACGGGCAGGGCGGGCGCGGTGTAATCGGGCGCGATCAGCGCGATCGGCGCCGAGACATTGCCCGCAGCGTCAGCCTGTGTCGCGGCCAGCGTCTGGCCATCGGTCTGCGCGGGCGTCAGCGTCACCGCATAGGCGCCGTTCGCGCCGACGATCGCGGTGCCCAGACTGGTCGTGTCGGCCGCGCGGATCGTGATCGTCGCGCCCGGCTCGCCCGTGCCCGTGACGACGCTTCCCGTCACATCGAGGGTTGCCGTGGGGGCGGCGGGGGCGGTCCGGTCGGGCGCGACCGCGGTGGCGGGCGGCGAGACGTCGCCGTCCGCGTCGGTCTGCGTGACGCGGACCGTCTCGCCGTCGATCCGAGCGGGGACGAGCGCGATCCGATAGCCTCCGTCCGGACCGGCGACGCCGGTGCCGATGATCGTCCCGACCGCATCATAGACGGTGACCGCGGCACTGGCATTCGCCGTCCCCGCCACCGCAGCGCCATCCGGGTCGACCGCGGCGCTCGGCGCATCAGGCGTGGTGTCCGCGACGAGGTCCGGTGCGGTCGCGGTCACGATGGGCGAGCCGTTTCCGGCAACGTCCCGCTGGTCGACCCCCAGCACTTCGCCGTTGGTCTGCGCCGGATCGAGCGGCACCGTATAGGTGCCGTCGCCCTGGACGACGGCCTGACCCAGCACGCGGCCCAGCGGATCGCGGACGGTCACCGTCGCTCCCGCCTCGCCCGTACCGGTGAGCGTGAGTCCATCAGGCGCGACGGTGGCCAGCGGCGCGGCCGGCGCGGTCAGGTCGGGCGCGGTCAGTGTGGTTGCGGGCGACGGATTGCCCGCGGCATCGGCCTGCGACACGCTCAGTGTCTGGCGGTCGATCTGCGGGGTCGCGAGCGTGACGCTATACTCGCCTTGCGCGGTGACGATCGCGGTTCCCAGCGGCGTACCAAAAGCATCGCGGACCGTCAGCGTCGCGCCGGGCTCGCCGGTGCCCATGACGACCGATCCGCTCGCGTCGAGCATCGCGACGGGCGCAGGCGGCGCGGTGATGTCCGGGGCCGTCACGCCGGTCGACGCGGAGACATTGCCCGCCGCGTCGGCCTGCGTCACGGCGAGCCTCTCGCCATTGGCCTGCGCCGGGGTCAGCGTTGCGGCATAGCTTCGGTCCTCCGCGACGATCGCGGTACCGATCACGATGCCCGCCGCGTTGGTGACGCTGATCGTCGCACCCGGGGCGCCGGTACCCGTCGCAAGACTGCCATCGCCGCTGATCGTCGCGGTGGGGGCGTCGGGTGCGGTGGTGTCGGGGGCCAGCAGCCCCACCGGAGCCGAGACATTGCCCGCGCTGTCGGCCTGGACGACCGACAGCGCCTCGCCGTCGAGCTGCGGGGGGACGAGGGCGACGGCATAGGCGCCGTCGGCGGCGACGATGGCGGTCCCGAGCGTCGCTCCACCAGGCGCGGTGACGGTCACCGTCGCGCCGACCTGGCCCGATCCGGTGACGACCGAACCGTCCCCGCTGATCGTCGCGGTCGGCACGCCCGGCGCGGTGATGTCGGGGGCGATCGCGGTGGCTGGTGCGGACACATTGCCCGCCGCATCGGTCAGCGTCACGCTCAGCGTCTCGCCATCCGCTTGGGCGGGGTCGAGCGCGACGCGGAAACCGCCATCGGCGGCGACGGTCGCGGTACCGATCGCGGTGCCGGATGGATCGCGCACGATGACGCTCGTCCCGGCCTCCCCCGTGCCGACGAGGCTGCTACCATCGCCCTCGACGGTCGCCGTCGGCGCTGCGGGGGCGGTGACATCAGGCACTGCGACTAGCGCGGGGGCCGAGACATTGCCCGCGGCGTCCGCCTGCGTCACCGCAAGCGTCCCGCCATCGCGCTGCGCCGGATCAAGGATCACCGCAAAGGCGCCGGCGGCGTTGGCTGTCGCGGTGCCGATCACGGTGCCGTCGGCATCGCGCACCGTGATCGCCGCGCCGGCGTCGCCCGTCCCGGTCAGCGCCGTGCCCGTCTGGTCGAGCACCGCGCTGGGGGCGTCGGGCGCGGTCAGGTCGGGGGCGATCGCGGTCGCGGGGGGTGAGACATTGCCGTCGCCGTCGGTTTGCGTCACGCGGATCGTCTCGCCGTCACGCAGCGCTGGGACGAGCGCGATGCTATACTGTCCGTCGCCCGCGGCGAGACCCGTCGCGATCACCACGCCATCGGCATCGAACAGCGTGACCGTCGCGCCCGCTACCGCGCTCCCCGTCACGGCGCTGCCGTCGATGGTGATCGTCGCGGTCGGTGCATCGGGGCCGAGATCGGCGACCAGATCCGGCGCGACGGCGGTCGCCTCGGGCGAGGCATTGCTCGCGGCATCGACCTGCCGCACGCTCAGCGTCTCCCCGTCGATCTGCGGCGGAGTCAGCGTGACGGTATAACTGCCATCGCCCGCGACGATGACCGTGCCGATCACCGCCCCGACCGGGCTGCGCACCGTCAGCGTCGCACCCGCTTCTCCGGTTCCGGTCAGGCTTGCGCCATCGGCAGCGACCGTCGCAGTCGGCGCGGCCGGCGCAGTCTGGTCGGGTGCGATCAGCGCGGTCGCGGTCGAGACATTGCCCGCGGCATCCGCCTGCACGACCGAGATAAGCTGGCTGTCGATCTGCGGCGGGACGAGCACGACATCGTAATTGCCGCGCGCATCGACGATCGCCGCGCCGATCTCGGTATCGTTCGCGTCGCGGACCGAGATCCGGGCGCCGGGCTCGCCGGTGCCGCTCACGATCGTCCCCGTCGCATCGAGCGCGGCAGCCGGGGCCGCCGGCGCGGTCACGTCGGGGGCGATCAGCGACAGTGGGGACGCGGCATTGCCTGCGGCGTCCGTCTGGATCACCGCGAGCCGTTGGCCATTCGCCTGTGCCGGGTCGAGCAGCACGCTATATTGCCCGTCGACCCCGACCTGCGCGGTGCCGATCGTGGTGCCGGCAAGGTCGCGGACCACGATCTGCGCGCCAGGTTCGCCCGTCCCCGTCACCAGCGTACCGTCCCCGTTGATCGCGGCGACTGGCTGCGCCGGCGCGGTGAAGTCGGGCGCGATCGTGCTCGCCGTGCCCGACACGTTGCCCGCGGCGTCGCTCTGGACCGCCTCGACCCGTTCGCCATCGGTCTGCGGCGATCGCAACGTGATTTCATAGCGTCCGCCGGCGTCGACGCTTCCGCTTCCGAGCACAACGCCGTCCTCGCCGGTGATGGTGACGGTCGCACCGGGCTCGCCCGTGCCGGTCGCGATCGTGCCGGCGCCGTCGAGCGCGATCGTCGGTGCCGCCGGCGCGGTGAGATCGGGCGCAACGACCCCGACCACGGGCGAGGCATTGCCCGCCGCATCCGCCTGGCTGACGCCCAGCGTCTCGCCATTGGTCTGCGCCGGCGACAGCGGCACCGCAAAGCCGCCGTCCGTCCCGGCGGTCGCGGTGCCGATCACCACGCCATTGGCGTCGGTCACCGTCACGGTCGCGCCCGGCTCTCCGGTCCCGCTGAGCAGCGTACCGTCGCCGTTCACCGCAACGGCGGGGGTCACCGGCGCGGTGAGGTCGGGCGACGCGATCTGCACCGCAGCGGAGACATTACCCGCAGCGTCGGTCTGCGTAACGGCGAGGCTGCCGCCACTCGCCTGCGCGGGCGACAGCGGCGTCGTGAAGCTGCCGTCCGCCGCCACGACGACGCTGGCGATCACAATGCCCGCAGCATCACGCACCATGACGGTCGCGCCCGCTTCGCCGCGCCCGGTGACGGTCGCGCCACCAGCGTCGATCGCCGCCTCGGGCGCGCCGGGTGCGGTGGTATCGGGTGCAGTGATCTGCACGGCGGGGGAGACGTTGCCCGCAGCGTCGGTCTGCGTGACGGCAAGGCTGCCGCCATTAGCTTGCTCCGGTGACAGTGGCGCAGCGAAGCTGCCGTCCGCTGCCACGACGACGCTGGCGATCACATTGCCCGCAGCATCACGCACCGTGACGGTCGCGCCCGCTTCGCCGCGCCCGGTGACGGTCGCGCCACCAGCGTCGATCGCTGCCTCGGGCGCGCCGGGTGCAGTGGTATCGGGCGCAGCGACTTGCACGGCGGGGGAGATATTGCCCGCTGCGTCGGTCTGCGTGACGGCAAGGCTGCCGCCATTGGCCTGTGCGGGCGACAGCGGCGTAGCGAAGCTGCCGTCCGCTGCCACGACGACGCTGGCGATCACATTGCCCGCGGCATCACGTACCGTGACGGTCGCGCCCGCTTCGCCGCGCCCGGTGACAGTCGCGCCACCAGCGTCGATCGCCGCCTCGGGTGCACCGGGAGCTGTGGTATCGGGCGCAGTGATCTGCACGGCGGGGGATACGTTACCGGCAGCATCGGTCTGCGTGACGGCAAGATTTCCACCATTGGCCTGCGCTGGAGACAGCGGTGCCGTGAAGCTGCCGTCCGCCGCCACGACGACGCTGCCGATCACAATGCCCGCGGGATCGCGCACGATGACGGTCGCGCCGGCCTCGCCGAGCCCGGTGACGGCCGTGCCGTCACCTGCGATCGTGACGCTTGGAGCGGCGGGGGGTGTCGTGTCGGGTGGGGTGATGACGGGCGGGGTCGTCACAGGTGGGGTGGTGACGGGCGGGGTGGCCGGATCAGGCTGGGTCGCGGGGGTATCCGAGCCGCCGCCGCCCAGTGCCGCCGCCGCGCCGCCTGCCGTGACCACCCCGCCCAGCAGGGCAGCGGGCAGCGCGAGCGAGCCCCCACCGCCGCCGCCCGCCGCCGCGACCAGATCCTCGGGATCCTCGAGCGGGACGAAGCGCGGCGCGCCCGGCGCGACGCGCGCCTGCCACATGGTGCCGCCGGGTTCGTTCAGGACGAGATCATGCGGTGCGACCCCGGCATCTTCAGGATGGAAATTGGCGACCTCGACATGGTCCCCATTGGTCAGGCGGACGATGAGCGCATTGCCCTCGCGCTCGAACCCCGCGACCTCGGAGCGGGCAAGATCGAGCCGGACGACGCTCGGCGCATCGAGGCTGACGGCCTCTCCCGATACGCGCGTGACGGCCCCGGTTGCCTTCGAGATGACGTGTACGTCCATGCTTCATCCTCCTGTGCGGGTCAGCAGCGCCGCGGCGCCGACGGCCCCAGCGGGCACGTCGACGACCTTCGAAACTGCTGACTTCTCGAGAGGGACAAAGCCTGGCGCGGTCGGGGGGCCGCAACCATTCCGCTATCGGAATCAATTCCGCGGCCAAGGTCATGGCACGGCAGCGCGCGGGCCAAAAAAAGGCGCCGCCGGAGGATCCGGCAGCGCCCGAGATAGGCTCGGCGTATCGCGATCAGATGCGGCGGCGCGTCGCGGCGGTCGCGCCGGCCCCTGCGGCGGCGGCACCGATCAGCAGCGCGATCACCACCATGAACGACGTGCCCGCAGCGGCGCCGGCGGCGGTGTCGGTCGCCGACTTGGCGGTCGCGATCGTCTCGTCCTTGGTCTTGACGAACTGCGCCTTGGCGCGCGTCACCTGAGCCTGGGCTTGGGGACGGGCGATCTTGCGCTGCGCGGCGACGATGTCGACGATGCGGCTCTCGGCACGCGCGCCGTCCGGCCCGCCGCGGGCGAGTGCGGGAAGCTGCTTGGCGACTTCCTTCTGCGCCTGTTCCGACGTCATCTGAGCAGGATCCGACGGTGCGTCCGACAGATAGGCGGCCGCCTCTTCGCGGACGTCGCCCGTATCGACGCCGGCGACGTCGGCGACCTTGGGCGCGGCGGCACCGATCCCGGTCCCGGCTGCGGTCGCGACCGAGCCGACGGTACGGAAGGCGCCGCCGATGATCCCGCCGACCGCCGAGGTCAGCAGGTACAGCGTCAGGATCAGCGTCACGCCCCAGACCACGAGACCGTGGACGAGCCCGTCAAATCGGTCATGTACGCCGGCAACACGCGCCGCGGCATAGCCGCCCGCGCCAAGCGCGATGATCGTCGTGACGATCCAGTACAGCCCGGCACCGATGCCGAAGCCTGCCGCGCCCGGCGTCGTACCCTCAACCGGGTCGACCAGCGTCAGGCCGATGCCCGTGCCGAGAATGCCCAGCACGAGCTGGACCGCGATCGCGAGGACGACGCCTGCAAAGATCGCCCCCCAGGATATGCGGCTGGGCGTCTTCGCAAGACGCAGGTCATCGGCCGGCAGAACGCCGGGTGTCGTGGTGATCGTCATAGATGCTCCTGTTGAATAATGTGCCCGCGACGGCGTCAGTCGGCGCCGTCGCGGTCGATGGAATGGTCCGCGTCATGCGGCTCGGCCTGGGCCTGCTTCGCGCCGGCCTTGCTTTCGCGGCGGCCGCTGCGTTCGACACCGGGGTCGCCGATGATCTTGCCGATCGCCTCCTGGACAGAGCCCTTGGCCTGGCGCGCACGTCCGGTCTTGCTGTCGGCCTTGCCGCCTGATGTCGTGTCGTCGGTCATGCTGCGACCTCCTTGCTTGCCGCATCGGCCGGATGACGCGCGGGCAGCGAGTCTCCGTCGAAGCCGCGCGCGCGCGCCCAGGCTGCGGCGGCGTTGCGGCGGTTGACCCCGATCTTCGAATAGATCCGCGCGACGTGATTGCGCACGGTGTTGCCCGAGACGTCGAGCGTCCGCGCGATCGACTTGTCGTCGAGCCCGCGACAGATCAGCGCCAGTACCTCGCGCTCGCGCGGAGTGAGCTCGTCGAGCCCGACGCCGACCGGATCGGCCTGCGGCGTCCGGATCCGCGCGAGCTTCTCCATGATCGACCGGCTGAGCCAGCTCGTATCCTGCATCACCGCCTCGATCGCATGGACCAGCTCGCGCTCGGATGCCTTGCGCGTGCTGATGTCGCGCATCGCCCACAGCATGCACGGTTCGCCGCCGAGCTGGATCGGCTCGCTCGAGACGATCCCGTCGATCACCTGACCCGATTTGAGCCGCAGGCGAAGCTCGCGGTCGCGGATCGGCCGGTCGGCGGCGATCTCGCCCTCGATCTCGTGCTGGATCGCACCGGTCTCCCACAGATCGACGACCCCAAGCGGCTGGTCGACGATGTCCGCCGCCGTATAGCCGGTCAGCTCGGTGAACGCCTCGTTGACGTCGCACAGCCGGTGGCCGTCGCGCGTGCCGATCGCCAGCGCGACCGGCGCGAGCGAGAAGGTGCGCGTGAACCGGTCCTCGCTGTGGCGCAGCGCGGTCTCCGCCTTGCGCCGCGGTTCGAGGTCCGCGAAGGTGAACAGCATGCACGGTTGCTCGGCCAGATCGATCGGCTGGCCTGCGACGATCACCAGCTTGGTCCCGCCTTCGGGCAGGTCGAGCTCGGCCTCCATCTGCGGAATCGTCCGGCCCTCGCACAGCCGTTGCTTCGCCACGTCGCGCTTGTCGGCATGCGCGAGGATGTCGAGATCGTAGAGCGTGCGCGCGAGGACCCCGTCGCGCTCATGCCCGGTCATGTCGAGAAAACCCTGATTGACCTTCACGAACTTCAGATCGCACAGCCGGCAGATCAGCGCGGGCGCGGGGTTCGCGTTGAACGATTGCTCGAACCGGTCTTCCGCCTCGAACTGCGCCGAGACGTCCTGGATGACCAGGACGAGGCATTCGGGCTCGTTCTGGTCGTCGGTCAGGACGAGGCTGCGGACCTGGTGGACCCAGCGCGGGCTGTCCTCGCCCGCGACCGCCACCTCGACCACCACCTGCGAAAACGCCTCGCCCGACACGACGCGTTCGATCGGATAGTCGTCGTCGCCCAACCGGTGGTTGTTGCGATAGCGCAGCTGGAACTTCGCCCGATACGCGTCGACCGTCGCCCCCAGCTCCTCGACCGCGTCGACCCCGTGCATTGCGAGCGCCGCGGCGTTCGCCCACAGGATCGACTGGTCCGGATCGATCAGGATCACGCCCTCGTCGAGCCCCGCGATGATCTGGCGCAGATGGCGCAGATCGGCGGAGTCGCGCAGCGACTTGAGGGCGGGGGCGGCGGTCATCGGATCAGTCGCGCTGGCCGTGGACGAGCCAGGCCAGGCCATAGCCGATCGCGGCGGCGCCGAGTGCCCAGAGCAACGGTGCGTCCTCGGCGGATTCCTGCACGGTCCGCGCGCCCTGTCGCGCCAGCCGGCCGGCGCGATCGGCGGCCTCGCGAACGTCGCTGCCGAGCTTGTCGGCGAGCTCCGGGGCGCCATCGACGACATCGGCGACCGCGGACTTCGCGCGGCCATAGAGATTCTGTGCGCCGCCCGCGACCTGATCGACGACGCCGTCGACCTGCCAGTCACCGCTGCTGACGGTATCGCCGATCGTCTTCTCGACCTTGCCGCCGACATAGCGTGCGCCGCCCTGAAACTCGTCCTTGTTCATCGTCTTGTCCTTCTCGAAAATGGGAAAACGTCATTCGGCTCAGGGCAGGACACGGCAGGCTGCCGCGGCCTTGCCGACCTCGAGCGCGATCGCCGGATCGCGCAGTTCGGAGGCGACACGGATCAGGTCGGACGGCGTCAGCGCCCCCGGCGTCGTGTCGTTCTGCCGATACGCCGCGGCCGCCTTGCCGAGCCGCTGGAGCTGTCCGAGCGACAGGCGCGACTGGAGCCGCTCCCCGACGCAATCCGCGCGCGGCGCGTCGAGCCCGTAGCGCTGCAACCCCGAGGATATCCGCGTTGCCGGTGCCGCACAGCCGACGACTGCCGTCATCAGCACAAGCGAGGCGATCGTCGCAGACAGGCTTTTCATGATCGGGCTCCCGACATTCCAGGAGCGCAACTGCTCCCGGATCGGACGCATAAAGCGTGAAACGAGACGTAAGTTCCTGGTATTTATGCGCTAATCATGGGTACTCATATACTAGCGGATCGGCCGCCCGCGCCCGGTACAAGCGCGCGAACCGGCGATGCAGCGTCACCGTGCTGGCATCGGTCGCCACGCTGGCGCGCCGCTCGTGCCAGTCGGCGCGCGCGTGAAAATAGGCGGCCTCTCCGGCCCCCCCGGTCTGCGGCGGCCGGTCGTCGTCCTGATCCGTCATCGTCCTGCTTTTCTCAATGGTCGTCGCCGCGACCTTAGGCCGTCAGCGCCGCCGCCGCGTGATCGGAAAGGACCAGTGCGCTGGGTAGATATCCCAGTCGGCGCCGCGCCCGTCCGGCGGTCGCCCTCACGCGCGGCGGAAGCCACCCCGCCGCGATCATCCCGCCGGCTTGGCGTGCGCGGCGTCCTGGTGCGCGATATAGCTGTCGAGCGCGCTCGCGGCATTCAGCATGTGCGCGCGCATTCGCCGGGCCGCCTCGTCGCCATCGCCCTCGGCGATCGCGCGCATTACCGCGTCATGCTCCGCGCGCGAGCTGGCGAGGCGGCGGTCTTGGCGCAGCTGCATCCGGCGGAAGGCGTTGAGCCGCGTCCGCACCGCGATCGCCTGGTCGGCGAGGAAGTCGTTGTGCGCCGCGCGGTAGATCGCCTCGTGGAACTCGCGGTTGAGCGCGTCATAGGCGTCGACATCGCCGGCCGCGACCGCCGCCTCGCTCGCCTCATGCACCCGCAGCAGCCGGCTGCGTTCGAGCGGCGTGATCCGGTAGGTGGCGAGCCGGACGCACACCGCCTCGAGCTCCGCCATCGTCTCGAACATGTCCATCACCTCCTCGGCGGTGACATGGCGGACGATGACGCCGCGGCGCGGGCGGACCTCGACCATCCCGCTGGTCGCGAGCTGCCGCAGCGCCTCGCGGACCGGCGTGCGCGACGCGCCGTAGCGGTCGGCCAGCTGCTGTTCGTCGAGCATCGTGCCCGGCGCGAGCTCGCCCGACGAGATCGCATCAGTCAGCGCGTTGCGGATCCGGTCGGACAGCAGCCCCGTGTCTTCGCTCTCGATATCCGCCACGCTGTCAGCCCCCCACGATCGCGCGGACGATCAGATAGAGGATCGACGGCGCCACCAGGCACCCTAGCCCGGTATGGAAGGTCGCGGTCAAGGCGCCATAAGGGACGAGCCGGCGATCGGTCGCGGCGAGCCCGCCCGACACGCCGCTGACCGTCCCCATCAGCCCGCCGAACACCATCGCGCTGCGCGGGTTGTTGAGCCCGATCAGCCCTGCGACCAGGGGCGTGCCGACCATCACCATCACCGCCTTGAACACGCCCGTCGCGATCGACAGCGCGATGACGGGCGAGCTCGCGCCGATCGCCGCACCCGTGACCGGCCCGACGATATAGGTGACCGCGCCCGCGCCGATCGTCGTCATCGACACCGCATCGGTATAGCCGAACGCCGCCGCAACCAGCGCGCCGACAATGAACGGCAGGATCGTGCCGAGCAGCAGCGCGACGACGCCAATCAGCCCCGCCTTCTTCGCCTGTTCGACATCGACCTCGCACGCGGTCGCGACGATCGCGAAGTCGCGCAGCATCGCGCCGCCCATCAGCCCGATTCCGGCAAGCATCGGCAGGTCGGCGAGCCCCTTGTGCCCGCCGGTCGCGATCCCGCCCCAGAAGGCGAGCGCGAGGCCGATCAGGATTGCGATCGCCGAGCCATGGACCCGGCCCATGGTCAGCTTGGCGGACAGGATGTTCGACAGCCACATGACGATGCCGACGACCGCAAACGCGGTGAGCAATGCATTGGCGGTCAGGACCTTGGTGATCATTTCCATGCGTTCGGTCCTTAGCGCGGGGTGATCGGGGCGGGGGATCCGGCGGCGATCGCCATCGCGGCTTCACGCGACTCGCGCGCCTCGATCTCGTCCATCGTCTCGGGCGTGCCCGACAGCCGGCTGATGATCGCGACCGCGCTGAAGCACAGCAGCAGCGCGCCGACGCCCGCGATCAGGACGATCGGACCGCCCTCGACCGCGGCGACGACATCCTGCTGCGCCGCCATCGCGACGACGATCGGGATATACAGCGCGCCCCAGAAGCCGATCCCGCGCGACACGCCTTCATTGTAGCGGCCGCGGGTCTTCAGCCACATCCGCGCGGCGATCAGCAGGATCATCGCGATGCCGACTCCGCCGACATTGGCCTTCACGCCGAGCAGCACGCCAAGGCCTTCGCCCAGCAATTGCCCTATCAGCGTACAGATCGCGAGCAGCGCGACTCCGGCGATCATGCGCCGCGTCCCGCATCTGCGGCGGCAACGGGTAGGGACTCGCTCATGGCATATCCTCTCAATGTATTCGATCTGGCGTCTTATACGCCGTCAAGTATGCACAGGGTTGCCTTTGGAGCAATAGCGAATACAAGAGGGTCAGAATAAGCGTCAGGAGGCGATGCGGTGCGGCAATGGAATACGCGCAAGCAGATGCGCGAGGAGCGGATCGCGGCGGGCCAGGGCTTTGCCACCGGCAAGCTGGTCGATCCCGAAAC
This sequence comes from Sphingomonas sp. Leaf30, assembly GCF_001422525.1. Lineage (NCBI taxonomy): Bacteria > Pseudomonadati > Pseudomonadota > Alphaproteobacteria > Sphingomonadales > Sphingomonadaceae > Sphingomonas > Sphingomonas sp. Leaf30. The sequence continues at coordinate 95,815 of NZ_LMKZ01000005.1, read as the reverse complement.
GCTCGTCGACTTTCTCGAAGCGGTGCTCAGGCCCGGCGACCGGGTCTGCATCGAGGGCGACAACCAGAAACAGGCGGACGTGCTGGCCCGGGGGCTGGCCGCGATGGATCCCGAACGGATCCACGACCTGCACATGGTCCAGTCTGGCGTCGTCCTGCCCGAGCATCTCGACGTCTTCGACAGCGGGATCGCGAAGCGGCTCGATTTCTCCTATTCCGGCCCGCAATCGGCACGGATCGCGAAGATGCTGTTCGGCGGCAAGATCGAGCTCGGCGCGATCCACACCTATCTCGAACTGTTCGCGCGTTATTTCGTCGACCTGACGCCGCAGGTCGCGCTGATCGCCGCGGTCAGCGCGGACCGTCACGGCAATCTCTATACCGGCCCCAATACCGAGGACACGCCGACCGTGGTCGAGGCGACCAGCTTCGGCAGCGGCCTGGTGATCGCGCAGGTCGGCGAGATCGTCGATACGCTGCCGCGCGTCGACATCCCCGGCGACCAGGTCCATTTCGTGCTCGACGCGGGGCGACCCTTTTATGTCGAGCCGCTGTTCACGCGCGATCCGGCCGCCATGACCGAGACTCAGATCCTCACCGCGATGCTGGCGATCAAGGGGCTCTATCAGCCCTACGGTGTGCGCCGGTTGAACCACGGCATCGGCTTCAACACCGCGGCGATCGAGCTGCTGCTGCCGACCTATGGCGAGAAGCTCGGGCTGAAGGGCAAGATCTGCACGCATTGGGCGCTCAACCCGCACCCGACGCTGATCCCCGCGATCGAGGCGGGCTGGGTCGAGCAGGTCCACTGCTTCGGCTCCGAAGTCGGCATGGAGGATTATCTCGCCGCGCGGCCCGACATCTTCTTCACCGGCCCCGACGGCTCGCTCCGCTCGAACCGTGCCTTCAGCCAGACCGCGGGGCTGTATGCCTGCGACATGTTCATCGGCTCGACGCTGCAGATCGACCTCGCCGGGCACAGTTCGACGATCACCGCGAACCGCATCGCCGGCTTTGGCGGAGCGCCCAACATGGGGTCGGATGCGCGCGGCCGGCGCCATCCCAGCGCACCCTGGTTGCAGGCCGGCGCGGAGGCGGATCCCGACACCGCGGCACCCTTGCGCCGCGGCCGGAAGCTTGTCGTCCAGATCGGCGAGACGTTCGGCGAGGGTAACGCACCGCTGTTCGTTGAGAAGCTCGGCGCGCTCGAACTGGCGGAGAAGCTCGATCTCGATCTCGCACCGATCATGGTCTATGCCGACGACACCACGCACATCGTCACCGAAGAGGGCATCGCCAACCTGCTGCTCTGCCGCAATGCGGACGAGCGCGAACAGGCGATCCGCGGCGTGGCGGGCTTTACCGAGATTGGCCGTGGCCGTGACAAGGCGATGGTCGAGCGGTTGCGCGAGCGGAAGATCATCCAGCGGCCCGAGGATCTCGGCATCGACCCGCTCGACGCGAACCGCAACATGCTGGCCGCGCGTTCGATCAAGGACCTGATGCTCGCCTCGGGCGGGCTCTACCGGCCGCCGAGCCGGTTCCGGAACTGGTAGGGGATAGAAGCATGGAAATCCTGCATTTCGATATCGCCGCGCCCGTGCCCGCGGGCGGCACGCGCGCGATGGCGCTGGTCGGCGTGGTCGCGTCGGGCAATCTGGAAGTGCTGGTCGAGCGCGGCGCCGCGGCCGATCGGTGCGCGATCGAGATCAGCACCGCGGCGCACGGCTTTCGCGATCTGTGGGACGCGGTGGTCGCCGATTTCGTCGGCCGGCGCGCCGCCGGCGGCCTGCGGATCGCGATCAACGATGGCGGCGCGCGACCCGATACCGTGTCGCTGCGCCTCGCCCAGGCCGTCCGCATGATCGAGGAGCCCGAAGCATGAGCAACCGTCATCAAAGCTGGTACGAGGCAGGCGCGCGCGAGCGGATCGCGGCGCTGGTCGATACCGGCAGCTTCACCGAATATGTCGGCCCCGAGCGGCGCGAGACCAGCCCGCATCTCGGCATCTTCGACCTGCCCGCGCAGTTTGACGACGGCATCGTCGTCGGCGCTGCGACCGTCGACGGCACACCGATCCTGATCGCCGCGCAGGAGGGCCGCTTCATGGGCGGCGCGTTCGGCGAGGTGCACGGCGCCAAGCTCACCGGCCTGCTCAGCGCCGCCAAAGCCCTCAACCGCGACGTCGTGATCGCGTTCGACACCGGCGGCGTCCGTCTGCAGGAGGCCAATGCCGGCGAGATCGCGATCGCCGAGATCATGCGCGCGATCACCGAAGCGCGGATCGCGGGCGTGCGCGTCGTTGGACTGATCGGCGGCCGCGCGGGCTGCTATGGCGGCGGCGGGTTGATCGCCGGCTGCTGCTCGACGCTGACCATATCCGAACAGGGGCGGATCAGCGTCACCGGCCCCGAGGTGATCGAGACCAACAAGGGCGTCGAGGAATTCGACTCGCGCGACCGCGCCCTGGTCTGGCGGACGATGGGCGGCAAGCACCGGACGCTGATCGGCGGCGCGGACCTGTTCGTCGACGACGATGCCGCGGCGTTCCGCGCGGCGATGCTCGCGGCGCTCGGGCGACCAGCCAAGGCGGGTTCCGTCCGGGACGCCTCCCCCCTCCCGTTCGGGAGAGGGGAGCGACCCGGTCTCGATCTGGCCACTCTGGACGCGGAGCAGGACCGCCTCGAACGCCGCATCGCCCGGTTCGGCGACGCCGCCGACGCGACCGACATCTGGCGCACGCTCGGCATCGATGACCCGCAGGCGGTCCCCGACATGCCTTCCGCCGCCTTCGCGACCCTTGCCGCCCAATACCGGGAGAGCGCCGATGACGCCCGCTGAGATCCTCGATTCGCTGTTTCCGGCCGGCCATGATGTCACCGCGGAGGGCGACCTGCTGTTTGGCCGCGGCACATCGCCCGACGGACGGGTCGTGCATGTCATCGGCGCCACCGCGCGCGCGCCGATCGGCATCGACCAGGCGATCCGCCTGTCCGCCGCGGTGCTCGCGATTGCGCGCAGCGACGACGAAGCGCCGATCCTTTTCCTCGTCGACAGCGCGAGCCAGCGGATGAGCCGCCGCGACGAACTGCTCGGCCTCAGCGAATATCTCGCGCACCTTGCCAAGTCGCTCCTGCTCGCCGAGGCGCGCGGCCACCGCACGATCGGCCTGCTCTATGGCGGCAGCGCGGCCGGCGCGTTCATCGCCACCGCGCTCGCCTGCGACACGCTCGTCGCGCTGCCCGGCGCGCATCCCGAAGTCATGGACCTCGCCTCGATGGCGCGCGTCACCAAGCTGTCGATCGATCTGCTCGAGGACAAGGCAAAGACCACCCCGGTCTTCGCCCCCGGCCTCGACAATCTGGTCAGCGTCGGCGGCGTCGCCGAGGTCTGGGATCCGCAGCGCAGCCTGGCGGATCAGCTCGCGGTGCTGCTCGCCACGCCGCGCGACCACGATGCGCGCGCGACGCTCGGGGCAGAGCGTCAGGGCCGGCCCAAGGCCGCGGCGATCGCGGACGAGGTGGACGCGGCGGCGCGACGCTGATGCGTTTCGACCGACACCGGCTGGTCTGGATCGACCCGCAGCGCTGGCCCGCCATCCTCGCTGCGCACGGGCTCGCCAACGCCCCGGCGCTGCTGGCCGATTGGGCCAGGGACGACCGCCCCCTAATCGCGCGGCGGCAGGTCGTCGGCGAACTGCCGTGCCTGGTCCCGCTCGGGCTGCCGCTGCCGCCGTCGATCGGCAAGCAGCGGCTCGCTTTCGCCGTGCCCCCCGACGCGATCCGGGCCGACGCCCCGCCGCCGCTGCTGCGCGATGCGGCGGCGGCGGCACCCCCCGCCTGGCAGGACAGCATCGCCGCGCTCGTCACGCTGGACCCGGACACGCGCTGTTTCGGCAGCCTCGCCTGGGCGCATCTGACCGGGCTGGCCTATCTGTCGCCGGGTTCGGATCTCGACCTGCTCTGGACGGTGGCGGATCAGCGCACCGCGACCGCACGTGCCCGCGCGCTTCTGACGATCGGAGCGACCGCACCGATGCGGATCGACGGCGAATTGCTCACCCCACAAGGGCATGCGGTGCAGTGGCGCGAATGGGCGTCGGACGCCCCCGATCTGCTCGTCAAGGCGGCGCACGCGAACGGCGTGACCCCGCGCGCGGCGGTGTTCGCATGACCGCGCTCGTCGCGACGACACCCGTCGTCGACGCCGACGCGATCGGCCACGCCGCTGCTCTGTGCCTCCGTCGCGAGATCGCGACCTATCCCAAACCCGGCCTCGTCAGCCCGGTGGATGCGGGTGCGCATGACGACATGGATGCGGCGATGATGAACCGCAGCGCCGACGCGCTCGCACCCTATCTCGCCGCGCTGGCCCAGGCGGGCGCCGCGGGCGCGGGGATGGACCGGCTGCGCGCGATCGGCATCGCGGCGGAGGCGGCGATGATGGTCGCGACGGGCGGGGTGAACACGCACCGCGGCGCGATCTTCGGCATGGGGCTGCTCTGCGCCGCTACGGGGTTCCGCGCGCGCTATGGTCTCGTCGCACCGCTCGGGACGATCGTCGCGCAGCACTGGGGCGCGGAGATCCTGCGCGGGCCCGTCGCGCTCCACAGTCATGGCACCACGGTCGCGCGCCGCCATGCCGCGGGCGGCGCACGGGCCGAGGCCGCCGCCGGCTTCCCCGCACTCTACGCCACCGCCTTGCCCGCACTCGCCACCGCGCGGCGCCTGCGGCCCGACGACCGGAACGCGCAGGCGGTGCAGGTCCTGATGACGCTGATCGTCGGCGTCGAGGACACCAATCTCCTCTATCGCGGCGGCCCGTCCGGTCTCGCCTTCGCGCAAGCCGAGGCCCGCGCCTTCCTCGCAGCCGGGGGCATTGCCGCGGCGGACTGGCGCGCGCGTGCGATCGCGGTCCATCACCGCTTCGTCGCCCGGCGGCTCAGTCCGGGGGGCTGTGCGGACCTGCTCGCAATGACGTTCTTAGCCGCGGCGCACGACGCGTGACGCTCGCGCTGCTCTGCTCGGGGCAGGGGCGGCAGGACCGCGCGATGTTCGACCTGTTCGTCGACCAGCCCGCCGCCGCACCGATCTTGGCCGAGGCCGCCGCGATCCTCGGACAGGACGTCCATCAGCTCGTCCGGACCGCCGCGGACGACCGACTCCACGCCAATGCGACGAGCCAGATCCTGTGCGTCGCGCGCGGACTGGCGGCCGCGGCGTGTCTCGAACCGATCGGTCCGGCGCTGGTCGCGGGTTATAGCGTCGGCGAGATGACCGCCTGGGGCATTGCCGGCCTGTGGTCGCCAGCCGCCACGCTGCGGCTCACCGCGGCGCGAGCGGCGGCGATGGACGCGGCTGGCGGCGCGGAGGATGGCCTCGGCTTCGTCCGCGGCCTGCCGCGCGACGCGGTCGAGGCGCTCGTCACGCGGTTCGACTGCGGCATCGCGATCGTCAATCCCGGGCTGCTGTTCGTGATCGGCGGCACCCGCGGGCAGGTCGCCGCCTGTTGCGACGCGGCACTGTCGCAGGGTGCAGCAACCGCCCGCCCGATCGCGGTCCGCGTCGCGTCGCACACCCGTCGCCTGTCCGCCGCGGTCGCCCCGTTTCACGCCGCGCTGCTCGAAGCCCAGCCCGCACGGCCGATCCGGGGTCGTACGCTGATCGGCGCAACCGACGCCACGATCGTCCGCGGCGCCGCCGGCATCGCAGGACTTGCGGCGCAGCTCGACACGACGATCGACTGGGCCGCCACGCTCGAGGCACTCGTCGAACGCGGCGTCGACCGTCTGCTCGAACTCGGCCCCGGCACCGCGCTCGCCGACATGGTCCGCGCCGCCTATCCCACGCTCGACGTCCGCGCAGTCGACGACTTCCGCAGCCCCGCCGGAATCACCGCCTGGATTGCCCGCTGAACGTCGGGAGAGACAAGGGGAGGGTGCCGTTCGATAGGGCGGGCGGTGATGCCAACCCTTTGTTAGCTATTGCTTTATATCGTCATAGGCCGGGCAAACGGACGCTTAGGCTCCCTATCTGCTCGATTGGGCACATAGGGCTAGGATATGATATGTCGATCTCGTTCTACATCATGGCGGATAAGCCGGAGAATGAACGCGAGCGCGAAAGGGCCATTGCGACAAGCAATCTCATCGCAAGTCCGCATGTCGGCAGATTCCGGCCGATCTTGGATGCTGTCCGCGATACCCTGAAGGCAAAGTCCGCAGCCATCACCATCGTCTATCAGGACTCGACCTATGTATTGTCGGCAGCGGGTTTCGAGGCCGGTGTATATAAGAGGTCAACGTCCTTCTGTGCGCATGCCATTCTATCCCCCGACGAACTGACGATCGTTCCGGACGCAGGCGCAGACGAGCGTTTCGCCGGCAACCCTTTCGTGGACACGATCGAGGGCATTCAATTCTATATCGGTGCGCCGCTACGCGACGAAGACGGCACCGTACTCGGGGCGCTGTGCGTCTTCGATGAAAAACCTCGTGACTTCATCACGGACGACGACAGGGCGCGGATCATCGCGTTGAAGAAGGAAGCAGAGGCGATTGTCCACGCCATAAGCAAGCAGACCGACGTCGATCGCGAAGGCGATAAGGAAGTCCAGCCTTCGATGCAAAGCCAGCGATCGTGATGGCCACGTGTGCGCAACAACGTAGACTGCCCGGACGTGCGTCGAAATGAATATGTATCGCAAAATCGCGAGCGATATCTCGCCGGCGCTGATCGAACGTCGTTGCGCATCCCGGCATCTCATCAACCTGGGGGCGCTTCTGATCACCCCTCTGGGCGAAATGATACCCGCGACCGTGACGGGCGTCTCCACGCGTGGTTTTCGGGTGAAAGCGGATTATGGCGTGACAATCGGCCGATCGGTCTGCCTCGCCATTCCGGGCCTGCCGAGATATGTCGGGTGGGTCGCCTGGTCCTATCTCGGCGAATTCGGGCTGGAGGGTGCCCAGGAAATTACCGAGGACGCCGTCGAGCATATTGTCGCACTAGGCACCCCTTCGGCGATTATATAGTTCAGCAAGCTGCAGGATCCTCGATGCCCTCATTCTGGGGTCAGAAATCAGACGCAGATGACGCTGGACTGAAAAGCCGCCGACCATTGAAGGGCGGCGGCTCTATCTGGGATGAACTGCCATCGAGATCAGGCGTAAACAGTACCTGTGACGACTTTACCGATGCGCCGGCGGAGGCTGAAGCCAACTCCCCCGAAGCCGACGAGCATCATGAGCCACGTTGCCGGCTCTGGAACCGCGCCGATCGAAACGGTCGCATTCTCAGGTGCAAAATCCGTAATCTGGTTGACGTTACCCACACCGTTTCGGGGCCATAGATTAAACCCATATTGCATTGGCCCAAAGCCCGTGCTCGGCAGCAAGGCGAGCGGAACCCGCGCTGTCAGCATGTTTCCAGCGATGGAAATACCAGCTGGGTCCAAGGCGTTTGGACCGACCGATCCGGTGCCGGTCTTCTGTATCACGATGGCCTGATTGAAGATCACATCGGGTTGACCGATCGAGGCAAAAGGCCTGGCGATGCCTGTACCGGTGTTGACGCCGAAAATGTACAGACCCGCCGTCTGCGGATCGATATCCCCGGCAAAAGTGGCGCCTAGCGTGAAGAATTGCGACATACTGTCGTAATTGACCGAGAAGCCTGTGACGTCGAGATCTGCAAAACGTGGACCCGCAGTATATGACGGAATGAAGTCGTCGGTCGGGTCCATGATTGATACAGCTGCAGCGGGTGTCGCACAAATTGCCGTCAATCCAAGCATTCCGACTATGATTGCCTTGTTTATCATGGGACTATCCTCGAAAGTCGGCAACCAGCGTCGCCATTCTTTCCTTATCATACTCCGGAATTCTCGACGATAATCCTAATGGCTTAAGACGCACTACTCCAATCGGATTATAGGAGACCTCCGCATATCCTTGGATTCGTCGGTTATTTGATGCGGAATTCCCTGAGCAAGCCGCGGGAGTGGTCCAGGTTCCCCTACCGATCGGGAAAGGTGCAGGTGCTCCACTTCCCGACGGAAGTTTTCCAGCCCGATCGTGACGGATGCGGTGTCGCAACTGGCGGCGGGCGCTGCGCCTCATGATCTTACGGATGAAAAGCGCCATCGGACATGCATGATCGTGATCGATGACCAGAAACCGCATCGCGTCTGGCCATGCAGCCGAAGGTGCAATCTGAAGCTCTGAACGTCGCGGCGACCGAAGGGAGGGTGCTCATCGACGGACCCGGCCTTGCCGCCACGCGCGGCATAGAGGCGGCGTCCGTCCCTTCCGATCAACTGGTTGGTAGGTGCAGGTCGGCCCGTCGTCAGTCGCTCGACGCGCGCGGTCGGCTCCCCGGTCGAGCCCGTCCTCTTCCGGATAGAACGCGTGTGGATCCTAACCCAGTTCCCGCTTCATACGTGTTTGAGCTTGTGAGCGGCGTACCCGAGAAAGAGAAAAGCTGCGACGGAAGAGCTGGCCCAGCCCACCAGGATCATTACCATTGAAACACCCTCTGCTCCGCGGCGCGTTTCGCACCGTCATAGCGCGCAATAAGTCCTGTTTTTGTATGGTTAACAAGACACGAAGAGTGACCCAACAGTCATTTATTTGACGACGGGCTACGTGGGTCATTGGTGACGTCCAGCCCCCCCGAGCTGCTTGAATTTCCGAATCCTCACGCGTTCCCGGGCTGTGGAGTATAGGAGCCGCAGGATCCTGTCAGACTGCGCGAGACAAGGCGTTGCCGCGCATCATGTGCGGCTGCGGCCGGGGGGTTTGGAAATCGCCGGCTGCATGTTCGGATGGCCTTGCGGGGGTATCGGATGCGGGCAATCCGAAAATACCCCCTGAGCCGCCCCCGGAACGCCTGATCTGCGACGGGTAGTTATGGAATGCCTGACAAGAAAACCGGGGAGATGTGGAGCATTGCTGCGGCTTATTGCGGCGATATGGAGACTGAGATTATGGAGACTGAGATTTTTGAAATTGGTGGGCCCGGCAGGAATCGAACCCGCAACCTAGCCGTTATGAGCGGCCAGCTCTAACCGTTGAGCTACAGGCCCCACCGCCGCCTGCGTTAGCGCAAGCGTTTCCAAAGAAAAAGGGTGCCAAAGAAAAAGGGCGCTCCCGAAGGAACGCCCTTTCCGACTCTAAAACGCTGTCGAGCGCAAGCGCCCGACAAGGTCTTAGTTCATGTTGTCGGTCTTCTCGTCGGCAGCATCGCGGACGTTGTCTGCTGCTGCGTTCATGTTGTCGGCTGCGTTCTCGAGCACGTCGGTTGCGACAGCGTTCGAGGTGTTGTCCGCCATGGCGTCCATGTTGTCAGCCTGCATTTCCATGTTGTCAGCCAGCATGTCCGCGTTGTTCTCAACTGCGGCGGCTTCTGGCGACTTGCTGCAGGCTGCGACGGACATCAGGCCGGCGGCAGCAGCGATCAGAACGATCTTCTTCATTCGAATGCTCCCAAGCATAGTTTCACTCGCGGCCGACCCGATTGCCGTCGCGAAGCCCCGTCAAATAGCGGCCCCCGACCGGCGGTCAATCCGCTAAATTCATCGCCCAGCAAGCTTTGCGACAGTCCGATGACGGGCGGGTTGCCGCAACTGGTCACTTTCTTGGCACGACCGAGCCGATTTCCTCGGGCGCATTGGCCACGATCGCGAGCATCGTCGTCCACGCCGCGACGTTCTGGCGAAGCTGCTCGGGATCGACCCGGTCGAGCGTGTCGTCGGGCGTGTGATGCGTGTCGAAATAGCGCGTGCCCGACTGGTTGAGGTCGATCGCCGCGACGCCCAGCGCCATCGTCGGGCCGACATCGGTGCCGTCACCGCCGACCCCTGCGCCGCGCGCGATGCCGAGCGGGGCGAGCGCGGAGGCGAGGCGATCGGCGACCGGCTTCGCGCTGTCGGGCAGGTTGGTCTCGAACCGCCAGACGCGATCCGCGCCGAAATCGGATTCGCCCGCGGTCGCGTGGCGCTCGGTCTTGTGCGCCTCGGCATAGGCCTTGCCGCCAAAACCGCCGACCTCTTCGGCGCCGAACCAGACGACGCGGATCGTGCGCCGCGGGCGCGGGCCGTCGAGGATGCGCTTGGCAGCCGCCGCGGTGATCGCCACGCCGCTCGCATCGTCGATCGCGCCCGTGCCGAGATCCCAGCTGTCGAGATGCCCGCCGACCAGCACGATTCCCGCCTTGGGATCGGTCCCCGGCACTTCGGCGATCACGTTCCCCGATTCGTGCGTACCCGTCATCCGCGGGGTCAGGACGAGCGTCATCGTGATCGGCTTGCCGCGCGTCGCGATCCGTTCGATCAGCTCCGCATCGGGCACCGACAGCGCCGCCGACGGGATCGGCGTGACGCCCTCGGGGAAGTTGGTCGTGCCGGTATGCGGATTGCGGTGGTGGTCGGTGCCGATCGAGCGGATCACGGTCGCGGCTGCACCCTTGCTCGCCGCCATCGCCGGCCCCACGAACCGTGCAGGGCCGAACGCGCCATAGCTCGACCCGTCCTGCGTCGGCTCCATCGCATTGCCGACATAGGCGATCTTGCCGGCAAGGCTCCCCGCGGGCGCCGCCGCCAGGTCGCCATAGGTCTTGAACACCACCACCTGCGCGGTGAGCCCGCCGACCGGCGTCGCACCCGAATTGCCGAGCGCGGTCAGCTTCAGCGCCTGCGGGAAGGGCGACAGGATCGACCCCGTCTCGACGCCGCGCACCCAGACGGGCATCTGGTACGGCTCGATCCGGACGTTCTTGAACCCCAGCGCCTTCAGCTTCGTCACCGACCAGGCGCGCGCACGCGCCTCCGCCTCGGTCCCCGCCAGCCTGGGTCCGATCTCGGTCGTCATCCCCTCGACGATGTCATAGGCGACGTCGTCCTTGAGCGCGGCATCGCGGAGCGCTGCGACCTTCGCGTCGACCGGGGCAGGGGCGGGTGGTGCGGTCCGCTGTGCCATGAGAGGAACGGACAGGGTGGAGGCGGCCAATACCGCGAGCGTGTGCTTCATCATCCGCGACAGCCTATGTCGCCGCTCCCCGTTTGCCAACGGCCCGCCGCATCGCTATCTGCGCACGTCAAATCCCGCCTCATTCAAGCATGGAGCTCGGCACCCACATGGCCGTCCAGTATACCTACGTCATGAAGGGTCTGACCAAGACCTTCCCCGGTGCCGCAAAGCCCGTCCTCAACAACATCCACCTCCAGTTCATTCCGTCCGCCAAGATCGCGATCATCGGCCCCAACGGGTCGGGCAAGTCGACGCTGATGAAGATCATGGCGGGCATGGATCCCGACTTCACCGGCGAGGCCTGGGCGGCCGAGGGCGTCAATGTCGGCTATCTCGCGCAGGAGCCGCAGCTCGATCCGACCAAGGACGTGATGGGCAACGTCAAGGACGGCGTCCGCCCCGTCGCCGACCTCGTCGACCGGTTCAACGCGATCTCGGCCGAGATGGGCGATCCGCAGGACGACACCGATTTCGACGCGCTGATGGAGGAGATGGGCGATCTCCAGGCCAAGATCGACGCGGTCGACGGCTGGGCGCTCGACAGCCAGCTCGAACAGGCGATGGAGGCTCTGCGCTGCCCGCCGGGCGATGCCTCGGTCGAGAATCTCTCGGGCGGCGAGAAGCGCCGCGTCGCGCTCTGCAAGCTGCTGCTGGAGAAGCCGCAGATCCTGCTGCTCGATGAGCCGACCAACCATCTCGACGCCGAGAGCGTGTCGTGGCTCGAGAACTACCTCAAGGAATATACCGGCAACGTCATCCTCGTGACGCATGACCGCTACTTCCTCGACAACGTCGTCAACTGGGTGCTCGAGCTCGATCGCGGCCGCTACTACACCTATGAGAGCAACTATTCGGGCTATCTGGAGAAGAAGGCCCAGCGCCTCAGCCAGGAAGAGCGCGAAGAGGCCGGCAAGCAGAAGGCGATCGCCGACGAGCTGGCGTGGATGCGCCAGACCCCCAAGGCGCGCCAGACCAAGTCGAAGGCGCGTATCCGCGCGTTCGACGAGCTGATGGAGAAGCAGGAGAACCGCGTCGCCGGCAAGGCCGCGATCCTGATCCAGCTGCCGTCGCGTCTCGGCGGCAAGGTGATCGAGGCGAAGGGCCTGACCAAGTCGTACGGCGACAAGCTGCTGTTCGACGGTCTCGACTTCACGCTGCCGCCGGGCGGCATCGTCGGCGTGATCGGCCCGAACGGCGCGGGCAAGTCGACGCTGTTCAAGCTCATCACCGGCCAGGAAACCCCGGACACGGGCACGATCGAGGTCGGCTCGACCGTCAAGCTCGGCTATGTCGACCAGAGCCGCGACGATCTCGATCCGAACAAGAATGTCTGGCAGGAAATCTCCGACGAGCTCGAGATCTTCCGCTTCGGCAAGCAGGAAATGGGCACGCGTGCCTATGTCGGCGCGTTCAACTTCCGCGGGCAGGACCAGCAGAAGAAGGTCGGCCAGCTCTCGGGCGGCGAGCGCAACCGCGTCCACATGGCCAAGATGCTCAAGGAGGGTGGCAACGTCCTCCTGCTCGACGAGCCGACCAACGATCTCGACGTCGAGACGCTGCGTGCGCTCGAGGAGGCGCTCGAGACGTTCGCCGGCTGCGCGGTGGTCATCAGCCATGACCGCTTCTTCCTCGATCGCCTCGCCACGCACATCCTCGCCTTCGAGGGCGACAGCCATGTCGAGTGGTTCGAGGGCAATTACGCATCCTACGAGGAGGACAAGCGCCGCCGCCTCGGCGACGCCGCCGACCGCCCGACGCGTCTGGCGTACAAGAAGCTCACGCGCTGAGCTTGTGAAACCCGCCGCGGCCCATGTTTCCGGGCTGCGGCGGGCGTCCACCTACCATCCAAACTCCGTCATCCTGACGAAAGTCAGGATCCAGGGTCACAGGCGGCCCGCTTGATTGCTCTGGATCCCGACTTTCGTCAGGATGACGAGGGTGGTGTAGGACCGAGCTGGTGCCTGCCACGCAAGCGCCATGTTGATCCCCTAACCGGGGTCGGTAGGAGACATATTGGTCCCCACGAACGGAGCAGGCGTGACAGTTATCGAACACTCCCCCGGTGGAGATGCCCCCCCGGGTGCCGGGGAGCTGCAATACCGGCTTCGCCAGCAATCGATACTGGCCGATTTCGGGATCGAGGCGCTGCGCGCGCGCGATCTCGAACCGATGCTCCAGCGTGCCACCGAATTGTGCGGCGAGGGGATGCGCTCGAAATACTGCAAGTTCCTCGAATATCGCCCCGAACAGGACAGCCTGTTCGTGCGCGCGGGGATCGGCTGGGCGCCGGGCGTGGTCGGATCGGCCGAGATGCGCACCGATCTCGCCTCGCCCGCGGGCTTCGCGCTCGAGACCGGCCAGCCGGTGATCTCCAACCATCTCGAGAATGAGGAGCGGTTCCGTACGCCCGCCTTCATGGCCGAGCACCATATCCGCCGCGCGATCAACGTGCTGGTCGAGACGTCGGGCAAGCGCTTCGGCGTGCTCGAGGTCGACAGCCCCGACGAGGGCAAGTTCGAGCCCGCCGACCTCGCCTTCATGCAGGGGTTCGCCAACCTGATCGGCGTCGCGATCGAGCGGCAACAGGCCGAACAGCGCTTGAGCGACGCGATGGAACATCAGGAGCTGCTCACGCGCGAGGCGAGCCACCGCGTCAAGAACAGCCTCGCGCTCGTCTCGGCGATGCTCAACCTCCAGATGCAGGAGGATGACGACCCGCGCATCACGCGGCTGCTCGGCGACGCGCAGGCGCGCATCACCGCGATCGCACAGACACATGACCAGCTCTGGCGTGGCGAACAGGTCGGGATCGTCGCGCTCGACGATCTCGTCTGCGGAATCGCGACGGGGCTGGCCGAACAGGCGCCGCTGCACCGGATCGACTGCGACATCGACGCGATCCGGATCAGCGCGGATACTGCGATCCCGCTCGGCCTGCTCGTCACCGAGCTCGTCACCAACGCGATCAAATATGCTTACGGCGAGGGTGGCGGCGTCATCGCGGTGACGATTCGCAACGCCGACGGCCGGATCCTGCTGACCGTGTCCGACGACGGCGTCGGGCTGCCCGCCGATTTCGACCTCAAGGCCGCCTCGCGCAAAAGCCTCGGCATGCGGATGATCGGCAGCCTTGCCCGGCAGTTGCGCGGCACGATCGTGATCGAGAATGCCGCGCGCGGCACCTGTGCGGTCCTCGACATCCCCGATCCGAGGATCGTGCTTCCGGACTGATCGCTTGACGCGTGTATGATGTCCGTAGCACACCTCTCCCACAATGACGGGGTGGGGATGATGGACATGCTGATGATGCTAGCTGCCGCAGCGGCTGCGGTAACCGCGCCGCAGGGCGACAGGGTCAAGCCGGTCGACCAGTGTTTCGCGATCTACCGCCCCGGCTCCCCCGCAGGCACGCAGGCCGCCGGAACATCATCCGACCAGACCGTCATCGGCGCAACCCGCCAGGTCATCCGCGCCATCCGCGTCGGCGGTCGGCCGGCCTGGGATATCGTCGTCCATCAGCGCGTACCGATGGCGAATTTCGCGATGCGCGATCACTTTGTCCTGAACCGCGACGATCTGACGCCGATCACCTTCGACAACAGCCGGAGCGGGGTCGAGCATGTCGCGCTTCGCTACACCCCCGGTCGCATCGTCGGAACGAAGACCGACAAGGCCGTCGTCACGCCGATCGACGTCGCGGTGGCGGGACCGATCTGGGAGGGCAATCTCTGGGGCGTGACGTTCGGCGCCTTGCCGCTCGCGATGGGCAGGAGCTTCTCGCTGCCCTTCTACCAGTATGACGGCGGGATCGGCCGCTTCACGCTGACCGTCACCGGCAGCCAGAGCGTCGCGACACCGACCGGGCCCGTCGACGCCTGGACCGTCGCGGTTCTCAAGGACGGCAAGCCGAGTACCACCACGCTCATCGCGAAACGCGACGCGCGTGAACTGGGCAGCTTCGCCGCGCGGGGCGGGACGAAGCTTGGCGGCGACTGCACCGGTCTCGACTGAGCGACCGGTGCGGGCGCTCAGCGGACCCGCTTGACGTAGATCCGACCGCCGTCACGGCGTTCGGTCTGGAAATTGGGCACCGCCTCGATCAGCTCGGACAGATGGTTGAAGCCATAGTTGCGCGCATCGAAGCTCGACCGGTTGCCCGCACGCTGCCCGAGCTCGGTCAGGCTCTGATAGCCCTTCTCGTCGCGCTTGCCCGCGTTGTACGCGTCGATCAGCAGCTTGATCAGGTCCGACCCGATCGGCTCGCCGCCGCGCGACCGGCGCGCGGCCGG
This sequence comes from Sphingomonas sp. Leaf30, assembly GCF_001422525.1. Classification (NCBI taxonomy): domain Bacteria; kingdom Pseudomonadati; phylum Pseudomonadota; class Alphaproteobacteria; order Sphingomonadales; family Sphingomonadaceae; genus Sphingomonas; species Sphingomonas sp. Leaf30. The sequence goes on along the minus strand of NZ_LMKZ01000005.1, from coordinate 80,501 downwards.
CGCGGCGGGGGCAGGGGCCTTCTCGCCACCGATCGCGGGCGGCAGCGACAGCGGCATCGGCTCGGACTCGTCGTCGAGCGCGCTGACGTCGATGAAGCGCGTGCACGCCTGGCGAAACCCCTCGGGCGTGCGGCTCGTGCCAAAGCCATAGACGGGCACGCCGTCCTGGCGGATCCGCATCGCCAGCGGCATGAAGTCGCTGTCCGACGACATGATCCCGAACCCGTCGATCCGGCCGCGGAACAGCAGGTCCATCGCGTCGATCGTCATCTTCATGTCGGTCGCGTTCTTGCCCTTGGTCAGGTCGAACTGCTGCTGCGGCTCGATGCCGTGCTTGATCGACATGTCGCGCCAGCCTTTCAGCGCGGGCTTGGACCAGTTGCCATAGACGCGCCGGACGTTGACCGTCCCGAGCTCGGCAAGGACGGTCAGCACCGGGTCGAGCGTCGCCGACGAGGCGTTGTCGGCGTCGATCAGCAGCGCGACGTTACGGGTGGTTGTATCAGCCATACCGCCGGGATTAGCCGCGCCCGCGCCCCACGTCCACGCTCCACGCGCCGCCACCCGCTGCGGCGAGGTAAAGGAACACGAAACAATAGAGCACCGCCGCCTCGCCGCCATTGGCGATCGGGAAGGGCCCCTGCGGTGCGTGCGCGAGGAAATAGGCCGCCGCCGACATGCCCGACAGCAGGAACGCCACCGGCCGCGTGAACAGCCCGACGATCAGCAACGCACCGCCCACGACCTCGAGGACGCCCGCGACGTACAGCAACGGAGTCATCGCCATCGGGAAGGGCGGCAGCCCGAAGAACTTGGAAATACCGTGACTGAAGAACACCAGCGCCACGACGATGCGCATCACGCTAAGCAGGCGGGGGGACCAGGTGGCGGGTATCGGCATGCAGAGATCCTCGGTGTCGGTGCGAGCGCGAAATGTCCCACGCACCCGACGCCCGGTCAATTTATGCAAACCGAAACGGATCGTTCGCGAAGATGGCCCCACCAAATCCTCCCCCGC